>NZ_JBQEPW010000021.1:0-522 GCF_052045955.1 Pantoea sp. 22096 | reverse complement strand
CTTCATCGCCTCTGACTGCCTGGGCATCCACCGTGTACGCTTAGTCGCTTAACCTCACAACCCACAGGCGTTTTGCAACGCTGCAGACTGCAAGCATTTGAGAGACTCGAACGTGCCGCATTTTTCATTCTTGTTACGGAGAACGAAAGCGACACGTCGTTTCAATTTTCAGCTTGTTCCGGATTGTTAAAGAGCAATATCTTAAACATGACTCGTAAGTCATCTTTAAGATATGTGGGCAACATCTTTCACCTGTCACCAAGCTTTGGCGTCCCCTAGGGGATTCGAACCCCTGTTACCGCCGTGAAAGGGCGGTGTCCTGGGCCTCTAGACGAAGGGGACAATTAAGTCTGTCTTCGAAAGACACTTTGCTCGTTATTTTCTATCAGACAATCTGTGTGAGCACTGCGCGGGAAGGTATCTTCAGGTAAGGAGGTGATCCAACCGCAGGTTCCCCTACGGTTACCTTGTTACGACTTCACCCCAGTCATGAATCACAAAGTGGTAAGCGCCCTCCCGAAG
>NZ_JBQEPW010000020.1:0-545 GCF_052045955.1 Pantoea sp. 22096 | reverse complement strand
ACGCACCACTGGTGTTCGGGTTGTCATGCCAATGGCACTGCCCGGTAGCTAAGTGCGGAAAAGATAAGTGCTGAAAGCATCTAAGCACGAAACTTGCCCCGAGATGAGTTCTCCCTGACTCCTTGAGGGTCCTGAAGGGACGTTGAAGACTACGACGTTGATAGGCCGGGTGTGTAAGCGCAGCGATGCGTTGAGCTAACCGGTACTAATGACCCGTGAGGCTTAACCTTACAACGCCAGAGGCGTTTTTGAGAGACACGATTTTCAGCTTATTCCGGATAAAATTAGCGGAAACGAAAGATTTTGCGGCGTGACAAGGCGCAGAGCGAAGACATCAGCGGGAGCATACTGAGGTATGTGACCGGTGTGGCTGAGCGATGGCAACGCGGTCATGGCGTAAAAGATTCGTTTCGTGCACCAAGATTTGCCTGGCGGCTTTAGCGCGGTGGTCCCACCTGACCCCATGCCGAACTCAGAAGTGAAACGCCGTAGCGCCGATGGTAGTGTGGGGCCTCCCCATGCGAGAGTAGGGAACTGCCAGGCAT
>NZ_JBQEPW010000019.1:0-560 GCF_052045955.1 Pantoea sp. 22096 | reverse complement strand
TATGTGTTGTTGGGTAGGGGAGCGTTCTGTAAGCCGTCGAAGGTGTGCTGTGAGGCATGCTGGAGGTATCAGAAGTGCGAATGCTGACATAAGTAACGATAAAGCGGGTGAAAAGCCCGCTCGCCGGAAGACCAAGGGTTCCTGTTCAACGTTAATCGGAGCAGGGTGAGTCGACCCCTAAGGCGAGGCCGAAAGGCGTAGTCGATGGGAAACAGGTTAATATTCCTGTACTCGGTGTTACTGCGAAGGGGGGACGGAGAAGGCTATATCAGCCGGGCGACGGTTGTCCCGGTTTAAGCGTGTAGGCGGAGGGTCCAGGTAAATCCGGTCCCTTATTAACGCTGAGGCGTGACGACGAGGCACTACGGTGCTGAAGTGATAAATGCCCAGCTTCCAGGAAAAGCCTCTAAGCATCAGGTAACACAGAATCGTACCCCAAACCGACACAGGTGGTCAGGTAGAGAATACCAAGGCGCTTGAGAGAACTCGGGTGAAGGAACTAGGCAAAATGGTGCCGTAACTTCGGGAGAAGGCACGCTGGCGCGTAGGTGGAGGGATTT
>NZ_JBQEPW010000018.1:0-569 GCF_052045955.1 Pantoea sp. 22096 | reverse complement strand
CTTCGGGAGGGCGCTTACCACTTTGTGATTCATGACTGGGGTGAAGTCGTAACAAGGTAACCGTAGGGGAACCTGCGGTTGGATCACCTCCTTACCTGAAGATACCTTCCCGCGCAGTGTCCACACAGATTGTCTGATAAAAAAGTAATGAGCAGGACGGCTGCGAAGTCGTGACACTATCGTGTCCCCTTCGTCTAGCGGTTAGGACTCCGCCCTTTCACGGCGGCAACAGGGGTTCGAATCCCCTAGGGGACGCCACCTGCTTGGTGACAGGTGAAAGATGTCGCCATACAGTATCTCAAAGCCGTTCTGGCTGCGTAAGCAGCCGGGTCGCGTTTGAGATATTTGCTCTTTAACAATCCGGAACAAGCTGAAAATTGAAACGACGTGTCGCTTTCATTCTCCGTAACAAGAATGAAAAACGCGGCACGTTCGAGTCTCTCAAATGCTTGCAGTCTGCAGCGTTGCAAAACGCCTGTGGGTTGTGAGGTTAAGCGACTAAGCGTACACGGTGGATGCCCAGGCAGTCAGAGGCGATGAAGGACGTGCTAATCTGCGTAAAGCGACGG
>NZ_JBQEPW010000016.1:0-1211 GCF_052045955.1 Pantoea sp. 22096 | reverse complement strand
TGCAGTCTGCAGCGTTGCAAAACGCCTGTGGGTTGTGAGGTTAAGCGACTAAGCGTACACGGTGGATGCCCAGGCAGTCAGAGGCGATGAAGGACGTGCTAATCTGCGTAAAGCGACGGTAAGGTGATATGAACCGCTACAGCCGTCGATGTCCGAATGGGGAAACCCGGTGCACTCTGTGCATCATTGCAGCATGAATACATAGTGCTGCAAGGCGAACCGGGGGAACTGAAACATCTAAGTACCCCGAGGAAAAGAAATCAACCGAGATTCCCCCAGTAGCGGCGAGCGAACGGGGAGCAGCCCAGAGCCTGAATCAGCATGTGTGTTAGTGGAAGCGTCTGGAAAGTCGCAGGGTACAGGGTGATACTCCCGTACACAAAAGCACACGCGCTGTGAGCTCGATGAGTAAGGCGGGACACGTGGTATCCTGTCTGAATATGGGGGGACCATCCTCCAAGGCTAAATACTCCTGACTGACCGATAGTGAACCAGTACCGTGAGGGAAAGGCGAAAAGAACCCCGGCGAGGGGAGTGAAACAGAACCTGAAACCGTGTACGTACAAGCAGTGGGAGCCTTCTTTATGGGGGTGACTGCGTACCTTTTGTATAATGGGTCAGCGACTTATATTCTGTAGCAAGGTTAACCGTATAGGGGAGCCGCAGGGAAACCGAGTCTTAACTGGGCGTTAAGTTGCAGGGTATAGACCCGAAACCCGGTGATCTAGCCATGGGCAGGTTGAAGGTTGGGTAACACTAACTGGAGGACCGAACCGACTAATGTTGAAAAATTAGCGGATGACCTGTGGCTGGGGGTGAAAGGCCAATCAAACCGGGAGATAGCTGGTTCTCCCCGAAAGCTATTTAGGTAGCGCCTCGTGAACTCATCTCCGGGGGTAGAGCACTGTTTCGGCTAGGGGGCCATCCCGGCTTACCAACCCGATGCAAACTGCGAATACCGGAGAATGTTATCACGGGAGACACACGGCGGGTGCTAACGTCCGTCGTGAAGAGGGAAACAACCCAGACCGCCAGCTAAGGTCCCAAAGTCATGGTTAAGTGGGAAACGATGTGGGAAGGCACAGACAGCCAGGATGTTGGCTTAGAAGCAGCCATCATTTAAAGAAAGCGTAATAGCTCACTGGTCGAGTCGGCCTGCGCGGAAGATGTAACGGGGCTAAACCATGCACCGAAGCTGCGGCAGCGACACT
>NZ_JBQEPW010000014.1:0-4981 GCF_052045955.1 Pantoea sp. 22096 | reverse complement strand
CACCTGACCCCATGCCGAACTCAGAAGTGAAACGCCGTAGCGCCGATGGTAGTGTGGGGCCTCCCCATGCGAGAGTAGGGAACTGCCAGGCATCAAATAAGTGAAAAAGCCCCGCACGCGAGTGCGGGGCTTTTTTACGTCTGCAGATCGTGAAAAACCGCACCATAATCTCCGAAAACAGCCTGAGAACCCCTCTCTGATACGGTAAACTACGGCCAGATAACTCAGTAAAGGCCGTCAAATGTCCAGCCAGCATCCTTCCTTAAAAGCCGACAATACGCTTGGGCTTGAAGTACACACACAAAAACGCATCGTCGCAGAGACGCCAGCCGCCATTCTGGCCGCATGGCAGGATAGCCAGCGTAATCAAACACCTTTCCTTGTGCTCGGTGAAGGCAGTAATGTCCTCTTCCTGGAGGATTTTGCCGGTACCGTAGTGCTGAATCGCATCAAAGGCGTCAAAATTCAGGATGAATTTGAGTGCTGGAAGTTGCATGTCGGGGCAGGTGAGAACTGGCATCAGCTGGTTAAGAGTACGCTGGAAAAAGGGATTACCGGCCTGGAAAACCTGGCGTTGATCCCTGGGATGACCGGCTCGGCACCGATTCAGAACATTGGCGCCTATGGTGTGGAATTAAAAGATGTCTGCGAATATGTGGATGTACTTAACCTGCACAGTGGTGAGACAGAACGTCTCAATCGTGAAGCCTGTGAATTTGGCTATCGTGACAGCATTTTTAAACATCGCTACCAGTCAGGCTATGTCATCGTCGCGGTCGGGATAATATTGCCTAAGCAATGGCAGCCCGTATTAACCTATGGCGACCTGAAAACGCTTAACCCGGTGACAGCCAATGCCTGGGATGTCTATCACGCGGTATGCCAGATGCGGCAGAGCAAATTACCGGATCCGAAAGTCACCGGTAATGTCGGCAGCTTCTTTAAAAACCCGGTCGTCACCGAGGCGCAGCGTAGCTCTCTGCTGACCCATTTCCCTGCGATGCCACACTATCTGATGCCAGATGGTGAAACCAAGCTGGCCGCAGGGTGGCTTATCGATCAGTGTCAGCTGAAGGGGTATCGCATCGGCGGTGCCGCCGTTCACCAGCAACAGGCTCTGGTACTGATTAACGCTGACCATGCCACACCTGAGGATATCGTTGCGCTGGCAAAAACTGTGCGCGCCCGGGTAGGTGAAAAATTTGATGTCTGGCTTGAGCCCGAAGTCCGCTTTATTCAGGCGCAAGGTGAATGCAATGCTGTCGGGGTGATCGTATGAAAGACCACAGTGTCCCGCTCAAACTGGTCGATATTTTATCTGATGGTGAGTTTCATTCTGGCGAGCAGCTGGGCGACACACTGGGCATGAGTCGTGCCGCCATCAATAAGCACATCCAGACACTAAAAAGCTGGGGTCTTGACGTCTATACCGTGACAGGGAAAGGCTATAGCCTCTCTGCCCCAATACAGCTGCTGGATGAGCAGGCAATTCTGTCACAGGTGAAGCAGGGTCATGTCTCGGTTATACCGGTGATTGATTCCACAAATCAGTATCTGCTGGAACGCATGCATGACATGCCGTCTGGCACCGCCTGCATAGCAGAATACCAGCAGGCAGGTCGTGGCCGTCGTGGTCGTCAATGGTTCTCTCCTTTTGGTGCCAACCTCTACATGTCCATGTACTGGCGTCTTGAGCAGGGTCCGGCTGCGGCGATGGGTCTTAGTCTGGTCATCGGCATTGTTATGGCTGAAACATTACGTTCACTCGGTGCCGATGATGTCCGGGTAAAGTGGCCCAATGACATTTACCTCAACGATCGGAAACTGGCAGGTATTCTGGTCGAACTGACCGGCAAAACCGGTGATGCTGCGCAGATCGTTATGGGGGCGGGCATCAACCTGGCGATGCGGACAGCGGATGCTTCACAGATTAATCAGGGCTGGATTAATCTGCAGGAGGCCGGAGTAAGCGTGAACCGCAATGAGCTGGCAGCCCGTCTGATCAACAGCCTGCGCGAGGCCCTGCCGCTGTTTGAGCAGGAGGGATTAACTGCCTTTATCTCGCGCTGGGCGGCACTGGACAATTTTATTAACCGGCACGTTAAGCTGCTCATCGGCGAACGTGAAGTGCATGGTATTGCACGGGGCGTCGACAGCCAGGGTGGTTTATTACTGGAGCAGGATGGCGAAATAAAAGCCTGGGTGGGTGGGGAAATATCACTGCGTCCTGTCTGATTAAAAAAGCCTGCACTGATGCAGGCTTTTTTATGACCGCGGTTATTTACGCAGGCGAACCTTGTCGACCGCATGATCGCCACTTTTGGTCATGATCAGGCTGGCCCTTTCACGCGTCGGCAGGATATTTTCCTGCAGGTTGAGCCAGTTAATCTCTTTCCATAGATTACCCGCTATCTCAACCGCTTCTGCCTCTGAGAGCTGGGCGTAATGGTGGAAGTAGGAGTCTGGATCGGTAAAGGCACCCTGACGGAATTTCAGGAATCGATTGATATACCAGCTTTGCAGAAGGTCTTCCTCTGCATCTACATAGATAGAGAAGTCAACGAAGTCCGAAACAAAGACGTGATGGGGGTCATGGGGATAGTCCATGCCGCTCTGTAATACGTTCAGACCTTCCAGAATAAGAATATCTGGCTGCTGTATCACTTTATCGCCGTCAGGGATGACATCATAAATCAGGTGCGAATAGACCGGGGCGGTCACCTGACTGGCTCCGGATTTTAAGTCGGAAACGAAATTGACCAGCCGGTGCATATCATAAGATTGCGGGAAGCCTTTTTTCTTCATTAAGCCACGCTCTTTCAGCACGGCATTAGGGTGAAGGAAGCCATCCGTCGTGATCAATTCCACTTTACGATGTTCAGGCCAGCGGCTGAGCAACGCCTGCAGTACACGCGCAGTCGTACTCTTACCGACCGCGACGCTCCCCGCAATACTAATGATATAGGGGATTTTCTGGCTATTTGTGCCCAGAAATTGCTCCAGTACCGCCTGCCGACGAACGTTAGAGCTGATATAGAAATTAAGCAGACGCGAAAGGGGCAGATAAATTTCTGCGACTTCCTCCAGCGAAAGATCTTCGTTGATGCCCTTGAGCTGCGCGATCTCTTCCTCTGACAGCGTCATCGGCACAGAATCACGTAATGCAGCCCACTGCTCACGAGTGAACTCCAGATAAGGCGTTGTCAGGGGGGGTGTTTTATTCATAAGCATGCATCTGACCGCAAATTCATTACTATCAACCGCGTGTTAGCCGATAAGCAGGACAGTACGGGTGAAGTGAGTCACGAATCGCTGGTTTATCAGTGAGAACAATGGGCTGGAGGGTATCACCAGTATGGCTTTCAACAGAAGTAAAAAGATAGAGGCGATCTCGCTTTCGTCGGCATACCCACAAAACGTTACGATAGTCGCTGTTTTCACCGATCCGGGGTTGTTTATTATCTTACCGCGCCTCACAGCCACTGGGTGGCGTTAATCCCCTTATCCGACTACAGGCCTGGCTTGAGGGCGTAAACGCGGGAGAGGAGGACACAGAAGGGCGGGGAAAGACAAAACCCGATGCCGGACGACATCCCCGGCAAAACCGTCTGCCCTTCTGAGACCGTTCGTAACGGTGGTGCCAAAAAAGCGGTTTATTTGGTCGCAAAGCGGCTCCATTTTCTGCTGAAGCGCGACGGTGAACAAAAAAATGATGCAGAGTGGTTCAAAAAAGCATCACTCAGTGCGTAAAGGCAAAATAAAGGCGTGGGCCGTGGATCATTTATCTGCCCGAAAGAGCGCTTTCGCACGGAGTGAAGCGTCGGTCAGAACCGGCTGAGCCGGTAAAAACAGGGCCGGATTGCACAAATATTCTGCAAAAAATCGCGAAAATGCGACGATTTGCACAAATAGTAAGCGATAGAAAAAAATATGCGATTTTTTAGTTGCATCCGACGCCCGACCTTCCTAGAATGCGCACCACTTGATGCCGGCTTAGCTCAGTTGGTAGAGCAACTGACTTGTAATCAGTAGGTCACCAGTTCGATTCCGGTAGCCGGCACCAATCAAGTAGGTGGGATTCCCGAGCGGCCAAAGGGAGCAGACTGTAAATCTGCCGTCACAGACTTCGAAGGTTCGAATCCTTCTCCCACCACCATCTCAGCCTCACGGTTGAGTACAGATAGACAACCTGTTTATCTGTCAGGTGAGTCATTTATCACCCTGAATTCAGACTGAGCGTTAGCGAAGTCAAAGCCGGTCAGCTTCGCTGGCAGGCAGTAGATAACAGAGAGTCATTCTCTGTTTTCTGCAAGCTACAGAAAGAACAGGTAGCCGAGTTCCAGGATGCGGGCATCGTATAATGGCTATTACCTCAGCCTTCCAAGCTGATGATGCGGGTTCGATTCCCGCTGCCCGCTCCAGATGTGCTGATATGGCTCAGTTGGTAGAGCGCACCCTTGGTAAGGGTGAGGTCCCCAGTTCGACTCTGGGTATCAGCACCACTTCCTTTAATCTCCCTCCTGATTTTCTCTGTAACTTCCTTGCAGTCAGGCATTGCCTGGTTAATGTGATGATATCATTGATATATCCGTGTCTTAGAGGGACTAGCGATGGCTAAAGAGCAATTTCAACGTAACAAACTGCACGTAAACGTGGGCACCATCGGTCACGTTGACCACGGTAAAACCACCCTGACTGCAGCTATCACTACCGTACTGGCTAAAACCAACGGCGGCCAGGCGCGTGCATTCGACCAGATCGACAGCACCCCTGAAGAAAAAGCCCGCGGTATTACCATCAACACCGCACACGTTGAGTATGAGACTGCTTCACGTCACTACGCTCACGTTGACTGCCCAGGTCACGCCGACTATGTGAAAAACATGATCACCGGTGCTGCGCAGATGGACGGCGCGATCCTGGTTGTTGCTGCGACTGATGGCCCGATGCCACAGACCCGTGAGCACATCCTGCTGGGTCG
>NZ_JBQEPW010000013.1:0-26026 GCF_052045955.1 Pantoea sp. 22096 | reverse complement strand
ATCCTGCGAGTGCCCACACAGATTGTCTGATAAATTGTTAAAGAGCAGTGCGAACAGTGCGTTAGCGTCCTGTCGCGAGGTGGCGTATATTACGCTTTCCTCCTGCAGAGTCAACCTCTATTTCAGAAGTTTTTCTCCGGCGGGTCAGTCTCCTGAACCTTCAACCCGTTTCCCGTTTCCGGTGTGCCGTGTTGATGGATGCGCATTATAGGGAGTTGCCGGAGAGTCGCAACCCATAAATTGCATAAAAAAGAGCGTTCGCTGCATTCCACAGCAAAAGCCGCTGTTATACGCAGTTACGCACAATGTTATCCACACAGAGCAGGCTGAATGAATTTAGGCGAGCATCACGCAAACGTTTTCGCTACAATGCCGGCAATATTCCGGACACCCCTTTTCGGGGCGTTACCTGAGGTTTTTGATCTTTTCTTCTTATACAGAAGAGAAAACCGCTGTAAAGCCTGACGTAACGCTCTTATATACGCGAAACAAAGCCAAGGGATAAACCACCATGCAACAACCTCGTCCTGTACGCCGCGCATTGCTCAGTGTCTCTGACAAAGCCGGTATCCTCGAATTTGCTCAGTCGCTCTCAAGTCACGGTGTCGAACTGCTCTCCACAGGTGGAACCGCTCGCCTTCTGGCGGATGCGGGTCTGGCTGTTACTGAAGTCTCTGACTACACCGGTTTCCCGGAAATGATGGATGGACGCGTCAAAACCCTGCATCCGAAAGTGCATGGCGGCATTCTGGGTCGTCGCGGCCAGGATGATGCCATCATGGCGCAGCACGACATCAGCCCAATCGACATGGTGGTCGTTAACCTCTATCCCTTTGCACAGACGGTCGCCCGTGAAGGATGTTCACTGGAAGAGGCGGTGGAAAACATCGACATCGGTGGCCCGACCATGGTGCGCTCTGCTGCCAAGAACCATAAAGATGTCGCCATTGTGGTCAGCAGCGGTGACTACGACGCCATCATTGCTGAAATGGATGCGCATGAGAACGCGCTGACGCTTGAGACCCGTTTCGATCTGGCCATCAAAGCCTTCGAACATACCGCCGCCTATGACAGCATGATCGCTAACTACTTCGGTACCCTGGTGCCGGCCTATCACGGTGAACGCAATCAGCCCGCTGGCCGTTTCCCGCGTACCCTGAATCTGAACTTCATTAAGAAGCAGGATATGCGTTACGGCGAGAACAGCCATCAGGATGCTGCCTTCTATATAGAAGAGAACATTACTGAAGCGTCAGTAGCGACCGCGCAGCAGGTTCAGGGCAAAGCGCTCTCCTATAACAATATTGCTGACACGGATGCGGCACTGGAATGCGTTAAAGAGTTCAGTGAACCCGCCTGCGTCATTGTTAAGCATGCTAACCCCTGTGGTGTCGCGACCGGTGACAATCTGCTGGCAGCCTATGAGCGTGCTTACCAGACCGACCCGACCTCCGCGTTCGGCGGCATCATTGCCTTTAACCGCGAGCTGGATGAAGCGACGGCACAGGCGATTATCAGCCGCCAGTTTGTTGAGGTGATCATCGCGCCTGCCGTTTCCGAAGCCGCGCTAAAAATTACCGCTGCGAAACAGAATGTTCGTGTCCTGATCTGCGGCCAGTGGCAAAACCGCACTGCCGCGCTGGATTTTAAACGCGTCAATGGCGGCCTGCTGGTCCAGGATCGTGATCTCGGCATGGTGGACGCCAGCCAGCTGCGTGTAGTCAGCAAGCGCCAGCCAACAGAACAGGAGCTGCGTGATGCGCTGTTCTGCTGGAAAGTCGCGAAGTTCGTTAAGTCCAATGCCATTGTGTATGCACGCGACAACATGACTATCGGCATTGGCGCGGGTCAGATGAGCCGCGTCTACTCCGCTAAAATTGCGGGTATTAAAGCAGCCGATGAAGGTCTGGAAGTGAAAGGCTCAGCCATGGCGTCAGATGCCTTCTTCCCGTTCCGCGATGGTATTGATGCCGCCGCCGCGGCAGGCGTGAGCTGCGTTATCCAGCCAGGTGGCTCCATCCGCGATGAAGAAGTGATTGCGGCAGCCGATGAGCATGACATTGCGATGATCTTCACCGACATGCGCCACTTCCGCCATTAATCGTTCTGGAGAGTAACAAATGAAAATTTTAGTAATCGGCAATGGCGGACGTGAACATGCTCTGGCCTGGAAAGCGGCCCAGTCGCCACTGGCGGAAACCGTATTTGTCGCGCCAGGTAATGCGGGCACCGCATTAGAGCCTGCGCTGCAGAACGTCGCGATCAGTGCGACAGATGTCCCTGCCCTGCTTGAATTTGCCCAGCGTGAAAAGATCGATCTGACGATTGTCGGGCCGGAAGCGCCGCTGGTGATTGGCGTCGTGGATGCCTTCCGTAAGGCAGGGCTGGCTATCTTTGGTCCGACGCAGGCCGCGGCACAGCTGGAAGGCTCTAAAGCCTTCACCAAAGATTTTCTGGCACGTCACCAGATCCCCAGCGCGGCGTATCAGAACTTTACCGACGTTGAGCCTGCTCTCGCATATTTGCGTGAGAAAGGTGCGCCCATCGTTATTAAAGCCGACGGCCTGGCCGCAGGTAAAGGCGTGATTGTCGCAATGACGCTGCAGGAAGCTGAGGATGCGGTTCAGGATATGCTGGCCGGTAACGCGTTTGGCGATGCCGGACACCGCATTGTGATTGAAGAGTTTCTGGATGGCGAAGAAGCCAGCTTCATCGTGATGGTAGACGGCGAGCATGTACTGCCGATGGCCACCAGCCAGGATCACAAACGCGTCGGCGATGGCGACACTGGTCCGAACACCGGTGGTATGGGGGCCTACTCACCGGCTCCGGTTGTCACCGATGAGATCCACCAGCGCGTGATGGATCAGGTTATCTGGCCAACCGTGCGTGGCATGGCCGCAGAAGGCAACGTCTACACCGGTTTCCTCTATGCCGGTCTGATGATCGACCACACCGGGCAGCCGAAAGTAATCGAATTTAACTGCCGCTTCGGCGATCCGGAAACGCAGCCGATCATGCTGCGCCTTCAGTCGGATCTGGTCGATCTTTGCCTGGCTGCCTGTGACGGTAAGCTGGATCAGAAAAAGTCACAATGGGATCCCCGTCCTGCGCTGGGTGTGGTACTGGCGGCAGGCGGTTATCCGGGTAATTACGCTCAGGGCGATCAGATTCATGGGCTGCCACTGGAAGAGGTTGCCGACGGCAAGGTATTCCACGCCGGAACACGTCTGGAAGAGGATCGGGTGCTGACGAACGGTGGCCGTGTGCTGTGCGTCACTGCGCTGGGTGACGATGTCGCTGCGGCACAAAAGCGGGCTTACGAGCTGACAAAGCCAATTTCATGGCAGGGCAGTTTCTGTCGCCGCGATATCGGCTACCGCGCTATTAACCGCAAATAAGCGAAGGGGGCACCTGGTGCCCCCTTTTCACTTCACATATCGTCTTCTGTCGGCTGCTGTGAGCAGTCATCCTTCTGACTGACCCGCAACAACTGAATTCCTTCAGGTGCTTCAAGCCATGACACCATCAGCGGTGCCGATGCGCTACGCTGCTGCTGTGTCAGCATCTGCACCTCGTCAGCATCAAAAGCGGGTCTGACCTGCTGGCCTTCACAATTCTCCAGCACATTGTTTCCCAGCCAGTGTCCCTGTTTCAGGAACACCTGACCGCTTAACAGCGCATCGCTGAGGTTACGCATGCGCTCGGCATCAAACTTATAGAGTTCAACCGCATCCGGGCTGACCGCTTCACGCCGGCCTGCAAGCTGGCGCTGCATAAAGTTGAGACCACCCGCCTGGTCGAAGCGCAGGGTTACATCGTCAGGTTGTTTGCCCTTCACCTGGCGCTGAATGCTGATCAATGACTCTTCCAGCCAGACATAGTCAGTCACTTCACCTTCACCGCCACTGAACGGCGTATAGAGGGTGCGGATATGAACTGACTGATGGTCGCTATTTTTGCGCCAGATACGAACAACACCACGATCGGCAAGATAGCCACTGGCAGAAAAGGGAGGTATATCCGGAGTCGAGCTGCAGCCGAAAAGAAACAGAGAGAGAAACAGAACAGATAAACGCGGTAACAGCGGAATCATGATGGCTGGCCTCTTAAAAACAAAAGGGGCGAAACGCCCCCTGTTTTAAAGCTTAACCGCAGTGCGACGTCTTACTTAACGGCGTCTTTCAGCGCTTTACCAGACACGAATGCCGGTACGTTTGCTGCAGCGATTTTAATCTCTTTGCCAGTCTGCGGGTTACGACCGGTACGCTCAGCGCGGTGGTTCACTTTAAAAGTACCAAAACCAACCAGTTGTACAGCATCACCATCTTTCAGAGACTCAGTGATCGCAGCCAGAGTAGATTCCAGCGCTGCCTTTGCCTGGGTTTTAGACAGGTCAGCTTTTTCTGCGATCACATCAATCAGTTGAGTCTTGTTCATAAGTTATCCTTAAAGTGTATTTATCGCTTGCTAAGCAACGAGTGCGAGGGAAAAGCCATATTCTGGCACTCTTCTGCCTGCACGCACCGATAGCCACAATTTTCAGCCCCCCAAATGTAGACCAGACAGGGGGCCAATGTGAAGCCTTCAGGCGCGCTAATTCGGGCCTGAAGTCACGTTTTATCGCCTTACTGCTGGAAATTTATACCGATGTTACTAATTCCCGCTTCACGCAGGTCAGATCGCAGACCTTTAATCAATTCAAGGTCGCGCTCTTCACACTCCGCCAGCAGACGGAAAATCTCCCACTGGAGGTCCCACTCATCGATGATAGCCGGGTTTTCACGCAGCTCTTCATCGGTCATTTCGCGTCCAGCCTGGGTCATCTCCAGCATAGCGACGGTGGTAATTGAGGTCTCGCTGACTTCAATAGCATGCTCAAGCGTTTCGCCGCTCAGCTGCGCATGAACGACTTCGCTTAATGCCACACAGGCATCGATAGCCGGATAAACGCCGTAAACCTCAAATGCATCGCCATCAGGAATGGCGGCTTCGAGTTTTTCCAGCTGGCTGTCGAAGTTAATCTTCGCATCTTTGACCGTCAGGTTTTCCCAGATCAGATCAAGAATCCGGCGATAGAGTGCCGGATCGGCAAATTCAGTCTGCTCGCAGAATGCGCGATAGTTGGGATACATGCGTTCGCACAGGCAGGCCATAAAAGTCAGGTGCTGCCAGCTTTCCAGCTTCGCCAGACGCAGATGAACGGGGTTCTGTAACATAAAGGTGGCTCTTATTCGTTTCTCTGGCCGCAGTGTAACTGCAAAACCGCAACACAAACAGTGTTAAAGCGCGTTTTGCCAGCGCTGGAAAGCGGTTCGGTTAGAGGCAACCGCATCGGCCCAGCGGGTAGGTTCCGGCAACCGGTAACCGCGCGTACAGTTTTCGACCCACTGCAGCGCCGTATCCAGGCTGACACGATGACCGGTGGCGACAAACAGCGGATTACAACGCAGCTTGCTGCGCCATACCCAGCCTATCTGCTCACCTTTGTCGATCAGCGGCTGACGGCTGCCAGGCTGCGCATCCAGATCGTCAAAACGCCCGCAGAGACGACTTTTCGCAACACCAATAGTGGGCACATCGACCAGCAGGCCAAAATGCGATGCGACGCCCAGCCGTCTTGGATGCGAAATACCGTGTCCATCCACAAACAACAGATCAGGCTTTTGCTCCAGCATCTGCCAGGCAGCCATCAGCGCCGGATATTCACGGAAGGAGAGAAAGCCCGGAATATAGGGCATGGTGGTCTCAACGCGCGCGATGCGATGCTCCACCAGTTTTAACGAGGGATATTCCAGTATCACCATCGCCGCCCGCGTGACGGTGCCGTCCTGCTCAAACCCAACGTCTGCCCCGCCAATAAAGCGGGGCGGCAGAACGTCAAAGTCATCTTCACGCACCACGTCAGCGGCGCGTTGTAACTGCTCAGCGCGAAGTGCGGCAATGTCCATAATTACTCCTGATGCCAGGGACGCGATAAACGATGCACAGCATCAACAAAGACACCGGCATTTTCGGGCGGAACGTCCTGATGAATGCCATGCCCCAGATTAAAGACATGACCAGTGCCTGAGCCAAAACGCTCCAGAATACCGGCCACCTCCTGCTCGATACGTTCAGGTGCCGCATAGAGCATAGAGGGATCCATGTTGCCCTGCAGCGCAACTTTGTCGCCTACGCGGCGGCGTGCATCATCAATATCGGTGGTCCAGTCGAGACCCAGCGCATCACAACCGGTGGCAGCCATCGCTTCCAGCCACTGTCCGCCGCCTTTGGTAAAGAGCGTCACCGGCACGCGGCGGCCGTCGTTTTCACGCAGCAGGCCATCGACAATCTTGTGCATGTAGTGCAGGGAGAATTCGCGATAGTCACGACCGGTCAGCACGCCGCCCCAGGTATCAAAGACCATGACGGACTGCGCTCCGGCGCGGATCTGAGCGTTGAGATAGAGGATGACGCTGTCGGCCAGCTTATCCAGCATCGCGTGCAGCGTCGCCGGATCGGCATACATCATCTTCTTAATTTTAGTAAAGGCCTTACTGCTGCCGCCTTCCACCATGTAGGTGGCCAGCGTCCACGGACTGCCTGAGAAGCCAATCAGCGGCAGATCGCCATTCAGGTTTTTACGGATGGTGCGGACCGCATTCATCACATAGCCCAGCTCCATTTCAGGATCGGGCACCGGCAAACGCTCAACGTCAGCGCGGCAGGTCACAGGATTAGAGAAACGCGGGCCTTCGCCGGTTTCAAAGTAGAGACCCAGTCCCATCGCATCCGGAATGGTCAGGATGTCACTGAAGAGGATGGCGGCATCCAGCGGATAACGGCGCAGCGGCTGCAGGGTCACTTCACAGGCCAGCTCGGCGTTTTTACACAGCGACATGAAATCACCCGCCTGGGCGCGTGTCGCTTTGTACTCCGGCAAATAGCGCCCGGCTTGTCGCATCATCCATACCGGCGTGACATCAACCGGCTGACGTAACAGGGCACGCAAATAACGATCGTTCTTCAGTTCACTCATCTCAACACTCTCTCAATAACAGGCGTGTAGTGTAGCACTTTCACGCTTCGGCGCGGCACAGGGCGACGGTATCTTCAATCAGGCGGCGCGCTACCGTGCCTGGCGGTGGCAGCAAAGGCAGCGCATCAAAACGGAACCAGGCGGCATCCAGCAGCTCTTTACCGTCATGTTGCAGATCGCCGCTGTCATACTCCGCCATGAACGCCGTCATCAGCGATTGCGGGAAGGGCCAAGGCTGGGAGGTCACGTAACGGACGTTTTTGACGCGGATATTGCTCTCTTCCATCACTTCCCGGGCAACGGCCTGCTCCAGCGTCTCGCCGACCTCCACAAAACCGGCCAGCACGGTGTAGACCTTGTTGCGATGGCGGGCATGATTCGCCAGCAGGATTTCATCGCCGCGACGGATAGCCACAATGATGCAGGGCGCGATCTGCGGATAGTAACGCTCACGGCAATGACTGCAGAGACAGGCAAATTCATGTTTGCTGTGGTGCATCTCATGTCCGCAGTAGCCGCACCAGCGATGAGAGCGGTAGAACTCCGCCAGCTGTACACCGCGACCCACCAGCTGAAACAGCGCCACATCCTGATCGATCAGCTGTCGCACGGAGAACATATCGGAGGAACGCGGCTCACAAATCAGCCAGACTTTTTCGCCCTGCCATTCACCAATGGTCCGGGCCTTACTGCCAGTTAAACCGAATTTTTCGGCGTTTCCGTGGGGTAAATCACCTTGTGGCAACCAAAGTTTTTGTTCATGGCTGACAATCCACCATCCAGCGTCTACGCTTGAGATTTCGCATTGCATTTATTTCGTCATCCTTAGCGTCAACTCGCACGCTGAAGCCCTGATGTTAAGTGTGTAGATAAACAACTATAACTCACATGGAGTTAGATATGCTTAACCAGTTAGACGTCCTGGCTGAACGCGTAGGTGGCAGTAATGAACTGGTCGATTCGTGGCTTGAAGCGCGTCGCCAGCTACTGGTGACCTATTATCACCTGGTCGGTCTTAAACCTAAAAAAGAGGCGCTGACGCGTCTTGATGAGCAGGCACTCGACAACTTCTGTCACGGCCTGGTCGACTATCTTTCTGCCGGTCACTTCAGTATCTATGAGCGCGTGATCAGTGAAATGAGTGGCGACAGCCCGATGATCGCCGCCGCGCAGATCTATCCTCCGCTGGAGGCAAACACTGAGCGTCTGATGCAGCTGTATGACGGTCACCTGCAGCAGGCCATTGACGATGAAAACTGCATGACCTTCCAGCAGGCTCTCTCCGAAGTGGGTGAAGTGCTGGAATCACGCTTTACGCTGGAAGATAAGCTGATTCAGCTGGCCTGGGATAACCAGCTTGCTACGCCACCAGTGGCGAATGACAGCCAAATCGCGCGTCCGGCTTAGTGGTTAACAATGGCAAAGGGCTTGAGATTATCCTGTAGCCCTTTTATGCTGAACAGGTTCTGAGGAGCGCTCTCCAAAGAACCTTTTTTATTTTAGCTTTGAAATGTGAGGTTTTTACGCCCGAGTCTGTTATCAGACACCCGCGAAAAAACCGCTTCTTGTCGGAGTGCCCAGTTGGGCTGAGACCGTTAATTCGGGATCCGCGGAACCTGACCAGGTTAGAACCTGCGTAGGGAACAAGAGTAAAACTTCTCTGTATGCCAGCATGCCTGTGCTGTCTATACGGTTACTCCTTCCGAACTCCGGACAAGCATCGTTCCCCCTTAACAGGAAGATTGCTATGTCTGACCCAAAAATGTCCCGTCGTGAACAGCGTACCCAGGCGCAGGAATTTATCGATTCCCTGCAAAGCGGCAGTGCTTTTCCTCAGTCCCGTCGCGTCTGGATTACCGGTAGCCGGGAAGATATTCGCGTGCCGATGCGTGAAATCACCCTAAGCCCGACCCATATCGGCGGCAGCAAAGAACAGCCTCTCTATGAGCAAAATGAAGCGGTGCCGGTCTATGATACGGCAGGTGCGTATGGCGATCCCGCGGCACAGATTGATGTGCATCGCGGTCTGGAAAAGCTGCGCGCACGCTGGATTGCTGAACGCGACGACAGTGAGCTTCTTGAGCAGAACAGCTCGGGCTATACCCAGCAGCGACTGGCTGACGAGGGGCTGGATCATCTGCGCTTCGATCACCTGCCAACACCGCGACGCGCCCGTGCAGGCCGCCGTGTCACGCAACTGCACTATGCCCGTCAGGGCATGATTACCCCGGAGATGGAGTTCATCGCCCTGCGGGAAAACATGGGCCGTGAGCGAATCCGCAGTGAGGTGCTGCTGCAACAGCATCCGGGGCACAGTTTTGGCGCGCATCTGCCCGCCGATATCACACCCGAGTTTGTCCGTCAGGAGGTCGCTGACGGACGCGCCATTATCCCTGCCAATATCAATCATCCTGAATCGGAGCCGATGATCATTGGCCGTAACTTCCTCGTCAAGGTCAATGCCAACATCGGTAACTCGGCAGTCACCTCTTCTATCGAGGAAGAAGTAGAAAAGCTGGTGTGGTCGACCCGCTGGGGTGCCGACACGGTGATGGATCTCTCTACCGGTCGCTATATTCATGAAACGCGAGAATGGATTTTGCGAAACAGCCCGGTGCCCATCGGGACCGTGCCGATCTATCAGGCGCTGGAAAAAGTGAATGGCGTGGCCGAGGCGCTGAACTGGGAAATATTCCGGGACACGCTGCTGGAGCAGGCGGAACAGGGCGTCGATTACTTCACTATTCACGCGGGCGTACTGCTGCGTTATGTCCCGATGACGGCGAAACGCCTCACGGGAATTGTCTCGCGGGGTGGCTCGATCATGGCGAAATGGTGCCTGTCCCACCATCAGGAGAGCTTCCTGTATGAGCACTTCCGCGAGATTTGTGAAATCTGCGCCGCTTACGATGTCTCCCTGTCGCTGGGCGATGGTCTGCGTCCGGGTTCCATTCAGGATGCCAACGATGAGGCGCAGTTTGCCGAACTGCGTACCCTGGGCGAACTGACGCGTATTGCCTGGGAGTATGACGTTCAGGTGATGATTGAAGGTCCGGGACATGTGCCGATGCATATGATCCGCCGTAATATGACTGAACAGCTCGATCTGTGCAATGAAGCTCCCTTCTACACGCTTGGGCCGCTGACCACTGATATCGCGCCCGGCTACGACCATTTCACCTCGGGTATCGGTGCCGCCATGATTGGCTGGTTTGGTTGTGCCATGCTGTGCTACGTCACGCCCAAAGAGCATCTGGGTCTGCCGAACAAAGAGGACGTGAAGCAGGGATTGATCACCTACAAAATCGCAGCGCATGCTGCCGATCTGGCGAAAGGCCACCCTGGAGCGCAGATCCGTGATAACGCCATGTCTAAAGCACGCTTTGAATTCCGCTGGGAAGATCAGTTTAACCTTGCGCTGGATCCCCATACGGCGCGGGCAATGCATGATGAAACCCTGCCGCAGGAGTCAGGCAAAGTGGCCCATTTCTGCTCAATGTGCGGCCCTAAATTCTGCTCGATGAAAATTTCCCAGGAGGTGCGCGAGTTTGCGACACGCCAGGATGCCCGTGCCGAGCCGGTTGAAGTGGGCATGGCGCAGGTGTCAGATCGTTTCCGCAGCCGCGGCGGTGAGCTCTATCACCCCGCCGATGCCATTAAGGAGGAGTAACGATGCCCGCATTTCCCGCTACCGTCCCGCGCCTGGGACTTTATCCGGTGGTTGATAGCCCCGAGTGGATCGAACGCCTGCTTGAAACGGGCGTTCGCACGATGCAGTTGCGCATCAAAGATCGGCCTGATGAGGTCGCCGAACCCGCCATTGCTCAGGCGATTGCGTTAGGTAAACGCTACGACGCCCGCCTGTTTATCAATGACTACTGGCAGCTGGCGATTAAACATCAGGCTTATGGCGTACATCTGGGTCAGGAGGATCTCGATGTCGCCGATCTTGCTCGCATTCATCAGGCAGGATTGCGTCTGGGGCTCTCCACCCATGACGATGCGGAACTGGATCGCGCTCTGGCAATCCAGCCCTCTTACATCGCACTTGGGCATATTTTCCCGACGCAGACCAAAGAGATGCCTTCTTCGCCGCAGGGCATTGAGCAGCTGAAACGGCATCTGACACGGCTGACGCATATTCCCACCGTGGCGATTGGTGGTATCTCGATTGCGCGGGCACCCGAGGTGCTGGCCACCGGCGTCGGCAGTATTGCTGTGGTGAGTGCGATTACTCAGGCAGATGACTGGCGTGCCGCAACGCGCACCCTTCTGGCGCTGGCAGGACCAGGCGACTAAGCATTTATGGAACCTGTCGCGCATAGCGGCTGCAAAATCGGTAAAGCCAGCATTATTCCGGGAAAGTGCCGCGCAAAGGTGCATGTTGCCGCTGGCGTGCTGTGATCCAAAACTTTAACGTGGCATCCGTCAGGTTAAGGTTATCTGACCAGGGCCGGATCCCTCCTCTTGCCGGCCCTGCTTCTTCTCTTCGCTATGCGAGCGTGGAGGCTGAAGCCTGGGTCTCATGCTGGCACGAGAGCATGGCGCGCTCGACGGCCGCACCCACCCGCGCCAGCGCCTGTTCAGTCTGCTCGTTGATCGGCAGCCCGTAGTTTAAGCGCAGACAGTTACGGTATTTCCCCGACGCTGAAAACAGTGAACCCACAGCAATCTGAATTTTTGACTCGCGCAGTTCCCGGTTAAGACGAACCGCATCAAACGCTTCGGGAAGTTCTATCCACATCAGAAAACCGCCCTGAGGACGGGAAACGCAGATGCCGCAGGGAAAGTAGTGGCGTACCCAGCAGCTAAAAGTTTCATAGTTACGATGATAGAGTTGCCGCATCCGGCGCAGATGAGGCTGATAATGGCCCTGACGGATAAACTCGGAGACCGCATGCTGAGGCTGTGTGGCGGTGGAGCCGGTGACGATATATTTCATGTGCAGCACGCGGTCACGATAGCGGCCTGGTGCAACCCAGCCAACGCGTAAACCTGGCGCCAGCGTTTTCGAAAAGGAGCTGCACAGCAGCACCCGGCCATCGAGATCCAGCGATTTGATGGTAGGCGGACGCGGATATTCCCAGGCTAACTCACCATAGACATCATCTTCAATCACTGCCGCGTCAAACCGCTGCGCCAGCACCAGCAAAGCCCGCTTACGCGGCTCAGACATGATAAATCCCAGCGGATTATTGCAGTTCGGCACAACAACAACCGCTTTAATCGGCCATTGATCAAAGGCCAGCTCCAGCGCTTCCAGACTGATGCCGGTGACTGCATCGGTTGGGATCTCGATGGCACGAATGCCAAAGCCGCGCAGAGTTTGCATAATGCCGTGAAACGACGGTGATTCAACGGCAATGATATCCCCCGGCTCGCAGACTGCACGTACGGCGACCGATAATGCTTCATGACAGCCGGTAGTAATGACAATGTCATCGGCGGTGAGCTGGCAGCCGCTGTCTATCGCCAGCCGTGCAACCTGTTGCCGCAAAGCGAGCACACCATATAGACTGTCATAATTCAGCAGCGCCATGTCCTGCTTCTGCGCCTGGCGGCTGAAAGCTTTCCACAGTGGCTTAAGCGTCGGCTGGGTCAGATCGGGCATGCCGCTGCCCAGCTGCAAAACATCATCTTCCAGACGGCTGTTAATCAGCTCCAGCACCGCATCCCACTGTGTCACCTCAACCGGCCGCTGTGCGGGGCGGGTCAGCGCCGGGATCGGCGGCGTTGCTTTGCGTGACGCCACAAAATAGCCGGAGCGCGACTGCGGCGTAATCATCTGCTTCTCTTCCAGCAGATGATAAGCCTGCTGCACGGTACTGATACTGACGCCATGCTCCGTACTCAGACTGCGTACTGAAGGCAGGCGCTCACCGCTGCGATATAAGCCTTGTTCGATACGCTGAGCCAGCAGCGTAGCCAGATGTTCATAGCGGGTCATTGTATCTCCACAGGCTCAGAGGCTGAGCAATAACCAGTACAGTTCCGACTCTTTTTTACCATTCAGATCGTACTGACGGCAATCTGTATGTTAAATAAAAGTGATTTTTGCGTCTGTATCATACAGAGCGATCCACTGAAAATGGTTCTCAGACACTTCACTGAGGGCACTATCATGGGATATGACGAGAATCGCGCAGCTAAACCGTTTACAGGCACGCCTTACCACCTGGTTCGTTATCTGTGGCGCAGTTACAAACGCTGGCAGCTGCGGCGTGAGACACGCCTCATCCTGTCGAAGTTAAGCGACAGTCAGCTGAAAGATATTGGTATCAGCCGCAGTGACTGGAATGGCTGAATCTGAGACAAAAAAAAACCCTGCCGAGGCAGGGTTTTTATCAGGCAAAGGACGATTAATCGTCTTTGTTGCCGCCGAGACCGGCGTTCAACAGTTCAGCCAGGCTGGCTGAGGCTTCATCCGCAGTCACCAGCGGTGCAACCGGAACTTCACCTGCCGCTTTGCGGCGCATACGATCCTGATGGTACGCATAACCGGTACCGGCTGGGATCAGACGACCCACGATGACGTTCTCTTTCAGGCCGCGCAGTTCATCGCGCTTGCCTGCTACTGCTGCTTCGGTCAGGACACGTGTGGTCTCCTGGAACGAGGCTGCAGAGATGAACGATTCGGTTGCCAGTGACGCTTTGGTAATACCCAGCAGGTCACGCATGAAGGTTGCGCCGACTTTTCCGTTCGCTTCCAGATCACGGTTAGAGATCTTGATGCGAGAGAATTCAGCCTGCTCACCTTCCAGGAAGTCTGCACTTCCTGCGCTCACGATGGTTGCTTTACGCAGCATCTGACGAACGATGACTTCGATGTGCTTATCGTTAATCTTAACGCCCTGCAGACGGTAAACTTCCTGCACTTCGTTAGTGATGTAACGGGTCACCGCATGCACGCCACGCAAGCGCAGGATGTCATGTGGAGACTCTGGGCCATCGGAAACCACGTCACCGCGCTCAACACGTTCACCTTCGAACACGTTCAGCTGACGCCATTTCGGAATCATCTCTTCGTATGGCTCACTGCCATCCAGCGGAGTAATGACCAGACGACGCTTACCTTTGGTCTCTTTACCGAAGGAGATGATGCCGCTGATCTCCGCCAGAATAGCTGGCTCTTTCGGACGACGCGCTTCGAACAGATCAGCAACGCGTGGCAGACCACCGGTAATATCCTTGGTACCGCCAGATTCCTGTGGAACACGCGCTAACGTGTCACCGGCACTGATCTTAACGCCATCTTCCAGCTGAACAATCGCTTTACCTGGCAGGAAGTACTGAGCCGGCATGTCGGTGCCCGGGATCAGAACGTCGTTGCCGTTGGCATCAACAATTTTCAGCGCAGGACGCAGATCTTTACCGCCTGCAGTACGTTCAGCACTGTCCAGAACCACCAGTGAAGACAGACCGGTTAAATCATCTGTCTGACGGGTAATCGTCTGGCCATCAACCATATCCGTGAAGCGAATGAAACCGCCCACTTCGGTGATAACTGGCATGGTATGCGGATCCCAGTTTGCGACGGTTTCGCCCGCTGCAACCTGCTCACCATCACCTTTCGCCATGGTAGAACCGTAAGGAACTTTATAGCTCTCTTTGGTACGACCAAATTCGTCGATCATTTTCAGTTCAACGTTACGCGAGGTGATCACCAGCTTGCCTGCCGAGTTCGTTACCGACTTGGCGTTGGTCAGCTTGATGGTACCTTTGTTCTTCACCTGAATGCTGGATTCAGCAGCCGCACGTGATGCCGCACCACCGATGTGGAACGTACGCATCGTCAGCTGTGTACCTGGCTCACCGATGGACTGTGCCGCGATAACACCGATCGCTTCACCTTTGTTGATGATGTGACCACGTGCCAGGTCGCGACCGTAGCAATGCGCGCACACACCAAAATCGGTTTCACAACCTACCACCGAGCGGACTTTCAGGCTGTCGACTGAGTTCAGTTCCAGCACGTCACACCAGTGCTCATCGAGCAGCGTGTTGCGTGGGACCAGAATATCAGCAGTACCCGGCTTCAGAACGTCTTCAGCAGTCACACGGCCCAGTACACGTTCACGCAGTGGCTCTTTAACGTCGCCACCTTCAATGACAGGCGTCATCATGATGCCTTCGTGTGTACCACAGTCATCTTCGGTAACTACCAGATCCTGGGCAACGTCAACCAGACGACGCGTCAGATAACCGGAGTTCGCTGTTTTCAGTGCGGTATCCGCCAGGCCTTTACGTGCACCGTGGGTTGAGATGAAGTACTGGAGTACGTTCAACCCTTCACGGAAGTTCGCCGTGATTGGTGTTTCGATGATGGAGCCATCTGGCTTCGCCATCAGACCACGCATACCGGCCAGCTGACGAATCTGTGCAGCAGAACCACGCGCACCGGAGTCAGCCATCATAAAGATGCTGTTAAAGGAAACCTGACGCTCTTCTTCGCCGTCGCGGTTAATCACGACTTCGGTAGAGAGGTTTTCCATCATCGCCTTGGCAACACGTTCGTTGGCTGCGGCCCAGATATCGATGACTTTGTTATAACGTTCGCCTGCGGTTACCAGACCAGACTGGAACTGCTCCTGGATCTCAGCCACTTCTGCTTCCGCTTCGGTGATGATTTCCACTTTCTTCTCTGGAATAACCATGTCGTCGATACCGACTGACGCGCCTGAACGGGCAGCGTAAGCGAAACCGGTGTACATGGTCTGGTCAGCAAAGATAACGGTCGGCTTCAGGCCCAGAATGCGGTAACAGGTGTTAAGCATTTTGGAGATAGCTTTTTTGCCCAGCGCCTGGTTAACGATGGAGAAAGGCAGACCTTTTGGCACGATCATCCACAGGATGGCACGGCCAATCGTAGTATCGATGATGCTGGTTTTAGCAACCCACTCATCCTGCTCATTCTTCTCGTGTTCGGTGATACGCACCTTAACGCGAGCATGCAGAGAGGCGAGGCCGGCGCGATAAATACGCTCAGCTTCTTTCGGGCCAGTCAGCACCATGCCTTCGCCTTTGGCGTTAACACAGTCACGGGTCATGTAATACAGACCCAGTACAACGTCCTGAGAAGGAACGATGATTGGCTCGCCGTTCGCAGGTGACAGGATGTTGTTGGTCGACATCATCAGCGCACGCGCTTCCAGCTGGGCTTCCAGCGTCAGCGGTACGTGAACAGCCATCTGGTCACCATCGAAGTCGGCGTTATAAGCCGCACAAACCAGCGGGTGCAGCTGGATCGCTTTACCTTCAATCAGAACCGGTTCAAAGGCCTGAATACCCAGACGGTGCAGCGTAGGCGCACGGTTCAGCAGAACCGGGTGCTCACGGATCACTTCGTCGAGGATATCCCAGACAACGGCTTCTTCGCGCTCAACCATTTTCTTCGCGGCTTTGATGGTGGTGGCCAGGCCACGCAGTTCCAGCTTGCCGTAAATGAACGGTTTAAACAGTTCGAGTGCCATTTTCTTCGGCAGACCGCACTGATGCAGACGCAGGTATGGACCAACGGTGATAACCGAACGACCAGAATAGTCGACACGTTTACCCAGCAGGTTCTGACGGAAACGACCCTGCTTACCTTTGATCATGTCAGCCAGCGATTTCAGCGGACGCTTGTTGGAACCGGTGATCGCACGACCGCGACGACCGTTGTCCAGCAGTGCATCGACCGCTTCCTGCAACATACGCTTTTCGTTGCGCACGATGATATCTGGCGCAGCCAGATCCAGCAGGCGCTTCAGACGGTTGTTACGGTTGATCACGCGACGATACAGATCGTTCAGATCCGACGTGGCGAAACGACCACCATCCAGCGGTACCAGCGGACGCAGGTCCGGTGGCAGAACAGGCAGCACGGTCAGGATCATCCACTCTGGCTTGTTGCCAGACTGGACGAACGCTTCCAGCAGCTTGATGCGTTTAGTCAGTTTTTTACGTTTGGTTTCGGAGTTAGTTTCGTTCAGCTCTTCACGCAGCTGCTCGCACTCCTGCTCCAGATCCATGTTTTTCAACAGGGCCTGGATTGCTTCGGCGCCCATTTTGGCGTCGAACTCGTCACCGAACTCTTCCAGAGCGTCAAGGTACTGCTCTTCAGTCAGGATCTGACGCTTCTCGAGGTTGGTCATGCCACCTTCGATTACCACGTAAGATTCAAAGTAGAGCACGCGCTCGATGTCACGCAGTGGCATATCCAGCAGTAAGCCGATACGCGATGGCAGTGACTTCAGGAACCAGATGTGCGCAGTCGGCGACGCCAGTTCGATGTGGCCCATACGCTCACGGCGTACTTTAGTCTGGGTCACTTCAACGCCGCACTTCTCACAAATCACACCACGGTGTTTGAGGCGCTTATACTTGCCGCACAGGCACTCATAGTCCTTTACCGGCCCGAAGATACGGGCACAGAACAGACCATCGCGCTCTGGCTTAAAAGTACGGTAGTTAATGGTTTCTGGCTTTTTCACTTCACCAAAAGACCAGGAACGGATCATGTCTGGCGAAGCCAGCGCAATTTTGATCGCATCAAACTCTTCGGTCTTAGTTTGCGCTTTCAGAAACTTAAGTAAGTCTTTCACGGATTAGCTCCCGTCGGAGTGAGACTCAGGGGGCGTCCAACCGAAATTGAACGCCCCGTAACCAGTACAATTGCGAGCGCTTTAAACCCTGCGCTTTCAGGCGGCGGTAAGCCGCATGAAAAGGGGTTACTCGTCTTCCAGCTCGATGTTGATACCCAGCGAGCGAATCTCTTTCAACAGTACGTTGAAGGATTCCGGCATGCCCGGTTCCATCTGATGGTTACCGTCAACGATGTTTTTATACATCTTGGTACGGCCGTTGACGTCATCAGACTTAACGGTAAGCATTTCCTGCAGGGTATACGCGGCACCGTATGCTTCCAGTGCCCATACTTCCATCTCACCAAAGCGCTGACCACCGAACTGCGCCTTACCACCCAGCGGCTGCTGAGTAACCAGGCTGTAGGAACCGGTAGAACGTGCATGCATCTTGTCATCAACCAGGTGGTTAAGTTTCAGCATGTACATGTAGCCAACGGTTACCTGACGTTCGAACTGCTCACCGGTACGGCCGTCAAACAGGGTAATCTGACCGGAAGAAGGCAGGCCGCCGAGCTGCAGCAGCTCTTTGATCTCGCTCTCTTTCGCACCATCAAACACCGGCGTGGCGATTGGCATACCTTTCTTCAGGTTCTCAGCCAGACGCAGTACTTCGTCATCGGAGAAGGTGTTCAGATCAACTCGCTGACGCAGATCGGTACCCAGGTCATAGGCGCGCTGGATGAATTCGCGCAGCTTCGCGACTTCTTCCTGCTTCTTCAGCATGGCGTTAATTTTCTCGCCGATACCTTTCGCTGCCATACCCAGGTGCGTTTCCAGAATCTGACCGATGTTCATACGCGATGGTACGCCCAGCGGGTTCAGAACGATGTCAACCGGCGTACCGTTTTCATCGTAAGGCATATCTTCGATCGGGTTGATCTTGGAGATAACACCTTTGTTACCGTGACGGCCTGCCATTTTGTCACCCGGCTGAATCTGACGCTTAACAGCCAGATAAACCTTAACGATTTTCAGCACGCCTGGTGCCAGATCATCGCCCTGGGTGATCTTACGACGCTTACCTTCGAGTTTTTTCTCAAACTCGTGCTTCAGTTCGTCGTACTGCTCTGCCAGCTGCTCCAGCTGGTTTTGCTTGGCTTCGTCAGTCAGACCCAGTTCCAGCCAGCGCTCGCGCGGCAGCTTGTCCAGTTTGTCTGCTTCAACGCCACCTGAAATCAGTACGTTCTGGATACGGCTGAACAGGCCCGCTTCCAGAATCTGCAGTTCTTCAGACAGGTCTTTTTTGGCCTGCTTCAGCTGCATCTCTTCGATTTCAAGCGCACGTTTGTCTTTTTCCACGCCATCGCGGGTAAAGACCTGAACGTCGATCACGGTACCTGACACGCCATTCGGCACGCGCAGTGACGAATCTTTCACGTCAGAGGCTTTCTCACCGAAGATAGCGCGCAGCAGTTTTTCTTCTGGCGTCAGCTGGGTTTCACCTTTCGGTGTTACCTTACCAACCAGAATGTCGCCGCCGGTCACTTCAGCACCGATGTAGACGATGCCTGACTCATCCAGTTTAGAGAGTGCAGCTTCACCCACGTTCGGGATATCAGCAGTGATCTCTTCCGGCCCCAGTTTGGTGTCACGCGACACGCAAGCCAGTTCCTGAATGTGGATAGTCGTAAAGCGATCTTCCTGAACCACGCGCTCGGAGACCAGGATGGAGTCTTCGAAGTTGTAGCCGTTCCACGGCATGAACGCTACGCGCATGTTCTGGCCCAGTGCCAGTTCACCCAGATCGGTGGACGGGCCATCTGCCAGCACGTCGCCGCGCTCAACCGGCTCACCCAGAGAAACACATGGCATCTGGTTGATGCAGGTGTTCTGGTTAGAACGGGTATATTTGGTCAGGTTGTAAATGTCGATACCGGCTTCGCCAGCATGCATTTCGTCTTCGTTAACTTTGATAACGATACGTGATGCGTCGACGTACTGTACGGTACCGCCACGTTTCGCCACGGCTGTTACACCGGAGTCAACGGCAACAGCACGTTCCATACCGGTACCAACCAGCGGCTTATCAGCACGCAGAGTCGGAACGGCCTGACGTTGCATGTTCGCACCCATCAGGGCGCGGTTGGCGTCATCGTGTTCCAGGAACGGGATCAGGGATGCACCGACAGAAACCACCTGCTGGGTGGAAACGTCCATGTAGTCAACCTGATCGCGGCTGAACAGACTTGATTCGCCTTTACTACGGCAGGTGACCAGGTCATCAACAAATGCGCCGTTGTCATCCAGAGGGGCGTTCGCCTGAGCGATAACGTAGTTACCCTCTTCGATAGCAGAGAGGTAGTGAATCTCGTCAGAAACCAGACCGTCAATAACGCGGCGATAAGGTGTCTCAAGGAAACCGTACTCATTGGTCTGTGCATAGACAGACAAGGAGTTGATCAGACCGATGTTCGGACCTTCAGGGGTTTCGATTGGGCAGACACGACCGTAGTGCGTTGGGTGTACGTCACGCACTTCGAAACCGGCACGCTCACGCGTCAAACCACCCGGGCCGAGAGCAGAGATACGACGTTTATGCGTAATCTCTGACAGCGGGTTGTTCTGATCCATAAACTGAGAAAGCTGGCTTGAACCAAAGAACTCTTTCACGGCAGCCGAAATCGGCTTCGCGTTGATCATGTCCTGTGGCATCAGCGTATCAAGGTCGCCCAGAGACAGACGCTCTTTAACCGCACGCTCAACACGTACCAGACCGACACGGAACTGGTTCTCAGCCATTTCACCCACTGAACGAATACGACGGTTACCGAGGTGGTCGATATCGTCCACTTCGCCTTTACCGTTACGGATGTCGATCAGCTTCTTCATGACTTCGATGATGTCATCTTTGCTCAGGATGCCTGAACCTTCGATTTCATCACGCAGCAATGAGCGGTTGAACTTCATACGACCGACCGCAGAAAGATCGTAACGATCTTCTGAGAAGAACAGGTTCTCAAACAGGTTCTCTGCAGCTTCGCGTGTTGGCGGCTCACCAGGACGCATCATGCGGTAGATCTCAACCAGTGCGCTCAGGCGATCGCTGGTTGGGTCGACACGCAGGGTCTCGGACATATATGGACCATGGTCCAGATCGTTGGTGAACAGCGTTTCGATGCGCTTGTGACCGGACTGGCTCAGTTTAGCCAGCAGATCCAGCGACAGTTCCATGTTCGCTGCAACAATCAGCTCACCGGTGCTCTCATCGATGTAATCTTTAGCGACCACTTTGCCCGCGATATATTCAACCGGGACTTCGATGTGCTGAATGCCATCTTTTTCCAGCTGACGAATATGGCGCGCAGTAATGCGGCGACCTTTTTCGACGTAGACGGTGCCGTTCGCTTCAATATCGAAGGTAGCGGTTTCACCGCGCAGGCGCTCAGGCACCAGCTCCATCTGCAGCTTATTGTCACGGATTTCAAACACGACTTTCTCGAAGAAAATATCGAGGATCTGAGGTGTAGTGAACTGTAACGCGCGCAGGATGATTGTGGCCGGCAGCTTACGACGACGGTCAATACGGACAAACAGGTTATCTTTCGGGTCAAACTCAAAGTCGAGCCATGAACCGCGGTAAGGGATGATACGTGCGTTGTACAGCACTTTACCCGATGAGTGGGTTTTACCCTTATCGCTATCAAAGAACACGCCGGGACTACGGTGCAGCTGAGAAACGATAACGCGCTCGGTACCATTGATAACAAAGGTACCGTTGTCGGTCATGAGCGGGATTTCGCCCATGTAGACTTCTTGTTCTTTAATGTCTTTTACGGTGCCTTCTGGCGCTTCGCGCTCATAGATCACCAGACGCAGTTTCACGCGCAGCGGTGCCGAATAGGTCACGCCACGGATCTGACACTCTTTCACGTCAAAGACAGGTTCACCCAGGCGGTAGCTGACATACTGCAACTCAGAGTTGCCGCTGTAGCTCGCAATAGGGAATACAGAGCGGAATGCAGCTTCCAGTCCGTACTGACCTTCTGGATCTTGCTCGATAAACTTCTGGAACGAGTCGAGCTGGATGGAAAGGAGATAAGGTATGTCCAGTACTTGCGGACGTTTACCAAAATCCTTACGAATACGTTTTTTCTCGGTATAGGAGTAAACCATAGGGTTCCTCAGCTAGCTGACAAGTCGACCCACGCTGTCCGTCCTGACAGGACAGTTCATGCAACACGATTTTGTTTGATTCACTGGCTGCGCAGCAGCAGTGCAATACCTCTTTCTATCACGCTTAAATCATTTCATCGCTTTTGAGAAGGCAGGGAACCCGCACAGGAAAGCGGTATATTAAGTCGTCGATAGAGAAAGATATTGAAGAGCAACAATGGACAAACAGTGTGAAACCCCATTGAGACCCTGTAGCGCAAAAAGGCTGGTGACCAAAAAGTCACCAGCCATCAGCCTGAAACTACTCAGACTGCAACCCGAAGGCTGTCTTACTTAACTTCAACTTCAGCGCCAGCTTCTTTCAGAGCAGCTTCAAGTGCAGCTGCGTCATCTTTGCTGATGCCTTCTTTGATTACGCCAGTTGCTTCAACCAGGTCTTTGGCTTCTTTCAGGCCCAGACCAGTTGCAGTACGTACAGCTTTGATGACGGCTACTTTGTTCGCGCCAACAGCTTTCAGTACGACGTCGAATTCAGTTTTTTCTTCAACAGCTTCAGCCGGGCCCGCAGCAACAGCTACAGCAGCAGCAGCAGAAACGCCGAATTTTTCTTCCATAGCAGAAACCAGCTCAACAACTTCCATTACGGACATCGCTGCAACAGCTTCCAGAATTTGGTCTTTAGTGATAGACATGACAATTGTTCCTAAGAATCAGAAAAAGTTTATACGTAAGCAGTTACGAAGAAAAGAATAAGGCCTTAAGCCGCTTCTTTTGCATCGCGTACAGCAGCCAGAGTGCGGACCAGTTTGCCAGCAGCGGCTTCTTTCATGGTCGACATCAGACGTGCCAGTGCTTCTTCGTAGGTCGGCAGCGTTGCGAGACGGTCAATATTGGCCGCCGTGATCAGCTCACCTTCAAAGGCTGCAGCTTTGACCTCAAATTTTGCATTCGCTTTCGCGAAATCTTTGAACAGACGAGCAGCAGCGCCCGGGTGTTCCATAGAATATGCAATCAGGGTCGGACCAACAAACGTGTCTTTCAGGCACTCAAACTGAGTACCTTCAACGACGCGGCGCAGCAGGGTGTTACGAACAACACGCATGTAAACGCCAGCTTCACGGCCTGCTTTACGCAGTTCGGTCATTTTATCAACGGTAACGCCACGGGAATCCGCAACAACCGCTGAAAGCGCACCTTTGGCTACTTCGCTGACTTCAGCAACAATCGCTTGTTTGTCTTGAAGATTTAATGCCATTAGCTTTTGCTCCTGGATTTGACCGGGAAAGGATTTCCCCGGAACTCACTTCACTTACTCACCCCGAGGGGTAATAAGCGCTCGAACACGGTGAGCAGAATCCAGCTAAGAAAAAATTCTTTTGGTTCTGTCACCGTCTACGCAGGGGATTAAGCGGAATACCCGGAGATAAACAGCGCCTGCGGTCTTGGACGGAGGCCAGGATAAGGCCTGGCTCCAACCTAAATTCTGTGCGACGCAGCAGAGTCAGAGGGAATGGCGATAAACGCAACAGTCGGTTCTGGCTCTCTGGTGTCCTGTTCTGCTAATAACAGAACAACGGGCGTAAGATTCTAGGTGAATTTTTCGCCCGTTTCAAGCAGCAATTAGTTTGCTGTTGCGTTCAGACCAGCCTGGTCAACGGCAACGCCGGCGCCCATGGTGGTTGAAAGGCTGACTTTCTTGATATACACGCCTTTAGCCTGTGATGGTTTAGCTTTTTTCAGCGCAACCAGCAGAGATTCCAGGTTTTCTTTCAGTTTGTCAGCGTCAAAGTCCACTTTACCGATGGTAGTGTGGATGATGCCGTTTTTGTCGTTACGATAACGAACCTGACCTGCTTTAGCGTTCTTAACCGCTTCAGCAACGTTAGGCGTTACAGTACCCACTTTCGGGTTTGGCATCAGGCCACGTGGACCCAGAATCTGGCCCAGCTGGCCAACAACGCGCATTGCATCCGGAGAAGCAATAACAACGTCAAAATTCATTTCGCCTTTCTTGATCTGATCAGCCAGGTCTTCCATGCCTACCAGCTCTGCGCCAGCTGCTTTAGCAGCTTCAGCGTTAGCGCCCTGGGCGAAGACAGCAACACGTACTGAACGACCAGTACCGTGTGGCAGAACGGTCGCGCCGCGAACGTTCTGATCAGATTTACGTGCATCGATGCCGAGGTTGACAGCAACGTCAACGCTTTCAACGAACTTGGCAGTTGCCAGTTCTTTCAGCAGAGCAACAGCTTCAGCAATGTCATACTGCTTGGTCGCGTCAACTTTGTCGCGAATTACGGTCATGCGCTTGGTCAGCTTAGCCATTTCTTAGTCCTCTACTACCAGGCCCATGGAACGAGCAGTACCTTCGATTGAGCGAGTCATCGCTTCAACGTCAGAACCAGTCATGTCCGCAGCTTTGGTTTCTGCGATTTCACGTACCTGAGCACGAGTCACTTTACCGACTTTATCTTTGTTCGGCTTACCAGAACCTGACTTGATGCCCGCTGCTTTTTTCAGCAGTACGGCAGCCGGAGGCGTTTTGGTAATGAAGGTGAAAGAACGGTCGCTGTATACGGTGATAACAACAGGAGTCGGCAGACCTTTTTCCAGAGATTCGGTCTTAGCGTTGAACGCTTTACAGAATTCCATGATGTTAACACCCTGCTGACCCAGAGCTGGACCAACCGGTGGACTTGGGTTCGCCATACCAGCTGCAACCTGCAGCTTGACGTAGGCTTGGACTTTCTTAGCCATGATATTTCCTCAATTGGGTTATAGCGCCTGTAAAGGCTCCCCGTGATAACGATTTATACGCTGTTGCCAGCGCATAAAAGCAAAAGGCGCGAAATTGTAGTTAAATTTCGCGCCTGCTGCAACAGCTAATTTGTGAGCGGAAAGAGGTTAACCTTTCTCCACCTGACCGAAGTCGAGCTCAACTGGTGTTGCACGACCAAAGATGGATACGGATACCGTCAGGCGGCTCTTTTCGTAATCCACATCTTCAACCACACCGTTAAAGTCAGCGAACGGACCGTCATTAACACGAACCATTTCACCCGGTTCAAACAGCGTTTTAGGACGAGGCTTGTCGCCGACCTGCTGCAGACGATTCATGATCGCATCAACTTCTTTATCGCTGATAGGTGCAGGACGGTCAGAGGTACCGCCGATGAAACCCATCACGCGCGGGACGCTGCGTACTAAATGCCAGCTGGCGTCATTCATCACCATCTGAACCAGTACGTATCCCGGGAAAAACTTGCGCTCACTCTTACGACGCTGGCCACCACGGATTTCAACGACTTCTTCAGTCGGGACCATGACTTCACCAAACAGCTCTTCCATGTTGTGCAATTTGATATGCTCGCGCAGCGATTGGGCTACGCGGCCTTCAAAACCGGAAAACGCCTGTACGACGTACCAGCGTTTCTTTGGAGCTTCAGACATCTCAGAACCTCAGGCCAGTGATAAACGATACCAGACGGACCAGAATACCATCCAGCCCCCACAAAATCAGTGACATCACGGCAGTAACCGCGGCAACGATTAACGTGGTGTGCAGCGTTTCCTGGCGGGTTGGCCAGATAACCTTACGCATTTCTGTTCTTGCTTCACGAGCAAAAGCCACGGTTGCTTTGCCTTTGGTCGTTAAAAGCGCAATGCCGCCAGCCGCTGCAATCAGTACAACTACGGCTAACGCGCGCAGTGGCAGTGACACATCACGATAGAGGTAGTTACCTACAATCGCTGCAAGCAGCAGTAATACAACACCTACCCACTTTACCGCTTCCAGGCCACGCCCGCTCCCTTGAGCTTCGGTATTCGCACTCATAAACCAACCTGCCACAATAATTCAGAAACTATTCTGCCCCGCAGTGCGAGGCGTCCAAACCGAATGAGCTTTCGAGGCGTAACTCGGTATCCAACGCCGCATAACAGAGCCTGTCTCAGCAATGATTATGATCGAAAAAATCACTGATGAGCCAGGTTCTATGAAACAGCGTGCAAAAAGGGCATCAAATGATGCCCTTTCCGTGTGCATTGCGTCAAACGTTATCGGTAATTATGCGATAACTTTAGCAACAACACCCGCGCCAACGGTACGGCCACCTTCGCGGATTGCGAAGCGCAGACCTTCGTCCATTGCGATTGGGTGGATCAGGGTAACAACCATTTTGATGTTGTCGCCTGGCATGACCATTTCAACGCCTTCTGGCAGCTCTACTGAGCCGGTTACGTCAGTTGTACGGAAGTAGAACTGTGG
>NZ_JBQEPW010000012.1:0-28460 GCF_052045955.1 Pantoea sp. 22096 | reverse complement strand
CACACAGATTGTCTGATAAATTGTTAAAGAGCAGTGCGAACAGTGCGTTAGCGTCCTGTCGCGAGGTGGCGTATATTACGCTTTCCTCCTGCAGAGTCAACCTCTTTCTCAGAAGTTTTCTCCGGCGGGTCAGTCTCCTGAACCTTCAACCCGTTTCCCGTTGCCGGTGTGCCGTGTCGATGGAGGCGCATTATAGGGATCCCGTTTCAGAGCACAACCCTTTTTTAGGATCTTTTATCTGAACGGTTATAAATGATCCAGATTGATGAGATCGCCAGCGATCCGGGTCAGAATTGGCTTGTCAGCTGGCTAAAATGGCATCAGGCTGCAGTGAAAACAGAACAAAGGAGAACAAGATGACTTCCGCCCTACGTCCCTATAAAGATCTTTTCCCGCAAACTGGCCAGCGCGTGATGGTCGATCCAAGCAGTGTTGTCGTCGGTGATGTGATTATGGAGGATGATGTGAGCATCTGGCCGCTGGTTGCGATCAGGGGTGATGTGAATCAGGTCCGCATTGGTGCCCGTACTAATGTGCAGGATGGCAGTGTTCTGCACGTCACACATAAATCAGCCGCCAACCCGCTGGGCTTTCCTCTTATTATTGGCGAGGACGTCACCGTCGGGCATAAAGCGATGCTACACGGCTGTACCATTAGCGATCGCGTGCTGGTCGGAATGGGATCGATTCTGCTGGATGGCGTAATAGTAGAAGAAGAGGTGATGATTGGTGCCGGAAGCCTGGTGCCGCCCGGTAAAAGACTGGAGAGCGGCTATCTCTATCTGGGTAGCCCGGTAAAGCAGGTCAGGCCGCTGAATGACAGTGAGAAGGAAGGTCTGCGCTATTCCGCCAATAACTATGTTGGCTGGAAAGAGGATTATCTGGCGGGAGATAGCCAGACCCAGCCCTGAGCATCCACGTTATCCTGACGAACAGCCGCTTCGGCCTCATCTTCCAGATCCCAACGATGGTGCCGAAACAGCGCCATCGCCTCCCCTTTACCAAAACGTGAAGCCAGCGAATCGCGGCTGATTGCACAATTCAGCCGCATGCCATTGACCAGTACTGGAAAACAGACTGCGTTTAGTTCAGCGTCATAGGTTTCCTCATCCGGGAACTGTATCGCCTGATTCATGGCTGCATGTTCTGCTTAAGCTGAGCAATCACCGGCGTGATTTCCGGCATCACACCGTGCCATAGATAGAAGGAATGCGCAGCCTGCCCCACCAGCATCCCCAGTCCATCGGCCAGATGATGAGTCCCCTGCGCCTGACACCCGCGTAAAAAAGGCGTTAGCCCGCTTTGGTAAAACATGTCATAACAGCGCACATCTGAATGGATTACTTCTGCAGGTAAAGGAGGCGTTTCTCCATTCACACCACTTGACGTGGCGTTGATGATCAGATTAAAGCGCTGATCCGTCAGTTGCTCAAAACCAGATGCCCGGATACTCCCGCTCGCGCTAAACAGGTTCGCCAGCTCTTCAGCGCGCGCGGCTGTACGATTGACGACGGTAAGCGTCACGCCTGCTGAAAGCAGCGGCAGAATGACACCGCGAGCGGCCCCGCCCGCTCCCACCAGCAAGACATTATCGCCAGCGTTGATCATATTTAGCCGTTCAAGATCGCTTAACAAGCCGATACCATCCGTGTTGTCTCCCAGGATTTGCCCATCACTGAGCTTTTTGACGGTGTTTACCGCACCGGACAGAGCTGCACGTTCGCTGAGCTGATCGGCAAATTCCCATGCCTGCTGTTTGAAAGGTAACGTCACGTTGGCACCACGACCTCCCTGCTCGAAAAAAGCAGAAAGCGATTGAGGAAAACCATCAACCGGGGCACAGATGCGACCATAGCGATGTTCAATGCCCGTCTGCTCAGCAAAAGCCTGATGGATTAGCGGCGATTTACTGTGGCTGATCGGATTACCGAAAACGGCGAAGTGATCCATAAATTAACCCTGACGTATAAGTTCGCCGCTGATGACATCGCGGATTTCAGAAGGATTGAGTCGTCCACCCGTTTTACCCGCCAGAACCGGGAACGGCTCACCAAACTGCTGCTTCACTTCTTCTGCTGTGCGGCAGGGAGGGAGGCCTGACAGATTTGCGCTGGTCGAGACCAGCGGTTTGCCAAACGCGCGGCATAGCGCCTGAACATCCGGATGATCACTGACGCGAATGGCCAGTGAATCAAACTGTCCGGTAAGCCAGCGAGGCGTTTGTGGCGGTACCGGTACGACAAAAGTCACCGGGCCGGGCCAGCGGGCAAACATCCGCTCCCGCTGGATTACAGAAAGTTCGCGCGCCGAGATGTAAGGCTCAAGCTGACTGTAATCAGCCGCAATGAGGATGAGCCCCTTCTCTACCGGGCGCTGTTTGAGTGCCAGCAGGGCCATAACGGCAGATTCACTGTCAGGGTCACAGCCCAGACCAAATACGGCTTCCGTAGGATAGGCGATGACCGCCTGACGATTCAGATGCTCTAAACAGGTCTCAAGTGAATCGGCGAGGTGTTGATTTTCCATGGTCTATGAATTCTCTTCAGCGATGGCTTTGCCACAACTCTTACTGGCGCAGAAGCGCTTAACGCCCTGAGCCGTCTTTTTCTCAACTAACAGCGGATACTCACAATAAGGACAGATTCCGGCAACGGGTGTCAGATTGACGACAAACTGACAGGCCGGATAACGATCACAGGAGTGAAACGTTTTGCCATAACGGGAACGCCGCTGAACTAACCGGCCTTCATGGCACTGTGGGCAGGCCAGCGAGGTTTCATCCGGTTTATCGATGGTTTCTGTGTATCCGCATTCCGGATAGAGGCTGCAGCCGATGAACATGCCAAAACGCCCCTGCCGCAATACTTTATCCGCACCGCATTCAGGACAGGCATGGCCTTGCAGCACTTTGACCACATGGCCATCGGCCTGACCTTTTAAAGGTCGGATGTAGTCACAAGCCGGGTAGTTCGTGCAGCCCAGAAAAGGACCGTGTTTACCGGAGCGGATAACCAGTTCTGCCCCGCAAGCGGGGCAGGGATCCTGTTTACGCACGGTGAAGAGTGCAGCTTTACTCATAGCGATCAATGCATGAAAGGAAATTTAATGCAGCATACCTTCATTGGCGTCGAATAGCAGTTCTTCCATCTGCTGATAGGCATTTTCACATCCCGGGATGTTGAACAACACCATCAGCACCACCCATTTGAGATCCTCAAGGTCAAACTCAGAGGTATCCAGCGCCATGATACGTTCGATGACCATTTCACGGGTTTCCAGGTTCAGCACCTGAATCTGCTCCAGGAACAGCAGGAAACCACGGCTGTCAGCATCTAAACGTTTGCTCTCTTCATCGGTATAAATACGCATGGAGAGCGGATCATTTGTCAGTAAAATTGGTTCTACCAGTCCTTCCTGATAGTCAGCCAGTCTTTCTAACCAGTTCAGCGCACTGTAAACATCTTCACGATGGAACCCGGCATCCGTCAGGTCGTCTGTCAATCTGTCCTGATCAACACCCATTTCTGCTTCGTTGTGGATATATGTTTCAAACAAGTACATCAGTACGTCGAACATGGCATGCCCTCCTCAATCGGACATAGCCGCCGGGTACAGCTGCGATCCATCCTGCTAACTCCAGTTCCAGCAACTGAGCTGAGATAACTGGCACAGATTGGCCGGCACGTTCAGCGACAACGTCAACAGGTGTAACATCATCTCCTACGTTAGCCAACACATCAGCAAATGGCAATGGAGCATCGTCCCTCACCTCAGAATAAATTTCATCCGCCTGAGCCACAGGTAGCCAGTTAAGTGCATTTGCCAGATCTTCTACGATGTTATTGGGATGAGCCACCAGCAGCGCGCCCTGCTGAATCAGCCAGTTTACGCCTTCGCTTAACGGGTTGCCGAGTGCGCCAGGTAAAGCATAGACATTGCGATTTTGCTCCAGCGCATAACGGGCCGTCACCAGTGAGCCACTTTTCAGCGAGGCTTCTACCACCAGCACACCGTGGCTCAGGCCGCTAATGATACGATTGCGGCGTGGAAAATTAAGGGGATGCGGTATGGTCGTCAGTGGAAACTCAGAAACGATAGCACCGCCCTGCTCGACGATCTCGGCGGCAAGGCCTGTATGGTTTTTGGGATAGAGACGCTGCAATCCGCTTCCTAACACTGCCACCGTTTTACCGCCCACGTTGAGTGCGGCCTGATGTGCAACGCCATCAATACCCCGCGCCAGTCCGCTGGTGATAGTCAATCCGCCCGCGCTTAAATGCTGGGTAAACCAGTCACACCAGTAACGACCATAGTGGGAGCTGTTTCGGCTCCCCACAATGGCTAACTGTGGTGTAGTGATAACGGCAGGATCGCCATCAATATAGAGCAGGGGCGGAAAATGATCGGTTTCTTTAAGACGGGCTGGATAAGCTGCATCCAGAGCGGTAATCAGATGATGAGCCGGACTCTGCGCCAGCCAGGAACAGACTTGCTCAATATTTTTTTCATTAAATTCATAATATTGCTGCCGCTGGCTGGCGTCTAACCCAAGCCGGATAAGCTGCTCATCGTCTGCCGGTCCGGCACCTGTCTGCTGCGCCATGTCAACCCAGCGTTTCCCTGTCATTCCGGTGACGGCAGCCAGCCGCACATACTGCCCTATTTTGTCCATCTCCTGCTCCCTGATCGCCCTTGCTTCCTGCCGCACAATGCTGTCAATCAGGCCTCGAAAAGTCTACAATATGAGGCAGTAATCTTTTCTTAACCGAATACAGATCTGGATATTTATGTCAGTTTTGCAGGTATTACATTTCCCTGACGAGCGTCTTCGCAAAGTCGCCGCGCCCGTTAAAGAAGTTAACGCAGACATTCAGCGTATCGTTGATGATATGTTCGAGACGATGTATGCCGAAGAAGGTATAGGTCTTGCGGCTACGCAGGTCGATATTCATCAGCGCATTATCGTGATTGATGTCTCTGAAAGTCGTGAAGAGCGTTTAGTCCTGATCAACCCTGAGCTGCTGGAAAAAAGCGGCGAAACCGGTATTGAAGAGGGTTGCCTCTCTATTCCGGAACAGCGCGCATTTGTTCCACGTGCCGAGCGGGTAAAGGTTCGCGCCCTTGATCGTGACGGTAAAAGTTTCGAGCTGGAAGCCAGCGAGTTACTGGCCATCTGCATCCAGCATGAGATTGATCATCTGGAAGGCAAACTGTTTATTGATTATCTGTCGCCTCTGAAGCGGCAACGAATCAAAACTAAATTAGAGAAACTGGCGCGTCAGAACGCGCAGGCTTCCTGAGATCTTAAGAAGGGATAAACGTGTCTGCCCCGCTAAAAATCATCTTTGCCGGCACACCTGACTTCGCAGCGCGTCATCTTGACGCGCTGCTTGCTTCTGAACATCAGGTTATCGGCGTATTCACCCAACCTGATCGTCCTGCGGGTCGCGGTAACAAACTCACCCCAGGCCCGGTCAAAACGCTGGCGCTGTCACATGACATTCCGGTTTATCAGCCGAAGTCTCTGCGACCTGAAGAAAATCAGCGACTGGTCGCTGATCTGAAGGCCGATGTGATGGTAGTTGTGGCCTACGGATTGATTCTGCCCAAGGCCGTGCTGGATATGCCACGTCTCGGCTGTATCAACGTTCATGGTTCGCTGCTACCGCGCTGGCGCGGAGCCGCGCCTATTCAGCGCGCTCTGTGGGCTGGCGACAGTGAAACCGGCGTGACCATTATGCAGATGGACGTCGGTCTGGATACTGGCGATATGCTGCATAAGCTCGCTTGTCCGATTACTGCCCACGATACCAGTGCAACGCTCTATGACAAGCTCGCGCAGCTTGGTCCACAGGGGCTGCTGGATACGCTGACCTTACTGAGCACACAACAGGCTTCACCTGAAAAACAGGATGAGACTCTGGCTAACTATGCTGAGAAGCTTAGTAAAGAGGAGGCGCGTCTTGACTGGACACTCTCAGCAGAACAGCTCGAGCGCTGTATTCGCGCGTTTAACCCGTGGCCGATGAGCTTTTTCACCATTGATGATCAACCCGTAAAAGTCTGGCAGGCAAGTGTCCTGCCTCACTGCGATCGTTCGCTGGGTGAAATAATCAGTGCGGATAAGCATGGCATACAGGTAGCGACGGCTCAGGGTGTACTTAATCTGCTGCAGTTACAGCCCGCCGGTAAAAAACCGATGTCGGCTCAGGATCTTCTCAACTCGCGCCGGGAATGGTTTGAACCTGGAACCCATCTGGACTGACTCTCAGGCCCGGTCACTCACCGGGCCTTTTGTTTGATGACAAAACCTTATGACTAAATCAATCAACCTGCGTAGCCTCTCCGCTCAACTTATTGAGCGCGTTGTCGACAAGGGCGAATCCCTGAATACGGCACTCCCCGCCGCCCAGAAAAAACTCTCTGACAAAGATAGCGCGTTAGTGCAGGAAATCTGTTTTGGCGTATTGCGCACATTGCCGCAGCTGGAAGCGCTAATCGGCAAACTGATGGAGCGTCCACTGACAGGCAAACAGCGGGTTCTGCACTATCTGATTATGGTCGGTCTTTATCAGCTGGAATATACCCGCGTACCTGCCCATGCCGCACTGGCAGAAACCGTCGCGGGCGCCGAAGTCCTGAAGCGTACCAGCCTGAAAGGCTTGTTAAATGGTGTATTACGCCAGTTTCAGCGCCAGCGGGAAGAGCTGCTCGCCAGCATTCAGGATGGCCCACAGCGTTATCTGCATCCGGGATGGCTGCTAAAGCGATTGCAGCATGCCTGGCCGGAACAGTGGCAACAGATTGTGGAAGCCAATAATCTGCGTCCGCCGATGTGGCTGCGGATTAACCGTCAGCACCAGGATCGTGACGCGTGGCTGCACAAGCTGGTTGAAAGTGGCAGGAATGCACAACCGGCTGACGACGTGCCGGATGCGCTGCGGCTTGACGCCCCTGCCCCCGTCAGTCAGTTACCTGGGTTTGATCGGGGTTGGGTAACCGTGCAGGATTTGTCCGCTCAGCGCTGTGCGTTACTGCTTGAACCGCAAAACGGCGAACAGATCCTGGATTTATGCGCGGCTCCCGGCGGCAAAACGACCCACATCCTTGAAATCGCGCCGGAAGCCCATGTAATGGCCGTCGACGTGGATGCGCAACGCCTTAAACGCGTGGAGGAGAATCTGCAGCGACTGGGCATGAAAGCAGACATTAAACAGGGTGATGGACGGACGCCGCAGCAGTGGTGCGGTGATCGTCAGTTTGACCGGATTCTGCTGGATGCGCCCTGCTCTGCAACCGGTGTTATCCGACGCCATCCCGACATTAAGTGGCTGCGTCGCGATCGTGATATCGCTGAGCTGGCAAAGCTTCAGAGCGAAATTCTTGATGCTATCTGGCCACACCTTAAACCCGGCGGTACGCTGATTTATGCGACCTGCTCTATCCTGCCAGAAGAGAATCATCAGCAGATAGACGCTTTCCTGCAACGCCAGCACGACGCCCAGGCGGAACCGTTGTGGGATGCGTCCGCTAACGGGTTGCAGGTATTCCCGGAAGCCGAGGGCGGAGATGGTTTCTTCTACGCTAAGCTGATAAAGAAATCGGGTACAAACTGAGATGAGTATTGATAAGCGATGAAAATAATCATTCTGGGTGCAGGACAGGTTGGCGGAACCCTGGCAGAAAATCTGGTAGGTGAGAACAACGACATCACGGTTGTCGATACTGACTCTTCGCGCCTGCGTCATCTGCAGGACAAATTCGATCTGCGCGTGGTTCAGGGTCATGGTTCCCATCCGAGAATTTTGCGTGAGGCGGGTGCAGAAGATGCCGACATGCTGGTTGCTGTAACCAACTCGGATGAAACCAACATGATCGCCTGCCAGATTGCTTATTCGCTTTTCAATACGCCGAATCGCATCGCCCGTATCCGTGCGGCCGACTATCTGCGTGATGCAGACAAGTTGTTTATACCTGAAGCAGTGCCTATCGATCATCTGATCTCCCCTGAGCAGCTGGTCATCGACAACATTTACCGTCTGATTCAGTATCCTGGCGCATTGCAGGTGGTTAACTTTGCTGAAGGAAAAGTCAGTCTGGCAGTGGTAAAAGCCTATTATGGCGGGCCGCTGGTGGGAAATCCGCTATCGATCATGCGTGAGCACATGCCACACATTGATACGCGCGTAGCCGCTATATTCCGCCAGGATCGCCCTATTCGTCCGCAGGGTTCAACCATCGTAGAAGCCGGTGATGAAGTGTTCTTCATCGCTGCCAGCCAGAACATTCGTGCGGTGATGAGTGAAATGCAGCGGCTGGAGAAACCTTATAAACGGATTATGCTGGTCGGTGGCGGCAACATCGGTTTCGGTCTGGCGCAGCGGCTTGAGAAGCACTACAGCGTTAAGCTGATTGAGCGGAATCCCCAGCGCGCAGCGGAACTCGCAGAACATCTGCATGACACCGTGGTGTTTTATGGCGATGCGTCCGATCAGGAGCTGCTCGCTGAAGAACACGTTGAGCAGGTCGATCTGTTTATCGCCGTCACCAACGATGATGAAGCCAACATCATGTCTGCCATGCTGGCGAAAAAGATGGGTGCAAAAAAAGTGATGGTACTGATTCAGCGCCGCGCTTACGTCGATCTGGTCCAGGGCAGCGTCATCGATATCGCTATTTCCCCTCAGCAAGCCACGATCTCGGCTCTGCTGGGTCATGTGCGCAAAGCGGATATCGTGGGCGTTTCATCTTTACGACGCGGTATTGCAGAGGCGATCGAAGCGATAGCGCACGGTGACGAGTCGACGTCACGCGTTGTGGGTCGTTCGATTGATGACATCAAACTGCCGCCAGGGACCATTATTGGCGCTGTTGTTCGTGGTGATGATGTGATGATTGCCAATGATAACCTGCGTATTGAACAAGGCGATCATGTCATCATGTTCCTGACCGACAAGAAATTCGTGTCAGATGTGGAACGCCTCTTCCAGCCGAGTCCGTTTTTCCTGTAAATACCGCTTTTACAGGCTGACTCAGCATACGGCATACAAAACCGCTGCTTAATTGGCTGTGTTGATGGCAAAAACAGTGAGGTTTGTTAGACTTTATGGCGTTAGCTTGGGCAAGGAGAGAAGTATGAGTTTAATCAAAGAGTTTCGTGATTTCGCAATGCGCGGCAACGTAATGGATTTAGCCGTGGGTGTTATCATCGGTGCGGCATTCGGCAAAATCGTTTCATCATTAGTCGCTAATATCATCATGCCACCATTAGGCCTGCTGATCGGTGGAGTCGATTTCAAATCATTCGCCTGGGTTCTTAAGCCCGCAACTGGCGATGCGCCAGCTGTTGTTATGCAGTACGGTATCTTCCTTCAGACCATCTTTGATTTCGTCATTATCGCTTTCGCGATCTTTATGGCGATTAAGTTGATGAATCGTCTGTACAAGAAAAAGGAAGTGGAGAAGCCGGTTGCTAAACCGTCAAATGAAGAAGTTTTACTGACTGAAATCCGCGATCTGCTGAAACAGCAGAACACCCGGGTATAGTGAATAAGCCGCCTTTAGGGCGGTTTTGTTTACTATAAAAGCAGAAGGGCAGTGATAAGACGCTTTCTTATCACTGCCCTCCCATCCCGTCCCCTTACCATGTTTCTCTTTCCGCTTAAAACTGCCCTTACCCTTTTGCTTCTGTTCAATACGCTGTCGAAATAACGGGTCGTGCAGCAGAGCCTGAATCGCGTTATCGCGAATTTGCCCTTTAGTGTGCTGATATTTACTCATAACGCCTCCTGTTGAGATGGTCAGATACTCTATTCCATTGCAGCAAAATAACAAGATGCTTATTTACTCAATGCCTCTCCCCGCTCAAGCGCCTCAAGAATTGAGCACGAAATGCTACTGTGACTGTCACCACAACACGCGTCCGAGAGGTGACGCAAAGAACGTTGCATCGTTTCCAATTCTGCGATCATCTGAGCCACTTCACTTAGCCGTTTTTCAACGATCGCTTTCGATTCCTGACAGGTATGATGCGCAGGATCGACCCTTATAGAAAGTAGCTCTCTGATGGCTTCAAGGCTAAATCCGAGTTTACGACCGTAGCGAATAAATTTCAGACGCTGAAGATCGGCCTCGGTATAAAGGCGAAATCCCCCTTCCGTACGACCGTCATGATCCATCATCTGCTGTTTTTCATAAAAACGGATGGTGTCTGGCGTCACCTCTGCAAGCTTAGCTAACTGACCGATGCGAAACATTTACTCCTCCTCGCGGAAACGATGCTCAATAGCAGTAGAATAACTGCCATGAAGAAAATCGGTACTGATACCCGCCTGGCGTAATCTTAGCTCCAGCACCTGAAGCCGATGACAATGATCCTGATAGTGTTGATCCGCAGGATCGAGGTTCCGAATAAGATCGTTAACTTCCAAGGCTTCACGTCTGAGCTCAAGCTCCGGCGGCAGAAAGCCCGAATTTTTCAGTAACCGGTAGCCCGCTCTTAACTCAGGTGGAACATGACTGTCATCATCCAGCTGCAGTGGCTTACCAGAGCCGGGAAGATTACTCAGCTCGCCTTTTTCCAGCGCCGCTTTGATGTACTGTTCAGCAAGTTCATCAACCAGCCACATAGTTGGCTCCTTTGAACATGAAAAGAGTAAGTTCTAAGGTAGTAAATTTCAGGCAATAAAAAACCCGCCGAAGCGGGTTTTTTACGTTGCTACAGATTACTCTGCGGCTGCTTCTGCTTGAGCTTCTGGACGATCAACCAGCTCGATGTAAGCCATCGGAGCGTTGTCACCAGCACGGAAGCCACACTTCAGAATACGAGTGTAACCACCGGCACGGCTCGCGAAACGCGGGCCCAGCTCATTAAACAGTTTTGCCACGATCTCGTTATCACGAGTACGGGCGAATGCCAGACGACGATTAGCTACGCTGTCGGTCTTGGCAAGAGTAATCAGCGGCTCAACTACGCGACGCAGTTCTTTGGCTTTCGGCAGAGTCGTTTTGATGATCTCATGACGAACCAGAGAACCGGCCATGTTGCGGAACATAGCCTGACGATGGCTGCTGTTGCGGTTCAGTTGACGACCACTCTTACGATGGCGCATGACCTTATCCTTCTCAGTGAAACCTTAACCTGTGATCTGATTATTCATCAGCAATGCTTGCTGGCGGCCAGTTCTCAAGGCGCATACCCAGAGAAAGACCACGCGAAGCCAGCACATCTTTAATCTCAGTAAGAGATTTTTTACCAAGGTTAGGCGTTTTAAGCAGCTCAACCTCGGTACGCTGTACCAGATCACCGATGTAGTGGATAGCTTCTGCCTTAAGGCAGTTAGCAGAGCGGACAGTCAATTCCAGATCGTCAACAGGGCGCAGCAGGATCGGATCGAATTCTGGTTTCTCTTCTTTAACTTCCGGCTGACGTACATCACGTAAGTCAACGAAAGCTTCAAGTTGTTCTGCCAGAATGGTTGCCGCACGACGAATCGCCTCTTCAGGATCGATTGTGCCGTTGGTTTCCATTTCGATGACCAGCTTGTCCAGGTCGGTGCGCTGCTCTACTCGCGCTGCTTCAACATTGTAGGCGATACGGTCTACAGGGCTATAGCAAGCGTCAACTAACAGGCGGCCGATTGGGCGCTCATCTTCTTCCGAATGAATTCGGGCAGAAGCCGGCACATAGCCACGTCCACGCTGAACTTTGATACGCATGCTGATAGCCGCGTTCTCATCGGTCAGATGGCAAATGACATGCTGAGGCTTGACGATTTCGACATCACCATCATGGGTAATGTCGGCTGCAGTCACAGGGCCAATGCCAGATTTATTCAGGGTCAGAATAACTTCATCTTTACCCTGAACTCTTACCGCCAGCCCTTTCAGGTTGAGCAGGATTTCCAGGATATCTTCCTGTACGCCCTCTTTGGTGCTGTACTCATGAAGTACACCATCAATTTCAACCTCGGTCACCGCGCAACCCGGCATGGATGAAAGCAGAATACGGCGCAGTGCGTTACCAAGAGTATGGCCAAAGCCACGCTCTAAAGGCTCAAGGGTCACCTTGGCGTGCGTCGAACTCACTTGCTCGATATCTACCAGGCGCGGTTTTAGAAACTCTGTCACAGAACCCTGCATTGTGTCCTCTCTTTGGTACTAAGCTTTACTTGGAGTAAAGCTCGACGATCAGGTGTTCGTTAATGTCCGCAGACAGATCAGTACGTTCAGGAATACGCTTGAACACACCTTCCATCTTAGTCGCATCAACTTCCAGCCAGGTTGGCTTTTCACGCTGCTCAGCCAGCTCCAGAGCGGCCTTCACGCGAGATTGCTTTTTGGCTTTCTCACGGATGCTAACGACATCATTCGGAGATACCTGATAAGAAGCGATGTTAACAACGCGGCCATTTACCAGAACAGACTTATGGCTTACCAGCTGACGTGCTTCCGCACGAGTGGCACCAAAGCCCATACGATAAACTACGTTGTCCAGACGACCTTCCAGCAGAGCCAACAGGTTTTCACCGGTGTTGCCTTTCAGACGAGCTGCTTCTTTATAATAGTTACGGAACTGACGCTCCAGCACGCCGTAGATACGACGAACTTTCTGCTTTTCACGTAACTGACCGCCGTAATCAGACAGACGCGGTTTACGCGCACCATGCTGACCAGGGGCTTGTTCAATCTTACACTTGGAATCAATCGCGCGAACGCCAGACTTAAGGAATAAGTCAGTGCCCTCACGACGGCTCAGCTTGAGCTTAGGACCCAAATATCTTGCCATTTTCTTTCTCCAACTATCCTAAAAAAACGGGCGTTATACGCGACGTTTTTTCGGCGGACGACAACCGTTATGAGGGATCGGAGTCACATCAGTAATATTAGTGATGCGGAAACCAGCGGCGTTCAAAGCACGAATCGTAGATTCGCGACCTGGACCCGGACCCTTTACCATAACTTCCAGGTTCTTAATTCCGTAATCTTTTACCGCTTCTGCACAGCGCTCTGCAGCGACCTGAGCAGCAAACGGAGTGGATTTACGTGAACCGCGGAAACCGGAACCACCGGCGGTTGCCCAACCCAGTGCGTTACCCTGACGATCAGTAATGGTAACGATGGTGTTGTTAAAAGAAGCATGGACATGAGCCACGCCATCTGAGACTTGTTTTCTTACACGCTTACGTGCACGAACTGGTGCCTTTGCCATTATTTACTCACCCCGATTATTTCTTGATCGGTTTACGCGGACCCTTACGGGTACGTGCGTTGGTCTTAGTACGCTGACCGCGAACCGGAAGACCACGACGATGGCGCAAACCACGGTAGCAACCAAGGTCCATAAGACGCTTGATGCTCAGGGTGATTTCACGGCGCAGATCACCTTCTACAACGAATTTCGCAACTGCATCACGCAGCTGATCAATTTGTTCTTCAGACAGCTCACTGATCTTAACATTTTCAGCAATACCCGTAGAAGCGCAGATGGCTTTTGAACGGGTTTTACCAATACCGAAGATCGAAGTTAATGCGATAACGGTATGTTTTTGATCAGGAATGTTAATGCCTGCTATACGGGCCACTATGCACTCCTATAATTAAACAAGCACGTCCCATGCTGAAAAGCCCGTTTTCAGGATACTCAAATGGAAACGTACTGACATACAAAAGATTGGCTGGCTAATCTAGCCAGCTCAACCCGACTTTGCAAGAAAAATATGTGACAAAATCAGCCTTGGCGCTGTTTATGCTTTGGCTCGGCGCTGCAGATCACACGTACGACACCGTCGCGACGAATGATTTTGCAGTTACGACATAATCTCTTGACGGAAGCACGAACTTTCATTTTTACTCTCCGTAACTTCTCAACCAACTGAATTAACGGCCGTAGCCTTTCAGGTTAGCTTTCTTCAGTGCCGACTCATACTGACTAGACATCATCAGAGTTTGCACTTGAGCCATAAAGTCCATGATGACGACAACTACGATGAGCAGTGAAGTACCGCCAAAGTAGAAGGGAACCTTCATCGCATCACGCATGAACTCCGGGATAAGGCAGATAAAAGTAATATACAGCGCGCCGATTAAGGTCAGTCGCGTCATCACTTTATCAATATACTTCGCCGTTTGCTCTCCCGGACGAATTCCCGGTACGAATGCACCAGACTTCTTCAGGTTATCTGCTGTTTCACGTGGGTTGAAAACCAACGCCGTATAGAAGAAACAGAAGAAGATGATTGCAGTCGCATAGAGTAGCACATAAAGCGGCTGTCCTGGCTGCAAATACAGCGAAATTGTTGTCAGCCAGTTCCAACCGGTACCGCCCCCAAACCACGATGCAATCGTTGCCGGGAACAGAATAATGCTGGAAGCAAAGATGGCTGGAATAACACCCGCCATATTCACTTTCAACGGTAAATGTGTGCTCTGTGCAGCGTAAACGCGACGACCCTGCTGACGTTTTGCGTAGTTCACCACAATGCGGCGCTGACCACGTTCAACGAAGATAACAAAGAAGGTCACTGCGAATACGAGTACTGCAACCAACAGCAACAGAAGGAAGTGCAGGTCGCCTTGCCGCGCTTGCTCGATGGTATGGCCAATGGCCGGCGGAAGACCCGCAACAATACCTGCGAAGATAATGATCGAAATACCGTTACCGATACCACGCTCAGTAATCTGTTCGCCCAGCCACATCAGGAACATTGTTCCTGAGACCAGACTCACAACAGCGGTAAAGTAGAAAGCAAAGCCTGGATTCATGACCAGGCCTTGCATCCCTGGCATATTCGGCAGACCGGTAGCAATACCGATCGACTGAAATATGGCCAATACCAACGTACCGTATCGGGTGTACTGGCTAATCTTGCGACGGCCAGCCTCACCTTCTTTCTTAATTTCCGCTAACGCCGGATGAACCACCGTTAATAACTGGATGATAATCGATGCCGAAATATACGGCATGATACCCAGTGCGAAAATAGAAGCACGGCTGAGAGCACCACCAGAGAACATGTTAAACATTTCAATGATGGTGCCACGCTGTTGCTCAAGCAGTTTGGCAAGTACAGTGGCATCAATACCAGGGATTGGAATAAAAGAGCCAATACGGAAGACAATGAGTGCGCCGATTACAAACAGCAGTCTGCGTTTCAGCTCACCAAAGCCACCTTTGGCACTTTGAAAATCTAATCCCGGTTGTTTAGCCATCTGCTACTTATTCCTCGATTTTACCGCCAGCAGCTTCGATTGCAGCACGAGCACCTTTGGTGACACGCAGGCCGCGAACCGTTACCGGTGTAGATACTTCACCAGACAGAATTACTTTAACGAATTCAATCTGAACACCGACAATGTTGGCTGCTTTCAGCGCGTTCAGGTCGACGATACCGCCTTCAACTTTCGCCAGATCAGACAGACGAATCTCTGTGGTGATCATTGCTTTGCGAGAGGTGAAACCGAACTTCGGCAGACGACGGTACAGAGGCATCTGACCACCTTCGAAACCGCGACGTACGCCACCGCCAGAACGTGAGTTCTGACCTTTGTGACCACGACCACCGGTTTTTCCGAGGCCAGAACCGATACCACGACCCAGACGCTTGGTAGCGTGCTTAGACCCTTCGGCCGGAGACAGAGTATTTAAACGCATCTCTTACTCCTCCACTTTAACCATATAGGAAACCGCGTTAACCATACCGCGTACTGCAGGCGTGTCTTCACGCTCAACGGTGTGGCCAATACGACGCAGACCCAGGCCAACCAGAGTGGCTTTATGCTTAGGCAAGCGGCCGATTGAACTACGGGTTTGAGTGATTTTAATAGTCTTAGCCATCGTGATTACCCCAGAATTTCTTCAACGGATTTACCACGCTTAGCAGCGACCATTTCCGGAGATTTCATATTGCCCAGGCCGTCGATAGTTGCACGAACCACGTTAATCGGGTTAGTAGAACCATAGGCTTTTGCCAGTACGTTATGAACTCCAGCGACTTCCAGAACGGCGCGCATTGCACCACCGGCGATGATACCGGTACCTTCTGAAGCCGGCTGCATGAACACGCGGGAACCCGTGTGTGCACCTTTAACAGGGTGCTGCAGGGTGCCGTTGGTCAGCGCGACGTTAACCATGTTGCGACGGGCTTTCTCCATCGCTTTCTGGATCGCTGCTGGAACTTCACGCGCTTTACCGTAACCAAAACCTACGCGACCATTACCATCGCCTACCACAGTCAGTGCTGTGAAGGAGAAGATACGACCACCTTTAACAGTTTTAGAAACACGGTTTACCGCGATCAGTTTTTCCTGCAGTTCGCCAGCTTGTTTCTCGATGTGTGCCATCTTAGACCTCTACCTTAGAACTGAAGGCCAGCTTCACGGGCAGCATCTGCCAGTGCCTGGACGCGACCATGATATTGGAAACCGGAACGGTCGAAAGAAACACCAGTGATGCCTTTTTCGATTGCGCGTTCTGCGATAGCTTTACCTACTGCAGCTGCGGCTTCTTTATTACCGGTATACTTCAGTTGTTCAGTGATAGCTTTTTCTACAGTAGAAGCAGCGACCAGAACTTCGGAACCATTCGGGGCGATTACCTGTGCGTAAATATGACGCGGGGTACGATGTACCACCAGGCGAGTAGCACCCAGCTCTTTGAGCTTGCGACGTGCACGGGTCGCACGACGGATACGAGCAGATTTCTTATCCATAGTGTTACCTTACTTCTTCTTAGCCTCTTTGGTACGCACGACTTCGTCGGCGTAACGGACACCCTTGCCTTTATAAGGCTCAGGACGACGGTAGGCGCGCAGGTCCGCAGCAACCTGACCAATCAGCTGTTTATCAGCGCCTTTCAGCACGATCTCAGTCTGAGTTGGACATTCTGCAGTGATACCCGCGGGCAGCTGGTGATCGACTGGATGAGAAAAGCCCAGAGACAGGTTTACCACGTCGCCTTTAACGGCTGCACGATAACCTACACCAACCAGCTGCAGCTTCTTAGTGAAGCCTTCGGTAACACCGATAACCATTGCGTTCAGCAGCGCGCGAGAAGTACCCGCCTGCGCCCAGCCGTCAACGAAACCTTCGCGCGGAGCGAAAGTCAGAGCGTTGTCAGCATGCTTAACTTCAACAGCATCATTGATAGTACGAGTCAGCTCGCCGTTTTTACCTTTAATCGAAATTACCTGACCGTCGAGTTTTACCTCTACGCCGGCAGGAACAACGACAGGTGCTTTAGCAACACGAGACATATGTATCCTCCGATTACGCTACGTAGCAGATAATTTCGCCACCAAGACCTGCCTGGCGCGCTGCACGATCAGTCATGACACCTTTAGATGTAGAAACTACAGCGATGCCCATACCAGCCATTACCTTTGGCAGCTCATCTTTTTTCTTATAGATGCGCAGGCCAGGACGGCTTACTCGCTGAATGCTTTCTACAACAGCTTTGCCCTGGAAATACTTGAGAGTAAGTTCCAGTTCCAGCTTGATGTCGCCTTCGATTTTGAAATCTTCAATATATCCTTCTTCCTTCAGAACGTTGGCAATTGCCAATTTCAGCTTGGAGGAAGGCATGGTGACCGCAACTTTGTTCGCGGCCTGACCGTTACGGATACGGGTCAGCATATCCGCGATCGGATCTTGCATGCTCATCTGTGTTACTCCCGTGATTCAATTGGTGACAATTACCAGCTAGCCTTTTTCAGACCCGGAATTTCACCGCGCATGGCGGCTTCGCGGACCTTGATACGGCTCAACCCAAACTTCCGCAGGAAACCGTGCGGACGACCTGTTTGACGGCAGCGGTTACGCTGACGTGAAGGGCTGGAATCACGCGGCAGACTCTGCAGCTTCAGAACAGCATCCCAACGGTCTTCGTCGGAAGCGTTCACATCAGAGATGATCGCTTTCAGTTCAGCGCGTTTAGCGAAGAATTTGTCTGCTAATTTTGCACGCTTAACTTCGCGTGCTTTCATAGATTGCTTAGCCATTAAGTAACCCTACCTTACTTACGGAACGGGAAGTCAAAGGCAGCCAGCAGAGCACGGCCTTCATCATCAGATTTCGCAGTAGTGGTAATGGTGATATCCAAACCACGAACGCGATCGACTTTGTCGTAGTCGATTTCTGGGAAGATGATCTGCTCACGTACACCCATGCTGTAGTTGCCACGACCATCGAATGACTTAGCGGACAAGCCACGGAAGTCACGGATACGTGGAACTGCAATGGTGACCAGACGCTCAAAGAACTCCCACATGCGCTCGCCACGCAGAGTTACTTTACAGCCGATCGGATAGCCCTGACGGATTTTGAAGCCTGCAACTGATTTGCGTGCTTTGGTGACCAGCGGTTTTTGACCGGAGATTGCTGCCAGGTCTGCTGCTGCATTATCCAGCAGTTTCTTGTCAGCGATCGCTTCACCAACACCCATGTTCAGGGTGATCTTCTCGACCCGAGGGACTTGCATGACAGAATTGTAGCCAAACTCTGTCATGAGTTTCTGGACTACTTCGTCTTTGTAGTAATCATGCAGTTTCGCCATCGTACTACTCCAAATTACTTGATAGTTTCGCTGTTAGACTTGAAGAAACGGACTTTTTTGCCGTCTTCGAATCTAAAGCCTACACGGTCAGCCTTACCAGTTGCCGCGTTGAACAGTGCAACGTTAGAAACCTGAATAGCAGCTTCTTTTTCAACGATGCCACCTGGTTGGTTCAGAGCCGGAACCGGCTTCTGATGTTTCTTAACCAGGTTGATACCTTCAACGATGACCTTACCAGAAGACAGGACATTCTTAACTTTACCGCGCTTACCTTTATCTTTACCGGTTAACACGATAACTTCGTCGTTACGACGGATTTTAGCTGCCATTGTTCGCTCCTTAGAGTACTTCTGGTGCCAGAGAGATAATTTTCATGAACTTTTCAGTACGAAGTTCACGAGTTACCGGCCCAAAAATACGCGTACCGATAGGCTGCTCACTGTTATTGTTCAGAATAACGCATGCATTACCATCGAAGCGAATGACAGAACCGTCCGGGCGACGAACACCCTTCCTGGTGCGCACCACTACCGCCTTCAGGACATCACCTTTTTTGACTTTACCACGAGGAATTGCTTCCTTGATGGTAACTTTGATGATGTCACCGACGCCTGCGTAGCGACGGTGCGAGCCACCCAGAACCTTGATACACATTACGCGACGTGCACCGGAGTTGTCGGCGACGTTCAGCATAGTCTGTTCTTGGATCATTTTAGTGCTCCGCTAATGTCAACTACTACTTCGGGACCTAAACCTCAGGTCGTTAGAAAGCCCCATAATTGAGGGCGCGGCATTGTAACACCGGTTCTCACAGATGGGTAGAAAAAATAAACGGCTCTCAATCGAGCCGCTGATTTTCCCTGATGACAGGGAGGGCGTATTCTAGGGAATAGTGCGAACAGTAGCAAATGTAATCTGCCTTATTTTTCGTCGCCTCCCTAATAAAGTGCCCTTATGACTCAACTAACCAGTTTTCTGGCCAGTTGGTTATGCTGATGCAGCACGGCTGGCAGTTCAATTCCGGCCAGTTGTCCGTTTCGCACCCTGACTTTTCCGTTGATGATGCTGTAAGCGACCTGCCCCGGATTACAGAACACCAGGGCGGCGACAGGATCGTGCCCCGCCCCGGCAAGACCAATGCGATTCAAATCAAAGATGGCCAGATCAGCCATCATGCCCGGCGCAATGGCGCCCACGTCATCGCGATTCAGCACTTTTGCTCCACCCAGCGTCGCCAGCTCCAGAGCCTGACGAGCCGTCATCGCATCCGGGCCGAAACCCACGCGTTGTAACAGCATTGCCTGACGTACCTCCGCTATCATGTCTGAGCTGTCATTGGAGGCTGACCCATCTACGCCCATACCGACATGGACACCGGCATCGCACATGTGGCGTATTGGTGCAATGCCCGAACCGAGCCGCATGTTTGAACAGGGACAGTGTGCGACGCCGGTTCCGGTGCGTGCAAAGAGCTCCATACCATACTGATCCAGTTTAACGCAGTGTGCATGCCAGACATCCGGCCCTACCCAGCCGAGGTCTTCAACGTACTGTGCTGGCGTCATGTGGAACTTTTCGCGGCTATATCGGATATCGTTGTCGTTCTCCGCCAGATGAGTATGCATCGAGACGTTGAAGCTGCGTGCCAGTGCAGCGGATTGTTTCATCAGTTCACGACTGACTGAGAACGGTGAACATGGGGCCACCACGATGCGTAACATCGAGCCGTGGCTGTCATCGTGATAGCGTTCAATCACACGCTGCGTATCCTTGAGGATGGCGGCTTCATTCTCAACCAGCGAATCGGGCGGCAGGCCTCCGAGGGATTTGCCCACACTCATGCTGCCCCGGCTGGCATGGAAACGCATGCCCATCAGTGCTGCAGCCTCAATGCTGTCGTCAAGCTTACAGCCGTTAGGGTAGACATAGAGATGGTCACTGGTGGTGGTGCAACCGGAGAGCATTAACTCAGCCATCGAAATCTGCGTTGAGATATGAATCATCTCAGGCGTCAGGTTCTGCCACAGTGGGTAGAGGTGGGTCAACCAGTTGAACAGTTCGCCGTTTTGTACCGCAGGAATAGCCCGGGTCAGGCTCTGATACATGTGATGATGCGTATTGATCAGCCCGGGGATAACAATGTGTCCCTGAAGGTCAATCATTTCATCCGCGCTATCAGGTAACGATCCTGCTTCCCCGACCGCAACGATTTGGTTCCCTTTAATCAGAATACTGGCGTTACGTATTTCCCGACGCTCGGCATCCATGCAGACCACGCATTCAGCGTTCTTTAGTAATAACGTTCGTTCCATGCTATTGCCTGTGGGTTGTGGGTGTGTACTACCCGATAATAGCGGCAGGCTTTTGGCAGAGCTAATAGCTGGTAACGCAGCTAACAGTGGTAATTTTAACAGTGACCGGCGTAAGCGATCATGATTCTCCATTTCCACGGCACATTTCCTTGTACAGTTATGATAACTCCGGCCTCAACAGACTGGAGCTTTCAGGTCACATCGCCTGAAGAGTCGCAGCTTAATCCTCGCCATTCCCTAAATTTGTGAGCGCCATCAAATCTGCTCTGCCGCAGGCACAAATGGATCAAGTCAGAATAAAAGGTAAAAAAAAACCCCCTGCCGAAGCAGAGGGTTTCCTCAGAAAAAACAATTCTTATTACAGAACCGCTTTCTCGATTACGCGAACCAGGGTCCAGGATTTAGTCTTGGACAGTGGACGGCATTCGCGGATTTCTACCACGTCACCAATTCCACATTCATTGTTCTCGTCATGGATGTGCAGCTTGGTCGTACGTTTGATGAATTTGCCGTAGATCGGGTGTTTCACGAAACGTTCGATAGCGACAACTGCAGATTTCTGCATTTTGTCACTTACTACACGACCCTGCAGAGTACGGATTTTATCGGTCATTACGAACCCGCCTTCTCAGTCAGTAAAGTCTTAACGCGTGCAACATCACGGCGAACCTGTTTCAGCAGATGAGTCTGCTGCAGTTGGCCAGATGCTGCCTGCATGCGCAGGTTAAATTGCTCACGCAGCAGATTAAGCAGCTCAGTGTTCAGCTCTTCAACGCTTTTTTCACGCAGCTCAGTTGCTTTCATTACATCACCGTCTTAGTTACAAAGGTGGTTTTGATAGGCAGTTTTGCTGCTGCCAGCTTGAATGCTTCACGGGCCAGCTCTTCTGGTACGCCGTCCATTTCATACAGGACTTTACCAGGCTGGATCAGGGCAACCCAATACTCTACGTTACCCTTACCTTTACCCATACGCACTTCCAGCGGCTTCTCGGTGATCGGTTTGTCCGGGAATACTCGGATCCAGATCTTACCTTGACGCTTAACTGCACGGGTCATAGCACGACGTGCTGCTTCGATCTGACGAGCAGTCAGACGACCACGGCCAACAGCTTTCAGACCGAAAGTACCGAAGCTGACATCCGTACCCGCAGCCAGACCGCGGTTACGGCCTTTGTGCACCTTACGGAATTTCGTACGCTTTGGTTGTAACATCAGCGACTCTCCTTACTTACGGCCTTTACGCTGCTGCTTTTTAGGTTGAGCAGCCGGTTCCGGTTGTTCAACAGCAGCCATACCACCCAGGATCTCACCTTTGAAGATCCATACCTTAACGCCGATTACACCATAAGTGGTGTGCGCTTCAGAGGTGTTGTAGTCAATGTCAGCACGCAGTGTGTGCAATGGCACGCGACCTTCACGATACCATTCGGTACGTGCGATCTCAGCGCCACCCAGACGGCCGCTAACTTCAACTTTAATACCCTTCGCGCCAAGACGCATGGCGTTTTGAACTGCACGCTTCATAGCACGACGGAACATCACACGACGCTCCAGCTGTGAAGTAATGCTGTCAGCTACCAGTTTCGCGTCCAGTTCCGGCTTGCGGACTTCGGCGATATTGATCTGTGCAGGAACGCCAGCGATTTTCGCGACGACCGTGCGCAGTTTTTCTACATCTTCGCCTTTCTTACCGATAACGATGCCCGGACGAGCGGTGTGAATAGTCACACGGATGCTCTTCGCTGGACGCTCGATAACGATACGAGAGACAGATGCTTTAGCCAGTTCTTTAGTCAGGAACTGACGTACTTTAAAATCGCTGTCCAGGTTGTCAGCGAATTCGTTGGTGTTCGCAAACCAGGTAGAGTTCCATGGTTTTACAATACCCAGGCGAATACCATTAGGATGTACTTTCTGACCCATTGCTAGTCTCCAGAGTCTCAGCGATCGGACACAACCACAGTAATGTGGCTGGTGCGCTTCAGGATGCGATCTGCACGACCTTTGGCACGCGGCATAATGCGTTTCATGGTCGGACCTTCATCAACGAAAATTTTCGTGATTTTCAGATCGTCGATATCAGCGCCATCGTTGTGTTCGGCGTTAGCAATGGCAGATTCCAGAACTTTTTTGACCAGTACAGCCGCTTTCTTATTGGTGTAGGTCAAAATGTCCAGTGCCTGCGACACTTTCTTACCGCGAATCAGGTCAGCAACAAGGCGAACCTTCTGAGCAGAAGAACGAGCGTGGCGATGTTGAGCTAAAGTTTCCATCTCTTCCTCCTACTTATTTCTTCTTGGCTTTTTTATCAGCCGCGTGACCGCGATAAGTACGTGTCGGCGCGAATTCACCCAGTTTGTGACCAACCATTTCGTCGGAAACAAAGACAGGAACGTGCTGACGACCATTATGGACAGCGATGGTCAAACCGATCATGTTAGGAAAGATCGTTGAACGACGGGACCAAGTGCGCAAAGGCTTCTTGTCACCGCTTTCCACCGCTTTCTCTACCTTCTTCAGCAAGTGCAGGTCAATAAAAGGACCTTTCTTGAGAGAACGTGGCATGGCTTATCCTCTAATATTATTTGCTACGGCGACGTACGATAAATTTATCAGTACGCTTGTTGCTACGGGTCTTCTTACCTTTGGTCTGAACGCCCCACGGAGTTACCGGGTGCTTACCAAAGTTACGACCTTCACCACCACCGTGCGGGTGATCAACTGGGTTCATCGCGGTACCACGAACGGTCGGACGAACACCACGCCAACGGGCTGCACCAGCTTTACCCAGAACGCGCAGCATATGCTCAGCGTTGCCGACTTCGCCCAGTGTTGCGCGGCAGTCAGACTCGACTTTACGCATTTCACCTGAACGCAGACGCAGGGTAACGTAAGAACCTTCACGCGCAACGATCTGCACGTAAGCACCAGCTGAGCGAGCAATCTGACCGCCTTTGCCTGGTTTCATTTCTACGTTATGCACGGTTGAACCCACCGGGATGTTACGCATCGGCAGAGTGTTACCTGCTTTGATCGCAGCATCAACGCCAGATTGGATCTGGTCGCCGGCTTTCAGGCCTTTAGGGGCCAGGATGTAACGGCGCTCGCCGTCTTTGTACAGAACCAGTGCGATGTTCGCAGAGCGGTTCGGATCGTACTCAAGACGTTCAACAACTGCCGGGATACCATCTTTGTTGCGTTTGAAGTCAACAATACGGTAAGCCTGCTTGTGACCACCACCGATATGACGGGTAGTGATACGACCATTGTTGTTACGGCCACCGGATTTGCTGTTTTTTTCTACCAGCGGGGCAAATGGTTTGCCCTTGTGCAGCTCCGCGTTTACCACTTTAACTACATGGCGACGACCCGGAGATGTCGGTTTACATTTAACAACTGCCATTGTCTTTCTCCTCCGACTTACTCAGCGCCGCCAGCGAAGTCCAGATTCTGGCCTTCTTTCAGGGTGACGTAAGCTTTTTTCCAGTCGCTACGACGACCGATACGCTGTCCTTGACGCTTAACTTTGCCCTTAACTACCAGGGTGTTTACGTCTTTAACTTCTACTTCGAACAGTTTCTCAACAGCAGCAACGATCTCTGCTTTGGTCGCGTCATTAGCAACTTTGAGAACGATGGTATTGGTTTTTTCCATCGCGCTAGATGCTTTTTCAGATACGTGCGGCGCGCGCAGTACTTTCAGCAGACGTTCTTCACGGATCATGCCAGCATCTCCTCAACTTGCTTAACTGCATCAGCAGTCATAACGACTTTGTCGAAGGCGATCAGGCTAACTGGATCGATACCGGATGCATCACGCACGTCAACCTTGTACAGGTTACGCGCAGCCAGGAACAGATTCTCATCCAGTTCACCGGTGATGATCAGCACGTCTTCCAGAGCCATGTCTTTCAGTTTCTGTACCAGCAGCTTGGTTTTCGGTGCTTCTACAGCAAATGATTCGACAACGATCAGACGATCTTGACGTACCAGTTCGGACAGGATGCTTTTCAGCGCGCCGCGGTACATCTTTTTGTTAACTTTTTGACTGTGGTCCTGCGGCTTCGCAGCAAAGGTCACGCCACCTGAACGCCAGATTGGGCTCTTTACAGAACCTGCACGCGCACGGCCGGTGCCTTTTTGACGCCATGGCTTTTTGCCTGAACCGGTTACTTCGGCGCGAGTTTTCTGCGCACGAGTACCCTGGCGGGCGCCAGATGCGTAAGCAACAACAACCTGGTGAACCAGCGCTTCGTTGAAATCACGACCGAAGGTAGTTTCGGAAACAGTCAGCGCGCTCTGCGCGTCTTTCAATACTAATTCCATTGCTATCCCCTTACGCCTTCACAGCTGGTTTAACGATCAGGTCGCTACCGGTAGCACCGGGAACTGCACCTTTAACCAGCAGCAGGTTGCGCTCAGCGTCAACACGTACTACGTCCAGACTCTGAACGGTTACGCGCTCATTACCCAGCTGACCTGCCATTTTCTTGCCTTTGAACACTTTGCCCGGAGTCTGGTTCTGACCGATAGAACCCGGAACGCGGTGAGACAAGGAGTTACCGTGAGTAGCGTCCTGGGTACGGAAGTTCCAGCGCTTAACGGTACCGGCGAAACCTTTACCTTTAGAGGTACCGGTTACGTCAACTTTCTTAACTTCAGCGAAAATCTCAACGCTGATGCTCTGACCTACAGAATACTCTTCACCTTCAGCGGTGCGGAATTCCCACAGGCCACGGCCAGCTTCAACGCCAGCTTTAGCAAAATGACCAGCTTCAGGTTTGGTCACACGGTTTGCTTTTTTAGCACCGGTGGTAACCTGAATTGCCTGGTAACCGTCGTTTTCCAGGCCTTTGACCTGAGTAACGCGGTTCGCTTCAACTTCGATTACGGTGACGGGGATAGAAACGCCATCTTCAGTGAAGATGCGGGTCATGCCCACTTTTTTACCGACTAAACCAATCATTGTTTCAACCTCTCAATCGCTCGATGACCTGATTAACCCAGGCTGATCTGCACGTCAACACCGGCAGCCAGATCCAGACGCATCAGAGCATCAACCGTTTTTTCAGTTGGCTCAACGATGTCTACCAGACGCTTGTGAGTGCGGATTTCGTACTGATCACGCGCATCTTTGTTAACGTGCGGAGAGATCAGAACAGTAAAACGCTCTTTGCGGGTTGGCAGCGGGATTGGACCACGAACCTGCGCACCAGTGCGCTTGGCGGTCTCAACGATTTCCGCGGTTGATTGATCGATCAGACGATGATCAAACGCTTTAAGACGGATACGGATTCTTTGGTTCTGCATGAGACCAGAGCTCCAAACTTTTTATAGACGAAAAAAATTACTACTCGAACCCATTACGATTGATGGGAGAGTGTAATCGTTCAGCATATAACTCCCCAATTGGGAGTATTGTCAGGCGGCCTATATTTCAGCCGTCTGCGATTCTGCTCGAATCGCGCCTGCAATATCTGCAGGCCCGCGCATTATACGTAAATCTGTTCAGGAAGCAACCCGTGTTGCGGTTTTCCCTGTTAAATAGTGGCCGGTTCTTGCGGCACGCGTCGCGTCGCAGTGCTGCAGAGCGGTTAAGTCACAAATTTTTTTGTGAGCACTTTTCCGCCGTTATTTATCCATAGGTGACACAGAATGAGAAGCCGATGAAAGTGCTTTTAACTTCTCATCCGGAGCAACATCATGTCACTGATTACTCAATTCGTAGCACTTGCTGGCGGAGGCGCACTGGGAAGCTTTCTTTCGCTGGCCTGGGTACGCTTCTCACCCGCCCTCTCACCCGCTCAGTGGTTTATCGCACTCTGCTTTCCCGGTTCACGGTGTGATTGTTGTCAGCAACGCCTGCTATGGCGTGATGCGCTGCCACTGATTAGCTGGCCACGGTTAAGAGGTTGGTGCCGCTTCTGTCATCATCCGTTCGGTGCGGAAAGCTTTATCAGTGAATGGCTAGTTGCAATGCTTTGCCTGCTGGTACTGAATAGTTTTGACAGGGCTGCAGACGCTACTTTTGTTATCACTGCCTCCAGCCTGCTGCTACTGATAGCGGTTATTGACCGTCAGCACTTCTGTATACCTGACCCGCTCAGCTATCTGCTGCTCTGGCTGGGGTTACTACATGCAGCCATCTTTGGGACAGAGAGTGCGGCGATATGGGGTGCCTTGTCGGGCTACTGTACATTGTGGCTGCTCGCCTGGAGTTATCGGCAGGTTCGGGGGCATGAAGGATTAGGTTATGGTGATATGAAGCTTTTCGCGGCATTGGGCGCATGTTGTGGATGGCAGGCGCTACCCTGGATTGCACTGGGTGCCACTTTTCTGGCGCTGACGGCAATCGTGATGCTGAAACTACGCGGTTTAATTCAGGTGAACAGCCCGCTGCCGTTTGGCCCTTTCCTGGCCATTGCGGGCTGTGTAATGATCGTGTTGCAGACCCGATTCACTCTTCTTTGATTTGAGCCTGCAGATAGTTCTGGATACCCATCTTCTGGATTAGCTCAAGTTCCGTTTCAATCCAGTCGATGTGATGCTCTTCATCAGCCAGGATTTCAATCATCATGTCACGACTGACATAGTCATGTACCTTGTCAGCATAGGAAATGGCCTCACGCAGATCTTTAGCGCCTTCCAGCTCCAGATTCAGGTCTGAACTTAGCATCTCCTCAACGTCTTCGCCGATACGCAGACGTCCCAGATCCTGAAGATTTGGAATTCCCTCAAGAAAGAGAATGCGTTCAATGTACTTGTCCGCATGCTTCATCTCGTCGATCGATTCGTGGTACTCCACATCGTTGAGGCGCGTTAGCCCCCAGTTTTTAAACATGCGTGCATGCAGAAAATACTGATTGATGGCAACCAGTTCATTTCCAAGCAGTTTATTGAGATGACTGATAACTTTGATATCGCCCTTCATTGTTAACCCTCCGCGTCTGATTTATTAGAGCGTAGATGTGGTTAAAAAGAAGTCAAAAAAACGCGACAGATATTGTGGGTATTCACACATCCAGGGTCAGTCAGGCTATCTCTTTATAGAGCGGGGCATGCTGCATCTCTTCATCCATAATCTCGCGCGCAGCACGAACGCATTTGCCACACTGTTTGCCTACCGGTACAAACTGGCGCAGTTGCTGAATAGATTTGGGCTGATAGCGACGCACAACTTCACGAAGGGTTTTATCACTGATGGCATTACACAGGCAGACGTACATTGATTCATCACTCGGGTACATTTTCTGTACACAGTGTAAATGCGAATCGTTTTTATTTCAAACCCACGTTTTACAGGGTTATGTCGATTTCTGAGCAAAAAAAAGAGCACCGAAGTGCTCTTTTTACTGTGTTGCAGTGGCCGTTTGCACGACCACAGCAGATATCACAATTAAGCGATAACTTTAGCAACAACACCCGCGCCAACGGTACGGCCACCTTCGCGGATTGCGAAGCGCAGACCTTCGTCCATCGCGATTGGGTGGATCAGGGTAACAACCATTTTGATGTTGTCGCCTGGCATGACCATTTCAACGCCTTCTGGCAGCTCTACTGAGCCGGTTACGTCAGTTGTACGGAAGTAGAACTGTGG
>NZ_JBQEPW010000011.1:0-41213 GCF_052045955.1 Pantoea sp. 22096 | reverse complement strand
AGACAGGTTTTTTTTCGTCTGTAGAAAACCACCGACAGGGACGGTTTTTCCTGAACAGTCTCGATCTGGCCGCTAAGCATTCACATTCTTACCGCTGAGTGGGCTTCAGGGAGCATACGCCTTCCGCAAAGACGCAAAACCGCCATCCCTGGCGGGCTCAGCGCGGGCGATTACGCACCTCATCCCTGAGGTGCGCCCGTAGCCGGGCCAACGCTTTGCGTTGTTCAAAAACGCTCCCGGCGTTTTTGTCCCTGGCCCGCGATGCTTTGCTACAGGCGTATGCTCCCTTCGCTTCACGTCTGTCAGACGCATCAGGTACTTACAGAAGCATCTCAGACAACTGACAGATCCAAATCAGAGTGCATCTGACCGCAGCGCATAAACTCAAGGCGGAGGGAACACGGGCAGAGGAGGAAAGCGTCCCACGCCATGGACGGCGTGGGCCGAGCGTCCAGGGAGGGTTTAAGCGCCTTTCCGATCTGCCCGTGTTCCCAAAGCAATCTCGATCTTAACGCTACTCCCGCTTGCCATCTTCGCTATCTTCCAGAAAGTTCCAGTAACCCCCATCCGCGGCGTGTTCCACTTACCAGCCCTGTTATTGTCACTTACCCGCTGGCAGGCCTTGCCATATAAGAGATGCGATCATAATTCGCGACACATTCTTCTTATGACCGAAAGCGGCAACATGCTGATTTCTTATGCTTCTTTGCCAGCATATTCCGCTGGTTGAACGTCATAACGCACAATGAATCGTTCAGTTATTCAACATTTGCCGGTAAAAGTTTTAAGTTTTTTAGCGGTGAGAATCACTAGCGATAGAGCAGCAAGCCAGCACAATGCACGGAATTCAGGTCAGCTACGCTGTGCATTGTATGGCTTTTAGACAGAAACGGTTTTTATTACCGTTGCATGCTATTCCTCACACTCTGTGTAAATAAGTAACCGTTGTATTGACGTTCTTTGCAACTGTTGACAAATTGATGCGTCAATAAACGCGCAGTTACGGAATTTTCTGAATGCACAATCTGCGTCAGAAAAAACAAAAAAAACGCAGCGCGCGTTAACCACCTGTTCGGTGGTACGCCTGAACCGCATAAAAAAATCAGAGGTCGGGCAATACACACAACATCACATCACAATGGAGCAAAAGCATGATCAACTCCCTGGCTAAATCCGGGATGCTGAAGGTCGGTCTGAGCCTGATTGCTATGACTGTCGCCGCCGGTGTTCAGGCAAAAACCCTCGTTTACTGTTCTGAAGGTTCTCCGGAAGGCTTTAACCCGCAGTTGTTCACCTCGGGCACCACCTACGATGCCAGCTCACGTCAGATCTACAACCGACTGGTTGAGTTCACTATCGGCACCACCGAACTGCACGCTGCGCTGGCAGAGAAGTGGGATGTCAGTGAAGACGGTAAAACCTACACCTTCCACCTGCGTAAAGGTGTGAAGTGGCAGACCACCAAAGATTTCAAACCGACACGCGACTTCAATGCGGATGATGTCGTGTTCACCTTTGAGCGCCAGCTGGATAAAAACAACGCCTATCACGGCGTCTCTGGCGGCAGCTACGAATATTTCGAAGGCATGGACATGCCGAAGCTGATCAGCAAAATCGAAAAAGTGGACGAGAATACCGTGCGCTTTGTGCTGACGCGTCCTGAAGCGCCGTTCCTCGCCGACCTCGGCATGGACTTCGCCTCGATTCTGTCGAAAGAGTACGCAGATAACATGCTCAAAGCGGGTACCCCGCAAAACGTTGACCTGAACCCGGTCGGGACCGGTCCGTTCCAGCTGCTGCAGTACCAGAAAGATTCGCGCATCCTTTACAAAGCTAACCCGGATTACTGGGGCACCAAGCCGAAAATCGATCGCTTAGTCTTCTCCATTACCCCGGATGCGTCGGTGCGCTACGCCAAGCTGCAGAAGGGCGAATGTCAGGTGATGCCTTATCCAAACCCGGCTGACATTGCGCGTATGAAGCAGGACAAAAACATCAACCTGTATGAGCAGGCTGGCCTGAACGTCGGCTATCTGTCGTACAACGTTGAGAAAAAACCGCTGGATAACCTGAAAGTGCGTCAGGCACTGACCATGGCGGTCAACAAAAAAGCGATTATCGACGCCGTTTATCAGGGTGCAGGTCAGCCTGCTAAAAACCTGATCCCCCCAACGATGTGGGGCTATAACGACGACGTAAAAGACTACGCCTACGATCCTGAGAAAGCCAAAGCGCTGCTGAAAGAAGCGGGCATGGCAGACGGTTTCTCCATCGACCTGTGGGCGATGCCGGTTCAGCGTCCGTACAACCCGAACGCGCGCCGCATGGCTGAGATGATTCAGAGCGACTGGGCGAAGATTGGCGTCAAAGCCAAAATCGTCACCTATGAGTGGGGCGAATATCTGAAGCGCGCCAAAGCGGGCGAGCACCAGACCGTCATGATGGGCTGGACCGGTGATAATGGGGATCCGGATAACTTCCTGGCCACCCTGTTCAGCTGCTCAGCGGCCAAAGATGGCTCAAACTACTCGCGCTGGTGTGATAAATCCTTTGAGGATCAGATTCAGCCCGCGCGCGCCACCGCCGATCAGGCGAAGCGCATCGAGTACTACAAGCAGGCACAGGTTGTGATGCATGACCAGGCACCGGCGCTGATGATCGCGCACTCAACGGTATACGAACCGGTCAGCAAGAAAGTCTCCGGGTACAAAGTGGATCCGCTGGGCGGACACTACTTTGCTCAGGTAGACATTAAAGAATAATTGTCGCCTTTTCCGGGGCGGCTGCGCGTCGCCCCGGCTTTATCTCCCTGTTTTACTGGAAACGGTAGAGGCGCAGCCTGTCTGCGTCGCGGTCGGGCCTACCCGATCGTCAGATGTAAGCAATAACAACCCTCGCGGCGACGGTCGCGCGGACAAGAGAGAACCCGGATTATGCTGCAGTTCATACTCCGACGTCTGGGCCTTGTCATCCCAACGTTTATCGGTATTACATTACTCACCTTCGCGTTTGTTCACATGATCCCCGGTGATCCGGTGCTGATCATGGCCGGTGAGCGCGGTATTTCTCCTGAACGTCATGCTCAGTTAATGGCGCTGTTAGGTCTGGATCAGCCGCTGTGGAAACAGTACCTGAACTACATTAATGGCGTATTACATGGCGACCTGGGCATTTCACTGAAGAGCCGCATCCCGGTCTGGGATGAGTTTGTTCCACGCTTCAAAGCGACGCTGGAACTCGGCATCTGCGCCATGATATTTGCCGTTGCCATTGGTATCCCGGTTGGTGTGCTGGCGGCGGTAAAGCGTGGTTCGATTTTCGATCACACCGCCGTGGGCATCTCACTGACCGGCTACTCCATGCCGATCTTCTGGTGGGGCATCATGCTGATCATGCTGGTCTCGGTGCAGCTCAATCTGACACCGGTTTCCGGGCGGGTCGGCGACACCGTCTTCCTGGATGACAGCATGCCGCTGACCGGCTTTATGCTGATCGATACCTTCTTCTGGGGTGAGCCAGGCGACTTCCATGATGCGGTGATGCACATGATCCTGCCTGCCATCGTGCTCGGCACTATTCCGCTGGCGGTGATTGTGCGTATGACGCGATCGGCAATGCTCGAAGTGCTGGGTGAAGATTACATCCGTACAGCGCGTGCCAAAGGCCTGACGCGGATGCGCGTGATCGTGGTGCATGCGCTGCGAAACGCCATGCTGCCGGTGGTTACGGTCATCGGCCTGCAGGTCGGCACGTTGCTGGCCGGGGCGATTCTGACCGAAACCATCTTCTCGTGGCCGGGTCTGGGTCGCTGGCTGATTGAAGCGTTGCAGCGCCGTGACTATCCGGTGGTGCAGGGCGGTGTGCTGCTGACCGCAGTGCTGATTATTGTGGTCAACCTGCTGGTTGATCTGCTGTATGGCGTGGTTAACCCGCGCATACGTCACAAGAAATAAGGGGGCATCATGTCTGTTGTTGATCCCGGCAGCGTTACCGTTGCACCCAAGCCGATGACCCCGTTTCAGGAATTCTGGCACTACTTCAAACGTAACAAAGGCGCGGTCGTCGGTCTGGTTTACATCATCATTGTGCTGCTGTGCGCCATCTTTGCCGATGTGCTGGCCCCGCATGCCCCTGCTGAGCAGTTCCGCGATGCGCTGCTGCATCCGCCGGTCTGGCAGGAAGGCGGTAACTGGAGCTACATTCTGGGCACCGACGATGTGGGCCGCGATGTGCTATCGCGTCTGATGTACGGTGCGCGCCTGTCGCTGCTGGTGGGTTGTCTTGTAGTCGTACTGTCGCTGATTTTCGGCGTGATATTTGGCCTGCTGGCCGGTTATCTCGGTGGCGTGGTCGATGCCATCATCATGCGCGTAGTCGATATCATGCTGGCATTGCCAAGTCTGCTGCTGGCGCTGGTGCTGGTCGCCATCTTCGGTCCCTCAATCGTTAATGCCTCTATCGCGCTGACGTTTGTGGCGCTGCCGCACTATATCCGTCTGACCCGCGCCGCAGTGCTGGTGGAAGTGAACCGCGACTATGTGACCGCTTCCGGCGTGGCCGGTGCCGGTATGCTGCGCCAGATGTTTGTGAATATTCTGCCTAATTGCCTGGCACCGCTCATCGTGCAGGCGTCATTAGGTTTCTCCAACGCCATTCTTGATATGGCGGCGTTGGGCTTTCTCGGTATGGGTGCGCAACCGCCAACGCCGGAGTGGGGCACCATGCTCTCCGACGTTCTGCAGTATGCGCAAAGTGCCTGGTGGGTCGTGACCTTCCCTGGATTGGTCATTCTGCTTACCGTGCTGGCATTTAACCTGATGGGCGATGGTTTGCGTGATGCCCTCGACCCGAAACTCAAGCAGTAAAGAGGCACCGAGATGGCGTTATTAAATGTAGACAAACTGTCGGTGCATTTCGGCGACGATAAAGCACCGTTCCGCGCGGTTGACCGCATCAGTTATCAGGTTGAGCAGGGCCAGGTCGTGGGTATCGTGGGCGAGTCCGGCTCCGGTAAATCGGTAAGTTCACTGGCGATCATGGGACTGATCGACTTCCCAGGCAAAGTGATGGCGGAGAAGCTGGAGTTCAACCAGCGCGATCTGAAACGCATCTCCGAACGCGAGCGCCGCCAGCTGGTGGGCGCAGAAGTGGCGATGATTTTTCAGGACCCGATGACCAGCCTGAATCCCTGCTACACCGTGGGCTTCCAGATTATGGAAGCGATCAAGGTGCATCAGGGCGGCAATAAGCGCACCCGGCGTCAGCGGGCGATTGACCTGCTGAATCAGGTCGGGATTCCCGATCCTGCGTCACGGCTCGATGTCTATCCGCACCAGCTGTCGGGCGGCATGAGCCAGCGTGTGATGATTGCGATGGCAATCGCCTGTCGGCCTAAGCTGCTGATCGCCGATGAGCCGACCACGGCGCTCGACGTGACCATTCAGGCGCAGATCATTGAACTGCTGCTGGATCTTCAGCGGCAGGAGAACATGGCGCTGATCCTGATTACGCACGATCTGGCGTTAGTGGCAGAAGCGGCGCACCACATTATCGTGATGTATGCCGGTCAGGTCGTGGAGAGCGGTAAAGCGACCGATATCTTCAAAGCGCCGCGCCATCCTTATACGCAGGCGTTGCTGCGCGCGCTGCCGGAGTTTGCGGCCGACAAAGCGCGTCTGGCTTCACTGCCTGGCGTGGTGCCGGGCAAGTATGACCGCCCGGCTGGCTGTCTGCTTAACCCACGCTGCCCTTATGCGACTGACCTTTGTCGTCAGGAAGAACCTGAACTGCGCACCATTCCAGGACGCCAGTCCAAGTGTCACTATCCGCTGGACGATGCCGGGAGACCCACTTATGAGTCATGAAACCACGAAAGATCAGTTCCTGCTGCAGGCGATTGATCTGAAGAAGCACTACCCGGTGAAGAAGGGTCTGTTTGGTCAGGAGCGTCTGGTCAAAGCGCTGGATGGCGTCTCTTTTAATCTGGAGCGCGGCAAAACGCTGGCGGTCGTCGGCGAGTCAGGCTGTGGCAAATCCACCCTGGGACGCCTGCTGACCATGATCGAAACCCCGACTGAAGGCCAGCTTTACTGGCACGGCCAGGATCTGCTGAAACACGATCCCCAGGCGCAGAAGCTGCGTCGCCAGAAAATCCAGATCGTCTTCCAGAACCCCTATGGCTCGCTCAATCCGCGTAAGAAAGTGAGCCAGATTCTGGAAGAGCCGCTAGTGATCAATACCCAGCTCACGAAAGCGGAACGCCGCGAGAAGACGCTGGAGATGATGGCGAAAGTCGGCCTGAAAACCGAGCACTACGACCGCTATCCGCATATGTTCTCAGGCGGGCAGCGTCAGCGTATCGCGATTGCGCGTGGGCTGATGCTCGATCCGGATGTACTGATTGCCGATGAGCCGGTTTCGGCGCTCGACGTGTCGGTGCGCGCCCAGGTGCTGAACCTGATGATGGATCTGCAACAGGATATGGGCCTCTCTTACGTCTTTATCTCGCACGATCTGTCGGTGGTGGAACACATTGCCGATGAGGTGATGGTGATGTATCTCGGCCGTTGCGTAGAGAAAGGCAGCAAAGAGGCGATTTTCGCCAACCCGCGCCATCCTTATACCCAGGCTTTGCTGTCAGCGACGCCGCGGCTGAATCCTGACGACCGTCGTGAGCGCATTAAGCTGACCGGCGAGCTGCCCAGCCCGCTCAATCCGCCGCCAGGCTGCGCCTTCAATGCGCGCTGCCACCGACGTTTTGGCACCTGCGTGCAACTGCAACCGAAGCTGAAAAACTACGGTGGCCAGGAGATTGCCTGCTTCGCGGTCGATCAGGATGAGAATCAGCCGGTGGGTGTGGCAGAAAAGGTCAGCTGACGATTGGCAGCTCAGGCCGTTAATGCAGTGATGGCCCAGGGAGCATATGCTCTTCGCAAAAACGCCATCCATGGCCCGCGATGCTTAGCTACAGGCGTATGCTCCCATCTCCTGAAGAGAGTTAGCCGTCTGTGGTTCTGATTTGGTAATGCAATACACCCTGAGCCAGTACAATTTCTTAAGCTGAAGGCTCCTTATTGGAGCCTTTTTTTATCTCAATTCTGCTGCAAACCGCACCGCTGGCGGACCGCCATCACGTTTCGGTTATTTCCCCTCTTTTTCCGTTATCAGATTTAATCTGTTTTTCTTCTGGCGAAATTCGCAGCGAAAAAAGATAAACAGGCTCAATCCCTTATGACAGCGATCGGTTTTTTTTGCGCCTGCGGCCGCCCGATCGTGGCTTAACATTGCGTTTATCATGTCACGTCTGGTTGTGCCAGGGGTTGTCAGAGCGGCTAAGTCTTAAAAATTATTGAAACATCGCAGATTAATTTAACTTAAACATCACTTATTAATTATAGGGGTTACTTATCTTATATTGGCTTTATTTTGCTGTAAGTGAATCTTTATGATTAAACTATTTTATTGAATATGCTTTATTTGTAATCAGGTTTTTCTGACTGACATTAAAGGGATGTGTTATATTCCAGGAAAAATCCTCCCTTGTTGCAGGCCACGGCCAATGAAGAATAATTACGATGATTTGCAGCGTTTTAAAGAGAAAACGCAAACGCTCGACATCGACTTTAAAGATATGTCTGGCCAGGCGCAGGAAGCGGCGGAACACAGTAAATGGGCTTTAATTCGTCAACTGGCGAAAGAGGAGCATCAGACCTCATTGGGTGGCGGTCAGCGTATCGACCTGCCGCAGCCACAGCCGCTGCGTGGAGATGAATTTACCGCACCACCACCTGAGGCACCGGCAAGGCCTGCCACACTCAGTGCGCAACCGACGACATCCGCCCGCAGCGCAATTCTCGATAGTCTGTCAGGCAGCAACCTGCCCACGGCCCGCACCGCTGAACGTGACCCTTCAGCACTGTTTCCGCCACCGCCGCCACCGCAAAAACGGGTTGCGGCTGATCCTGTTGCTGTATCACATGCTGAGCCAGTCCGGCCCGCCATGGTGGCGGATTTAAAGCCCACCATCACGCCTGCTACACCCCATTCTGAACCGGAACGGTTTGGTGCGTTGTTCCGCTCGCGCAACAGCGAACCGTCGAATCTGCCAAAAGAAACCTTACTCAAACCGTTACTGGAGAAGATTGCGCTATGCCGTTAGTTTGTGTGTGCTCGCCGAAGGGAGGGGTGGGGAAAACCACGCTGGCGGCGAATCTGGCCTGGAGTCTGGCGCGTTCCGGTAGCAAAGTTCTGGCCATTGATTTCGATGTGCAGAATGCACTGCGTCTTCATTTTGGCGTGCCGCTGCATGATGGCCGCGGATTTGTGGCGCGATCAGAAGAGCAGGCGGACTGGAGCCAGTCGATTCTTACCACCGGCGGCAATATCTTTGTCCTGCCCTATGGCAATGTCACCGAGCCACAGCGCGAACGGTTCGAAGAGAACCTGATGAAAGATCCCCACTTTATTAAGCGTGGTCTGGATACAGTACTTAATTATCCCGGTCTGGTGATTGTCGCTGATTTTCCGCCTGGCCCGGGTCCGGCCCTTAAAGCAATGACGGCGCTGGCCGATATGCATTTAGTGGTGATGTTAGCGGATACCGCCTCTGTGTCGTTATTACCGCAGATTGAAGAGAACCGGATGACCGGGAAACCGCTCAATAATAAGCAGGGGCACTATTTTATCCTGAACCAGTGCGATAACCGCCGGAATATTAATCGCGATGTCACTGCATTTATGCAGCAGCGTCTGGGCGATAATTTACTGGGCGTGGTTCACCGTGATGAAAGTGTGGGTGAAGCCAATGCTTCGCAGCAGTCCGTATATGATTTCAGCCCTGCCTCAGCAGCGGCATTTGATATTGAACTGATCGCCAAACGGGTCAGCAGCATTCTGAATATCACCGTGGGAAATGGCGAAGTTCAGGCTCCCATCCGCACAAATCATTTTTAGTCGGCTATTGCAGGCGACTGACTTAAACAGCTCTTCTCAGGGTGAATCATGAGTAAAATCGGGTTTTACCTGCTGCTGCTGGTGCTTGCACCCGTTGCCGCGGTGATCATCATTACGCCGATGGACAGCCAGAAACAGTATATTTTTGGTCTGATCAGCATCGGCATGATGTTTTTATTGGGTTTCAGCAAGAGCCGCAAAATAACCGTGGTGATGGTGATTCTCTCTGCCCTGATGTCCAGCCGCTATATCTGGTGGCGCACCACTGAGACGCTGCACTTTAATTCCGAAATCGAGGCGATATTAGGGATTGGCTTATATCTTGCGGAGCTTTACGTCTGGCTGATCTTAATTCTTGGCTTCCTGCAAACCACCTGGCCATTAAAGCGCACCATTGAGCCGTTGCCGGACGATACCCGTCTGTGGCCGACGGTCGATATTTATGTGCCGTCTTATAATGAAAGTCTGGATGTGGTGCGCGATACCGTGCTGGCGGCGCAGTGTATCGACTACCCGCGTGACAAACTCAAAATCTATCTGCTGGATGATGGCAAGCGCAGCGAATTTGCCCGATTTGCGGCGGATGTCGGGGTAGGGTATATCACCCGCGACGACAACAAACATGCCAAAGCCGGTAACCTCAACCATGCAATGAAAATCACCAAAGGTGAGCTGATTTGCATCTTCGACTGCGACCACGTGGCGACCCGCACCTTCCTGCAGGCGACGGTGGGGCCGTTTCTGAAAGATCCGAAGCTGGCGCTGTTGCAGACGCCGCACTACTTCTATTCGCCCGATCCCTTTGAGCGTAACCTGCGCGCTGCGCGCAGCATTCCCAACGAAGGCGCGCTGTTTTATGGCCCGGTGCAGCAGGGGAACGACAACTGGAATGCTACCTTCTTCTGCGGCTCCTGTGCGGTGATCCGTCGTTCGGCGCTGGAAGAGATTGGCGGCTTTGCCGTTGAAACTGTCACCGAAGATGCACACACCGCCCTGAAAATGCAGCGCCTGGGCTGGGGCTCAGCCTTCCTGTCGATCCCGCTGGCGGCCGGTCTGGCGACCGAACGTCTGGGTCTGCATATCATCCAGCGTACCCGCTGGGCGCGCGGCATGACGCAGATTTTCCGCGTCGATAATCCGCTGTTTGGCCGTGGCCTGAACTGGCAGCAGCGTCTTTGCTACCTCAACGCCATGCTGCATTTCCAGTTTGGCCTGCCGCGCGTTGCCTTCCTGACCGCGCCACTGGCTTACCTGCTGTTTAACCTCAATATTATTCACTCATCGGCGTCGCTGATTTTTGCCTACGTGCTGCCGCATCTGGTGATGTCGCTCTACGTTAACTCACGCATGAATGGCCGTTTCCGTTACACCTTCTGGGGTGAGATTTATGAGACGGTGATGTGCTTCCATCTGGTCATTCCGACCATCCTGACGCTGCTGTCGCCGAAACATGGCAAGTTTAACGTGACCGACAAAGGCGGTGTGCTGGATCAGGGCTTCTTCGATTTCCACATCGTGCGTCCGCACGTGATTGTGGCGCTGCTGCTGGGCATCGGCATTGTCGCTGGCGTAGTGCGTGCCGTGATGCATGACTATTTTGGCGTCGACCCTTACGTTATTGCGCTCAACGTCGGCTGGGCGATTTTCAGCCTGATTATTCTGATGGCGGCGATTGCCGTGGCGCGCGAAACCAAACAGGTGCGTAAAACCATCCGCGTTGACGTACAAATCCCGGCGATTATTCACTACGCCAGCGGCATTTCATCACGTACCCAGACCAGCAACCTTTCGATGGGCGGTGCACAGCTCGATGCGCCGGATGGCCGTCATGAAACGGATGAAATTGAAGAGATTGATCTGCTGCTGAAATCCGGCGCGATCACCATCCCGGTGAGTAAGATTTCCGGCGATGACGAGAGCATTCGCCTGCGCTTTGAAGCGATGCCGCTGGCGCGTCGTCGCGAACTGGTGCGTGTCGTGCTGGCGCGTGCGGACGCCTGGATCCAGCCAGAGTATAAGCAGGACAACCCGCTGATGTCGCTGGGCACCATTATTCGTACCGTATTTGAGCTGTTCTGGCTGACCTGGAAGGGGCGCCACGATAAACGTAAAAAAGTCGACCCGGTTGCCGCGGCGGCGAAAGAGGATGGCGCGGCATGAAGATCCTGACGCACACGTTGCTGGCCAGTTCACTGACCGCCGCGTTATGGCTGACGCCCGCTGGCGCCGAAACGCCGACGGCGATCGATAACAGCAGTGCCGCGCCGGTAAACAGTCCGGCTCCGACGCCGCCTGATGCTGCTGCAACCACCCAGCCAGCTGAGGCCACTGCAACCTCGAAATCTGCTGATGCCGCCACGAGTGTGCCGGTAACCAGTACGGCTCCGGCGTTGCCTGATGCGGCTGCAACCACGCAACCTGCCAGTGCAGCAGCGAGTGTGCCGGTAACCAGTACGGCTCCGACGCCGCCTGAGGCTGCTGCAACCACTCAGCCAGCTGAGGCCACTGCAACCTTGAAATCTGCTGATGCCGCCGTCAGTGTGCCGGTAAACAGTGCGACTCCGGCGTCGCCTGATGCTGCTGTAACCACACAGTCAGCTGAGGCCACTGTCAGTACACTCGCGGAAAATCAGGCCCCGGCCAGCGGTGCGGCGTATGTGACGCCACCTGCAACGCCTGTTAATCACGCTGCCACACCGGATGCCGGTTCAGCGCAGATGACGGCCCCGGTGAGTGTGGGCGGGTCAGCAGCGCCGTTAGTGCCGTTCGCGGCCCAGCCCGCGGAATCTGTACCGGCCTCTGCGCCACAGAGTGCAGTACCTGATGCCACGCCGACATCAACAAACTCTTCTTACGCACCAGCGGGTGAGGCAACATCAGCGCCTCAGGCGTCAGCGAACGGCGGGTTTTCTTCCGTCGCGCCGGTGACGAGCAGTGGCGCCGTGACCCAGGATAGCAGCGCGCTCTCCGCGGTGCCGCTGCCACAGGGGCTGAGCAATGCCGATCCGGCGCTGGAAGCGGCCGCCAGTGCGCTGCCCTACGCGCCGGGCCAGGCGACTGCGCCGGTTGCAGAACCGCAGCCACCTATCGCGTCGGCCATCAATCAGCCGATCAGCAGCGTGATTTCAGTGGCCCAGATGGGCCAGTCACGCGGCATTACGCTGACCGGCGGTCAGTTACAGTCGGGCATCACTTTTACTCTCCCCAGCGATGAAGTGATTACCAATGCGCGACTCAGTCTGACGCTGCGCGTCTCCGCCGCGCTGGCGGCACGCAATACCTCACTGCAGCTGATGCTGAATGGTCAGCCGCTCGGCACGCTGCCGCTGGGAGCCACGGACAGCGACGTCAGTGATTATGAGCTGGATATTCCGGCGGCGATGGTGGTGTCGAACAACAACCTCAGTTTTAAAATCAACGATGCGGACAAGCTGCTGTGTGAGAAAGAGAGCGCACAGCAGTATCAGGTCACCATTCTGCCGAATACCACGCTGCACCTTGAAGGTCAGCAGCTCAATATTGGCACCCGTCTGCGCAACTTCCCGCGTCCGTTCCTGGATCCGCAGCGGATGACGGCGTCCACCATCACGATGGGCTTTGCCAGTAACGTCTCACCTGATGCGGTCAGCGCGGCTGCGCTGGTGGCTTCCTGGCTCGGCATTCAGAGTGATTATCGCGGCATCCGGTTCCCGGTGGTACGCGGCGAACTGCCGGAAAACAACGGCATCCTGTTTGGTCATCCTGGCGATCGAATCGGCACCCTGACGTTCCCGGCCAGTAATGGCCCGATGCTGCAGGTGGTGGATAACCCCAGTAATCCGGTTTACAAATTGCTGCTGGTCAGTGGTAACAATGACGATCAGCTGCGTCAGGCGGCGAACCGTCTGACGACGCAGCCTTTTACCACCGATGAGAGCCAGCTGCAGGTTCCTGTACAGACCATTGGCAACCGTAAACCTTACGATGCGCCGCGCTGGATTAACACTGACCGCCCGGTTCGCCTGAGCGAACTGCTGCGTAAAGATCAGAGCCTGACCAGCAGCGGCATCTGGCATGATGCGCTGCGGGTTAATTTCCGCGCCGCGCCTGATCTGTTCCTGTGGGATGGCGACACGGTGCCGGTCAATGTGCACTATCGCTTCCCGTCTGAAAGCTGGATTGATGAGGACAACTCGTTCCTTAACGTCATGCTCAACGGCACGTTCCTGCGCAACCTGACGGTGAACAAAGTTGGCCTGCTGGAGAACGCCTGGCATAGATTGGGCGGTGATGCGCGTCAGGAGCAGTATCAGCTGAATCTCGAGCCCTATCTGATCTATGGCGATAACCAGCTGGCGCTCTACTTCAATATTAAACCCCGCGCCGATGCGCCCTGCGGCGTGCTCCTGAATAACAACATCAAGAGCCGGATTGAAGAGGACTCGTGGATCGATCTGAGCCATACCCGCCACTTCAGCATGTTGCCGAACCTCTCTTACTTTGTGGGTGCCTCGTTCCCGTTCTCGCGGCTGGCTGACTTCGGCCAGACCACGCTGCTGCTGCCGGAAACGCCCAGCGATGCTGAGCTGTCGACGCTGCTGGATCTGACGGCGCGAGCCGGAACCGCGACCGGCGTGGCGCTGACGCAGAATGAGGTGCTGTTTGGTCTGCCCACTGGCGGCACCCATCTGGCGCGCATACAGCAGAGCGATCTGCTGGCGGTCAGCACGACAGGTAACACGGCCTTTAATCAGGCGATGCTGGCGGCGTCACCTTATGATGCCACCAGCGGCACCTTTGGAGTTAAAGAGCCCGACACGCTGGAAAAATTACGCGGCTGGCTGACCGGCGACTGGAGTCGTCAGCAGCTGGATGCCGATCGTTACTTCTCATCCAACGAAGCGTGGCGGGGCTTTCTCAGCTACCGGTCGCCATGGAATCGCGATCGGCTGGTGGTGATGACGGTGGCAACCAGCGACGATCAGCTGTTGCGACTGCACAACGATTTAAGTTCGGCGCAGATTAACGCCGCAGTGCGGGGCGACACCGCGATTATCACCGATGAAAACGGCATTCGTAGTTTTCGCGTTGGTGCACAGTTCCCCAGCGGCGAGATGCCCTGGTACATGATGGTGGTATGGTATGCCAACCAGCACTCGGGGCTTCTGGCGGTGGCAGCGATGCTGCTCTCTGCGCTGGTGGGCAGTGCGGTCTGGGTGATGCTGAAGCGTCATGCCTGGCGGCGTCTGAACCCGAAGCAGGGCCATGATTCCGGCAGGAAGTAAGGACAACAATAATGAAAAAAAATCCGTTAAGTGCCGGTATTCGTAAAGCGTTGCTGCTGGGCAGCGCGCTGGCCCTGTCACCGCCGCTGCTGGCGGCAGAAAGCGCCAATCCGGCGTTGCAGGCTCTGTTCGATCAGGCCTCCTACTGGCATCAGAAAGCACATGACGACCTGGCGAAAGCCTCACTGCAAAAGGTGCTGATGGTTGAACCCGGCAACACCCAGGCGCTCTATCTGCTGGCCCTCTATTCACAGCAGGGTGGCGACACGGCTGCCGCAGCGCAGTATCGCGCCCGTCTCAGCCAGGTCTCTCCCAGCGATCCGCACCTGAGCGAGCTGGATAATGCGCGCCAGATGCAGACCATTCCGCAGGCGCAGCTTTCGCTGGCACGTCAGCAGGCGCGCAGCGGCAACATTGCGGCGGCATTACAGACCTGGCGCAACACCTTCAGTGGTAATGAGCCGCCACCGAGCGTAGCGGCGGAATATTATCTTACGATGGCGGGTGACCGTACGCTGCTGCCGCAGGCCGTTGAGGCGCTGCGGCAGTTTGCGGCTCAGCATCCGCAGGATACCGGCGCACGGCTGGCGCTGGGTAAAGCGCTGACCTGGCAGGAACCGACCCGTCGCGAAGGCATTGAGGTGCTGAGTTCGCTGGCAAGTGGTAATCAGGATGCCGATCGTTCACTGCGACAGGCGCTGCTGTGGCTCGGTCCGCAGCCGTCAGACGCGGCACTCTATCAGACCTGGCAGCAGCGTCATCCGCAGGACTCCGCCGTCATCGACTACTATCGTAAAAATGTCGGCGGCGCAGAAAAAGGGGCCGGATTCAGCGCGCTGAACAGCGGTGATGTCGGCGGTGCGCAGTCCAGCTTTGAAAAAGTGCTGGGTGCGAATCCGCAGGATGCCGATGCGTTAGCGGGGATGGGCTATGTGGCCCAGCGAGCCGGACATTATCAGGAAGCGGCAGATTATCTGCAGCGGTCTGCTCAGCAGGGCGGCGATCAGGGTTCCTTGCGCCAGCAGCAGGCCGACGATGCCCGCTTTTATGCGCAGCTGGCCAGCGCGCAGCAGGCGCTGAAAAGCGGCGACACGGCGCAGGCGCTGACCTTAAGCGAACCGCTGGCCCAGGCTGACGGCGAAAAAGGGCTGGCCGCCAGGCTGTTCCGCGCCGACGTGCTACGCCGCACCAATCAGCCTGAGCAGGCTGAGCAGATCTACCGCACCATTCTGCAAAGTGATGCGGACAACCGCAGCGCCAAAGAAGGGCTGTTCTACGTTCTGCGTCAGCAGAATCGCAGTGCCGAAGCCAGTACGCTGCTGGGGGCACTGCCGGACAACGTACGTCAGAGCGTCACGCCACGCGCCAATGAAGCCGATGCGCTGCGTCAGCAGGCGAAGCGGCAGCAGGCGGCCGGTAACAACGCCGCTGCTATCGCGACACTGCAGCAGGGCATTCAGCGCTATCCCTCCGATGGCTGGCTGCGGCTCGATTTAGCCCGACTCTATCGTCAGCAGGGCGATACGCTGCTGGCGGCCAACGTGATGCAGCCGGTGATGCGCAACGGGGCCAGCACCAGCGAGCTCTATGCCGGTGCACTTAACGCCAGCGAAAGCGGTGGCTGGCAGCAGGCCAGCGCGTTGCTGTCGCGCATTCCCGCAAACGCACAGACGGCGGCGATGCGTGAGCTGGCGCAGCGGGTGAATTTCAATCTGCAGATGAGCACCGCCGATCAATATCTGGCGCAGGGCGCGATGGCCGCCGCCACCAATACCCTGAAAGCGCTCACGGTCACGCCGCCCGCTAATCCGGTGGATGCCGGAAACCTGGCGCAGAAGCTGGCAAAAGCGGGCGATCTCACCAGCGCGGTATCAGTGGTGCGGACGAACCTGCAGCGTGGCGTACAGGGCAATGCGGGCGATTATGCCGCGCAGATGGCGGTGCTGAATCAGGCAGGCCTCGGCAGTGAGGCGCAGCGCTTCCTCAGCAACCCGGAGCTGCAGGCGCGCAGTACCCCGGCGCAGCTGGCCGGTATTCGTAACGGCTATCTGATTAACGAAGTGGATCGCCTGCGGCAGCAGCGGCAGTACGCAGTGGCCTATGACAAGCTGATAGGTGCGCTGCAGCAGGATCCGCAGAACCGCGATCTGATGTTCGCGATGGCCCGTCTCTATCAGGACGGTAAGATGAACCGGGATGCGGGAGTCGTGTATGACTACCTGATGACCCAGGATACGCCGACCCAGGATGCGCGTGTCGGGGCCATCAACGTCGCGCTGGCGCAGAACAATGTGCAGCGCGCCAGTGAACTGAGCCGCGGCCTTAACAGCACCACGCAGACTCCGGATCGCCTGCTGCTGCTGGCGCGGGTCGCTGAAGCCAATGGCGAGCATTCACAGGCGATGGCGTATCTGCGTTCGGCACGCGGGCAACTGATTGGCCTGCAGGGCGTGCAGTCTGGCAGTGTGCCGACCGTGGGCGGCCTGGCGCTGGCGGACAATCCGTTTATCAACCGCACCACCTCGCCGGTGGGACGTTCACCATCCAGCTACGGTACCGTGCTGCCGTGGCAGGCGGCACCAGTGGCGGCTACTGCGGGGGTGACCACGCAGGATGAACCGGCAGCGGGCAGTAAAACGGTTTCTCAGCAGTCACGGATTCTGCATGACATCGACACCATGATGGATTCGCTGCAGGAGAAAACCGGCACCTGGAGTCAGGGGATGGTGCAGGTACGCGGGCGCGATGGCGAGTCGGGCCTGAGCAAGCTGACGGAAGCCAAAGCGCCGCTGACCTTCTCTACCGTGCCGTTTGAACAGGCGCGTCTCGACTTTACCGCCACGCCGGTCTCACTGACGGCGGGCAGTGGCGCAGCTGATGCCTGGCGTCGTTTCGGCACCAATGCGCTGAGCCAGGGCCGCGTCGTGGCCGCAGGCGGCGCGACGGTCAATGACCTGCCCAACGCGACTACCGATTCGCAGACCGCTTCTGGCGTCGAGCTGAATCTGGCGCTGAAAGGCGACAGCTACAAAGTGGATATCGGCAGTACGCCGCTGGGCCAGGATCTCAGTACGCTGGTCGGTGGCGTGCAGTGGTCACCGAAACTGACCGACTTCCTGACGCTGATCCTGACCGGTGAGCGTCGCGCGATTACCGACAGCCTGCTCTCTTATGTCGGCGCAGAAGATAAAACCAGCGGCAAACGCTGGGGACGGGTCACGAAGAACGGCGCGAACGCCCTGTTAAGCTATGACAATGGCGATGCGGGCTTCTACGCTGGTGGCGGCGCTTACAGCTACCTTGGCGAGAATGTCGCCAGCAACAACAGCCTGCAGGCGACTGCCGGGGCCTATGTCCGTCCGTTCCACAGTGACGATCGCGAGCTGAAAGTGGGCATGAATCTGGCGTGGATGGACTTCTCAAAAAATCTCAGTTACTTCAGCTATGGGCAGGGTGGTTACTTCAGCCCGCAGAACTACGCGTCGGTCTCGTTCCCGATAGAGTTCACCCGCAAATTTGACGATTTAAAAGTCAATATCGGCGGTGCAGCCGGTTATCAGACCTACAGTCAGGATAAGAGCGCGTACTTCCCGTCGGATGCCAGCCTGCAGTCGGCGCTGGAATCTCTTGCTGCCAGCGGCAGCGTGAAAGACGCTTACTACTCTGGCGGCAGTAAAAACGGCATCGGCTATAACCTGCACGCCGGAGCGGACTACAAACTCAATAAAGATGTGACGATTGGCGGCCAGCTGGGTTATGACACCTTTGGTGACTACAACGAAAGCAGCGCCCGGCTCTATGTCCGTTACCTGTTCGGAGAGAAGTAATGAGTGAACATTCGGGGGTATCGCATCCTTATCAGCCGGGCTGGTTTGACCTGGTCAGCGTACTGATTGACGGGATGATCGCCAACGCCGGTCAGCAGGAGGCGGAAGCCTTTCTCTACAGGATGGGTGAATCGCTGGCGACCCGCTATCCTTTGCCAGAGTCGCGCACCGTGCAGGATCTGGAGCGCGAGGCCAACCTGCAACTGGCGCGGTTTAACTGGGGCTTTGTGCAGCTTCAGCCGGAAGAGAAGGCGCTGCTGATTGTGTATCACGCCTTACCGGCAGGCGACAGTCTCCCTTCTCCGGCTGACTGGCAGGCGGCGTTTGGTGCGGTCATCGCCGGACTTTTTTCAGGCTGGTTGCAGGGCCAGGGCGGCAGCAGAATGGTGCCGGTGACGCTTGAACTCAACGATGGCAGCACGCTGCACTATCGATATCAATAGGATCAGAAATGAAACGTAAGCCATTCTGGATGGGCTGGATCTGCTCTGTTTTACTGCTGGCCTGCAGCGCGCAGGCAAGTGCCAGCGGCTGGGATACCTTTAAAAGCCGTTTTCTGACCGCCGAAGGGCGGATCACGGACACCGCTAATAACAATGTCAGTCACACCGAAGGTCAGGGGTATGGCATGTTGCTGGCGGTGGCCAACAACGATCGCGCCACCTTCGATCGGCTGTGGCAGTGGACGCGCACTCAGCTGCGTAATCCGCAGACCGATCTCTTCTACTGGCGCTATGTGCCGGGCAGTGATAATCCGGTGGCTGACAAAAATAACGCCTCGGATGGCGATGTGCTGCTGGCATGGGCGCTACAGCGCGCCGCACAGAAATGGCAGGAGGAGAGCTATCAGCAGGCGTCTGACCGCATTCAGCGCGCCATCATCAAGCTGGATGTGACCAGCTTTGGCGGCCATACCGTCCTGCTGCCGGGTGCACAGGGTTTCAATAAAACCAGCTACGTGGTACTGAATCCCTCGTACTTCCTGTTTCAGGCGTGGCGGGAGTTTGGCGAGCGCAGTCATCTGCAGGTCTGGGATAAGCTGATTAATGATGGTTTTGATCTGCTGGGTAAGCTGAGCTTTGGCAAAACCGGCCTGCCACTGGACTGGGTCGCGCTGAATGCGGATGGGTCGGTTGCGCCGGCTGTCGGCTATTCAAACCGCTTCAGCTACGATGCGATTCGCGTGCCGCTGAACATCTGGTGGTACGATCCGCACAGTCTGGCGCTGGTGCCGTTTCAGCGCGTCTGGCAGGGTTACAGCCGCATGCTGACCCCCGCCTGGTTCGATGTGCTGGCGAATGCACCAGCCCCTTATCATCTTGAGGGCGGTCTTCTGGCGGTACGTGACCTGACGCTGAATGAGACCGGCTATCTGAGCGATACGCTGGCTGCCGATCAAAACTACTTCTCTGCCAGCCTGCAACTGTTGACCTGGCAGGCGTTTCAGGAGAAGCGCTGATCAATCGCATTACGTCGGCGCTGGCCGCCATTATGCGGCTGATAACCCGGTGTGTCAGGCGCTGAGCCGCGCCTGACACATACTTCTGCTATCCGGCGGTAAGGCGTTACTGCGGATAGGGCACCCAGTCGCCGCCGTTGAGCCTGATCCAGGGCTTGCCCTGATACATCATCACCACCGCCCCGTCGTTTTCTGACACCACTGGCGTCTGCGGCAGCTTGTCGGTCAATACCGACATATTCACATTCGGCGCATTAAATACCTGCCCATCCACCACCCGCGACACAATTTCTGAGATCGCCAGCAGGCTGGTCGGTGCATCAATATTGAGAGGCTGACCCTGATGCGGGGCTTTCATGCCGACAAACTTAATCCCCACCGGCACATGCGTAATGGCAGGGCTGGGAATATCCCGCAGGCCTGACATCTGCATCTTATCACCCTGCAGTGCGGCACCATGCTCCGGTACGACCAGCACCATCACCCGACGGCCCGACTTCTCCAGCTGGGTGAGGAAGGCGTCGATTTGATCAAACAGCAGTTGAGCGCGCGGCTTCCATGGGGCGGTCTGGGTGCTGCCCAGCTCACGGGTGCCGTCGTGCAGCGGGATCAGGTTGTAGAAGGTGGCGCTGCGGGCATCGCTGCTCTTGCTGCGTTCGTCCAGCCAGCGCTGCATCAGCTGAGCATCGTTAAGCACCGGCGAGCCGTCGAATGAGGTCAGCTCCGGGGCAATGCCCGCCTGTGACATCAGCGGTGCCTGAATATCGCCGCCCTCGCGCAGTTCCTTGAGATAGTTACCGAACACACCAGTGTGATCCATCATCAGTTGCTCTTTAAAGCCCAGCTTCGCCAGATTATCGAACAGATAACAGCGTGAATCGGTGGGTTTGTAGAGTTCGCTGTGCGAAATCTGACCGCAACTGGCACGCAGCAGACGAATCCCCGCCGGTCCGCTGTAGCTGGTGGCGGAGTTATAGTTGGTCAGCATGATGTCGACGTGCTGCCACAGCGGATGATTACGCAGCTGGGCGGCATCCATGTCGGACCAGGCGAGTGAACAGATGTTGATCACCAGGATGTCGAACGGCTGCGAATCGGCTGGCAGGCTGTCAGGGAAATGGGTGTAGCGCTTGCGTTCATTCTCGTAAAAACGGCTGAGCCAGGCGGTCAGGCTGGCGCTGGTGGGCGCGGCTGACTGATCAAGCCCATCCGGCACGGCAGCGGCCTGGCTGGCAGCAGCCGGTGTCTGATTCAGCACCACCGGCGGGGTCGTCGCGCGGGTCGGCAGCAGCGACATCGCCGGACCCGCAATGGTCAGCACGTTGAGCCAGATCAGCATCAGCGAAACCAGCACGGTGATGCGAACCCACTGTGAAATAAACAGATAGAGCACCAGCAGAACAAACAGGGCACCCACCATTTGCCAGTTGATAAAACGGTCAGCCAGATCGAGCAGGTAAGCACCCGAGAAGCCCGCCAGCTGATCGCCCTGGCTGAGAATGCTGCTGAGTCCCGGTAGCCAGGTGTCATGCCAGAACAGCGCGAGGCCAACAGGGATCGAGACCCAATGGCGCAGGCGATGCAGGCGAACCGACGGCAGCGGGAAAAGCAGCCAGGCAAGAAACACCAGATTACTCAGGGCGTGAAAATTGAGGTAGCCGTACCACAGCAGGGCGAATTTGACTAAAAAGTAGAAGTTCCAGCCGCCCAGTCCGCGCCAGCAGGACCACAAACGGGAAGAGTGGGCCGCAGCGGGTTGATCATTTTTCATTAATTTTTGCATCCGTTTTTGGAGATTGACGCTGCCAGTGACCTTCAGACTTCAGCGCGCGAGCAGGCAACAGCCGATTCAGCAGGCCATTCCAGCGACGCGGCAGCCACTGGTGCCAGACCGGCTTTAAAATCAGCAAAATAACAACGACCAGCAGCGCAATCTGTACCCAATCCATCAGGTTCATCGGGATTCATTCTCCGGCAGTAAAGTGATGGGCAGGGGAGCTGAGCGTTCCTGCGCTTCGTGCCGGCGCTCGACGGCGACACGTGTTGTCTCTGATACCGGCGTCAGATCCTGAATCGCCATGGGCGTCAGTTTCTTAATATTGCTGACTTCCGCAAGGATCTGATTATCCTCGAACCAGACCATTCGGTTTGCAAACAGCTCGTCATGAGGCAATGAAAATATATATTTCAATGCTTTATCAAGATCGTTATAGCGGCAGGAGGAGAGAAACAGAATGACGCGATCTTCCAGTACCGTGACCAGGTCGCCAAAGCGGCGCGGCTTACAAAGTGTCAGAATCTGCTGCGGTTTAAGCTGTGGCACCGGCCGCAACGCCACCAGCAGGCCCTTATCATTTTCCGGCAGTAAAGTATTACTGATCAACTGGCTGACTGACTGGCAGAAGGCGTCAAGCCGCAGGTAGCCTTTTTCATGCAGAGGCTGCAACGACGCGGTTAACGCTTCAAGACTGGCGGGAACACGGCGGTTAAACACCTGTCCCTGAAGACCTTCAAGTGTGGTCAGAAACCGCGACATTGGCGCGTTGGTCGGCACAATAACGTTTACCCCGCAGGCCAGCAGCAGACGTTCGTCGCTGTAACGCAGGCTGGCACCCATCTCACGCACCACAATTTTCAGGCCGTTGCCGCGTCCGCGTCGCAGGCTGTGTACAAACTTCGCCAGTTCGTTGATAAGGTCGCTTCGGGTCAGGCTGAAAATAACCGTTGCGGCATTGGCCTGTTGAGCCCGTAACCAGACCTGCTCATTATCATCAAAGAGTTGCCACTGGCGTGAAAGTGGCGGTGCACCCTCAAGCACTATTTTGTCTGCAAGATAATGCTGCTCGTCATTAAGGCTCAGCGGTTCCTGATTTTCATTTAAAGTAAAGAAACGATCCGCTTCACAGCCCAGGCGTATTGCACGATCGGCCAGCAGGCGTTCTGCGGCATACCACCAGTTAATTCGATACTGCCAGCTATCCTGCTGAAAGCCCAAATGCGCCACGCCATCCAGCTGACGAAAATAACGCTGAAGATTATTACTCAGGTTTATTATAGTGGAACCGGAAGTCACGATTAAAAGCGTGAGTTTTCTTTTATGCAGCGTGTGGCGCATACCCTTTATCCACCGCGTTAATTCGGCGTCATCGAGCTTATCCCATTGCGCTGCACTGCTGTTAAATATCACCAGGCCGTTTTTACTGCCGAGCGTGCGCAGAAAATCACTTTCCAGCTGCAACAGACTCCGTTTGCTTTTGGGAAGAGAAAACAGCGGGATACGGTCAGGGCCGCCGACCGGGTCAGGCGTCAGTAAATCACGCGGCGGCTGATCAGCGCTGATGAGCGTGACGGCCTGCTGATGTGAAATCACCTGTCGAATAAAAGTGCGGGCGTCATCCTGCCGTGCACAAGTGACCCAATAACAGCCAGGGGTTTGCAATGCCGTTAATTCAGGCTGAACATGCAACAGCCCTAGCGAAAAAGAATTTTTCATATTGAATTCGTTATTTTTCCAGTCCAGGCTAGCTTATTATAGACAGGCCAGGATGTAACCTGAGAAATTTAAAGATTTCTGATGGCAGGCTGGCTCACAATGTTGTGCAAATGCCGCGTTTCTGGAAATTTTTTAATGCCCTTTTTACGCGCGGCCGGTCATTCTGAATCTGACATTGTTTTATTTTTGGCGAACAGTAATGAAAAACCAGAATCTTTATAACCCTGTCGCCACTGCTGGCGAGCGTCAGGATGATATTAGCGCTTTGCGTGACGCCTTTTCTTTGCACTCTTTTCGCTATGTCGATATTGCACGTGAAGAGCGCCTGAAAGAGATCGTGTCACGCTGGCCGCTGTTAGCGGAAACGCTCCCCAGCCAGCCTGAGCAACCTGACTGATGCCGCTGATAGCGCTTCAGGGCGTGCGGGGCGGCGTTGGCACAACCTCTCTTTGTGCAGGACTCGGCTGGGCGCTCGCGACCCTCGGCGAGCGGGTCTTACTGATCGACGGCTCGCCGGTCAGTCAGCTCGGCGTGCATTTTAATCTGCCCGCTCAGCAGGAGAGTGGCTGGATGCAGGCGCTGTGCGATGATGAGGCGTGGCAGCATGCCGCGCTTCGCTATCCCAATGGACCTGATTTGCTTCCTCATGGTGTGCTTTCTCATCAGCATGCGTTGACTATTGCCCACCAGAATGAGGCGGTGGCCGCGCCGCTGCTCCAGGCATTGCCGGACCTGCAGGCGCGCTATCAGTGGATTATTTTCGATTTGCCCGCCGATCCCCTGCCGTGGCACGAAACGCTCTATCCGGAACTGGACGGTGTACTGTGCGTCACTCAGCCAGACGCGAATTGTCATTTACGCCTGAGCCAGCGTCATTTTCCAGTGCATACCCGGTTTATTATCAATCAGTTTAATGCTAACAGTCGTCTGCAGCAGGACCTCCATCAGCTCTGGATGGCTTCGCTGACAGAGCTGATACCGCTGCTAATCCACCGCGATGAGGCGCTGGCTGAATCGCTGATGATGAAGCAGCCGGTCGGTGAATATCGGCCACATGCGTTAGTCAGCGAAGAGATCATCACGCTGGCAAACTGGCTGCTGCTCAATCTGAATGGGGTGAGGTCGTGAACCCGTTGCGCTGGCTGTTGACTGCTCCCGCCTGGCAATCGCTGCACAGCGGCTATACCACCGCGCGTGGCAACGGCGCTTCACGCTTCGCCAGTGCACTCCACCTGTTCTGGTCTGTTCTGGGGGTGATGCTGCTCCGTTTCGAAAGCCCGGCCTGGCAGCGTGTTATTCAGCAGCGTCGCCGACTTTATCCGCACATCTCACCAGAGCGTCCGCGTCCGCTGGATATTTTGCGTTTTCTGATTCAGACACTCTGGCTGATTGTGATCCGGCTACCGGGTGCGCGCGGGCGCGGCGGCGTTAATCGCCTGAGCGTGCTGACTGGCTGGCGGCACCACGGTTATCGCTGGCTGGATAATCTTGTCGCCCGCTCGCAAACCCAGGGCATTGATACGCGTCTTGAACAGCGGCTGAAGCGCCTGTCGCCGCTGATGCGACGCAGCCTTTTCATTGTTATTGCCCTCTTTGCCTCACTGCTGGCGTTGCTCTGTATCAGCCAGCCCTTTGGTCTCATGACCCAGTTTATTTTTGTCGTACTGCTCTGGGGCCTGGCAATGCTGGTACGGCGCATACCGGGGCGTTTCCCCACGATGATGCTGATCGTACTGTCGCTGACCGTATCGTGCCGCTACCTCTGGTGGCGCTATACCTCGACGCTGAACTGGGACGATCCACTGAGCCTGATCTTTGGTCTGCTGCTGATTGCAGCAGAGACCTACGCCTGGGTGGTGCTGGTGCTGGGCTATTTCCAGACACTCTGGCCGCTTAACCGTCAGCCAGTTTCTATGCCGGCGGACCGTTCGCAGTGGCCATCGGTGGACCTGCTGGTGCCGACCTATAACGAACCGCTCAGCGTTGTCAGACCGACGCTCTATGCTGCGCTGGGCATTGACTGGCCGAAAGATCGCCTGACTATCTATCTGCTCGACGACGGCAACCGACCGGAATTCCGCGAATTTGCCACCAGCATTGGCATTAACTATGTGGTGCGCCCCTCTAACGAACATGCCAAGGCGGGCAACATCAACCACGCGCTGAAAAAGTACTGCCGCAGCGACTTCGTCTCGATCTTTGACTGCGACCATGTGCCAACTCGCTCATTTTTACAGATGGCCATGGGCTGGTTTATCAAGGACCCCCGGCTGGCGATGCTGCAGACGCCGCATCACTTCTTTTCGCCCGATCCGTTTGAGCGCAATCTCGGGCGGTTTCGCCGTACGCCGAATGAGGGATCGCTGTTTTACGGGCTGGTGCAGGACGGTAATGATACCTGGGACGCCACCTTCTTCTGCGGCTCCTGCGCCATTCTGCGTCGTACCGCGCTGGAAGAGATTGGCGGTATTGCCGTAGAAACCGTGACTGAAGATGCTCATACCTCGCTGCGTCTGCATCGGCTTGGCTACACCTCAGCCTACATCCGCATTCCTCAGGCGGCCGGACTGGCAACCGAAAGCCTGTCAGCGCATATCGGACAGCGTATCCGCTGGGCACGCGGCATGGTGCAGATTTTCCGCCTGGATAATCCGCTGTTTGGTAAAGGGCTGAAGTGGGTGCAGCGGCTCTGTTATGCCAACGCCATGCTGCACTTTCTGTCCGGCATTCCAAGGCTGGTCTTCCTGCTGGCGCCGCTGGCATTTTTACTCTGCCATGCCTACATCATCTACGCGCCTGCGCTGGCGATCGCGATTTATGTTTTACCTCACATGCTGCATACCAGCCTCACCAACTCGCGTATCCAGGGGCGCTGGCGTCACTCTTTCTGGAGCGAAGTCTACGAGACGGTGCTGGCCTGGTATATCGCCCGCCCGACCACCGTAGCGCTGTTCAATCCCCACAAAGGCAAGTTTAACGTTACCGCCAAAGGCGGACTGGTCGAGGAGCAGCACCTGGACTGGGTGATCACCAAGCCCTATATGCTGCTGGTGCTGCTCAATCTGGCGGGTGTGCTGATGGCGTTCTGGCGCATACAGCATGGTCCGGCAAACGAGATACTGACGGTATGCGTAAGCCTGATTTGGGTGATCTACAACATGATTATTCTCGGTGGCGCGGTAGCGGTGTCGGTTGAAGCACGACAGATCCGCGAGGCGCATCGGGTAGAGATTGCCATGCCCGCTGCCATCGCACGCGAGGATGGTCATATGCTGCCCTGTACGCTGCGTGATTACTCTGACGGCGGCGTAGGGCTGGAAATGCGCGAACCGGATGCGCTGCGGGAAAATGAAAAAGTCTGGCTGCTGCTGCGTCGTGGACAGCAGGAGTTCAGTTTTCCGTGCCAGGTCCAGCGCGTCTTTGGCCGTCGGGCAGGTGTCCGTCTGCATCAGCTGACCACCCAGCAACATATTGATTTTATCCAGTGTACCTTCGCCCGTGCCGATACATGGGCACTGTGGCAGGACGGTTTTCCGGAGGATAAGCCGGTGCAGAGTCTGGCCGACATCATGATCCTCGGTTTTAAAGGTTATCTGCGCCTGGCGGAATATGGCCCGCCGCAGTTACGTCGGTTGTTTAACCTGCTTACCGCTGGGGTAAGCTGGCTGGCTTCGCTGTTGCCGCAAGGCATCGGACGCGTGCCCGCTTCAAAAAATCTGCATTGAGTTGATGATATGACAACAACAGGAATAAACAGGTGGGTCGCTGCACTGCTGCTGGGCTCGGCAACGCTGAACTGCGCAGTGGCGCAGGAGAGTGCGCCGATCATGGCCACAGGAGAAACGGCGGTGCAATCGTTGCCCCAGCAGCCTGCCGCGCCGCTGCGTAGCAGTCAGCTGAGCTTCGTTAAGCTGGCCCCGCCGCCGGGCAGCATGACGCTGAGCGGAACCCGCCCCAGCGGGCAGATCGAGTTCGGGGTGCGCAGTGATGAGGTGGTGACACGTGCGCTGCTTAATCTCAGCTACCGGCCGTCGCCTGCGCTGCTGCCCACGCTGTCGCAGCTGAAAGTCTATCTCAACGATGAGCTGGTGAGCCTGATCACCCTGACGCCGGAACAGCCTGGCAAACAGAATCAGGTGCAGCTGGCGATCGATCCCCGTTTTATCGCCGACTTTAACCGCGTGCGCTTTGAGCTGGTCGGTCACTACGCCAACATCTGTGAAAATCCGGCCAACAGCACCATCTGGCTCGATATCGGCAAAGAGAGCGGTCTGGATCTGACGCTACAAAAACTGCCGCTGAAAAACGACCTGTCTCATTTCCCGGAGCCCTTTCTTGATACGCGCGACACGCGGCCGCTGACCCTGCCGATGGTGTTTGCTGCCCGGCCAGACGTTAACCAGCAGCGTGCCGCTGCGATCCTGGCCTCCTGGTTCGGCAGCAAAGCGGCCTGGCGCGGACAGCATTTTCCGGTGCTCTACAATCAGTTGCCGCAACAGCAGCATGCGGTGGTGTTTGCCACCAACAATGCACGCCCGGATTTCCTGAAAAATTTGCCACCGGTGATGAAGCCGACCGTGGCGATGGTAAGCCAGCCTGACAGCCCCTATGAAAAGATGCTGCTGATCCTGGGACGCAACGACGACGATCTGCTGACGGCGGTGCAGGGGATTGCGCAGGGCGAGCTGCTGTTACGCGGCGACAGCGCGACCGTCGACCGCGTCACACTGCGGGCACCGCGTCAGCCCTATGATGCGCCAAACTGGGTACGCACCGATCGCCGCACCACTTTTGCTGAGCTGACGCAGTATGAAAACCAGCTGCAGTCTGACGGTCTGCAGCCCAACCCGATCAGTCTGACGCTGAACCTGCCGCCCGATCTCTTCCTGGTGCGCGCGCGCGGTATCGATATGGATCTGAGCTATCGCTACACCTCGCCTGTTCACCCGGATGGCTCACGACTGGCCGTTAACCTGAATAATCAGTTTATTCAGGACTACCCGCTGGTGCCGAAAAACACGGCCGGGCAGCAACTGCTGCATATTCCGCTGATTCAGGGAATGATGGACAAGAATCATGAGCTGCTGATCCCGGCGCTGCGGCTGGGCGTGGTTAACCAGCTGCGCTTTGATTTTGACTATGCCAATACCTTTATGGGGGGCACCGCCGACGGGCGTTGTGAAACCGTGACGCCGGTAGGACATCATGTGGTGGTGGACGACAATTCCAGCATCGACTTCTCTGGCTATCGCCACTACATCGAAATGCCCTCATTGCAGAGCTGGGCGAATGCTGGCTTCCCGTTCAGTCGCTACGCCGATCTGGCCCAGACGCTGGTGCTGGTCCAGTCCAACCCTGATGCACAGCAGGTGAGTACACTGCTGAATGCGCTGGGCAATATGGGCGCGCAGACCGGCTATCCGGCGCTGCGCGTGCAGCTTACCGATGACTGGAGTACGGCGAAAAAGCAGGATGCGGATCTGCTGATGATCGGCGATATTCCTAAAGATCTTCAGGATGACCGTCGGATCACGGCGCTGGTCGATGCCACCGCCAGCTGGCTGAAAACCCCGGCGCGCAAGGTTTCTCAGCCTGTTCAGCCGCTGAGTGAGGCTGAAAGAGCAGCGGAAAGTACCACAGCCATTGGTTCACGCGGCCCGCTGGCGACCGTGATCGGTTTCCAGTCGCCGTTTTACGATCAGCGCAGTGTGGTGGCACTGCTCGCCGATGGCAGTCCGCGCAGCTGGCAGCTGCTTGATGAGGCGCTGGATGACAGCGGCAAACGCCAGGCGATCTCAGGCTCCACGGCGATTATCCGTGAGTCTGGCGTCAACAGCCTGCGCGTTGGAGAGACCTACTTTGTTGGCCATCTGCCGTGGTGGGAACGTCTCTGGTCACTGCTCTCTTCACATCCCTTCTGGCTGGCACTCTGTGCATTCTTTGTGGTGGTGCTGTTCGCGCTGATGACATGGCGTCTGATGCGAATTATTACCCGTCGTCGTTTACTGGATGAAGATGAATAACGCTCAGTTATTGCGGACAGGCATGCTGCTCGGCGCGCTAAGTGCGCTGCCGGGAATGGCCGCGTCCGCTGACGGATCGGAAGTCTCACCGGTCGACTGGCTGCTGACCCAGGTCCGTACCGGCGAGTCGACCAACAAATACGATCTGGTACAGCAATCGCTCTATCGGCTTGAGAAAATCGATCCCGATAATCCCCAGGTGCTGGCGGCACGTCTGCGGCTGGCGCTGCATCAGGGTGATATCGCCAGCGCGCAATTGCTGCTGGCTCAACTGAAAAAGGTTGCACCTGATTCGGCAGAGACACGCGAATCCGCTGTCGGCCTGGTGCTGACCTCATCCGATGGACGACAGCAACTGCAGCAGGCGCGTCTGCTTGCCACCTCGGGGCGACTGACCGAGGCGAAAAGCGCTTATGATGCGCTGTTTAACGGCGTCTTCCCCGATCCCAATACCGCCCTGGAGTACTGGCGGCTGCTGGCACGTCTTCCCGGTCAGGAGGGCGTGGCTTATCAGCAGCTTCAGGCACTGGAACAGCGCTATCCGGGCAATATCGGGGTTGAGCTACAAATTGCGCGTATGGCGTTTAATCAGCAGCAGCCAGAAAAGGCGATAGCGCAGCTGAAAAAGCTGGCAAACAGCAATGGCGGGCGTACCGCTGCCGCCGACCTCTGGCTGCAGCAGATCACCGATCAGCCCATCAGCGACAGCAGCGTGGCACAGCTTAAAGCTTATCTGGCTGTTTTCACTGAGGGCGATGCGCACCAGCAGGGCGCAGAGGCGCTCGCGAAGCAGCAGACGACGCTGGCCGATCCCGCTTATCGGGAACGAATGCGGGCGCTGGCGCTGGTTGACGCAGGCGACGTGAATAACGCGATGACGACCCTTAACCGGGCGCTGAAAGCGAATCCCGACGATGCCGAATTAATGGGCGCAATGGGACAAACTCAGGCCCGCGCAGGTCATCGTGATGCCGCCATTCTCTGGCTGGAACGCGCCATTAAAGCGGGTCAGCAGAGCACGCTGATTGGTAAATGGCAGTCACTTTTGCAGAGCAATCGCTACTGGCTGGCGATTGAGCAGGGCGATAAAGCGCTGGCACAGCACGATATTGATGCTGCCGAAAAATACTATCGCGCGGCGCAAACGTATGACAGCAGCGACAGCTATGCCCTGATTGGTCTGGGTGATGTGGCGATGGCGCGCAAAGAGACGGCGGCGGCTGAACAGTTCTGGCAGCGCGCGCGACGGCTGGATGGCACCAATATCACCGCAGTGCGTCGGCTGGCGGGGCTGTATCAGACGGTGTCGCCTGCCCGCGAGATGGAATTTATCACTACCTTGCCCGCTGCACAGCAGCGTGCACTGGCCGATACAATCCGGACGCTGCGCAGCGACAGCCTGCGCGCGGAGGCGGATGCCCTGGCGCAGCAGGCGCGCTGGTCGCAGGCCGCAGAGAAATATCGCCAGGCGCGCGAGCTGGCACCGGATGACGTCTGGCTCAGTTACCGGCTGGCGGGTGCACTGCGTAACGGCGGAGCCGGACAGCAGGCGGATGCGGTAATGCGCGCACTGTTGCAGAAGCATCCCCAAAACGCCACCGCGCTTTATGCGACCGCACTCTGGTTCTCAGGCAACGATAACAATAGTGAGGCGATGGCTTCGCTGCATCGGCTGCCCGACGCGCAGTGGAGCAGCGATATGCGCGAGCTGGCTGACCGCCTGAAGCAGGATCAGATCTTTGACCAGGCTGAGGCGCTGCGCGTCGCCGGGCAGGAGCAGGCAGCGGTGACGCTGCTTAAGCAGCAGCCGGTTTCCAGCCAGCGCGACCTGCTACTGGCCGACTGGGCGCTGGAACGCGGTGAAGCGCAGCAGGCACTGGCGGATTATCAGCAGGTGCTGTCGCGCCAGCCGGATAACGGCGATGCGGCGCTGGGACGAATCGAAGCGCTGGTTGCCCTGCAGCGCAACAGCGAAGCCCGACAGGCGCTTGAGCAACAGCCGCCGGTACAGGCCAGCGTCAATGCGGATCGCCGTGCTGCGCTGGCGTGGCAGGCGGTGGGTGAAACCACACGGGCTGTCGCGCTATTTACCGATTTGAAACAGCGTGCTGCCGCGCTGCCGCCTTCGCAGGACAAGGCGCTGGTGTTTCGTGATGCGGCACGGCTGGAGGGTGCGCAGCAGCAGCCAGAACAGGCGCTGACAGACTATCGTCAGGCGATGACGGCCAGCGGTATCGATAGCCGTGGCAATATCAGCCGCGCAACCCGCAACGATCCTCAGGATGACTGGCTGAAGCGCAGCCTGCGCAGCGACACGGCCGATCTTTACCGTCAGCAGCAGACCACGCTGACGGTGCAGCAGGACTATTCTCGCAACAGTGGTACCGGCGGCATCTCCGATTTTACGGCGCACACCACCATGCTGCAGGCGGAACATCCGTTTGCCGATGGCCGGGGCTTTGTCCGTCTTGATCGGGTGGATGTCTCCGCAGGCACCTTTACCACCCAAAACGGCAGCATCGACGCCCTGTTTGGCAGCTGTGACGACGCCAGTTCGGGCGGCTGCAGTCGCCAGACCCGCCAGCGCGATGAGGGTACGGCGCTGGCCGCTGGCTGGCATAACGCGACCTGGTCGGCTGACCTCGGTACCACGCCGCTGGGTTTTGAAGTCACTAACTGGACCGGCGGGCTGAGCTGGAAAACCGATGTGAAACAGCTCGGCGTCACACTCACTGCCTCACGCAGGCCGATAGCCAGTTCGCTGCTCTCCTATGCCGGGACGCGCGATCCTGCAGCCAACGGGGGCAAAAGCTGGGGTGGCGTGGTGGCCACGGGCGGCAGCATCGGGCTGAGTTACGATCAGGGCGGCGCGCATGGCGTCTGGGGTGATATCAGCGCGCATCAGATCACCGGTAAAAATGTTGCCGATAACAGCCGTGAGCGCCTGATGGGCGGCTATTACTACAAGCTCATCAACAGCGACAACCGCCGTGCAACCGTCGGGCTGAACAGCATGCTCTGGCACTATCAGAAGGATCTCAGTGATTACACCTTCGGCCAGGGCGGCTACTACAGTCCGCAGCAGTATCTCTCCTTTTCCGTGCCGGTGACCTGGCGGCAGCGGACAGAGAACTGGTCGTTTGATCTGGGCGGCTCCGTCTCCTGGTCACATTCGAAAACCAGTGCGCAGCAGCGTTATCCGGTTAATCCGGGCTATACCCTTGCCAGTAATCCGTCTTCTGCCAGCAGTTCCGGCGGCGGTACGGGCTATACGCTGCAGGCAGTCATTGAGCGACGGCTGACGTCGAACTGGTTTATTGGTGCGGGTGTCGATATTCAGCAGGCGAAGGATTACACCCCGAGTCATGGTCTGCTCTATGTGCGCTATGCTGCCGGCGGCTGGGAAGGCGATCTCGATATGCCGCCACAGTCGCTGATCCCTTACGCAGATTTTAAATAACACGGAACGGGAAAAAGCAGGACTTTTCAGACGGTAAAAAAGTCAGTTTTTGGGATATACTGGCGGGCATTGTCCTGTCTGCTATCTGGGCTTTTTTCATCGTCGGGAGAGAATTTTTTGCGCGTAAGCCGGTCACTTACGATAAAGCAGATGGCGACAGTTTCGCTGGTTGCGGTTATCACCATCAGTATCTTTATCGTCATCCAACTGTTTCATTTTGTGCAGCAGCGCAGGATTGACTACGCCCAGCAGATGGAGAATATCGCGCACACCGTCCGCCAGCCGCTGTCGGAAGCGGTGCTGCGTGCCGATATTTCTCAGGCCGAACGCATTCTTCATTCACTGAAGCCTGCCGGTATTTTATCGCGCGCCGACGTGGTGCTGCCTAATGCGTTTCAGGCCCTGCATGCCGACTTTGAGACGGAAAAACCGGTGCCGCTTCTGGTGGCCCGCTTGTTTGAGCTGCCGGTGCAGATTACCCTGCCGCTCTATTCGGTCGAAAATACCGGGATGCCGAAGCCGCTGGCCTATCTGGTGTTGCAGGCTAATTCGACGCGCGTCTACCAGTTTATCCTCAGCACGCTCTCAACCATGATCATCACCTATCTGCTGCTGGCGCTGATCCTCTCCGTGGCGATCAGCTGGTGCATCAACCGGCTGGTGGTGCATCCGCTGCGCAATCTCTCACGCGAGCTGCAGGAGTTGCCACCGCAGTCGATTCTGACGCATAAACTGACCCTGCCGCAGAGCCATCGCGATGACGAAATCGGCATGCTGATCCGCAGCTACAACCGTAATCAGCAGGTGCTGGAGTCGATTCATGACGAGATGAGTCGGCTGACCACCCATTTTGCCGTCACCGATCTGCCTAACCGTACGCTGTTTCTTGCGCTGGTCGAACAGTTCATGTGTAACCCTGAACAGCCTCTGGGTCTGATGGTGATCCGCATTGAAACGCTGCAGGAAGCCAATGGCGTCCTGCGCGATGAGCAGCGCGATACGCTGATGCTGACGCTGGTGGAGAAAATCCGGCATACGCTGGATGACCATACCCTGCTGGCACAGACCGGTGTCAGCGACTTCGTGCTGTTAATGAAGCGCGCCAGTAATCCGTTTCGTGCGCTGCGCCTGGCGCGCAACCTGATGATTCGCCTGAATCAGCCGGTCAACCTGCATCAGCTGCAGCTGCGTCCTAACGTCAGCATCGGTCTGGCGCTGCGCGACGACAAGCCGATGAGCGCTAACGAGCTGCTTGACCGCGCGACCTCGGCGATGATGTCGGCCCGTCATCAGGGCAAAAATCAGATCCTGTTCTTTGACGCCGCGCTGACCGAGCGCGCTCAGAAGCGTCTGACACAGGAGCATGACATTCTGCAGGGGCTGCACGATGAGCAATTCGCCCTCTACCTGCAACCCCAGGTGGATATGCGCACCGGTACGTTAACCGGCGCAGAAGCGCTGCTGCGTATGCGCCAGCCTGATGGCAGTTACGGTCTGACCGAAGAGTTTATTGCCAGTGCTGAAGAGATTGGTGTGATTAGCGCGATTGGCCGCTGGGTGTTTGAAGAGGCGTGCCGCATTCTGGCTGGCTGGCAGCGACAGGGTATTATGCTGCCGCTGAGTGTGAATATTTCCGCAGTGCAACTGCGGGATACCGGTGTAGTTTCTCATCTGCAATCCCTGCTGGCGCGCCACCGTATCGCACCAGGCACTCTGGTGCTGGAAGTGACAGAAACGGCTCAGCTTGACGATGCGGAACAGGCGATGTCGATGCTGCGGATGTTGCAGCAGACCGGCGTGGCGGTGGCGCTGGATGATTTCGGTATGGGCTATTCTAACCTGAACTATCTCCATCAGCTGAAAGCGTTGCCGGTTAACAAACTGAAGATGGATCGCAGCTTTGTGGCGGCACTGCCGCATGACGACACCATGGTCCGCATCGTGGCGGCTATCGCCGAAATTATCCATCTGGAGGTGATTGCCGAAGGTGTGGAAACGGCGGAGCAGCGCGACTGGCTGCTGGCGCGCGGCATCGCTATCGGTCAGGGCTACCTCTATGCGGAAGCGCTGCCGGTGAGCCGCTTCAACCAGACCTGGATCGAAAAATCCTCACTGCCGCAATAATTGCCTGATTCATTGATTTTGCGAGAATTTTAGTTACAAAACCCCTTGCTGAAGCGTTTCAGTTCAGAATTACGATCCCAGGGTTTCCTGGGCGTTTGTCACCCTGTATTAATCACGTAAACAGAGTGTTATTTTCGGGTTACTGTCAGGCGCCACCTCTGTTGCCCGCCAGTCACAATAACGAATCCGACAACATCACCTCACGGCGTTAGTGGACACCTGTTTATGAAAACCTCACTTTTTAAAAGCCTTTATTTCCAGGTGCTGATGGCGATTGGCATCGGCGTTTTGTTAGGCCATTTTTACCCGGAGTTAGGGACCCAGATGAAGCCGCTGGGAGATGGCTTTGTTAAATTAATCAAGATGATTATCGCCCCGGTGATTTTCTGTACCGTGGTGACCGGCATCGCTGGCATGGAAAGCATGAAAGCGGTAGGGCGTACCGGCGCAGTTGCACTGCTCTATTTTGAAATTGTCAGCACCATCGCGCTGATTATCGGCCTGATCGTGGTAAACGTCGTGCAGCCAGGTGCCGGGATGAACGTTGATCCTGCCACGCTGGATGCCAAAGCCGTGGCGATGTACGCCCAGCAGGCAGAACAGCAGGGCATCGTCCCCTTCCTGCTGGATATTATTCCTAACAGCGTGATTGGCGCCTTTGCCAGCGGCAACATTCTGCAGGTATTGCTGTTCGCCATTCTGTTTGGTTTCGCCCTGCATCGCCTGGGTAACACCGGCACGCTGATTTTCAACGTGATTGAAAATTTCTCAAAAGTCATTTTCGGCATCATTAACATGATCATGCGTCTGGCACCGATAGGGGCATTTGGCGCAATGGCGTTCACTATCGGTAAGTATGGCGTGGGATCACTGGTGCAGCTCGGCCAGCTGATCATCTGCTTCTATATCACCTGTGTTCTGTTTGTGGTGATCGTGCTGGGGCTGATTGCGCGTCTGTTTGCCGGATTCAGCATCTTTAAGTTCATCGCCTATATCAAAGAAGAGCTGCTGATTGTGCTGGGGACCTCCTCTTCCGAGTCTGCACTGCCGCGCATGCTGGATAAGATGGAGAAACTGGGCTGTAAGAAATCAGTGGTCGGGCTGGTGATCCCCACCGGTTACTCCTTTAACCTCGACGGCACCTCGATTTACCTGACCATGGCGGCGGTGTTCATCGCTCAGGCGACCAATGCCCACATGGATATCTTCCATCAGATTACGCTGCTGGTGGTGCTGCTGCTCTCCTCGAAAGGCGCAGCGGGGGTAACCGGAAGCGGATTTATCGTACTGGCGGCGACGCTCTCTGCGGTAGGACATCTGCCGGTGGCGGGTCTGGCGCTGATACTCGGTATTGACCGCTTTATGTCTGAAGCCCGTGCGCTGACTAACCTGATCGGTAACGGAGTGGCGACCGTGGTGGTCGCGAAGTGGGTCGATCAGCTGGATCATAAACAGCTGGCCGACACGCTGGCAGGCCGTAATAAGGAGAATAAAGCGTCTGAATCTTCAATTTAATCATTGAATTTCACTTAAATCCCCACAAATGCCCGCTGTCGCTTGCCCTGACAGCGGGCATTTGCATAATGAACCCCACTTGTTTTTTTTGACGTTTTTCACTTCGTTGCGCGACATCCTGAGCTTCCTGTGGTCAAACACTCTGTTGTTGGATAACAGCGCGAATCGGCGTCAGCCGGTTCGTTAATAACAGCGGCAATATGCGCCAGTGATAATGATATTTGAATTATTTGAGTAGGGGTTCACATGCAGGGCACCAGAATTCGGCTTTTGGTTGGTGGATTAGTGCTGGCAGGCAGCTTTGGTCTCCAGGCCGAAACGCTGCAACCGGATCCGGCCTGGCAGGAAGGCAAGCTGGATAATGGATTTAACTGGCAGTTACTGGCCACACCGCAACGGCCCAGCGACCGCATTGAACTGCGTCTGGTGGTGAATACCGGTTCGCTGGTGGAGAGTGCGCAACAGACCGGCTTCAGTCATCTGCTGCCACGCCTGGCGATGGTGCATAACACTGCACTCGATAATCATCAGCAGCGTGCGCTATGGCAACAGGCGATGGATCCTCAGCATCCGCTGCCGCCCGTCATCATCTCCTATGATTCCACCCAATATAATCTGAGCCTGCCGAATAACCGCCCTGAGCTGCTGAAAGAAGCGCTGAACTGGCTGGCGGCCACGGCGGGCAATATGGCGATCACTGAAGAGGTGGTTAACACCGCGCTGGCCGCCTCCGATCCGGTGGCGACCTGGCCGAAAGATCCGCAGGATGTCTGGTGGCGCTACCGCCTGAAAGGCTCCGCGCTGCTGGCGCACGATCCCGCTACACAACCCCGTGCGCCGGTGGATTTAACCCAGCTCAGCGATTTTTATCATCAGTGGTACACCCCGGACGCGATGACGCTCTACGTGGTAGGCAACGTTGACAGCCGTAACCTCTCTGAACAGATCAACAAAACCTTTTCGGCGTTAACCGGCAAACGTGAAACCCCTGCGCCACTGCCGACGCTGTCACCGCTGCCACATGAGCCGGTGAATCTGGTCAGCAGCAACATGACGCAGGATCGTCTGTCGCTGGTGTGGGATACGCCATGGCAACCGATTCGTGACTCCCAGAATCTGCAGCGTTACTGGCAGAGCGACCTGGCCCGTGAAGCGCTGTTCTGGCACGTTCAGCGTGCACTCAGCGACAGTAAGGCGCAGGGCATCCAGGTCGGATTCGACTGCCGGGTGCTCTATCAGCGGGCGCAGTGTTCCATCAACATGGATGGGCGCAATGACAATCTGGCGCAGAATATGAATCTGGTGGCACGTGAGCTGGCGAACGTGCGTGATAAAGGCATACCGCAGGAGGAGTTTGATGCGCTGATGGCGCAGAAGCTGCTGGAGCTGAACAAGCTGTTTACCACTTATGCCCGCACCGATACGGATGTGCTGATGAGCCAGCGCCTGCGCTCGCAGCAGAACGCCGTGGTCGATATCGCGCCAGAGCAGTATCAGAAGCTGCGTCAGACTTTCCTGGCCGGCCTGACCCGCGAACAGCTGAACCAGGAGCTGCGTCAGCAGCTGACGCAGGAGCTGATGATGGTTCTGATTCAGCCGGAAGGCGAAGCGGAAACCAACGTGAAGAGCCTGCAAAACAGCTGGGACAAAGTGATGTCACCGCCAGCGGCACCGGCGACCAGCAATGAAGCCAGTCCGCCGGATAGCAACGTCAAAGACGCTCCGCCCGCCGCGTAACGTCAGGTTTTTGCCCTGAGCCACTCGGTCACTAACATCGGCCAGCTGGCGAGGGGCAAATCTGCCACGCCACGGATACCAAATCCGTGCCCGCCTTTCTGATAGAAATGCACCTCTGCCGGAACCTTATGCTCACGCAGCGCGCCGAAAAACGCCATGCTGTGATTCACTGAGACATCGTCATCGTCGGCGGCGTGGATTAACAGCGTCGGCGGCACCAGCGGATGAACCCGGGTTTCCATTGAATAGGCTTCAATCGTTTTCTGATCGGGCCATGCACCCAGCAGGCGGGTTCTGGCACCTTCGTGGGCGATGCCGTCACGCATACTGATCAGGGGATAGACCAGTACCATCGCATCCGGACGCGGCGAGAAGTTTTCAGCGCCATCCTGCACTGGATAGAGTTTCTCTGCGAAACGCGTTCCCAGGCTGGCCGCCACGTGGCCACCCGCCGAAAAGCCCATCATCACAATGTATTTACCGTTCAGGCCGCGCTGTGCCCGATCACGCAGGACGCGAACCGCACGCTGCGCATCGGCCAGCGGCGCATCGGGACCTTCGTGATGCCCGTCGTAGGGCAGGCGATAGGTCATGACTGCCAGGGTGTAGCCCATTGAAGTAAAGAAGGTTGCCAGCGCGCTGCCTTCACGATCGATCATGACACGCTGATAGCCACCGCCCGGTGCGACCAGCAGGGTAATGCCATTGGATTCGACCGGATGCCAGATCGCCATCTCCGGGCAACGCACGCCGGTAGCGGCGCGATCGTAAGGCTCATACTCTTTTGCCATATCGACAATCTGCGGCTCGGCGCGCGAGTCGCTGGCGCCTGGTGCATCACCGTGTGGCCAGATATTAATAATTTCTGTGTGCATAAATAGATCCTGATGCGGGGAATATTTTAATTGTTTTGTTCGCGGCCGGAGAGAACAGCGTCCTGCTGTCTTTTGATTAAAAGATGGTCTTTTTTCAGGCGGTCGTCCATCCGAAAAGGGCGAATCTGACCAGATTAGGACTATGCCTGGAGAGCGATTTGTTTGCGTAACTGATTAATATTAATCAATAAATTATAAGAGAGATTAAAGAGGATTGCCGAAGAGTGTCTGTTATTAACCACTAATTTTCAGCTTAAGGTAAATAACTGGCACGGGCCACTTTGTTAGACGCAATTTACCGGATATCACGCTGTTTGCTGTTAAGGCGACATAATGCTTTTCGTGCCAGAGTGATCCCCGTCTCAATGCTAAGATTAATGTGCCAGTCTCATTTGGGAATGGTCAGCATTATTTACCACGCGGCAGTTTCCTGTTGGTTGATGCGGTTTAACATAACATCCTCCGTCTGTTCACAACGGTAAGAGGCATGTCATGCTTGATACCAATCTCTCTACCAGACAAACCTTTGGTCGCCTGTGGCCGATGATTTCTCCCTTCAGACTGGGGCTATTGGTCGCGGGTGTTGCCCTGATCGTCAACGCCGCCATAGACCCGTTTATGCTGACGTTACTGAAGACGCTGCTGGACGATGTCATTGGCCAGAAAAATCCCGGCATTCTGGTCTGGATGCCGCTGGTGATTATCGGGCTGATCCTGATCCGCGGTGTCAGCGGCTATCTCTCCAGTTACTGTATCTCGTGGGTGTCAGGCAAAGTGGTGATGGCCCTGCGTTGTCGCCTGTTCAGCCATATGATGGGCATGCCGGTGGCATTTTTTGATCAGCAATCAACCGGTACGCTGCTCTCCCGTATCAGCTACGATTGTGAGCAGGTCGCCTCTTCCTCTTCTGGTTCACTGGTGACGGTAGTGCGTGAAGGGGCCTCTATTCTTGGCCTGTTTGTGATGATGTTTTACTACAGCTGGCAACTTTCGCTGATCCTTCTGGTGCTGGCACCTATTGTGTCGCTGGCAATTCGTATCGTCTCCAGGCGCTTTCGCCGCATCAGCAAAAATATGCAGAACACCATGGGGCAGGTGACTTCTCATGCCGAGCAGATGCTGAAAGGGCATAAAGAGGTGCTGATGTTTGGCGGCCAGCAGGTTGAGTCCGACCGCTTCGGACAGGTCAGCAACAACATGCGTCGCCAGGGAATGAAAATGGTCTCGGCGACCTCACTCTCCGATCCGATTATTCAGCTGCTCGCCTCCTCGGCACTCGCCTTTGTGCTCTATGCGGCCAGTTTCCCCTCGGTGATGGCCACGCTGACCGCAGGCTCTATCAGTGCGGTTTTTTCCGCCATGCTGATGCTGATGCGTCCGTTAAAGTCGCTGACCAACGTCAATGCCCAGTTCCAGCGCGGCATGGCGGCCTGTCAGACGCTGTTTGCGATTCTGGATATGGAACAGGAGAAAGATGAAGGGACACGCGTGGTTAAGCGCGCCACCGGCAACATTGAATTTCGGGATGTTACCTTTACCTATCCGGTCGCGGAAACACCGGCGCTGCAGCAGATCAATCTGACCATTCCTGCCGGTAAAACCGTGGCGCTGGTCGGCCGTTCCGGTTCAGGGAAATCGACCCTTGCCAGCCTGCTGACGCGCTTTTACGACATCGACAGCGGCGAAATTTTGCTGGATGGCCATGACCTGCGTGATTATACCCTGGCCTCGCTGCGCGAGCAGGTGGCGCTGGTCTCTCAGCATGTTCACCTGTTCAATGACACGGTTGCCAACAATATTGCCTATGCCCGTACCGATGTCTTCAGCCGCGAGGAAATAGAAAAGGCGGCAGAGATGGCCCATGCCATGGAATTCGTTAATAAAATGGATAACGGACTGGATACGGTGATTGGAGAAAACGGCGTGCTGCTGTCGGGTGGACAGCGGCAGCGCATCGCCATTGCCCGCGCCCTGTTGCGAGACAGCCCGATTCTGATCCTCGACGAAGCGACCTCAGCTCTGGACACCGAGTCTGAACGCGCGATTCAGTCTGCGCTGGAGACGCTGCAGCAGAACCGGACCACGCTGATCATCGCTCACCGTCTCTCGACCATTGAAAAGGCTGATGAAATTCTGCTGGTAGATGAGGGTGAAATTGTGGAGCGCGGCTCGCATCAGCAGTTGCTGCAACAGAACGGCGCATATGCGCGGCTCTATCAGATGCAGTTCAGTCAGCCGCTTTGTGCGTAAGAGTTGTTTGTGCCAAATCACTGCCTGAAAGGCAAATCAGAGTGAATCCAGCAGCAATAAATCAGCTCAACGCGCAGGGAGCCGGGTCAGAAGAGGAAAGCGTCCCGCGCAAGACAAAAACGCCGGGAGCGTTTTTGAACAACGCAACGCGTTGGCCCGGGTACGGGCGCACCTCAGGGATGAGGTGCGTACTAAAAACGCCGGGAGCGTTTTTGAACAACGCAACGCGTTGGC
>NZ_JBQEPW010000010.1:0-77942 GCF_052045955.1 Pantoea sp. 22096 | reverse complement strand
CCGGGTACGGGCGCACCTCAGGGATGAGGTGCGTACTAAAAACGCCGGGAGCGTTTTTGAACAACGCAACGCGTTGGCCCGGGTACGGGCGCACCTCAGGGATGAGGTGCGTACTAAAAGCGCCGGGAGCGTTTTTGAACAACGCAACGCGTTGGCCCGGCAACGGGCGCACCTCAGGGATGAGGTGCGTAATCGCGCGGACCGAACGTGTCAGGGATGACATTTTTTGCGTCTTTCCGATCTGACCCGGTTTCCTGTGCAGGCTCCTTCTCACCGCGACTCAGCCAGACATAACCAGCAGCGCAAAAAAATGCGCCCAAGGGCGCATTTTCCGTCATCTATATTCGCAGATAGATCTTCACGACGCTAACTGCTACAGCATCACTCTGGCATCGCCGCTGCCGGAATAATCGCACCGCGATGCTGAATCACGGTGCTGGCGGTCAGGTGTCCGCGCTGCGCGGCGGCCTCTGCAGAAGCGCCCGTCAGACGGCGCGCCAGATACCCGGCACTGAATGAATCGCCAGCGGCCGTCGTATCGATTACTCTCTCTTTCGCCAGACGTACCGCAGGCACCTCAATCAGCGGCGCATCGCCGATAGCGACCAGACATGACTCTGCACCCCGCTTAATGACGATTTCGCTGGCACCGGCCTGACGGGTACGCGAAATAACGTCATCGAGCGGCTGCTCGCCCCACAGCAGATGTTCATCATCCAGCGTCAGGAAAGCGATATCGGTACAGTTCAGCATGGCGCGATATGCAGCCTGCGCGCTGGCGCGGTCGGCCCATAAACGCGGGCGGTAGTTGTTATCGAAAATCACCCTGCCGCCATTCGCCTGGCAGCGGGCCAGCAGCGCCATCAGTTTCTCACGACTTGCCGGCGGCAGAATCGCCAGACTGATGCCGCTGAGGTAGAGATAATCGTAGTGCGACAGCTGTTCGGCTATCTCTGCGGATTGCGGGCTGTCGAGCCAGTAACGCGCGGCAGCATCGCTGCGCCAGTACCAGAACGTACGCTCGCCGTCGGCATCGGTTTCAATCACATACAGGCCCGGCATCTTATTATCGAGGCGCTGAACCAGGTCCGTATTCACCTTCTCCTGCTGCCAGGCTGCGATCATCTGATCGCTGAACGAATCCGTCCCCAGCGCGGTGACATAATCGACCCGCAACTGCGGCTCATCAACCTGGCGGGCGAGATACACCGCCGTGTTAAGGGTATCGCCGCCAAAGCCTCGCTTAATGTTCTCACCCTTTTCGGACAGCTCAATCATGCATTCGCCGATGATGGCAATTTTCTTCTGCGTCATGGTTTCAGACCTGTAGTGAAATATCGCCTTAGTCTCGCGTCTGGTATGGCAGACGTCAATGGTTTTAAAACGGTGTTTTAATTTAACTTAAGGCGCAGAAAAGCCGCGATCCGGGCGATAAGAGCGGCTAATTTCGGCCTGTTTTACCGATTATGCTAACGAAACGGCTGGTAAACTCTCCGTTTTCATACGGCCGCCCCATTCATCTCATTATCACAGGCATTTACGATAATCGCTTGAGTCTCCCGTTTTGGGGACGTATTACCAACCAGGAAAATAGCATGGTGATGGAGAATATTAGCCAATGGCTGCCGTCTTCAACCGACCTTAATCTCCACACGGAAACGCCGCTCTTCTGGCAACAATGTCATCGACGCTATCGGTTTCAGCCGATTTATCGGGTAACAGGTCGGTTACTGGCGATTGAACTGCTGACCGCCGTTTATCATCCCATGGCGCCGGAAAGGAATCTCTCGCCTGAAGCCTGGTTTGCCGGACTCGATATCGCTCAGCGCCTGAACGTAGTGTATGAGCAGCTCGAGCTCCTCGCAGAATGGACTGCATTTTTCGAACACAATGATGTGGTCGCCTCGGTCAACATAGACGGTCCCTCACTGCTGGCCATTCAGCACCGACCCGCTATTCGTCGCCTCATTGCCAGCCTGCCATGGATACGCTTTGAACTCACCGAGCACCAGGCGCTGCCGCAGGAGGAGAAAGTAGCGAAAATACCTGAACTGGGGCCGCTGTGGCTGGATGACTTCGGTTCGGGTATGGCGAATTTCTCGGCGCTGACCGAACTGAAATATGATTACATCAAGCTGTCGCGCGACCTTTTTACTATGCTGGGCACCACCAATGAAGGGCGCAGCCTGTTTTCGATGCTGCTGGCGCTGATCAATCGCTACTGCAACGGCGTCATTGTTGAAGGCGTGGAGACGGAAGCGCAGTGGCAGCAGGTTAAAGCATCCCCCGCTATCGCGGCCCAGGGCTACTACTTTTCGCGACCTGTCCCATTTTCTGAACTGAATCATCTCACTATCCAGCTTCCCTGATGCCGTTGCTCGCCGTCTCGACTATCTTTAACGCAGACCGTGAATGTGCAAGGAGAAAGCGTAATGTCGCGTACCGGGAAAATAGTCAGCTGGGTAGCAGGAATTCTGGTGTTATTAATCGTGGTGATTATCGTCGTCATCGCCACCTTTGACTGGAATCGCCTGAAACCCACCATCAATCAGAAAGTCTCTACCGAATTAAATCGCCCCTTTGCGATACGGGGAGATTTGGGTATCGACTGGGCGAGAAATCGCGACGAGGCAGGCTGGCGGCGCTGGGTGCCATGGCCGCAGGTGCATGCGGAAGATATTATGCTGGGCAATCCGCCAGATATTTCTGACGTCACCATGGTGCATCTGCAACGTGTGGATGCCACGCTGTCACCGCTGTCGTTGCTGCATAAGGAGCTGTTCATTCCATGGATTAAGCTGCAGCGGCCCGATGCCCGACTGATCCAGACTGCAGATAAAAAGAACAACTGGACCTTTACGCTGGCCGAAAGCGACAAAGATGAGAAGAATGCCGCGCCATCGGCCTGGTCCTTCCGTCTGGATAATATTCTGTTCGATCAGGGCCAGATTCGTTATCGCGATGCCGTTAACCGTGCAGATGTGACGGTGCAGGTCAATCCGCTAGGCAAACCGGTGCCTTACGCGCAGATCGCCGGCGGCAACGACCAGCAGAAGGGCGCGGGCAACTTTGTCTTTGGCTGGAAGGCCAGTGGCACCTACAACAACGAGAATCTCAGTGGCGACGGCAAAATCGGCGGCATGCTGTCGCTGCGCAGCCAGAACACCCCGTTCCCGATTCAGGCCGATGTGCGCAATGGCTCCACGCGCGTGCAGGTCACCGGTGGTCTGCAGGATCCAATGAACCTCGGCGGGCTGAATGTGCGACTGCGCTTCTCGGGCGATACGCTGGCGAATCTCTACGGCCTGACCGGCGTCCTGTTGCCTGACACACCGCCTTATGAAACTGACGGCCATCTGATTGCTAAATTCAATGGCGAAAAAGGTGCGGTCTACCGTTATGAGAAATTCAACGGACACATTGGCGACAGCGATATTCATGGCTCCCTGATTTACACGCAGGGCAAACCCCGTCCAACGTTGACCGGTGAACTGACCTCGGAGCAACTGCGCATGGCCGATCTGGGGCCGCTGATTGGCGTAGACTCTGGCAAAGGCAGTGAAAAAACCGCGCAGGCCAAAGCCCGTCGCGGTGAGAAATCGAATCAACCCGCCGACCGCGTGCTGCCGCACGATAAATTTGAGACCAAAAACTGGGACGTGATGGATGCCGATGTGAAGTTCAGCGGCAAACGAATCGAACACAGTAATTCACTGCCGTTAAGCGATCTCTACACCCACTTACAGCTGAAAAGCGGCGATCTGCTGCTGGATCCGCTGCGCTTTGGTGTGGCAGGTGGCAGTCTCAACAGCACCATCCGACTGGAGGGCGATCGCTCGCCGATGCGTGGTCGGGTTGACCTTCATGTACGTAAGCTGCAGCTGCGTCAGCTCTTCCCGACGGTGGACGCAATGAAGAACAGCCGTGGTCAGCTCAATGGCGATGCCAGCTTTACCGGCACCGGTAACTCAGTGGCCGATCTGCTGGCGACCAGCAATGGTCAGCTTAAGCTGCTGATGAATGATGGGCTGATCAGTCGCAGCCTGATGGAGATTGCCGGACTCAACGTCGGTAACTACGTGGTGGGCAAGCTGTTTGGCGATGACCAGGTGCGTATCAACTGCGCCGCGACCGATCTCAGACTGCAGAATGGTGTGGCGACCCCGAACCTGTTTGTATTTGATACCGAGAACGCGATTATCAATGTGTCAGGCAACGCCAACTTCGCCAGTGAGAGACTGGATCTGTCGGTGAATCCGGAGAGTAAGGGCATCCGCATCGTGACGCTGCGCTCCCCGCTCTACGTGCGCGGTACCTTTAAAAATCCTGATGCAGGCGTGAAAGCAGGGCCATTGCTGGCCCGCGGTGCCGCTGCTGTGGCACTGGGTGCGGTCGTCGGCCCGGCAGCGGCGCTGCTGGCCATGATCTCGCCAAGCGATAACGAAGACAATCAGTGCAGCACCGTCCTGCAGCAGATGAAGCAGAAGAAGTAACTAGTTGCGGTAGAGCACTTTGATAATGTGATAACCAAAGCCGGTCTTTACCGGCCCGTAAGGCGTCAGCAGCGGGCAGGTAAAGACCGCTTTATCAAAGGCCGGCACCATCTGTCCCTGACGGAACTCGCCCAGATCGCCCCCCTTCCGGCCGGAAGGACAGGTAGAGTGCTTCTTTGCCAGCTCCTGAAAATTGCCGCCTTTCGCCAGTTTCGCCAGAATCTCTTTTGCCAGCGCCTCCTCTTTGACCAGGATGTGTAAAGCCGCCGCGGTTTTCGCCATGTTGGTATCTCGCTTGTGTATAATTGCCGTCCAGTATAAACCCCTTTCTTTTGATTCAATCAGGCGATTTCTTTTATGCGTTTAAACCCCAGCCAACAACGTGCCGTCGAATTTGTTACCGGTCCCTGTCTGGTGCTGGCGGGCGCGGGATCAGGCAAAACCCGCGTGATTACCAACAAAATCGCCCATCTGATTCGTGAATGCGGCTATCAGGCGCGCCATATCGCCGCAGTAACCTTTACCAATAAAGCCTCGCGCGAAATGAAAGAGCGTGTGGCACAGACGCTGGGCCGCAAAGAGGCGCGTGGCCTGCTGATCTCGACTTTCCATACGCTGGGACTGGAGATCATCAAGCGCGAGACGGCGGCGCTGGGCATGAAGTCCAACTTCTCACTGTTCGACGATCAGGATCAGCTCGCCCTGCTAAAAGAGCTGACCAAAGAGTGGCTGGAAGAGGATAAGACGCTGCTACAGCAGCTCATCTCCACCATTTCGAACTGGAAAAATGATCTGATCGATCCGCAGGGCGCCGCCGCGCTGGCGCGCTCGCAGCAGGATAATATCTTTGCCCACTGCTATGCCCTCTACAGCCAGCATCTGAAGGCGTGCAACGTACTGGATTTTGATGACCTGATCCTGCTGCCGACGCTGCTGCTGCAGCGTAATCAGGAAGTGCGCGAGCGCTGGCAGCAGCGTATCCGCTATCTGCTGGTGGATGAGTATCAGGACACCAACACCAGCCAGTATGAACTGGTTAAGCTGCTGGTTGGTGCACGCGCGCGCTTCACAGTAGTCGGCGATGATGACCAGTCGATCTACTCCTGGCGCGGCGCACGGCCGCAGAATCTGGTGCTGCTGAATCAGGATTTCCCGGCGCTGGAGGTGGTGAAGCTGGAGCAGAACTACCGTTCTTCGCAGCGCATACTGAAAGCGGCAAATATCCTGATTGCCAATAATCCGCACGTCTTTGAAAAGCGCCTCTTTTCGGAGCTGGGGCAGGGTAGCGAGTTGAAAGTGCTTACCGCCAACAGCGAAGAGCATGAGGCGGAGCGGGTCACTGGCGAACTGATCGCGCATCACTTTATCAACAAAACGCAGTACAAAGATTACGCGATTCTCTATCGTGGTAACCATCAGTCACGGACCTTTGAAAAGTTTCTGATGCAGAACCGCATCCCTTATCGCATCTCTGGCGGCACCTCCTTCTTCTCACGTCCTGAGATCAAAGATCTGCTCGCCTATCTGCGTGTGCTGACCAATCCCGAGGATGACAGCGCGTTTCTGCGGATCGTCAATACGCCGCGCCGCGAGATTGGCCCGGCGACGCTGCAGAAGCTCGGTGAGTGGGCCAACCTGCGGAGCAAGAGTCTGTTTAACGCCAGCTTTGATGTCGGTCTGGGGCAGACGCTGAGCGGCCGTGGTCTGGAGCATCTGCAGCGCTTCACCCACTGGCTGAATGAGATTATCCAGCTGAGCGAACGTGAGCCGGTGAATGCCGTCCGCGATTTGATTCGCGGCATCGACTACGAAAGCTGGCTATTCGAAACCTCCGGCAGCCCGAAAGCCGCCGAAATGCGGATGAAAAACGTCAATACGCTGTTTCAGTGGATGACTGAAATGCTGGAAGGCAGCGATATTGATGAGCCGATGACGCTGGCGCAGGTGGTAACGCGCTTTACCCTGCGCGACATGATGGAGCGCGGTGAAAGTGATGAAGAGCTTGATCAGGTGCAATTGATGACGTTGCATGCCTCTAAAGGTCTGGAGTTCCCCTATGTATTCCTGGTGGGCATGGAAGAGGGACTGCTGCCGCATCAGAGCAGTATCGATGAGAACAACATCGAAGAGGAGCGTCGCCTGGCTTACGTGGGGATCACGCGGGCGCAGAAAGAACTGACTTTCACCCTGTGTCGCGAGCGCCGGCAGTATGGCGAGTTAATCCGGCCTGAACCAAGTCGTTTCCTGCTGGAGTTGCCCCAGGACGATCTGCAATGGGAGACCGAGCGCAAAGTGGTCAGTGCGGAAGAGCGGATGAAAACCGGGCAGAGTCGGGTCGCCGGGTTGAGAGCGATGCTCGATAAGGCGAAGAAGAGTTAAACCTCGCAGGAGGCGAAGGAGATTCGCCTCACGCGGGTGCCATTACGACAGGGTTAACAACCAGTGGACGTAAGACTGATAGTGGCTTTCCTGCTCCAGCAGTTCGCTGCGCAGCGGATGCGCCTCCAGCCAGCCTGCGGGCAGGGTCAGATGCAGGGCATCATCGTCTGCCAGTAACCGCACTGCAGGCAGGGTGTCGTCGCGACGGCGGGTGGAGAAAATAATCGCCAGCCGTAGCAGACGGCACATCCGTTCCGCCAGGCGCGGCGGCAGCGCGTTTTGCTGAGTCAGCAATGCCAGATCGATGCTGCCGCTCTGATTTTGCAGTAAACAGGCCAGCAGCTTCTTCTGTGCCGGTGTGAAGCCGGGAAGGTCGAGGTGACGCACCAGATACGCCGCGTGCTGCGGCGCATGACGGAAGTCGACGCTCAGGCCAATTTCGTGGATCGCGCAGGCGCTGAGCAGCAGCTCACGACAGCGCTGATCCAGCTTCCACGGCGTGGAAACCTGACGGAAAAAGCTCTCTGCCAGCTGACGCACGCGGTCTGCCTGTTCGACATCGATGCTGAAACGGCGCTGAACGTTGTGCAGTGTGCGGGTACGGATATCGCGGTCAATCGGCAGATGCAGCATGCCGTAAACCAGTCCTTCCCGCAGTGCACCACCTGCCAGCGTCATGCTATCAATGCTGAGCGCCTGGAAGATAGCGATCAGGATCGACAGGCCGCTGGGGAACACCAGTGCCCGTTCCAGCGTCAGTCCTTCAATTTCCAGCTCTTCCAGTTTGCCACACTGTATAGCGCGCTGCTTCAGCTGTTGCAGTTTATTCAGCGTGATGCGCTCATCCATACCCTGCGCCACCATAATCTCCTGCAGCGCCTGAACCGTGCCGGATGCCCCGACACAGGCCTGCCAGCCCTGCGCACGCAGTTGCGCGGCAATCGGCTGGATCATCTCACGGGCCGCCTGTTCAGCCTGGTCGAAGTTCTCTTTTGCCAGATGACGATCGCTGAAGAAGCGCTCCAGCCACGTCACACAGCCCATCGACAGGCTGAACAGCACTGATGCGTGTGAACCGTCGCCGGTAGCCAGTTCGGTACTGCCGCCGCCGATATCGACCACTAAGCGCTGGTCGGAACCGCCGGTAGTGTGGGCCACGCCCTGATAAATCAGGCGCGCCTCTTCTTCACCGCTGATGACGTTGATGGTACAGCCGAGAATCTGCTGGGCGGTGTTGAGGAAGGTCTGCGCATTGGCAGCCAGACGCAGCGTGGCGGTCGCCACCACGCGAATCTGATCGGGGGGAATATCCTGCAATTGTTCAGAGAAGAGTCTGAGGCATTGCCAGCCACGCGACATCGCATCGGCTGACAACAGGTTATTTTTATCCAGACCGGCAGCAAGGCGAACCTTGCGCTTAATTTTTGCGACGGTCTGAATACTGCCAGAAACTTCGCGCACCACCAACATATGAAAGCTGTTAGACCCTAAATCGATCGCTGCATAAAGTGACGACGCGCTGAGCATGGTGGCCTAACCTGAACGTTTGCGGTTATTGTTGCGTGGAGCACCGCGACGATTGGCGTTATTCCCTCCGCGACGCTGGCCATTGCCGGTACGGCTGCGTTGCAGACGTTTAGGCGGCGGTAAATCGGTTAACAACGCCTCGCTGCTGTACTTGCTGACAGGAATGCTGTGGCCAATGTACTCTTCAATTGAAGGCAGGTTCAGCGCGTACTCTTCACAGGCCAGGCTGATAGAGTGTCCGCTGGCGCCTGCACGACCGGTACGGCCAATACGGTGAACGTAATCTTCACAGTCATCTGGCAGATCGTAGTTAAAGACGTGCGTCACAGCCGGAATGTGCAGACCGCGAGCGGCCACATCGGTGGCGACCAGAATATCCACATCACCTTTGGTGAAGTCATCCAGAATGCGCAGGCGTTTCTTCTGAGCCACGTCGCCGGTCAGCAGACCAACACGGTGTCCATCGGCAGCCAGGTGGCCCCAGATATCTTCACAGCGGTGCTTGGTATTGGCGAAGATAATGGCGCGATCGGGCCACTCTTCTTCCAGCAGTGTCTGCAGCAGGCGCATTTTCTCTTCGTTAGACGGATAGAAAAGCTCTTCCTGAATGCGATGGCCGGTTTTTTGTTCCGGTTCCACTTCCACATATTCAGCACTGTTCATGTGCTCAAACGCCAGTTCACGGACGCGATAAGAGAGCGTCGCCGAGAACAGCATACTCAGACGCTGCGTAGCAGGCGGCATGCGACGGAACAGCCAGCGGATATCTTTAATAAAGCCGAGGTCGAACATGCGATCGGCTTCGTCCAGTACCATGACCTGAATGGCACCGAGGTTGACATGATTCTGCTTCGCGTAATCGATCAGGCGGCCGGTGGTTGCCACCAGAATATCAACGCCCTGTTCCAGCACTTTCAGCTGTTTGTCATAACCGTCTCCGCCATAGGCGAGACCCAGTTTCAGGCCGGTTGAGGCGGTAAGGGGTTCGGCATCCGCATGAATCTGCACAGCAAGTTCACGCGTCGGCGCAAGAATTAAAGCCCGTGGCTGGTTAACCTGACGACCTTCCGCCGCAGGATGTGAGAGAAGATGATGAAACGTTGACGTCAGAAACGCCATCGTTTTGCCGGTACCGGTTTGCGCCTGGCCTGCAACATCACGCCCTGAAAGCGTAAAAGGCAGAGCTAACGCCTGAATCGGCGTGCAGTATTGAAAGCCTTTACTATCAAGGGCTTCCACCACTTTTGGGTGCAGGGCGAAGTCGGAAAACTTCTGTTCAGTTAAGTGTGTTTTGCTCATAGTGTGGTAGAATATCAGCTTACTATCGCTTTACGAAAGCGTATCCGATGAAATAAAGTCAACCAACATTGGTATATATTACGCCAATTCGCCAGGCATAATCTTTGGAGTAAAATATGAGCAGCGATAAAATCGTTCATCTGACTGATGACAGTTTCGACACCGACGTGCTGAAAGCCGACGGCGTTACACTGGTAGATTTCTGGGCTGAATGGTGTGGTCCTTGCAAAATGATCGCGCCCATCCTTGATGAAGTTGCAGAAGAGTATGATGGCAAGCTGACCATCGCTAAGCTGAATATTGATGATAACCCAGGCACGGCGCCGAAATATGGCATTCGTGGTATCCCGACGCTGCTGCTGTTTAAAAATGGCGAAGTCGCCGCGACCAAAGTGGGCGCGCTGTCTAAAGGCCAGCTGAAAGAGTTCCTGAACGCCAACCTGGCGTAATTCAGGGCTGAACGTCTGGCAGTGGTGAATTTATCTCCTGCTGCTGGACGTTCGCTTTCGGGCGTGCTAAGTTACCAATACTGCATTACGAACTTACCTTGTAGTTTGCATCTAAAAGTTTTCCCTTGTTGAACCCTGTCGCCCTGTACCTTATAAAGATAGAACGGTTCAGCAATCTTACGGTTAGCTCCAACTCTGGCATCACATTCGGACATCTGCCTGCATACCGATCGCCATTTCATACGATGATCGTCGGGAAGAGCCGAAAAGAGCCATTAACGGCATGGATTAATTGCCATACCACTCACGACAAACATTCCGAGTATTACCCCGAGTTTAAGAACCCATCACTATGAATCTTACCGAATTAAAGAATACGCCGGTTGCTGAGCTGATTACTCTCGGCGAAAATATGGGGCTGGAAAATCAGGCTCGCATGCGTAAGCAGGACATTATCTTTTCAATCCTGAAACAGCACGCGAAAAGCGGCGAAGACATCTTTGGTGATGGCGTGCTGGAGATTCTTCAGGATGGATTTGGATTCCTCCGTTCCGGAGACAGCTCCTACCTCGCCGGCCCTGATGATATCTACGTTTCCCCCAGCCAAATCCGCCGCTTTAACCTCCGCACTGGTGACACCATCTCTGGCAAAATCCGTCCACCAAAAGAAGGTGAACGTTATTTTGCGCTGCTGAAAGTTAACGAAGTTAACTACGACAAGCCGGAAAACGCGCGTAATAAGATTCTGTTCGAAAACCTCACGCCGCTGCACGCAAATAAACGTCTGCGTATGGAGCGGGGTAATGGCTCAACGGAAGATTTAACCGCTCGCGTACTCGATCTGGCATCGCCGATTGGTCGTGGTCAGCGTGGTCTGATCGTGGCGCCGCCGAAAGCCGGTAAAACCATGCTGCTGCAGAACATTGCGCAGAGTCTGGCGTACAACTACCCGGATTGCGTGCTGATGGTGCTGCTGATTGACGAGCGCCCGGAAGAAGTGACCGAGATGCAGCGTCTGGTGAAAGGCGAAGTTATTGCCTCAACCTTCGATGAGCCCGCTTCGCGCCACGTTCAGGTTGCTGAAATGGTGATCGAGAAGGCCAAGCGTCTGGTTGAGCATAAAAAAGATGTCATCATCCTGCTCGACTCCATCACACGTCTGGCGCGTGCCTACAACACCGTGGTGCCTGCTTCAGGTAAAGTCCTGACTGGTGGTGTGGATGCCAATGCCCTGCATCGTCCAAAGCGTTTCTTTGGTGCTGCACGTAATGTGGAAGAGGGCGGAAGCCTGACCATCATCGCGACCGCGCTGGTTGATACCGGTTCTAAGATGGATGAAGTCATTTACGAAGAGTTTAAAGGTACCGGTAACATGGAACTGCATCTCGCTCGTAAAATTGCTGAAAAACGCGTCTTCCCGGCGATTGATTACAACCGTTCTGGTACGCGTAAAGAAGAGCTTCTCACCTCTCAGGAAGAGCTGCAGAAGATGTGGATCTTGCGTAAAATTATTCACCCAATGGGCGAAATCGATGCAATGGAATTCCTCATCAACAAGCTGGCGATGACCAAAACCAATGATGAATTCTTCGATATGATGAAGCGTTCATAATCTGATACTGCCAGGCCGGACCACAGATTCGGCTTTTTTAGTTCAAATGCGCAGAAAATCGACCTTACGCCACGTCCCGACGTGGCGTTTTTCATTTGTGAGCTATAGGATTGAACACTGACAGGAGCATTTATAATGACTGTGGTAGTGATGGCGAATTTATGACCGTTCGTCTGTCTCTTTATGCAGAATTCGGAATCCGACACAGCACCAGGCGCGCTTTTTCGCGTATTGTGGTGCGGGATGTTAGCTGAGAGCGTTTAACGTGAATTTACTCACTATGAGTACTGAGCTTGGTTTAATTTTTCTCTTTTCCCTGGCTTTCCTCTTTTTTGCTCGAAAAGCAGCTAAAAAAATTGGTTTGGTTGATAAGCCTAACTCACGTAAGCGCCATCATGGCGCGATTCCGTTGGTGGGCGGCATTTCCGTGTTTGCAGGTATCTGCTTTACGTTTGCCATTACTAATTACTATCTGCCACACGCGCTGCTCTATCTTGGCTGCGCCGGTATTCTGGTGCTGGTTGGTGCACTGGATGACCGCTTCGATATCAGCGTCAAATTCCGCGCGGTCGTGCAGGCCATTGTCGCCCTGGTAATGATGTTTGGCGCAAAGCTCTATCTGCTCAGCCTGGGCTTTATCGTCGGTCCGTTCGAGCTTATCGTGGGCCCCTTCGGCTATGTGCTGACGCTGTTTGCCGTCTGGGCTGCGATCAACGCCTTTAATATGGTAGACGGGATCGATGGCCTGCTGGGCGGACTCTCCTCGGTCACCTTTGCCGCAATGGGGATTATCCTCTACTTCGACGGCCAGACGAGCCTGGCGATGTGGTGTTTTGCGATGATTGCCGCCACGCTGCCCTATATTTTGCTTAACCTCGGCTTCCTGGGGCGTCGCTTCAAAGTCTTTATGGGCGATGCCGGCAGCACCATGATCGGCTTCACCATTATCTGGATTCTGCTGGAAACAACGCAGGGTCTGAGCCATCCCATTACACCCGTTACCGCACTTTGGCTGATAGCCATTCCGCTGATGGATATGGTGGCGATTATGTATCGTCGCCTGCGCAAAGGCATGAGCCCGTTCTCGGCTGATCGTCAGCACATCCACCATCTGATTATGCGTGCCGGTTTTACCTCGCGTCAGGCCTTTGTCCTGATTACCGTTGCGGCGGCCATCCTCGCCGGTATCGGTGTACTGGGTGAATATCTGGCGTTTATCCCGGAGTGGGTGATGCTGCTGCTGTTCCTGGGCGCTTTTATGGTTTATGGCTACTGCCTGAAACATGCGTGGCGCGTGGCGCGACGCGTCCGGCGTATCAAGCGTCGTCTGAGCCATCATCGCGAAGCAAAAAATAAATGAACCCGATGCTGAAAAAGGATACCTCTGCCATGCCTGCTGACGTTGTGGACAACGAACTGGATATTCGCGGCCTGAGCTGCCGTTTATGGCGTGGTAAACGCTGGATTGTCGGGCTGGCACTGCTGTTTGCTCTGATCGCCTGGCTGGCTACGCTGCTGCTGAAACAGGTCTGGAGCACCACGGCGATCACCGATCGCCCGACGGTGAACATGCTGGGCTCTTACTATGCACAGCAGCAGTTCCTGACCAATCTGGATGTGCGCAACAATGCCCTGACGCTGGCTGCGCCGTCACCGACGGTCATGGATCAGGTTTATCAGGAGTTCACCATGCAGCTTGCCTCCTGGGATACGCGTCGGGAGTTCTGGCAGCAAACGGATTACTACAGGAACCGTAAAACCGGCAATGCGCATAACGATGCCGCGCTGCTCGACGATTTGATTGGCAACATCCTGTTCACGCCCGCTGACGCGGCACATAACCTGCCCGATAACGTCAAACTTAAAGCGGAAACCGCGGGCGACGCCAACAATCTGCTGCGTCAGTACATCGCCTATGCGAGTGAGCGCGCCGCTCGTCATCTGAATGATGAGTTAAAAGGTGCCTGGCGGGCGCGTACCGACCAGTTGCAGGCGCAGGTGAAACGTCAGGAAGATGTGGCTAACGCTGTATTCCAGCGCCAGCAGCATCGGCTGGAACAGGCGCTGAAAGTTGCGAGCCAGCAGGGTATCAACGAGAAACAGACGCGCGAAGCGGGTGAGAATCTGGCAGACAGCGACCTGTTCCTGCTGGGCCAGCCCGTTTTACAGGGACAGCTCGATACCCTGCGCGCCACCGGTCCGGGGTTTGATATCAGCTATGATCAGAACAGAGCAATGCTGACCACGCTGCAGACCGGGCCAAAACTGAATAGCCAGTTCCAGACCTACCGTTATCTGCGTACGCCGGAAGAGCCGGTATCACGGGACAGTCCGCGACGTCTGTTCATGATGATTATGTGGGGTGCCGTTGGGGCATTAACAGGCGCGGGTGTGGCGCTGGCACGTCGTCCGCGTCTGATGTCAGACACGCATGATTGAGAGAAACAGTGTGAAAGTTCTGACCGTATTTGGTACTCGTCCGGAAGCGATTAAAATGGCGCCGCTGGTGCAGGCGCTGTCGCAGGATCCCGCTTTTGAATCGCGACTGTGCGTGACCGCACAGCATCGCGAAATGCTCGATCAGGTGCTGCGTCTGTTCAAGCTGGAACCGGACTATGATCTCAATATTATGCGTCCTGAACAGGGACTGACCGAGATCACCTGCCGCATTTTAGAAGGCATGAAAACCGTCCTGCTCGACTTTAAACCGGATATCGTGCTGGTGCATGGTGACACCACCACGACGCTGGCGGCGAGCCTGGCGGCTTTTTATCAGCAAATCCCCGTCGGGCATGTGGAAGCGGGTCTGCGTACCGGCGATCTCGCCTCGCCGTGGCCTGAAGAGGGTAACCGTAAGCTCACCGGCCATCTTGCCCGCCTGCACTTCACGCCTACCACCCGCTCGCGTCAGAACCTGTTGCGGGAGAATCTGCCCGATGCGCGCATTGTCGTCACCGGTAATACGGTCATTGATGCGCTGCTGTGGGTGCGCGATCGGGTGCTGGACGACAGCAATCTGAACGCACAGCTGGCGGCGCGCTATCCGTTTCTCGACCCGGATAAGAAACTGGTGCTGGTTACCGGACACCGGCGTGAGAGCTTTGGCGGCGGTTTTGAACGTATCTGCAGCGCGCTGGCGCAGGTTGCCCGCCAGCATCCCGAGGCGCAGATTGTCTATCCGGTACATCTCAATCCCAATGTCAGCGAGCCGGTTAACCGGATACTCAGCGGCATTGAGAATATCATTCTGATTGAACCGCAGGAGTACCTGCCTTTTGTCTGGCTGATGAACCGCGCCTGGCTGATCCTTACCGATTCCGGCGGCATTCAGGAGGAAGCGCCTTCACTGGGCAAGCCGGTGTTGGTGATGCGCGACACCACCGAGCGCCCTGAAGCCGTCGATGCCGGTACCGTCAAACTGGTCGGGACGGATATTGCCAGAATCGTGGCCAGCGTCAGCGAATTGCTGAGCGACGACGAGGCCTGGCAGGCGATGAGCCATGCCCATAATCCGTATGGCGATGGCAAAGCCTGTGGTCGTATTTTACAAGCCTTAAAAGATAACCGAGCCGAATTATGAGTTTTGAAACCATCTCTGTGATTGGACTGGGATACATTGGGCTGCCGACGGCAGCCGTTTTTGCCTCAAAGGGAAAAAAAGTGGTGGGCGTGGATATCAATGCGCGCGCCGTAGAAACCATCAATCGTGGCGCGATCCACATTGTGGAACCCGATTTAGATCAGGTGGTGCATGCGGCTGTTGCGCGTGGCGACCTGCGTGCCACCACGCAGCCTGAAGCCGCTGACGCTTTTCTGATCGCCGTACCGACGCCATTCAAGGATGATCATCAGCCCGACCTGCGCTTTGTAAAAGCTGCGGCGGAGTCGATTGCACCGGTTCTGAAAAAGGGCGATCTGGTGATTCTGGAGTCGACCTCGCCGGTGGGCAGCACCGAACAGATGGCCGACTGGCTGGCTGCGGCACGTCCCGACCTGCGCTTTCCGCAGCACGGTGAGACGCCCGATATTTTTGTCGCCTACTGCCCGGAGCGCGTACTGCCGGGTCAGGTGATGGTTGAGCTGATTAACAACGACCGGGTGATTGGCGGCATGACCCCCGCCTGTTCTGTCCGCGCCAGCGAGCTTTATCGGCTATTTTTAAAAGGTGAATGCGTTGAAACTAACGCCCGTACCGCCGAGATGTGCAAGCTGACCGAAAACAGCTTCCGTGACGTGAATATCGCCTTTGCCAATGAGCTGTCGCTGATTTGTGCCGATCAGGGCATTAACGTCTGGGAGCTGATTGCGCTGGCGAATCGCCATCCGCGCGTCAACATTCTGCAGCCTGGTCCGGGCGTCGGCGGTCACTGTATCGCCGTCGATCCCTGGTTTATCGTGGCGCAGAATCCCGAATTAGCCCGCCTGATCCGCACCGCGCGCGAGGTGAATGATGCCAAGCCGCAGTGGGTGCTGGACCAGGTGAAAACCGCGCTGGCGGACTGCCTGACGCAGACCGGCAAGCGCGCCAGTGATATCACCATTGCCTGCTTTGGCCTGGCCTTTAAACCCAATATCGACGACCTGCGCGAAAGCCCGGCGGTGGGCGTGGCACAGAAGATTGCCGAATGGCACAGCGGCACCACCTGGATAGTTGAACCGCACATTGAGCAGCTTGCAGATTCTCTGGCTGACAAAGCAGAGCTGGTTTCCAGCGCGCAGGCGCTGGACCAGGCCGATATTCTGGTGATGCTGGTCGATCACCGCGCCTTCCGCGCCATTGATGCCGCCGACGTTCAGCAAAACTGGATTGTCGACACCAAAGGTGTCTGGCGATGAAGCGTTTTCTGATCACGGGCGGTGCCGGTTTTATCGGCTCGGCTCTGGTGCGCTTTATCCTTTAAACGGCTTATCTGTGTGGCCGCCTGGCGTAACAACTGGCTCAGTGATGACCAGCTGCGTGCTGCCGGTGAAGCGCTGACAAAAACCGGCTACGGCCAATACCTGCTGGATTTATTACATGTCCGTCCACGTCAGTATTAATCCCCTTAGCTGGGAAAGTGCATTCTTCGGTGTTGAGACCGTGCGGCTGGAGCCGGAAGGTGACATTCCGCTGGAGCAGGCGCTGCATCATCCCTGTGCGCTGATGCAGATGAAAGTGGCTGCCAGCGAGACGGCGTTGATTGATACGCTGCAGCAGCATCAGTTCCAGCTGGCAGAAGGCGAGGCGGACCTGACGCTGGCGATTAAAGAGACAGAACGGCAGGCGGGGATTCGCATTGCGCGCGAAGCACAGATTCCGCAACTGCGTGATGCAGCGTCACAGCTTTTCAGCCAGAGCCGTTTTCGCGCGGCCTGGTACGCACCGGACGCCAGCGGCCGTTTTTATGCGCAGTGGATTGAGAATGCGGTGCGTGGGACGTTTGACGATCAGTGTCTGGTGGCCAGTGATGCCACCGGTCAGCTGCAGGGATTTGTTTCGCTGCGCGCGGTGGATGGCGATGCTCGCATTGGCCTGCTGGGCGTAATGCCTGACGCGCAGGGTCAGGGGCTGGGTCAGCGACTGCTACTGGCGGCGGCTGACTGGGCGCGGGTAAGGCAGTTGGCTCAGCTTCGGGTGGCTACCCAGCTCAGTAATCTCACGGCGATGCGCCTCTATTTACGCAGCGGTGCCCGACTCGACAGCACCGCCTACTGGTTTTACAGGAAAGGTCATGATTCCATTTAATGCGCCCCCGATTGTGGGCACAGAAATTGAGTATATGCAGTCGGCGATGAACAGCGGCAAGCTGTGCGGCGACGGCGGCTTCACCCGTCGTTGTCAGCAGTGGATGGAGCAGCGTTTTGGCAGCAAAAAAGTGCTGCTGACTCCCTCCTGTACCGCTTCGCTGGAGATGGCAGCGCTGTTAATCGATCTGCAGCCCGGCGATGAGGTGATCATGCCGAGCTATACCTTTGTCTCAACCGCCAACGCCTTTGTGCTGCGCGGCGCGCGCATCGTGTTTGTCGATGTGCGCCCGGACACCATGAACATCGATGAAACGCTGATCGAAGCCGCCATCACTGAAAAAACCCGCGCCATTGTGCCGGTGCATTACGCAGGCGTAGCCTGTGAAATGGACACAATCATGGCGCTGGCGGCTAAGCATAAGCTGTTTGTGATTGAAGATGCGGCGCAGGGCGTGATGTCACGCTACAAAGGCCGTGCGCTGGGCACCATCGGTCATATTGGCTGCTTCAGTTTCCACGAAACCAAGAATTATACTGCCGGTGGTGAAGGGGGCGCGACGCTGATCAACGACGCCAGCCTGGTCGAGCGCGCCGAGATCGTGCGGGAAAAAGGCACCAACCGCAGCCAGTTCTTCCGGGGTCAGGTCGATAAATATACCTGGCGCGATATGGGGTCGAGCTACCTGATGGCCGACTTGCAGGCCGCCTATCTCTGGGCGCAGCTGGAAGCCGCTGAACGCATCAACCAGCAGCGGTTACGCATCTGGCAGCGTTATTATGACGCACTCCAGCCGCTGGCGGCTCAGGGCCGCATCAGTCTGCCAGTGATCCCCGCCAGCTGCGAACACAATGCGCACATGTTCTACATCAAACTGCGCGATCAGGACGATCGCCAGGCGCTGATCAACTGGATGAAAGAAGCAGAGATACTGACAGTGTTCCACTATATTCCGCTGCACAGTTCACCTGCCGGTGAGCGTTTTTCGCAATTTGTCGGTGACGATCGCTTCACCACGCTGGAAAGTGAACGTCTGCTGCGCCTGCCGCTGTTTTATAACCTGTCGGATAATAATCAGAGCACGGTTATCAGCTCGCTGCTGAGCTTCTTTTCCTGATGTCATTAGCCAGAGCCTCAGTGTGGACCGCATCGTCCACGCTGGTAAAAATTGTGTCTGGTCTGCTGGTGGTCAAACTGCTGGCAGTCAGCTTCGGCCCCGAAGGTGTTGGCCAGGCAGGTAACTTCCGGCAGTTGATCACCGTGCTGGGTGTGCTGGCGGGCGCGGGCATCTTCAACGGCGTCACCACCTATGTGGCGCAGTATCAGCAGCAGCCCGGACCACTCCGGGCGATGGTGGGCACGGCATCGGCTATGGTGCTGGGCTTCTCCGGCGTGCTGGCGCTGCTGTTTCTGCTGGCGGCAGCCCCCATCAGCACCGCGCTGTTTGGTCATGACCGCTATCAGGGCGTCATCCGCGTCGTCGCCTTTCTTCAGCTCGGCATCGCCTGGGCCAACTTTACCCTGGCGCTACTGAAGGGCTATCGTGACGCGCGTGGGAATGCGCTGGCGCTGATTCTCGGCAGCCTGACTGGCGTGGCGGGCTATCTGCTCTGCTGGTGGCTGGGCGGTTATCAGGGCGCATTGATCGGCCTGGCGCTGGTGCCAGCTTTGCTGCTGCTGCCTGCGCTACTGATGCTGAAACGCCGTGCGCCGCTACCGCTGAGCTGGCTGCGGCCACAATGGCATCCTGAGCTGGCGCGTAATCTGGCAAAATATACCCTGATGGCGCTGATCACGGCGGTGACCTTACCGGTTGCCTGGGTAATGATGCGTAACCTGCTGGCAGAGCAGGAGGGCTGGGCGCAGGTCGGGTTGTGGCAGGGTGTGACCAGCATTTCCGATGCCTATCTGCAGTTTATCACCGCGACGTTTAGCGTCTGGCTGCTGCCGACGCTTGCGCGGCTCGACAACAAACGCGACATCGCACGTGAGATTGGCCGTGCACTGCGCTTTGTCCTGCCCGCCGTGGCGGTTGCCAGCTTCGCCGTCTGGGTACTGCGTGACTTCGCCATCAGCCTGCTGTTCTCTCAGGCTTTTCGCGGGATGCGCGATCTTTTTGTGTGGCAGCTGTGCGGCGATGTTTTTAAAGTCGGTGCCTATGTTTTCGGATATCTGGTTATCGCCAAAGCCTCGCTGCGCTTTTATGTTCTGACTGAGATCAGCCAGTTTCTGTTGCTGACCCTGTTCTCACGCTGGCTGATCCCGTTACATGGCGCGACGGGTGCGGCGCAGGCCTATATGTTTACCTATATGGCTTACTTTGCCCTGTGTTGTGGCGCTTTTATTGTTTACTGCCGGAAAAAATGACTTTAATTCACGTTTTGGGATCGGACATTCCCCACCACAATCTTACGGTGCTGCGCTTTTTCAATGACGTTCTCAGCGTTGAGCAGCCTGCGGCTTTCCCACGCCATTTTATGGTGGTGACGCAGCAGCCAGAGAGCCTGTCTCCGTTCAGTGCGTTACAGATCGAGTGCTTTACCAGCAAGAAAGTGCTGGCGCAGGCGGTTTTGCAGCGGGCCAGGAATCGTCAGCAGCGTTTTTTCTGCCACGGTCAGTTTAACCCGTGGATCTGGCTGGCATTACTCAGCGGTAAGCTGCGCCGTTCTCAGCTGTTCTGGCACGTCTGGGGCGCCGACCTCTATGAAGATTCGCGCAGCCTGAAGTTTCGTCTGTTCTATCTGGTCCGCCGGATAGCACAGGGACGTGTTGCGCAGGTTTTTGCGACCCGAGGCGACCTGCATCACTATCAGCAGCGCCATCGCCGCGTTCCCGGTTCACTGCTCTATTTCCCGACCAGAATGCCGGATGCTGCCGTTGAGTCTGCGCCGTCAGGGCCGTTTACGCTGCTGCTGGGCAATTCGGGCGATCCGAGTAACCGACATATTGAAGGCTTAAAGGCGATTCACACGCAGTTTGGCGAGCAGGTGCGCATCGAGGTGCCGCTGGGCTATCCGCCGGGCAATGAGGCGTACATCAGCCAGATTCAGGCCGCAGCAGAGACGCTGTTTCCTGACGGTCAGGTGAATCTGCTGCGTGAAAATCTGGCATTTGATGATTACTTAGCGCTGCTGGCGCGCTGCCATGTCGGCTATTTTATGTTTGAACGTCAGCAGGGGGTGGGAACACTTTGCCTGCTGATCCAGGCCAACGTGCCGTTTGTTCTGACCCGCAAAAACCCATTCTGGCGTGATGTGGCTGAGCAGCAGCTTCCGGTACTCTTCAGCGAAGATACGCTGTCGCCTGCGGTGATCGCCGAGGCACGCCGGCAGCTGATGCGCTGTGATAAACAGGCTATCGCCTTCTTTGCGCCAGGTTATCTCGCAGGCTGGCGAGCCGCGTTACAGCTCAGCGAAGGGGAGTTGTCATGAGTCTTATGCAGTTTGGCGGCCTGCTGGTGGTCTATCTGCTGTCGCTGGTTTTTATTCTGACGCTGACCTGGCGGGAGTTTAAGCGCGTCCGTTTTAACTTCCATCTGTTCTTTACGCTGCTGTTTCTGCTGACCTTTTACTTCGGCTTCCCGCTGACCTCCGTGCTGGTGTTTCGCTTTAACGTGGACGTGATGCCGGTTGAGAATCTGCTGGAGGCGCTGCTGTCGGCCACAGCGTTTTACGCCATTTATTACGTCAGCTATAAAGTGCGGCTGAAACCGGCCAGCGCGCCTCCGGCTAAGCCCTGGCTGCAGATGAATCGGGTTGAAACCCACCTGACCTGTGTGATTCTGGCGCTGGTCGCGCTGGGTACCGTGACGGTGTTCTTCATTCACAACGGTTTTCTGCTGTTCCGCCTGACCGCTTATAACCAGATTTTCTCCAGCGAAGTATCGGGCGTGGCGCTTAAGCGCTTCTTCTATTTCTTTATTCCGGCGATGCTGATCCCCTACTTTTTACGGCCGACCCGCCGCAACTGGCTGCTGTTTTTGGTCGTGACGGTGGCCTTTGGTTTACTGACGTATGCACTGGTGGGCGGAACACGCGCCAATATCATTATTGCGTTTGCCCTGTTCCTGTTTATCGGCATTACCCGTGGCTGGATCACTCTGTGGATGCTGGCAACGGCGGGTGTGATGGCAATTGGGGGGATGTTCTGGCTGGCGCTGCGCCGCTATAACCTCGACGTGATGGGCGATGAAGCGTTCTATACCTTCCTGTATCTGACGCGTGATACCTTCTCGCCGTGGGAGAATCTTGCCCGGCTGCTGGATAACTACGACAAAATTGAGTTTCAGGGGCTGGCACCACTGTGGCGTGATTTCTACGTGTTTATTCCGACCTGGCTCTGGCCCGATCGCCCGCTGGCGGTGTTGAACAGTGCCAACTACTTCACCTGGGAAGTGCTGAACAACCATTCTGGCCTGGCGATTTCACCCACACTGATTGGCTCTCTGGTCGTGATGGGCGGCGTCTGGGCGATTCCGATCGGTGCGGTAGTGGTAGGGATGATTATTAAAGCCTTTGATGCGATCTATCAGCGTGGCTGCCTTGAGGCCAACCGGTACACCGGTGCCATCCTGCAAAGCTTCTGTTTTGGCGCGGTGTTTAACATGATCGTACTGGCACGCGAGGGCCTCGATGCGTTCGGCTCACGTGTGGTGTTTTTCTGCCTCATTTTTGCTGCCTGTCTGGGCATGGCTAAATTACTTTTCTGGTTACTGGATCGCGCAGGTTTAATTCGCGACCGCAGCAGGCGGGTGTTGCACAGCCCGCTCTGATTAACCTCTGGGATTAACGGAAGATATGACAACGTTAAATGAGACGCCGCAGTACCGTATTCGCGGCGTTGATTTGTATGGCTTCGAAAACATGCCGTCGGCGGTGAATTTTCTGATGCCGCCGCAGAGCGTTCGCAGCGGTATTTTAGTGGCGATTAATGCAGAGAAGATCCTGACCGCTGAGCGGGATGAGGGATTACGCACGCTGTTAGCGCAAGCGGAATATGCGTATGCCGATGGCATCAGCATTGTGCGTTCGATTCGTAAAAAATATCCGCAGGCGTCGGTGCAGCGCATTGCGGGGGCAGATTTATGGGAAGCGCTGATGGAACGCGCCGGGCGGGAAGGGACGCCTGTATTTCTTATCGGCGGTCGTCAGCAGGTGCTGGATGAAACCTGCGATAAGCTACGTCGTCAGTGGAATGTGAATATTGTTGGCGCGCAGGATGGCTATTTTGCGCCAGCCGATCAGGATGCGCTGTTTGCCCGGATTGCGGCCAGCGGCGCGAAGCTGGTGACCGTCGCGCTGGGATCGCCACGTCAGGAGTTGCTGATGCTGGCGTGCCGTGCGTACTGGCCTGATGCCCTTTATATGGGCGTGGGTGGAACGTACGATGTTTTCACCGGTCATGTGAAGCGCGCCCCTGAGATCTGGCAGCGACTGGGGCTGGAGTGGCTCTATCGTCTGATTCGGCAGCCGAGCCGCCTGCGCAGGCAATTAAAACTGCTTAAATATTTGCGCTATCACTGGCGCGGCGATCTCTGATATTGCTGATAAATGCCGCATTTTCAGGCATCACGAGAGTGGAAATGTACTATTTGTCGACGAAATGCACAAAGCGTAATCAAACGCGTCTTTTTATTTAAAAAGCACTAGACACGATGGGCGCTTATCTCTAGTATGCACATCCGCAACGGCGCTACGCGCCCGTAGCTCAGCTGGATAGAGCGCTGCCCTCCGGAGGCAGAGGTCTCAGGTTCGAATCCTGTCGGGCGCGCCATATCGTTTGTGCGCATGAGCTTCGGTGGTTGATTTACCGCGGTTGGCAGTAGAGATTTAAATGCTGCAGGCTTTAAACCTGTAACATTAAGAATAGTGGTGGCTATAGCTCAGTTGGTAGAGCCCTGGATTGTGATTCCAGTTGTCGTGGGTTCGAGTCCCATTAGCCACCCCAGATTTTGCTGGGAAACGCGAAGGTGGCGGAATTGGTAGACGCGCTAGCTTCAGGTGTTAGTGTCCTAACGGACGTGAGGGTTCAAGTCCCTCTCTTCGCACCAGGCAAAACAGTTAAAAAAATCGGCGAGTAGCGCAGCTTGGTAGCGCAACTGGTTTGGGACCAGTGGGTCGGAGGTTCGAATCCTCTCTCGCCGACCATTTTTAGAAACCTGTCTGAAAAGACAGGTTTTTTTTCGTCTGTAGGAAAGAGGATGAGGACCGACAGAGGAGGTTTGAGCCGAGCGTAGCGAGACAACGTTGCTTCAGCAACGGCCCGCAGGGCGCTGCTCGCAGAGCAGAGTAATCCTCTCTCGCCGACCATATTTAGAAACCTGTCTGAAAAGACAGGTTTTTTTTCGTCTGTAAAAAAGTGGATTTGAATTTCTGCTACGCACCTCATCCCTGAGGTGCGCCCGCAAACGGGCCAACGCTTTGCGTTGTTCAGAAACGCTCCCGGCGTTTTAGCCGGGCGGTGGGACGCTTTCCTCCTCTGACCGTGTTCCCTGCGCGTTGGGCTTCTTCATTGCTGTAAACCCTCTGAAGCTTATGAAGTACTTAATACGTCTGCCATACGTGAAGCGAAGGGAGCATATGCCTGTAGCAAAGCATCGCGGGCCAGGGATGGGCCGCGCTGAGCCTGCCATGGATGGCGTCTTTTGCGTCTTTGCGAAAGGCGTATGCTCCCTGAAGCCCGCACAGCGGTGAGCGCGAGCCTGCGAAGGGAACACGGTCAGATCGGAAAGTCGCTAATGCCATCCATGGCCGCCCGACCCACGCGATTACGCACCTCATTCATGAGGTGCGCCCGTATCCGGGCCAACGCTTTGCGTTGTTCAGAAACGCTCCCGGCGTTTTAGCCGGGCGGTGGGACGCTTCCCTCCTCTGGCCGTGTTCCCTGCGCGTTGAGCATATTCATTGCTGTCAGAGTTACTCTGCTTTGATTCCACTAGCAATATAAGCAGGAACAATAGCGTCGTGAATTGCCGACAGATAAGTCATTGTTATTGTTAATTTCTAAGAGAGAATGACCTGGTTGTCTCTATTCAGAGACAGAGAAATTTATGGCTGTCGCTTCATCCCGACACATCCTGCCGTACCTCGCTCAGGAAAGGCTTAGCCAACTTCTTAAGATATTGATTGATATAAAATTTAAAAATAAATCTTAACCTGGCACGGCTTGTGCAACACTTTTGCTGTAGATGCTCATTCCACCTCTTATGTCTGCTGATGCTACATAAACCTGGGAATGATGCAGAGCCAATTTTAGGTACCTGTTGTCTGCCTGCCTGTATCGCGTAAGCCTTACAGGGTTAACAGACACCACGTTGAGTCAGGTACCTCCCGGTTGTCTTACCGACCTGATCTTGCACCTGCCCCTGGCAGGTGTTTTTTTTTGCCTGCGCAATGCGACTGGCAGATTGCAGGCACAAAAAAGCCGGGCGAGCCCGGCTTTAACCTGTCTGACAACCGCATCAGACGTTGGGATTATTCTTCAGCGTCAGCAACAATCCTTCACGACGCATCTTTGCGGCCTCTTCCGGACGATGCAGACGATCATAGACATCTGCCAGCCATGCATAATCAAACGCATCCGGACGCTGCGCCAGCGCCTGCTGCAGCGCGTCTGCTGCCTGCTGCCATTCGCCATGACGCATCAGCAACTGTCCCAGCGTACTGTGCAGCAACGGCGTTGCGCCATGCTGTTTAATCTGCTGGCGTAATGCCTTTTCCAGCGCTTCCGGATTACCGCTTTTGATGCGAGGCATCAATAGCACCAGCCGATCGTCATAATGACGCTTGAGGCCCTCCAGCACGATCGACTGTGCGGTGTCGTGATCGTTGCACTCAATCAGATGATCCGCCATTGCCACCTGCAGGGTCGTATCCTGACGGGTTTTGCGGCTCAGCGTGCCCCACCAGCGCTTCAGGCCATCGCTGCCCTGGTCGGCCATTGCCTGATTCATCAGACCCAGCCAGGCCTGCTGCTGTAACGCATCACGATGCAGGTCATCACCGACCTGCGCTTTCTGCATAGCAGGCAGAATATCCAGCAATGCACTCCAGGCGCCCGTACGGACGTACGCCTGTTCGGCCAGGCGCAGCACTTCAGGGTGACGCGGTGCCACTTCCAGCAGGCGATCAATGCTGTGACGAGCCGCATGATCTTCGTTACGGGCCAGCTGAATACGAGCACGGGCAATTTCCACCGGAATGGTATTGCTTTCAGACAGCTCAGCAGCACGTTCAAGATGCTGATTGGCACGAATTTCATCGCCACGCTGCTGGGCGGCTTCCGCGGCCAGCAGGTAGTTCGCTACCGGTACGTCGGCGTGATCGGCATCTTTAGACAGTAATTTTTCTACCTGGCGGTGATCGCCTTCTGCCAGCTTCATCAGCGCAGACTGGGTATGACGCTGCGCGCGACGGCGTTTGCGTCCGGTAAACCAGCCGCGGGTACGCGCCCCGGTGTGCAGCACACGGCGCAGCAGCCATTCCACCGCCAGAATCACCAGCAGGCTGATGATAAGGATAATCACCAGGCCGGTAACGCTGGTTTCGATATTCCAGTTATCGGTCTGAATCAGCACGTAGCCCTGATGACCGGCAATCATCGGTCCCAGCACCACGCCCGCTATCAGCAGGATAAAGAGGATAAATACCTTAAGCATGCTTAGCCTCCCTGCTGATTAGCAGCAGCAGACGGTTGCGCCAACAGGTTCCGCACGCGGGTCTGCATAAGCTGTTCCAGCAACGGCTGACTTTCCAGGTTATCCGGCAGATCCATATTGATGTTCTGCTGGCTCAGCTCATCCAGTTGGGCAAGGAAGGCTTTGGTGGCAGCATCATTAGTGTCATACCAGGCGCGAACCCAGGCGGACACGGTATCGATAGATTGTTTATAAATCTCATCCTGATGACGTGGTACGGCCTGCGCAGCAATCAGCAGACGCGAGCGGATATTCTCACGCAGGTAAACATCCTGATTCGGGGCCAGCAGCGGCTGTGCGGTATTATCGCGGCGGCGGATAGTAATAAAGTCATCCATAAAGTTATGCCAGCTTTTCACCAGATTCTGACGCCATTCACGTACCGAACCTGAGAGTTCGCCGCCGTCACTGTCCATCGGCGTATCATCGCTGTCATTATCGGCCAGACGCAGATTATCAACGTTATTCGACAGTTGATTCAGCTTGAGGATCACGCCGTCGTAGTCGACCTGCGTAACAGAAGAGAGGTTACTGATATCCTGAGTCAGGGCGCGACGCACATTCATGACGCTGGGATCGTTCATGTCAGCCAGACTGGCATCGGCGCTTTTCAGCAATGCAGCTGCGGTAGTGACATCCTGATCGCTCCAGAGTTTGCGGCCAGCCAGTTTCACCAGATAGTCCGCCTGTGCCAGCAGCCAGCTACGCACGTCGTTGCCAGAAATCACGGCCACTTTTTCACGCAGCGTTTCCAGCGCTTTTGCTGACGCAGCCTGCTGTTGCTGTGCCCTCTGCAGGGCAGTTTCAGCGCCACTCAGTTGCTGTGTCAGCTGCTGTTTATCGCTGCTGGCCTGCTGCTGCAATGCGCTTAACTGGTCGCTCAGCTTCTGATTGGTTTGTGCCTGTAAATCAGCCTGATGTTTCCCGTTAAGGTATAAACCTGCACCCATCGCCAGCGCGATGACAATCGCAACTGCACCCAACACCATGCCACCCTTTTTCGCATTACGCGGTGGTGTGCTGTTGCTGGAAGGAGAGCGGTCAACCGCTGGGGTGGTTTCTTCAACCATGGCGGAGGAGTCTTTTTGTTCCGTCATATGTGGCACATCCCATTGTTAAAGTTCAGCGTAACGCGCGCAGCAGCGCATCGTTATCGGCACCATCGGCTACCTGAATATCCTGCCAACCCAATCCTGCGGCCAGGGTAGCCAAACGTTCACTGACGACTATCAGTCGGCAGTTGAGCAGCCATTCCTCGCGATCAACCGCGGGGAACAGCGAAAAAAGCTGTTGTAACATTTCACCACTGGTCACCACCAGCACAGAGACGCCGCGATCGCGCCAGCGGCGGCCTTCAACCGGTCCGTCATAATGCTTCTGGCAGCGCTGGTAGCAGGCAGCAAACGTTACCTCAGCACCTCGCCGGGTTAATGTTTCTGCCAGCAATTCGCGTCCGGGATCGCCACGCAGGATCAGCGCACGTTTACCGGCAACCTGCTGAAGCGTGTTTATCTGGATCAATTCCTCACTGGTTTCATGCGCATGAGGCCAGGTCACCTGCTGTCCGCTGACGGTGTGAAACGCCAGCGCGGTGCTGCGACCAATTGCATAATAGTCCAGCTCCGTGGGCCATGCTTTGATCGCGTGCTGTGCGTAGTGAATCACCTGCTGAGAAAGAATAAAGACGAGATCACCGGCACGAAGTCCGGCGAGCCTGTGAGGCAGGGAATCGAGATCAGCGCCTGGCGCAAACTCGATCAACGGCAGGCTCCACGCCTGTTTGCCAAGGGCATGCAGGCGTGACACCAGCTCTGCCGCTGCGGGTTCCGGGCGCGTCACCAGGATGGTCATGCCGGCGGCTGCCCCTGATAGACCTCTTTCAGGATTTCACGCGCGCCGCCGTTCAGCAGTTCATCGGCAAGTGAGATGCCCATCTCTTCAGCCTGAGCGCGGGGACCACGGCGTTCGCCGCTGACCATCACCCGGCCATCCGGTGCACCGACCATGCCGCGCAGCCAGAGCTTATCGCCTTCCAGCACCGCGAAACTGCCAATGGGGACCTGGCAGCCACCCTCTAAGCGGGTATTCATGGCGCGTTCCGCTCTGACACAGACTTCGGTGTCAGCGTGGTTCAGTGCCCGTAACAGGTCAATCAGGACGCTATCATCCAGACGGCATTCAATGCCGACTGCACCCTGACCCACGGCGGGCAGGGAGACTTCGGCAGGCATTGCCTGGCGAATGCGATCTTCCAGCCCCAGACGCTTCAGTCCGGCGACGGCAAGAATAATCGCGTCATACTCGCCGGCATCGAGCTTGCCGAGTCGGGTACCCACATTGCCGCGCAGCGAGCGGATCACCAGATCCGGACGGCGCGCGCTAATCTGGCACTGACGACGCAGGCTGGAGGTACCTACAACGGCACCCTGTGGCAGCGCATCAATGGAGTCATAGTGATGAGAAACGAACGCATCACGCGGATCGTCGCGCTCGCAGATGGTTACCAGGCCCAGACCTTCAGGGAAACTGACCGGCACATCCTTCATAGAGTGCACTGCCATGTCGGCACGGCCATCCTGCATTGCCAGCTCAAGCTCTTTGACAAACAGCCCTTTACCACCGACTTTTGCCAGCGGCGTATCAAGGATAATGTCACCTTTGGTGACCATAGGCACCAGCTCAACGCGCAGTCCTGGATGGGCACTCATGAGTCGTTGCTGTACATAATGTGCCTGCCATAATGCGAGCGGGCTTTGTCTTGTAGCAATTCTGAAAATTTTGTCTAACATGCTGTTAACCATTTTTATCGTTCACTGAATATCCTATCATCTCTGGGTGAATACTGTCAGTTTCAACGGATTGAAAACGGCCTGTGCGCGGTTTCAGGCCCGGTTTATCAAGCCATAGCGTGGCAACCAGTGCCGAAAAGGCGGGAAGCTGGTAAGAACGTGCTAAACTGTTAAGTAGCGCAACTTTCTTTACGGTCAATCTGCCGAGTGATAGATTGATCACGTTTCCAGCAATTATCTGCCCACTTTTTTACTTTTATAAGCGGCAGAGCGTGGAAACAGGGTGCTTAAACACTGGGACAATCAGGCGAAACGTCTTGTACCTCTACATTGAGACACTGAAACAGAGACTGGATGCAATTAACCAGCTGCGCGTTGATCGTGCGCTGGCTGCCATGGGACCCGCTTTCCAGCGCGTCTACAGTCTGCTGCCAACCTTATTACATTATCAACATCCGCAGATGCCGGGTTACCTTGAAGGTAGCGTTCCACATGGCATCAGCTTCTACACGCCTGATGAAAATCAGCGACAGCTGCTGGCCGATCTCACCGGCGACAGCGACCTGCGCCATGCCGATGCGCCGAAAGGCGAAATGCCGATCACCGCGATCTACTCTATGGGCAGTACCTCCTCGGTCGGCCAGAACAGCGTCTCGGATCTCGATATCTGGGTGTGCCATCAATCCTGGCTTGATAATGAAGAGCGGCTGAATCTGCAGCGTAAATGTACGCTGCTGCAGAAGTGGTGTGTCTCGATGGGCGTGGAAGTGAGTTTCTTCCTGATTGACGAGAACCGCTTCCGTCATAACGAAAGCGGCAGCCTGGGCGGTGAAGACTGCGGCTCCACACAACACATTTTACTGCTGGATGAGTTTTACCGTACCGCGGTTCGTATGGCGGGCAAACGCCTCCTGTGGAATATGGTGCCGGGCGAAGAAGAGCACCATTACGATGACTACGTGATGTCGCTGTACGCCAAAGGCGTGCTGACCCCCAATGAGTGGCTCGATCTGGGCGGCCTCGGCACGCTGTCGGCGGAAGAGTATTTCGGTGCCAGCCTGTGGCAGCTCTATAAAAGTATCGACTCGCCTTATAAAGCTGTACTGAAAACGCTGCTGCTGGAAGCCTACAGCTGGGAATACCCGAACACACAACTGCTGGCAATGGATATCAAACAGCGCCTGCACGACGGCGAAATCATCTGCTTTGGCCTCGATCCTTACTGCATGATGCTTGAGCGCGTGACGCACTACCTGACCAGCGTGGACGATCAGCCGCGCCTTGATCTGGTGCGTCGCTGCTTCTATCTCAAAGTATGTGAAAAGCTCAGCACCGAAGATCATCAGCAACGCACTGGCTGGCGTCGCGAGATTTTATCGCAGCTGGTTAAAGAGTGGGGCTGGAACGAAGAGAAGATCGCCATTCTGGACAACCGTGCCGGGTGGAAAATCGAGCGGGTGCGCGAAGCCCATAACGAATTACTGGATGCGATGATGCAGAGTTATCGCAACCTGATCCGCTTTGCCCGTCGCAACAACTTAAGCGTCAGCGCCAGTCCGCAGGATATCGGTGTATTGACCCGTAAACTGTATGCCGCGTTTGAAGCGCTGCCGGGCAAAGTGACGCTGGTGAATCCACAGATTTCGCCCGATCTCTCTGAACCGAATCTGACCTTTATTCATGTGCCGCCTGGCCGCGCCAACCGTTCCGGCTGGTATCTTTATAACCAGGCACCGGACATGGATTCGATCATCAGCCATCAGCCGCTGGAATATAACCGCTACCTGAACAAGCTGGTGGCCTGGGCGTGGTTCAATGGTCTGCTGACCCGTAAAACCCGGCTGCATATTAAAGGCAATGAGATTTGCGACCTGGCGCGCCTGCAGGAGCTGGTTAACGATGTTTCCAGCCACTTCCCGCTGCGTCTGCCTTCGCCGACGCCAAAAGCGCTCTACAGCCCGTGCGAAATCCGGCACCTCGCGATTATTGTTAACCTTGAGCACGATCCGACGGCGGCCTTCCGCAATCAGGTGGTGCACTTCGACTTCCGCAAGCTGGATGTCTTTAGCTTTGGTCAGCAGCAGCAGTGCCTGATTGGCAGCATCGATCTGCTCTATCGCAACTCCTGGAATGAAGTGCGCACGCTGCACTTTAGCGGTGAACAGGCGATGATCGAAGGGCTGAAAACCATTCTCGGCAAGATGCATCAGGATGCCGCACCCCCGGATACGGTGGAAGTGTTCTGCTACAGCCAGCATCTGCGCGGTCTGATTCGCACGCGCGTGCAACAGTTGGTCTCTGAATGCATTGAGCTGCGCCTCTCCAGCACACGTCAGGAGCCGGGCCGCTTCAAAGCGCTGCGCATGGCAGGCGAGACCTGGGGACTGTTCTTTGAACGCATGAGTGTCTCGGTGCAGAAGCTTGAAAACGCCGTGGAATTTTATGGCGCGATCTCCAACAACAAGCTGCATGGGTTGTCGATCAAAGTCGAAACGAATCAGACGCCGCTGCCACCGGTAGTGAACGGCTATGCCAGCGAAGGCATCATTCAGTTCTTCTTTGAAAACACCACGGATGAGCGCGGCTTCAACATCTATATCCTTGATGAGACCAATCGGGTTGAGGTCTATCATCACTGTGAAGGCAGCAAAGAGGAGCTGGTGCGCGACGTCAGCCGCTTCTACTCCTCATCGCACGATCGCTTCACCTATGGGTCGAGCTTTATCAACTTCAACCTGCCGCAGTTCTACCAGATTGTGAACACCGGTGATCGATTCCAGGTGATTCCATTCCGGAGTCAGACGCTGACGCAGCTCTGTACGACGCAGCCTGACAACGACAACAGCGACTATCAACCGCGCTATCAGGTGCATTGATGCTGACGGGCTGCCTGCGCTCTGCAGGTGGCCGCTATCTTCCTGGCCTGTCACCCGGTTCACGCTATTTGCGGGGATTTCCTGTTGCTTTTCCACCTTCAACTGCGATGATAAGCATCCAGGTAAAGGACATAAAGAGCATAAAGAATGAAGAAAGTAATAAGCCTGTTGGCCATGACACTGGCAGTAATCAGCCTTGCAGGTTGTGGTCTGAAAGGACCGCTCTACTTCCCGCCGAAGGACCAGCCGAAGAAACAACAAGCCCCAACCGACCGCCAGAAAGCGGATGCCTCTAAAGCCGATGTCGGCGGGCTGGTGACCGGCAATTCAGGCGTAAAAGCGAACTAATCTGATGGCTTATCCGGCGGAGCAAAAAATGCAGTTCTCCAAAATGCACGGTCTCGGCAACGATTTTATGGTTGTGGATGCAGTGACACAAAACGTCTTCTTCTCGCCGGAATTGATCCGCCGGCTGGCCGATCGTCATCTGGGGATCGGTTTTGATCAGCTGCTGATTGTTGAACCGCCTTACGATCCCGATCTCGATTTTCATTATCGAATTTTCAACGCTGACGGCAGTGAAGTGGCGCAGTGCGGCAACGGTGCACGCTGTTTTGCCCGCTTTGTTCAGCTGAAAGGGCTGACCAACAAAAGCGACATCCGGGTCAGTACCCAGAATGGCCGCATGGTGTTAACCGTGACGCCTGACGATCACGTGCGCGTGAACATGGGTGAGCCCAACTTTGAGCCTCAGCAGGTGCCGTTCCGCGCCAATAAAGCCGAGAATCTCTATCTGCTGCGCGTGGCCGAACAGACGGTGATGCTGGGTGCAGTGTCGATGGGGAATCCCCACTGCGTCATTCAGGTGGAAAGCGTTAAAACCGCGCAGGTTGAACTGCTGGGCCCGATTCTCGAGAGCCACGAGCGTTTCCCGGATCGCGTCAATGTCGGTTTTATGGAGATCATTAATCCCGAACATATCCGGCTGCGCGTCTACGAACGTGGAGCGGGTGAAACGCAGGCGTGCGGCAGCGGCGCCTGTGCTGCCGTTGCATGCGGCATTCAGCAGGGCATTCTGGCACCGAAAGTGCGTGTCGATCTGCCTGGCGGGACGCTGCATATCTCCTGGAAAGGTGCCGGTCAGCCGCTCTACATGACCGGGCCTGCGACACACGTCTACGATGGGTTTATTCATCTATGAAAAATATCGAAGAGCAGGCTGACAGTTCGGTTCTGCTGGACGATCAGGCCGTCAGTGATTATCTGCGGCAGAATCCCGATTTCTTTATCCGTAATGCCCGCGAAGTTGAACAGATGGCGGTGCCGCATCCGGTGCGCGGCAGCGTGTCACTGGTCGAGTGGCACATGGCGCGGCAACGCAACCACATCCAGCGGCTGGAAGAAGAGATCACCCTGCTGATGGAGCAGGCCAGCGCTAACCATGAGCTGTTTGATCGTCTGCTGTCGCTGGAAAGTCATCTGGCCGCGGCAGATTCGCTGCAGGATATGCTCAACCGTCTGCATCGCTGGGCGCGAGAGTTAGGCCTGGCGGGCGCCAATGTGCGGCTGTTCAGTGATAAATGGCTGCTGGGCGCGCCCTCCGATTTCTTCCAACTGAGCCTGTCGCGTCAGGCGTTTGAACCGCTGCGTATTCAGCGCTTCGGCAACCAGCATCATTATCTCGGTAATATCAATGGGCCGGAACTCCTGCTGCTGCTGCCGCAGGCCAAAGCAATTGGCTCGGTTGCGATGTCGCTGATGGGCGAAGAGGGCGATCTCGGCGTGCTGGTATTCAGCAGCCGTGACAGCCAGCACTATCAGTCGGGCATGGGAACGCTGCTGTTACAGCATCTTTCACAGATGATGCCTGGCCTGCTTTCCCGTTGGGTAGAGCGCGCATGAGCAGCGCGCTGCAGGAGGCGGTCGACGGATTTCTGCGCTACCTGAAAGTGGAGCGCCAGCTGAGTCCGTTAACCCAGAGCAGCTATGCGCGCCAGCTGACCGCGCTGGTTGCAATTGCTGATGAGATGAAGCTCGGCAGCTGGGCGCAACTGGAACCTGCGCAGGTGCGCAGCATGGCGGCGCGCAGTCGTCGCGCCGGACTCTCTGCCAGCAGCCTCGCGTTGCGTCTCTCCGCCCTGCGCAGTTTTCTCGACTGGCAGGTGAGCCAGGGGTTGCTCTCCGCTAATCCGGCCAAAGGGGTGATGACGCCACGTAAAGCGCGCCATCTGCCTAAGAATATTGATGTGGATGAAGTGAACCAGCTGCTGGAGATCGACCTTAACGATCCGCTGGCGGTGCGCGACCGCGCAATGCTGGAAGTGATGTATGGCGGCGGGCTGCGTCTCTCCGAGCTGGTGAATATGGATTGCCGCCACGTCGACCTCGATTCCGGCGAAGTGTGGGTCGTGGGTAAGGGCAGTAAAGAGCGCCGGGTGCCGATTGGCCGCACGGCGGTCACCTGGATCCAGCACTGGCTGCCGCTGCGTGAAACCTTTGGCGGCCAGGATGATGCACTGTTTCTGTCGACGCGAGGCAACCGCATCTCGCCCCGCAACGTGCAGAAACGCTTTGCCGAATGGGGCATCAGACAGGGTGTGGCGAGCCATATCCATCCGCATAAGCTGCGACACTCTTTTGCCACGCATCTGCTGGAGTCCAGCGGCGACCTGCGTGCCGTGCAGGAGTTACTGGGTCATGCGAACCTCTCGACTACCCAGATCTACACCCATCTCGACTTCCAGCATCTGGCTTCGGTGTATGACGCTGCGCATCCCCGCGCCAAACGAGGAAAGAACGAATGAAGTTTTATCGTCCGCTGTCGGCCATAAAAGCCATGACCTTCGATCTTGATGACACGCTCTACGATAACTATCCAGTAATCCGTCGCACCACGCTGGAGTCTCACGCTGCTTTGCAGGCTTTTCATCCGGCGCTGCGTGACTTCACGCCGCAGGATTATCAGCAGTTGCGCGATCAACTGCTGCAGCGCGAGCCTGAGATCTATCATGACGTTTCAGAGTGGCGACGCCGTTCGGTAGAGCTGGCGATGCTGAATATCGGCCTCTCTGCTGCGGAAGCGACCGCGGGCGCGGCAGAGGTCATGGCGGTGTTCCATCAGTGGCGGAGTCAGGTCGAGATGCCGGACGAGACGCATCAAACGCTGAAGGCGCTGGCGGAAAAAATCCCGCTGGTGGCGGTAACCAATGGCAACGCCAGCCCGGAAAAAATGGGCATCGCTGAATATTTCCGCTTCACGTTGCGGGCCGGACCTGACGGGCGCGCTAAGCCGTGGCAGGATATGTATCAGCTTGCCGCGCAACGCCTTGATATTGCGCCACAACACATTCTGCATGTGGGCGACGACCTGACTACCGATGTCGCCGGCTCACTGCGCTGCGGCATGCAGGCCTGCTGGGTTAACCTGCGGCAGGGCAACCTGATGCATATCCCGGATGCGCGCCTGTTGCCGCATGTCGAAATTTCGCGGTTGGCATCACTCACCTCACTGCTATAATGGCTGTAAATTTATCCAGTCGTCTCCCTTTTTTCTGCCAGGCCGCTGTGCTTTATCCGGCGTCCGTGGCGCAGCCTGACTGGCCGCGACAATGCCTTACGGCAGGCGCAGTAAACAGCGCGGCGACGGCGTTTTTCTCTGGTAAACGGTGCTTATGGACGTTTCTGAACTGCTCGACGGTTTGAATGACAATCAGCGCGCGGCCGTTGCGGCTCCGCGCAGTAACCTGCTGGTGCTGGCAGGCGCGGGCAGTGGTAAAACGCGGGTGCTGGTGCATCGCATTGCCTGGCTGATGTCAGTCGAGAACTGCTCACCTTATTCGATCATGGCGGTGACCTTTACCAACAAAGCGGCAGCAGAGATGCGTCACCGTATCGAACATCTGATCGGCACCAGTCAGGGCGGGATGTGGATCGGGACTTTCCACGGTCTGGCGCATCGCTTACTGCGTGCCCACCATCTTGACGCCGGTCTGCCGCAGGATTTTCAGATCCTCGACAGTGAAGACCAGCTGCGTCTGCTCAAGCGCCTGATCAAATCGATGAACCTTGATGACAAGCAGTGGCCTGCGCGCCAGGGCATGTGGTACATCAACGGCAAAAAAGATGAAGGCCTGCGGCCAAAGCACATTGAAAGTTATGGCAATCCGATTGAGCAGACCTGGCTGCGCATTTATCAGGCTTATCAGGAAGCCTGTGACCGCGCCGGTTTGGTCGACTTCGCCGAGCTGCTGCTGCGCGCTCATGAGCTCTGGCTCAACAAGCCGCATATCCTGAATCACTACCGCGAACGCTTTACCAACGTGCTGGTGGATGAGTTTCAGGATACCAACAACATTCAGTATGCCTGGATTCGGATGCTGGCGGGTGACAGCGGCCGTGTGATCATCGTGGGGGATGATGATCAGTCGATCTACGGCTGGCGCGGTGCGCAGGTTGAGAATATTCAGCGCTTTCTGCAGGATTTTCCTGGCGCGGAAACGATCCGTCTGGAGCAGAACTATCGCTCAACCAATAATATCCTGAAAGCGGCCAACGCCCTGATCGCCAACAACAATGGCCGTCTGGGTAAAGAGCTCTGGACCGAAGGCAGCGATGGCGAACCGATCTCTATCTACTGCGCTTTTAATGAGCTGGATGAAGCACGCTTCGTGGTCAACCGCATCAAGGTCTGGATGGAGAACGGCGGTGCGCTCAACGACTGCGCCATTCTCTATCGCAGCAACGCCCAGTCGCGTGTGCTGGAAGAGGCGCTGCTGCAGAGCAGCATGCCGTACCGTATTTATGGCGGCATGCGCTTCTTTGAACGCCAGGAGATCAAAGATGCGCTCTCCTATCTGCGTCTGATGGCGAACCGCAATGACGACGCCGCCTTTGAGCGCGTGGTGAATACCCCGACGCGCGGCGTGGGCGATCGCACGCTCGACGTGGTGCGTCAGACGGCGCGTGAACGTCAGATGACGCTGTGGCAGGCTACGCGCGAACTGCTACAAAGTCGCGCACTGGCTGGCCGCGCCGCGTCTGCACTGCAACGCTTCTGTGAGCTGGTCGATTCACTGGCTACCGAAACTGCCGAATTACCGCTGCATGTTCAGACCGACCGGGTTATCAAAGACTCTGGCCTGTGGCTGATGTATGAGCAGGAAAAAGGCGAAAAGGGTCAGGCGCGTATCGAAAACCTTGAGGAGCTGGTGACGGCAACCCGTCAGTTCAGCTATCAGGATGAAGATGAAGATCTGATGCCGCTGCAGGCCTTCTTATCCCACGCGGCGCTGGAAGCGGGCGAAGGTCAGGCAGATAAATGGCAGGATGCGGTTCAGCTGATGACGTTGCACTCAGCAAAAGGGCTGGAGTTCAGCCAGGTCTTTATCGTCGGCATGGAAGAGGGCATGTTCCCAAGCCAGATGTCGCTGGATGAAGGCGGGCGGCTGGAAGAGGAGCGTCGTCTGGCGTATGTCGGTGTGACCCGCGCGATGCTCAAGCTGACGCTGACCTACGCTGAAACCCGCCGACTCTATGGTAAGGAAGTGTATCACCGGCCTTCCCGTTTTATCGGCGAACTGCCCGAGACCTGCATCGAAGAAGTGCGTCTGCGCGCCAGCGTCAGCCGTCCGGTCAACCATCAGCGTATGGGTGCCCCGGTGACCAAAAATGACAGTGGATTCGCGCTGGGCCAGCGTGTTCATCACGCAAAATTTGGCGAAGGCACCATCATTAATCTGGAAGGCAGCGGTGAGCACAGTCGCCTGCAGGTGGCGTTTCAGGGTCAGGGAATCAAGTGGCTGGTGGCGGCTTACGCGAAGCTGGAAACGCTTTAGCACGCGGTTGACGGCTTTTTCGTCTCAGCGTAACATGCGCCCACTATTATCATGAGAGGACAATGCCTTGGACACGCCCAGTCGATGCTGGCTCAATGACCTGGATATCAGGCATAACATCTAAGGCTACCTCTTTACGCGGGTAGCCTTAGCGGTTATCAGCGACCTCCCTTTTTGATTCCGTCGCGCGAGTCAGCACTGATTTATCTTTGAAACTCTGTTTCCGTGTTCAGGCTGCCTGTTCCCTTTAAAGGAACGGCGGACCGCTTTGTCCCATTTAGTCTGCAATGGGGAGTATTGCTATGCTGAGCGCATTTAAACTGGATCACAGCCGCCTGACGCGACTGGAGCTGGAAGACGAAACCGACAAACTGACCAACTCTGTCTGGGTCGATCTGATCGAGCCGGAAGAGGGCGAGCGTGACCGGGTGCAAACGGAGCTGGGCCAGAGCCTGGCAACACGGCCAGAGCTGGAAGATATCGAGGCCTCGGCACGCTTCTTCGAAGATGAAGATGGTCTGCATATCCACTCCTTCTTCTTCTATGAAGATGCTGACGATCATGCCGGTAACTCTACCGTGGCGTTCACCATTCGTGAAGGCCGACTCTACACGCTGCGCGAACGTGAACTGCCCGCTTTCCGCCTCTATCGTATGCGCGCCCGTAACCAGACCCTGATCGATGGCAATGCCTTTGAGCTGCTGCTCGACCTGTTTGAAACCAAAATCGAACAGCTGGCGGATGAAATCGAGAACATCTATAGCGCACTGGAGAAACTGAGCCGGGTGATCATGGAAGGTCAGCAGGGCGAAGAGTACGATCAGGCGCTGTCGCGGCTCGCCGAACTGGAAGATATCGGCTGGAAGGTGCGTCTCTGTCTGATGGATACCCAGCGCGCCCTGAATTTCCTGGTGCGTAAAGCGCGTCTTCCGGGTAATCAGCTGGAGCAGGCGCGGGAAATTCTGCGCGATATCGAATCGCTGCTGCCGCATAACGAATCGCTGTTCCAGAAGGTCAACTTCCTGATGCAGGCGGCCATGGGCTTTATCAACATTGAGCAGAACCGCATCATCAAGATCTTCTCAGTGGTTTCCGTGGTGTTTCTGCCGCCGACGCTGGTGGCCTCCAGCTATGGGATGAACTTTGAGTTTATGCCGGAACTGAAGTGGAGCTTTGGTTATCCGGCCGCGATCGGCCTGATGATTCTGGCCGGACTGGCGCCTTATCTCTATTTCAAACGTAAAAACTGGCTTTAAAATAAGAACGGGCCATCTGAGATGGCCCGTTCTGCTGGCTCCTGTCCCCATTTCTGCGTAATCTTACCCTCCTGTTTTTACAAATTATTAACTTTTTATGGACGCTTTTTCGTTGCGCGCGCAGTGGACGCTACTGCTGCTGATCTCGGTACTACTGGGCGCGGTGCTGCATTATTTTCATGTACCCGCCGCGCTGCTACTGGGACCGATGATTGTAGGTGTGGTGATGGGCCTGTCAGGAGCCACACTGCGAATTGATAAACGATTCTTCCTGCTTGCTCAGGCGGTGCTGGGTTGCATGATTGCGCAGAGCCTGTCGCCTTCGATTCTGACACCGCTGGTTCAGGAGTGGCCAATCGTGCTGGCGGTGCTGCTGCTGACGCTGGCCGCCAGCGGCCTGTCGGGTTTTCTGCTGGTTCGCTTCAGTCATCTGCCTGGCCCGACCGGCGCATGGGGCTCGTCACCGGGCGGTGCTTCGGCAATGGTAGCAATGGCGGGGGACTTTGGCGCTGACGTGAGACTGGTGGCGTTTATGCAGTATCTGCGGGTACTGTTTGTCGCCTCGGCGGCCGCGCTGGTCGCGCGCATCGGGCTGGGCGATGAAGCGCACAGCGTTTCGCTGCTCTGGTTTCCCGTGCTGAATTATGGCTTTGCGATTACGCTGATGGTGATGCTGGCCGGCGCGTGGCTGGGGACACGACTGCGCATTCCTTCTGGCGCGCTGCTGCTGCCCGCGCTGGCGGGGGCGGTACTGAACAGCAGCCATATCGCAGTGTTACAGGTGCCGGAGTGGCTACTGGCCGTGGCCTATGCGCTGATTGGCTGGAGCGTGGGATTGCGTTTCACTCGCCCGATCTTTCTGCTGGCACTGCGCACGCTGCCGCAGATGCTGGCCTCAATCTTCGGGCTGATGCTGTTGTGTGGCGGGCTGGCGTGGATATTGACGCGCATGCTGGATATCGATCTGATGACGGCCTATCTCGCCACCAGTCCAGGCGGGCTGGACACAGTGGCGATTATTGCTGCGGGAACCCAGGTCAACATGGCATTTGTGATGGCGATGCAGACGTTGCGTCTCTTTACCATCCTGTTGACCGGCCCGGCTTTAGCGCGCTTTATTTCACGCTATGCGCGCGCGCGAACGGAATGAAAACGCTACCGCATCGCAGACAAACACCAGCAGCGCCAGCCAGATAAAGCCGAAGGTTACCATCTTGTCTGGCGTGATGGTTTCACCGTAAAACACCACCGCCAGCACAAACATCAGCGTCGGGCCGAGATACTGAAAGAAACCGACCGTAGAGAGGCGCAGCCGGCTGCAGGCCGCCGCAAACAGCATCAGTGGAATGGTGGTCACAATGCCCGCTGCGATCAGCTTCAGGTTGAGACTCAGCGGGTTCGCCGATAAATGACTGGTGGCGCTGTCGGCAAAGCCAAACAGATAAATGGCTGCCAGCGGAAACAGCCACAGGGTCTCAATCAGCATGCCGCTCTGTGCATCGACCTGGATCTTTTTGCGCATCAGACCATAAACGGCAAAGCTCAGGGCCAGCCCCAGCGCGATAACTGGCAACGATCCAAACTGCCACAGCTGCACCAGCACGCCGACGGTGGCCAGCAGCACGGCGAGCCATTGCAGGCGGCGAAACCGTTCGCGCAAAAACAGCATGCCGAAGACCACGTTGATCAGCGGGTTAATAAAGTAGCCCAGGCTGGCTTCCAGCATATGCTGATTGTTGACTGCCCAGATAAACAGCAGCCAGTTGCCGCCGATAGTCACGGCCGTCAGCGCCAGCAGCAACACTTTTTTAGGCTGACGCAGCACGCCGCGCACGCCGGGCCAGCTTCGGCTCAGGGTAATCAGCAACACCATAAAAAGTGCCGACCAGATTACCCGGTGCGTCATGATTTCTGTGGCGGGAACCTGTTTGACCAGCTTGAAATAGGCGGGCGCAATGCCCCAGATAAAGTAGGCGCCCAGTGCAAAGCCAATGCCCTGGCGGGTTTGTTGCGTATCCATATGCGATCCATTCAGTGGCATAGTTAGCCGATAAGATAGGTGGCGGTAGCCGTGGCGATGTAATCGCCCTGTTGATTATGCAGTTCCACGCGTGCCACGGCGACTTTGTTACCGGCACGCAGCAGGCTGCTGGTGGCGGTGAAGCGTTCGCCGCGTCCGGGACGCAGATAGTCAACGCGCATATCGATGGTGCCCATACGTGACAAACGCTGGCGCAGATCCGCTTCGCTGATGCTCTCCTGACGGGTTAACGCATTGCTGACGCAGACCATCCCCGCTGCCACATCGAGTACCGACGCAATAACACCACCATGCAGAATCTGCTGGGCCTGGTTGCCCACCAGCATGGTTTTGTTATTGAAGCTGATCTCTGCGTAGTCTGCGTCAAGGCGCATCAGCTCCAGGCCTAACGCCTGATTAAATGGCATGTGATAAACAAAAATTTCGCCGACCAGCTGGCGAGCGTCCTGCGGTGTCAGCACGGGTGATGACATGATGATGTGTCCTGAAAAAATCGGGCCAGAGGGGCGCGGAACATGAATGAGTTGTGTATTCTATGCCGCCTGCGAGGGTGTTTCCAGTTTAAGAAAACAGCACTCATGCTCGCTGCCATTTGCGTGTAGAATGGCCTGCTTTTTACAACACCCTTTCAGTTATTCTGATACGCAGCTGTTCACCGGAGAATTTTATGCGTAAGCATCGCGCCTTGCTGGCGGCAATGTTGATATTTCCTGCGCTGGCGCAGGCGGATGAAGCCCGGATTAAAGAGGTTCATGACGCGCCACAGGTTCAGGGCAGCATTATTGCTAACCTGCTGGAGAAGCATGATAACCCGTTTGTTCTCTATCCTTACGAGAACAACTATCTGCTCTACACCTATACCAGCGACCTCAATAAAGAGGCGATCTCCTCCTATAACTGGGGTGAAAACGCTCGCAAAGATGAAGTGAAATTCCAGCTCAGCCTGGCGTTTCCGCTGTGGCGCGGTATTCTGGGCGACAACTCGGTGCTGGCAGCCTCTTACACCCAGCGTTCCTGGTGGCAGCTGTCAAATAGTGCTGAGTCATCACCTTTCCGTGAGACCAACTATGAGCCGCAGATTTTTCTGGGCTGGGCGACCGACTACTCGCTGGGTGGCTGGACGCTGCGTGATGTCGAACTGGGTCTGAATCACCAATCTAATGGACGAAGTGACCCGACTTCACGCAGCTGGAACCGTGTCTATGCGCGTCTGATGGCGGAGAACGGTAACTTCCTGGCGGAAATCAAACCCTGGTATCGTATCCCTGAAGGGGCGAGCAGCGATGATAATCCCGACATCACCAAATATATGGGTTACTACCGCACCCGGCTGGGCTATAAGTTCGGCGACAGTATCTTCAGCGTAGAGGGCAACTATAACTGGAACAGCGGTTATGGCGGCGCGACAATGGGCTGGAGCTACCCTATCAGTGAACACGTCCGCTTCTATACTCAGGTGTTTAGCGGCTACGGTGAATCACTGATCGATTACAACCATCGCCAGACACGTCTGGGTGTGGGTGTAACGCTTAACGACTTGTTCTAATCCCTAACGTAAGACAGGAATCGCGTGGCAACCTCGGCAGTTCTTAATCAGGAAACGCTGGCGCAGCAGGTATTGCAGGACACCTTCGGCTACCAGCAGTTTCGTCCCGGTCAGCAGACGATCATTAATCAGGCGCTGAGCGGGCGCGACTGTCTGGTGGTGATGCCCACTGGCGGCGGTAAATCGCTCTGTTATCAGATTCCGGCGCTGGTGCGCGAAGGGCTGACACTGGTGGTGTCGCCGCTGATCTCGCTGATGAAAGATCAGGTCGATCAGTTGCTGGCGAACGGCGTGGCGGCAGCCTATCTCAACTCCACCATGACGCGCGAGCAGCAGCAGACGGTGATGGCTGACTGTCGTACCGGCCGGGTTAAGCTGCTCTACATCGCCCCTGAACGCCTGATGATGGATAACTTCCTGGACAGTCTGGCGCACTGGCAACCGGCGATGCTGGCGGTGGATGAGGCGCACTGTATTTCACAGTGGGGCCACGATTTCCGTCCGGAATATGGTGCACTCGGGAAGATGCGTCAGCGCTTCCCGGAATTACCGGTCATGGCATTGACGGCGACGGCGGACGAAACCACCCGCAACGACATCGTTAATCTGCTGCACATGCAGGATCCGCTGATTCAGATCAGCAGCTTTGACCGCCCCAATATTCGCTACACGCTGGTGGAAAAATTCAAACCCACCGATCAGCTGCTGCGCTACGTTCAGGATCAGCGCGGCAAATGCGGCATTATCTACTGCAACAGTCGGGCGAAGGTGGAAGACACCGCCGCGCGACTGCAAAGCCGTGGATTCAGCGTCGGGGCGTATCATGCCGGAATCGACAGCGAACAGCGTGCCCGCGTGCAGGAAGCGTTCCAGCGTGACGATCTGCAAATCGTAGTGGCAACTGTGGCTTTTGGCATGGGCATCAACAAGCCCAACGTCCGTTTTGTGGTCCACTTTGATATTCCGCGCAACATCGAATCCTATTATCAGGAAACCGGACGAGCCGGACGTGATGGTCTGCCCGCCGAAGCGATGATGCTTTACGACCCGGCCGATATGGCCTGGCTGCGTAAATGCCTGGAAGAAAAAGTGCCCGGGCCGCTGCAGGATATTGAGCGCCACAAGCTCAACGCGATGGGCGCGTTTGCTGAAGCGCAGACCTGCCGCCGCCTGGTGCTGCTGAATTACTTTGGCGAGGGTCGCCAGCAGCCGTGTGACAACTGCGATATCTGCCTTGATCCGCCAAAACGGTATGACGGCCTGGTTGAAGCGCAAAAAGCGCTTTCCGGCATCTATCGCGTGGGCCAGCGGTTCGGCATGGGCTATATCGTTGAGGTGCTACGCGGGTCCAACAACCAGCGTATCCGTGAGCAGGGCCATGACAAGCTGCCGGTCTATGGACTGGGCAAAGATCAGAGCCACGAACACTGGGTCAGCGTGTTACGTCAGTTAATCCATCTGGGGCTGGTAACGCAGAACATCGCTATGCATTCGGCTTTGCAACTGACCGAAGCAGCACGACCGGTGCTGCGCGGTGAAGTGCCACTGATGCTGGCGGTGCCGCGTTTAATTACCGCGAAAACAAAGAGCAGCGGTCCGGCGAAGTTTCACGGTGGTAACTACGATCGCAAACTGTTCGCCAAACTGCGTAAGCTGCGAAAAGCAATCGCAGATGAAGAGAATATTCCGCCTTACGTGGTGTTCAATGACGCCACACTGATAGAGATGGCAGAACAGATGCCGGTCAGCGCGTCCGAGATGCTTAGCGTTAACGGCGTGGGTCACCGCAAACTGGAGCGCTTTGGCAAACCCTTCCTGGTGATGATCAAAGAGCATCTTGATGATGAAGAGTAAAGGACACTAATCATGCTGATGTTATTCGCAACCGTGACGCTGGTACATCTGGTGGCGCTGATGAGCCCCGGCCCCGACTTCTTTTTTGTCTCACAGACCGCCGCCAGCCGATCGCGCAAGGAGGCGATGATGGGTGTGCTGGGCATTACCCTGGGTATTGTGGTCTGGGCAGGCGTGGCGCTGATGGGCCTGCATCTGATCCTGGAAAAAATGGCGTGGCTGCATCAGATTATTATGGTTGGCGGTGGCCTCTATCTGCTCTGGATGGGCTGGCAACTGATGCGCTCGGCGCGTCAGCGTCATAGGCAGCCGCAGCAGGATGAGCCGGTGGTAGAGCTGCCGAAACGCGGCATGAGCTTTCTCAAGGGCCTGCTGACCAACCTGTCGAATCCTAAAGCGATTATCTACTTCGGCAGCGTCTTCTCGCTATTTGTGGGTGATGATGTCGGCTCAGCAGAGCGCTGGGGTCTGTTCCTGCTGATTGTCGGTGAAACCTTTGCCTGGTTTACCCTGGTGGCGGCTATCTTTGCGCTGCCATGGATCCGCGCGAAGTATCAGCGGCTGGCGAAGTGGGTGGATGGTATGGCTGGCGTGCTGTTCGCCGGTTTTGGTATCCACCTGATTATTTCGCGTTAAGCCCTTATGCCGGAGGGCGCGCTGCGCATCCGGCAGTCATTTCACCTCCTGCCGCTCCCTCTCAATCTGCACCCGATGATGCCTCTCTGTTGCAACTGCAGATAAATAGTCACCATTCGTTAATTAATGAAACCATCACCTCCGGTATGGTCGTGCCAACGGACTATTTTTTCATGGAGATGATAATGCGAGTAAAACCCCTGTTGCTGTTTTTCATCACCGCCTGTATCAGCGCCTGCGCCTCGCCTGATGCTGCCCATTACCGTGCCCCTGACCCGGCGAAAGTAGAGAGTGTCCCGGCTATTCTGGCGCAGATACCTCCGGCGTCAGAGCAGCCGCAGGGCGAGAGGATTAGCCAGATTTCCGCCGCGTTTCTCGGTACGCCCTACCAGGCCGATACGCTGATCGGATCGCCCGATACGCCGGAAGCGCTGGTGATCAATTTCAACGGTGTGGATTGCTTTACACTGCTTGATTACGTCCAGGCGCTAAGCCGCAGCCACGACCGCGCCAGCTTTGAGGCCAGCCTGATTCGGACCCGCTACGCTGGCGGTGAGGTCAGCTACCTGCAGCGTCGCCACTTTTTTACCGACTGGTCTGCCGTTAGCCCACGCAATGCCGATGACGTAACCAGCACCCTTAGTCCGAATGCGGTAACGGTAGTGAAGCAACTGAATGGTCAGGCCAGCGGAAAAGAAAGGCTGCCCGGTCTGGGTGTGATTCCTCGCCGCATTACCTATATTCCGGCCCGGGCAATCACACCAAAGGTGCTGAAGCAGATCCAGACTGGCGATTACATTGGGGTTTACACGCCCGCTCAGGGGCTGGATGTCTCGCATGCCGGGATTGCCGTCCGGCATGATGGGAAATGGTGGTTCAGGAACGCTTCATCACTGGCCGCTAATCGCAAAGTTGTCGATGTGCCGTTCAGGGAATATATGCAGTCGAAGTCGGGCATCATTGTATTACGTGCGGTGCCGCTGACTGCGCCTTAATGGTGCCCGGGAAGAAGGGGTTAAACAGGGAGTGTTCGCGCCGACCTCAGTGTGTCGGCGCGAAAAGTGTTAAGCGATTTTTCTGGCGCTGGCCAGCAGTGCGCCCACCGCCATAAACAGTCCACCAAAAATGCGGTTCATTAACTTCATCTGCTTTGGCCCTTTAATCCAGCCAGCAATGTGTGTGGCCAGCGTTGCGTAGCCAATCATTACGATGATATCGACCACCACCGTGGTCACACCCAGCACCAGATACTGCATAAACAGCGGCTGATGTGGCTGGATAAACTGCGGGAACAGGGCAGCCAGAAAGACGATGCTTTTCGGGTTGGTCAGGTTAACCAGCACGGCGCGTTTGAACAGGCGACGACGCGGCATCGCTTTGGCGACCGCATCAAGATCGATGCCACCTGCTGAGCGCCACTGCTGAATACCCAGCCAGACCAGATAGGCCGCACCGGCCCACTTCAGGATTTCAAACGCCAGCAGCGACTGAGAAAACAGCGCACCCAGTCCGATGCCGACCAGCACGATGTGCAGCGCCAGGCCAACCTGCAAACCCGTGATCGAGGCTACCGTGCCGCGATAGCCATGGCTGATACCGGTACTCATGGTATTGATTGCGCCGGAACCGGGCGACAGGCTGAGAATTGTGGTGGTAAGCAGGTAGGTCAGCCACCATTCGATGGTCATGGGTCAGGCTCTCTTTAGTCGCGGATTTGTGACACAATACGCCAGAAATAAGCGCGGCGCTATGGCATGCGCAGGGCATTCAGGACTCTGTACCCGGTCATCAGGAGGGCGAATGAATCAACACAAAGCCAGTTGGCTGCGACGAGAAAAAGCCTTTGCTGCCTTCGCCACCGGGCCGCTGCTCGATTTCTGGCACAGTCGTGAGGAGCTAGAGTTTACCGGCGTGGGTAATCTGACACTGCGCTATGTCCGCTTCACATCGCCGCAACATAAGCGTGTGATCCTGATTGTGCCGGGACGCATCGAGAGTTACATAAAATATCCTGAGCTGGCGTACGATCTGTTTCACTGCGGATTTGATGTGGTGATCCTCGATCATCGCGGTCAGGGGCGTTCCGATCGCCTGCTGGAAGATTCACACCGTGGTCACGTGGCGGAATTTACGCATTACGTGGACGATCTTGAAACGCTCTATCTGAAAGAGATTGTCAGCGGTCACTACCAGCAGCGATATGCGCTGGCTCACTCAATGGGTGGCGCAATTTTAACGCTGTTTCTGGCGCGTCAGCCGCAGGCATTTCATGCAGTGGCGCTGGTGGCACCCATGTTTGGCATCGCCTTACCGCTGCCCTCTTTTCTGGCCCATCGGATCCTGGACTGGGCGGAGAAACGTCCAGCCTTACGCGATGGCTATGCGCTCGGCACCGGACGCTGGCGCGCGCATCCGTTTGGCATTAACCGGCTGACCCATAGCGCCGAGCGTTACCGGCGTAACCTGCGTTTTTATGCGGACGATCCGGCGATTCGTGTGGGTGGGCCGACCTACCATTGGGTACGTGAAGGCATCCATGCGGGGCGCAACATCATCAGTCAGGCTGATAAGATCACGACGCCGCTGCTGTTGTTACAGGCCAGCGATGATCGGGTGGTCGACAATCGTTCGCAGGACCTGTTTTGTGCCGCGATGGCTGCTGCGGGTTATCCGTGTGAAGGTAATAAACCACGGGTGATCGACGGCGCGCGTCACGAGATCCTGTTTGAAAAAGATGAGATGCGTGCCGAAGCACTCAATGCAGTGGTCGACTTTTTTTCATCGCATCACTGACGTTATTTATCCGACCGGTAAAAACCGGCAGAACCAGATACCCGAGGTTTTCATGTATCACATCGTTGCATCCGATCTGGATGGCACGCTGCTTTCTCCCGAACATCGCCTGACCCCTTTTGCACGTGAAACGCTGCAGCAGCTGGTCGCTAAGGATATTCACTTTGTCTTCGCCACCGGTCGTCATCATATCGATGTCGGACAGATGCGCGACAGCCTGGCGATTCCGGCCTATATGATTACCTCAAACGGTGCGCGCGTGCACAATGCAGAGGGCGAGCTGGTGTTCAGTCATAATCTGGATGAGGATATCGCCAGCGACCTGTTTGGCCTGCAATATCATCACAGCGATATTCTGACCCACGTTTACCGCGACGATGAGTGGTTTGTCAGCCGTTCAAGTCCGGCTGAGCAGGACTATTTCCGCGAGTCCGTGTTCAACTATCAGGTCTACGAGCCAGGTCTGCTGCCAACCAGCAACATCAGCAAGGTCTTTTTCACCTGCGAAAACCCTGAGCATCTGATCCCCATGGAGCAGGCAATTGAAGCGCGCTGGGGCGATCGGGTTAACGTCAGTTTCTCGCTGCCAACCTGTCTGGAAGTCATGGCGGGCGGCGTGTCGAAAGGCCATGCGCTGGAAGCGGTTGCGAAAACGCTGGGCCATTCACTGGAAAGCTGCATTGCCTTCGGCGACGGTATGAATGATGTGGAGATGCTGAGCATGGCAGGTAAGGGCTATATCATGCAGAACGCCCATCAACGGTTGAAAGATACGCTGCCGGAGCTGGATGTGATCGGTTCAAATGCTGATGATGCGGTGCCGCAGACGTTGCGCACGCTCTATCTGGCTTAAGCCGTTAGCGTAAAAAGGGCCGGTATCCGGCCCTTTTTTATTGCCGTCAGGCAGGGGTCTTTTTGTGATTGTGTTCGCTGACCATAGTCAGTAACAGCAGAATAACCGCCAGCACACAGCCCGCAATCATCACCATGAAGCCGCCATCCCAGCCGAAGTAATCGACGGTGTAACCGACAATGGCGCTGGCCGCGACCGAACCGCCGAGGTAGCCGAACAGGCCGGTGAAGCCCGCCGCTGTCCCCGCCGCTTTTTTCGGTGCCAGTTCCAGCGCATGCAGACCAATCAGCATCACCGGACCGTAGATCAGGAAGCCAATCACGATCATGCAGGCCATGTCGACGCCAGGATTGCCCGCGGGGTTGAGCCAGTAGATCACGGTCGCGATGGTCACCAGCGTCATAAAGAACACCCCGGTCGCACCGCGATTACCGCGAAACACTTTGTCCGACATCCAGCCACACAGCAGCGTTCCCGGAATCCCCGCATATTCATAGAGGAAGTAGGCCCACGACGACTTATCCAGCGTGAAGTGTTTGACTTCGCGCAGATAGGTTGGTGACCAGTCGAGGATGCCGTAGCGCAGCAGATAGACAAACACGTTGGCCAGCGCGATGTACCACAGCAGCTTGTTCGGCAGCACATACTTCATGAAGATCTGTTTTGCCGTCAGCTCCTCTTCGTGACTGGCATCGTAGTCGGGCGGATAGTCGTTTTTGTACTCTTCAATCGGTGGCAGACCACAGGATTGCGGCGTGTCGCGCATTAGCGCAAAGGCCAGAATCGCAATGGCAATCGCGCCAAACGCGGGCATGTAAAGTGCCGCTTTCCAGTCGTTGAACCACGCCATACCGAGCAGGAACAGCAGAGGCGGAATACCGCCGCCCACGTTATGCGCACAGTTCCAGACCGAGACAATCCTTCCTCGCTCCTTCTGCGACCACCAGTGAACCATGGTTCGTCCACACGGAGGCCAGCCCATGCCCTGGAACCAGCCGCAGATAAACAGCAGCACAAACATCACCATGATGCTGGAGGTCGCCCAGGGGACGAATCCCATGATCAGCATCACAGCTGCGGCCAGAATCAGGCCTGCCGGTAAGAAGACGCGCGGGTTTGAGCGGTCAGAGACCGATCCCATGATGAATTTTGAAAAGCCGTAGGCAATGGAGATGCCGGACAGGGCAAAACCGAGATCGCCACGTGAAAAACCCTGCTCCACCAGATAGGGCATGGCGAGTGCGAAGTTTTTTCTGACCAGATAGTAGGCGGCGTAACCAAAGAAGATCCCGATGAAAATTTGCCAGCGCAGACGACGGTAGAGCGGATCAACGTGATCCTCCGCCACCTGAGGCTGACGTGGTGCAGGTTTAAAAATGCTCAGCATCAGTGAGGCCCTCCAGGGCACATTATGGTTTTTAATTCCCGGCAGGTTGGAGCAGGAAAGTGCAGAACAAAATGGATGCATAATGTTCCATTTCGCGCAAAGAATAGTGTTAGTTGCGCAACGTTACTGTGATGAATGACACATTTGTTACAGTTTTATTACAATGAGGAGCGGAAGCGATCATCTGATGGATCATTTCGCGCATTTTATGTGGCTGAAAACCTATTCTTTCGACTTTTATGTCAGGAAGTGTAAGCAGGCTGTCCGGGAGGCTTTTTAATTGCCTGGTTTATAATCAGATGTCAACCAGATTTCACAGCCTGACGGCGGCACATTGTTTACACTGACGGCCTGTTAATTTCGGGGTCGTCGCCGTGTTTTTATTGATTATTACCACCATTCTGTGGGCATTTTCGTTCAGCCTGATTGGCGAATATCTCGCTGGCCAGGTGGATAGCTGGTTCTCTGTGCTGATGCGGCTGGCGCTGGCTGCGCTGGTGTTTTTGCCTTTCCTGCGCTGGCGTGGTCATCGCCTTTCAACGCTGCTGCTTTATATGCTGGTGGGGATGCTGCAACTGGGGGTGATGTATCTGCTGAGCTTCGAAGCCTATCTCTACCTTAGCGTGTCAGAATTCCTGCTGTTTACGGTGATGACGCCGCTTTATGTGACGCTGATTTACGATCTGATCAGCCGTCGTCCACTGCGCATAGGCTATATCTTCAGTGCGCTGCTGGCGGTGGCTGGCGCGGCCATTATTCGCTATGACAAAGTCAGCGATCATTTCTGGTTCGGTCTGCTGTTAGTGCAACTGGCAAACATCTGCTTCGCGGCTGGCATGGTGGGCTATAAACGTCTGCAGGAGACCCGTCCCATGCCACAGCATACGGCCTTCTCATGGTTCTACCTGGGGGCGGTGTTGATTGCGGTGATCGCCTGGTGTGCCTGGGGCAATCCGCAGAAATTGCCGACCACCTCATTGCAGTGGGGCATTCTGGTCTGGCTGGGCGTTGCGGCTTCCGGTCTCGGCTATTTTATGTGGAACTACGGTGCGACGCAGGTTGATGCCGGTACGCTGGGCATTATGAATAACATGCACGTGCCTGCCGGGCTGCTGGTGAATCTGGCTATCTGGCAGGAAAAACCGCACTGGCCGAGCTTTATTGCGGGCGCGCTGGTGATTCTTGCCTCGCTGTGGGTGCATAAGCGCTGGGTGGTGGGGCGCGGTGACCTGTCATAAACAGGCCTGTTGCATGGGTGCGGCCTCCCGGGCTGGCGCGTCCGATCGCGAAGGAATCTCACATCCCTGTGGATCGGCCGGGCCATTCCTGGCCCGGACGCTTCGCTCTTCAGACGCGCCAGCCCTGGAGACTTAACAGCATCATCGCAGTAGAACCAGGGGCTCAGAGCGAATATGAAGGAGGGGATGGGTCGCTGAAACGTAGAGCATTCGCGATGGAGCTGGCGTATGCGATCGCGAAGGAATCTTACAGGATGGTTCAGAAATGCCCCCGGCGCTTTTTCCCCCTGCGACGAACGCTCCACCGATGACCCGCTTTCACTCCCCAGAGCTGGCCTGGTGTTGCTGATTAAAAAGCCATGAAGAAGCTTGAGGGAAGAGGTGGCGCAACTGAGGAGCAAAGCGTCCGAGCCAGGGATGGCGAGGCCGTGCTGCATGGATGCAGGCTTTCTTTGCGATCAGATGCGCCACTTCTGACCACGCAGGTACCCGAAGCGATCAGCCACAGACGTTAAGCAGGCTTCTCACTCTTAGGGCGCTGAATCATCGCCAGCCCTTTCAGGAAGTTACGCAGAATCTGATCGCCGCATTCGCGGTAGTTCTTATGATCAGGTTTGCGGAAAATCGCACCAATCTCAGCCTGTGAAACGGTAAAATTCACGCGCTTCAGTACATCAGGAATGTCGGTGGTTTTCAGATCAAAAGCGATACGCAGCTTTCTCATGAAGATGTTATTGGTCATCTTGCGCTCAATCGACGGCGCGGGCGCATCTTCACTTTTGCCGCGACGGTAGAAGATCAGGCCATTCAGGAAATAACCCATCAGCACATCGGGGCAGGGACGGAACGCAGCATCGTCATCTTTTTTCAGCCACGCCTGAATATCCGCCAGCGGCACGTCACATTGTGCCAGCGCAAAAATCTCCACCATTTTGGCATCGCTCAGGTTGAGCATGTAGCGCACGCTGCGCAGAATATCATTGTTAGTCATGGTGAGATCTTCTCATGGTCAGTCGACAGGCTGCGCATTATAGGGGATTTTGCCCGCGTTCGCGCAGGTTTGTGTCCGTCGGATTACCGCTGTAACACGGCACCAGGCCGCGCGGCGTCACGCACAAACGGCAGATGCTCACAGGCGTGCTGTCGGGCAAAGCGGATAAAGGCTTCCAGCACCGGCTGACGCTGTTCTCCTTCGCGTACGGCTGCATAAAGACGGCTCCAAAGTCCATCACCTAGTGTGCGCGTGACGACCAGACCCTGCTTCTCAAAACTCTCTACCACCCAGTGCGGCAGTGCGGCAATCCCCATCCGTGCCGACACCATCTGAATCATCAGCAGGGTATTATCCACACTTTTCAGGGCCGGGCTGACGCCAGCGGGCTGCAGGAAGTGACGCCAGATATCCAGACGCTGACGCTGCACCGGATAGATCATCAGCACTTCATCGGCTAAATCTTCCGGCGAAATCTGCTCAACCTGGGCCAGCGGGTGATCCGTCGCCAGTACCAGCCGTACTTCATAATCAAACATCGGTGAGTAGAACAGGCCCGAGCGCGCCAGAATGTCGGAGGTCAGCACCACATCCAGCTCACCCTGCTGCAGAGCAGGCTGCGGATCAAAGGTCACGCCCGATTTAAAATCCATCACCACCTGCGGCCAGCTCTGACGGAATTTATCCAGCGCCGGGGTCAGCCACTGAATGCAGCTGTGACACTCAATCGCCACCCGCAGCGTGGTCTGATGCGGCTCATGGCAGGCCTGCAACGCCTGCTGAATCTGCGGCAGCACCTGCTCTGCCAGCTGCAGCAGAATATCGCCCTGCGGCGTAAAGCGCAGTGGCTGACTTTTACGGACGAACAGGCGGAATCCCAGCCGCTGCTCCAGATCGCTGAACTGGTGAGACAACGCCGACTGCGTCTGATGAAGCTGGGCTGCCGCCGCCGCCAGCGATCCCGTATTGCGCAGAGCCTGAAGCGTCCGCAGGTGCTTGAGTTCGATCATGAGAGTCCTTCACATCGAAAATGAACATATTGCGCTTGAGCAACATACAGTACCCGCAGAGTATAGCAGTGTAAACATCTGGACGGCTAAACATCTTTGGCTGCCCATTTAAGCCAAAGTGAAAGATTATCTGGAGAACAGCACATGACTATCCTCAACCATACCCTCGGCTTTCCCCGAATTGGCCTGCGCCGTGAACTGAAAAAAGCACTGGAGCGTTACTGGGCAGGCGACAGCACGCAGCAGGCCTTACTGGAGACGGGCCGCGAGCTGCGTGCGCGACACTGGCAACAGCAGAAAGAGGCGGGCGTCGATCTGCTGCCGGTCGGCGATTTTGCCTGGTATGATCATGTGCTGACTACCAGCCTGCTGCTGGGCAACATACCCACGCGTCATCAGAACAAAGAGGGGACCGTTGATCTCGACACGCTGTTTCGTCTGGGGCGCGGTCGTGCGCCGACTGGCGAGCCTGCGGCGGCGGCAGAAATGACGAAATGGTTTAACACCAACTATCACTACATGGTGCCGGAATTTACTCAGGACCAGACCTTTAAACTTACCTGGACTCAGCTGCTGGATGAGGTGGATGAGGCGCTGGCGCTGGGCCACAACATCAAACCGGTGCTGCTGGGACCGGTGACGTATCTGTGGCTGGGTAAAGTTAAAGGTGAGCCCTTTGAACGTCTGTCGCTGCTGGAAAGGATTCTGCCGGTTTACCAGCAGGTGCTGGCAGAACTGGCGAAGCGCGGCATCGAATGGGTACAGATTGATGAACCCGCCCTGGCACTGGAACTGCCGCAGACGTGGCGCGAAGCCTTCCAGCCGACGTATGACGCGCTGCAGGGTAACAGTAAGCTGCTGCTGACCACCTATTTTGACAGCATCGGACAGAACATTGATGTGATTCGTGCGCTGCCGGTGCAGGGCCTGCATATCGATCTGGTTCATGGCCGCGATGATATTGAGCAGCTGAATCAGCAACTGCCCGCCAGCTGGCTGCTGTCGCTTGGCGTGATCAACGGACGTAACGTCTGGCGTGCCGATCTGAGCCGCTGGTTCAGTCGCCTGCAACCGCTGACCAGAGCGCGTGAACAGGTGTGGATTGGCTCCTCCTGCTCGCTGCTGCACAGTCCGATCGATCTCGGCGTCGAGACCCGGCTGGATGATGAAGTCAAAAGCTGGTTCGCCTTTGCGCTGCAAAAATGTACAGAGCTCTCGCTGCTGAGTCAGGCACTCAACACGAATGATCCCGCCTCGCTGGAGGCCTGGAGCGCACCGGTGCGCGCCCGTGCTTATTCCCGCCGTGTGCATAATGCCGCGGTAGGCCAGCGTCTTCAGGCCATTACGCCACAGCACAGTGAACGTCTGAGCGCCTACCCGGTGCGGGCACTTCTGCAGCGTCAGCGTTTCAATCTGCCCGCCTGGCCCACCACGACGATCGGTTCTTTTCCACAGACCACTGAAATTCGCGGCCTGCGCCTCGATTTTAAGCAGGGCCGTCTCGACAGTAATCATTACCGCACCGGCATCGCGGAGCATATTAAACAGGCGATCATCGAACAGGAGCGGCTGGGACTGGATGTGCTGGTTCACGGTGAAGCAGAACGTAACGACATGGTTGAGTACTTCGGCGAGCATCTGGAGGGATTTGTCTTTACCCAGAATGGCTGGGTACAGAGTTACGGTTCCCGCTGTGTGAAACCGCCTGTGATCATCGGCGATGTCAGTCGCCCAGAGGCGATTACCGTCGAGTGGGCCCGATATGCTCAGTCGCTGACTGACAAGCCGGTAAAAGGAATGCTGACCGGCCCGGTGACGATTCTCTGCTGGTCATTCCCGCGTGAAGATGTGCCACGGGAAACTATCGCAAAGCAGATCGCGCTGGCGCTGCGTGACGAAGTGGAAGACCTGGAGAAAGCAGGCATTGGTATTATTCAGATCGATGAGCCTGCACTGCGTGAAGGTCTGCCACTGCATCAGTCTGAGTGGGCAGACTATCTGAACTGGGCAGTGGAGGCGTTCCGGCTGAATGCGGCGGTGGCGCGGGATGAAACCCAGATTCATACGCATATGTGTTACTGCGAGTTCAACGACATCATGGACGCCATCGCTGCACTGGATGCTGATGTGATCACGATTGAAACCTCACGGTCTGACATGGACTTACTGGAGTCGTTCGAACACTTCGACTACCCGAATGAAATCGGCCCCGGCGTCTATGACATTCACTCGCCTAATGTCCCCAGCGTGGCGTGGATAGAGGCGCTGTTGCTGAAGGCGGCGAAACGGATTCCGGAAGCGCGTCTATGGGTAAACCCGGACTGCGGTCTGAAAACGCGTGGCTGGACGGAAACACGTCAGGCGCTGGCCAATATGGTGACGGCGGCAAAGAAATTGCGTGGTGAGACGGCGTAGGAATGGGACCGGATGGCAATAAACAGGGGCGCCGAAGCGCCCCTGTTTATTTATTTTGATGCCACGCCATACTGCCTGAACCAGGCCAGCATCCGCTGCCAGCCATCATTGGCTGATTCAGCATGATAGCTTGCACGATAGTCAGCATTAAAGGCATGGCCCGCTTCGGGATAGACGATGATCTCGGCGGTTGCATTGGCGGCATGGAGTGCCTGACGCATCTGCTCGACGCTCTCCAGCGGGATACCCTCATCCTGGCCACCATACAAACCTAATACTGGCGCATTCAGGTCGATCGCAATATCAATAGGATGCTTCTGCTGCTTCAGCGTGCGCTCGCCGGTCAGTCGCCCATACCAGGCAACCGCGGCGCGTAGCTGTGGGTTATGCGCGGCGTAGAGCCAACTGATGCGGCCACCCCAGCAAAAACCGGTGATGCCCATGCGACGGATATCGCCGCCGTTGCGTGCCGCCCAGTTAGCGGCATGATCGAGATCGGCCAGCACCTGGGTGTCAGGCACTTTGCTGACCAGCTCGCTGAACAGCGTCGGGATATCGTTATACTCAGTCGGGTCGCCTTCGCGGAAATAGAGCTCAGGCGCAATCGCCAGATAGCCTTCCAGCGCCAGACGGCGGCAGATGTCCCGGATGTGCTCATGGACACCAAAGATCTCCTGCACCACCAGCACCACAGGCAATGGGCCTTCCGCTGAGTGCGGTTTTGCAAAAAATGCCGGCATGTTTTCGCCCTGGCTGGGCACTGAGGTTTCACCTGAGTGAATGGCCGGGCTTTCGGTAATAATGGTGGTAGAGGCGGTGGGCTGCACGGCAGGGGCAAAGCCGCCCGTCGCCGGTTTTTGTGCCATATTGTCACTGGGTTTCATTATTCTCTCCGTGCAAGCATTTACGCAATCACGTAACTATAGCCTGGCCGTAAAGCGTCTGCGTCCAGGTGTCGGTTAACACAATCAACAGCGAATAAAATCATCCACCTCTTTAACATTGCGCCGACCCTGACACAGCCTCGCTGAGGGCTATCCGGATGAATAAGACGTAATTATGTGATTAAAATCACATTTTATGTTCCGGGAAATGTAACTTTCATTTTCTTAAGTGAATTTTGTCACATATTTATCGGGCGTGCTGGCGTAGAGTGGCGCGCTACCTTCCCTTAACAGGAGTCTGAAAATGACACAGTCTGACGTTTTCCATCTTGGCCTGACAAAAGCCGATCTGCAGGGCGCGACCCTGGCGATTGTGCCGGGTGACCCGGAGCGTGTGAAGAAAATTGCCGGACTGATGGAAGATGCCACGCATCTCGCCTCACACCGTGAATTTACCTCCTGGCTGGCTAAACTTGATGGCAAGCCGGTCATTGTCTGCTCAACGGGCATCGGCGGTCCTTCTACATCGATTGCGGTCGAAGAGCTGGCGCAGCTTGGCGTGCGTACCTTCCTGCGAGTCGGTACCACAGGTGCTATCCAGCCACACATTAACGTCGGCGATGTGCTGGTGACCACCGCGTCCGTTCGCCTGGACGGAGCAAGCCTGCATTTTGCCCCGATGGAATTCCCGGCTGTCGCTGACTTCGCCTGCACCACCGCACTGGTTGCCGCCGCTGAAGCCTGTGGCGCGAAAACCCACATTGGCATCACCGCCTCTTCTGACACCTTCTATCCGGGCCAGGAGCGCTACGACACTGTTTCAGGCCGTGTCGTCAGTCGTTTCAAAGGATCGATGAAAGAGTGGCAGGAGATGGGCGTGCTTAACTATGAGATGGAATCTGCAACGCTGTTAACCATGTGCGCCAGCCAGGGTCTGCGGGCCGGCATGGTCGCGGGCGTGATTGTGAACCGTACTCAGAAAGAGATTCCGGATGCGGTCACCATGAAGCAGACAGAAAGTGACGCAGTGAAGATTGTGGTCGAAGCGGCGCGTCGTTTATTATAATGACCGCGTCGGGCAACAGGTTTTTTGTCCAGACTCAAAACCTGTTGCCGGTAGTTAACGGCGCGTAACATCAGTGAAACCTGAGAGTGTTTATGCGCAATACGATTCCTGTCCGACGTCCTGTCCCTGGCGCTAATCCTGCGGCAATCAATGCCCGTCTGGAACGCAGCGCCGAACGTTTTCGCGCCGCCATGCAGCAGGGTAACCACGCGCTGGCTGCTCAGTGCTGCGAAGAAGTCCTGCGCTCCATGCCCAATCAGATGCAGGTGCTGAGCGACTACGCGCTCTGCCTGCTGCGTCTGGGTCAGTACAATAAATCGTACAAAATCTACCAGAAGATTTATCAGTCACCGCCCGCTGTGCAGGCTACCGCCTCTGAAACCTGGCTGGATGGCTTAACCGAAGTGTGCGGCTGGCTGGGTAAAAAGGAAGAGGTGGCACGTTTTGGTCTGACATCGCTAATGCGCTCTGATGCGCGTTTCAGTCAGGGACAGCGTGCCGCGTTTCCTGCTCCGCAACCTGAGCCTGTCGATCTCAGCCAGCCACATCAGAATGTCATCGCCTTCTGCCTGTATGGCGATCAGCCACGCTATTGCGAAACGCTGATTAAAAATGTTGAGGTGGCGCCTGAGTTCTATCCCGGCTGGGTTTGCCGCATCTACCTTGATGACAGCGTGCCGCAGCATGTCTGGCAGCGCCTGGACCAGCCACATGTGCAACTGGTCGATATGTCTCACGAAAAAACGCTGTTTCCGACCCTGTGGCGCTTTCTGGTGCTCGACGATCCTGACGTGAAGCGTTTTATCGTGCGCGATGCCGACTCGCTGCTTTCAGAGCGCGAAGCGGCGGCGGTTAACGCCTGGCTGGCATCGCCTTACTGGTTCCACCATATGCGTGACTACTTCTCCCATACCGAACTGCTGCTGGCAGGGATGTGGGGCGGCTGTCACGGTGTTTTCCGGAATGTGGAGCAGGCGATGCGTGATTTCATTGCACAGTATCAGGGCAGCCAGCGCTTCACCGATCAATATTTCCTCAAAGTGGCGTTATGGCCCACAGTGCGTGAAAGCCTCCTGAGCCATGATGAACTGTTCAACTTTCATCAGGCCCAGGCGTGGCCTGATCATGCGCCCGTGCGCTGGCAGACGCCGCATTTCCACGTAGGCAGCAATGCCGGCTTTGCCAGTATGACCGGTAAATCCAGCGCTCCTGAAGGGAGCAGACAGCGCGTCGCGATCACTTCTGGCGAGACAACCTGGCATTATCTGGCGCAGGTCAAAAACGGCGAGTGGCTTTTGCCGATGCCATTCTTCCTGATTGATGAGTGGCAGGCTGGAAAGCTGACGGTAGCGGCCCTGTAAGGCGCTGAATGCCGGTAAATTTATCTGGACATTCATACAGTGCGACTCTACCTTTTTCCTCAGCAGCCTGAGTCGCGGGGAAATCATGGATCAGCACATCATTATCAGCGCCTGTCTGGCGCTTGCCGGGTTGGGGATTGGCTGGATGCTGGCACAGTTACGTGCCGGCCATCAGGTCGCCAGTTTTCAGACCGAGCGCCGTCTGCAGGAAGAGGCGCAACAGCGCCAGCAGCAGCAGATCGAACAGCTTCAGCAGCAGACGCAGCAGCGTGAGCAGGAACTGCGTCAGCTTCATGGCGCGCTGAGCGGGGCCAATGAGCGTCTGCAACAGCTCGATTACTGGCGCAATGAAAGCGAACAGCTTAATCGTGAACTGCGCAATCAGCTGGAGGTTAACAGCGCACAGGAAGCGGAGCTGCGCGAAGTGACCATCCGCCTTGAAGAGACACGTTTCGCGGCTGAAGAGAAACAGCGCCTGCTGACCAACAGCGAACAACGCCTCAGCGCCCAGTTTGAAAACCTCGCCAACCGTATTTTCGAAAACAGCGGCCGTCGTGTCGATGAACAGAACCGTCAGAGTCTGGACGGGCTGATTGGCCCGCTGCGTGAACAGCTGGATGGCTTTCGCCGTCAGGTGCATGAAAGCTTTGGGGCAGAAGCGCGTGAACGGCACACCCTGACTCATGAAATCCGGCAGTTACAGCAGCTGAATGCGCAGATGGCACAGGAGGCGCTTAACCTGACCAAAGCGCTCAAGGGCGACAATAAAATCCAGGGTAACTGGGGTGAAGTGGTGCTGAGCCGTGTACTGGAGGCCTCCGGGCTGCGTGAAGGCTACGAATATGAAACTCAGGTCAGCATCCAGTCAGAACAGCAGGGCCGGATGCAACCGGATGTCATTGTGCGTCTGCCGCAGGGCAAAGATGTCGTGGTGGACGCCAAAATGACGCTGGTGGCCTATGAACGCTACTTCAATGCGGATGATGAGATCGAACGTGAGCAGGCGATCCAGGAGCATGTCAGCGCCATGCGGGCGCACATTCGCCTGCTGGGACGAAAAGATTATCAACAATTGCCCGGTTTACGGTCGCTGGATTATGTGTTGATGTTCATTCCGGTCGAGCCGGCCTTTTTGCTGGCGATTGACCGCCAGCCTGAGCTGATTGGCGAGGCGCTGCAGCAGAACATTATGCTGGTCAGTCCCACCACGCTGCTGGTGGCGCTGCGTACCATTAACAATCTCTGGCGCTATGAGCATCAGAGCCGTAATGCGCAGCGTATTGCTGACCGGGCTACGCGCCTCTATGACAAGATGCGACTGTTTGTCGATGACATGAGCGGCATTGGTCACAGCCTGGATAAGGCGCAGAACAGCTATCGCGAGGCGATGAAAAAGCTGGCAGAAGGGCGCGGCAACCTGATTGCGCAGACGGAAGGATTTCGTGCGCTGGGCGTTGAGATCAAACGACCCATTAATCCTCAGCTGGCCGAACGGGCCATGCCGGAAAACCGGGCCGCTGACGATGCAGATGACGACAGGGATGCGGATGAGAGTGAGAGGCGTGTGAGGCGCCTCCACGAATAGTATGGGCGCAGCGTGCCTGACTTCCGTGACTCTGATACACTTCGGGAAGTATTGTTTGTGGAGCAGGTAAAACCGATGGCAGATGAATCACAGCAGGAAACTACCCATTTTGGCTTTCAGACGGTCGCCAAAAGCGAAAAAGCTGACAAAGTCGCGGATGTATTTCACTCCGTAGCAGCAAAATATGACCTGATGAACGATTTGATGTCGTTTGGCGTCCATCGTATCTGGAAGCGTTTTACCATTGACAGCAGCGGCGTACGTCGCGGTCAGCGCGTGTTAGATCTGGCGGGGGGTACCGGCGATCTCACCGCCAAATTCTCTCGCCTGGTGGGCGAAACCGGTCAGGTTGTCCTGGCGGATATCAACAGCTCCATGCTGAAGATGGGCCGCGAGAAACTGCGCAATCAGGGCGTGGTGGGCAACGTAAGTTACGTCCAGGCCAACGCAGAAGCTCTGCCTTTCCCTGATAACTATTTCGACTGCATCACTATCTCCTTTGGTCTGCGCAACGTTACGGAAAAAGAGAAGGCGCTGGCCTCCATGTTCCGTGTCCTTAAGCCGGGCGGACGCCTGCTGGTGCTGGAGTTCTCTAAGCCTGTTCTGGATCCGCTGAGCAAAGCGTATGACGCCTACTCGTTCCACATTCTGCCGCGCATCGGACAGCTGGTGGCGCAGGATGCAGAGAGCTATCGCTATCTGGCCGAATCAATCCGCATGCATCCCGATCAGGAGACCCTGAAAGCGATGATGAACGATGTCGGTTTTGAAAATACCACTTACTCCAATATGACCGGCGGCATTGTTGCGTTGCATCGTGGATTTAAGTTCTGAGTGAGATGGTAATGAACCTGACGCCCTTGATTACCGCAGGACTGGAAACGGCGCTGAACCGTATTCTCTATCGCGATCGTGGCCTGAAAGCGGCGCGGCAACGCCTGAATGGCAAAGTGCTGACGCTGCGCCTGAGTGAGTTTTCGCATCCGCTGGTGCTTGTTTTCAGTGAGCAGCGACTGGACGTACTCGCGGACTGGCAGGATCGCAGTGACTGCACGGTGATTACTTCGCTGAAAACGCTGCCAAAGCTGCGCGATCGTCAGCAGCTGACGCCGCTCATCCGCAGCGGTGAGCTGCAGGTTGAAGGTGACCTGCAGGTGGTGCAGCAGTTCTCTGCGCTAATGGATCTGGCTGAGCTGGATCCGGCAGAATATCTGGCTCCCTGGGTCGGTGATATCGCCGCTCAGGGTATCAGTCAGCGCTCACAACAGGCATTTCGCTTTTTCAAAGGTGAAGTGCAGCGTCGCCAGGATTATCTCGGACAGGCCATTACCGAAGAGTGGCGTGTTGCGCCTGGCTCGCTGGAGTTAGCCTGGTTTTCTGAGGAGGTCGACGCGATGGAACGTTCGCTTGAGGCGCTTGATGCGCGTCTGGCGCAGCTGGAGGCAAAATGAGTTTTGGAGAGATCCGCCGTTTATATCTGATCATGAAGGTCTTTCTGACCTATGGCCTTGATGAACTGATTCCTCAGACACGCCTCACTTTCCTGTTTCGCCTGTGGCGTCGTTCGGTTTTCTGGATCCCGAATCTGCATCAGCAGGAACTGATCGGTGCACGTATGCGCATGGCGATGGAGCAACTTGGGCCGGTCTGGATCAAGTTTGGCCAGATGCTGTCGACGCGTCGTGATCTTTTCCCGCCGCTGATCGCCGATCAACTGGCGATCCTGCAGGACCGCGTTGCGCCGTTCGATGGCGTCAAAGCCAAAGCGCAGATTGAAGCCTCAATGGGCGCGCCGATTGAAACCTGGTTTGATGATTTTGATATCAAGCCACTGGCATCGGCATCCATTGCGCAGGTACACACCGCCACGCTGAAATCGACCGGTAAGAAAGTGGTCATCAAGGTGATTCGCCCCGATATTTTGCCGGTGATCCGAGCGGACATGAAGCTGATCTATCGGCTGGCACGCTGGGTTCCGCGTCTGCTGCCGGATGGCCGTCGTCTGCGTCCGGTCGAGGTGGTGCGCGATTATGAGAAAACCCTGCTTGATGAACTGAATCTGTTACGCGAAGCCGCTAACGCTATTCAGCTGCGCCGGAACTTTGAAGATAGCCGCATGCTCTATGTGCCGGAAGTCTATTCAGATTACTGTAGCGAAACCATGATGGTGATGGAGCGCATCTACGGCATTCCGATTTCAGACGTTGCCACACTGGAGCGTCATGGCGTGAACATGAAGCTGCTGGCAGAGCGTGGTGTGCAGGTCTTCTTCACCCAGGTCTTCCGCGACAGCTTCTTCCATGCGGATATGCATCCGGGCAACATTTTTGTCAGCTATGAGCATCCTGAAGACCCGCAATATATCGGTATCGACTGCGGTATCGTGGGGTCGCTGAACAAAGAAGATAAGCGTTATCTGGCGGAAAACTTCATCGCTTTCTTCAACCGTGACTACCGTAAGGTCGCAGAGTTGCACGTTGACTCAGGCTGGGTGCCGCCCGATACCAATGTTGAAGATTTCGAGTTTGCGATCCGTACGGTTTGTGAACCGATTTTTGAAAAACCGCTTGCTGAGATCTCCTTCGGCCATGTGCTGCTGAACCTGTTTAACACCGCACGTCGCTTTAATATGGAAGTGCAGCCGCAACTGGTATTACTGCAAAAAACTCTGCTCTATGTGGAAGGTATTGGTCGTCAGCTCTATCCGCAGCTCGACCTGTGGAAGACAGCTAAGCCGTTCCTGGAAGAGTGGATTAAGGATCAGGTCGGTTTGCCCGCTATTATTCGTGCGGTCAAAGAGAAAGCGCCATTCTGGGCTGAAAAGTTACCTGAGTTGCCAGAACTCTTTTACGACAGCATGCGCCAGCACAAACTCTTACGGCACAGCGTCGATAAGTTAGTGGGCGACATGAATGCGCAACGCGTCCGTCACCATCAGGCGCGATACCTGTTTGGTGTCGGTGCAACGTTGCTGTTAAGTGGAACGGCGGTGCTGCTCACCCGACCGGACTGGGACTTCTTCCCGGCGGTACTGATGGCAGCGGGAATCGTCTCCTGGTTAATCGGCTGGCGTAAGACAAACTGATTGTCACGTCTGTTTAAAAAAAGGTAATGTCGCTGGCTAAAGCCCGGTTAAAAAGGGCACTCTGTCCTGCATTACCTTATCGTTTTCACAGAATATTAGAGGCTATCTCATGGGCGGTATCAGTATCTGGCAATTGTTAATCATTGCCGTGATTGTTGTTCTTCTGTTCGGTACCAACAAATTACGTAATCTGGGTTCAGATTTAGGTTCTTCGATTCGTGGCTTCAAAAAAGCCATGAGTGATGAGGATGACAAAAAGGATCAACCGAAAGAGCAGGACGCTGACTTCGCGGCCAAAACACTGGCGGACAAACAGCAAACTTCGGCTAACAAAGAAGACGCCAAGAACGACAAGCAGGTGTAAACCGTGTTCGATATTGGTTTTAGTGAACTGGTATTGGTGTTCGTTATCGGGCTGATTGTTCTCGGCCCGCAACGTTTACCGGTCGCGGTGAAAACCGTGGTCGGCTGGATCAGGGCGATTCGCTCGCTGGCAGCCAATGTACAACATGAACTGGCGCAGGAGCTCAAGCTGCAGGAATTGCAGGAGAGCCTGAAAAAGGTGGAAGAAGCGGGCCGCGGCACGCTCTCCCCTGAGCTGAAAGAGTCGATGGAAGAGCTGCGTAAAACGGCGGATTCAATGAAGCGCTCGGTCAGCCAGAGCATCGACATTGAAAAAGAGGAAGACGAAGCGAACACCATCCATTCGGCTCAGCACAGGCCCGCGCCTCATGCGGCTTCTGCTGCAGTGCCGGCATCTGAGCCTGCTGTCGCTGAGTCTTCGGTGACGCCTGCATCAGCAGCGCATCAGGCCAGTGCCGCGGCACAGAGTCCGTCATCAGCATCAGGCCCGGCGGTGCAACCTTCCGCTGCACCTGCTGCAGTCGCCACGTCTCCGGCACAGGTTTCGTCAGCAGTTTCATCAGCTCCGGCTGTGCAATCCTCTGCCGCGCCCGCCACCGCGGCGAGTGCACCGGCACAGGCACCCGCAGGTGATGCCGCCAAACCGACTGATGCTGCGCGTCATTCCGTACCCTCCTCTTCTGCAAGTGATGAACGATAATGGCCGTTGAAGATACCCAACCGCTCATCAGCCATCTGATTGAGCTGCGTAAGCGCCTGCTGAATTGCATCATCGCCGTACTGGCGATCTTCCTGATGCTGGTTTACTTCGCCAACGACATCTACCAGCTGGTCGCCGCACCGCTGATCAGTCAGATGCCGGTCGGGTCCAGCATGATCGCGACCGATGTGGCCTCACCGTTTTTCACCCCGATTAAGCTGACCATTATTGTATCGGTGTTTCTCGCGGTGCCGGTGATCCTTTATCAGGTCTGGGCCTTTGTCGCCCCTGCGCTCTACCGGCATGAGCGCAGGCTGGTAATGCCGCTGCTCTTTTCCAGCACCTTCCTGTTCTACTTCGGCGTAGCCTTTGCCTATTTCGTGGTCTTCCCGCTGGCATTTGGTTTTTTCACCAAGACCGCACCGATTGGCGTCACCGTCGCAACGGATATCTCTAAGTACCTCGATTTTGTCATGACGCTGTTTATGGCATTTGGCGTGGCGTTTGAAGTGCCGGTAGCGATTGTGTTGCTGTGCTGGACCGGGATCACCAGTCCGGAAGAGTTGAAGAAGAAACGCCCCTATATTCTGGTGGGCGCCTTCGTGGTCGGGATGTTGCTCACACCGCCGGATGTTTTTTCCCAAACTTTGCTCGCTATTCCGATGTACTGCCTGTTTGAAGTCGGCGTATTCTTTTCCCGGTACTACGTGGGTAAAGGCCGACGCTTACAGGATGAGGAAGAGAACACTGACGCCTGATGCTGACAGCCTTACCCGCACTGGCGGGAAGCGTTCACTCCAAACCGCCCTGATGGGCGGTTTTTGTTTATAAACAGTGGGAAATATTATGTTTGATATCGGTGTAAACCTGACCAGCACGCAATTCGCCTCCGACCGGCAAAAGGTGGTTAAACGCGCGCGTGATGCGGGCGTCACCGGCATGCTTATTACCGGCACTAACGCGCTGGAGAGCCAGCAGGCTCAGCGACTGGCTGAAGCTCAACCCGGCTTCTGCTGGTCTACTGCAGGCGTTCACCCTCACCATGCCAGCGAATGGTCCTCGGAAATCGCCAGCACCCTGCGTCGCCTGGCTGAAAAACCGGAAGTGGTGGCTATTGGTGAGTGCGGACTTGATTTCAACCGCAACCTGTCGGCTCATGGGCAGCAGGAGTATGCGTTTGACGCGCAGCTGGCGCTGGCGGCAGAACTCAATATGCCGGTGTTTTTGCACTGCCGTGAAGCCCATGCGCGTTTCACGGCGGTACTTGAACCCTGGTTGCCAAAACTGCCGGGTGCAGTCATCCACTGCTTTACCGGCACGCGTGACGAGCTGGAAGCCTGTCTGGCAATGGGATTATCGGTGGGGATTACGGGCTGGGTTTGCGATGAACGTCGTGGTCTGGAACTGCGCGAGCTGCTGCCACTGATCCCGGCTGACCGCCTGCTGCTGGAAACCGATGCGCCTTATCTGCTGCCGCGCGACATGCGCCCGCGTCCGACCTCACGCCGGAACGAACCCTGCTTTTTACCGCATATTGTGCATCAGGTGGCGACATGGCGCGGCGAGAAAACCGAAGAGCTGGCGACCCGCATCGATCAGAATGCGCGGGCGTTATTCAGACTGGCTTAAATCTTACGGAACTGCTTATTGTCGACGCTGCGCATTACCTGCTTGTTCAGCAGATTGAGTAACAGAATCGAGCGCGTTTCACCATCCGGCTCGGCAAAAATGGCGCGCAGCCCTTCAAACGTCCCTTCGGTGATGACAACTTCATCGCCGCTTTGCGGTGTCTCAGGGTCAAGCAGGATTTGCGGAACGTCGGTTTCCAGCGCTTCGATCACCGCTGACGGCACGGTTGCGGGGGTGGTGCCGAAGCGTACAAAGTGACTGACACCGCGTGTGCTGCTAATCGTCGTGGTGTGAATCGCTTCCGGATCGAATTCGATAAACAGATAATTTGGAAACAGTGGCTCACTCACCGTGGTGCGTTTGCCGCGCACGATCTTTTCCAGAGCGATCATTGGACTGAGGCAATGCACTTCCTGCCGCTCCAGATGCTCCTTCGCGCGCAATAGCTGACCACGTTTGCAATAGAGTAAGTACCAGGATTCCATAACTGCTCCCATTGAATGGACGCTAAGAATAGCAAACCTGCTGCCAGAGTTATAGCGCAGGGGCAGGGTAAAGCGCCCCGCAGCGAAAATAAACTGAGACTTTTCTTAACATGCCGGATAGCAGTAAAAGCATTGATGGGTAATTGACGTCTGCTATTGCTCTGTATCAGACTCGATGACCATCACATCTGCATAAGGATCCTCTGATGGAACTCTTTCTGTTGAGCAATGGCAAGCTGGCGGATGATGCGGCGCTGCTGGGCTATGCGCAGCCACAGCTGCACGCCATGATCGCCCGACGCGCTATCCGATCGGCGGTACTGATCCCCTACGCAATTATTCGTGGCGACCAGCAGCAGCGTGCTGCCGAGCTCAGTGCTTCTCTTGGAATTCAGGTGGAGCGAGTTCAGGCATTCGCTTCGCCAGCTGACGCGATTGCCCAGGCAGATCTGATTTTGGTCAGCGGTGGCAACACCTGGTTTCTGAATCAGATGCTGCATGAACAGGGTCTGATCGGAGTGATTCAGCGCGCGGTGCGGGAGCGGCAGGTACCCTATGTCGGCTGGAGCGCAGGCTGCAACGTGGCAACGCCCTCAATCCGTACCACTAACGATATGCCGGTGCGCAGCAGCGTGGTGTTGCCTGCCCTGGGTCTCTTTCCGGTGCAGATCAATCCCCACTATCTGGATGCCAGCGTCAGCGGCCATATGGGCGAAACCCGCGATGAACGCCTGGCGGAGTTCTGTGCAGTTAACCCTGCCGAGTCGGTCATTGCACTGCGTGAAGGCAGTTTTCTGCACCTGCATGACAACCAGCTGCGTTATCACAGCGTGCGTAACGAAGATTTTAAACTGTTTCGCCACGGCGAGCCGATTCAGGGGTATCACGATGCCCGTGCGTTACAACCGCTGGTTCCCTTTCAGTGCGTATGAGGCCGCCATATAAACCTCAGCATATCCATGTAATCAGACCTATAATGGCCGACTCACTCTGGCCGGAAAGCTAAAGCCGCATGAAATATCACGATTTAAGAGACTTTCTCGCGCTGCTCGAACAGCGCGGTGAGCTAAAGCGCATTACCCAGTCGATCGATCCTGAACTGGAAATGACCGAAATTGCCGACCGCACCCTGCGTGCCGGTGGCCCCGCTCTGCTGTTTGAAAACCCGAAAGGGTACGACATGCCGGTGCTGTGCAATCTGTTCGGCACACCAAAGCGCGTGGCCATGGGCATGGGCCAGGAGGAGGTCAGCGCACTGCGCGAAGTGGGTAAACTGCTGGCCTTCCTGAAAGAGCCGGAGCCGCCAAAAGGCTTCCGCGATCTGTTCGATAAGATGCCGCAGTTTAAGCAGGTCCTGAACATGCCGACCAAACGTCTGCGCAATGCACCCTGTCAGGAAGAGGTGTTCAGCGGCGATGAAGTCGATCTGACCCGCATTCCGGTGATGAAGTGCTGGCCTGGCGATGCGGCACCGCTGATTACCTGGGGACTGACCGTGACGCGCGGCCCGCATAAAGAGCGGCAGAATCTGGGCATTTATCGACAGCAGGTGATCGGCAAAAACCGTCTGATTATGCGCTGGCTATCGCACCGTGGTGGCGCGCTCGACTATCTGGAGTGGAAGAAAGCGCACCCGGGTGAGCGTTTTCCGGTCTCGGTGGCGCTGGGTGCCGATCCCGCCACTATTCTCGGTGCCGTCACGCCGGTGCCTGACACGCTGTCAGAATATGCGTTTGCCGGGTTGCTGCGCGGCAATAAAACCGAAGTGGTGAAGTGCCTGTCGAACGATCTCGAAGTGCCGGCCAGTGCTGAAATCGTGCTGGAAGGGTATATCGAAGCGGGCGATATGGCACCAGAAGGACCTTACGGCGATCACACCGGCTACTACAATGAAGTAGATAGCTTCCCGGTGTTTACCGTGACACATATTACGCAGCGTCATAAGCCTATCTATCACTCCACCTACACCGGCCGTCCGCCGGATGAGCCTGCGGTGTTGGGTGTGGCGCTGAATGAAGTGCTGGTGCCAATCCTGGTGAAGCAGTTTCCGGAGATCGTGGACTTCTATCTGCCACCGGAAGGTTGCTCATACCGGCTGGCGGTCGTAACGATTAAAAAGCAGTACGCCGGGCACGCCAAACGTGTCATGTTTGGCGTGTGGTCGTTTTTACGGCAGTTCATGTACACCAAATTTGTTATTGTGTGTGACGATGATGTTAATGCGCGTGACTGGAACGACGTGATCTGGGCCATTACCACGCGTATGGATCCGGCCCGTGATACGGTATTAGTGGAAAATACCCCGATCGATTATCTCGATTTCGCCTCGCCCGTTTCCGGGCTGGGGTCGAAAATGGGGATGGATGCGACCAATAAGTGGCCAGGTGAAACGCAGCGCGAATGGGGTACCCCCATCGTTAAAGATCCGGCGGTCACCGCGCGCATTGATGCTATCTGGGATGAGCTAGGTATTTTTGATCAGCCGCCACAGCGTTGATGGCGAGCACAACCATAAAGACGACCCGACAGAGGGAACGCATGACAACGTTAAGCTGTAAAGTAACTTCAGTTGAGGCGATTACCGACACGGTCTATCGCGTTCGCCTGATCCCTGAAGCGGAATTCAGTTTTCGCGCGGGACAGTATCTGATGGTAGTGATGGATGAGCGCGACAAGCGTCCGTTCTCACTGGCCTCAACGCCGATGGAAAAAGATATCATCGAGCTGCATATCGGCGCGTCCGATCTGAACCTCTATGCCATGGCCGTTATGGATCGCATCCGTAACGATCGCCAGATCACCGTTGATATGCCGCACGGCGATGCCTGGCTGCGCGAAGAGAGCACTAAACCGCTGATCCTGATTGCAGGCGGTACCGGTTTCTCCTATGCCCGTTCCATTCTGCTCACCGCGCTGGCGGAACAGCCAGAGCGCGACATCGCCATTTACTGGGGCGGACGTGAGCTTAAGCACCTGTACGATATGGATGAGCTGGATGCGCTGGCCGTCAAGCATCCGAACCTGAAGGTGATCCCGGTGGTCGAGCAGCCCGAAGCGGGCTGGCAGGGTCGTTCTGGTACGGTACTGACCGCAGTGATGCAGGACTTCAGCACGCTGAGCGAGCATGAGATTTATATCGCCGGACGTTTTGAGATGGCGAAGATTGCCCGCGATCGTTTCTGTGCCGAGCGTGGTGCAGTGGAATCACAGATGTATGGCGATGCGTTTGCCTTTATCTGATAGCTGGTAGCAGACAGAAAAAACCCGCCGATCAACGGCGGGTAAATCTGACAAAGTAAGACTCAACGTATTACAGACGCTCGAATACGGTTGCGATCCCCTGGCCCAGTCCGATGCACATGGTGGCAAGGCCAAAACGGGCATCGCGGCGTTCCATGATGTTCAGTAATGTGGTGCTGATGCGTGCGCCGGAACAGCCCAGCGGATGGCCCAACGCAATCGCGCCGCCATTCAGATTAACCTTCTCATCCATCCGTTCCAGCAAACCTAAGTCTTTGATGCAGGGCAGCGTCTGCGCGGCAAAGGCTTCGTTCAGCTCAAACACATCGATATCACTGACGCTCAGTCCCGCCCGTTTTAATGCCAGTTTGCTGGCCGGTACCGGTCCATAGCCCATAATCGAAGGATCACAGCCGACCACTGCCATGCTGCGGATACGTGCGCGTGGCGTCAGCCCCAGTTCACGGGCGCGTGATTCACTCATAATCAGCATGGCGGCCGCGCCATCTGACAGGGCCGACGACGTACCCGCTGTGACGGTGCCATTCACAGGATCGAAGGCGGGTTTGAGCGCCGCCAGACCTTCGGCGCTGGTCTCCTCGCGGATCACCTCATCGCAATCATAGCGCTTAAGAATGCCATCGCTGTCGTGACCCCAGGTGGCGACAATCTCCGTTGCGAAGTCCCCACGTCGGGTGGCCTGCCATGCGCGCTGGTGCGAACGCAGGGCAAACGCATCCTGCTGCTCACGGCTGATATGATGCATACGCGCCAGCATCTCGGCAGTTAAGCCCATTATGCCTGCGGCTTTGGCAACGGTGCGGCCCAGGCCAGGATGAAAGTCCACGCCGTGATTCATCGGCACGTGTCCCATATGCTCCACGCCACCAATCAGGCAGCACTGCGCATCGCCGACCATAATAGCGCGGGCCGCATCGTGCAGCGCCTGCATTGACGAACCACACAGCCGGTTAACGGTGGTGGCCGGCACAGAGTGCGGGATTTCGGCCAGCAGCGCAGCGTTACGTGCGATATTAAATCCCTGTTCCAGCGTCTGCTGTACGCAGCCCCAGACAATGTCGTCGAGGGATGTCGGGTTCACCGCCGGGTTACGGCTCAGAATTTCGCGCATCAGGTGCGCAGAGAGATCTTCAGCGCGCACGTTCCGAAAGGCGCCGCCTTTTGAACGTCCCATTGGCGTGCGCACCGCATCAACAATCACCACATTTTCCATCTTCTTGCCCTCAGGCGCTTTTCAGCGCGGCTTCATCAATCGGTTTGGCGGCGGGATACCAGCTTTCATGCTGATGGGCTTTCTGCACCAGCAGCTCAGGCAGGGCATACAGGCCACCAAGCGCGCTGTAGCGCCGGGCCTGATCGACCACATTGCTGTTGCCCAGGGTATCGAGGTAGCGGAAAGCACCACCACGGAACGGTGGGAAACCGAGGCCATAGACCAGTGCCATGTCCGCTTCAGCGGGCGAGGCGATAATCTTCTCTTCCAGGCAGCGCACCACCTCATTCAGCATCGGCAGCATCATGCGGTTCAGAATCTCTTCATCGCTGAAGGCTCGCGCGGGCTGACAAACCTGTTGCAGCAGCGTATCTACCTCCGCATCCGGCACCTTCTTCAGCTTGCCCTTTTTATCCTCTTCCCAGCGCCAGAAGCCTTTGCCATTTTTCTGACCAAAACGACCGGCATCAAACAGCAGATCGATCGCATCGCGATAGTCATGCTTCATACGATCCGGGAAACCATCAGCCATGACGCTTTGCGCGTGGTGTGCGGTATCGATGCCCACCACATCCAGCAGCCATGACGGCCCCATCGGCCAGCCGAACTGTTTTTCCATCACTTTATCAATCTGACGGAAATCAGCGCCGTCGCGCAGCAGCAGGCTGAAAGCCGCGAAGTAGGGGAACAGCACACGATTGACAAAGAAGCCGGGGCAGTCATTCACCACGATGGGTGTTTTGCCCATTTTGCTGGCCCATGCCACGACTTTACTCAGTGTTGCTTCACTGGTTTTCTCGCCACGAATCACTTCAACCAGCGGCATACGCGGCACCGGATTGAAGAAGTGCATGCCACAGAAATTTTCCGGGCGTTGCAGCGCCTGTGCCAGCTGGGTGATAGGAATGGTTGAGGTATTGGAGGCCAGAATCGCATCCTGACGCAGATGCTGTTCGGTTTCCGCCAGCACTTTGGCCTTGATCTGCGGGTTCTCTACTACGGCTTCCACCACCACATCGGCCTGGTCAAAACCGGCGTAATCCAGGGTGGGCTGAATAGTGGCGATCACACTGGCGAGTTTACTGCCGTCGATTTTGCCGCGGTCCAGCAGCTTATTGAGCAGCTTGCTGGCTTCGTTCATCCCCAGGGTTAACGCCTGGGGGTTAATGTCTTTCATTCTTACCGGCACGCCTTTCCAGGCAGACTGGTAGCTGATACCGCCACCCATGATGCCCGCGCCCAGTACGGCTGCCTGAGCCGGTGCGCCGCTTTCGCTGCCGCGCTTTTTCGCCAGACTCTTGACGTACTGGTCGTTGAGGAAGATGCCGACCAGGGCGCGGGCTTCATCAGACTGCGCCAGCGGCACAAACGCCGCGGTTTCAAGTTTCAGCGCATCATCACGGCCAAGACTGGCCGCCGCTTCAATCGTTTTTACGGCCATCAGCGGGGCGGGATAGTGTTTACCTGCCGTCTGCAGCACCATTGCTTTCGCAATCGTGAAGCTCATCGCCGCTTCAATCGGACTGAGTTTCAGCGGTGCCAGTTTCGGTGCCCGGCGCGCCCGCCAGCTGCCATCAGTAGCGGCGGCTTTGAGCATCGCGATCCCCGCCTCGCGCATTTTCTCGCGCGACACCACCGCATCGACCAGGCCGAGTTTCAGGGCGGCGTTGCTATCAACATCTTTACCCGCCGCAATAATTTCCAGCGCACTGTCGGCGCCCAGCAGGCGCGGTAGTCGCACGCTGCCCCCAAAGCCGGGCATGATGCCAAGTTTTGTTTCCGGCAGGCCAATACGGGCGTTCGCAGTGGCAATACGCAGATCGGTTGCCAGTACGCATTCACATCCACCGCCCAGCGCATAGCCGTCAATGGCGGCCAGAGTCGGCACCGGTAAATCTTCCAAACGGTTGAAGATGCTGTTGGCGTAGCTCAACCACTGACTCAGCTTTTCGGTGGGTGCATCAAACAGAGAAAGAAACTCGGTGATATCCGCGCCCACAATAAAAGCAGGTTTAGCGGAGCTCAGCAGCAGGCCGCGCAGTTCTGGCTGCTGTTCCAGTACCGCAATCGCCTCGCCCAGACTGGCGACCGTTTGCGTATCGAGCTTATTGACCGAGCCTGTAGCGTCAAAAACCAGCTCGGCGATGCCATCGTCCAGCCAGTGAAGAGTAAGGTTAGCGCCTTGGTAGAGCATGTGCGTCTCCTGAAACCGCGAAAGGTGATCTGGTCATACCAGATGATCGTGAGTGTGGGAGCGATGTTAATTAATTGCAAACGGCTCTTTGCTTATTTGCTAACAAGATCACAGCAGTGCTGACATCGGCATCTGCGCAAGGGGTATGCTAAACTTGCGGCCATTTCGCGACACTGGAGAGACGTCAATGGATTCACTGAAGACCTTGTATCACGCGCATATCGCCACGTTGCAACAACGGGCGCAGCAGGTGCTGGCACGCAACAAACTGGATGCGATGCTGATCCATTCCGGTGAGTTATTGACGGTGTTTCTGGATGATCACACCTATCCGTTCAAGGTGAATCCACAGTTCAAGGCCTGGGTGCCGGTGACGCAGGTGCCTAACTGCTGGCTGTGGATTGACGGGGTGAACAAGCCGAAACTGTGGTTCTACTCTCCGGTGGATTACTGGCATAACGTCGAACCGCTGCCGGATAGTTTCTGGACCGCGGATGTTGAGGTCATTGGCCTGAAAAATGCTGATGAGATTGCGCAACTGCTGCCCGCACAGCGCGATAACGTCGCTTATATCGGCCCGGTCAACGCGCGCGCGGCTCAGCTCGGTATCGCCTCTGGCAATATCAATCCCAAAGCGGTGATCGACTTTCTGCATTTCCATCGCAGCATCAAAACCGATTATGAACTCGCCTGTCTGCGTCAGGCACAGAAGCTGGCAGTGGCTGGCCATCGCGCAGCGAAAGAGGCGTTCGCAGCGGGCTTAAGCGAGTTCGATATCAATCAGGCGTATCTGACCGCAACCGGTCATCGCGACACCGATGTGCCTTACGGCAATATCATCGCGCTGAATGAACACGCTGCCGTGTTGCACTATACCCGGCTGGATCATCAGCCACCGGCGAAACGCCACAGCTTTTTGATTGATGCCGGTGCTGAGTATCTTGGCTATGCCGCCGATTTGACCCGCAGCTATGCGGCGCAGAGTGGTTCGCTCTATGCCAGAATGATTGAGGCAATGAACGCGGAAGAGCTGGCGCTGATCGCTACGCTGAAAGCGGGCGTGCGCTACACCGATTATCATCTTCAGATGCACCAGCGTATTGCGAAGATGTTGCTGAAGTTTGAGCTGGTGCAGGGGATCAGCGAAGAAGCGCTGGTGGCTGAAGATCTGACCGGTCCGTTTATGCCTCATGGCCTGGGGCATCCGCTGGGTCTGCAGGTGCATGACGTGGCTGGCTTTATGCAGGATGATCAGGGCACGCATCTGGCCGCGCCTGCGCAATATCCTTATCTTCGCTGCACCCGCGTGCTGCAACCGGGCATGGTCTTAACCATCGAGCCGGGCTTCTATATTATTGACTCATTACTGGCGCCGCTGCGTGCAGGCCGTTTTAGTCAGTACTTTAACTGGCAGGCCATTGATGCGCTTCGGCCTTATGGCGGGATTCGTATCGAAGACAACGTGGTGATCCATGCGCATCGCGTTGAGAACATGACCCGCGATCTGCACCTGGCCTGATGGAGGCCTTTGATATTCCCGCTGTGCCCCTGAGCAGCAGTGAGGAGACGATCAAAAAGAGCCGCTTCATTACACTACTGGCGCACACCGAGGGTGCAGAAGCGGCGCGCGCGTTTGTCCAGCAGGTTAAAAGCGAGCATCCCACTGCCCGGCATCACTGCTGGGCGTGGGTCGCGGGTGCGCCGAATGATTCTCAGCAGCTTGGCTTCTCTGATGATGGTGAACCTTCGGGCACGGCCGGCAAACCGATGCTGGCGCAGCTGATGGGCGCAGATATTGGCGAGATTACCGCCGTGGTGGTGCGTTATTATGGCGGCATCATGCTGGGAACCGGCGGCTTAGTGAAAGCCTATGGCGGTGGGGTCCAGCAGGGGCTTAAGCTGCTGCCACGGCAGCGCAAAGTGCCGATGAAGCTGTTCACACTGCAGTGTGACTATTCACAGCTCAGCGACATAGAACGGCTGGTTCAGCGTTTCGACGGTAAGGTGACCGACAGTCAGTTTCAGGATCGCATTGCATTGACGCTGGCTGTCCCTTACGGACAGATCGACGGATTCAAACAAAATCTGTCAGACTTTAGTCGGGGCGCGTTATCGCTGATCCCGCTCACACCCTGATATTCATCTCTATTATTTAAAGGAACGGCTGAATGCACTTTCGCGCCATTACCCGCATAGTCGGTCTGCTGGTGATCCTCTTTTCAGTGACGATGATTTTGCCCGGCCTGGTCGCATTGATTTATCGCGATGGCGCGGGGCGGGCATTTAGCCAGACCTTTATGATGGCGCTGGTGATCGGCTCGCTGCTGTGGTGGCCGAATCGCAAAAAGAAAACCGAACTCAAACCGCGGGAAGGGTTTCTGATTGTCGTCCTGTTCTGGACGGTGCTGGGCAGCGTAGGGGCGATGCCCTTTATCTTTGCCGAGCAGCCGCATCTTTCGGTAACGGATGCGTTTTTTGAATCTTTCTCTGGCCTGACAACGACCGGTGCCACCACACTAGTGGGACTGGACTCGCTGCCCAAGGCGATCCTCTTCTATCGGCAGATGCTGCAGTGGCTGGGCGGTATGGGGATCATCGTGTTAGCGGTGGCGATACTGCCGATTCTCGGCGTCGGGGGTATGCAGCTCTATCGCGCTGAGATGCCGGGTCCGCTAAAAGATAACAAGATGCGGCCACGTATCGCCGAGACGGCCAAAACACTCTGGCTGATCTACGTCCTGCTGACTGTGGCCTGTGCACTGGCGCTGTGGCTGGCGGGCATGCCCGCGTTTGATGCTATCGGTCACAGCTTCTCAACCATCGCCATTGGCGGCTTCTCTACCCATGACGCCAGCATCGGCTATTTCCATAGTGGCACTATCAATACCATCGTGGCAGTGTTTCTGCTGATCTCAGGCTGTAACTATGGCCTGCACTTTGCCATGTTAAGCGGACGTAATTTACGCGTGTACTGGCGCGACCCGGAATTCCGCATGTTTATTGGCGTTCAGCTGACGCTGGTATTGATCTGCACACTGGTGCTCTGGTTCCACAATGTCTATGAAAGTGGCTGGCAGACGCTGAATCAGGCCTTCTTCCAGGTCGTTTCCATGGCGACAACGGCGGGATTCACGACCGACAGCATCGCACGCTGGCCATTGTTCCTGCCGGTACTGCTGTTGTGCTCCGCCTTTATTGGCGGCTGTGCCGGTTCAACCGGCGGTGGCCTGAAGGTGATTCGCATCCTGCTGTTGTGCAAGCAGGGTAACCGTGAGCTTAAACGTCTGGTTCATCCCAATGCGGTCTATACCATCAAGCTGGGCAATCGGGCGCTACCGGAACGTATCCTTGAAGCCGTCTGGGGATTCTTCTCGGCTTATGCACTGGTGTTCCTGGTCAGCATGCTGGCGATCATCGCCACCGGCGTCGATGACTTCTCGGCTTTTGCTGCCGTTGCCGCGACGCTCAACAACCTCGGGCCGGGCCTGGGGGTAGTGGCTGATAACTTCACTTCAATGAATGACGTGGCAAAATGGATTCTTATTTCTACCATGTTGTTCGGGCGTCTCGAGGTATTTACCTTGCTGGTGCTGTTCACGCCTACTTTCTGGCGTGAATAATTAATAAGGATGCTGACATGAAAGCGCTGATTCTCTATTCCACTCGCGACGGACAAACAAAGAAGATTGCCTCTTCTATTGCTGAGGTGATCCGTCAGCAGCAGCCATGTGATGTACTGGACATCCAGGATGCCACTCTGCCTGACTGGGCACAGTATGATCGCGTGCTGATTGGTGCCTCGATCCGCTACGGCCATTTCCAGCCAGTCGTCGATAAGTTCGTAAAGCTTCACCTTCAGGCGTTGCAGCAGCGTACCAGCGGTTTCTTTTCGGTGAACCTGACGGCGCGTAAACCTGAAAAGCGTTTGCCTGAAACCAACGCCTATACGCAGAAGTTCCTGGCTAACTCTCCGTGGCAGCCCGATTGCTGTGCCGTGTTCGCAGGCGCACTTTATTATCCCCGCTATCGCTGGTTCGATCGCGTCATGATTCAGCTGATTATGCGTATGACCGGTGGTGAGACAGATTCAACGAAAGAAGTGGAATACACGGACTGGCAGCAGGTACGCAATTTTGCCAATGATTTTGCACAGTTACCAGGCAAATCGTTGCGAAATAGCGCGATTTGATGAAAATTACTGCGAACGATAATCTTTTCGCAATAAACACTTGTCAGCCCGCGCGAACTCCCTATAATGCGCCTCCATCGACACGGCACACCGGCAACGGGATGACGGGCTGAGAGGCACAGGAGACTGCGCCGCCGGAGAAAAACTTCTGAAATAGAGGTTGACTCTGCAGGAGGAAAGCGTAATATACGCCACCTCGCGACAGGACGCTAACGCACTGTTCGCACTG
>NZ_JBQEPW010000009.1:0-118322 GCF_052045955.1 Pantoea sp. 22096 | reverse complement strand
TCATAATGAATTTCATTATGTGTTCACTCGTGAGGCTTTGATATTTTTGTGCGTCCAAAGACGCTGATATCAATCCTGCGAGTGCCCACACAGATTGTCTGATAAATTGTTAAAGAGCATGCCGCGATTTACTGCGGCGCGGGCTGCGTATATTACGCTTTCCGCATTGTCAGTCAAGCATTTATTTTCGCTTAACTCACTGGTTCGTATGATTTCGAACCTACTCAACCCGGCGCTTCGTAAGCCGTTGTGCCGTGTCAGTGGAGGCGCATTATAGGGAGTTCTCGGAGGCTGACAAGTGCTAATTTCAAATAAAATTCCGAGTGCTGATTTTTTCAGCTAAAAGCCGCTAAAGCGCCAGTTTTTCGAGCAACGGGAAGCCATAACGCTGCAAAACGGGTGATAATTGTACTGCTTCGCCATCCAGCGCCGTACAGAATGCAACATTCTGCTGCGAGGAGTGCACCTCAGGCGCTTCATGCTCAAGCAGCCAGACGGTACGTCGGGCAATTGCCGCACCGGAATCAATCAGACGCGTCCCTTCAGGCAACACCTGCTGCAGCTCTTCGCGCAGTAAAGGAAAGTGTGTACAGCCTAAAACGACCGTATCCGGTGGCTCAGCCATCCTCAGCCACGGCTGAACAATCCGGCGTACCTCATCCAGTGACACTTCCTCACCGTGGAGCTTCGCTTCTGCCAGCTCTACCAGCTCGGCCGAACCCAGCATCTCGATATTGCAGGAACCCGCAAACTGCGCCACCAGCTCATGCGTATAAGGACGGCGCACCGTAGCCCGCGTAGCCAGTAATCCCACAACGCCATTACGCGTCAGGCGCGCGGCCGGTTTAATTGCCGGCACCACTCCTACGACAGGAAATGCAAAGCGTTCACGTAAAGCGGGTAATGAAACCGTGCTGGCCGTATTACAGGCGATGATGACCAATGAGAGAGGATAGCGCTGCGTAATAGCCTCAACGATAGCGACCACCCGCTCCACGATGAAGGTTTCGCTTTTCTCACCGTAAGGGAAGCCTGCGTTATCGAAGGCATAGAGATAATGCAGGTCCGGCAACAGCTGACGGACCTCATCATAGACAGAAAGCCCACCGACGCCGGAATCAAACACCAGCACGGTAGGGCGCAAATCAGAAGTTGTAGCTGCCGCTGAGGTAATACTCTCGTCCTGGAGTCTGATAGCCATACACTGTCTCGTAATCTTTATCGAACAGGTTGGCAATTCTACCACGAACCGTGAGTTGTGAAGTGACCGGATATGAGACAGCGAGATCCCACAGGCTCACTCCCCCTAGCTTCACGCGTCGGCTGGGCGAACTGTTAAAGTCGGTATCATAACGGTCCCCCAGATAATGGTAGGTGATTGACCAGTCAAACTCATACAGCGTCCAGTCGAGCTGATAGTTCACCTGCTGCTTAGCCCGGCGAACAAGCGGCTGATCGGTGCTGCCATCCCGCGCATCAACATAATCATAGGAGAGCAGATGCGCCAGCGGCCCGGTATCAAATCCGGCGGTGGCTTCAACGCCTTTAATGCGGGCCTGCTTAATGTTGTAGTAACGGAAAGTCGCCGGATCACTATCAATCAGATTATCGATGTCGTTGCGATAGCCCGACACACGCCAGTTCACCGGTCCGCTCAGCCCTTCAAAGCCGCCTTCCCACTGCTTACTTTTTTCCGGATCGAGGTCACGATTACCATAAAACGGACTGTAAACCTGCGACAGATTCGGTGCTTTAAAAGCAGTGCCATAAGAGGCGAACGCGCGATAGCCGGAGATAAACTCCCATGACACTGCCGTCTGCCAGGTGTTATGCCAGCCGAACTGATTGTTGTCATCACTGCGTACCGCACCTTCAAGGGTAACGCTGCCAAACTGCTGCTGGCCAGTCAGGTAGAGACCGGTATTTCGCTGCTCATAGCCCTCTGATAAATAGTTCGTGCCAGGCTCGGTCGTCTCTTTCTGCCAGTCGACACCGGCGCTGATCGCCCCCTGCCCCACCTGCACGGTGTTGCCCCACTGCAGATTGTACTGGGTGACATCATCAAAGGTGGATGCAGCGCCATAGCGACCATTGCGCGGATCGTAGTTAATGTCTTTGGTATGACCGTAACTGGCGATGAGCTGAGTAGAGTAAATGTCACGGTTGAAGCGTAACCCGGTGTCCCAGGTCTGGCTGTAGAGCTGACGGGTATCCGCCAGCCCGATAATATTGGAATTATTATCGTAGGTATATGAACCGTCGTAGGCGGTGCGGTTATCAAACCCGTAGCCGCGCACAAAACCACTGAGCTCATCGCTGAACTGATGCTCAAGGTTGCCATACAGAGTTTTACTCATGAAGCCGTCGCGATCGTGCTGTGCCGGACCATAGTCATTGGGGTAGCCCGCCACCACATCATACCCTTTGGTATAGGTGTAGTTGCCAGCCAGGGTAAGCTTTGTTGCGTCGCCCAGCATCTGCTGGGTTGACCCGTCATACGATTGATAGCCGCTGGACCCGACGCCCGCCGTCAGCGTGGTGCCGGGTTGCGATCGACCCGTAATGATATTCACCACGCCGCCAATCGCATCAGAACCGTAAACCGCAGACCGCGAGCCGCGAACATATTCGATGCGCTGCACCAGCGACAGAGGGATCTGGCTGAGATCAGACGAACCGCTGATGCCCGCCTGATTAAGCCGGATACCATTAATCAGGATCAGCACATGTCGGGACTCGGTTCCCCGGATAAACAGTGAACTTTGCTGCCCCAATCCACCATTCTGCGCGACATCGACACCAGGCAGACGCCGCATCACATCCGTCAGGCTTTTGGCCTGCCAGCGATCAATCTCATCACGCGTGACGACGGTGGTCGGTGCCAGCACACCTGAAACGGGTTCTGCAAAACGGTTGGCGGTAACGATTTGCGTATCATCATTTCCCTGCGCAAAACCGTTTTGCGCCCAGAGGGAAATCGCCGTTGCGCTCAGCGCGAACAGCGATGCGGTTTTTTTAGTCATTTTTAATCGCATCCATAAGACGAAGCAGGATGCCGCGGGCCGACAATCAATAGAACGCGATGATTGAACGAGTAGCGACGTTACACCGGCAGGTCTTCGGGCTGGGAACCATAAGTGATGATGACTTCCCATCCCAGAGGACAGTGTCTGCAATTGCACTCATCACGACATTCCTTACCGCTGCGCGTCAGCTCCAGATTCACACTGGATTCCCTATTAACTCGGGCTTGAGGCCGGCGTCTGCAGTCTACGGAGTGGAGATACGGAAGTCCAGACTGCTAAATATCTTCTCGCTGCAGGACTGGACATCAGCAAGTGAATGCCTACAATCGCCCGCTGGTAAGCTATTAATCAGGATTGCTCATGACACCCGAACATCTCCCCATTGAAGAGTATGACGCACAGCTGGCGGAAAAAGTCAGTCGTTTAGAGACGATGATGACGCCGTTTGCTGCGCCCGACGTGGAGGTGTTCCGTTCGCCGGTCAGCCACTATCGGATGCGCGCCGAATTTCGCCTGTGGCACGACGGCGATGATATCTATCACATCATCTTTGATCAGCAGACACGCGAGCGGATCCGTGTTGATCAGTTCCCGGCGGCCAGCCAGCTGATCAACCAGCTGATGCCAAAGATGATCGCCGCGATCCGTGATAACCGCACCCTGCGCCATAAACTGTTTCAGATCGACTATCTGTCGACCCTGAGCAATCAGATTGTGATTTCACTGCTCTATCACCGCAAGCTGGATGATGAGTGGCAGCAGGCAGCGGCGGCGCTGCGTGACCAGCTGCGCGCTGAAGGGCTGGATGTGCAGCTGATTGGCCGTGCGACCAAAACCAAAATCTGTCTGGATCGCGACTATGTAGACGAGCGTCTGCCGGTGGCGGGTCGTGAGATTATCTATCGTCAGGTCGAGAACAGTTTTACCCAGCCCAATGCGGCGATGAATATTCAGATGCTGGAGTGGGCGCTGGATGTGACGCAGGATTCACAGGGTGATCTGCTGGAGCTTTATTGCGGCAATGGTAACTTCTCACTGGCACTGGCGCGCAATTTCCGCCGCGTGCTGGCGACTGAAATCGCCAAACCCTCTGTTGCCTCGGCGCAATACAACATTGCAGTGAACCAGATTGATAACGTGCAGATTATTCGCATGGCAGCGGAAGAGTTTACGCAGGCGATGAATGGCGTACGCAGCTTTAATCGTCTGGAAGGGATTGACCTGACCAGCTACGAATGCGAGACAATTTTTGTCGATCCGCCGCGCAGCGGACTGGATGAAGAGACGGTGAAAATGGTGCAGGCGTACCCGCGCATCCTTTACATCTCCTGTAACCCGCAAACTCTGAGCGACAATCTGCAGACGCTGTCAGAAACGCATGAGGTAACGCGGCTGGCGCTGTTTGATCAGTTCCCCTATACCCACCATATGGAATGCGGCGTTTTGCTGACGCGTAAAGCGTAAACAAAAACGGGAACCCTGAGGTTCCCGTTTTCATTCATAACTACTGATTGCGCTTGCGCTTAAATCGCGTCGCAATCCAGAACACCAGCGCCACCATCAGAACGGTGGGAACAAAGTTAGATCCAATGTCCGGGTATTCCGCCCGCACCAGCGCGCTATACACCAGAATCCCCAGCAGGAAAAACGCCGCCGCCAGACCTGGCATGCCGTCCGGCATGTTGGTGTTGAGGTAACGCTGATGCAGACACCAGGCCGCCAGACCCAGCGCAATCAGCGGAAAAATCGAAAAGGGAACAAAAGCGCTGAACAGCACAGAAAACGAGCCGTTAATCGCTAAGCCGGTAATAAAAGCCAGTGCCAGAGTGCTTTTATCGCGAATACCTGGTTGGGTCATGGACGGATCCTTACTCATTGCTCTTCGGGTTTTTCCAGGGTAACTGCCAGTCGTTCCTGCTCACGGCGATACCAGTAATAAGCGCCTTTGGCGATCATACGCAGCTGCAGTACCAGCCGATCCTCAAGCTTCCGTCGCTGCTCAGCATCAACATCCAGTGCTTCTGCACCGGCGCTGAAAACAATGGTCACCATCGCTTCCGCCTGCGCTTCGGTAAAACTACGCGGCATGCGATTTTCGACCTCAAGATAATCGGCCAGTTCAGCGATAAAGTGCTGAATTTCACGCGCCACGGCGGCACGAAAAGCGGCGGAGGTACCGGAACGTTCACGCAGTAACAGGCGGAAAGCGTTGGGATTGTTGCCGATGAACTCCATAAAGGTCGCCACCGACGTTTTAATGATGCTGCCGCCTTTGGCGATACGCTGGCGCGCCTGACGCATCAGCTGTCGCAGCATCAGCCCGCTTTCATCCACCATCGTCAGACCAAGCTCATCAACATCCTTAAAATGACGATAAAAAGAGGTGGGTGCTATCCCCGCTTCACGGGCAACTTCCCGCAAACTCAGACTGGTAAAACTGCGTTCGGCGCTGAGCTGACTGAAAGCTGCTTCAATCAGTGTACGCCGTGTACGTTCTTTTTGTTGCGCTCTGACGCCCATGCTCTCTGCCTTTAGCGGTAATGAGTGGGCACTATAACAAAATTTTCAGCGTACAGATTGGCAATCTTTGTCACCGCCTGTGAACCTCACTCTTTGTCAAAATGTGATGAAAATCGCTGATAGAATTCAGAAGTGCGCGACGAGATGTTAGAATCTCGTTGTAAAAATGTATAAATAATAGGACGTATCGGTATGCAAAAGTCTTACGATTACGATGCCATTGTGATTGGCTCAGGGCCCGGCGGTGAAGGGGCGGCGATGGGGCTGGTAAAACAGGGAGCGCGCATCGCCGTGATCGAACGCTACCACAACATCGGCGGCGGTTGTACGCACTGGGGCACCATCCCTTCTAAAGCCCTTCGCCACGCCGTCAGTCGCATTATTGAATTTAACCAGAACCCACTCTACAGCGATCATACCCGACTGCTTCGCTCCTCTTTTGCCGACATTCTCAATCACACAGAAAATGTTATCAGCCAGCAGACAGCCATGCGTCAGGGCTTCTACGAGCGTAACCGCTGTGAACTTTATCAGGGTGATGCGCATTTTGTTGATGCTAATACCATTGAGATTGAGCAACCTGATGGCACGCGTGAGACGCTGACGGCAGAGAAGTTTGTTATCGCCTGCGGTTCACGACCTTACCATCCTGACGATGTCGACTTTACCCACCCCCGCGTTTATGACTCTGACTCTATCCTCAACCTGCACCACGAACCAGGTCACGTCATTATTTATGGCGCGGGTGTAATTGGCTGTGAATATGCGTCCATTTTCCGTGGCCTGAACGTCAAAGTTGATCTGATTAACACCCGCGATCGCCTGCTGGCATTCCTTGATCAGGAGATGTCTGACTCCCTCTCTTACCACTTCTGGAACAGCGGCGTAGTCATTCGTCACAACGAAGAGTTTGAGAAGATCGAAGGCGTGGAAGATGGCGTGATCATGCATCTGAAGTCCGGCAAGAAAGTGAAAGCAGACTGTCTGCTTTACGCCAATGGCCGTACCGGTAACACTGATTCGCTGTCGCTGGAAAATGTCGGTCTGGAAGCGGATGGTCGTGGCCTGCTGAAAGTGAACAGCATGTATCAGACCGCTCAGCCACACATCTATGCCGTGGGTGACGTGATTGGCTATCCCAGCCTGGCCTCTGCTGCCTACGATCAGGGCCGTATTGCCGCGCAGGCGATTATCAAAGGAGAAGCGTCAGCGCACCTGATTGAAGATATCCCGACCGGCATCTACACCATTCCGGAAATCAGCTCTGTAGGTAAAACCGAGCAGCAGCTGACGGCCATGAAGGTGCCTTACGAAGTGGGCCGCGCGCAGTTCAAACATCTGGCGCGGGCGCAGATCGTCGGCATGAACGTTGGCAGCCTGAAAATTCTGTTCCATCGCGAAACGAAAGAGATTCTGGGGATCCACTGTTTTGGTGAGCGTGCCGCCGAGATTATTCACATCGGTCAGGCGATCATGGAGCAAAAAAATGGTGGTAACACGATTGAGTACTTCGTGAATACCACCTTTAATTATCCGACCATGGCTGAAGCCTATCGCGTTGCCGCGTTAAACGGCTTAAACCGCCTGTTTTAAGGCAGCGTCGAAATAGTGCGCCATGTGGGTTTTAATCGCCTCTGCCAGCTGTTCATAACGGCTGCGCAGAGGTGACCCCGGGCGATAGACCAGCGCAATTGTACGCTGTGGCACCGGTTTGTAGCAGGGAAGATAGCAGACGCCATCGCGGACGCGTTCCGGCGGGACGGCAAGCGCCGGTAACAGCGTAATCCCGCTGCCAGCCGCCACCATATTGCGCAGCGTCTCAAGACTGGTTGCGCGGAAGTGGGTATCTTCATCCGCACCCGCCTCAAAGCAGAAACCCATCGCCTGGTCACGCAGACAGTGCCCGTCTTCCAGCATCAGCAACTTCTCGCCAGCCAGATCAGACATCGGTACGCGATCGCGGTCGCACCACGGATGATCGGCATAGACTGCCAGCTTCATCGGCTCATCAAATAACGGCACTTCGATAAAAGCCTGACTCTCTTTGACCAGCGCGATAATCGCGCAGTCCAGCTTGCCGCTGTCGAGCTGAGACAACAACTGTTGCGTCTGCGCTTCGTGCAGGTACATCTCCAGTTTCGGGAATGTCTGGTGCAGCGTAGGGATAATCTGTGGCAATAAATAGGGCGCGGTGGTCGGAATAAGGCCGATATGCAGCGGACCTGACATCGCTTCCCCTTGCTGACTGGCCATCTCTTTCAGCACTTTCACTTCACGCAGTACCGTTCGCGCCTGATCCACCAGCAGCAGACCTGCCTGTGTGAACAGCACTTTGCGGCTGGTGCGCTCCAGCAGCATCACACCCAGCTCATCTTCCAGCTTACGGATCTGCCCGCTTAATGTTGGCTGACTGACATGACACGCATCCGCGGCACGGCGGAAATGACGGTGTTCAGCAAGCGAAACCAGATATTCAAGATCACGAATATTCATTATTACCCTCCAAACCACGATAGCCCGTGGCGATAGATAGAATAGCAATGAACGATTGGCCCTATCAAGGGTGGTTGGGAATAATGCGCGCATCAAATGGAACGCGGCAGGTCAGGAGCAAAAAATGTTTGCAAGTCAGGAAGGTAACGCTATTCCGTCAGTCACTTTTCACACACGTCAGGGCGATCGCTGGGTTGATGTCACCACAGAAGCGCTGTTTAAAGACAAAACGGTGATCGTTTTTTCACTGCCGGGAGCCTTTACACCCACCTGCTCCTCCAGCCATCTGCCGCGTTACAACGAATTAGCGGGTCTGTTTGCCCAACATGGGGTGGACAGCATTCTGTGCGTTTCAGTGAATGACACCTTTGTGATGAACGCCTGGAAAGCCGAACAGCGCGCAGACAACATTACTTTTATTCCCGATGGCAACGGCGAGTTCACGCGTGGCATGGAGATGCTGGTTGAGAAAGCCGATCTCGGTTTTGGCCCGCGTTCATGGCGTTACTCGATGCTGGTGCGTAACGGCATGGTCGAGAAAATGTTCGTTGAGCCGAACAAACCTGGTGACCCGTTTGAGGTCTCCGATGCTGACACCATGCTGCGCTATCTGGCGCCGGAGTGTAAAGCCCAGGAGTCGGTCTCCATATTCACTAAACCTGGCTGCACCTTCTGCACTCAGGCAAAACAGATGCTGATGGATCACGGTATTCAGTACGAAGAAATTGTGCTGGGGCAGGATGCGACAACCGTAAGTTTGCGTGCCGTATCAGGCCGGGCGACGGTGCCGCAGATCTTCATGGGCGGTCGTCACATTGGCGGCAGTGAGGATCTGCAACAATATTTGCTGTCAGCGTAAGAGAATCTGAGCGTCGGCTGGGAGAGCGGGCGCTTTGATGATGTGCCTATAAAAAAGTAGTAATTCTGAAGCTAGAGGTTGGCGGGCATTTAATGTGCCCGCTTTTTTTACCCGCTAATCACGCCAGACGCTGCTTAGCATCACCGATGGCACGCGCAACCTGCTGTGGCGAGACACCGCCCTGCGCATTACGCTTATCCAGACAGGATTGTAGCGCCAGAATCGGATAAACATCCTCGCCAATCACCGAGCTGAACTGCTGCAACTGCGCCAGCGACAACGCTTCCAGCGCCACGCCCTGCCCGATGGCAGCAACCACCACTTCCCCGACGATATGGTGTGCTTCACGGAATGGCACACCTTTAGCGACCAGATAGTCAGCCAGTTCGGTGGAGTTTGCGTAACCCTGTTCCGCCGCTTCCTGGCAGCGCGGACGCTTAACCTGCAGGCCATCCAGCACCAGTACGGACATATGCAGACAGTCGAGCCAGGTGTCGAGCGCGTCAAACAGCCCCTCTTTGTCTTCCTGCATATCTTTGTTGTAGGCAAGTGGCAAACCTTTCAGCGTCATCATCATGCCGGTCAGTGCGCCCTGCACCCGACCACACTTGCCGCGAATCAGCTCCAGCGCATCCGGGTTTTTCTTCTGCGGCATCAGCGATGAGCCAGAAGTGACTTTATCTGACAGCTCAATAAAGCCCGCTTCGCCGGTATTGAAGAAGATCATATCTTCAGCAAAACGCGACAGATGCACCATGCCAATGGCCGCATCAGACAGCAGCTCCAGCACGTGATCGCGATCTGATACCGTATCCAGACTATTGCGCGTTGCAGAAGCAAAGCCCAGCCAGCCAGCCAGTTGCTGACGATCGATCTCGTAAGCGGTACCAGCCAGAGCGCCACAGCCCAGCGGGCTGACATCAAGCCGCTTCAGGGTATCCTGCAGACGGCTCTCGTCACGCGCCAGCATTTCAACGTAGGCCAGACACCAGTGCGCAAATGTCACCGGCTGCGCACGCTGCAGGTGGGTGTAGCCAGGCATCACCGCATCCTGATTCACTTCCGCGGTGACCACCAGTGCCTGCTGAAGATCACGCGTGGCTCCCAGCAGCGCCTCAATCTGCACCTTGCACCACAGTTTCAGATCGGTCGCGACCTGATCGTTACGGCTACGGCCGGTATGCAGCTTTTTACCCAGCGCACCGACTTTGTCGATCAGCTTGCCTTCAACCCAGCTGTGGATATCTTCGGCGTCGCTCTGCAGGATCTGTTCAGGATTCTCACGCACGTCATCCAGTAACGCATTCAGCGCTGCTTCCAGCTGCTGCTGCTCATCCTGAGTCAGAACATTGACCGTCACCAGCGCTTTGGACCAGGCAACAGAGCCAATGATGTCCTGCTCAGCCAGGCGGTAATCGAAGCGCAGCGAGTCATTGAACTGTTTAAAACGCTGATCCGCTGCCTGAGTAAACCGTCCACCCCAAAGTGCCATGTGAAAACTCCTCTGAATCGTTAAACAAGAGGCGGCATAAATGCCGCCCCTGAATGAAAACTGTGAGGCGAGGCGCACCCCGCCTGAAAATTACTTCTTCTGCTCGTTCAGGGCGCGGATACGCGAAGAGAGCGAGAACAGACGGATAAAGCCGCCCGCATGACGGTGATCGTAGACCTCATCTTCACCAAAGGTGGCGAACTCTTCTGAGTAGAGGCTGTTCGCGGAACGCTTCTGGGTGGCTGTCGCCTGGCCTTTATAAAGCTGCAGCACCACTTCACCGTTAACGTCTTCCGCCAGCGATTCAGCAGCAGCCTGAATTGACTTACGCAGCGGTGCGAACCAGCGGCCGTCATAAACCACGTAAGACATCTCGTGACCCAGCTGCTCACGCCATTTGAAGCTATCGCGATCCAGCACCAGCTGCTCAACCGCACGCAGCGCATTCACCATGATGGTGCCGCCCGGGGTTTCGTAGCAGCCGCGGGATTTAATGCCCACCAGACGGTTTTCAACGATATCGATACGGCCAACGCCATGCTTTGCGCCCAGCACGTTGAGTTTTTCCAGACACTGGAACGGACTCAGTTTTTCGCCGTTAACCGCCACAACCCGACCTTTTTCCACGGTTACGGTCACTTCTTCAGGCTGGTCAGGGGCGTCCAGCGGATCGACAGTCCAGACCCAGCAATCTTTATTCGGTGCATTGGCCGGGCTTTCCAGCACGCCGCCTTCGGTGGAGATGTGCCAGGCGTTTTCGTCACGGCTGTAGATTTTTTCCAGCGACGCGGTGGTCGGGATGTTGCGCTCTTTCAGGTAGTCCAGCAGCGCTTCACGTGAACGCAGGTTCCATTCACGCCACGGTGCCACCACTTTGAGCTGCGGTGCCAGCGCGGTGTAGGTGGTTTCGAAACGCACCTGGTCATTCCCTTTACCGGTTGCGCCGTGACACAGCGCATCTGCGCCCACTTTCAGCGCCAGCTCAACCTGGGCTTTAGCGATGATAGGACGCGCCATTGAGGTGCCCAGCAGATAGGTGCCTTCATACAGCGCACCGGTCTGCAGCACCGGATAGACGTAGTCGCTGATAAACTCTTCACGCAGGTCAACCACGTGGCATTCAGATGCGCCGGACTGCAGGGCTTTCTTCTCTACACCTTCCAGATCGCCGCGCTCCTGACCGATGTCCGCTACGAAAGCGACCACTTCACAGCCGCCGTAGTTCTCTTTCAGCCATGGAATAATGGCTGACGTATCAAGACCACCGGAGTAAGCCAGAACGATTTTTTTGATGTTTTGCGTTTGCATTTCGTAATCCTTGAATCAGAGTCGTTAAGCGAGAATCCGGGTGCCAATAGACACGCCGTTAAACAGGTCAGGCAGCCGCTCAGCGTGACGCCAGCTGGCAATATCCACCGGACGGCCCAGCGTACGCGCCGCATCAAGCGCAGCGTGCACTTTAACAATCATGCCGTCAGTAATAATGCCCTGGGTAATCAGCTGCTCAGCTTTGTCGGCGGTCATCTCTTCGATGCGCTGACCTTTGCCGTCGAGAATACCACTGACGTCTGACAACAGAACCAGATCGGCGCCCAGCGTTGAGGCCAGTGCGGTCGCCGCCTGGTCAGCGTTGACGTTCATCAGGTCGCCGCTGTCAGTAATGCCAATGGAGCTCACCACCGGCATATAACCGGCCGCCAGCAGGGTGTTCAGCAAGGCCGGATCTCCCGGCATTGCATGGCCAACATGGCCGAGTTCTTCATCAAACGGGGCGACATTGACGATGCCCGCATCGCCCAGGCAGAGGCCGACCGCGTTGATGCCCGATTTTTTCGCCCAGGCCAGCAGCGTTTTATTCGCGGTTCCCGCCAGCGCACCGGTAATAATGTCAATCTGATCGGCCGGGGTGACGCGCAGGCCATTTTTCTTCATCACCGGCAGCGCCAGCTTTTTCATCAGCTCATCCACCAGGCAGCCGCCGCCGTGGACGATGATCAGCGGACGCTGATGAGCGCTACGATAGTTAAGCAGTGCTTCAAACAAGCGCGCCAGCGCTTCTTCGCTGTCTAACAGCACACCGCCCAGCTTAATAATCAATGGATTAGTCATGGTTTAGTTATCCGTTAAATCAGTGACTGCGTTTCAGGGAAGCCGAACCGGATGTTCAGGCACTGTACTGCCTGCGATGCCGCCCCTTTCAGCAGATTATCTTCGGCTGCTACAACAATCAGATGTTCGTCCTGCACTTCAAAACCGATATCGCAGTAAGGCAGGCCGACAACGGCTTTCAGCGCCGGTACGCCCTTATCGTAGAGGCGCACCAGCGGCTTGTCGTCATAGGCACGATGGAAGACGGCAGCGATATCTTCGCGGCTGACACCCGCTTTCAGACGGCAGGTGATGGTCGCCAGGATACCGCGCGGGAAGCTCCCCAGGTGCGGTGTAAAGATCACTGGCGTACCGAGGTGCGCGACAATTTCCGGGTGGTGACGATGATTAAACAGACCGTAAGGCTGCAGGCTCACTTCGCAGAAGCTGGTCCCGACACTGGCTTTACGTCCGGCACCGCTCACGCCGCTGGTGGCGTTAATAACCGGCCACTGCGCATCGTTTAACAGTCCCACATCCACCAGAGGTTTCAGTGCCAGCTGAGCCGCGGTCGGGTAGCAACCGGGTACCGCCACCAGCTGCGCCTGCTGAATTTTCTCATGCTGATATTCCGCCAGGCCGTAAACGGCTTTATCGAGCCAGTCGCCATGCTGATGCGTGAAACCGTAGAAACGGGTGTAAAAATCAGCGTCGTTAACGCGGAACGCACCCGACAGGTCGAATACCACACAGCCAGCCTTGAGAAATTCCGGGGCCAGGTCGTGGCTGACTTCGTGGGCCGTCGCCAGGAACACGACATCCACTTTGTCTGCCCACTCCTCCGCGCTGCTCAGCGGCTGCAGTGGTAAATCCACCACGCCTTTCAGCTGCGGATTGAGATCGGACAGGCGCTTGCCGGCATCAGGGCTTTGCGCCGAAACCGCCAAAGCGGTTATGTTGATATGTGGATGGCGATTCAGGAAGGTGGCAAGCTCAACACCAGCATAACCACTGGCACCAACGATCAGCGTATTCAACATCAGGCTGTAACCCTTTTTACAGTCGCACGTTCCGGGTCGCGGCCTTGCCCCGTTACCCACCCTGTCATCTGCAGTGATTTAAGGTTCCCTTGCAGAGGACGTTAATGTATTTTTATTCACTATTACTGCATGAATATGGATACATCCTAACCCAAGGACCGCCAACAGTGAAGACAAAATTACCGCCTTTTATTGAACTGTACAGCCAGTTAATCGCCACACCGTCGATCAGTGCAACCGATGCCGCACTGGATCAGAGTAATGAAACTTTAATCAATTTGCTGGCCGGCTGGTTCCGCGACCTTGGCTTCAGCGTTGAAGTGCAACCGGTGCCCGGCACCCGCAATAAATTTAACATGCTGGCGCGAACCGGCAACGGAGCGGGCGGCCTGCTGTTAGCGGGTCATACGGATACCGTTCCCTTTGACGATGGCCGCTGGACGCGCGATCCCTTTACCCTGACCGAGCACGACAACAAGCTCTATGGTCTGGGCACGGCAGACATGAAAGGCTTCTTCGCCTTTATTCTCGATACGCTGCGCGATGTGGATGTCAGGACACTGAGTAAGCCGCTCTATATCCTCGCCACAGCCGATGAAGAGACCACCATGGCGGGTGCCAAATATTTTTCGGAATCAACGCAACTGCGTCCCGACTGCGCCATCATCGGTGAACCGACCTCGCTGAAACCGGTGCGCGCGCACAAGGGCCATCTGTCCAACGTGATTCGTATTGAAGGGAAATCGGGCCATTCCAGCGATCCGGCGCGTGGCGTCAATGCCATTGAACTGATGCATGAGTCGATCACCCATCTGATGCAACTGCGTCACACGCTGCAGGAGCGTTATCACCATGACGGCTTTGCTATTCCCTATCCCACCATGAATTTCGGCCATATTCATGGCGGCGACGCCGCTAACCGTATTTGCGCCTGCTGTGAACTGCATATGGATATCCGTCCGCTGCCAGGCCTGTCGCTGAGCGATCTGGATGGGTTACTGAACGAGGCGCTGGCACCCGTGAGTGCACGCTGGCCGGGCCGTGTCACGGTGGCCGAACTGCATCCGCCGATTCCGGGCTATGAGTGTCCGGCAAACCATGAGTTAGTGAGCGTGGTAGAGAAATTGCTGGGTACGCCAACCGAGGTGGTGAACTACTGCACCGAAGCGCCGTTTATTCAACAGCTCTGCCCGACGCTGGTCCTGGGTCCAGGTTCGATTAATCAGGCACACCAGCCAGATGAATTTATCGATACGGCATTTATTAAGCCGACCCGGGCGCTTATCAGTCAGGTTGTGCAGCATTTTTGTCACTGATTGACAGTAAATGGGGCATTTCACTGTATTAACAGCAAAATGCCCCCTCATTCTGCGGGAATTAACAATAAGAATAACTTATCCCGCTTCCTTCCCGATAAATTCTGTGAATTTCCGTTAGTTAGCGCCATCTTCAGCGCACTTTAACGCATTTGACGAACGCAACATTACGTGGCTAGATAAAAGACGATGTTATGCCCACCGGGTGATTATCCAGAACGTTTCAGAATGCGGACAGGCGGCAACGGAGCCGGTTACCTTTAGAGTATCGGGAACACGATGTTGCTGATTTTTTGCTGCCTGAAAGGTCGGGTGTAGAAGTTTTTAAAGACGATAAGGGTGTCAGGGTCCAATGAACGAACAATATTCCGCAATGCGAAGTAATGTCAGTATGCTCGGCAAACTGCTCGGGGATACGATTAAGGATGCACTGGGAGAGAACATCCTCGACCAGGTGGAAACCATCCGTAAGCTCTCCAAGTCATCCCGTGCAGGCAATGATACTCATCGTAAAGAGCTGCTCAATACGCTGCAGAACCTCTCCAACGAGGAGCTTCTGCCGGTTGCACGCGCATTCAGCCAGTTTCTGAACCTCACCAACGTAGCTGAGCAGTATCAGACCATCTCGCAGAACGGCGAAGGTGAGAACCATCCTGAACTTCTGAAAAAGACCTTTGATACCCTGAAGCAGCAGAAAGATATCAGCGAAACCGACATTCTGGCGGCCATTGAGTCGCTGTCGCTGGAGCTGGTGCTGACTGCGCACCCGACCGAAATCACCCGCCGTACGCTGATTCACAAGCTGGTTGAAGTGAACAGCTGTCTGAAACAGCTCGACCACAGCGACGTCTCCGACTACGAGCGTAACCAGATTATGCGCCGTCTGCGTCAGCTGGTGGCACAGGCGTGGCACACCGATGAGATCCGTAAATATCGTCCGACCCCTGTCGACGAAGCCAAATGGGGCTTCGCCGTCGTGGAAAACAGCCTGTGGGAAGGCGTTCCTGCCTTCCTGCGTGAGCTGAATGAGCAGGTCGAAGAGGCCTTTGGCATTAAGCTGCCGGTCGATTTCGTGCCGGTTCAGTTCACCTCCTGGATGGGTGGCGACCGCGACGGTAACCCGAACGTCACGGCATCGATCACCCGCCATGTGATGCAGCTAAGCCGCTGGAAAGCCACAGACCTGTTCCTGCGTGATATCGGCGTATTGATTTCCGAGTTGTCGATGTCCGAGTGCAGCGAAGAGATCCGCGAGCTCAGCGGCGATCCGGAAGCGCTGGAACCTTATCGCGTAATCCTGAAACGCCTGCGCAGCCAGTTAATGTCTACCCAGTCATTCCTGGAACGCCGCCTGAAAGGTGAGCGTCTGCCGCGTCCGGCCGATTTGCTGGTCTCAAACGATCAGCTGTGGGACCCGTTGTATGCCATCTATCAGTCACTGCAACAGTGCGGCATGGGCATTATTGCCAACGGTCAGTTGCTCGATACGCTGCGCCGCGTGAAATGCTTCGGCGTGCCGCTGGTGCGTATCGATCTGCGTCAGGAAAGTACCCGCCATACAGAGGCGATTGCTGAAGTCACCCGTTACCTGGGCCTCGGCGATTATGAAAGCTGGTCCGAAGCAGACAAACAGGCCTTCCTGATCCGTGAACTGAACTCCAAACGCCCATTGCTGCCACGCAGCTGGGAACCCAGCGATGAGACGCGTGAAGTGCTGGAGACCTGTCGCGTTGCGGCTGAAGCGCCACAAGGCTCTATCGCCGCTTATGTTATTTCGATGGCGAAAACCCCGTCCGACGTGCTGGCCGTGCATCTGCTGCTGAAAGAAGCAGGTATCGGCTATGCGATGCCGGTTGCACCGCTGTTTGAAACACTGGATGACCTGAACAACGCAAACGACGTGATGAGCCAGTTACTGAGCATCGACTGGTATCGCGGCTTTATTCAGGGCAAACAGATGGTGATGATTGGCTATTCTGACTCGGCGAAAGATGCCGGTGTGATGGCCGCCAGCTGGGCGCAGTATCAGGCACAGGATGCGCTGATTAAAACCTGCGAAAAAGCCGGGATTTCACTGACGCTGTTCCACGGACGCGGCGGCAGCATTGGCCGTGGCGGCGCACCTGCCCATGCTGCGCTGCTGTCACAACCGCCAGGCAGCCTGCGCGGCGGTCTGCGTGTGACCGAACAGGGCGAGATGATCCGCTTTAAATATGGTTTACCAGCCGTGACGATCGCCAGCCTGTCGCTCTACACCGGCGCGATTCTGGAAGCGAACCTGATGCCACCACCGGAGCCAAAACGCGAATGGCGCGACATCATGGATCAGCTCTCTGCTGACTCCTGCGCAATGTATCGCGGGTATGTGCGTGAAAATGCAGACTTCGTCCCCTACTTCCGTTCGGCGACGCCGGAGCAGGAACTGGGTAAATTACCGCTCGGCTCACGTCCGGCTAAACGCCGTCCTACCGGTGGCGTGGAGTCGCTACGTGCGATCCCGTGGATTTTTGCCTGGACGCAGAACCGCCTGATGCTGCCTGCCTGGCTCGGTGCCGGTGCTGCCCTGCAGCAGGCGATGGCGGCCGGTCATCAGGATCAGCTGGAAGCGATGTGCCGCGACTGGCCGTTCTTCTCAACCCGTCTGGGCATGCTGGAGATGGTGTTCTCGAAAGCGGACCTGTGGCTGGCGGAATATTACGATCAGCGTCTGGTCGACAAATCACTCTGGCCGCTGGGCAAACAGCTACGCGATCAGCTTGATGCCGATATTAAAGCGGTACTGACCATCGCCAACGACTCGCACCTGATGGCTGACCAGCCGTGGATTGCCGAGTCGATTGCGCTGCGTAACGTCTATACCGATCCGCTCAACGTACTCCAGGCAGAACTGCTGCATCGTTCCCGTGCGCAGGAAGCGCGGGGTGAAGAACCGGATGCCCGCGTTGAGCAGGCTCTGATGGTGACGATTGCGGGTGTCGCAGCAGGCATGCGCAATACCGGTTAATCCTGATCAGGCGCGGCCCCCACTCCGCGCCGCCGGAGAGCAGCAATAGAAAAGTCGGGAATTTCCCGACTTTTTTACGGGATCAGGCAGAGCGGTTAAGCCGCCGCCGCAACCGGACGAACCCCTAACGTGTGGCAGATGGCGTAACTCATTTCGGCACGGTTCAGCGTGTAAAAATGGAAATCTTTCACCCCTTCGCGTGACAGGATTTTCACCATATCCATCGCGATATTCGCTCCCACCATTTTGCGCGTTTCCGGATCGTCATCCAGACCGGCAAACATCGCGCTCATCCAGCCCGGCAAACGCACATTGGTCAGCGTGGCAAAGCGTTGCAATTGCTTAAAGTTAGAGACCGGCAGGATACCCGGCACAATTTCCACATCAATGCCGGTGGCAACACAGCGATCGCGGAAACGCAGATAGCTTTCGACGTCGAAGAAAAACTGGGTAATAGCCCGATTTGCGCCTGCATCGATTTTTCGTTTGAGATTAATCAGGTCGGCCTGGGCGCTTTTCGCTTCAGGATGGACTTCCGGATAGGCGGCGACGGAAATATCAAAATCGCCAACCTCTTTCAGCAGCGAAACCAGATCGCTGCCATACATCTCTGGCTTGCCGCTGCCAGGCGGCAGATCGCCACGCAGCGCCACAATATGGCGGATGCCGTTGTTCCAGTAATCCTGAGCGATGGTGCGCAGTTCATCGCGCGTCGCATCAACACAGGTCAGATGGGGTGCGGCTTCCAGGCCGCTGCGATCTTTAATGTCTTTGATAATGCTGTGGGTGCGATCACGTTCACCTGAGTTCGCACCGTAAGTGACAGAAACGAATTTCGGTTTCAGACTGCTCAGGCGGTCAATTGAGGTCCACAGAGTCTCTTCCATTTCGCTGGTGCGCGGCGGAAAGAACTCAAACGACACATTAATTTGCCCGTTCAGTTCAGCCAGACTCTGGTTTAGCGCTTCGCGCTGATTGGCATGAAAGAAACTCATCCTGCACCCTCACTGATTAATAATCGGCCTGAAAACATCTACACGTTTAGACGTCCAGATGTTCAAAATGACGCAATCTCAGTGTGCCGTCAACGTAAAAATGGTCAACTGACGTGATCAATTTTCAATCAACATGAAGGGATTTCAACAGGAAGGAGATAACGCTTTGAAAACAGGCGCCGAAGCGCCTGATGAGGAGGGATTACAGCAGTTGTGCGAGGCGATTAATATCTGACTGAATAGCGCCGGCGGTGACATCCCGGCCTGCGCCCGGCCCGCGGATCACCAGCGGATTATCGCGATACCAGCGGCTCTCAATGGCAAAGACGTTGTCGCACGGCAGCAGCGCGGCCAGCGGGTGCTCCGGTCGCACCGCTTCAACACCTACGCGCGCCTTGCCGTTAGCATCAAAACGGGCAACGTAGCGCAGCACCAGGTCCATCTCCCGCGCGGCTTCCAGCCGCTGCAGCATCTGCTCGTTCAGCTCTTCGCCATTTTCAAAGAAGTGGTCCACAGATCCCTGCTGACAGTTGTTCGGCACCAGCGATTCAACCCGCACCTGATCCGGCTCGATGTTGTAGCCCGCCTCACGGGCAAGGATCACCAGTTTGCGCATCACATCCTGACCCGAGAGATCGGCGCGCGGATCAGGCTCGGTTAACCCCTGCTGCCACGCCTGATCCACCAGCTCGGTAAACGGCACCGTGCCATCAAACTGCAGGAACAGCCACGACAGCGTACCGGAGAAGATCCCGCTAATCGCCAGAATGGTATCGCCGCTGTCGCGCAGATCGCGCACCGTATAGTTAATCGGCAGACCAGCACCAACAGTGGCGTTATAGAGCCAGTGACGCCCGGTTTTGGTAAAGGCATCGCGAATCTGCCGCCAGGTCTGGCTGTCAGACGCACCCGCAACCTTGTTGGCGCTGATCACATGAAAACCGTGGCTGGCAAAGTCAAGATACTGCTGCGCCAGGGGTGTACTGGCCGTGACATCCAGTACCACCAGGTCATCGAACGGGTGAGCACGCATCCACAGGAACAGCGACTCTTCATCGCGCTCCACCGCCTCATCATCAAAGAAGGCGAGTGCACGACTGGCATCCAGCCCGTCATAGCTCAGCAGGCTGCGGCTGCTGTCCGCGACGCCCGCCAGCACAAATTCAAAGCCGGTGCGCGCTGACAGCGTTTCCTGATCGCGGGCAAACAGTTCCAGCCAGCGTGAACCGATATTGCCTTTGCCAAACAGCATCAGACCGATGCGCTTTTCTGCGCGGAACAGTGACTGATGCAGTCCCTGAATCAGGTGCTGGGTCGGCCCGACGCGCAGCACCGCCACCACGCTGATGTGATCTTCTGACTGCCAGATGAATTCAACAGGCTGATCTTTTAACTGCTGCCAGAAGCGATGAGTATGCAGCGGGTTACGGGTAACGCCTGCTCCCACTAGCGCTACCAGCGCCAGGCCGTCGCGCAGCTGCAGATGACCCGGTAAACCGGCGTCCTGTAGCAACGTGAAGGCGCTGTTGACCACTTCGGAGGTATAACAGAGTTGCAGCAGCTGACGATCAGGATGGACGCCAAACGCCAGCGGGCGCAGTTGCGCGCGCTTCAGCAGCAGATCGATCTCTTTGTGCAGGATAGCGAAGTCATGCTGCTCTGGCAGCTGAATCTCAATCAGGCAAACATCATCGTGGCTGGTTACGATGCGCGCCCCGGTCCCCGAAGCCAGCACACGCTCGATGCGGGTTGAGCCCTGCTCTGGCTGATAGCTGCAGCGCAGTTGCAGGTCGATATCGCTGCCAGAAACCGGCTGCAGCGTGCGGGTATGCAGCACCGGAGCAGCCAGGCGAGCCAGCTCACTGGCTTCATCCAGCCTTAACAGCGGCAGCAGACAGGCATCAGAAACTTTGCGGGGATCGGCGCTGTAAACGCCCGCGACATCGCTCCAGATGGTCACGCGTCCTACACCCGCCAGCGCGCCAATCTGCGTGGCGGAATAGTCGGAGCCGTTGCGGCCAAGCAGGACGGTTTCACCGGCATCGTTGCGGCTGATAAAGCCTGTTACCACGATGCGCTTTTGCGGATGCTGCGCCAGCAAAGTCTGCAGCAGGGGCCAGGATTTACCCTCATCCACCTGCGGCTGAGCAGCACGTTCAGCACGCAGAAACTCACGCGCATCCAGCCAGCAGGCCTGCAGATCACGCTGGCTCAGTACCGCTGACATCAGGCGTGCCGACCATATTTCACCGTGCCCGACCACGTCGGCATAGACCGCATCGGTGATCGGCGCATCCAGCAGTACGGCCAGCTTTTCCAGATCGCGGATAAATGCAGTGATTAAGGGTTCGGCGATCTCAGCAGGCAGCAGCGCACCGATTAGCTCGCTCTGGTAGCGCCGTAAAGCCTGTTGCACCTGATGCGCAGAGAGCCGATCGTTCTGGCTCAGCTTCAGCCAGCTAATCAGCTGGTTGGTGGTTGAACCTGCCGCGGAGACCACCATCAGATCGCCCGGCTGGCTGTAGTCCGCCATAATGCTGGCAACGCGCTGATAGCAGCGCGCATCGGCCAGGCTGCTGCCGCCAAACTTGTGCAACTGCCTGATGTTCGGCGTTCCCGCGCCTGCTGAAATCGTCATGCTTAATCCTCGGCTGCGATCCGGAATGCATTATCCAGATCGGCAATTAAATCTTCGTGATCTTCAATACCAACAGAAACCCGTAGCAGCGTATCGGAAATGCCTGCTGCCGCGCGTGCTTCTGCCGACATCCCCGCGTGCGTCATGGTGGCGGTATGGGAGATCAGACTCTCTACGCCGCCCAGCGATTCCGCCAGCGTAAATAACCGCAACGCTTTCAGGAAGCGACGCAGCAGCGCCTCATCACCGTCGACCTCGAAACTCAGCATGGCGCCAAAGCCACGCTGCTGACGTACAGCATGTTCGTGTCCGGCGTTTTCCGGCAGCGAAGGATGATACAACTTTTTCACCCGCTTTTGCTGCTTCAGATAGTCCACAATCGCGAGTGCGTTGCGTTGAGCAGCGGCGATGCGCGGTGACAGCGTACGAATCCCGCGAAGCAGCAGATAACTGTCAAATGCCGCGCCGGTCACGCCAATGTTATTTGCCCACCAGGCCAGGTCGGTCGCCAGTTGCGGATCTTTGGCAATCACCGCGCCCGCCACCACATCGGAGTGACCATTGAGGTATTTGGTACAGGAGTGGATCACCAGGTCCGCACCCAGCGCGAGAGGATTCTGCAGCGCCGGACTCATAAAGGTGTTGTCTACTACGCTGACGGCACCCGCCGCGCGTGCGGCGGCGCAAATCGCGCTGATATCCACGACGCGCAACAGCGGATTACTGGGACTTTCAATCAGCACCAGTTTGGGGTTTTCATCCAGCGCCGCCTGCAGCGCCACCGGGTCGCCCTGATCGACAAATTTCACCCGATACGCGCCGCGTTTGCTCAGGCTGTCAAATAACCGATAGCTGCCGCCATAACAGTCGTGTGGCGCAACCAGCAGATCGCCAGGCTTCAGGAACACCGTCGTGACCAGGTGAATAGCCGACATGCCGGTATTGGTTAATACCGCACCCGCCCCGCCTTCCAGTTCCGCCAGCGTACGCTGTACGACATCACGCGTGGGGTTACCACGACGGGAATAGTCATGTGCACGAGGCTCATTGAAATCCAGGAAGTTATAGGTTGTAGAGAGGTGGATGGGCGGGACAACGCAGCCATATTGCTCGTCATCATTCAAACCGCTGCGCACTGCGATGGTTGCCGGTTTACGCGTCATGAGCGAATTGTTCCTGAAGAGTTAAAAAAATGTAGTCCACAGAATATCACCCTCTAATTAGACGTCAATACATCTGGACATCTAAATGTCTTTGCGTATAGATTGAGCACAAACGCAATAACCGCTAAAATTATGCGTCATCGCCTGGCGTTCCCCTCTGTAATGCAGAAGCGGCGAACGAAGAAAACCCGCCATATGAGGGGTCAGGCAGGAAAAAATCAGGCATAATCCGCTGATTTCCTCACATTTAACGTTTATTAATTAAGGTAACCCATGGCTGAATGGAACGGCGAATATATCAGCCCATACGCTGAGCACGGTAAGAAGAGCGAGCAGGTCAAGAAGATTACAGTTTCTATCCCATTGAGCGTGCTGAAGATTTTAACGGATGAGCGTACCCGTCGTCAGGTGAATAACCTGCGTCACGCTACCAACAGCGAGCTGCTTTGCGAAGCCTTTTTACATGCCTTTACGGGTCAACCGCTGCCGGATGATGTCGACCTGCGTAAAGAGCGTAGTGATGAGATTCCGGAAGAAGCAAAAGCAATCATGCGCCAGATGGGTGTCGACCCGGATACCTGGGAATATTAATTCCCGGGGCCGGTTTCGCTTAACCCCGCTTCAGAGGAGCAGGCTCCGCTCAGGGAGCCGCTTTCTGATCCGATGTGAAATGACCTTCCTGCTTTCCGTAATCTGACAGACCCTTCTGAATATTGCCCGCCAGACTTATCATAAAACTCCAGCCTGTTCTCCTATTATTCCGTTATTTCTGTTGCAATAAGAATGTCTTTTTATTCCGACAATAGAATAATTACTATTGTTCACTATTATCTGCATCCGTAAAATTTTGCCAGAGCGACTATTTCACGGAAAGAAAATGAGCATTAAATATAAAATAACGTCATCTGCATCCGCTTATCTTCTTATTTTTTTCGCTGCAGTAACCTTTTCCTTTCCTGATCAGGCGAAAGCTGCACCCGCTCTTACAGAGTCAAATGGGAATATCAATGCACTGCAACAGGATCAGGTACGCAAAGCGCAACTGATGCCTGAACCGCAGCGGGCAGCGTCTGAACAACAGCGCTTCCGGGCAGAAGAGATTCCCTTTCCGCATGAAGAAAAATGTTATCTTATCGATAAGGTCTCTTTAAAGCAGGATAACAAAAAACTTCACCTCGAAAAATTAAGGTATTTTACTTCTCAGGCAGAAGGAAAATGTCTGGGTATCGCGGGTATAAAACTGCTGGCAAAAACTCTGCAAAATGAAATCATCCGGGCGGGATATATCACCACACGTGTTAATTTACCGGAGCAGAACCTGTCAGGTGGTGAATTAAAATTTGATATTAATGCCGGTAAAGTGGGAAAAATCGTTCTTAATAAATCCGGAGACGACTATATCAATTTAACCAGCACATTACCGTTCAAAGCGGGTGATGTGCTTGAACTCAGCGACCTTGAACAGGGTAGTCTTAATCTTCAGCGAGTACCGGGATCGCAGGTTAACGTCAATCTGGTGCCTGGCAGCGGCAAAGGTGAAAGCGACATTTATATCCAGCGCAGGCAGGATAAATACTGGCAGGTGGGTGCATGGCTCAATGATGCTGGCTCGGTTGCAACAGGCCGATATCAGGGTGGTGCAGCGCTCTATCTGAATAATATTACCTCACTCAGTGACACCCTTTATGTCTCTTATGGCCACGATATTGCCCCGAAGCACACGATAAAAGGTAACAGTAATAAATCGATAGGTTATTCAATCCCCTGGGGATACTGGTGGCTCGATCTCTACGCCAGTCACAGTGACTACCGACAATTTATGACCGGAAACTGGGCAAAATGGACGCTGAATAATAAGAACCATTATTACAGTGCGCAACTCAATCGGCTGATTTCACGAACCGTGCATCAGACCAGCACGGTTGGCCTGCAAATATTTGATACGGAATCGCGTTACTCTCTGGATGATTTTGACCTTGTCAGCATGCATAAAAGAAGTGCGGGCTGGAAAGCGGTGCTGCAACATCAAATCAATGTTGATAATGCAGGTCTCGCAACCACGCTAAGTTACCAAAGAAAGATGCCCTGGTTTAACAGCAGTAATACTGTTGAGCAGGAGTATGGACTCATTGATAAGCAAGGTCGGATTGTCACTTTAGATCTTGAGGGTTCCGTCAACTTTCGTGTCTATGAAAACTGGCTGAATTACTCCCCTCATATCAGCCTGCAATATTCGCCCGATAGCCTCTCGTCACTTAACCGCTTTTCGCTGGCAAACCGCTGGACGGTGCGCGGTTTCGATGGTGAATATTCTCTTCAGGACAATAAGGGAGGGTACTGGCGCAACGATCTTAGCTGGATAATCCCCGGCCAACCGATTCAGCCCTATATCGGTGTTGATGCAGGCCAGGTCTATGGCAATTACAACCAGCTGTATTATAAAGGAAAAACCGTCATAGGCAGCGTTGTCGGCCTGCGGGGAAAACTTCTGCAAACACGCTTTGATCTTTTTGCCGGTACCCCGCTAAAAAAACCACAAGCCTTTCACACTGATCCACTTACGCTGGGTTTTTCATTGCAATGGAAATATTAAAAAAGATGGACATTTTTTAATAAAAAAAACTTTAAAAAACACTCACACAGAAAAAGGATAGAAATAATGAAGAAGCATAAGTTTAACCTGTTATTCCTGGCTACCGTGGCCACATTGTGCAGCCAGCCTGCGCTGGCTGCACTCAATACTTACACTCATGCAAATGGATCGACAGTTGTTAATATTAATCAGGCTGATGCAAATGGTCTTTCTCATAATATGTATCAGAATTTTAACGTCACCAGTGATGGAATGGTCCTGAATAATAGCATGACAGATTTAGTGCGTGACAAAGGTGATCTTGCGCGAAACAGCAATCTGGATAAGTCAGCCAGCCTTATCCTGAATGAAGTTATCTCAAAAAGCTCATCTTCACTGAATGGCTATATTGAAGTCGCCGGTCAAAAAGCGGATGTCATTATCGCCAACCCGAATGGTATTACCTGCTCTGGCTGTAGCTTTATTAACACCGGACGCGCCACGCTGACCACCGGAACGCCCACCTTTACCGAGGGTGCATTGACTGGTTTCAATGTGGCGAAAGGCACGATTACGGTTAATGGTAATGGCCTGAAAGGTGCCGATTACACCGACCTTCTGGCGCAGAAAATTAATATTCAGGGACAGATCGCTACTACTCAATTACAAGCGATTGCTGGTATCTATGATTACAATATCGCTTCCGGTTCGGCGACAGCGACTGGAACGGCCAAAGCCTACGGCAACACCATTGATGTCAGCGCGCTGGGTGGGTCAACTGCGGGAATTATTCAGCTGCAGACTACTGATGCCGGAGCGGGTGTCAATAATAGCGGCATACTGAATGCGACTAATCTCTACATTGCAGCTAATGGCACATTAACCAATAGCGGCACGATTGAAACCGGACTGCTTAGCGCCACCGCAGGTGGCAGCATAACGAACAGAGGAACACTGTCTGCCAGCCAGGCTGTTCTGCAGACAACGGACGCGTTCACCAATAACGGCACTATTAAAACGACGGATTACGCCACCATCGTCAGCCTGGGAAAAATTTCTAACAACAATAATGCGCAAATTGATGCTGCTGGTGCTGTAAATATTGTTTCTCTGGCCGGTAATATTGAGAACAGAGGAACAATCACGACGCCAAAAACGTTGGCCATGCAGACCGGTTATAATACGGTTGACGGCGTCGTAACGGCTGTCGCCAACACCAGCCTGCTCAATTCAGGGGCAATTCAGGCTGGAAACCTGAGTATGAATGCCGTTAAAGAGGTCAGCCTCCTGTCTGGCGGAGACGTGACTTCACAGGGGACAGCCTATGTTTCTGCGATAAAGGTCTCTAACGCGGCGACTCTGACCGCTCAGAGTGCCTCTGTTATGGCGAATGAGGTCAGCAATCAGGGCGTCATGCAGGCAACCGGACTGTTAAACGTGTCGGGCAAAAACGGCATATCTAATAGCGGTACCATGAAGGCGGAAACGCTGACACTGGCGACAGACAAGAAAATCAGTAACTCATCCTGTTTACTCTGGGTGCTGTGCAGTAAAGGTACGATGTCAGCCGATAAAATCTCGATTACCGCACCGAAGATCGCCGCGATTGGTGATTTAGATGGTACTTATACGACGCAGGTACTTGAACTGAATAAGCCTGCGGCGACCCCGGGAACGGACACCAGCCTGTAACAGCCATAAAAAAACCCAGCCGAAGCTGGGTTTTTTCTTGCCGCCGAACCCGCAGGTTCAGGTGCCTTTTAATCTTATTTTTTAGCGCCTGGCACGCTGAAACGCTTGTTAAAGCGGTCAACACGGCCACCAGTTGCCACTTCACGCTGCTTACCGGTATAGAACGGGTGGCATTTGCCACAAACGTCCAGGTTCAGTTCGTGAGTCAGTGTTGAACGGGTGTGGATCTCGTTGCCGCAGGTACATTTGATAGTAACTGCTTCGTATTTCGGGTGAATACCTTGTTTCATGGGAAACCTCATAGAAGGCCGTGTCGCTCTCCGTGCCAGGCGTTAACCTGCACAGCACCACACGCGGTTGAACATTATAGGGTGTACTCCGGCCAGATTTTCTCACCGAAGGGGGCATATTATACAGGTAAGTCTGGATTGCTGCAAATATATGCTGAGATACCCGCCACAGGGGGTCAGCGTGTACACTAGCTTCCCCGATGATTGAGCCGGAAAGAGAGAGTTATGCCCGTTGTTCAGGTTGCCCTGCCCGTCCCCTTGCCCCGCCTGTTTGATTATCTGCCGCCTCAGGGTGTGCAGCCGGTCATTGGCGGGCGCGTGAGTGTGCCCTTTGGCAATCGCAGAATGATCGGGATTGTGGTCGCCTTTCGTGACAGCAGCGATCTGCCGGAAGCACAGCTCAAGCGCGTGGTTGAGGTGCTGGACAGTGAGTCTCTCTATCCCCCGTCGCTGTGGCGCATCCTGAACTGGGCCGCCAGCTACTACCACTCGCCGCAGGGTGAAGTGCTGAGCCACGCGATTCCGGTGCTACTGCGCCAGGGCAAAGCGGCGCAGGACAATCCCCTGTGGCGCTGGGAAATTACCGAGCAGGGCCGTGAAACCGCGCCGGAAAGTTTAAAGCGCGCCCCGAAACAGCAGCAGGCGCTGGCAGCACTGCGTCAGCAACCGCTCTATCGGCATCAGGTCAGTGAACACGATCTTACCGAGGCAACATTACAGGCATTGCGGGCTAAAGGATTATGCGAACTGCATGAGCATCAGCCGCAGATGCACGACTGGCGCACCACTTATGCTGTAAAAGGCGAACGGCTGCGACTGAATACCGATCAGGCGATGGCCGTGGGTGCGATTCGGGCAGATGATGAACACTATGCCGCCTGGCTGCTGGCGGGCATCACCGGCTCCGGCAAAACTGAGGTTTACCTCAGCGTGCTGGAAAATGTGCTGGCACGGGGTAAACAGGCGCTGGTGCTGGTGCCGGAGATTGGCTTAACCCCACAAACGATTGCCCGTTTTCGGGAACGTTTTGATGCGCCCATCGATGTGCTGCACTCTGCATTAAATGACAGTGAACGGCTGGCGGTCTGGTTACGTGCCCGGCGCGGCGAAACGGCGATTGTGATTGGTACCCGCTCGGCGCTGTTTACGCCGCTGGCTCGTCCTGGCGTCATCATTATTGATGAAGAGCATGACAGCTCCTACAAACAGCAGGAAGGCTGGCGCTATCAGGCGCGCGATCTGGCTGTGTTCCGTGCCCATGAAGAGGATATCCCGATTGTCATGGGCTCGGCGACACCGGCTCTGGAGACGCTGCACAATGTCCGCAGCGGCAAGTATCGCCAGCTCGACCTGACAAAGCGCGCCGGCAACGCCCGACCGGCGCTGCAACAGCTTATCGATTTAAAAGGCGTGCAGCTGATCGGCGGCCTGGCACCGGGTCTGATTGGTAAAATGCGCCAGCATCTGCAGGCCGACAATCAGGTGTTGCTGTTTCTTAACCGCCGCGGCTTTTCACCCGCCCTGCTCTGTCACGACTGCGGCTGGATTGCCGAGTGTACCCGCTGTGACCGCTACTACACCCTGCATCAGCACCACCGTCAGCTACGCTGCCATCATTGCGACAGCCAGCGTCCGCTACCTAATCAGTGCCCGCAGTGTGGCTCAACCCATCTGCTGCCGGTCGGCGTCGGTACTGAGCAGCTGGAGCAGCAGCTCGGCACACTCTTCCCTGGCGTGCCGGTGTCGCGCATCGATCGCGATACCACCAGCCGCAAAGGTGCCCTGGAGCAGCATCTGGCTGACGTCCATCGTGGCGGCGCACGTATCCTGGTCGGCACCCAGATGCTGGCTAAGGGCCACCACTTCCCCGATGTCACACTGGTCTCGCTGCTGGATGTTGATGGTGCCCTGTTCTCAGCCGATTTCCGTGCGGCGGAGCGCTTTGCTCAGCTCTACACCCAGGTCGCCGGCCGTGCTGGCCGTGCCGGAAAGCAGGGTGAGGTGATGCTGCAGACTCACCATCCGGAACACCCCTTACTGCAGACACTGCTGCATCAGGGTTATTCAGCCTTTGCCCAGCAGGCGCTGCTGGAGCGACAGGCGGTTCACCTGCCACCCTGGAGCCGCCATGCGCTGTTCCGCGCGGAAGATATGGATAACCAGCAGGCAGCCGAATTTTTGCAACAACTTCGTAACCTGCTGGAGGCGAGCCCGCTGAATGACAAGGCGATGTGGTTTATGGGTCCGTTGCCCGCTTTGCAGCCCAAACGCAGTGGACGCTGGCGCTGGCAACTTCTGTTGCAGCATCCTTCCCGGCAACGTCTGCAACAGTTACTGAGCAGTTCGTTGCCGCTGGTTTCAACGCTCCCCGCTGCACGCAAAGTGAAATGGACGCTGGATATCGACCCGACCGAGAGCTGATTTTTACTGACACTGCGAGCCAGATCGAAAAACGTCGCATAAGTCACAATTTTTATGCAAATTAAGTAACAACCAGCCGGGCAATCGTTAACAATGTTGCCCGGATTGCTTTCAGGTCAGGCAAAAACAGAATCGAACGCGCCATAACGCGTCAGGAGCATGTGTTGGAGCAGAATCAACAACCGCCCGCCGCCACGATGAAGGATGTCGCGGAGCATGCGGGCGTCTCAACCGCCACCGTATCGCGTGCGCTAATGAATCCGGAGAAGGTTTCTGCGGCGACCCGCCAGAAAGTCGAGCAGGCCGTTGCCGCCGTCGGCTATGCAGCACATGGCCCAACGCGCAACGCACGGCGTAACGAAACGCGAACCATCCTGGTTATTGTCCCTGACATCTGCGATCCCTTCTTTAGTGAAATCATTCGTGGCGTCGAAGTCACGGCAGCCGAAGAAGGCTATCTGGTCCTGATTGGTGACTGTGCTCATCAGAATCAGCAGGAGCGAACCTTTCTCAATCTGATGGTCACACGACAGATCGATGGCATGGTGCTGCTCGGGTCACAGTTGCCCTTTGATGCCAGCATTGATGAGCAACGTAACCTGCCGCCCATGGTGATGGCGAATGAGTTTGCGCCGGAAATGTCGCTGCCCACAGTTCACATCGATAACCTGACCGCCGCATTTGAAGCGGTGAATCATTTACTGCAGTTAGGCCACTCGCAGATCGCCTGTATCGCCGGGCCGGAAGAGATGCCGCTCTGTCAGTATCGGTTGCAGGGCTATGTACAGGCGATGCGTCGCAGCGGGCTGACGGTCGATCCCACCTATATTGTGCGCGGTGATTTTACGTTTGAAGCAGGCGTGGCCGCCATGAATCAGCTGATGACCCTGCCGCAACCGCCGCGCGCCCTGTTCTGCCACAGCGATATTATGGCGCTGGGGGCGATGAATCAGGCCAGACGCTGTGGACTGCGGATACCGGAGGACCTCTCTGTGGTCGGATTCGATGACATTGAGCTATCACGTTACTGCGAGCCGCCGTTGACCACGGTCACGCAGCCACGTTACCAGATAGGCCGGGAGGCGATGCTTCTGCTGCTGGATGAGTTAAATGGCAAACGGGTCATCAGCGGATCGCGGCTGCTGGATGCCGGTTTAACCATTCGTGGCAGCACGGCGCGAGCAAAAAAGCGTGAAAAATAAGCGTATTTGTCTGATTTTTTCAGTAGATTCTTAAGGCGAACACTGCTGGTCAAAGTTCCGACCCTTGAGTAACATGGCGGACTCCTTGCCGGGCGCGTAAAAATCATCATTTCGCCCAACTGGCACTATTTTTGAAGGGTATAAGAACGAGAGTGGCACAAAAAGATTACGTAGGCCGCGGGCGTTCAACAGGGACGCGTCGCAAAAAAAGCCCCAGCCGTGGCAAGAAGAGCAAAGGCGGTTCGGGAACATCTAAATTGATGATTGTACTGGCGGTCGCAGTGTTGGTGACCTTTGCCGGTGGTTTATGGTTCCTGGCGCATCACAAGAAAGAAGACGTGCCGGTCATTACGGATCATAAAGCCAACGGCAATGGCTTGCCGCCGAAGCCAGAAGAGCGCTGGAAATATATTAAAGAGCTGGAGAACCGTCAGGTCACCGTGCCGACGCCTATCGAACCCTCTTCAGGTGGCGAAGTGAAGTCGCAGACACAGCTGACCGATGAGCAGCGCCAGTTGCTGGAGCAGATGCAGGCAGATATGCGTCAGCAGCCGACGCAGCTCAACGAAGTGCCGTGGAACGAACAAACCCCGGCGCAACGGCAGCAGACGCTGCAGCATCAGCAGCAGTTGCAACAGCTGCAACGCCAGCAGCAGGTTCAGCAACAACAGCAGCAGCAACATCAGCAACAACAACAGGTTCAGCAACAGCGCCAGCAGTTGCAGGCCCAGCAGCAACAGCAACGCCAGCAGCAGTTGCAGCAACAACAGCAGCGTCAGCAACAGCAGCAATTACAACAACAGCAACGTCAGCAGCAGCAGCAGCAGCAGCAGCAGCAGCAGCAGCAGCAGCAAAACGTACAGCGCCAGACGCAGCCTGCACCGATCACGCGGGAGCCGGACATACAGTCAAAACCGCAGGAGACCGCGAAGGCGAAAACAGCGGAGAAAGCCTCTTCGCAGCGCTGGATGGTGCAGTGTGGTTCGTTCAAAGGCACTGACCAGGCTGAATCGGTGCGTGCAGGCTTAGCCTTTGAAGGTTTTGAAAGCCGTATTACGACCGGTGGCGGCTGGAATCGTGTGGTTATCGGTCCGTATAAAGACCGCGCCTCCGCTGACAGCACCCTGAAACGCCTGCGCAGTTCCGGACACTCCAGCTGTATTCCACTCTCCGTCGGGGGTTGAAACCCGTCAAACCCGCCCCATATCTGTTGCATGATACTCCGCGCCCCGTGCGCGGAGTCCTTTTCCGACTGCAACAAGGGGTCTGCCCGTGACAACAATAGTAAGTGTACGACGCAACGGCCAGGTAGTGATTGGCGGTGATGGCCAGGCTACGCTCGGCAATACCGTGATGAAAGGCAACGTTAAAAAGGTGCGTCGTTTATACAACGATAAGGTGATTGCCGGATTTGCTGGCGGCACCGCAGACGCCTTTACCCTGTTTGAACTTTTCGAACGTAAACTGGAAATGCATCAGGGCCACCTGGTAAAAGCCGCGGTGGAACTGGCGAAAGACTGGCGTACCGACCGCATGCTGCGTCGCCTTGAAGCTTTACTGGCCGTCGCAGATGAGTCAGCCTCTCTGATCATCAGCGGTAACGGTGACGTCATCCAGCCTGAAAACGATCTGATCGCCATCGGCTCCGGTGGGCCTTTCGCCCAGGCAGCAGCACGTGCGCTGCTGGAGAATACCGAAATGGGCGCACGCGACATCGTCGAAAAGTCGCTGAATATCGCGGGTGATATCTGCATCTACACTAACCACAACGTTAATTTCGAAGAATTAACGTCTAAGGCGTAAGGGTATAAATATGTCTGAGATGACTCCACGCGAAATCGTCAGCGAGCTGAACCGCTTTATCATCGGCCAGGACAGCGCCAAGCGCGCCGTGGCTATTGCACTTCGCAACCGCTGGCGCCGCATGCAGCTCGACGAAGAGTTGCGCCATGAAGTGACGCCAAAAAACATCCTGATGATCGGTCCGACCGGTGTCGGTAAAACTGAGATCGCGCGTCGTCTGGCTAAGCTGGCCAATGCACCGTTCATCAAAGTCGAAGCGACTAAATTTACCGAAGTGGGATATGTCGGTAAGGAAGTAGATTCTATCATTCGTGACCTGACCGATTCGGCCATTAAGATGGTGCGCAGTCAGGCGATTGAAAAGAACAAATACCGTGCCGAAGAGATGGCCGAAGAGCGCATTCTCGATGTGCTGATTCCGCCTGCGAAAAACAACTGGGGCCAGGCAGAGCAGAGCGCTGAGCCGTCTGCGGCGCGCCAGTCGTTCCGCAAAAAGCTGCGCGAAGGCCAGCTGGACGATAAAGAGATTGAGATCGATCTGGCCGCCAGCGCGCCTGGTGTTGAGATCATGGCGCCTCCTGGCATGGAAGAGATGACCAGCCAGCTGCAGTCGATGTTCCAGAACCTCGGCGGTCAGAAGCAGAAAGCGCGCAAGCTGAAGATCAAAGAAGCGATGAAGCTGCTGATCGAAGAAGAAGCGGCAAAGCTGGTTAATCCGGAAGAGCTTAAGCAGGACGCGATTGATGCGGTTGAGCAGCACGGTATCGTGTTTATCGATGAGATCGACAAAATCTGTAAGCGCGGCGGCCAGAATGCCGGCGGCCCGGATGTTTCTCGCGAAGGTGTTCAGCGCGACCTGCTGCCGCTGGTTGAAGGCTGTACCGTTTCGACCAAGCATGGCATGGTGAAAACCGACCACATTCTGTTTATCGCTTCAGGCGCGTTCCAGGTTGCCAGCCCTTCTGACCTGATTCCGGAACTGCAGGGTCGTCTGCCCATCCGTGTAGAGCTGCAGGCACTGACCGTGAATGATTTCCAGCGCATCCTGACCGAGCCGAATGCCTCCATCACCGTGCAGTATAAAGCGCTGATGAATACCGAGGGCGTGAACATCGAGTTCACCGAAGAGGGTATCCGCCGGATCGCTGAAGCCGCATGGCAGGTCAACGAAACCACCGAAAACATCGGTGCGCGCCGTCTGCATACGGTGCTGGAACGTCTGATGGAAGATATATCGTATGACGCCAGCGATCGTCACGGTGAATCCGTGACCATTGATGCTGATTATGTCGGCAAACATCTGGATGAACTGGTGGCTGACGAAGACCTTAGCCGCTTCATTCTCTGATTCACTGAATCAGCGCATTTCAGAAGCCCAGCCCATCCGGCTGGGCTTTTTTATGCATGTTCTTGATCGAACGATGCTTTTTTCATACTGATGATTTTGCCAACAATCTGCATATAGCGATATACTTACCCTTCCTGTGGCAAACAGACGAAACCCTTATGAAATACGATACATCTGAACTCTGCGATATCTACCATGAAGAAGTGAATGTTGTTGAACCGCTTTTTTCAAACTTTGGTGGGCGCACTTCATTCGGTGGTCAGATTACCACAGTGAAATGCTTTGAAGACAACGGCTTACTCTACGATCTGCTGGAAGAGAATGGCCGGGGTCGCGTCCTGGTAATCGATGGCGGCGGCTCCGTGCGTCGTGCGCTGGTCGATGCGCAGCTGGCACGCCTGGCGGCAACTAACGAGTGGGAAGGCCTGGTGATTTACGGTTCGGTACGCCAGGTTGATGAGCTGGAGGAGCTGGAGATTGGCATTCAGGCCATTGCCGCGATTCCGGCAGGCGCTGCGGGTGAAGGGATTGGTGAAAGCGATGTGCGCGTCAATTTCGGCGGCGTCACCTTCTTCTCCGGCGACCATCTTTATGCCGATAACACCGGTATCATTCTGTCAGAGGATGCGCTGGACCTCGAATAGGCCGGACATGAAAACGGGTGCCTGAGCACCCGTTTTTCACATCAGCTGAGGCTTCAAACCTCTTCCATTTTTCCCAGCAAGGCACGCAGACGTTCCTGCCATACGTGTTGCTCTTCTTTCAGGTGCTGATTTTCACGCATCAGCGCATCGTGGTTGCCCGCGACTTGTTGCGCATCGTTACGCAGTGAGTTGTTCTGCTCTTTCAGCTCTTCGATTTCCATCTGCAACAGGGTGATGGTATCAATCGCCTGCTGTACTTTCGCTTCCAGTTTCTCAAACACTTCAAATGACATCTTTCTGACCTCTCCTAAATTCCTGCAAGGCGTTGATGATGCCAGCTTAAGCCAGCAACGTTGTCCCGATTGTATGTAGCCTCACCCCGCAAGTCCAGCAACGCGGCCTTTGCGGGCGTAGTCTGTAACACTTTTCAGCCAATCCCTGAATTTACGCTGCGCTTACTGCAGCTGCGTTCTGGCACTGGCCCGTTATCACTGCAATGAGGCGCGAATAATGGGTTAAGAAAGCCAGAATACGCGAAAACGCGCATTTTTATGACACAGTACACAAAAAACGATTTCGCTATTTCTCGTTTATGTTCGTTAACGATAAATTCACATCAGCCCTACATAAAAGCTGGGTGCCTCATGGACTGAGAACAAAAACTGATAAAATTTAACCTCGCTTCAGGAACCACTATTATGAGTCAGACAACTAACACGCTCAAAGGTCAGTGTATTGCCGAATTTTTGGGGACAGGCTTGATTATTTTCTTCGGCGCAGGCTGTGTGGCTGCTCTGAAACTCGCCGGTGCCGCCTTCGGTCAGTGGGAGATCTGCATCATCTGGGGTCTTGGCGTTTCCATGGCCGCCTACCTCACCGCAGGCATTTCGGGCGCGCACCTGAATCCGGCAATTACCGTTGCACTCTGCCTGTTTGCTAATTTTGAAGGACGTAAAGTTCTGCCTTATATCGTATCGCAGATTGCCGGTGCCTTTTGTGCCGCGGCGCTGGTATACGGTCTCTACTACAGCCTGTTTTTTGATTATGAGCAGAGCCACCAGATGGTGCGCGGCACGGTTGAAAGTCTCGACCTGGCAGGCATCTTCTCAACCTACCCTAATCCACATATCGGTGTCGGCCAGGCCTTCCTGGTTGAGATGGTCATCACTGCAGTATTAATGGCGGTGATTATGGGTCTGACGGATGACGGCAACGGCATTCCGCGTGGCCCACTGGCTCCACTGCTGATTGGCCTGCTGGTTGCGGTTATCGGTGGCTCCATGGGTCCTCTGACCGGCTTCGCCCTTAACCCGGCACGTGATTTCGGACCGAAGATCTTCGCATGGCTGGCAGGCTGGGGTAACGTTGCCTTTACCGGTGGTCGTGACATCCCTTACTTCCTCGTGCCGATTTTTGGCCCGCTGGTCGGTGCCTGCCTGGGTGCAGTAGGTTATCGCACACTGATTGGTCGCTACCTGCCAGGTACCGCCCAGGAACCTGCAAGCGTTCCAGCAGACAAACCAGTTGCACGCGCTCAGCAGCGTAAAGCGTAAGTTTCACCTTTTATCATCAGGACTGAATTTATGACTACCACAGATAAAAAATATATTGTCGCGCTCGATCAGGGAACAACCAGCTCACGCGCCGTCGTTCTCGACCACGACTCTAATATCGTTGCGGTATCGCAGCGCGAATTTACTCAGATCTACCCGAAAGCGGGCTGGGTTGAGCATGATCCAATGGATATCTGGGCTTCACAAAGCTCTACGCTGGTTGAAGTGCTGGCCCATGCCGATATCCGTTCTGATGAGATTGCGGCAATTGGTATCACTAACCAGCGCGAAACCGCCATCGTGTGGGAAAAAGAGACCGGTAAACCTATCTATAACGCCATCGTCTGGCAGGATCCCCGCACCGCCGACTACTGTAACAAACTGAAGAAAGAGGGTCTGGAAGAGTACATCCAGCACACCACCGGGCTGGTAATTAACCCCTACTTCTCCGGAACGAAAGTGAAGTGGATCCTGGACCATGTTGAAGGCTCACGTGAGCGTGCGAAACGTGGCGAGCTGCTGTTCGGTACCGTTGATACCTGGCTGGTCTGGAAAATGACTCAGGGCCGCGTTCACATTACTGACTATACCAACGCCTCACGTACCATGATGTTTAACATTCACAAGCTCGAGTGGGATCAGCGCATGCTGGATATCCTGGATATCCCACGTGAAATGCTGCCGGAAGTGAAGTCCTCGTCTGAAGTCTACGGTCAGACCAACATCGGTGGTAAAGGCGGTACACGTATTCCTATCGCCGGTATTGCCGGTGACCAGCAGGCCGCGCTGTATGGCCAGCTGTGTGTACAGCCTGGCATGGCGAAAAACACCTACGGCACCGGCTGCTTTATGCTGATGAACACCGGTACTGAAGCGGTGACCTCGACCCATGGCCTGCTGACCACTATCGCCTGTGGCCCGCGCGGTGAAGTGAACTATGCGCTGGAAGGTGCCGTATTTATCGGGGGTGCCTCTATTCAGTGGCTGCGCGATGAGATGAAGCTGATCAGTGAAGCGGCTGACTCTGAATACTTCGCGATGAAAGTGAAAGATACCAATGGCGTTTACATGGTGCCTGCTTTCACCGGCCTGGGCGCACCTTACTGGGACCCGTATGCCCGTGGCGCAATCTTCGGTCTGACGCGCGGCGCGAACGCTAACCACATCATCCGTGCGACGCTGGAGTCGATCGCTTATCAGACGCGTGACGTGCTGGAAGCGATGCAGAATGATGCCAACACCCGCCTGCAGGCGCTGCGTGTGGATGGTGGTGCGGTATCCAACAACTTCCTGATGCAGTTCCAGGCTGACATCCTCGGCACCCGTGTTGAGCGTCCGGAAGTGCGTGAAGTAACGGCGCTGGGTTCTGCCTATCTGGCGGGTCTGGCTGTCGGCTTCTGGCAGGATCTGGATGAAGTGCGCGCTAAAGCGGTTATTGAGCGTGAGTTCCGTCCAAGCCTGGAAACGACCGAGCGTAACTTCCGCTATGCCGGCTGGAAAAAAGCGGTTGCCCGCGCACAGGCGTGGGAAGACCAGGAGTAATCTCTGTGCCCGCGACGCTGGCCGTCGCGGGCCTTTTCCCCGCCCTGCTGCCCCGCTGTGTTACACTGCCTGCCGGTTTTTTGTCAGGTAGATGCCATGAAACGAGAACTTGCCATTGAATTTTCCCGCGTAACCGAAGCTGCCGCCCTGGCAGGCTATCACTGGTTAGGACGCGGCGACAAAAATGCAGCTGACGGCGCGGCTGTCCATGCCATGCGTCATGTCCTGAACTCCATTGAAATTGACGGTCAGATTGTGATCGGTGAAGGCGAAATCGATGAAGCGCCGATGCTCTATATCGGTGAAAAAGTTGGTACCGGTCGCGGTGATGCGGTCGATATTGCCGTCGATCCGATTGAAGGCACCCGCATGACGGCACTTGGCCAGGCTAACGCGCTGGCCGTGATGGCCGTCGGCGATAAAGGCAGCTTTCTGCACGCCCCTGACATGTACATGGAGAAACTGATTGTCGGTCCGGCAGCGCATGGCGCTATCGATCTCGACCTGCCGCTGGAAACCAACCTGCGTAATATCGCGATAGCGATGAACAAGCCGCTGTCGCAGCTGACCGTATCGATTCTGGCAAAGCCACGTCACGATGCGGTGATCGGCCAGTTGCAGCAGCTGGGCGTACGGGTCTTTACCTTCCCGGATGGCGATGTCGCCGCCTCGATTCTGACCTGCATGCCGGACAGCGAAGTGGATGTGATGTACGGCATTGGCGGCGCACCGGAAGGCGTGGTCTCTGCGGCGGTGATCCGTGCACTGGACGGCGATATGCAGGGCCGCTTGCTGGCACGTCATCATGTGAAAGGCGACAGCGCTGAAAACCGTCGGCTTGGCGAGCAGGAGCTGCAGCGCTGTGCAGAGATGGGAATTGAAGCGGGTAAAAAGCTGACGCTGGGCGAGATGGCCCGTAACGACAACGTGGTATTTGCCGCCACCGGCATTACCAGTGGCGAACTCCTGAAAGGCATTACGCGTCAGGGCAATATTGCTACCAGCGAAACGCTGCTGATTCGCGGTAAATCACGCACCATTCGCCGCATCCAGTCGATTCACTATCTCGACCGTAAAGATCCGGCGCTCCATCCGTTTATCCTGTAACCGGCTGATTGCCGCGCTCCGGCTGACGTGAGAGCGGCAACCAGCAGAGCAGCATCACCAGCGCGGTAAAAAACATCAGCATGCCAAGGCTGAACTGATCGCGCTGCGGCATCATGGCTGAGAGCCACGCCACCAGGCCCGATCCCAGATTCTGCATGCCGCCAATCAGTGCGCCCGCGCTTCCCGCCAGCCACGCATACGGCTCCATCGCGCCTGAGGTCGCCAGCGGAAACAGCATACCGGCACCAAAGAAGAACAGCGCGGCGGGCACCAGCAGCGTCCAGATATTCATTACGCCGAACCATGCCGGGATCCACATCAGGATGCCCGCCAGCAGACAGCTATTCACGCCCCACCACATCAGGCTGTGCCATGAACCCTGCTCGCGCCCGGCAAACCACGCACCAAAGAACGCTGCCGGAATCGGCAGGATGAAAAGGATGCTGACGGTCAGGCTGTGCAGGCCGAGCACGCCGCCCAGCAGAACGCCACAGCTCGACTCAAAGACCGCAATCCCGGCCAGCGCGCCAATCAGCAGCACAATATAGCGGACGAAATTCGCGTCGCTGAGCAGGCGGGCGTAACGTTTAAAGAAAGGGGTCACTTCCGCACTCTGCGGCCGGGTCTCCGGCAACCAGCGCGCCATGGAACCGGTCACCGCAAGACAGAGCAGCAGCAGAAAGGCGAAACAGGCGTGCCAGCCAAAGAGCTGGGTCAGCAGTGCGCCAATCACCGGTGCCAGCAGCGGGCTGACCAGAATGCCCATATTAAGCAGGCTGTTAGCGCGACGCAGCGCGTGCCCCTCGTAGAGATCACGTGGCATGGTACGGGCCATCACGCCTGCCACGCCGGTTCCCAGTCCCTGGATTGCGCTACCCAGCACCAGCATATCGAGAGAGGTCGCCATCAGAGCCGTGATTGCGCCGATCATAAAGATCATCATGCCCGCCAGGATCACCGGACGACGGCCCACACTGTCTGACAGCGGACCGTAGATCAGCTGGGATCCGCCATAGGTCATCAGATAGGCCGCCATCACCCGCTGCAGCGCGCCATCCCGTACATTCAGGGCGTCCGCCATCACCGACATCGCCGGGACGTAGATAGTCTGTGCCATCTGCCCGACAGCCACCAGCACAATGAGCATCACCAGCAGTAGGCGATTTTCCAGTTTACTAATCATGATTATGCAAAATTTCTTTCTGTGAAAGGAGGTTAAAACAGCGGTTCACCCGCCAGTCATCTTGTTATGGCGGGCAAAATATCAGGATTGGATGACAAAGCGAGAGGTAAGCGAAAAGGTCCGGGCTTGCGCCTGTCAAGTTTATGCGCCAGCCTGTAAAGACAAAGCAACAGTTTGTCGATTAGAGCCTTTGCCAGGGCGCAGGCTGGCAATCTCGCTGGCTAGTCGCGAAAATAGTGACCTGCCTGAATAATCAACAACCCGGGAGTGATTATGGCTGAGTGGGTCAATGGTGAAGTAAAGGAAGTCAAAAACTGGACGGATGCATTGTTCAGTCTCCGGGTAAAAGCGCCCATCGATCCTTTTATCGCCGGGCAATTTGCCAAGCTGGCGCTGGAAATCGACGGTGAGCGGGTGCAGCGCGCTTACTCCTACGTCAATGCGCCAAAAGATGACCTGCTGGAGTTTTACCTGGTCACGGTGCCAGAGGGCAAGCTGAGTCCGCATCTGCAGGCACTTCAGCCGGGCGATCAGGTGATGGTTACCAAAGAAGCCGCGGGATTCTTTGTGCTGGATGAAGTCCCGGAATGCAAAACCTTATGGATGCTGGCAACCGGCACCGCGATTGGTCCCTACCTGTCGATGCTCCAGCAGGGCGAAGGGCTGGATCGCTTTGAAAACATCGTGCTGGTGCATGCCGCACGCTATGCGGCCGACCTGAGCTTTTTGCCACTGATGCAGCAGCTGCAACAACATTATCAAGGTAAGCTGCACATCCAGACAGTGGTGAGTCGCGAAGCGATCGCCGGTTCGCTGACGGGCCGGGTCCCGGCGCTGATCGAAAACGGTGAGCTGGAGCGCGCCACCGGGTTAAGCCTGGATGCCGACAGCAGCCACGTGATGCTGTGCGGCAACCCGCAGATGGTGCGCGATACCCAGCAGTTACTGAAAGAGACGCGCGAGATGCGCAAACACCTGAAGCGTAAGCCGGGCCATATCACCAGTGAACATTACTGGTGAGTCGTTTGCCGGTATCGCACCGGCTGCGTCGCGGTACCAAACCGGTTAGCGCCGGGGGTACCGCGAAAGACGCCGAGATCCAGCAGCAGACCAGCGATTAATGCAAGCGGAATGGCGCGGCCCAGCAGCCAGGGCAGAACCCCACCCAGCATGGTCCAGTTTCCCGCCACCAGCAGCCAGGCAACAATCACCAGAAATCCCCAGTAGCCGCGTCGATTGCGATCGTGCAGCCGTTTAACCATAACCGCGCTGGCGGGCCATAGCAGGCAGACCACGCCAAAGGCCGCCATCTGGCTATCAATCCAGTCGTTTGCTGCTAAGACGAATAACAGTGTCGTGGTCAGCAACCAGACGGCCTGCCAGATCCAGAAATCACGTCGTCCCAGTCGGCCGCGCCAGGAAAAACACCATTGTTGTAACGTCATGCATTATCATCCAGAGAGAAGAGAACCGCCGCGCTTTTGACCTCGCGGATAAAAACCGTTTTAATTTGCGCCTGAGTTTACGGGTTAGGATCGACAAAATGAAGAATTTGCCTGGCGCACTGCTGTTATCGTTTGCGCTGACGGTTCCGGTCTTTGCCGCCGATCCGCCACCGCCAGAACGGCCCGATGCGTTGCCCACCGCGCCTTATCTGCTGGCGGGCGCTCCCACCTTTGATATGACTATCGGCCAGTTTCGCGAAAAATATAATCTGGCCAATGCAGCATTGATGCTGCCGGAGTATCGCGCTATTGATAACCGGGGTGATAAAAGCAACCTGACGCGCGCCGCCAGCAAAATCAATGAAACGCTCTATGCCTCTACCGCGCTGGAACCCGGCACCGGTAAAATCAAGACGCTGCAGATCACCTGGCTGCCACTGCCTGGCCCGGACCAGAGCGCCTCACAGCAAAAAGCGCTGGCTTATATGACCGCCATGCTGCGCTTTTTTGTACCAGGATTAAGCGCCGAGGAAGGGCGTAAAAAGCTGGAGAGCCTGCTGAAGGAAGGTAAGGATTTACCCTACTTTGCGCAGGTCGACGGCGCGCTGCGTTTTGTGGTCGCTGACAACGGCGACAAAGGACTGACCTTCGCGATTGAACCGGTCAAACTGGCGCTCGCGAGCCCCTGATGATGTGGCTGAAAATGACGAAAAGCAAAGCCATCACTACATTTGATCTCTATACTGTCTGGCAGACAACGCTGCCGGCTGGCAGCGATTTTTCATGTATCGCGTTATGCGGAGGATAGAATGCGACATCCACTGGTTATGGGTAACTGGAAGTTGAATGGCAGCAAGCAGATCACAGCTGAACTGATCGCGGGTCTGCGTAAGGAACTCTCTGGCGTTGAGGGTTGTGGCGTCGCCATTGCACCGCCAGCGCTCTATCTCGAGCAGGCAAAACACGCCATCTCCGGTAGCCACATCGCACTGGGTGCGCAGAACGTGGACGTTAACCTGTCTGGCGCATTTACCGGTGAAGTTTCCGCAGAGATGCTGAAAGATATCGGCGCGAAATATATCATTATCGGTCATTCAGAACGCCGCACTTACCACAAAGAGAGCGACGAGTTTATCGCGAAGAAATACGCGGTACTGAAGTCAGTGGGCCTGGTTCCGGTGCTGTGCATTGGTGAAACCGAAGCAGAAAACGAAGCGGGTAAAACCGAAGAAGTCTGTGCGCGTCAGCTGAATGCCGTTCTGGAAACCCAGGGCGCTGAAGCGTTCAAAGATGCGGTTATCGCGTATGAGCCCGTCTGGGCCATCGGTACCGGCAAATCTGCGACCCCTGCTCAGGCTCAGGCCGTGCACAAATTCATCCGTGATCATATCGCGAAGAAAAATGCAGCTATCGCTGAACAGGTCATCATTCAGTACGGCGGCTCTGTTAACGACAAGAATGCTGCTGAGCTGTTCACCCAGCCTGACATCGATGGTGCGCTGGTTGGCGGTGCGTCACTGAAAGCAGATGCTTTCGCGGTAATCGTTAAAGCTGCGGCGGCTGCAAAAAACGCTTAAGCATTAGCATTCCGGGCAGAGGCGGCGCTTAAGCCGCCTTTTTTATGGGCGCGATCAGCTCACAGGCGTGATCCTGCAACTCCTCCGCCGACCCACTGTTCAGCAGCAGCCAGTTTCGCTGAATCGCCATCAAGACCAGTCGCCCATCGCTTAATTCAGCCAGTGCCAGCCCATATTTCCCCATCTCTGTGCGTGCCTCTGGCCGTTCATCGGCCAGTCGGATAAATGCACTCTGCTGAGTCAGCTCATCGGCCGTCAGGGCTCGCAGCCAGTAGCGGTGCTTACGCAGCATGATGTCCTGCCACTGACCGCTAAGCTGCGGCGTCAGCTCGTCGAGCTTTTGACGCACATCGGCCCGCAGACAGGAGAGATGAATATGGAGCTGATTCTGCGTGCGGCCATATTGTGAATTGATCGCCAGTGACAGGACCCGATCATCAATGGGTGAGCCGCGTCGCTGTGCAAGCAGGGTTCGTTCATGCCACGCAAGGGCAAAGTAGTCAGGCGTCGCGGGTTGCAGTAACTGCGGGCTTTCGATACCGGTGATTTTGTCGAGCGGAATCAGCAGATACTGCAACGGCCCGTTCATATCTTTCAGCATGGCATAGCGATGCGGCTGGTCAACACGCTGGCAGGGCGCAGGGTCTCTGCTGCTCTGCTGATGAGGCACACATTTCTGGCTGACAATCTGCCAGAGTGCATCACTGTTCTTTTTGAAATGCAGTGCGGCAACCAGTATTCCCGCAATGAGCAGCACCAGCAGAACCGCAACCAGGCTGGTTGCACGACGATTTGTCGGCATAACAACGCTTCCCGAATGGTTTAGCAGCCTGCATCCTCGCCTGGCGGGAAAAAAATGTCACGGGGAATTCGGGCAGATAACCCAGCGGCTGGGCAGAGAAGAGAAAAGACGTGAGGGTGGCGGATAAGCGGTCAGCGCAGAGCGCGCTGACCGCAATACGTTATGGTTTCATGACCTGGTCATAGCTGCCGCCATCGGCGAAGTGGGCTTTCTGAGCCTGCGCCCAGCCACCAAACTTGTCCTGAATGGTGAACAGCTTCACGGGTGCAAAGGTGCTGGCAAATTTCTTCGCGATTTCAGCATCACGCGGGCGATAGTAGTTCTGTGCAGCGATGGTCTGGCCTTCTGGCGAGTAGAGATATTTCAGATAAGCGTCAGCGACTTTACGCGTGCCCTTTTCATCCACCACTTTATCGACCACCGACACGGTCGGTTCAGCCAGAATCGATTCGCTCGGGGTAACAATCTCGAACTTGTCTTTACCCAGTTTGTTAACCGCCAGATAAGCTTCGTTTTCCCAGGCGATCAGCACATCGCCAATCCCGCGCTCAACGAAGGTGTTGGTGGCGCCGCGTGCACCCGAATCCTGCACTTCAACGTTTTTGAACAGCGCTCTGACGTAAGCCAGCGCTTTAGCCTGATCACCGTTGTTATGATCCAGTGCCCAGCCCCAGGCCGCCAGATAGTTCCAGCGGGCGCCGCCGGACGTTTTCGGGTTAGGCGTAATCACAGATACGTCTGGCTTCGTCAGGTCGCTCCAGTCATGGATACCCTTGGGGTTATCTTTACGAACCAGGAAGACGATGGTCGAGGTGTAAGGCGCAGAGTTGTCCGGCAGACGTTTGATCCAGTCCTTATCAATACGACCGCGTTCGGCAATGGCATCAACATCGGATTGCAACGCCAGTGTGACCACATCCGCCCGGATGCCGTTAATCACGGAGGTCGCCTGCTTTCCGGAACCGCCATGCGACTGGCGGACCACGACATTGTCGCCGGTTTCCTGTTTGTAGTGCGCACTGAACGCTTTGTTGTACTGTTCGTACAGTTCACGCGTTGGATCGTAGGATACGTTTAACAGCTGAATGTCTTTCGCCAGAACGCTGGTTGAGGCCAGCAACAGGGTAACGCCAATACTCCACTTGTTCATTACGCACTCTCCCAATGTCGTTATGGGCTAAGCGTGACATAAACCATTACAGAGCTAAAAGAATTAAAAATAAGCTGTTATAACCGAGGGGAATATGCAAGGAGAATGCTGGGGCATGCCGTGCAGCACACCCCGCCTGTAATTAATAGAGTTTTTTCGCCGTGTCGAGCCAGTCACGCTTGAAGGGACGTTTCATGTTTTCAATTGCGTCGACGATGTCGTGATGCACCATCTTCTCGTTCTGAATACCCACACAACGGCCGCCGTAACCTTGCATCAGCAGTTCAATGGAGTAAGCGCCCATGCGTGAGGCCAGGATACGGTCATACGCACAAGGTGCACCGCCACGCTGAATATGGCCCAGAACGGTCGAACGGGTTTCACGTTTGGTTTCTGTTTCAATGAAACGGGCCAGATCGTCGATATCGCAGATGTGTTCGGTGATCGCCACGATAGCGTGCTTTTTACCTTTGGCGATGCCCGCTTTGATTTCCGCAACCAGCTCTTCGCGGGTATACGGGAACTCTGGCAGGACGATGAACTCGCAGCCACCGGCAATCGCCGCCGCCAGGGTCAGATCGCCACAGTAGCGGCCCATCACTTCAACAATCGAAATACGCTGATGCGAAGAAGAGGTGTCACGCAGGCGGTCAATCGCTTCAACCACGGTTTCCAGCGCAGTGAAATAACCGATGGTGTAATCCGTTCCGGCCACGTCGTTATCAATGGTGCCTGGCAGACCGATGCATGGGAAGCCCATTTCAGTCAGGCGCTTAGCACCCATGTAGGAGCCGTCACCACCAATCACAACCAGCGCATCAATACCGCGCTTTTTCATGTTCTCAATGGCAACCTGGCGCACATCTTCATTACGGAACTCAGGGAAACGCGCTGAGCCCAGGAACGTGCCACCACGGTTAATCATGTCGGAGACGCTGTAGCGATCAAGATTAATCATGCGATCTTCGTACAATCCCAGATAACCGTCATAGATCCCAAAAACTTCCAGTCCTTCACTCAGCGCGGAACGTACCACTCCACGAATAGCTGCGTTCATGCCTGGGGCGTCACCGCCACTGGTCAATACACCAATTTTTTTGATCATGACAACCTCTGGATTGTTCAAAACTAAGGGTTAATCCTGCCTGTCGATCGCTGCTGAAGATCATTTTACGATTAGCGCGACATGTGATGGCAGATAGTATATCAAAGGCTTGCTGCTGAATTGATTCAGGTCAGACAACTTTTCACTATTTTTTGCAGCAATGTTAGCGTTACGTCATTCCTTTCGTATCGATTTGATTCATTTACGTTAAAAACCTAAAGAATCTTCTCTCTCGAACGGTACCACAGAACAGGGATCCTGATGGATAATTACGTCTGACCCAGGAAATTCTTTGCGTAATGCCTTCTCAACCTGATCGGCTACCCGGTGCGCCTGCACCAGTGGCAACTGGTCTTCCAGTTCCAGATGTAGCTGAATAAATTTAGTGGGGCCGGACTGGCGGGTTCGCAGATCGTGGACGCCCTGCACCTGTGGCCAGTTTGTCGCCAGTGTCAGAATCTGCTGCCGCTCCTCTTCAGGTAGCGCGCGATCCAGTAATGACTGCACCGCCTCATAGCCCATACGCAACGCACTGTAGAGAATGAAAATGCCAATCCCCAACGCGAACAGGGCATCAGCCCGGACAAAGCCATAGCTGCTCAGGACCAGCGCGATCAGAATGGCACCATTCATGATGACGTCCGACTGATAGTGCAGCATGTCAGCCCTGATGGCCTGACTGCGGGTTTTACGCACCACCCAGCGCTGAAAGGCGACCAGCACCAGCGTTGAACTCAGTGCCAAAACGGTCACCACAACGCCAACGCCGGGCGCCCGCATCTCACTGGGCGAGGCAAGATGCTGCAGGCCAGTCAGAAACAGAAACAGCGCCGAGCCGGAGATAAACATACTTTGCGCCAGCGCCGCCAGCGATTCCGCTTTGCCGTGCCCGAAAGTATGATCTTCGTCAGCCGGTTGCAGCGCATATCTCACCACCAGCAGATTGGTCAGGGATGCGGCGATATCCACCAGCGAGTCTACCAGTGAAGCCAGCAAACTCACCGAACCGGTGTACCACCAGGCAAAAATTTTCACGATTAACAGCACAGAAGCAAGAATGGTGGCGGCCAGCGCAGCACGCTTTACCAGTCGGCCATAAGAGGATCGCATGCCAGATTCCCTTTGCAGCATCAGCAATGATGCGTACTCAAATAAAAGAATGGCTAAAGTTTAACACCAGGAGGCGGGCAGTGCTTAGCGGGTCATTCAACGACTTAGTCTCTTTTGCAAAAGCGTGGCAGGCATAAAAAAACAAGCCCCGACCTCGGGGAGGACGGGGCAAAGTGTCATACACATCAGTGTCAGACCACAGTCATGTGCTGGTCTGGGCTGAGAAAGACGCGGCGATTACTTTTTGCCGCCCTTTTTCCCTGCTTCTGATGCTTTTTCACGATCGTTTTTGAAGTTTCCGCCGCCGCTGCTCTGGCCGCCTTTCTTACCGGCTTCAGACGCTTTTTGCGGATTATCTGCGAAATTACCTGAACCACCACGATGCTCTGCCATAACTTACTCCGTTAATAGATTCATTCAGGACTACATAATGTGGTTGTTGCTCCCTGAGACTTCGCAAAGACACTTAACTTCCCTGCAGTGACAGGATTAAGTGTAGAGGGTGCGCCTGAACCGGCAAGCGTAACGCGGGAAAAGCAACGCGTTGAAAGTTAAGATAAAAGCTTATATGAGAAGGCCGTAAATCTATTAGTTTCAGTGGCTTAAATTATTTTGACAGCCTTAAGATGCTTACCGGTACGCTTAAATTTACGTGATGGCCTGAATAGTCAATAATCATCGAGCCTGACAAACTAACGTTAAACAAGCGCTAATAAAATGGGGGTTTTGTTGCGTGGTGATGATTCCGGTCAAATTAAAAAAAGTGAAAAAAAGATAAAAAAAACCCCCACCATCATGGCGGGGGAAGACAGGGATGTGTCTATGGCAAGGAAAACAGGGATACTATGTTACTGGTTACTGCTGGTACTACTCACTGCCTGCAGCGATGACGCTGACTGCAGATTCGAAAACTGTCGCAGCTCATTAAGTCGCCGCTGGTAATTCTTCTGCAACGTGGCCTGCTGGTCCGGCGTTAGCAGTTGAAACATTTGATTCTGTACGCGCGCCATCTCAACCTGCTGTTCAACCTGAACTCTGGCGATAACTTCCGCCTTTGCGCGGATGGCCGCTTCGTTAAACTGGTCTGCAGTCACCAGGTCGTGTAATGCTGCGATATCGTCAATATGAACGACCGGGCGCTCATGTCGGGCCTGTTGCATCAGGTCTCGCATCTGCTGACGCTGCACTTCAGTCAGCTCGATACCATCGAACATGTGGCTTTGCGGATTTTGCGTCATACTGCCTGTCGGCAATCCGCCATGATGCATCTCGTCAATCGTCGTCGCATCTTTAGCACCTGCGCTGGCGACACTCAGAGCCATCGCTGAGGCAAGGACGACGGCGGTTAATTTGCGCATCGTGTACTCCAGTTCGTTCCGTTTTGCGATTCAACGAGAGCCAGTGTACGGCGACAGCTGCAAACATCCGTCAGGGGGTGTAAAACTACGTAAAGCGATAGATAGGTGCGCCAGGAACACGGTATTTTGCCTGCGGAGGGCTACAAAAATGAATAAAATCCTGTTGGTAGATGACGACCGCGAATTAACTTCGCTTTTAAAAGAACTGTTAGAAATGGAAGGGTTTGAAGTGGTGGTGGCCAGCGATGGTGAACAAGCACTGAACCTGCTCGATAACTCTATTGATTTGCTTTTACTGGATGTCATGATGCCGAAGAAAAACGGTATCGACACCCTGAAAGAACTGCGTCAGCAACATCAAACCCCCGTCATCATGCTCACGGCGCGCGGCAGCGAGCTGGATCGCGTACTGGGCCTCGAACTCGGTGCAGATGACTATCTGCCTAAACCGTTTAACGATCGCGAACTGGTGGCGCGTATCCGCGCTATTCTGCGCCGCTCAAACTGGAGTGAACAGCAGCAGCAACACGACAATAGCTCGCCCACACTGGAAGTGGACTGCCTGCGGCTCAATCCTGGCCGTCAGGAAGCGAGTTTTGATGATGTCACGCTGGATCTCACCGGCACGGAGTTCACCCTGCTTTATCTGCTGGCGCAGCATCTGGGCCAGGTCGTCTCGCGTGAACATCTGAGTCAGGAAGTGCTGGGCAAGCGCCTGACACCTTTTGACCGCGCCATCGATATGCATATCTCGAATCTGCGCCGCAAGCTGCCTGAACGCCGTGACGGTCATCCCTGGTTTAAAACCTTACGTGGCCGCGGCTACCTGATGGTTTCGGCATCATGATTGGAAGTCTGACCACCCGTATCTTCGCCATCTTCTGGTTAACGCTGGCGCTGGTGTTGATGCTGGTGCTGATGGTGCCCAAGCTCGATTCACGACAGATGACCTCGCTGCTGGAAAGTGAACAGCGGCAGGGCATCATGATTGAGCAACACGTCGAAGCAGAGCTGTCACAGGATCCCCCTAACGATCTGATGTGGTGGCGTCGTCTGTTTCGCGCCGTAGAAAAGTGGGCACCGCCGGGTCAGCGGCTGCTGTTAGTGACCAGTGAAGGTCGGGTGATTGGCGCGCAACATAACGAAATGCAGGTTATCCGCAACTTTATCGGCCAGTCTGATAACGCCGATCATCCGCAGAAAAAGAAATATGGTCGAGTTGAGCTGGTAGGGCCTTTCGCCGTACGGGATGGCGAAGATAACTACCAGCTTTACATGATCCGTCCCGCCAACAGTTCCCAGCTGGATTTCGTCAATCTGCTGTTTGACCGTCCGTTGCTGTTGCTTATTGTCACCATGCTCATCAGCTCACCGCTGCTGCTGTGGCTGGCGTGGAGTCTGGCACGTCCGGCGCGTAAGCTGAAATATGCCGCCGATGAAGTGGCAAGCGGGAATCTGCGTCAGCATCCGGAACTGGAGTCAGGCCCACAGGAGTTTCTGGCGGCGGGTTCCAGCTTTAACCAGATGGTGAGTGCGCTGGAGCGAATGATGACCGGTCAGCAACGTCTGCTATCGGATATCAGTCATGAGCTTCGTACCCCGCTTACTCGTCTGCAACTGGCTACCGCGCTGCTGCGTCGGCGTCAGGGCGAAGGGAAAGAGCTGGAGCGGATTGAGATGGAAGCACAGCGTCTGGATGGCATGATCAACGACCTGCTGGTGTTGTCACGCACCCAGCATAAAAATGCACTGGTCAGCGAAGCGATGAAGGCGAATCAGTTGTGGAATGGGGTGCTGGAAGATGCCCGTTTTGAGGCTGAGCAGATGGGCAAGAAGATGGATATCCCCTACCCGCCTGGCCCATGGCCGCTCTACGGCAACCCTCATGCGCTGGAGAGTGCACTGGAAAACATCGTGCGCAATGCGCTGCGCTACTCACACACCCATATCAGCGTCAGCTTCTCCGTCGATATTTCCGGTATCACGGTACACGTTGATGATGACGGCCCTGGCGTGAGTCCGGAAGATCGTGAACAGATTTTCCGACCCTTCTACCGTACCGATGAAGCGCGCGATCGCGAATCAGGCGGCACGGGTCTTGGCCTGGCCATTGTTGAAACGGCAGTGCAGCAGCATCGCGGCTGGGTTAAAGCCGATGACAGTCCACTGGGCGGCCTGCGTCTGACCCTCTGGTTGCCGCTCTACTCCTCCGGTCGTCAATAATTTGCTATGCTTCGGCCCCTGTCATCGGGGGCCTTATGCTTAACATTGTCTTGTTTGAACCAGAAATTCCGCCAAATACCGGCAATATCATTCGCCTGTGCGCCAATACGGGCTTCCAGCTTCATCTGATTCAGCCGCTCGGCTTCGCCTGGGATGACAAGCGTTTACGTCGCGCCGGACTGGATTACCACGAATTCACGGCCATAAAATTCCATGCTGACTATCAGGCATTTATCGCCACGGAGTCGCCTGAACGTCTGTTTGCGCTGACGACCAAAGGTACACCCACACACAGTGCCGTCGCCTATCAGGCTGGCGATTATCTGCTGTTTGGACCTGAGAGCCGTGGACTGCCAGCGGAAATTCTGGCGGCGTTACCGGCGCAGCAGAAAATCCGCATCCCAATGAAAGCGGAAAGCCGCAGCATGAATTTATCGAATGCCGTTTCAGTAGTGGTCTATGAAGCGTGGCGCCAGCTGGATTACGCGGGCGCACTGATTAAAGATTAGATGCCGTCGCCAAACTGAAAACCGGCCAGGCTGCCATTGAAGTGCTGATCCATATCCATTGACGGCTTTTCACTGCCTGGCTTGCCGACGATACGCGCGGGTACGCCTGCTGCCGTGGTGTGTGGCGGCACAGGCTGTAACACCACAGAACCCGCGCCAATTTTTGCTCCCCTGCCGACTTCAATATTCCCCAGCACTTTCGCACCGGCACCAATCATTACCCCTTCACGGATTTTCGGATGGCGGTCGCCGCTGGTTTTGCCGGTACCGCCCAGCGTCACCGATTGCAGGATCGAGACATCATTCTCAACCACGGCGGTTTCGCCAATCACAATGCCAGTGGCATGGTCGAGCATAATGCCGTGACCAATGTTGGCGGCGGGATGAATATCAACGGCAAAAGAGACGGAGATTTCATTCTGCAGATAAACCGCCAGCGCACGCCGGCCTTCATTCCACAGCCAGTGACCAATGCGGTAGGCCTGAAGTGCATGAAATCCTTTGAGATAGAGCAGCGGCGTGGAGTATTTATCGACCGCCGGGTCGCGCTGGCGCACCGCCTGAATATCGTAAGCCGCAGACATAATCATCGACGGATCTTCACGGTAGGCTTCTTCAACGATTTCACGAATGGCGATGGCGGGCATAATCGGGTTAGCCAGCTTGTTGGCCAGCATATAACTCAAAGCGCTACCAAGATTTTCATGCTTGAGCAATGTCGCGTGGAAGAAACTGGCCAGCATCGGCTCACAATCAGCCAGGGCGCGCGCTTCTGCTTTGATATTATTCCAGACCAGTTCTAACTCATCAGACGACATTGCTGTTTTCTCCCGATAAAAAAAGCGCCTGAATGGGCGCTACAGGTGATGATGCTACGCGTCCTGCGTTAGCTGATGCTGTTTTCGTCCTTCCTTGTTCGTCCCAGCAGGCTCAATGCTGCATCTCTCGCCGGTTTTTCGCAATACAACACCTGATAAATCTGCTCGGTGATCGGCATTTCCACACCAAAACGCGCAGCCAATGCTTTGACTTCTTTGGTGTTTCTGTACCCTTCTACAACTTGTCCGATAATGCGTTGCGCGCTATCTACATCCTCGCCCTGGCCCAGCATCATGCCAAACCGACGATTTCGCGACTGATTATCGGTACAGGTCAGCACCAGATCGCCCAGACCTGCCATACCCATAAAGGTGGTGGGATCGGCACCCAGCGCTGCGCCCAGCCGACTCATTTCAGCCAGACCACGGGTGATCAGTGCAGTACGCGCATTCGCGCCAAAACCAATCCCGTCAGACATCCCGGCACCAATAGCGATGACGTTTTTTACCGCGCCGCCCAGCTGTACGCCGATGAAATCTGGATTGTTATAAACGCGGAAGCTTTTACCGCAGTGCAGCTTCTGCTGCAGGTCGTCAGCAAACTGCGCATCCGTTGCGGCCAGCGCGATGGCCGTCGGTAATCCTGCCGCCAGCTCTTTTGCAAAGGTCGGCCCGGAGATCACGGCCAGCGGAATAGCATCACCCACTATTTCACGTGCCACGTCCTGCAGCAGACGGCCCGTCTCTTTTTCCAGCCCTTTGGTCGCCCAGACAATACGCGAGTCTGGCCGCAGATGAGGTTTAATCTGCTGCAGCACATCGCCGAACACATGACTCGGCACCACGATTAATAAATCACGGCTGGCGGCAATGGTTTTGGTCAGATCAGGCTCAAGGGAGAGATTGTCGGGGAACGGTACATCGGGCAGGAAAGCAGTGTTGCAGCGGTCAGTCTGAAGTTGCGCCAGATGCGCCGGGTTATGTCCCCACAACAGCACCGGGTGGCCGTTACGGGCCAGCGTAATCGCCAAAGCGGTGCCGTAGGAACCGGCACCGATGACGCTAATCGAAGCGTGAGTTGTCATCAGGCATCCTGATGTGGTTCAGCACCTTCTTCACCTTGTTGCTGCTGCAGGTAGTTCATGAACAGCGCATCAAAGTTAACCGGTGCCAGGTTCAGCTGCGGGAAGGTACCACGTGATACCAGGCTGGTAATACATTCGCGTGCGTATGGGAACAGAATGTTCGGGCAGTATGCACCCAGGCAATGTGCCATCTGCGTTCCTTCGATACCGCTGATGGTGAAAATACCGGCCTGCTGAACTTCACACAGGAAAGCGGTCTCTTCGCCCACAGTTGCGGTTACAGTCACACGAAGTACCACTTCGTAAACGTCGTCAGCCAGCTGAGAAGATGCAGTATCCAGGTCCAGCTTAACGTCCGGTTCCCACTCTTTCTGGAAAACCTGCGGGGCATTTGGCGCTTCAAAAGAGATATCTTTAGTGAATACGCGCTGAATCTGGAACTGCATTTCGTTGGTGTTGTGTTCTGACATGTGACCAAATCCTATATATGAGGTTGTCCGGCGTAAAATTACGCCTGCAGTAAGGGATCTAAACCTTCGCGATTATCGAGTGCGAATAAGTCATCGCAGCCGCCAATGTGCTGCGCATCAATAAAAATCTGAGGCACGGTGGTACGACCGCTACGCTTGATCATCTCTTCGCGCTTCGCCATATCACCATCGATGGGAATTTCCTGAAACGAAACGCCTTTTTGCGTTAACAGCGCCTTCGCACGATGGCAGTAAGGACAGGTGGCCTTGGTATACATTTCAACGTTTGCCATGATCAGCACCTCTGTAAGATTATTTACCGCGAACCAACGGCAGATTTTCGCCGCTCCAGCCACTGATACCCTCTTTCAGCACTGAAACCTGCTCAAAGCCTGCCGCGCTGAGATGTGCAGCAGAATCGCCTGCGCTTTGTCCGGTTGCACACACCACAATTATGGGCTGCGCCTTATGCTTTGCCAGTTCGTCGATGTTGCCTTTTTTAATCTCAGCGGCTGCCACATTCAGCGCACCTGAAATATGCCCCCTGCGGAAATCGTCGCGCGAACGCACGTCTACTACTACCGCGTCCTCTTTATTAATCAGGCGGGTGGCTTCACCGCGGCTGATCGTTTTTACCTTAGAGAACATTCCTTTAACGGTAGTCACAATCACCATAACGAGTAAAACGACCCATGCCAGACTCAGGATGGGGTGATTGCTTGCAAACTGCATAATTTCTTGCATGAGGGGTAACGACTCCAGACCGGGCTAATAAGCTAAAACAAGGGTTCTGAGTATACCTGCGCCACTTCGCATGTACAGATGCTATGCGGCCAGAGTATCGATTTGTGCTCCATTTTCCAAAAAAAGTGGCTGAAAGGCAAAAATGGCGTAAGGGTTAATCCATGTCATGGCGAAAGTGGACATAACTGGAAAAGCAAATGCCCGCTGGCAGCACTGGTAAGCGGCGGTTCATCGTGGAATAATCATTGGCCTATGAAGGGAAAAACAACCGTTTCGCACACAAGGACCCGTCCCAACGGCGATAACCTGCCGTTGTTCACACACCTGTCCAGCTTCTCCCTTAGTCTGCTTTGTGCGGGAGCACTGTTGTTGCCTGCCGCTGTTCACAGCGCAGAGGACAGTAAATCTCAGTTGCAATCTATTCAGCAAAACATTGCTGCAAAAGAGAAAAGCGTTAAAGCGCAGAAACTGCAGCGCAGCAAACTGCTGGATCAGTTGCAGAGCCAGGAAAAAATCATCGCGCTGGCGAGCCGTCAGCTGCGTGACACCCGCAACAGCCTCACCGCGCTGAATGATGAGATCAGGCAGCTCGCTACCTCCATCGCTCGCCTGGAGAAACAGCAAACTCAGCAGGAAAGCCTGCTTTCTGAGCAACTTGATGCGGCATTTCGTCAGGGTCAGCACAGTGGCGTACAGCTTTTGATGGGCGGTGAAGAGAGCCAGCGCAGTGAGCGTATTCTGGCCTATTTCGGCTATCTGAACGCTGCCCGTCAGAAAAGTATCGAATCGCTGCAAAAGACACGTCAGGATTTGGATCAGCAACGTGCCTCGCTGGAGCAGAAGCAACAGCAGCAGAAAGAGTTATTAGCGCAGCAGCAGGGCCAGCAGCAGAAGCTGCAACAGGCGAGCGACGCGCGTAAAAAGACCCTGACGTCACTGGAAAGCGCGCTGGAAAAAGATCAGGCCGATCTGGTCGAGATGCGTCAGAACGAAAGCCGTCTGCAGGATAAGATCGCCCGCGCGGAGCGCGAGGCGCGTGAGCGCGCAGCACGTGAAGCCCGTGAGGCGGAAAAAGTGCGTCAGCGTCAGGCGCAGGCGAAAGCCAAAGGCTCCAGCTATCAGCCAACCCAGAGCGAACGTGAACTGGTCGCCCGCACCGGTGGACTCGGTCGTGCAGGCGGACAGGCGTTGTGGCCGGTGCGCGGACGTATTGAACATCGCTTTGGTGAACAGCTCCAGGGTGAACTGCGCTGGAAAGGACTGGTGATTGATGCGCGGGAAGGCACCGAGGTGAAAGCTATCGCCGATGGTCGTGTGCTGATGGCCGACTGGTTGCAGGGCTACGGACTGGTGGTTGTGCTGGAGCACGGCAAAGGTGATATGAGCCTGTATGGCTATAACCAAAGTGCGCTGGTGAGCGTGGGTACGCAGGTGAAGGCAGGACAGCCTATCGCACTGGTGGGCACCAGTGGTGGCCGCGGTACCCCGTCGCTCTATTTTGAAATCCGACGTCAGGGACAGGCCGTCAATCCACTCCCGTGGTTAGGAAAATAAGTTTTGCTGCAACGTCGAAAAATCTCCATTCTGTTGAGCGCCTTACTGTTCAGCTACGCTGCACAGGCTGGCAAACTGGCTATTGTCATCGATGATGTCGGCTATCGCCCTGCCGAAGAGAACAAAGTCCTGCAGATGCCGCAGGCTATTTCATTAGCGGTCTTGCCCAACGCACCCCATGCGCATGAAATGGCGACTAAAGCACATCAGAGTGGTCATGAAGTACTGATCCATCTGCCGATGGCACCGCTCAGTAAACAGCCGCTGGAAAAAGATACCTTAACGCCAGAGATGAGCAGCGAAGAGGTTACCCGCATCATGCGTAATGCGGTTAACAACGTGCCTTATGCCGTCGGTCTGAATAACCATATGGGCAGCAGAATGACCTCAAGCCTGCCCGGCATGCAGAAAGTGATGCAGGCGCTGAACCACTACAATCTTTACTTCCTGGATAGCATGACCATCGCTAACAGTCAGGCGATACCTGCCACGCAGGGTACTCAGGTCAGGGTGTTAAAACGTCGGGTCTTTCTTGATGACAGCCAGGATATTAACGCCATCCGCCAGCAGTTCAATCGGGCGGTGAAGCTGGCGCAGCGCGACGGTTATGCGATTGCCATTGGTCATCCCCATCCGACTACCGTTCGGGTGCTGCAACAGATGTTACCCACGCTGCCAGCCGACATAACGCTGGTTCGTCCCAGCCAGCTGTTGAACGAATCACTCCGCAGCGGCTCACCGACGCCAGTGGCTCCGCCAAAACCGGTACCACCACGCTTCCAGCCTGCCAGCCTGTGTAAAGTGAAACAGCCACTGGCACCGGTTCCGGCGACCCGAGCCTTAGCCGTAATCGCTGAAAGTGTGAATCACAGCCCACTGTTTACCACGCTAAAAAATCTGTTCTGATTTGCTATGAATGCTAAGTCTCCGGCTTAGCGTTCATTTATACGCAGAAATTACTATAATCCAGGGTCGGACAATAACGGGCTGTGCGGAAACAGTGATAGGGATGACGATAAATAAACAAAAAATCCTGCTGCTGGATAACGGCAGAGAGTGGGGTGGCGGCACCAACAGTATGCTGGAGCTGCTGAAACGTATCGATCGTCAAAAATTTGATATCACCTGTTGCTTCTACCACAACTACAGCCGTGGTAACGACGAAACCATTGAGGCCACGCTAAATGCGCTGGCCATTCCGGTCTTTTTTATTCCGCAAATCAAACAGCCACGCTGGGCTAAATTTGTTAAAGAAGCCGTGCGCGCGCTGCTGTTTTTCAATAAAAAGCTCAAGAAGCGCGCTATTGATGAGATTGATACGCGCTGGCGAATTATGCCCAATGCCAGCAAAATCAATTCACTGCTACAGCTGGGTAATTTCGACACGCTCTACATGAATAACCAGCCCAGCACCAATGTGGAAGGTTATCTGGCCGCGCGCAGCCTTGACGTTGCGGTGGTTCAACACTGCCGTATCGATCCGGTTCTGGAACCGCGGCTGGTGAGCATGGTGAATCAGGATTGCCAGGCTGTGATTGCCGTATCGCAGGGCGTCAGGAATACCCTGCGTCGTCATGGTATCGATGTAGAACGCTGTTTTACCGTCAGTAATGCTATCGACGTTCACCAGACTCTGCCCGACCGCCTTGAAGTCCGCCAGCGTTTTAAACTCTCCCCTTCGACCTTTGTATTTGGCACTATCGGCTCCCTGATATTGCGCAAATCTAATCACCATATCCTGCAGGCGCTGGGCCGTTTTAAACGCGCCAATCCCGATGCAGACTGGCGGATGGTGATTGTCGGCGCGGGTCCGGAACTTCAGCATCTGCTGCAGCTTGCTACAGCAGAGAACATCCAGCATCACGTGGTTTTTACGGGCTTTCAGAATAATGCTCTCGATTACCTCACGGCTTTTGATGCGTTTATTCTGGCCTCACGCAGTGAAGGTTTACCCCGGGTTGTGCTGGAGGCGATGCTGGTGAATACCGCCGTTGTGGGATCCCGTGTGGTCGGCACTGCCGAATTGATCAGTCATGACGTAACCGGACTGCTGTTTGATTACGGCAACGTGGTACAACTGACCCAGCACCTGACCGCACTGTGGCAGGATACGGAATTGCGTCAACGCCTGACCAATGCGGCAGCGAAACGCGTACGTGAACAGTACGCCATTGAAACTTATATCAGCGGCGTCGAGAATATTCTGCAAAGCGTCGTCAAAAAGAAACCTCATGCTTAATTTTTTAAATCCCCGTTACCGCCATATCAGGGCGCGCCATAACCTGCCTTATTCGCAAAAAGAGGTTCAGGGCACTGTACCGGTCACGTCTGTCGTGATCCCCTGCACAGGCGCGGACTATATTGAAGAAGCCCTGCTCAGTGCCGATTTTGCGGCACGTTTCGCAACGGGGACAAAAGAGGTCGTGATTGTCAGCGATCAGCCAGCGCACGCCTTTGGCAGCCTGCCGGCTAAAACCCGCGTGGCGACGCTGGATGTTCCGCATCGGGAAGAAAATTATCGCTATAAGCAAATCTATCGCAGTCGTTTGATCAAGTTGCAGGCGCCTTTACAGGCAGAAGGCGACGGTATTCTGATGATCGATTCCGACCTCAATCTGCTTAAGATGCCGCAGATCATGATGAAGCCAGGCCATCTCTATTCCAGCTTTCGTCAGGGGAAAATGATTGCCAAGCTGGACGGTGCGCCGGAAGCAGCGATCCCCGCCTACTATCCGCACAGTATCCGGCCTTATCTGGTGGACCATGTGAATGGCGCTTACCTGGCTGCCACCCGTGAAGTCTGGCAGCGCATTTCGCCGCTGTGGCTGACGCTGTTTAATGATACCTGGAATTTAATGAACGACAGCCAGCCGCCTACTGACCAGTTGCCGCTCGCAGTGTTGCTCGACATGCTGGATATTAAAACCGTCAATCTGGGGGAATGGGCTAACTGGCCGGTCTCAAAAAAAATCGGCGGTCAGTCGGCAGTCATCCCGCCGGATGTGGTTGGGGCGCATGGCGGATTCCCGTTGTCGGAATGGCAAAAATACCTGGCCGACCCGCAGCAGCCGCTGAACTTTAAAGGTCAGGATTACACGCGCAAAGTGCGCTACCTGACCGACGAAGAGAAGAAGCAAAGCTAATCAGGCGGCCGCCACGTCGGCGGCCGTTGCTTTAATCCCAGCTCAGTATCACTTTCCCCGAGCGTCCTGAACGCATCTCATCGAAACCCTGCTGGAAATCGTCGATACCGTAGCGATGCGTAATGACCGGCGTTAAATCGAGGCCGGACTGAATCAGCGCCGCCATTTTGTACCAGGTTTCAAACATCTCACGGCCATAGATGCCTTTGATGAAAAGCCCCTTAAAGATCACCTGGTTCCAGTCAATTGCCATTTCACCCGGCGGAATCCCCAGCAGCGCGATACGCCCACCGTGATTCATCACCTCCAGCAATGAACGGAAAGCAGGAGGTGCGCCCGACATCTCCATCCCGACATCAAATCCTTCCGTCATACCCAGCGCATGCATCACTTCCCTCAGGTCTTCATTCGCCACATTGACCGCGCGCGTGACGCCCATTTTCCGCGCCAGTGCCAGGCGATACTCATTGATGTCAGTAATTACCACGTTGCGCGCGCCGACATGCCGACAGACCGCGGCGGCCATGATGCCGATAGGACCCGCGCCGGAGATCAGCACATCCTCGCCGACCAGATCGAACGAGAGTGCGGTGTGCACTGCATTGCCGAACGGATCAAAGATTGCCGCCAGTTCATCGGAAATGTTGTCGGGAATTTTAAATGCATTAAAGGCGGGGATGACCAGATACTCCGCAAAGCAGCCCTGACGGTTAACGCCCACGCCCATCGTGTTGCGGCATAAATGAGTGCGTCCGGCGCGGCAGTTGCGGCAGTGTCCACAGGTAATGTGCCCTTCGCCCGAAACCCGGTCTCCAATCGTAAAGCCTTTCACTTCCTGTCCAATCGCGACCACCTCACCCACATACTCATGCCCGACAATCATCGGCACCGGAATGGTTTTGCGCGACCAGTCATCCCAGTTGTAGATATGGACATCGGTGCCGCAGATGGCGGTTTTACGAATCTTAATCAGCAGATCGTTGTGACCCGGCTCTGGAACCGGGGCATCAGTCACCATCCAGATGCCCGCTTCCTTCTTCAGTTTGGCAAGTGCTTTCATGACGGACTCCTCAGGCGATGACGCCCAGTTGTTTGCCGATGCGGGTAAAGGCCGCCATCGCACGTTCCAGCTGCTGCTGGGTGTGCGCCGCAGAGATCTGGGTGCGGATGCGTGCCTGACCTTTTGGCACCACCGGATAGAAGAAGCCGGTCACGTAGATGCCTTCCTGTTGCAGCAGGCGGGCAAACTCCTGGGCGACGCTGGCTTCACCCAGCATCACCGGGATAATGGCGTGATCGGCACCAGCCAGCGTAAAGCCCGCCGCCGTCATCTGCTCACGGAAGTAACGGGCGTTGTCCCACAAACGCTGACGCAGTCCGTCGCCTTCACTGAGCAGATCCAGCACCCGCAGCGAGGCAGCCACGATGGCTGGCGCCAGCGAGTTAGAGAATAGATAGGGACGGGAACGCTGGCGTAACCACTCCACGACTTCGGCTTTTGCTGCGGTATAGCCACCGGACGCGCCACCCAGTGCTTTACCCAGCGTGCCGGTAATGATGTCGACCCGGCCCATGACGCCGCAATATTCATGGGTACCGCGTCCGGTGTTCCCGACAAAGCCCACCGCATGGGAATCATCCACCATCACCAGCGCGGAGAATTCATCAGCCAGATCGCAAATGGCAGACAGATTCGCAATCACCCCATCCATTGAGAAGACGCCATCGGTGGCAATCAGAATATGTCGGGCACCTTTATCGCGTGCTTCCTGCAAACAGGCACGCAACTGCGCCATATCGTTATTGCCGTAGCGATAACGCTGCGCTTTGCACAGCCGGACGCCGTCGATAATTGAGGCATGATTCAGCGCATCCGAGATAACGGCATCCTGCGCATCAAGCAGGGTTTCAAACAGGCCGCCGTTTGCATCGAAACAGGAGGAGTAGAGAATGGCATCCTCCATGCCGACAAACTCTGCCAGCCGCTTTTCCAGCTGCTTATGGCTGTCCTGCGTGCCGCAGATAAAGCGTACTGACGCCATGCCGAAACCATGCGAATCCATCCCCTCTTTCGCCGCCTGAATCAGCGCCGGATGGTTCGCTAAACCTAAGTAGTTATTGGCGCAGAAGTTAATCACTGCCGGCTCGCTGCCAACCGCGATCTCCGTCTGCTGCGCAGAGGTAATGATCCGCTCCTGTTTAAACAGTCCTTCCTGACGTGCATCATCAAGTTGCTGACGAAGTTGTTGATAAAATTGCGCAGGCATCATTGCTCTCCTCAGATGGCAAAAATCTGGCATATCTTACTGAACAGGCCGCTTCTTCACGATAAATCGCCCAACAGAATGTCATTTTTGCAGCATAGTTCACGCCGCGACGATGTACGCACAACGCGTTACAGAGTCATCTGGCTGTCTGCACTCTGATGAAATGTTATGATGTGAGGTATTCGTGTGTGAAACCTCCTGTTTCACCCCACAACGTTGAAGGTAACAACATGATTATCGTAACTGGCGGCGCAGGAATGATTGGCAGCAACATCGTCAAAGCGCTGAACGATCGCGGTCACACCGACATTCTGGTGGTGGATAATCTGAAGGATGGCACCAAGTTTGCCAATTTAGTCGACCTGGATATCGTCGATTACATGGACAAAGAAGAGTTCCTGATGAGCGTGATCGCAGGCGACGATTTAGGCCCGATCGAAGCGGTCTTCCATCAGGGCGCCTGCTCCTCCACCACTGAGTGGGATGGCAAGTACATGATGGAGAACAACTATCAGTACTCCAAAGAGCTGCTGCATTTCTGTCTTGAGCGCGAGATCCCGTTCCTTTACGCCTCTTCCGCAGCCACCTACGGCGGACGCAACGAGAGTTTCATCGAAGAGCGTCAGTATGAGCAGCCGCTGAATGTCTATGGCTACTCCAAGATGTTGTTCGACCACTACGTCCGCCAGATGCTGCCGGAAGCGAACTCGCCGGTGTGCGGCTTCCGCTATTTCAACGTCTACGGACCGCGCGAAGGCCACAAAGGCAGCATGGCCAGCGTTGCTTTCCATCTGAACACACAGATCAGCAACGATGAAAATCCAAAATTGTTTGAAGGCAGCGATGGCTTTAAGCGTGATTTCATCCACGTTGATGACGTGGCAGAAGTGAACCTGTGGTGCTGGGAAAATGGCGTCTCCGGGATTTATAACTGTGGTACAGGCCGCGCCGAATCCTTCCAGGAAGTGGCTGATGCGGTTCTGAAATTCCATCAGAAAGGTCAGATCGAGTACATCCCGTTCCCGGAGAAACTCAAAGGACGCTATCAGGCCTATACGCAGGCCGATCTCACTAAATTGCGTGCTGCCGGTTACGACAAGCCATTTAAAACGGTGGCGCAGGGCGTCGCTGAATATATGGTCTGGCTGAACCGCAACGCATAAAGGAAGCTGCTCCGGCGATGAAAATTCTGGTAATCGGCCCGTCGTGGGTCGGCGATATGATGATGTCGCAAAGTCTCTATCGCACACTCAAGGCCGAACATCCGGATGCAGTGATTGATGTGATGGCACCCGCGTGGTGCCGTCCATTACTGTCACGCATGCCGGAGGTAAATCAGGCGCTGGCGATGCCGCTCGGGCATGGCGCACTGGAGATTGGTGAGCGTCGCCGGCTGGGAAAAGTACTGCGCGCCAGTCACTACGACCGTGCTTATGTGCTGCCTAACTCCTTTAAGTCGGCACTGGTCCCCTTCTTTGCCGGAATAAAACGCCGCGTCGGCTGGCGCGGTGAAATGCGCTATGGCCTGCTGAACGATTTGCGGGTGCTGGATAAAGCCGCGTTTCCACTCATGGTTGAGCGCTACGTTGCGCTGGGCTATGACACCCCTGTTGCCTCGGCGGCGCAGCTGCCACAGCCGCTGTTGTGGCCAAAACTGCAGGTTGAAGAGCAGGAAAAGATTGAGACCGCCGCACAGTTTCAGCTCGCGGCGACCCGTCCGATCATCGGTTTTTGTCCGGGCGCTGAATTTGGCCCCGCCAAGCGCTGGCCGCACTATCACTACGCCACGCTGGCCCGTCAGCTGATTGCTGACGGCTTCCAGATTGTGCTGTTTGGCTCCGCCAAAGATCGCCCGACCGGCGACGAGATTATTGCTACGCTGCCCGAAGAGGCGCGTGGCCACTGTCGTAATCTGGCCGGTGAAACCCAGCTGGAACAGGCAGTGATTCTGCTGGCGCAATGCCGCGCCGTGGTCAGCAACGACTCCGGCCTGATGCATATCGCTGCGGCGCTGGACCGTCCGCTGGTGGCACTCTATGGGCCGAGCAGCCCTGACTTTACGCCGCCGCTGGCGCGTCAGGCACGTATTATTCGCCTGATTACCGGCTATCACAAAGTGCGAAAAGGCGATGCCGGACAGGGCTATCACCAGAGCCTGATCGATATTCAGCCTGAGCGCGTACATCAGACGCTGAGCGAACTGCTCGCGCCACAGGAGGTGCCATGCACGTCCTGATTGTTAAAACCTCTTCAATGGGTGATGTGCTGCATTCACTGCCGGCACTGACCGATGCGATGCATGCTATCCCCGGCATCCGTTTCGACTGGGTGGTGGAAGAGAACTTCGCGCAGATCCCTGGCTGGCATCCTGCGGTCGATAAAGTGCTACCGGTCGCAATCCGCCGCTGGCGCAAACACTGGTTTGGCAGTCAGCAGCGTGAAGAGCGTGTGCTGTTTAAGCGCGCGTTACAGTCGCGTGAGTACGACGTCGTCATTGATGCGCAGGGGCTAATCAAAAGTGCCGCACTGGTTACCCGCTTATCGAAAGGGGTGAAGCATGGGCAGGACAGCCGCAGCGCGCGTGAGCCGTTTGCCAGCTGGTGGTATGACGTCCGCCATGAAATCAGTAAGCACCAACATGCGGTTGAGCGGACACGCGAACTGTTCGCTAAAAGCCTGGGCTATGAAAAACCGCAAAACCAGGGTGACTACGCGATTGCCGGACACTTTCTGCATCATCTGCCCGCTGACGCACATCATTACCTGGTCTTTCTGCATGCCACGACGCGTGACAACAAGCACTGGCCGGAATCACACTGGCGAGAGCTGATTGAGCAGATGCAGCCCAGCGGGCTGCGGGTGAAATTGCCCTGGGGGGCTGAACATGAGCATCAGCGTGCGCAGCGCCTTGCAGAAGGATTTGAGCATGTCGATGTACTGCCTAAGCTGACGCTGGAAGCGATAGCACAACAGCTGGCGGGCGCACAGGCGGTGGTCTCAGTGGATACCGGATTAAGCCATCTGACGGCGGCACTGGATCGCCCCAACCTCACGCTGTATGGTCCGACCGATCCCGGATTGATTGGCGGTTACGGGCAGAACCAACAGGCACTGAGCGCCCCGAATCATAATCTGGCGGAGCTGACTGCTGACACGGTGGCAGAGAAACTGCGTGCCGTTATTACGGAAAACATGCCATGAACTATGTGCTGATCTACCTGCTGTTGCTGCCTTTCCGGGCCATAATGCGGCTGTTTTATCGGCCAACGGGACGCAACCTGATCATTCAGACGGCGAAGATTGGTGATTTCATCAATATCACCCCGATGCTGCGTGCGCTGGGTCAGTCTGAGCTGCTGATCAGCAAAGCAGTGGAGCCGCTGGCGCGTCACGATGACACGGTCAGCCGCTATTTCCTGATTGAAGAGGCGAAGCGCAGCTTTTTTGCCAAACTGAAGCTCGCGTTCACGCTGATGAATCGCTATGACAACGTCTATCTGGTGCAGCCAAACAGCGTAAACCTGTTCTTTGCCGCGTTATGCAACGCACCGAACAAGCAGTTTCTGCGCACCTATGTGCGTAAGTCCTACCATAAGACCTTCTATCGCAGCGCCAGCGGTATTGTCGACCACACCAAAACGGATTTAACGCTCGACAGCTACCTGAAGCTGATTAATCGGGACTACCGCTACACCGATTTCCCCAAGCATGCGACCTCACCGCTCTGGCAGCCGCCTGCGCCGCCCGCCGCGCTGCTTAATCCGCGCAGCGGCATTAAAATTGGCATCAGTATTTCTGCCGGTAATCGGGCTAAAACCATTCCTGCCAGCATCTGGCAGCAGCTGATGGCGTCGCTGGCTGACCTGCCCTGCACCTTTTATGTGTTTGGCCCACCGGCTGAGCAGCCGTGGCTGGATGAGTTACTGAGCCTGACCGGCCCGAAAGAGAATATCGTCAGTCTGATTGGTGAGCTAAAACTGGAAGAGGTTCCGTGGGCCATTGCACAGATGGATTTCTACATCTCCTCTGACTCTGGCAATGCTTATATTGCGGATGCGCAGCAGATACCGGTGATCATGCTTTATGGCCCGTGTGAAGTCCGGGAACAGCGTCCGGTCAATAACGTTTTGTTTATCGGACCGGATAATATTGCTGCGTCGACGTTCGTTTTTGCCACCCGTTTTCAGTTTGATCAGCCTGCTGAAAAATTATTCGGGCTGGATCACGATAAACTGACTAGAATACAAACGTTTATTACTCATAATCTGGAATAGTGAAGCGTAATGGCAATTACCCCTCTTGCTGAGGCCGTTCAGCAAAGTCAGCTGCTGGTTAACACGCTTGCTGACACGGATGATAATCCGGTTCATGTTGCGTTTGGCATCAACTACGCCTACGCGCGTGGCCTGGGCATTACGTTGTTTTCACTTCTCAGCCATCATCCTGATACTGCTTTCCACGCTCATGTTTTTTCAGACTCGCTTTGCGAAGAGGATGTGGAAAAACTGCGATCGCTGGCCACGGGCCATCGTCTGGCGATCACGCTGCATATCTTTAACCGTGCCTGGGTTGATCAGTTGCCTGCTGTGGGCCGCTATCCTAAAAGCATCCACTACCGCTTTCTGATCCCTGAAACTGTGGCAAGCTATAGCGATCGGGTGATCTATATTGATGCGGATACCCTGGTGGTGGGCGATTACTCTCCTCTGTTCGCCCTGGATATCACGGATTATACGCTGGCGGCCTGTAACGACACACCACGGGCGCGGCAGAACCAGTGCGCAAGGCTGGGACTGAAGCATCACCACTATTTTAACTCCGGCTTTATGCTGATCAATATTCCACGCTGGCTCGAAAGGCAGACCACCGCGCGCATTACCGACGTGCTGGTGACGCGAGGCGCAGCGTTTGGTTTCCCGGATCAGGATGCGCTGAATATTGTGCTGGAGAGTGAGATTCTGATCCTGCCGGACCGCTATAACCATATTTACGACATCATCGCCAATAAAGTCTGGGATCACTCGGGCGTGCCTGAAGAGACGGTGATGATTCACTACACCGGTAAATGCAAACCCTGGCATGCATGGGCTGGCAGCGATCTTTCCGAGCGCTACTATAGCTATTACCAGCGCTCACCCTGGGCTTCACAACCGCTTGATACGCCAAAACATTATAAAGAGATGAAGCGATTCGCCCGCGTAAAATGGCATCAGAAACAGTATGGCGAAAGCCTGAACTGGATGATGAAGTATGTCAGTCTCAAGTTTTTTAAAAAGAGCGAGCAGTAGCGCGCTCAGGTTTATCAGATTGATGCGGGCGCTGTTATTTCAGCGCCTGACTTTCCCGTCATTTATCCCGCTGGCTGTTTGCCATGACCTCTGTAATAACGACGCTGACAGCAGGCCGACATAATAATCTGTTTACCTGCACGACCACGTTGCGTAAAAAAAGCGCCTATATCGCATTATTACTGGCGGACGTGGTTTTTAGTAAAGCAGGAAAGCCACACCGTCTTATAATCGTGAACTTCCTGATTCCACTCTGCTGATTTGGAAATGATTTATGACGAGGCAACGCCCTTTCGCAATGGATTCAACGCGGGTGCAGATAGCGTGATGAGTACTTCTCCTTTGCTGAGTATCATTACGCCGATGTTCAATGCGGGCAGCATGTTTGATGAGTTCATGCAGTCACTGCTGGCGCAGACGCTGACCTCGCTGGAGATCATCATTGTCGATGACGGTTCAACCGATGGCTCAGGTGAGCGCGCTGACCAGTATGCACAGCAGCACTCTCATATTCGTGTGATTCATCAGGAAAACGGCGGCGTGTCGCGCGCCCGTAACGCTGGTCTGGCGATAGCCCACGGGAAATATGTCACCTTTCCGGATGCAGATGACACCATGCAGCCCGATATGTATCAGACGCTGGTGACGATGGCAGAAGCGGACAATCTGGATGCTGCCCAGTGCAACGCCGAGTGGTTCTTTAAACACAGTCAGCGGGTAAAACCGCTGATTCCGCTGGATCGCCTGCGCAGCACACCGGTACTGAGCGGTGCCGACTGGCTCAATACCGCGCTGAAAACGCATCGTTATATGCATGTGGTCTGGCTGGGCATCTATCGCCGGGAACTGATTGAGCAGCATCATTTACAGTTTGAGCCGGGCCTGCATCATCAGGATATTCCCTGGACCACCGAGTTTATGCTGCTGGCAAAACGCGTGCGGTATACTGAAGCAGTGCTCTATCGCTACTATATGCACGATGCTTCAATCAGCAACCGCAAACGTACCGGCGAGCGTAACGTTGAATATCAGCGTCACTACCTGAAGATTGCGCGGCTGCTTGAAGAGCTCAACACCCGCTATCGTGACCGCGTGAAAATCTACCCGTCGTTTCACTATCAGGTAACCCATGAAGCCCTGAGCGTTTGTCACAGTGTGAGGCGTGAGCCTGATGCCCGCGCACGTCAGGCGATCATTGCCGATCTGTTCACGACCGGGACGCACCTGCGCATGCTACGGAATGCCCGGGGAATTAAGCAGTGGTATCAGCTGCTGTTATGGCTGGCACGGCTCTATCGCTGGCGTGATAAATAACCTTTGAGGCTGGCTTTATCCTAAAAAGGGTTTGCCCTACAATCGGTTCACTGAATTCTGAGAACTCTTGTTTATGGCCAGCCTGACTCCAGCAAACATCTCTCCAAAAAATATATTACTGATTAAGCTGCGCCACCATGGTGACATGCTGCTCACAACGCCCGCCATTAATGCGCTTCGTCAGCGTTACCCGCAGGCCAGCATCGACGTATTGCTCTATCAGGAAACGCGTCCGATGCTGGAAGCGCATCCGGCCATCCGCCATTTGCACGTCATCGATCGCAAATGGAAACAGGAGGGAACCTGGCGCAAGCTGGGCCATGAGCGTGCATTGATTCGCGCCGTACGTGACGCGCATTATGATCTGGTGATTAACCTGGCCGATCAGTGGCGCGCGGCCCTGATTACGCGGTTGTCCGGGGCACCCGTCCGTATCGGTTTTGCGTTCAAAAAACGCGATAACGCCCTGTGGCGCTGGTGTCACAACCGGCTGGTCCCCACACACAATCACAGCAAACTGCATACCGTTGAACAGAACATGTCGGCGCTGGCCCCCCTCGGCATCAGCAGCGATGGCGCACGTGTCTCCATGCACTACAGCGACGCTGATCGGCAAATCGTGCTGGCCCGACTGGCAGAACATCATATTGCCGCGCCCTATATTGTGGTGCAGCCGACTTCGCGCTGGGGCTTTAAATGCTGGGAAGAAGAGAGCGTTGCGGCCACACTTGAGCAGCTGGCGCAACCGGGCCGCAAAGTGGTGCTGACCGCCGGGCCGGACAAACAGGAGCTGGCAATGATTAACCGCATTCGCGCGCGCTGTGCGTCGCCTGACGTGGTTTCGCTGGCGGGTCAGTTCACGCTACCGCAGCTGGCGGCATTGATCGATCATGCCCGGCTGTTTATTGGTGTCGACTCTGCGCCAATGCATATGGCTGCCGCGCTTGAAACACCCTGTATCGCACTTTTTGGTCCGACCAAGCTGCAGCACTGGCGGCCCTGGGGTGATAACAATCATGTTATCTGGGCGGGTGATTATGGCCCGCTGCCCTCACCTGATTCCATCGACACCAAAACTGACCAGCGTTATCTCTCGGCCATTCCGGTAAAGGATGTGGTCGCGGCAGCGAGGAGCTACCTGAATGAGTAAGTTACGGCTGGCGATTGTCCGGCAGAAATATCGTCCGGATGGCGGTGCTGAACGTTTTATCTCACGCGCGCTGGAAGCGCTGGGCAGCGAAAGACTCGATCTCAACATCATTACCCGCAGCTGGCAGGGCACGCCCAATCCAGACTGGCATCTGCATATCTGTAATCCGGCAAAGCTGGGCCGGGTCTCACGTGAGCGCGGTTTTGCCCGGGCAGCACGCGCCTGCTGGGAGCGCGAAAAGTTCGATATTGTACAAAGCCATGAGCGCATCGCCGGCTGTGACATTTTCCGTGCGGGTGATGGCGTGCATCGCGTGTGGCTGGAACAGCGCGCCCGCATCGTCTCATCATGGCAACGGCTGAGTGCTGTGCTTAGTCCTTACCATCGCTATGTTCTGCAGGCGGAAGCGGAGATGTTTAACTCTCCAACGCTGAAAGCGGTGATCTGTAATTCAGAGATGGTTAAGCGCGATATCCTGCGCTGTTTCTCGCTCGACGCCGGAAAAATCCACGTTATTCATAATGCTATCGACGCCAGCCGTTTCCAGCCCGCCACGGAAGCTGCACGTCGCGCCACCCGTCAGCAGCTGGCGCTGCCCGATGCCGCTACCGTACTGATTTATGTCGGCTCCGGCTTTGAGCGCAAGGGGCTGAAAGCGGCGATACAGGCGCTGGCTGCCAGCGATCGTTATCTGATTGTGGTGGGTCAGGATAAACAATTACAACGTTACCAGCAGCTGGCAAACCAGCTTCACTGCCTGGACCGCCTGCGCTTTGTCGGCGTACAGCAGGATGTGCAGCCGTTCTATCACGCGGCGGATGGCCTGCTGCTGCCCACGCTCTATGATCCCTTTCCGAATGTGGTGCTGGAGGCAATGGCCTGCGGTTTACCGGTAATTACCAGTACCGGTTGCGGTGGCGCGGAATTTATTACCGCTGGTCAGGAGGGCTTCGTCTGTGATGCCCTGGATATCGATGGATTGAATCAGGCGGTTAATGCAATACCGCCGCTTTCTGTCGATTCACGAATGGGTGACGCAGCGCGGCGCAAAATTGAACCTTATGGTCCACAACAGCTGGCGCAGGCGCTGACTTCGCTTTATCAGCAGGTACTGAGTAGCAACTGACAATCCGGGATGAGTGCATGCGGGGTTTCTGATAACATGCCGCCATCTCATTTTAATCTGTTTTTAGACGCGAACCTGCCGTAACGGTAACTATGACGACCATTTACACCGCATTGCTCTACTTCATTCAGCCACTGATCTGGCTGCGCCTGTGGCTGCGCGGTCGTAAAGCGCCTGCCTATCGCAAACGCTGGGCAGAACGCTATGGCTATTGTGTCGGCAAAGTGAAGCCCGACGGCATTGTGCTGCACTCGGTTTCTGTGGGTGAAACGCTGGCCGCGATTCCGCTGGTGCGCGCACTGCGTCATCGTTACCCCACCCTGCCGATTACCGTCACTACCATGACGCCGACCGGCTCTGAGCGGGCGCAATCTGCTTTTGGCAAAGATGTGCATCACGTCTATCTGCCTTATGATCTGCCAGGTTCGATTAATCGTTTTCTGGATACGGTTAATCCACGGCTGGTGATCATCATGGAAACGGAGCTGTGGCCAAATATTATCCGCATTCTGCACCAGCGTAACATTCCGTTGGTGATCGCCAATGCCCGCCTCTCGGCCCGCTCCGCCAAAGGCTATCGCAAGCTGGGGAAATTCATGCGCCAGCTGTTGCAGAGCATCACGCTGATTGCGGCACAGAATACGGAAGATGGCGACCGCTTCCTGAGTCTGGGCCTGAAACGTTCACAGCTGGCGATTACCGGCAGCCTGAAGTTTGATATTTCTGTGACGCCAGAGCTGGCCGCCAGAGCGGTAACGCTGCGTCGCCAGTGGGCGCCGCGTCGCCCGGTGTGGATCGCCACCAGCACGCACGAAGGCGAAGAGGCCATCGTGCTGGATACCCATCGTCGCCTGCTGCAGACGTTTCCGGATCTGCTGCTGATTCTGGTTCCCCGCCATCCTGAACGCTTTAACGATGCGCGCGAACTGACGCAGGAACGCGGCTTCAGCTTTATCCTGCGCAGCAGCGGTGAGATCCCTTCGGGTTCCACGCAGGTGGTCATCGGCGACTCAATGGGTGAACTGATGCTGCTTTACGGCATCGCCGATCTGGCGTTTGTCGGCGGCAGCCTGGTTGAGCGGGGCGGACATAACCCGCTGGAACCCGCTGCCCATGCGCTTCCGGTGCTGATGGGGCCTCACATCTGGAACTTCAAAGATATCTGCAGTAAGTTGCAGGAAGGCCAGGGTCTGATTACCGTCACCGACGTAATTTCACTGGAAAAAGAGGTCACCAACCTGTTACAGGATGATGATTATCGCCGTTATTACGGACGCCATGCGGTAGACGTACTGCACCAGAACCAGGGTGCGCTTCAGCGTCTGCTACAGTTACTCGAACCGCATCTGCCACCACGGGCCCACTAATGTCAGCACGCCAGCGTCTTTCCGTGGTAATGATCGCCAAAAATGAAGCGGAGCTGTTACCGGATTGTCTGGCCTCAGTCAGCTGGGCCGACGAAATTATTGTGCTGGATTCTGGCAGCAGTGACGACACTGTTGAGATCGCCACGCAGGCCGGGGCGCAGGTCTATCGCAGTGATGACTGGCAAGGCTATGGCATTCAGCGCCAGCGTGCGCAGCACTATGCCACTGGCGATATGATTCTGATGATCGATGCGGATGAGCGCGTTTCACCCGAACTGCGCGCCGCGATTGAGCAGGTTCTGGTCGCCCCACCCAGCCGCACGATTTACAGCCTGGGCCGCAGTAATCTGTTCCTCGGCCGCTTTATGCGCCACAGTGGCTGGTATCCTGACCGCGTGATGCGCCTCTATCCACGCACCTTCCGTTACAATGACAATCTGGTGCATGAATCACTGCAGAGTGACGGTGCGCCGGTGGTGGCGTTGCCTGGCGATCTGGAACATCTGACCTGCCGCGATTTAATCGCCTTTCAGCGTAAGCAACTGGCCTATGCAGAAGCCTGGGCCACGGAACGTCATCAGCGCGGTAAGCGTTGCGGCCTCTTTTCTGTGTTCAGCCATACGCTGGGCGCGTTTGTGAAAACGTTGCTGCTGCGTGCCGGTTTTCTCGACGGCAAACAGGGCTGGATTCTGGCGGTAGTCAACGCGCAATATACCTTCAATAAATATTCAGCCCTCTGGGCGCTGAATCACGCTTCGGCAAAAGGGCGAGTATGACCACTAAAGCCATCTATCCCGGTACGTTTGATCCTGTAACGCTCGGTCATCTCGACATCGTGACGCGGGCAGCGCAGATGTTTGATCAGCTGATTCTGGCCATTGCTGCCAGCCCCAGTAAAAAACCGATGTTCAGCCTGGATGAACGCGTGGCGCTGGCCGGTCAGGTGGTTGCCCATCTGCCGAACGTTGAGGTGGTCGGCTTCAGCGACCTGATGGCGAATTTCGCCCGTGACCAGCAGGCGAATGTGCTGGTCCGTGGCTTGCGTGCGGTGTCAGACTTTGAATATGAAATGCAGCTGGCGCAGATGAATCGTCACCTGCTGCCCACGCTGGAGAGTGTCTTCCTGATGCCGTCTGAAGGCTTCTCGTTTATCTCCTCTTCGCTGGTCAAAGAGGTGGCGCGTCACGGCGGCGATGTTTCCGCCTTTCTGCCCGCGCCGGTGCATCAGGCACTGCTGGCTAAACTGGCTTAATGCTGGCAGCTCGGGCACCAGTAGGTGCTGCGCTGCCCATGCCTGCCGCTGACAATCGGCGTACCGCATGCCCGGCAGGGTTCACCTGCCCGGCCATAAACCTGCAGTTGCTGGGCAAAATAGCCAGGCTTGCCGTCGGTCTGTAAGAAGTCACGCAGCGTAGTACCGCCCTGCTCAATTGAACGTAACAGCACCGCTTTAATAGTGTTGACCAGCAGCTCCGCTTCAGCCTGCGACAGACTTACTGCGGCACGATCGGGAAGGATCCCGGCGGTAAACAGTGACTCGCTGGCGTAAATGTTGCCCACGCCCACCACCACTTTGTTATCCATCAGCCATTGCTTGATGAGCGTCCGCTTGCCGCGTGACTTATCGAACAGGTAAGCCCCGTCAAATGCCTCGCTGAGCGGCTCCGGCCCGAGATGTGCCAGCACGCTGCTGCCCGCCAGATCGCTGCTCCAGAGCCAGGCACCAAAGCGACGCGGGTCGGTGTAGCGCAGTACTTTGCCGTTGCTCATCACTAAATCAACATGGTCATGCTTCGCTGCTGGCAGCTCTTCTGACAGCACGCGCAGGCTGCCCGACATGCCAAGGTGGATAATGATCCAGCCATGCGGCAGTTCCAGCAGCAGATATTTTGCCCGACGCTGCACGCTGAGCACCGGCTGATCGCTCAGCGCCAGGATCTCCTGCGAAACAGGCCAGCGCAAACGTGAATTACGCACCACGGCGTGAAGAATGGTTTCACCAACCAAATGCGGCTCGATACCGCGGCGGCTGGTCTCAACCTCTGGCAACTCTGGCATACCCTCTCCTCAGCGTTTTACACAAACAAAAAACCCGGCCGGAGCCGGGTTTTTAGCAGAACACTAAAATTACTTAATTTTAGCTTCTTTGTAGATCACATGCTGACGTACAACCGGATCGAACTTTTTCAGTTCCAGCTTCTCTGGTTTAGTACGTTTGTTCTTCGTGGTGGTATAGAAGTGACCTGTACCAGCAGAGGAAACCAGCTTGATCTTCTCACGAATACCTTTAGCCATGATTCAGTTCCTTAGTACCTTAGTACTTCTCACCACGGGCACGCATGTCGGATAAAACCGTATCAATGCCCTTTTTATCAATAATGCGCATACCTTTAACAGATACACGCAGAGTAACGAAGCGCTTCTCGCTCTCAACCCAAAAACGGTGTGAGTGCAGGTTCGGAAGGAAACGGCGTTTCGTCGCGTTCATTGCGTGGGAACGGTTGTTACCCGTTACCGGACGCTTTCCAGTTACCTGGCAGACTCGTGACATGTCTATATCTCCAAAAATCAAATCAGCTCGAGCTTTAAAAATTAGGTTTTGGCCGCCTCGTCAGGCTTGCAGCCCGCCAGGCGAGTTCCATGGAACCCGCTAAGCTGGCCTAACCGCCAAACCCGAGATTCTCAAAGGTGGCGTAGTATACGCCGCTCAGCCCAAGTGCTCAAGTCCCGAACAGATAAAGATCCCGAATGATCGGGCAAAAAGCCGCCACCTGGCGTGAAATTTCCCGCTGTCAGAGCCATCCCCGCTCCGCAAAGGAGACATATTCGCCATGACCAATCACCAGATGATCGAGCAGACGGATGTCGAGTAGCTGACAGGCTTCGCTGACTTTATGGGTTACTTCACGGTCTGCACGGCTCGGCTCCGCCATGCCCGACGGGTGATTATGCGCCAGTATCAGGGCGGCGGCATTGAGCTTCAGCGCTTCCCGGACAATCTCGCGGGGGTGAACTTCCACGCTGTTAATGGAACCCGAGAACATATTTTGTGCACGCAGCACCCGATGCTGATTATCCAGAAACAGTGCCATAAAGATCTCACGCTCCTGATGGGCTAACAGACTTTGCAGATACTGGCGCGTGATTTGTGGATTTTCCATGACGCTTTCGCGCGCCAGCTTACTGGCGAAAAAGCGCTTCGCCAGTTCGGCAATCGCGTGCAGTTGGGCCAGCTTGGCATCGCCGACACCTTTAATTTTGCAAAATGCCGCTTTGTCTGACGTCATGAGCTGATAAAGCGAGCCAAATCCCTCCAGCATCTGCCCGGCCAGTTCAAGGACGTTCTGCCCCGGCGAGCCAGTGCGGAGAAAGATGGCCAGCAGTTCGGTATCGCTGAGCGAATGCGCGCCCAGTTTCTGCAGTTTTTCCCGTGGTCCCTTGATTTTCATCTTTGCTCTCCCTGAGATGAACCTCAGAGTGGCCCATCCTGAAGCATGCCGCTATCAGTGGCGTATCAATCTTCGAGACGGCTCGCAAACGCAGTTGGTGAAAAGGCGCATCCACGCTTTTGTGATAAAGTCCGTGCATTCGCCGCCGCGAGCGGCAGAGAGCTTAGTGAGGCCAACATCATGATGGGATTAGCCGGCAAAAAAATTCTTCTTGGCGTAAGTGGCGGTATTGCCGCTTATAAAGCACCTGAGCTGGTACGTCGCCTGCGCGATCGCGGCGCTGATGTTCGCGTAATGATGACGGAGGGGGCAAAGGCCTTTATTACTCCGCTCAGCCTGCAGGCCGTCTCCGGCTATCCGGTGTTTGACGATCTGCTTGATCCGGCAGCGGAAGCCGCAATGGGTCATATTGAACTGGCAAAGTGGGCCGACCTGATTGTACTGGCACCGGCCACTGCCGACCTGATTGCCCGTATAGCTGCCGGTATGGCAAACGATCTGGTGACCACTGCTGTATTAGCGACGGCCTCACCCGTGGCGGTGGTGCCCGCTATGAATCAGCAGATGTATCGTGCGGCGGTGACCCGGCATAATCTGCAGACGCTGCATGAGCGTGGCGTGCTGATCTGGGGGCCAGACAGCGGCAGCCAGGCCTGCGGCGACGTCGGGCCGGGCCGGATGCTTGATCCGCTGGCGATTGTTGACCATGCGGTGCAGTGGGCTGCACCCGTCAACGATCTGCAACATCTCAACATTATGATAACCGCCGGTCCGACACGTGAGGCGCTGGATCCGGTGCGCTACATCACGAATCACAGCTCCGGCAAAATGGGTTTTGCGATTGCCGCTGCCGCTGCCAGACGCGGCGCACAGGTCACGCTGGTCAGTGGTCCGGTCAGCCTGGCGGCACCAGCGGGTGTGCAACGCGTTGACGTTACCAGCGCGCTGGAGATGCAGGCCGCCGTCATGAGCGAGATAGCTAAACAACATATTTTCATTGCAAGCGCAGCCGTGGCAGACTACCGGGCAGCCGATATTGCGACCGATAAAATCAAGAAACAGGGCGGCGATGATAACGTCACGCTGAACCTGGTAAAGAATCCCGATATTGTTGCCGGGGTCGCCGCACTTCAGGAAAACCGGCCATTTGTGGTTGGATTTGCTGCTGAAACACAGAATGTGGAAGAATACGCCCGGCAAAAACGGGTGCGCAAGAATCTGGACCTGATCTGCGCTAACGATGTCGCTAAAGCCGGACAGGGATTTAATAGCGACACCAATGCTCTTCACCTTTTTTGGCAGGATGGAGAAAAACGCTTACCGCTCAGCGATAAGTCTCTCCTTGGCCAACAATTAATAGACGAGATTGTCAGCCGTTATGATGAAAAAAATAGACGTTAAAATCCTGGACCCGCGCGTCGGCAAAGAGTTTCCACTGCCGACCTACGCGACTTCAGGTTCCGCTGGGTTAGATTTACGCGCCTGCATTGATGATGTTCTCGACATCGCACCAGGCACCACAACGCTGGTCCCGACCGGCCTGGCGATTCATATTGCCGACCCCGATCTGGCCGCTGTGATCCTGCCGCGCTCAGGTCTTGGCCATAAACACGGCATCGTGCTGGGCAACCTGGTCGGGCTGATTGACTCCGACTATCAGGGACAGCTGATGGTCTCGGTCTGGAATCGCGGCCAGGAAAGTTTCTCTCTGCAACCCGGCGATCGCATGGCACAACTGGTCTTTGTACCGGTGGTACAGGCGGAATTTAACCTGGTCGACGATTTCGACGCCAGCCTGCGCGGCGAAGGCGGCTTCGGCCATTCAGGTCGCCAGTAACCCGCATTACCGACTTTCACTTACGCCCGTTATTTTTCCTCATCGCCATGGGACGCGTTCCTGTGGCAGATGCGTAGGTGTTGCCTGTTTTTAGGTGAATTTCAGGGGTCTTTAAGGTCATGGCAGAAAAAAAAGTCGCGAAGCGAAACCGTCGCGAAGAGATTTTGCAGGCGCTGGCACAGATGCTGGAGTCGGGTGATGGCAGTCAGCGCATTACCACCGCCAAACTGGCAGCCACGGTAGGCGTTTCCGAAGCGGCGTTGTATCGTCACTTCCCCAGTAAGACACGCATGTTCGATAGCCTGATTGAGTTTATCGAAGACAGTCTGATTACCCGCATCAATCTGATCCTCAAAGATGAAAAAGAGACCATGACGCGTCTGCGTCTGATCGTGCAACTGATTCTGGGATTTGGTGAGCGTAATCCGGGACTGACGCGCATCCTGACCGGCCATGCGCTCATGTTTGAGCAGGACCGACTGCAGGGACGCATCAATCAGCTGTTTGAGCGGATTGAAGTGCAGCTGCGACAGGTGATGCGGGAACGGAAAATGCGCGAGGGCGAAGCCTTTCAGGCTGATGAGGCGCTGCTGGCAAGCCAGCTGCTGGCATTCTGTGAAGGTTTACTATCGCGCTATGTCCGTTCTGAGTTTCGTTTCAGTCCTACCGCAGACTTTGAGGCTCGCTGGCCGCTGATTGCCGCGCAGCTGGCGTAAAGCGTAAAAGAAGGCGGGCATTGCGCCCGCCTCTGTTAAATCCCGTACGCTTTCTGATAGGCACGAACCTGAGCCAGATGATCGGCCATCTCCGGCTTCTCTTCCAGCCAGCTAATCAGATCGGCCAGTGTGATAATTGCGGTCACTTTGCAGCCGTAATCACGTTCCACTTCCTGAATCGCCGACATCTCTCCACGTCCACGCTCCTGACGATCAAGCGACACCAGCACGCCTGCCAGGGTAGCGTTATGCGCGCCGATAATATCCATCGACTCACGAATCGCTGTGCCTGCCGTGATCACATCGTCCACCAGCATCACTTTGCCCTGCAGCGGGCTGCCCACCAGCAGGCCACCTTCACCGTGATCTTTGGCTTCTTTGCGGTTGAAGCAGTAAGGCACATCGCGGTCATGATGATCCGCCAGCGCCACCGCCGTGGTGGTCGCAATCGGAATGCCTTTATAGGCCGGACCGAACAGCAGATCGAAGTCGACAGCGCCATCCACCAGCGCCTGCGCGTAGAAGCGTCCCAGCAGCGCTAAATCCCGTCCGCTGTTGAACAGACCGGCATTAAAGAAATAGGGACTTTTACGCCCTGACTTCAAAGTGAACTCACCGAACTTCAGCACCTGTTTGTTCAGGGCGAATTCAATAAACTGACGCTGCCAGGCTTTCATTTCTCACTCCTCAAATAAAGAAAAGGCGACCCTGAGGTCGCCTGTTACATCAATTTTCCAGCGCTGCTTTCTGCGCCTGAATCAATTCCTCAATGCCGCCGCGTGCCAGCGCCAGTAGCGTCAGCAGCTCTTCATGGCTGAACGGTTCGCCCTCGGCAGTGCCCTGCACCTCGATCATGCGACCATCTTCCAGCATCACGACGTTCATGTCGGTTTCTGCCGCGGAGTCCTCAACGTACTCCAGATCGCACAGCGCTTCGCCTTTAACGATACCTACTGAAATCGCCGCGACCATGCCCTTCATCGGGTTCGCTTTCAGTTTACCGCTGGCCACCAGCTTGTTCAGCGCATCAGCCAGCGCCACGCAGGCACCGGTGATTGAGGCGGTACGGGTGCCGCCATCGGCCTGAATTACGTCACAGTCGAGCGTAATGGTAAATTCACCCAGCGCTTTAAGATCAACCGCGGCGCGCAGTGAACGGGCGATCAGACGCTGAATCTCCAGCGTACGTCCGCCCTGCTTGCCTTTTGCAGCTTCACGCGCCATACGGCTGTGGGTCGAACGCGGCAGCATGCCATATTCAGCCGTGACCCAGCCCTGGCCCTGGCCTTTGAGGAAACGCGGAACCCCTTCGTCTACGGAGGCAGTGCAAAGCACTTTCGTTTCGCCGAATTCCACCAGAACGGAACCCTCTGCGTGTTTGGTGTAATTGCGGGTCAATGTGACTGGACGCACCTGTTGTGCGCTACGGCCTGCTGGACGCATGGGTATTCTCCGGCTTGCTAATGATTGGCTGCGCATTATACGGACTTCCTTGCCCGCTGTCTCTTGCGCCGGTCTGACGCAGGCATCAGATGAAATTCCCTGCCAGCTGTGGCTAAATGCGCTTTCCTTTCTCTCTGATAAAAAAAGACATATGGCCGCCATTCTTCATTTCCTGCTGGCGCTGGTGGTGATTTTTGCCCTTGCGCTGCTGGTCAGTCATGACCGTAAACAGATTCGCCTGCGCTTTATTGTTCAACTGATTGTGGCAGAAGCCGCGCTGGGTTGGTTCTTCCTTCACTCTGCCGGGGGGCTGGCGCTGGTCGGCTCGTTTGCGGGATTCTTTGAGACGCTGCTGGGCTTTGCCGCACAGGGTACAGAATTCGTGTTTGGCGGAATGAGCAAACAGGGGCTGGCATTTATCTTCCTTGGCGTACTCTGCCCGATTGTCTTTATTTCCGCACTGATCGGCATATTGCAGCACTGGCGCATCCTGCCGCTGCTGATCCGTATTTTCGGGACGCTGCTGTCGAAAATTAATGGCATGGGCAAACTGGAGTCGTTTAACGCCGTCAGCACGCTGATTCTGGGTCAGTCGGAAAACTTCATCGCCTATAAAGGGATTCTGGGTGATATCCCGCCGCGTCGGCTCTACACCATGGCAGCGACCGCTATGTCCACCGTTTCGCTGTCGATTGTCGGTGCTTATATGTCGATGATTGAACCGAAGTATGTGGTTGCCGCACTGCTGCTTAACATGTTCAGCACCTTTATTATCCTGTCGATCATCAACCCGATGAAAAGCCAGGATGAGCAGCCTATCGCGCTGGAAAAGCTGCATGAAGAGCAGAGCTTCTTTGAAATGCTGGGCGAGTACATCCTGGCTGGTTTCAAAGTGGCGATGATCATTCTGGCGATGCTGATTGGCTTTATTGCCCTGATTGCTGCCGTGAATGCCGTGTTTGCGGCGGTCTTTGGCTATAGCTTCCAGCAACTGCTCGGCTACCTGTTCTATCCTCTGGCATGGCTGATCGGCATTCCCAAAGCGGATGCCCTGCAGGCGGCCAGCATCATGGCGACCAAGCTGGTGGCAAATGAGTTTGTGGCGATGATTGAGCTGCAGAAAGTCGCGGCGGGCATGAGTGCGCGCGGGCTGGGTATTCTGTCTGTGTTCCTGGTCTCCTTTGCTAACTTTGCCTCGATCGGCATTGTGGCGGGTGCCATAAAAGGTCTGAACGAAAAACAGGGGAATGTGGTTTCCCGGTTTGGCTGGAAGCTGGTCTATGGCTCCACGCTGGTGAGCCTGCTCTCTGCAGCTTTTGCCGGTCTGTTTATCTGACTATTCAGCGGGCGGCCTCGCTGCCGCCCGCGTTCATTCTAGAATCCGACGCAGACGGGTGCATCTACCCGCATCACCGACTCCTGAGCAAAGCGTTTCTTATAGAGTGTGCGTAGCGCCTCAATACCCTGATTGGTGGCAGGATCGATACCGTGGATCAGCATCAGCGCTTTACTGTTCTCCCGTGCCAGTTTGCCGTTCTCGCCCAGCCATTGCCCTTTAGCGTCATAAATCGACAGTCCCGATTTGAAGCGTGGCGTGACCTCATTGTCCACAAAGTTCATCCAGTCGAGTGAACTCACCCTGCCGCCATCTGGCTTGCTTAGTCCAAACCACAGCGTGGTCTGCATCATCATGTCGCCACCCGCACAGATGGGTTGCGGTTTCGTGGGCGGCGCATGGCGCGTCTGGCAACCCGCCAGCAACAGAGCCATCACAACAGGAAGGGCAATAACGCGTGACATAGATCGGTCATCCTCACAAGGGGTCAGTGGTCATCATAAGTGGCTCTCGCGGAAAGCGGAAATGGTTCGTTATTTTCCGGTGAGACGCTTATGCCTGTTATGCCGTGGCTCGCCTCGCTATACTTCACCCATCTTTCCGCAAATGAGTACCGCTTATGATCCGCAGTATGACCGCTTATGCCCGCAGCGAAGCCAAAGGCGAATGGGGCAGCGCCGCCTGGGAGCTGCGTTCTGTTAACCAGCGTTATCTGGAAACCTACATCCGTCTGCCGGAACAGTTTCGTGGGCTGGAGCCGGTTATCCGCGAACGCATTCGCCAGCGTCTGACGCGCGGTAAAATTGAGTGCAACCTGCGTTTTGATGCCGACCCCAGCGCGCAGGGCGAGCTGATGCTCAATGAAACGCTGGCGAAACAGCTGGTGCAGGCGGCCAACTGGGTGAAAATGCAGAGCGATGAAGGCGCGATTAATCCGCTGGATATCCTGCGCTGGCCCGGTGTGATGTCTGCACAGGAGCAGGATCTGGATGCCATTAACACGCAGTTGTTGAAGGCGCTGGATAGTGCGCTGGATGATTTTATTGCGGCACGCGAAAGCGAAGGCACCGCATTGAAAGCGATGATTGAGCAGCGTCTGGAAGGGGTTTCGCAGGAAGTCAGCAAAGTGCGGGCGCAGATGCCTGAAGTCATCAAATGGCAGCGTGAGCGTCTGGTCGCCAAACTGGAAGATGCTGAAGTCCAGCTGGAAAACAATCGCCTGGAGCAGGAACTGGTGATGATGGCGCAGCGTGTTGACGTCTCCGAAGAGCTGGATCGCCTGGATGCGCACGTTAAAGAGACCTACAACATCCTGAAAAAGAAAGAAGCGGTTGGCCGTCGGCTCGATTTCATGATGCAGGAGTTCAATCGTGAATCGAATACGCTGGCATCGAAGTCGATCAACGCCGACATCACCACTTCTGCTATCGAACTGAAAGTGCTGATTGAACAGATGCGCGAGCAGATTCAAAATATTGAGTAAGATCTTTTCCTCAGGTCTGAGATGAAGCGTCAGCGATGGCGCTTTGTTCATTCTCTGAGTAATGACCTCTCTTCTGCATCAGCGTGCAGGGTGTTCTAAGCGTGTGGCTGGCCTCATTATTACGTAAAGATGGATAAATAATCATTTCCGGACTCTTCTGTAATGCGTGTCTGTCACGTTTTCCTTATCAGGCCTGTCTTTTTTAATATTCTGAATTTAATATCTTTTTTCTGTTGCGAACCCTTTTTTCGCACCCGAAACGCTGGCTCCATGAAACAGGTCAATCCTGTAGAGTCAGTAGTTTCCCTTTCTTTGAAGGCACTTTTTGATAAAGTGCTGGTCGAAATCAGTACAGCTGTAGCGCCTGGAGACTTTATGGAAGTGTTCTTTATGCGATGCATCCATTTATCTCATGAAGGTTTTAATGAAAAACACCGGAAAATTTAGCAGCTCGCTGCTGCATCCGCGTTATTGGTTTACCTGGTTTGGTCTTGGTGTACTCTGGCTTCTGGTCCAGCTTCCCTATCCTGTTCTTATGCGTCTCGGTGCCGGTGCGGGCAAAATTTCCCGCCATTTTCTGCAGCGCCGTGAGCGAATCACCCGTCGTAACATTGAGCTCTGTTTTCCTGGCATCAGTGAAGAAAAAACAGAACATATGATCGCCGGTAATTTTGCGTCGTTAGGCATGGCGCTGGCTGAAACCGGTATTGCCTGGTTCTGGTCTGACCGTGCGGTTAAACGTCTGTTTAAAGTGTCAGGTATGGATAATCTCCACGCTGCGCAGAATGAAAAGCGCGGTGTGATGCTGATTGGTGTGCATTTCATGTCACTGGAGCTGGGCGGCCGCATCAGCGGTCTCTGTCAGCCGATGATGGCGATGTACCGTCCGCACAACAATCAGGCAATGGAATATGTGCAGACCAAAGGCCGGATGCGCTCGAACAAAGCGATGATCGACCGCCGCGATCTGCGCGGCATGGTTAATGCTCTGAAACAGGGTGAATCGGTCTGGTTTGCACCAGACCAGGATTACGGCCCGAAAGGCAGCACCTTTGCGCCGCTGTTTGCGGTAGAAAAAGCGGCCACCACCAACGGCACTTTTGTGCTGTCGCGTCTGGCGAAGCCGGCGATGGTGCCGATTATGCTGATTCGTAATGCAGATAATGATGGCTATCATCTGATCATTGAGCCGATGCTGGAAAATTATCCTCACACGGACGAAGCTGCTGCTGCAGCCTATATGAATAAAGTGATCGAGAATCAGATTCTGCGCGCACCGGAACAATACCTCTGGCTGCATCGCCGATTCAAAACCCGACCGCCGGGTGAACAGTCACTCTACGTCTGAGTAACCGCATAAAGCAGGCACCGCGCCTGCTTTTTTATTCTGCTAATCCACGCCTGCTTAGTATCCTCTCCGGTTTGTCCGTGTACAGCATGCTCTATCCCGGGTTAACACCCACTTTAATTTTTGCTGTTCAGCGCCTCCTCCACAGCCACCAGGCTGGTATCAGAAAGTTAATTAAGGAATGATGAATCCTCTTACCTCGTTAAAGCCGGATAATCTTATGGATATCAACGATACACAGCAGTGGCAGAGACCGCTGATTGATGACCGCCTTACGCCCTATATTGAAGTCGATGCAGAACGCCTGGAGCAGAATCTGCAGCATATGCAGCGCAAAGCCAGTGCGGCAGGCGTCGCATTGCGTCCGCATATCAAAACACATAAAAGCGTCTGGATTGCTCAGCGTCAGCTTGAATATGGTGCTCAGGGTGTCACGGTCTCTAAACCCAGCGAAGGTATCAGCTTTATTCAGGGGGGCGTTCGCGATCTGCTTTTAGCCTATCCGGTTGTGCAACCGCAAAGCGTGGCTGAGTTGCTGCGTCTCGCCGTGCTTCATCAGGCAAAACTTACCCTGATTGCGGACAGGCTGCAGGGTGTGGCAGCGATTGCGGATGCGTGGCAGCAACAACCAGACTGCGAGCTGGCGGTGGCGATTAAGGTGGATGTTGGATTACACCGGATTGGTGTTAGTCCTGATAGTGATGACGCCGTGCTGATTGCTCAGGCGCTGCGGGACAGAGGCGTACGCTTTGCCGGATTAGTGTCGCATGCCGGCCACGCTTATGGTGCCGGTAATGCTGCGGCTATTGTTGATGTTGCCAGGCAGGAAACGGTATTGATGCAGCAGCTTCAGGCAAAACTGCAGGCTGCGGGATTTACCGACTGCCCGCTCTCTGTGGGGTCAACGCCTACGGCCCTGGCAGCCGAGGTTGCGCCCTGCATCAGTGAAATCCGGCCCGGCAACTATGCACTGCTGGACCTTACCGCCTGTCGCCTCGGGCTAAGTTACGTCGATCAGCTGGCAATGAGCGTCATTACACGTGTGGTAGCGGTAAACGAGCATTTCGCAATTGTGGATGCCGGATCGAAAATGCTGAGTTCAGATAAAGGGCCACACGGCACCAATGCCAGCGGCTTTGGTGTTGCAGCCGACGAAGCGGGCCACACGTATGAGGTGACAAAGTTATCTGAGGAGCATGGTTTTCTGCTTTATCAGGATCGCCGTCCTGAAGTCGGCATGCTGCTTCGTATCTTTCCGAATCACAGCTGCGCAGTGATGGCACAGTCGGATGGCTTTGTTCTGCGTCGCGCCAGTGGGCATAGCGAAGAGCACGCAGTTTCTGCACGCGGCAATTTTATCTGAGTCAGCGGCAGACAGCCTCATCCGTTGTCTGCCGTTTGTACGAAACCCTCTCAACACCACACTTCTGCTGTTACAACGTATCAACGAGCCTGACCCCATGCTTTAATGCTTTTTTAGCTTATCCTCCGGAGGTTATATGCTCTCCTCGCGCACGCTGAGCCTGACAATTCCGCGTCACTGGTTAGATCTTTATGAAACCATCTGGAAGCCGGAATTTTTTCCAAAGTGGGCGTCCGGGCTGACGAATAGTGCATTAGAACCTGATGGCAATCGCTGGCGTGCTAAAGGCCCTAAGGGAAATGTAAAGCTCCGGTTCTCGCCACATAATCCGTTTGGCGTAATGGATCACTGGCTTGATAGTGGGTCAGGAAAGGAAATCTATGTGCCGATGCGCGTGATAGCCAACGAGCAGGGTGCCGAGGTGATGGTGACGGTTTACCGCCAGCCATTTACTTCAGATGAGAGATTTAAGCAGGATATTGAATGGGTTAGCAACGATCTTGAGAAGCTTAACCAGCTTCTGACACAGTAAATCAATGACTTAGCTCGATTTTTTCTCTGTACTTATCACTGGCTGTTTATGAAAAAAAAACAGAAAAACTTCCGATGATAAAGCATAAAGCGTTTATCTGATTGCATGCCTCTTTTACACATTTATCACCAACCCTGCTTAAGCATTGTTGCCAGGAAAATTCCTGGCAACACCCCCCGACAGGCTGGCGATCTTCCCTGATTACAGGCCTCTTCATCTTCTGCACGAACACTTTCTCTCTGACGTATACATTAATCATCAACAATCGTTTATTACTGCCCTGCTGGGGATTTAATATTTATCATGCATAGAGTGAAACCATTTATTTCTGCGGTCGCGTAATCAGACTTTTCTTATGGTGTTAAATTAAATAAAACAATGTATAAATCATTCCACACACAGCAATACCCATAATGATAAAGCAGGAAAAGTCATGGACCGCTCTGCGTATCCTTTGTTATCAGAAAAAGAATTCGTTGAGATTGCCGCAAGGATGCTGGCAGGAGAATATAAAACTACAACAGGATTTATTCGTGATCTGGCGGAATTCTTATTAGCTGCAGGGGATTCCGCCATGACACGAAACAGAGAATTTACCAGGGATATCTATTTTTTATCCGAGCACCATTTGATTGAATCCATAATAACATGGCAAGCCTGGAAAGGTATTTCAGGACTCCGGCCAGAAAAATTGCACTAACTAACGGTGTGACAGCAACTTCTCATTGCTGTTACACAACGATTTAATTCTCACAGAGTCAATGAACTCTAACGAGTATATTATGGCAATACGTGAAAGCAGTCTTAATAGCGCAAAATGGTCTCTGCTCTCTTCAATCAAAATTATTGGCATCGGCGTACTGCAGCTCTCGTTGCTGGCGCAAATCCTGCAGGCGAATGAACTGAACCTGCTGGCGATCGCCGTGATAGCATTACTGGCTATCGATACGCTGGCCGATCGCGGCTTCTCAAATAAGCTGATCCGCCGCTGTATGCTCTCTATCAACGACCTCTCCACGATTTACTGGGGTAATATGTTGATGGGTGTCGTAGTGTTTGGTCTGTTATTTACGGGCAGTCACCTGCTGAACAGTCTGTTTGGTCAACCTGAACTGGCGTTAATGCTGCAGATGGTCTCAGTGGTGTTTATTATCATCCCACAGGGTCAGCATTACCGTGCGATATTACAGCGCGAAAAACAATATACCCGTATCGCCTTTGCTGAAACCTCAGCAGTATTAGCCGGCCTTGCCGTCACTTTATTTACCGTCTGGCTGACCCCTTCAGTACTGTGTGCGATCTGGGGTTACCTGGCGATGGCATCCATTCGCATGCTGATTTACTGCTACTATGGTCGTTCATGGTTCCAGCCAGAATATCATTTTAGCCTGAAAGCCTTTTCTAAAATTCGTGCAAGAAACAAATAATAAAATAAGTCTGTTTGGTGGGCTCTGAGCATCTGAAACGATGCGTTGGCGTGCTGTTAACCAGCACGCCTTTTCTTTTCATTAAGCCTGTTGCTTTATTTCTCTAATTCTTTCTTTATCTGCCGCATCCAGCCTTTCTACCTCCTTTATAAACTGACTTACCTCCAGCCGTTGTCTGGCGTTCATGGTCGGTTAATATCCGCTAGTCCGGAACCGTAAAACAGCGGGCCGCAACGCACAAACCTTCTGCAGACTGTGTCTTCTCAGATTTACACAGGCACTCACCGCAGGCTCTGCGCAGAAAAGTCTTTCTATACGGACGCCTTGGCTGGCTGGTATACACTGCGCTTATCCCGGACGCCGATCGCCTGAAAATCTCTGTCGCCGTCTTTCAGGCAAGGATATCGCCTTGCCCCCGTTTTACCGGAGTCTGCTATGTTACTGACCGTTCTCTACATCATTGGTATTACTGCTGAAGCCATGACGGGGGCGCTGGCGGCGGGCCGCCGCAAAATGGATCTGTTCGGTGTTATTATTATCGCCTCAGTGACTGCCATCGGCGGTGGTTCGGTGCGCGACATCCTGCTGGGTCACTATCCGCTGGGCTGGGTAAAAAATCCCGAATACATCATGATTGTGGCGGCAGCAGCGGTCATCACCACGTTCCTGGCACCCCTGATGACACACCTGCGCAAAGTGTTCCTGGTGCTTGATGCACTGGGACTGGTGGTTTTTTCCATTATCGGCGCGCAGGTTGCGCTTGATTCCGGACATGCCATGATTATTGCCGCCATAAGCGCGGTCATTACCGGCGTCTTCGGTGGCGTGCTGCGTGACATGTTCTGTAATCGCATTCCGCTGGTGTTTCAGAAGGAACTTTACGCTGGTATCGCCTTCGCCTCAGGCTGGCTCTATATCCTGCTGCTGAAAACTACGCTGGCACATGAAGCGGTGATAATCATTACCCTGCTGTTCGGCTTCTTTGCCCGTTTACTGGCGCTGCGCTTCCGCCTCGGTTTGCCGATTTTCAACTATCCCCATCCCGAGCATTAAGGAAGAAGGTATGCCTTGCTGCTGCAGGAACGCGATCAGCCTCTGCACACGGGCATCATGGAACTGCGCAACCAGGCGCTTTGCCAGCGCAGCCCCAACACCCGGTAACGCCTGCCAGCCCGCAATATCCCGCTGCATTAAGCTCTCCCACTGCTGATCGGGCAGTGACTTCAGGGCCTTCCGCGGCAGTGAAATACCTAAGGCATCCACCCAGCGACGAAACGGCTGCTGACGGGTGAGATTAAAACGATGCCAGAGCTGACCCGCCCGTTCCGGAGAGAAGCCCGTTGCGGCAGTGATCTGTTCCGGTGTTAACGTCAGCCAGCCGAACAGATGCGTCATACTGCCGGTTTCCAGTAAGCGCAGCCAGGTGCTGCGCTCAACGCCCGGAATATTCAGCACCGTTTTCTGACTGAGCCAGCGTAATTTTGCCAGTAACTGCTTCTGGCACTCCGCACTGAAGGTGTAACAGCTTAGCGGCGTGTAATGCGACGCGTCGGGAGGCTGAGGATAGTCGCGCTCTGCCACGCGCCAGATCACCCGCTCCAGCCGGGGGATCCCCTGACCCGCCAGACTCAGCGTAATCACATCACCCGCCACAATATCGCTCTCCTGCCAGCGACGCAGGGATCCGACATTGACCCGCCTGACAGTCTTGTCATCCAGCTGCACCGGCTGCAGATTAAGGACGGCAGCTATTTTCCCGGTTCGGCCAACCGGAAAATCAACGGAGAGCACTTCAGCGCTGACTTCAGGAGGCTGATACTTCCAGGCAACAGCCCAGGTGCCCTCTCCCGGCAGCCAGTTTTTTCCCGCAGGACGAAGGCTCTGATGAACCACCACGCCATCAGTGACAAAAGGTAGCGCAGCATGGAACCAGCGCTCCCGCCAGGTGGCGACCTCCTCTTCATCTTTGACGCGGTAACTCCATTTTGCGGCAACGCCCAGTCCCCAGCGGCTGAGTTGCTCAAGCCGTTCTGTCATTTTGGCGGGACCATCTGGCCAGGCCCAGATGAAAACATTGAGCGAATTCAGCAGAGGAATCCGTTGCTTGCTCATCATGGCCCCGGCCACCTGTGAGCGCGCATTTTTACCACCATCAACGGCCTGTTGATGACCGGTCATCGTCAGGAATAGCTCACCCTGCAACACCACCTCGTCGAGACGGGTGTCGATATTCAGCGGAATCGCCGGGATCCAGGCGGCTTTAGCCAGCCACTCCTCACCACGTAATCCATCGCCACGGCTTAACAGGGAGACCAGCCTGCCGTGGCGATATACCAGTGAAACGGCGATGCCATCAACTTTGGGCTGCACCCAGAGATCGCCACGCCCCTGCATCCAGTAAGCCAGCGCCAGCTTGTCGCGTATCTTTTTTACACCTGTGTGGGCGACCGGATGCAATGACTTGCCATTACCCGGCAGTTGCGGGGTGTAAACCGGCTGATAAGGGCTAAAGCAGTGCTGCCACTGAATCAGTCGCTGCTGAAGAGCGTCATAATCCGCATCCACCACCGGACTCTGCCCCTGACGATAGTAAGCGTCATCCCAGTGTTGTAGTTGCTGTTGCAGGCGGCGGATCTCTTCAGTCGCCCGAATCGGTGTCCAGACCGGACAAACGGCGCTATGCGCAGGCCATATGACGATCCACAAAACAGCCGCCAACAGCGGCCAGCCGAATCCTTTCATATTCTCTCCCCTGACGTTTTACGGTATTCAATATCAATGCCCTGGCGTCAGCCAGAGACGATGTCCGGTTGCGGAAGAGATGCCGTAACAATAAAGGATTAATTGCAGCGGCCTGACAGACATTTGCGCGAAGATAAGCAAAAGTTGGCTGTTGCCGCTGCGCAAACGCTGCGTGGCAGCGGGAAGCTGTGTATACTGTGCAGGAAATCGACTCCGCTTTTAATCAATTCAAGAAAACCATGGCTCAAGGCACGCTCTATATTGTTTCTGCACCCAGCGGCGCAGGTAAATCCAGCCTGATTCAGGCACTGTTAAAGACCCAGCCGTTGTATGATACGCAGGTCTCTGTTTCGCACACGACACGCGGCATGCGTCCGGGTGAAGCCCATGGCGAACATTACTTTTTCGTTGAGAAACACGAATTTGAGCAGATGATCGCGGAAGATGCCTTCCTCGAACACGCTAAAGTTTTCGACAACTATTACGGTACGTCGCGCCATGCTATTGAGCAGGTGCTGGCAACCGGCGTTGATGTGTTTCTCGACATCGACTGGCAGGGTGCGCAGCAAATTCGCGCCAGAATGCCAGGCGCACGCAGCATCTTCGTTTTACCGCCGTCGAAAGAAGAGCTCGATCGCCGTCTGCGTGGTCGTGGTCAGGATAGCGAAGAGGTCATCACGCGTCGCATGGCGCAGGCGGTAGCGGAAATGAGCCACTACGCCGAGTATGACTATTTAATTGTGAATGATGATTTCGATCTGGCGCTGTCCGATCTGAAAACCATTATTCGCGCCGAACGTCTGCGTATGGCGCGCCAGAAGGCGCGTCACGATGCTTTAATCAGCAAACTGTTGGCAGTCTGAATACAGTTTCAGTATGATGCGCAGTCATTTCTTCATCTGTGGAGTAGCACACCTATGGCACGCGTAACCGTTCAGGACGCAGTAGAAAAAGTTGGTAATCGTTTTGACCTGGTGTTGGTCGCTGCACGTCGTGCACGTCAGATGCAGGTTGGCGGCAAAGATCCGCTGGTTCCGGAAGAGAACGATAAGCCTACCGTTATCGCTCTGCGCGAAATCGAAGAAGGTCTGGTCACCAATCAGATTTTAGATGTGCGTGATCGTCAGGAACAGCAAGAGCAGGAAGCCGCTGAGTTACAGGCCGTTACCGCTATCGCTGAAGGTCGTCGTTAACAGCCACCTGCAGGTCACCCTTGTATCTGTTTGAAAGTCTCAATCAACTGATTGAAAAATACTTGCCAGAGGAGCAGATCAAGCGCCTCCAGCAAGCCTACCTTGTCGCACGTGATGCCCACGAGGGACAGACACGCTCCAGCGGTGAGCCTTATATCACCCATCCGGTTGCCGTGGCCTGTATTCTGGCGGAAATGAAGCTCGACCATGAAACCCTCATGGCCGCGCTGCTGCATGACGTGATCGAAGATACGCCTGCCACTTACCAGGACATGGAACAGCTGTTTGGTAAAAGCGTGGCGGAGCTGGTCGAAGGCGTTTCCAAGCTGGATAAGCTGAAATTCCGCGACAAGAAAGAAGCGCAGGCAGAGAACTTCCGCAAGATGATTATGGCGATGGTGCAGGATATCCGCGTCATTCTCATCAAGCTGGCTGACCGCACCCACAATATGCGCACCCTCGGGTCGTTACGCCCGGACAAACGTCGCCGCATCGCGCTGGAAACGTTAGAGATTTACAGTCCGCTTGCGCATCGCCTGGGTATTCACCATCTTAAAACGGAGCTGGAAGAGCTCGGTTTTGAGGCTCTCTACCCGAACCGTTATCGGGTAATTAAAGAGGTGGTGAAAGCCGCGCGCGGTAATCGTAAAGAGATGATCCAGAAGATTCTTTCTGAGATTGATGGCCGTTTACAGGAAGCGGGCATTCCCTGCCGCGTCAGCGGTCGTGAAAAGCATCTTTACTCGATCTACCGCAAAATGACGCTGAAAGAGCAGCGTTTTCACTCCATCATGGATATCTATGCCTTTCGCGTCATCGTGAAAGATCTGGATACCTGCTATCGCGTTCTTGGCCAGATGCACAGCTTGTATAAGCCGCGTCCGGGCCGCGTGAAAGATTACATCGCCATCCCCAAGGCCAACGGCTATCAATCGCTCCATACCTCCATGATCGGTCCGCACGGCGTGCCGGTTGAAGTGCAGATTCGCACCGAGGATATGGATCAGATGGCAGAAATGGGGGTCGCTGCGCACTGGGCCTATAAACAGGCGGGCGAAAGTGGCACCACCGCACAGATTCGCGCTCAGCGCTGGCTGCAAAGCCTGCTGGAGCTGCAGCAGAGTGCGGGCAGTTCGTTTGAGTTTATCGAAAGCGTGAAGTCCGATCTCTTTCCCGATGAGATCTACGTCTTTACGCCTGAAGGCCGCATTGTTGAGCTGCCAACCGGCGCGACGCCGGTGGACTTCGCCTATGCGGTTCACACCGACATTGGCCATGCCTGCGTCGGCGCACGCGTTGACCGCCAGCCTTATCCGCTGTCGCAAACCCTGACCAGCGGCCAGACGATTGAGATCATCACCGCGCCAGGCGCCCGTCCCAACGCCGCCTGGCTCAACTTTGTCGTCAGCTCCAAAGCCCGCGCCAAAATTCGCCAGCTGCTGAAAAACCTCAAGCGTGAAGACTCGGTTAATCTGGGCCGCCGCCTGCTCAGCCATGCGCTGGGCGGCAGTCGTAAGCTGGCTGAGATCCCGGCTGAGAATATCCGTCAGGAACTGGACCGTATGAAGCTGACCTCGCTTGACGATCTGCTGGCGGAAATTGGTCTGGGCAATGCGATGAGCGTGGTCGTGGCGAAGAACCTGCTGCAGGCGGACAGCAAGACCATCAGCAGTAACAGCAAGCGCGGTAAGCTGCCGATCAAAGGCGCTGATGGCGTGTTGATTACGTTCGCCAAATGCTGCCGACCAATTCCCGGTGACCCGATTGTTGCTCATGTCAGCCCTGGCAAAGGACTGGTGGTGCATCATGAGTCCTGTCGAAATATTCGCGGCTACCAGAAAGAGCCGGAAAAATTCATGCCGGTCGAGTGGGATAAAGTCACTGAGCAGGAGTTCGTGGCGGAAATCAAAGTCGACATGTTTAACCATCAGGGCGCACTGGCGAACCTGACGGCAGCAATCAATACGGCCGGTTCCAATATTCAGAGCCTGAATACCGAAGAGCGTGATGGCCGCGTCTACAGCGCCTTTATCCGCCTGACCGCACGCGACCGTGTCCATCTGGCGAATATCATGCGTAAAATTCGCGTGATGCCGGATGTGATCAAAGTCCACCGTAACCGTAATTAGGCATGAACGATCAACGTTTTGCCCGGATTCAGGCGATGCTGGCACTGCGCCAGCACGACCTTACGGTCTGTATGGAGCAGGTGCATAAGCCGCACAATGTGTCGGCGGTGATCCGCACGGCCGACGCTGTCGGCATCCACGAAGTACATGCTGTCTGGCCCAGCCAGCGGATGCGCACCCAGGCTTCCGCGTCTGCCGGAAGCAACAGCTGGGTGAAAGTGGTCACCCATCCCACCATTGGCGATGCCGTAACACGGCTTAAACAGCAGAAGATGCAGGTTCTGGCGACCCATCTTTCTGACGATGCCGTAGATTTCCGTGAGATCGATTATACCCTTCCCACCTGCATCCTGATGGGACAGGAAAAAACCGGCATCACTGAAGAAGCACTGGCGCTGGCTGACCGGAAGATCGTAATTCCTATGGTGGGAATGGTGCAGTCGCTGAATGTCTCGGTTGCCTGTGCGCTGATCCTCTACGAAGCACAACGGCAGCGGCAGAATGCCGGTCTTTACCTGCGCGATTACAGCCTGCTGGATGATGATGAGCAGCAACGCCTGCTGTTCGAAGGCGGATTCCCGGTGCTGGCGCGGGTCGCAAAGCAGAAAGGTTTACCCTATCCGCGCATCAATGCTCAGGGCGAAGTGGACGCCGATCCCAGCTGGTGGGCAACCATGCAGTCGACCGGTAAAAAAAGATGAAGGGCCGTCTGCTGGATGCCATCCCGCTCAGTACCCTGACCGGCGTCGGTGCCAGCCAGGCAGCAAAACTGGCCAAAATTGACCTGCACACCATTCAGGATCTCCTGCTTCATCTCCCGCTACGCTACGAAGATCGCACCCAGCTTTATGCCATTGACGATCTGCTGCCCGGTATCTGGGCCACCGTAGAAGGCGAAGTGCTGCATACCGACATCACCTTTGGTCGCCGCCGGATGATGGTGTGCCAGATCAGCGATGGTAGTGGTGTCCTGACGATGCGCTTCTTCAACTTCAATGCCGGGATGAAGAACAACCTGTCGCCGGGCCGACGCGTCACCGCCTATGGCGAGATTAAACGCGGTCAGCGCGGTGCCGAGATTATTCATCCCGAATACCGCATCCAGGGCGAACAGAGCAATGTAGCGCTGGAAGAGACCTTAACACCAGTTTATCCCACCACTGAAGGCATCCGACAGGCTACACTGCGTAATCTTACCGATCAGGCGTTGACGCTGCTGGAGAGCTGCCCGATTGCCGAGTTGCTGCCGAAGGAACTGAGCGGCGGCTTGATCAGCCTGCCTGATGCACTGCGCACACTGCATCGTCCGCCGCCCGATCTCCGGCTCAGTGAGCTGGAAAGTGGCCGTCATCCGGCGCAACGCAGGTTGATTCTGGAAGAGCTGCTGGCGCACAACCTCAGCATGCTGGCGGTACGCGCCGGTGCTCAGCGCTATTACGCGTTACCGATGCCGCCGCGACACAACCTTAGCGATCAGCTGCTGGCCGCGCTGCCCTTCTCACCGACCAATGCGCAGAAACGCGTGGTGGCGGAGATAGAGAAAGATCTGGCCAATGATTTTCCGATGATGCGGCTGGTGCAGGGCGATGTCGGCTCGGGCAAGACACTGGTTGCTGCGCTCTCTGCGCTGAACGTTATCGCCCATGGCAAGCAGGTTGCGCTGATGGCGCCGACCGAACTGCTGGCTGAACAGCACGCCAGTAACTTCCGTCAGTGGTTTGCGCCGCTGGGGATAGAAGTGGGCTGGCTGGCCGGAAAACAGAAAGGCAAAGCCCGCCAGGCCCAGCAGGAAGCGATAGCCAGTGGTCAGGTGGCGATGGTCGTGGGCACACACGCGCTGTTTCAGGAGCAGGTACAGTTTAATGGTCTGGCGCTGGTGATTATTGATGAGCAGCACCGATTCGGCGTCCACCAGCGACTGGCCTTATGGGAAAAAGGCGAGGAACAGGGTTTCCATCCGCATCAGCTGATCATGACCGCCACTCCCATTCCGCGCACCCTGGCGATGACGGCTTATGCCGATCTTGATACCTCAACTATCGATGAGCTGCCGCCGGGACGAACACCGGTGACCACCGTCGCTATCCCCGATACGCGACGCGATGAGATTGTGGCGCGGGTTGAGCATGCCTGCCGCGAGGGCCGTCAGGCCTACTGGGTCTGCACCCTGATTGAAGAGTCCGAATTGCTGGAAGCGCAGGCGGCAGAAGCCAGCTGGGAATCCCTGAAAACGGCGCTTCCCGACTTAAACATCGGACTGGTACATGGCCGGATGAAGCCCGCGGAAAAGCAGGCGGTGATGCAGGCCTTTAAAGCGAATGAGCTGCAGCTGCTGGTGGCGACGACAGTCATCGAGGTCGGCGTTGACGTGCCGAATGCCAGCCTGATGATTATCGAAAACCCGGAGCGGTTAGGGCTGGCGCAGCTGCATCAGCTGCGTGGTCGTGTAGGTCGTGGTGCTGTAGCATCGCACTGTGTGCTGCTCTATAAAGCGCCACTGAGCAAGACGGCGCAAAAGCGTCTTCAGGTGCTGCGCGACAGCAATGATGGCTTTGTCATTGCCCAGTTCGATCTGGAGATTCGCGGGCCGGGTGAACTACTGGGCACGCGTCAGACCGGCAACGCCGAATTCAAAGTAGCCGACCTGCTACGTGATGCCGCGATGGTGCCGGAAGTGCAGCGCGTGGCGCGCCACATCCACCAGCACTATCCCGAGCAGGCCAGCGCCCTGATTGAACGCTGGCTGCCAGAGACCACCCGCTATACCAATGTCTGAGTGCGTTCCATTCTGGTACGGCCTTTTTTATCTTCACCGGGCAAACGATTGCTTTTAGCCTGCGGATGATTACAATCGCCACACTATTTTTTGGGAAGAACAGAAGATGTCCACCACTCCTCAGCCAGACCAGCCTTCCGCCACGAAAAGTGAACTGATTTATCGCCTTGAAGATCGTCCACCCCTGCCGCAAACGCTGTTTGCCGCCGGTCAGCACCTGCTGGCCATGTTTGTCGCGGTTATTACGCCTGCGATTCTGATTTGTCAGGCGCTGGGCCTGCCTGCAGAAGATACCCGGCACGTGATCAGCATGTCGCTGTTTGCATCGGGCGTGGCATCACTGCTGCAAATCAAAACCTGGGGACCAGTAGGTTCGGGCCTGCTGTCGATTCAGGGCACCAGCTTCAACTTCGTGACGCCTCTGATTATGGGCGGGATGGCGCTGAAAAATGGCGGCGCTGACGTGCCCACCATGATGGCGGCACTGTTTGGCACGCTGATGGTAGCCTCCTGTACCGAAATGGTGCTGTCGCGCGTATTGCATCTGGCGCGCCGGATCATTACGCCGCTGGTTTCCGGTATCGTGGTGATGATTATTGGCCTGTCGCTGATTCAGGTCGGCCTAACCTCCATTGGCGGTGGTTTCAGTGCGATGAATGACCATACCTTTGGCGCGCCGAAAAATCTGATGCTGGCCGGAGCCGTGCTGCTGGTGATCGTGCTGCTGAACCGACAGAAGAATCCCTACCTGCGCGTCGCCTCTCTGGTGATTGCCATGGCGGTAGGCTATCTGCTGGCCTGGACGATGGGTATGCTGCCTGCGGCAGGTATTCCCGCTGATCAGCCGCTAATCATGGTACCCACCCCGCTCTACTATGGGCTGGGCTTCGACTGGAATCTGCTTATCCCGCTGATGCTGGTATTTATGGTTACCTCTCTGGAGACCATCGGCGATATCACCGCCACCTCGGATGTTTCAGAACAGCCGGTGAGCGGCCCACTCTATATGAAACGTCTGAAAGGTGGCGTGCTGGCGAATGGTCTTAACTCCTTTGTCTCCGCGCTGTTTAATACCTTCCCTAACTCCTGTTTCGGCCAGAACAATGGCGTCATTCAGTTAACCGGCGTAGCCAGCCGCTACGTGGGCTTTGTTGTCGCGCTGATGCTGATTGTGCTGGGGTTGTTCCCGGCGGTCAGTGGTCTGGTTCAGCTCATTCCTGAACCGGTGCTCGGCGGTGCAACCATTGTGATGTTCGGCACCATCGCCGCCTCGGGTGTTCGCATCGTGTCACGCGAGCCGCTTAACCGTCGTGCCATCATGATCATCGCACTATCGCTGGCGGTGGGCCTTGGCGTTTCCCAGCAGCCGCTGATCCTGCAGTTTGCGCCTGACTGGCTGAAAACCCTGCTCTCTTCCGGCATTGCGGCGGGCGGCATTACCGCCATTGTGCTCAACCTGATTTTCCCGCAAGAGAAGTAAGTCCACAGGCAGGCTTCGGCCTGCCTGCTAATTATTCGGATTTACATCCAGGCTGTTGAGCTGTAACGGTAATTCAGGCATAACAACCTCTCACCGGATTTAACTCGGGAAGGATGCTATGAAATTTCTTGGAAAGTTTTTCCTCACCTTACTTTTGCTGCTGCTTTTCACCCTTGTGGTGATCTATGTATTGCTGCAGACACAGTGGGGTGCAGGCTGGTTTAGCCGTTGGGTGAGCGACAAAACCGAATGGCATCTCTCCCTGAGTAAAATTGAACACAATTTCTCTTCTCCCTCTCATATCATTCTGGATGACTTCAGCTTTGGTCATGATGGGCAGCCTGCGGTTCTGGTAGCGAAACGGGTCGATCTCGGTCTGGCTCTGATTCAGTTTAGCGATCCACTGCATTTCAGTAGCCTTGAATTGCGCGACGGGGAAGTGAATCTGGCCAATCTGACGCCAGGCAGTGCGCTACCCATTCAGGCCGATCGCCTGCAGCTCAATAACATGCGTATCGACAGCCCCAACAGCACGTTACCGCTGTTTGCTCAGCAGGTTAATGGCGGCATTCTGCCGTGGAAACCCACATCCCTCAATATGCTGGGTCGCGATGCCCGTTTCCAGATGAGTGCAGGCAGCATGACGCTGAATAAGGTGCCCGCTGAAAACGTCCTGATTCAGGGCAGTGTTTCCCAGAACCGGATGCGCTTTGATAATATTGGTGCCGACCTGGCGCGTGGATCCATGACCGGCAGCGGTGAGCGCGATGCCCAGGGGAACTGGAAAATCAATCAGCTACGACTGAATGATATTCGTCTGCAGACTGCCAGCAGCCTGAAAGATTTCCTGCATCGCCTGCAGGTGGTTCCCTCGATTGCCATTACGCGCCTCGACATGACCGATGCCCGCCTGCAGGGGCCTGACTGGGCGGTGACAGATCTTGACCTGACGCTGAGAAACGTTAACTGGCAGGGCGATGACTGGCAGAGTAATGATGGTTCGCTGGCGCTGAATGCCAGCAATTTTATCAACGGTGGATTCGAGCTTAATGACCCTATCGTTAACCTGGATTTCTCGCCGCAGGGTCTGGCGCTAACGCAGTTCAGTTCACGCTGGGCGAACGGGGTGATTCGGGCTGACGGTGACTGGTCACGCAGTGATAAACGCCTGACGCTGAAAAATCTGGCTATTGCCGGACTGGAATATACCCTGCCGCAGGACTGGCGTGACCGCTGGCAGGCGGCACTGCCCGCGTGGCTGGATAGCGTAGCGGTGACGCGTTTCACCTCTAATCGTAACCTGATTATCGACATCAATCCGGCGTTTCCCTTCCAGCTGACCTCACTGGACGGATCCGGCGAGAACCTGCTGCTGGCGCAGCAGCATCAGTGGGGGATCTGGTCGGGTAAGCTTAGCCTGAATGCGGCAGAGTCGACTTTTAACCGTACCGATCTGCGTCACCCATCCATTACGCTGAATGCAGACACGCAGCAGATTCAGGTGACCGAGCTGAGTGCGTTCAGTAACAAGGGGCTGCTTGAAGGGACGGCTACCGTCGGCCAGCAGCCAGCGCGCCCGCTGACGCTGCAATTGACGGGGCGTGCAGTGCCGGTGAATGTGTTGCAGAACTGGGGATGGCCCGCCTTGCCGTTAACCGGTGACAGCAATATGCAGCTGCAATTGAGTGGCGCTTTAGCCGCAGGCCAGCCATTACGCCCAACGGTCAATGGCACGCTGTCGGTGACAACGGATAGTCAGCAGGTGCAGCAGACCATGCAGGCTGGCGAGGTTCGTTAATAACTTAAGGGCCGCAGATGCGGCCCTTATGGTTAGTTGATACGTGCGCCGGAACCGCCCTCTTCCAGCGGCCCATCCGGATCGGCGGGCAGGACGATATAAACTCCCTCAAACACCGCGCCACATTCATCATCGCCAAACAGCTCCACTTCAAGCTGAACGCGTGCTTTACGTCCGCGAGCCAGACGGTCAAGGTCGCCGCTTAGTGAGCCGAGATCGGCAATCGCGCCAGGTCGTCCGCTGATAGGGCGGCTATAGCGGATGTGCGCATCTGCCAGAATAATGGTGCCGCCGAGATGGCGTTCGCGCAGTAGCAGCCAGATCAATCCCCAGCCGGTCAGCGTGGCCAGCGAGAAAAGGCTGCCAGCGAACAGGGTGTGATGTGGATTCTGGTTGCCCGCTTCAGGCATGGTGGTGATAAATTTCTGCCCGGTAAACTGCAGGATACGCACACCCATCTTCTCGCTGAGCGGAATATGATCATACCAGGCCTGTTGTAGCTGACCGCACCAGTCGGCGCGATGCAGGATATCATCGAGCGTAACAACCGGCTTGATCATCAGAAAGTGGCGTACCGGCGTCGTCTGCGGCGCGGTAATCTCACCCTGATTGATGTAGCCGAGCTTGGCGAAGAAAGCGACCGCATCTTCACGGGCACTGCAGGTTACCCGCTTCGCGCCTTCCTGACGCGCTACCGACTCCAGGGTCATGGCCATCAGCGTACCCAGCCCTTTCCCCTGCACAGACGGATGAACAGCCATGAAGCGGATAGCGGCCTCATTATCGGCGTTGATGTAGAGACGGCCAATGGCGACCGGATTTCCCTGCTCATCAACCACCATCTGATGATGTGCCAGGGCATCCCAGGCGTCACGTTCCGACCCCTGCGGCTGACGCAGTGGTTTACGCAACATCTCCCAGCGGAACTGATAATAGATATCCAGCTCTTCCGCCGTCTGTGGCACGCGAAGGTGATACATGTAATGTTTCTCCCGCTCGGCCAGGTGGCCTGTTCCCTGCCGCTCCGCTTGCGATCTCAAACCTGTAACCAGAACGTCACAGGACCATCATTCACCAGCGAGACCTGCATATCCGCAGCAAAACGGCCATTTGCCGTGGTCATGCCCTGCTGACGACAGCAGTCGCTGAAGTATTCATACAGGCGTTCGGCCTCAGCAGGCTCCGCACCGCCTGAAAAGGAGGGGCGCATCCCTTTTTGCGTATCTGCGGCCAGCGTAAACTGCGATACCACCAGCACGCTTCCGCCCGCCTGGCGGACACTCAGGTTCATTTTGCCCTGTTCATCACTAAAGATGCGATAGCCCAGTACGCGTTCTGCGAGACGTTCCGCACGCGCGTTGTCATCACCCTTTTCCACGCCCAGCAAAACCAGTAAACCGGCACCGATTTCGCCGATAACGTTCTGATCGACGCTGACGCTGGCGCGCTGCACGCGTTGGATCAATGCAATCATGTTTCCTCGCGTTGTTCTTCTTTGTGCTGCTGTTTTAACTGCCGATAGTCGGCTAACGCGACGGTAATTTCAGCGCCTAACAACACAATACACCAGGTCCAGTAGACCCAGAGAAACAGAATCGGGATCACGGCCAGTACGCCGTAGATCAGCTGATAAGAGGGGAACATAGTAACATAGAGCGCAAAGCCCTTTTTACCCAGCTCAAACAGCGCACCTGCAACCAGCGCGCCAATCAGCGCATCGCGTGGCGGTACCCGCTGGGTAGGCACAATGCTGTAGAGCAACCAGAAGGCGAGCCACGACAGCAGAAGCGGGAAAATGCGCAGCATCTGATCGACCAGGCTGGTGACGCCGGTCGCATTAATCCAGCGCAGTGACAGCAGATAGGAGCTGATCGCCAGGCTGGCACCCGCCAGCAGCGGGCCGAGCGTCAGAATCATCCAGTAGACCGCAAAGGAGTAAACCATTGGCCGCTTCTTGTTGCTGCGCCAGATGGTATTTAACGCGGTATCAACCGAATGCATCAGCAGCAAGGCCGTCACGATCAGGCCGACAGCCCCGACCGCCGTCATCCGGTTTACGTTAGCCACAAACTGCTCAAGATAGCGTTGCAACGTGTTGCCTGCAGCCGGCATCAGATTGTTAAAGACAAACTGTTTCAACTGCACGCTGATATCAGAGAAGACCGGGAACGCCGCAAACAGGGCAAACACCACCGCAATCAGCGGAACCAGCGCCAGCAATGAGACATAAGCCAGATTACCGGCCTGAGTCGTCATGCCATCCTCATCAATGCGTTTCCATAACAGCCTGAGCCACAACCAGAACGCATGCAGCCCGGGACGAAATTTACCTGACATCATGGGTTAAGATTGACCTGCAAACCAGTCAGGTACCGTTTTACTGTCAGTAACCAGTACACTTTCAATGCCCAGGGCGCGCGCCGCCTCAATGTTATCCGGGTTATCGTCGAAAAACACCGTTTGATCGGCAGTCACACCCTCCGCGTCCAGCACATGCTGATAAATCCGGGCTTCCGGTTTACGCATACCCAGCTCCTGCGAGAGATAGAGTTTGTCTGCCGCCTGCTGTACGTCGGGATACTGCGTCGGCCAGAATTCGCAATGCAGCTTATTCGTGTTAGAGAGGATCACCACCCGATGACCTTCAAGTCGCAGCCGGTTCATCAGCGCCAGGGTTTCAGGACGTACGTCCACGAAGACCGCCTGCCAGCCAGCAGTAAACTGTTCATAACTCAGCGCGATTTCCAGCTTTTCACACAGTGCAAGCGCGAAGTTTTCGTCGCTGAGCTCACCACGTTCGTGTTGTTCAAACGCTTCGTCCATCTGGAAATGGCTTTGCAGCGAGGCCAGTGGCACACGGCTAAGGTCACTCCAGACACCCAGCACGCGGTTAAAGTCGATATCAATAATCACATTGCCCAAATCAAAGATATACAGCATGGTGTGTCTCCTTCTGTTCCCTGGAGTATTCACTCTAGCGGCAAAAGTGCAGGCTGAACAGGCACGCGTGGAGAGAAAAGCGTAAACGCCAGAAGATGGATAAAACGCACCCAAATATTTACTGGCCCGACTGAAGAAGCCGGAGTTTCAGGCAAAAAAAAGCCCCGCATGCGGGGCTTTTTATCTGTTAAAGGCGCATTTATGCGTCTTTAGGACCACGTGAAGCACGTTTACGGTCGTTTTCCGTCAGGTGACGTTTACGGATACGCACTGACAGCGGTGTTACTTCAACCAGTTCGTCATCATCGATGAACTCGATCGCCTGTTCCAGCGTCATTTTCTGCGGTGGAACCAGTGTCGTTGCTTCATCAGTACCGGAAGCACGCATGTTGGTCAGCTTCTTACCGGTCAGACAGTTTACGGTCAGGTCGTTAGAACGGCTGTGAATACCGATGATCTGGCCTTCATAGACTTCTGCACCGTGACCCAGGAACAGCTTACCGCGATCCTGCAGACCGAACAGAGCGAACGCTACGGCTTTACCCTGACCGTTAGAGATCAGTACGCCGTTCTGACGCTGGCCCACTTCACCTGGACGGATATCGTCGTAGTGGCTGAAGGTAGAGTAGAGCAGACCGGTACCGGACGTCATGGTCATGAATTCGTTACGGAAGCCAATCAGGCCACGGCTTGGGATCACGTAGTCGAGACGTACGCGGCCTTTGCCATCCGGATCCATGTTTTTCAGATCGCCTTTACGCTCACCCATGGCTTGCATAACGGAACCCTGATGCGTTTCTTCGATATCCAGCGTGACGTTCTCAAATGGCTCCTGTTTACGGCCTTCGAATTCGCGGAAGATAACTTTCGGACGGGATACCGCCAGTTCGAAACCTTCACGACGCATGTTTTCGATCAGAACTGACAGGTGCAGCTCACCACGACCTGATACGCGGAAGGCGTCAGAATCTTCAGTTTCTTCAACACGCAATGCCACGTTGTGAACCAGTTCTTTGTTCAGACGCTCAAGGATCTGACGTGAAGTCACGTATTTACCTTCTTTACCGCAGAACGGTGAGGTGTTGACGTTAAAGAACATGGTTACGGTTGGTTCATCGACGCTCAGGGCTGGCAGCGCTTCCACATTCTGCGTGTCACAGATAGTGTCAGAGATGTTCAGCTCGCCCAGACCGGTGATAGCAATGATATCGCCCGCTTCTGCCAGGTCGCTGTCGATACGCTCAAGACCCAGATGAGTCAGGACTTTACCGACTTTAGCGTTACGGGTTTTGCCTTCGCTATCGATGATAGTGACTTGCTGGTTAGGCTTAACTTTACCGCGCTTGATACGGCCGATGCCGATCACGCCCAGGTAGTTGTTGTAGTCCAGCTGAGAGATTTGCATCTGCAGTGGGGCATCAGCCTCAACCTGCGGAGGCGCAACGTGGTCAACGATCGCCTGATACAGCGGGGTCATATCGTCAGCCATGTCGGTGTGCTCAAGACCCGCAATACCATTCAGCGCAGAGGCGAAAATGATAGGGAAGTCGAGCTGCTCGTCAGTGGCATCCAGGTTTACGAACAGGTCAAATACCTGATCCACAACCCAATCCGGACGCGCACCCGGGCGGTCTACTTTGTTGATAACCACAATCGGCTTCAGACCATGCGCGAACGCTTTTTTGGTCACGAAGCGGGTTTGCGGCATAGGGCCATCCATCGCATCTACAACCAGCAGCACCGAGTCCACCATGGACATGACGCGCTCAACTTCACCACCGAAGTCGGCGTGTCCTGGGGTATCAACGATGTTGATACGGTAGTCATTCCACTTAATGGCGGTGTTTTTTGCGAGGATGGTAATCCCACGCTCTTTCTCCAAATCATTGGAGTCCATCACGCGCTCGGTTGCTTCGGTACGGGCATCAAAAGTACCGGATTGTTGCAGCAGTTTGTCAACCAGGGTGGTCTTTCCATGGTCAACGTGCGCGATGATGGCGATGTTACGCAAATTTTCGATCACAGCTTTGCCTCAGGCATTAGAAATAGCGCGGTATTGTACACGGATTAAGCGGAAGACTGAACAGGATCACACTTTTCACTGAAAGTTTATTGCATCGACGCAAATTTGCCCTGTTCCCGGTGCAGAAAATGCACTAAGTTGGTCCTGTGCACCAAAACAGTGCTATCAAATCACTGTTAAGCACCATAATGGTGCGCTAAGACCATCGTGGTGCAGGCGCTTTATGACAAAAAGGTGCATCACAAGGCGATTTAAGCAACATCAAAAAAGTTGGCACAGAATTCGCTTTGTCTGATACAAGCGTAAACGCCAGTCAGATGTCGGTTGAAGAGCGTGCCGGAAGAGATGAGTCAGGGAGTGGTTTTCCCAAACGCATTCCGGAAACGACGTTTCCTCGCCATGTAGATAATGAAAGACCATTTCCAGGAGAGTTGAGTATGTCCGCTGAACACGTTCTCTCGATGATGAACGAGCATGAAGTTAAGTTTGTTGACCTGCGTTTTACCGATACCAAAGGTAAAGAACAGCACGTTACGATCCCTGCTCACCAGGTTAACGCTGACTTCTTCGAAGAAGGCAAAATGTTCGATGGTTCGTCTATTGGCGGCTGGAAAGGCATTAACGAATCAGACATGGTGCTGATGCCTGACGCCACCACGGCAGTCATGGATCCTTTCTTCGAAGATTCTACGCTGATCATCCGTTGTGACATTCTTGAGCCAGGCACCATGCAGGGCTACGATCGCGATCCACGCTCTATCGCCAAGCGCGCTGAAGATTACCTGCGCTCTTCCGGCATCGCGGACACCGTGCTGTTTGGACCAGAACCCGAATTCTTCCTGTTCGATGACATCCGTTTCGGTTCATCAACGTCCGGCTCACATGTGGCTATCGACGATATCGAAGCGGCATGGAACACAGGTAAAGAGTACGAAGGCGGTAACAAAGGTCACCGTCCAGGTCTGAAAGGCGGCTACTTCCCGGTTCCACCGGTTGACTCATCCCAGGACATCCGTTCTGCCATGTGTCTGACCATGGAGCAGATGGGCCTGGTTGTTGAAGCGCATCACCACGAAGTGGCGACCGCAGGTCAGAACGAAGTGGCAACCCGCTTCAATACCATGACCAAAAAAGCGGACGAAATTCAGATCTACAAATATGTCGTTCACAACGTTGCGCACGCTTACGGCAAAACGGCGACCTTCATGCCGAAGCCAATGTTTGGCGACAACGGTTCAGGCATGCACTGCCACATGTCACTCTCTAAAGGCGGCCAGAACCTGTTTGCCGGCGATAAGTACGGCGGCCTGTCTGAAATGGCGCTGTTCTATATCGGCGGTATCATCAAGCACGCGAAAGCGATCAACGCCCTGGCGAACCCGACAACCAACTCTTACAAGCGTCTGGTCCCGGGTTATGAAGCACCGGTTATGCTGGCTTACTCTGCCCGTAACCGTTCTGCCTCAATCCGTATCCCGGTTGTTGCCAGCCCGAAAGCCCGTCGTATTGAAGCGCGCTTCCCGGATCCAGCAGCTAACCCATACCTGGCGTTCACCGCGCTGCTGATGGCTGGCCTGGATGGCATCATCAACAAAATCCATCCTGGTGACGCGATGGATAAGAACCTGTATGACCTGCCACCGGAAGAAGAAGCTGAGATTCCAAAAGTTGCAGGCTCTCTGGAAGAAGCGCTGAATGCACTGAACGAAGACCGCGAGTTCCTGACCCGTGGCGGTGTATTCACAGACGAATCGATCGATGCTTACATCGAACTGCGTAAAGCCGAGATGGATCGCGTTCGCATGACGCCACACCCGGTTGAGTTCGAGCTTTACTACAGCGTTTAACTGGTCAGACGTTTTTGTTGCCGTGGAAACTTTTAGCCCATCTTCGGATGGGCTTTTTTCTCCGCGAATTCACCGTTCATTCGCCCTCTTTTCGGCTTAAAGACTAAAATGCACCTGACTGGTGCAGAGGAACGTTGTATGGCAACTGGCTCTCTGCCCGATGCAGGGCAGATTCTCAACGCGTTAATCAACAGTATTTTGTTAGTGGATAACGATCTGGTTATTCATTACGCCAATCCGGCGGCGCAGCAATTACTGGCGCAAAGCTCACGCAAATTGTTCGGCACACCATTACCGGAATTAACCGGCTACTTTTCGCTGAATATTGAGGTGATGCGCGAGAGTCTTGAAGCTGGCCAGGGATTTACTGACAGTGAGGTCACGCTGGTGGTAGATGGTCGCGCACATATTATGTCGCTGACCGCCCAGCGGTTACCCGATGGCTTAATTTTGATGGAAATGGCGCCGATGGATAATCAGCGTCGCCTCAGTCAGGAGCAGTTACAGCATGCGCAGCAGGTGGCTGCTCGCGACCTGGTTCGCGGTCTGGCCCATGAGATTAAAAATCCGCTGGGCGGATTACGCGGCGCGGCACAGCTTCTATCCCGCGCCCTGCCCGATCCGTCACTAAATGAATACACCAAAGTGATTATTGAACAGGCCGACCGGTTGCGAAATCTGGTGGATCGTCTGTTAGGACCGCAGCAGCCAGGCATGCACATCACGCAGAGCATTCATCAGGTGGCCGAACGGGTGGTCAATCTGGTGTCGATGGAGCTGCCGGAGAATGTTTCGCTGGTACGGGATTACGACCCCAGCCTGCCGGAACTGCCGCATGACCCTGACCAGATAGAACAGGTGCTGCTTAACGTGGTTCGCAACGCACTTCAGGCGCTGGGCGACGACGGTGGCACCATTGTTATCCGCACCCGCACCGCTTTTCAGTTGACGCTGCACGGCACGCGTTATCGCCTGGTGGCACGTATTGATATTGAAGATGATGGCCCCGGCATTCCGGCCCAGCTGCAGGATACGCTGTTTTATCCGATGGTCAGCGGACGTGAAGGCGGAACCGGTTTAGGCCTCTCCATCGCCCGTAGCCTGATTGATCAACATTCAGGAAAAATAGAATTTAACAGTTGGCCGGGACACACCGAATTTTCGGTTTACCTGCCTATTCGCCAGTGAGGTTTCTATGCAACGAGGGATAGTCTGGATCGTCGATGACGATAGCTCCATCCGCTGGGTGCTTGAACGCGCGCTCACTGGAGCCGGTTTGAGCTGCGCGACGTTTGACAGCGCAAGCGAGGTGCTGGATGCCCTCTCAACCAAGACCCCGGACGTTTTACTGTCAGATATTCGCATGCCCGGTATGGATGGCCTGGCGCTGCTGAAACAGATTAAACAGCGTCATCCGATGCTTCCGGTCATCATAATGACGGCGCATTCGGATCTGGACGCAGCCGTCAGCGCTTATCAGCAGGGGGCCTTTGATTACCTGCCTAAACCGTTTGATATCGATGAAGCCGTTGCGCTGGTCGAGCGTGCTATCAGTCACTATCAGGAGCAGCAGCAGCCGCGTAATCAGCCTGTCAGCGGACCCACCACCGATATCATTGGTGAAGCGCCGGCGATGCAGGATGTGTTTCGTATCATCGGCCGGTTATCGCGCTCGTCGATCAGTGTGCTGATCAACGGCGAATCCGGTACCGGTAAAGAGCTGGTAGCTCATGCGCTGCATCGCCACAGTCCGCGTACCAAAGCGCCTTTTATTGCGCTGAACATGGCGGCGATTCCCAAAGATTTGATTGAGTCCGAACTGTTCGGTCACGAGAAAGGTGCCTTTACCGGCGCAAACCAGATCCGTCAGGGCCGTTTTGAGCAGGCGGATGGCGGCACGCTGTTTCTGGATGAGATCGGTGATATGCCGCTGGATGTGCAGACCCGTCTGCTGCGCGTGCTGGCCGATGGTCAGTTCTATCGCGTTGGTGGCTATGCACCGGTCAAAGTGGATGTGCGTATTATCGCGGCGACCCACCAGAATCTGGAATTACGCGTACAGGAAGGCAAGTTCCGTGAGGATCTTTTTCACCGCCTGAATGTGATTCGCGTGCATCTGCCACCGCTGCGTGAGCGTCGTGAGGACATCCCGCGTCTGGCACGTTACTTCCTGCAGGTGGCGGCCCGAGAGCTGGGAGTGGAAGCGAAGATTCTGCATCCGGAAACCGAGACCGCCTTAACCCGGCTTCACTGGTCCGGTAACGTCCGTCAGCTGGAGAACACCTGTCGCTGGCTGACCGTGATGGCGGCGGGCCAGGAAGTACTGATTCAGGATCTGCCCGGGGAACTGTTTGAATCCAGTACCCCGGAAAATCCGGTGCAGTCGCTGCCTGACAGCTGGGCAACCCTGCTGGCACAGTGGGCCGACCGCGCCCTGCGTTCCGGTCATCAGAATCTGCTGTCAGAAGCCCAGCCAGAGATGGAGCGTACGCTGCTCACTACTGCGCTGCGTCATACGCAAGGCCATAAGCAGGAAGCAGCACGTCTGCTGGGCTGGGGACGAAACACGCTGACGCGCAAGCTGAAAGAGCTTGGCATGGAATAAGCGGTTCAGTACGGGCTGGAGTGGTTGCCAGCCCGTTTCTTCAGATAACGCGTGAGAACTGCTGCTGACGCGCTTTCTGACGCAGATAACGATCAAAACACATGCAGATATTACGAATCAGTAAGCGGCCAATCCCCGTCACCTCCAGCCCGCCAGCCGTTTGTACTACCAGCCCGTCGGCAATTAACGGTTTCAGCAACGCCAGATCCTCAGCAAAATAGTCGCTGAAGCAGATTCCCCATTGCGCTTCTGTCGCGGCAAAATCCAGCGAGAAGTTACAGATCAGCGTTTTAATCACGTCACGACGCAGGCAATCATCGTCGGTTAAGGCGATGCCGCGCCACAGGCCATTCCCCTGCTGTTCAACACTCTTGTACCAGGTGTTGAGGTCTTTCTGGTTCTGCGCATAACTGTCGCCAATCATGCTGATGGCTGAAACGCCAAGCCCCAGCAAATCGCTGTCGCCCTGTGTCGTGTATCCCTGAAAATTGCGATGCAGCTGCCCTTTTCGCTGCGCGATGGCCAGCTCATCCTGCGGCTTTGCAAAGTGATCCATCCCGATAAACTGGTAGCCCTGCTGAGTCAGCGTCGCGATGGTCTGCTGTAAGATATCCAGCTTTTGCTGAGCAGATGGCAGTTCGTCCTCTTTGATTTTACGCTGTGCCGCGAACATCGCTGGCAGATGCGCATAGTTAAACACGCTAAGGCGATCGGGATTGAGTGCCAGTACCCGCTCCAGCGTCCAGGCAAAGCTGGCTGGCGACTGCAGGGGTAAGCCATAGATCAGGTCGATGCTGACAGAGCTGAAGCCCTGTTCACGGGCGCGCGCCATCAGGCCAAAAATTACCTCTTCGTCCTGCACCCGGTTAACCCGTTCCTGCACCGATTTATTGAAGTCCTGTACTCCCATGCTCAGACGATTGAATCCCAGCGATCGCAGGTGATCAATCACATCCAGCTCTATTTCCCGGGGATCAACTTCGATCGACATTTCGGCCTCATCAGCCACGCTGAAATGCTGCTTGAGCAAACCCACCAGCCGCGAAATCTGCGCATTGTCGAGAAAGGTTGGCGTGCCGCCGCCCCAGTGAAGCTGCGTGACCTGACGCTGACGAAATAGCGGCGCACGCTGAATAATCTCCTGCTCAAGCACATCCAGATAACGGTCCGCTTTGTGGCGCTGACGGGTCACAATCTTATTACAGCCGCAGAAGTAGCAGAGACGATGGCAGAAGGGAATATGGACGTAGAGCGAGAGCGGACGATCAGGGTAGCGCGTCACGGCTCGCTGAAAATCGCCTTGTGCATAGTGCTCGCTGAACTCCAGCGCGGTGGGATAAGAGGTGTAACGCGGGCCGGCATAATTGTACTTTTCAATTAACGCCTGATCCCACTCAATCTGCTGCGATGGCATGCTCACTCCTTCCGGTGACGTCGTCTGAGAGAAGGTCGCGAAGAAGAGGAGATGAAAGGTGAGCGGGTCGAGACCCGACGTAAACGTTGCTTCAGCCGCGACAGGCGTCGTAGTTTAAACAATAACCACAGCAGATAACATGTCGCCAGTAGCGCGAAAATTGATCCAGGCCAAAACATTGTTGTTTACCTGATAAGTACGGCACGCGGAAACCGCATGCCGATCAAATCTGCTTAGTTGCCCTTCAGCAGACGGTACATATCTTCTTCAGCCTGCTCATCGTCGGCATCATCCATCACAATGCCTAACTGCTCCATCAGTTCGTCGATACGGTCCAGCGAAGCATCCAGCCAGCCCTGATCTTCTGCCGACAGCGTTTCGCCATTTTCCAGACGATCCAGCAGCGCATCCAGACGCTCGTCATTTTCCAGCTTCGCCAGCTCTTCTTCGGGTGTCAGACGCACTTTCTTCTCAGATGCCGGTTTTGCCACGCTTTTCTTTGGTTTAACGGCTGCGGTTTTCCCCTCAGCAATCAGAGCTACCGGTTTTTTACTTCCGATACGCGGATCTTTTACGCTGCTCTCCTGGCGTCCGCCGTTGCTTTCGGACGCAGCCGGATTAGCACGGCTGCCAGATGCGTGTCCGCGATGCTTTTTATCACGTTTGCGATCGCGTGCTTCATGGTTGATATCGTCACGCGATTTGCGTTTGGCTTTGACGGCAGGTTTGCCGTTAGCAGCTCGTGCAGGTTGCTTCATAGTATTCAGTCCCGGCTTTTTTATTCAGTATAGAATTGCGGCGAAATCTAGCAGAAACCAGGCAAAGAAAAAAGGCGACAGCTCAAGCTGTCGCCTTATTTCATACCTTCGTAAGAAGGAATCATGTTTTAAGTCCTTTTCGGCTCGTAACATCCCGGTTAATCCCGCGCCTGCTCAACTCCTGAGCTTTTCCTTATCCCTGTCTGGCCGTATCCCTGACCGTTTCCATTCCACCGCTCGTTGCCTTCCTGACATCCCTGAGCGCATCATCCTGATGTGTGCTGCCGTTCACTGCACAATAATGTAGACCAACTGGTAAAAGCCTCAAGTCGATGGCAAAAATAGTTAGTTCAAAAAAAGAACAATAACAGTCAAAACCATGAATTTTAATGCTTTTTATTTTTAGTAATTAAAGTAAAAAGCGAAATAACCCGCAGCCTGAATGGCAAATCTCTTACACACTTTGTTATCGAGATGTGATTGAGCACTTTCGCGCCATAACGCGTATAATCGCCGCCATTGCCTTAATGCGTTTTCTGGAGTGTTACCTTGTCTGAATTGAATTATCACGTTACCCACTTTGTCATGAGCGCGCCGGATATCCGTCATCTGCCTGCCGATACCGGAATTGAAGTGGCTTTTGCTGGCCGTTCGAACGCGGGAAAATCGAGTGCGCTGAATACGTTAACCAATCAGAAGGGTCTGGCACGTACCAGTAAAACGCCGGGACGTACGCAGCTGATTAACCTTTTCGAAGTGAAAGAGGGTAAGCGTCTGGTCGACCTGCCCGGTTACGGTTATGCCGAAGTGCCGGAAGAGATGAAGCTCAAGTGGCAACGTGCGTTAGGGGAATACCTGCAAAAACGTCAGGCATTGAAAGGACTGGTCGTGTTGATGGATATCCGTCACCCGCTGAAAGACCTTGATCGACAGATGATTCAGTGGTCAGTGGAAAGCGGTATTCCGGTGCTGTTACTTCTGACTAAAGCAGACAAACTGGCCTCAGGTGCCCGTAAAGCGCAGCTCAATGTCGTGCGTGAAGCTGCACTCGAATTCGCTGGTGATGTGCAGGTAGAGCTCTTCTCCTCGCTGAAGAAAATCGGCGTGGATAAGGTTCGTCAGAAGCTGGACAGCTGGTTTAATACGCTTGAACCGGCGGTTGAGGATCCGGACGGGGAAGAGTAACTGGCAACCCGGTGCCGCTGAAGCTGGCGGTGCAAAAAGCCCAATAAAAAACGCCCCAGTCACAGAATGACTGGGGCGGCTAAATTCAGCCAAATCCGATTACGTGAAGTAAAAGGTCTGAAAGATAGAACATCTTACCTCTGTACCCTACGCGACGAACTTTACCTGATTTTCTGTGCGTGACAAAGGCTTTTTTGTTGCTTACTTACATCAGGCAGGGCTTTTTTTACCATACACATCACAAAAATAGCGTTGCGATGTAGTTAAATAACGAAAAAAGTGTTTAGCCGATAAGCAGTTATAAAAACGCTTAATCTCAGTACCAGCGCTGGCCGGTCTAAACCAGGGAATTAAACGATTTACTTATACCTGAATAAGGGTCGATTCCGCTCTGTGGAACCGACCTGAAGCCGTGAATCAGTGGGCTTCATCCCAGTTGTCACCCACACCGACTTCAACCAGTAAAGGCACGTCGAGCTGCACGCTACCTTCCATCAACGCACGGATTTTCTGGCTGGCTGCTTCAACGGCCTCCGCTTTCACTTCGAACACCAGTTCATCGTGAACCTGCATGATCATTCTGACACTATTGTCGTTTTGCTGTTCCAGCCACTCATCAACAGCAATCATCGCCCGCTTGATAATATCCGCTGCCGTTCCCTGCATTGGCGCATTGATCGCGGCACGTTCTGCAGCTTTCCGGCGAATCGCGTTGCTGGATTTAATATCGGGCAGCCACAGCCGACGGCCTTCAATCGTTTCGACATAGCCTTTACTTGCCGCCAGCTGGCGGGTGTTCTCCATATAGCGCAGTACGCCCGGATAGCGTTCAAAGTAGAGATCCATATACTTTTTCGCTTCGCCTGCGCCAATGTTCAGCTGGCGCGACAGACCAAATGCGCTCATGCCATAGATCAGACCAAAGTTGATCGCTTTCGCACTACGGCGCTGTTCTGCACTGACCTTATCCAGTGGTACACCAAACACTTCGGATGCCGTGGCACGGTGAATATCTTCGCCCTGGGCAAAAGCGTCCAGTAATCCTTTATCCTGAGAAAGATGCGCCATGATACGCAGTTCGATTTGCGAATAGTCTGCCGCCACAATGCGATAGCCTTTGGCCGCCACAAAGGCCTGACGGATTCGGCGTCCTTCGTCATTACGTACCGGAATGTTTTGAAGATTCGGGTCGGCAGATGACAAGCGACCGGTGGCGGTAACGGCCTGATGATAAGAGGTATGTACGCGCCCGCTCAGCGGGTTGATCATCAGCGGTAATTTATCCGTATAGGTCGACTTAAGTTTGGATAAGCCGCGATGCTCCAGAATCACTTTGGGCAGCGGATAGTCGAGTGCCAGCTCAGCTAACACTTCTTCGCTGGTTGACGGTGCCCCACCCGGTGTTTTCTTAGTGGGCTTGATACCCTGTTTTTCAAACAGAATCACCTGAAGCTGTTTGGTGGATGAGAGGTTAAAGGGTTCTCCCGCCAGCTCATGCGCTTTTAATTCAAGCTCAGCGAGTCGGGCAGTCAGCTCTTTCGAGTGTTGCGCCAGAATAGCCTGATCGATTAACACGCCATTGCGCTCAATCCTGGAAATTACCGTCAGTAACGGCATCTCAATCTGCTCGAAGACTTTTCTCGGGCCCGCTTCTTTCTCCAGCTCTGGCCACATTTTCAGATGCAATTGCAGGGTCACATCGGCATCTTCGGCAGCATAATGGGATGCCTGCTCCAATGCGATTTGATTGAACGTCAGCTGATTTTTGCCTTTACCAGCGATCTCCTGGAAGGTGACCGTTTTGTGGTTAAGCCAGCGAGCAGCCAGGCTATCCATGTCATGTTTGCCCACCACGCTGTTAAGAATATAGGACTCAAGCATGGTGTCGAATTTGATACCGGCCAGTTCAATGTCGTAATTCTTCAGCACGCCACGATCGTATTTCAGGTTCTGGCCCACTTTCCAGGCGCTGTCATCTTCCAGCAGGGGCTTGAGCTGTGCCAGAACGGCCGCGCGATCCAGCTGATCAGGCGCATCGAGATAGTCGTGTGCAACCGGCAGATAGGCGGCTTCGCCGGGCGCAACCGCAAAGCTGATGCCCACGATGTTAGCGCTCAGGGTATCCAGCGCGTCGGTCTCCAGATCAAAGGCAAAAACCTCGCTGTTTTTCAGCTTCTCCAGCCAGCTGTCGAAAAGATCCTGATCCAGAATGGTGACATAATTCTCGGTCGGTAATACGCTGCTGGTTTCAGCCACAGGAACCGGCTCATCGGAGAGCGATTTCTGCGCCTGAGTATTGCTCTTCTTGCCCTGCAGCCATTTCCCATCCTGCAGGTCGCTCAGCCAGCGTTTGAATTCGTACCGGCTGAACAGTGCCTGCAATGCTTCGACATCGGGTTCAGTGACCGTAAGCTCTTCACAGGGCAGCGCCAGCTCAACGTCGGTTTTAATTGTCGCCAGCTGATAAGAGAGAAAGGCTACATCACGATTCTGCTCAAGTTTAGTCGCCATGGTTTTGGCACCACGAAAGCCGAGATCGGCTACCTTGTCCAGATTGTCATAAATGGTCTGCATGCTGCCCAGGCCCTGCAGCAGAGCCTGTGCCGTTTTCTCACCCACGCCGGGAACGCCAGGGATGTTATCTGAGCTGTCGCCCATCATGGCCAGAAAATCGATGATCAAAGCTGGCGGCACACCATATTTCTGCTCAACCTCTTCCGGTCCCAGAATGGTATTGCTCATGGTGTTAATCAGCGTGATGGCTGGCGTGACCAGCTGCGCCATATCTTTGTCACCTGTGCTGATTAGTACTGAAAGGCCTTTTCTCTCCGCTTCCAGCGCCAGTGTACCGATGACATCATCGGCTTCAACGCCGCTCACAGCCAGCAACGGCAGACCCATCGCCCGCACCATCTCATGCAGCGGCTCGATTTGCGCACGCAGTTCGTCAGGCATCGGCGGACGATGAGATTTATAATGCTCGAACAGCTCGTCCCTGAAGGTTTTGCCCTTGGCATCGAACACCACAGCAACGTGACTAGGATTATATTGCGCCAGCAGGCTTTTCAGCATGTTGAGCACGCCGTACATGGCGCCAGTGGGTTCACCTGCACTATTGGTCAGCGGCGGAAACGCATGATATGCGCGATAAAGATAGGATGAGCCATCGACCAGAATGAGGGGATTTTCTGCTATTTGCGCCATAAGTCTGTGTTGTCTTCGTTGCTATGGGTTGGTCTATAAGGATGCCACAAGCTGGCGGAAATGGTGAACTAAGGCGTAGGATATGTCACGTTTTTGACGGTTCTGGAGGGAAGATCGCAACGATCGTTCTGTGGATAACTTTGTGCGTAAAAATTATAACGCGCTGTTATTCAGGATCTCAAAGGATTTAGCCTTTAATAAAATCCATAATTTTCATTGGCTTATTTAATTTCCGTGACCCGATCGCCATTTTTAATTACGCGATCCCTTGTGTGGATATTAAATTTATGCCCTGGAGATGGACAAAATTTGCGCCGCTGTTCAATGGCATAAAAAAACGCCAGCAGAGCTGGCGTCAGATGGGGTGGTAAAGCAGATTACTTCTGGCTTAAAAGGAATTTCACGACGTTCGCATAGTCTGCGACCATATTATCCATAGAGCTGAGATCCAGACCGCCGTTGTTCACCATATATTTGCCATTCACGAACATCGCTGGCACGCCACGCAGGTCAACATCCGCAGCCGCTTTCTGCTGCTGCGCAACCAGCGCTTTTACGGCGAAGCTGTTCCACGCAGCATCGTATTCAGCAGCGGAGATACCGGCTGCTTTGACAAAAGTTTCTTTCAGACTGGCAGGATCGGTGATTGTCTGCGTTTTCTGAATGCCATCGAAGATCGGGGCTGTCACCTTATCTTCAACACCCAGCGCCATTGCAACAGCCCAGGCCTGGGTCACAACCGGCCCCATATCACCACCGAGGAAATCGACGTGGTATTTCACCATTTTGGTGTCAGCAGGCAGGTTGTTTTTCACCGCGTCATTGACGTGATAAATACGCTCAAACTGATAGCAGTGCGGGCAGAAGAAGGAAAAGAACTCCAACACCTGAGGTTCACTGGCCACAGGTTTTGGCAGACTCACATATTGTTTACCTTCAGTGAACTGGGCAGCAGACGCGCTGAATGCCAGCACTAAACCCATCAGTGCAAACCAAATTTTTTTCATCGTGAAAACTTCTCCTGACTACGTCGTTAATATTGCGGTGTCAGCTGCAGAGGAGGTTCCTGCAACAGCTTCTCCTGCTCGGTAAAGAGTGAAATTTGCCTGCGCCAGAAATCTTCATCTGTCATCCAGGGGAAAGCGCGCGGAAAAGCGGGATCCTGCCAGCGTCGGACAACCCAGGCCAGATAATAAACCATGCGCATGGCGCGTAAAGGTTCAATCAGTGACAATTCATTAATATCAAAATCACTGAACTCACTGTACGCCTCCAGCAGTATATCCCATTGAATACGCTGTTCCTGACGATCGCCGCTGATCAGCATCCAGAGATCCTGCACGGCCGGGCCATTACGGGCATCATCCAGATCCACAAACAGCGGTCCATCGCGCCACAGGATATTACCCGGATGGCAGTCGCCATGTAATCGTAGCGGCTGCCACGTGGTGTGCCACTGTTGTTGCAACGTGTTTCCCAGCTTATCGATAGCCTGTAGCAGTGCGACTTTAAGCGATGCAGGCACTAACAGAGAGTGCTCCAGCACCTGCCGGGGTTCATGCAGATATTCATCCAGACCGATGGCAGGCCGATGCCTGAACAGCGCTTTACGCCCGGTCTGATGAATGCGGCCCAGGAAGCGGCCTACCCACTCCATCTGATCTTCGTTGTCTGTCTCATATTGTCGTCCGCCCAGGCTGGGGAATACGGCAAAGAAGAAGCCAGCGTGACTGTGCAGGGTCTCACCCTTTAACCGCAGTGGTGCTGCGATGGGCACCTCGTCAGCCAGCAGATCGAGCGCATACTGATGCTCTTCATCAATCTGTTCAGCACGCCAGCGCTGTGGGCGATAAAACTTCGCAACATAGCGACGTTTTTCATCATCGCTGAATTGGTAAACCCGGTTCTCATAGCTGTTCAGGGCTGTCAGACCTGATTCGACGCGAATTCCTGTATCCCAGAGCGCATCAAGCAATACGTCGGGATTTAATGTCTGGAAGTTGAAAGCAGCGTCGCTCATCATATTACCTGTAGTTGCCCTAACATTTAGCTGCCAAGGATAACATTACTCGTCCTGTTTAATGACACCCCGTGCGCGGAGCAGTGCAGTTTTGAAATCAACTTCATAGTCTTTTTTCAGGCCTGGGATCGCATCATCGCTGGCGGAGTCACGCATTTTGAGATGGTAAATTAATACATCGTCAGTTAATTCACTTAACGGGCCACGGAAACCAGATTCCTGCGCCAGTTTCTGCAAAAATGTGACCAGATTCAGGTCAGGCTCTTTTTGCCAGGCGGGTTGCAGCAGTTCGATCAACTCGTTTAAACGATGGCATTTCATTGAGGTTTCTCCGTTATTCACAGTGCGTCATCAGCGAGGGCACAGTCATGACAAGATTGACCGGCATCATTCTGGCCGGAGGTCAGGGCCGTCGTATGGGTGGTCAGGACAAAGGATTAGTGCAACTGGATGGCAGGCCGCTTTATCAGCATGTCCTTGAACGGCTCAGGCCACAAGTCGACATTGTCATGATTAATGCCAATCGTAATATTGATCGCTATCAGTTAAGCGGGTGTCGGGTTGTGCAGGATGTTTTTGATGGCTATCCGGGTCCGCTGGCTGGTATCTACAGTGCATTAATAACCATCGACGGTGAATGGGCTGCGTTTTGCTCCTGTGATACGCCTGCCGTTCCTCTTAACTTCGTTGAAAAACTGGCTGAACAACGGGGAAACGCCCCTGCAGTCTGGGTTCGCTCACAATCACGCGACCACCCGACGCTGGCGCTGATTCATCGGGAGATGGCAGCACCTCTTCATGACTATCTTCACGCCGGTGAACGACGTCTGATGCACTTCCTGCGCGACCACGGCGGCCATGCTGTTCAGCTGGATGATGATGAATCTGCTTTCCGCAATATCAATACACCTGATGACCTGAAGTAGAGCGGTTGATATGTCATTACCTTTACTCGCGATTGTCGGCTGGAGTGGAACCGGCAAAACGACACTATTACAGCAGGTGATACCGATTCTTCTTAATAAAGAGATTCGCGCCGGGCTGATTAAGCACACGCATCATGAGATGGACGTAGATACACCAGGCAAAGATAGCTATCTGCTCAGAAAAGCAGGAGCCAGTCAGGTGATTGTAGCTAACAGAGAGCGATGGGCATTGATGTGTGAGACACCGGAAAAGCCGTCGATTGATCTGCCTTATCTGCTCAGCCGCATGGATCACTCTGTGCTGGAGATAGTGCTGGTTGAGGGCTTTAAAGAGGAATCGGTGCCTAAAATTGTTGTCTGGCGTGCCGGGATCAAGGGTGAGATCGAGGAACTGCTTGATGGGCAAGTGATCGCTGTCGCCAGCGACCAGAAATTAGCGCTAAATGTGCCGGTTCTGGATATAAACAGTCCGGACAACGTTGCAGATTTTATTGCTGACTGGCTGCAAAAGCGCTGAAGCAGAGAGGTTTTCGTGTTTTTCACGATCTGCAGACGTAAAAAAGCCCCGCACTCGCGTGCGGGGCTTCTTCACTTATATAATGCCTGGCAGTTCCCTACTCTCGCATGGGGAGACCCCACACTACCATCGGCGCTACGGCGTTTCACTTCTGAGTTCGGCATGGGGTCAGGTGGGACCACCGCGCTAAAGCCGCCAGGCAAATCTTGGTGCACGAAACGAATCTTTTACGCCA
>NZ_JBQEPW010000008.1:0-139413 GCF_052045955.1 Pantoea sp. 22096 | reverse complement strand
AGCAGTGCGAACAGTGCGTTAGCGTCCTGTCGCGAGGTGGCGTATATTACGCTTTCCTCCTGCAGAGTCAACCTCTTTCTCAGAAGTTTTTCTCCGGCGGCGCAGTCTCCTGTGCCTCTTAACCCGTCATCCCGTTGCCGGTGTGCCGTGTCGATGGAGGCGCATTATAGGGAGTTTCCGCAGGCTGACAAGTGTTTCTTCGAATTAATTTACTGAGCGCATCTTTTTTAAACGAACGGCTTAAAAAGAGACGTTTCATGGCCGAATAACGCACAAAAACAGCGATCAAACGTTGTAAAGAGACCTGCCGTTGCAGATTACGGGTGCTATTATTTTGCTTCTTCTCGCAGGATAACCCCAGGAAGGACACTCAATGATAAAATCCTCGCGCAGCATGGCCGGTTTGCCATGGATAGCGGCTATGGCCTTTTTCATGCAGTCACTCGACGCCACTATACTGAATACCGCCCTGCCCGCTATCGCCACCAGCCTTGACCGTTCTCCCCTGGCCATGCAATCCGCCGTCATCAGTTACACCCTCACTGTCGCTATGCTGATTCCGGTCAGCGGCTGGCTCGCCGATCGCTTCGGCACGCGCAAGGTATTTATCATTGCGGTTTCGCTGTTCACCCTCGGCTCGCTGGCTTGTGCGCTCTCACCGACGCTTTCGGTGCTGGTCATATCGCGAATCGTACAGGGCGTGGGTGGCGCAATGATGATGCCGGTCGCACGCCTTGCGCTGCTACGCGCCTATCCGCGCAGTGAATTGCTGCCAGTACTCAATTTCGTCACCATGCCAGGATTAGTTGGCCCAATACTGGGCCCCATGCTGGGCGGTGTGCTGGTAACCTACGCGACGTGGCACTGGATCTTCCTGATTAATATCCCGATAGGCATTCTCGGCATTATCTACGCACGCAAATATATGCCGGACTTCACTACACCCAAGCGCCGCTTCGACTTTTTCGGCTTCATATTATTCGGGACTGGACTGGTGATGATTTCAATTGGGATTGAGCTGTTCGGTGAGCGGATTGTTTCTGCCTGGCTGGCGGGCGGGATATTACTCAGCGGGATCGTGCTTTTGCTCCTCTATATAGTACATGCCCGGAATCACCCTTCACCGTTGATCAATCTGCCGATGTTTAAAACCCGGACATTTTCAGTCGGCATCGTTGGCAATATTGCCTCTCGTCTCGGCACCGGCTGTGTGCCCTTTTTGATGCCGCTCATGTTGCAGGTCGGGTTTGGCTTTTCTGCGATTATCGCAGGCTGCATGATGGCGCCAACCGCCATTGGTTCAATACTGGCGAAGTCAACGGTGACACAACTGCTGCGCTGGCTGGGCTATCGCCGTCTGCTGGTCGGCATTACCGCCATTATCGGCATCCTGATCGCCAGCTTCTCTCTGCAGTCACCCGCTGAAAGCATCTTTGTACTCTTGCTTCCACTGTTTGTTCTCGGTATGGCGATGTCTACGCAGTTCACCGCCATGAACACCATTACTCTGGCCGATCTGGATGATGATAACGCCAGCGGGGGTAATAGCGTGCTGGCAGTGACGCAGCAGTTAGCGATCAGTTTTGGTGTGGCCGTCAGCGCGGCGGTGCTGCGCTTCTATCAGGAGTTTGAAACCAGCACCATTTCACAGTTCCATGCCACGTTTCTGACCATGGGTGTTGTTACCGTGCTTTCGGCACTGACTTTTATGCTGCTGAAAAACGGCGATGGACGTAATCTGATCAGTAATCGCGACAAGAAGAAAAAGCGCTAAACCGAACCTCGCACCACCAGTTCCGGCGTCAGCACCAGCGTTTGCTGGCTGGCGTCGGGATCGCTGAGACGATGAATTAATGTATCTATCGCCAGTTCGCCCAGTGCATCTTTGGGCTGATGAATAGTACTCAGTGGCGGAGTGAGATAGCGCGCCAGTTCAATATCGTCATACCCCATGACCGCCATTTGCTGCGGAACCTGCATGCCAGCCTGATAGAGGGCATGATAAACGCCGACAGCCATCGCATCGTTACTGGTGAATACCGCTTCCGGCAGCGTTTCCAGCGCCAGCAACTCGATCATCCCGTTGTAGCCACCCTGAAATTCAAAGTCACCATTCACGATATAGCCAGGCAAAATCTCCAGCCCACTCTTAGTCATGGCGTTGCGATAACCTTCGAGCCGCATACGGGCCGGGGTTTTATCCTGAGGACCGGCTATACAGGCGATACGGGTATAACCGCTGTCGATAAGATGCTGAGTGGCCAGCTCGCCGCCCAGCAGCGCATTATCCTGAATGATGTCACCGCGCCCCTCAAATGGTGCCCAGTCCATCATCACCGCAGGTATAGAGGGATAACGATTCAGGATGTCTGCCGACGGCAGATGACTTTCAGTACACATGATCAGCAAACCATCGACACGCTTCTGCATCAGCGTTTCCAGGCTGCGATTCATCCGCTCCTCATCTCCCGCCGTATTACAGAGAATCAGGCTGTAGCCACGCTGATAGCAGCTCTCCTCCACGCCCCGCACCACTTCGGCATAAAAAGGGTTACTGCTGGTAGTCAGCAGCATACCGATAGTGTGCGTCTGATTAATTTTCAGACTGCGTGCCAGTGCAGAAGGAGCATAGTTAAGATGACGTATAGCCTGCTCAACTTTTTCCCGCACGCCTTCACTGACAAAGCGATTGTTATTAATGACGTGCGAGACAGTGGAGGTAGAGACGCCCGCGAGCCGAGCGACATCTTTCATGGTACTCAAGCGCTTAACCCTGCTGCAGCAAAAATTCATCGATCTCCGCGCGCCACGGCACGGAGGGCTGTGCACCTGAACGCGTAACGGCAATCGCGGCGGCGGCATGGGCAAATCGCACCGCGTCATACATCGGCTTCTGTTCCAGTCTTGCGGTAATAAAGGCACCGTTAAAGGTGTCGCCTGCCGCAATGGTATCAATAGCTTTAACGCTGAAGCCTGCAATACGCTGACCGTCTCCCTGCTCGCTCAACCAGACACCGCGGCGACCCAGCGTAATCAGTACCGTGCCGATGCCTTTCGCATGCAGTGCTGCCGCCGCGCGGGCCGCATCTTCATCATTGTTAACCGCAATGCCGGTCAGACTCTCCGCTTCCGTTTCATTCGGAGTAATAATATCGATCAGCGCCAGCAACTCATCGGAGAGAGGGGTGGCAGGTGCCGGATTGAGAATAACCTGCGTCTGATGCTGTCGGGCAAATGTCGCGGCGGCCAGCACGCTCTCCAGCGGTGATTCCAGCTGCATTAAAAGTGCATCGGCACCGGCAATGACCAGCTGATGACGCGCCACGCAATCAGGCGTTAGCGCCGCGTTTGCACCGGAGTAGATGCCGATAGTGTTCTCACCGTCACCGTTGACGAAAATCATCGCCACACCGGTCGACTCGCCTTCAACCACTTCTACAGGCGTGGTATCAATATTGTCCTGTGTGAGCTGCTCACGAATACGTTCGCCAATGTCGTCAGCGCCCACACAGCCTATAAAGGCGATATCGGCACCCGCACGACCCGCGGCGACCGCCTGATTCGCGCCTTTACCGCCAAACGCAACCTGATAATTCTGCCCGATCACCGTTTCACCGGGACGAGGGAAGTGCGCCAGATTAAGGATGTGGTCAGCGTTAATGCTGCCAAGAACGGCCAGTTTTGCGTTTTTGCTCATTAGGGGAGTCCGGAATAAGTGCGCCACCGGGAGGGTGGCGCGGTGCCCTGCTTTTCTTTGAGTTATTGAGTGACCAGCTTCAGGTCGACCGGATTGATCGCCTTCACTTTTTCACCCTTCAGCACTTTATCAGCGGTGTCCACGCCGATCATGCCAATTTTGTCTGGCATCTGTGCCACGGTCGCAGACAGTTTGCCAGCTTCTACGGCTTTCACGCCATCAGCAGTGCCGTCAAAACCAACCACGATCACACCCGTTTTTCCGGCGGTCTGCAGCGCACGCAGTGCACCCAGCGCCATTTCGTCGTTCTGAGCGAATACTGCCTGAACATCCGGATGCGCCTGCAGTAGGTTCTGCATGACGTTCAGACCTTTGGTTCGGTCAAAGTCAGCTGGCTGGCTGGCGAGGATCTGGAATTTATGCGCATCAGCGGCCTGTTTGAAGCCCTCGCCACGTTCGCGGGCAGCAGAGGTGCCGGCAATGCCCTGCAGCTCAATAATTTTGGCATTTTCGCCGACTTTTTTGGCGATAAAATCACCGGCCATTTTACCGCCGAAACGGTTATCGGAAGCGACGTGGCTGACCACGGTGCCCTGTGCCGCAACACGATCCAGCGTGATGACAGGAATGTTCGCCTGGTTAGCCATCTTGACTGCGTTACCTACGGCATCAGAGTCAGTCGGGTTGATCAGCAGTAGCTTAGTACCGCGAACGGTCAGATCCTGCACGTTCGCCAGCTCTTTAGCCGGGTTGTTCTGTGAATCCAGCACCACCAGGTTATAACCCAGTTTGTCCGCTTCTTTCTGAGCACCCTCTTTCAGAGAAACAAAGAACGGGTTGTTCAGGGTTGAAACCACCAGCGCGATAGTATCTTTTGCCATAGCGCTGGTACTGAGCGTTGCGCCGAGGATCATGGCCAGTGCGGTTAACTTTTTCATCTTATTATCCTGTGTAAGGTCAGAGTTATTTACTGCTTTTATTATCCACCAGCACCGCCAGCAGGATGACTACCGCTTTAACGATCATCTGGTAGTACGAAGAGACGCCCATCAGGTTCAGGCCGTTGTTCAGGAAGCCGAGGATCAGCGCGCCAATCAGGGTGCCGAAAATACGGCCTTTACCGCCAGCCAGACTGGTTCCGCCTAACACGACCGCAGCAATCGCATCCAGCTCATAGCCGGTACCCGCCGTCGGCTGTGCTGATGAGAGACGCGCCACTTCAATGGTGCCCGCCAGCGCCGCCAGCATGCCGCTCAGTGAATAGACGATGATTTTGACGCGATTCACATTGATGCCTGAGAGACGCGTTGCCGCTTCGTTACCGCCAAGCGCATAGATATAGCGACCCAGACGCGTGTGCTGCAGCATGTACCAGGCGGCGACAAAGACCAGCGCCATCAGCCAGACCGGCGCAGGGATACCCAGCGGGCGACCAATACCAAACCAGCCCAGCAGATCGGCATTGGCACTGAAGCCGGTGTTAATCGGGCTGCCGTCGGTGTAGACCATGGTGACACCGCGCAGCAGCAGCATCATGACTAGCGTGGCGATAAAGGCCTGAACCTTACCGCGCGCCACAATGGTGCCGGTCAGGGCACCGATTGCCGCACCCAGCGCCAGCGAAGCCGCTACCGCGACCAGTGCATTGACTTCCATGCCCACCAGCGATGCACCGACCGCACCGGTCAGGGCCAGCAGCGATCCCACAGAGAGGTCAATACCGGAAGTCAGGATCACCAGCGTCATCCCGACCGCCATAATGGCGTTGACCGAGGTCTGCTGCAGAATGTTGAACAGGTTCGCCACGGTAAAGAAGTTCGGGCTCTGGCTGGCCACTACGGCAATCAGCACCACCAGCGCAATCAGCGACTTCTGTTCCAGTAGCCAGCTTTTGCTAAACCAGCGACGGCTGGCCGGTAAAGTTTGGGTCGTCATACCACTAAATCCTCGCTGTGTTGCTTGCCTACGGCGGCTGCCATCAGGCTCTCCTGAGTGGCGTCTTCTCGGGTAAATTCGCCGCTGATACGGCCTTCATGCATCACCAGAATCCTGTCGCTCATACCCAGCACTTCCGGCATTTCCGAGGAGACCAGGATGATGCTCAGCCCTTCGGCTTTAAACTGGTTAATCAGTTGGTAGATCTCTTTCTTCGCACCGACATCCACACCGCGGGTCGGTTCGTCCAGAATCAGCACGTTAGGGCGGGTCATCAGACCGCGGGCAATCGCCACTTTCTGCTGGTTGCCGCCTGAAAGCAGGCCAATCGGCTGCTCCATAGAAGGGGTTTTCACGTTGAACAGCCGGATAAAATCGCCTACCGCCAGCTGCTCTGCTGCATGTTTCAGCGTGCCGCTGCCGTGACTGAAATAGCCTAACGCCGTCAGCGACATGTTCTCTTTCACTGACATGCCCAGCACCAGACCATCACGCTTACGATCTTCCGAGATATAGACGATACCGTTAGCCAGTCCATCCTGTGGCGAACGCGTCACCACTTCCCGGCCATTGAGCCACATTGCGCCTTCACGACGCGGCAGGGCGCCGTAGAGTACCTTCATCAGTTCAGTACGGCCCGCGCCCATCAGGCCCGAAATGCCAAGGATTTCACCTTTGCGCAGACTGAAGCTGACGTTCTCCACGCCCGGCCCGCTGACGTTTTCCACTTTGAGCCGCACGTCGCCGGGCGCCTGATTAAGATGTGGATATTGATCTTCCAGCTTGCGTCCGACCATCATCTCGATCAGGCTCTCTTCGGTCAGCTCGCTGACCGGACGTTCAGCAATAAACTGACCGTCGCGGAATACGGTGACGTCATCGCAGATCTCAAAGATCTCTTTCATGCGATGCGAGATATAGACGATGCCGCAGCCCTGCGCTTTCAGTTCGTTGATCACCCGGAACAGCGACAGCGTTTCGGTATCCGTCAGCGCATCGGTCGGCTCATCCATGATGATGACCTGCGACTCAAAGCTCAGCACTTTGGCGATTTCGACCATCTGCTGATCGCCAATCGACAAATCGCCAACCAGCTTGTGGCTGTTGAAGCGCAGATTGAGCCTTTTAAGCAGCGCATCGGCTTCGGCATACATACGCGGCCACTGGATACGGCCAAAACGACCCACATATTCGCGACCGAGAAAAATATTTTCCGCCACGGTTAACTGAGGGATCAGGTTCAGCTCCTGATGGATGATGCCAATACCCGCTTCCTGAGACGCTTTCGGTCCACTGAAACGGGTCTCTTTACCGAGCCAGCGCAGCGTACCGGCATCATATTGATAGATCCCGGTCAGCACTTTCATCATGGTGGACTTGCCTGCGCCGTTCTCGCCCACCAGCGCCATCACGCGTCCTGCACGGACATTCAGCGACGCACCCTTCAGGGCTTTCACGCCCGGAAAGGATTTTTCAATGCCGTCGAGTTGCAGTAAAGGTTGCATAGCGGCCTCAGAAGGTCACACCGGCGCTGAGGATGACATTCGCAAATGGAGAGCACTCTCCGCTGCGAATGACCGCCTGACTACGCTGCGTTTGTTGTTTGAATTTTTCATGACTGGTGTAGCTGATGGTGATGCTATTCCCCTGGTGCTGTTGCAAGGCTTCGAGCACGGCGACGAGCGCGCTATGAAGGTGCGGATTATGCTGCTTAATCTCCTCCGCGATCAGGGCACTCTCTACCTGCATCTCCAGTGCGACAGCATTCACCACCTGCATAAAATCGGGCGTACCCGGCGTAAGCGCTAAGTCGATGCGTCGCGGTCCGGCCGGAATGGGCAAGCCAGCATCGGCAATCGTCAGCGTATCCGTGTGTCCCAGGCGGGCAATCACATGAGAGAGTTCTGCGTTTAAAAGGCGACCTTTTTTCATCTTTTCACTCCATAGCGAAACGTTTCGCTGTCTGAAGTGTATGAAAAGCCCCCATCAACTCAACCGGCAAAGAAGAAATCTGTGATCGCTATCGAAACGTTTCGCTCACGCGGGGAGAAATTTGCATTAAGGCGGGGAATGGGACGAAAAAAGGGCCGCGAATGCGGCCCTGAAGTAAACGATTAAGGCAGTTTCTTAACCTGCTTAACGTCCATCTCAATGCTGTTGAAATCTTTGTCCAGTTCACCCGTCAGCTCAACGTTATCTTTGGGCGTGATCGTCTGGCCGTTCCAGTGCTTGTGGTCAATTTCGACCTTCATGGTGCCGGTCTGGTCGCGGAACAGATAATCTTCCTTGCCGATCTGTTTTTCCAGCTTGCCGCGCACGGTGATCCAGCTGTCATCTTTCATCTCTTCAGCCTGCTTCACGGTCACCACACTGGTGTTATCGGCACTGAAGCCGCCCTGACCGGATGCTGACGGCGTCTGTGCGGCCGGCGCACTGGGATCAACAAATCCGCCCTGCTGTGCAGCGAAAACCGGGGCGGAAGCCAGCATAACGACGGCCAGAATTGCAGCGTGCTTTTTCATGGTGTACCCCTTTCTCAGTGGTGTTTTCGGTTTGAATACGCCCAGTTGACCACAGAGTTCTTAACAGCTTCTTAAGCGTGAAAAATAAGCCATTTTCGCCGAAATCATCTGTACAGGGAGGAAGTTGCTTCGTATAAAGCGCTATCAGAACAGGGAGACGTAATGCGTATTTTACTGATTGAAGACGATCGCTTAATTGGCGACGGTATCAAAGCGGGACTGAGTAAACTGGGCTTCAGCGTTGACTGGTTTACCTCTGGTGAGTCGGGCTTTAACGCGCTGGAGGCCGCGCCCTGGGATGCGGTGATTCTGGACCTTTCTCTGCCTGAGCGGGATGGGCTCGATATCCTGCGGCAGTGGCGGCAGCTGGGCAAAGATGTACCGGTACTGATACTGACTGCCCGCGATGCGCTCGATCAGCGGGTTGAAGGCCTGCAGATGGGAGCCGATGACTATCTGTGTAAACCCTTTGCCTTAACCGAAGTGGCCGCGCGCTTACAGGCGCTGATCCGCCGCCGTCATGGTCAACTGCAGCCCGAACTCCGTCACGGTAACGTGGTGCTGATCCCCGGCAGCCATAGCGTCATGCGCGATGGCGAAGCGATTGAGTTAAAAAGCCGTGAACTGGCGCTGCTGGAACTCTTTATGCGCAACCCAGGACGGGTGCTGACGCGCAGCCAGCTGGAAGAGAAGCTCTACAACTGGGACGCCGATGTCTCCAGCAATGCGGTAGAGGTCCACATTCATCATCTGCGTAAAAAACTGGGCAGCGCGTTTATCCGCACGCTGCACGGCGTCGGCTATACCCTGGGAGCCGCTGAATGCGATCAATGAGCCTGTTTCTGCGGCTGGGTATCGGTTTTGTGCTGCTGCTCGGGCTCTGCTGGGCCAGCGCCAGCCTGAGTGCCTGGCATCAGACCCGTGAAACCCTTGATGAGCTGTTTGATACCCAGCAGATGCTGCTGGCCAAGCGCCTGCTGACGCTTGATTTCTCTTCGCTGGATAACACCACGCTGCCCCGAACCAAAGCGATGCTGCGCCACCATCGTGGGGAGCAGGATGACGATGCCCTGGCCTTTGCTGTTTTTACCCGTGACGGCAGGCAGGTGATGAATGATGGCGATAATGGCCGCTATCTGCCGTTTGAGGCGGACTATCAGGGATTTCATGAGGGTCAGCTCACCAATGATGACGATCGCTGGCGGTTTGTCTGGCTGACCACGCCGGATCAGAAATTCCGGGTAGTCGTCGGTCAGGAGTCGGAATACCGCGACGACATGACGCAGGATCTGATGAAAGCCAGTATGCTGCCCTGGCTGATCGCACTGCCGTTTATGCTGCTGTTGCTCATCGGCCTGGTCTGGTCTGAACTGCGGCCATTGAAAACGCTGGCACAGCAGCTGGCGCAGCGCGCGCCCGATGACGATACGCCGCTGCAGGCAGACCGCGTGCCGAAAGAGGTACAGCCGCTGATGATTGCGCTTAATGGCCTTTTCAGCCGTATCAGCGCCATGATGCAGCGTGAACGGCGCTTTACCTCCGATGCCGCGCATGAGCTGCGCAGTCCGCTGGCCGCGCTGCAGGTGCAAAGCGAAGTGATCCAGCTGACTGCGGATGACGAAGTGATGCGAACCCATGCGCTGCAACAACTGGATGCCGGCATTGTCCGCGCCACGCGGCTCGTGGATCAACTGCTGACGCTCTCGCGGGTTGAAGCTGATGATGCACGCAGCGCCTTCGAACCGGTGGCGCTGAAACGCACGGTGCAGGAGACACTCGCCGCACAATTGCCGCTGGCGGATAAAACCGGTGTCACGTTGCGGCTGCACGCTGAGGCCGATCCACAAATTCAGGGCCATCCGCTGTTGCTGTCGCTGCTGGTGCGGAATCTGCTGGATAACGCCATTCGCTATACGCCTGCGGGCAGCGAAGTCGATGTGCGACTGCAGGCAAACAGCCTGTCGGTGGAGGATAACGGCGAGGGTCTGAGTGCTGCCGACCTGCAACGGCTCGGTGAGCGTTTCTGGCGACCGCCGGGTCAGGAGAAGAGTGGGAGCGGGCTGGGATTATCGATAGTGCGTAATATTGCCCAACTGCACGGGATGCAGATTACGTTCAGCCAGCGACCCGGTGGCGGCTTGTGCGTCACGCTACGCTGGGCAGCGCCCGCCCCGTAAGGCGGGCGCTGCCGATCAAATCTCGACCTGAGTGCCCAACTCAATAACCCGGTTTGGCGGGATCTCAAACTGGTCTGGCGCACGGAGCGCATTGCGCTGCAGCGCCAGGAAGAGTTTGCCGCGCAGGCGCAGATACCACGGCCGCTTGCCGATGATCAGCGACTCATGCGACATAAAGAACGAGGTCTCCATCATGCGACAGTTGAGTCCTTCCAGCCCGCAACGATGGAAGATCTCCTCAACGTTTGGCGTTTCACGCCAGCCGTAGCTTGCCACCACCCGCCAGAAGGTCGGCGACAGCTGCTCAATGGTGACACGACGCACGTTGTGCACGTAAGGCGCATCTTCAGTGCGCAACGTCAACAGCACGACCCGCTCATGCAACACTTTGTTGTGCTTAAGGTTGTGCAGCATGGCAAACGGAATCACATTCAGGGCACGCGACATATAGACCGCTGTGCCCGGTACGCGAACCGGCGGCGATTTCTCCAGCGACGCGATCATTGCCTCCAGGGAGTTACCATGTTCGTGCATGCGGCGCAGCAGACGGAAACGTTCGCTTTTCCACGTCGTCATAATGATAAACATCACCAGGCCGAGACAGAGCGGCAGCCAGCCACCAGAGAAAATTTTCACCAAATTGGCGCTAAACAACGGCACGTCAATGCAAAGCATCAGCACCAGGATGACGGCGACCGCCAGCTTATTCCAGTGCCAGTTTTTAACCGCCACGGTGCAGGAGAGCATCGCCGTCAGCACCATAGTGCCGGTCACCGCAATACCGTAAGCCGCAGCCAGATTGCTTGAATGCTCAAAGCTGATAATCACAATCAGCACGGCGAAATAGAGCACCCAGTTGATCACCGGAATATAGATCTGGCCCGATTCGCGCTCAGAAGTGTGGATGATACGCATCCCCGGCAGATAGCCCAGTCGCACCGCCTGACGCGTCAGCGAGAAGACGCCAGAGATGACCGCCTGTGAAGCGATAACGGTGGCCAGCGTTGCCAGAATCAGCATCGGGATCAGCGCCCAGTCCGGGGCCAGCAGGAAGAAGGGGTTTTTAATTGCTTTAGGATCGCTGAGTAACAGCGCGCCCTGGCCAAAGTAGTTCAGCACCAGCGACGGCAGCACCACTGAGAACCAGGCCAGTCGAATCGGCACTTTACCAAAGTGACCCATATCGGCATAGAGCGCCTCAACCCCGGTAATCGCCAGCACGACTGCACCGAGGGCGAAGAACGAAACAGACTTATAGTGCAGGAAGAATTCAACCGCATAGGCAGGATTCAGCGCATGCAGCACGTCCGGGTTTCGCATGATGCCCATAACACCCAGGATCGCCAGCACCAGAAACCAGACCAGCATTACCGGCGCGAAGAGTTTACCCACCATACCGGTGCCATGCTTCTGAATGGCAAACAGCAGCGTCAGTACGGCAATCGACATCGGCACAATAAAGGGATCCAGCGACGGCGCAGCAATCTCAAGGCCCTCAATGGCGGACATCACCGAAATGGCTGGCGTGATCACCACCTCTCCATAGAAGAAGCTGCCGCCAATCAGGCCCATGATCACCAGCACCGCCGTGGCGCGTGCACCGGTATGGCGGCCAGCCAGCGACATCAGGGTCAGTATTCCGCCTTCCCCGGCGTTGTCGGCGCGCATCACATAACTGATGTACTTCAGTGAGACCACCAGCACCAGCAGCCAGAAAATCAGCGACAGAAAGCCAAATACCGCTTCCCGCTCAACGCCGAAACCAAACTGTCCGGAGAGACATTCACGCAAGGTATACAGCGGACTGGTGCCGATATCCCCGTAAACAACACCAATAGCGGCCAGCGTTAATCCGCGAAGTGACTGCTTATTATCCGAGCTCATAGAGTTATCTTTTGTTGGAGTCTAAGAGGTGCAAAAACCCCTCGCTCAGGCCATCAAAAAGCGCACAGTATGCACGGTTTAACGAAAATTCCTATACCCGCTTCGCCTCGCGGTCAGGGTAACGGGGTCATTTCAAGACGATAAATTGTCATCCAGCACCACTTTTAAAACAGGCAAACCTTCTGAAACAAAAAAGCTGACAGCTATCAACGCTTTCACGCATGATGATCTATAGAGTAAGGCGCTTGCTTAAGCGCGGCGGCCCGACGATCGTAAGGACATTGATGTGATTATGGCTCAACCCCATCTTTTGGCAGAAAGAATTTCTCGCCTTAGCAATACGTTAGAAAAAGGATTATATGAACGGCACCATGCCATTCGCCTTTGCCTGCTGGCGGCGCTGAGCGGTGAAAGCGTGTTCCTGCTGGGACCGCCGGGCATCGCCAAGAGCCTGATTGCCCGCCGCCTTAAATATGCCTTTCAGCACGCCCGCGCCTTTGAATATCTGATGACCCGTTTCTCCACGCCGGAAGAGGTGTTTGGCCCGCTCTCCATTCAGGCACTGAAAGATGAAGGACGCTACCAGCGCCTCACTAAAGGGTATCTGCCCGACGCCGAGATTGTTTTTCTGGATGAGATCTGGAAAGCCGGTCCGGCGATTCTGAATACCCTGCTGACCGCTATCAATGAACGCCGTTTCCGCAATGGTGACAGCGAAGAGACCATCCCGATGCGGCTGCTGGTTACCGCTTCCAACGAACTGCCGGAAGCGGATAGCGGCCTTGAAGCGCTTTATGATCGAATGCTGATCCGCCTGTGGCTGGATAACGTGCATGAGAAGCAGAATTTTCGCAGCATGCTGACCCACCAGCAGGATGAACATACCAATCCCGTCGCGGAATCCCTGCGCATCAGTGATGAAGAGTATGCGCAGTGGCAGCTCGGCATCAGCCAGGTCAGCCTGCCCGATGCCGTCTTTGAGCTGATTTATCAGCTGCGTCAGCAACTGGAGAGCCAGCCTGCCGCACCTTATATTTCCGATCGTCGCTGGAAAAAAGCCATTCATCTGCTGCAGGCCAGCGCTTTCTACAGCGGTCGCAATACCATTGCCCCGATAGATCTGATCCTGCTGAAAGATTGCCTCTGGCACGACGTCGCGTCCATGCAGCTGCTGGAGCGAGAAATCGATCAGCTGATGACGCAGCATGCCTGGCAGCAGCAGCCGATGCTGCTGAAACTGCAGCAGATCAAAGCGCGTCGCCTGGCTCTGCAGCAACAGCAGAGCATCGCGCAGGCGATCACTCTGGAAAAACACAGCGGCATGTTCAGCCGCAAACCCCATTACGTTCTGCCGGAAAGCTTTACCGATGAGCAACTGACGCTGATGCTGCAAAAGCCGCTGATGCTGCACGACATGCAGGTGACCCACCTGGTGATTGCGCGTGATGCCCTGAATCAGTGGCTACAGAAAGGCGGCGAGGTTCGCGGCAAGCTTAATGGGATTGGCTTTGCGCAAAGCCTGGATTTACAGGTGGATACGCAGCACTGCCTGGCTATCCGTGATGTCAGCCTGCAATCGTCGCGTCTGACCCTGCCTGGCGTCAGCAACAGCGAGCCGTTGCCCGGTGAGATCACCGATGCGCTGGATGCACTGGAGAGTGAACTGCGGTCACAGCGTCATCTGTTCAGCCAGCACCAGCGTTGCCTGTTTATCAGTGATGACTGGCTGGCGCGCATTGAAATCAGCCTGCAGGATGTGGCGGAACAGCTGAAACAGGCGCGTAAATGATCCCACTGGAGACGCTCAGCACACTGCTCTCCGTGGGTGAAACCGAACTGATTGAAGAGCTGATTATTGCCCTGCTGGCGTCTCCGCAGCTGGCGCTGTTTTTTGAAAAGTTTCCCGGGCTGAAAAAAGCGCTGTTGCGCGAGGTGCCACGCTGGCGAGCGGAGATCAACGCTGAGCTCAAAACCACACCGGTTCCGGCCACGCTGGCCGAAGAGTTTCAGCTGTTCCAGCGGGTGCAACTTCTCAGCGATCGTGAATTCAGCCACCAGCTGAATGCCACGCTTCAGGCGCTTGAAAGCCTGCCTTCCCCTTTTCTGGATGAAGCCAACCGGCTGCTGCTGCACACCGATACCAGCCATCTCAGCAGCGCGCAGCACCAGCTTTTTCTACAACGCTGGCGGCTCAGCCTGACCTTACAGACGCTGACGCTGAATCAGGATTTGCTGGAGCAGCAGCGCGAACGCCTGCTGGCGGAACTGCAGCAGCGCATGGCGCTGAGCGGTCAGCTGGCACCCATCCTCGGTGACGATGATGAAGCCGCCGCGGGCCGGCTGTGGGACATGAGCAAAGCGTCACTGCAGCCTGGTGACTATCAGCTGATGCTGCAATATGGCGACTTTCTGGCGCAGCAACCGGAGCTACTGAAGCTGGCCCAGCAACTGGGTCGCAGTCGCGAAGCAAAATCGGTGCCGTCAAAGGATGCCCCTATGGAAGCTTTTCATCATCTGGTGCAGGAGCCTGCCTCCGTGCCGGAGGAGGTCAGCGGCATTCATCAGAGCGATGACGTGCTGCGTCTGCTGCCACCGGAGTTAGCTGCGCTGAGTATCAGTGAACTGGAGCTGGAGTTTTACCGGCGGCTGGTAGAGAAACGGCTGCTGACCTACAAGCTGCAGGGCGATGCCTGGCATGAAAAGGTCACTATGCGTCCGGCCAGCCACCAGCAGCATGAAGAGCAGCCGCGCGGGCCGTTTATCGTCTGCGTCGATACCTCCGGTTCGATGGGGGGCTTCAACGAGCGCTGCGCCAAAGCATTCTGTCTGGCACTGCTGAAAGTTGCACTGGCCGATCGCCGTCGCTGCTACATCATGCTGTTTGCGCATGAGGTGATTGGCTATGAGCTGACCGGTGACGACGGACTGGAACAGGCGATTCGCTTTCTGAGCCAGCGTTTCCGTGGCGGCACCGATTTGGCCGCCTGCCTCTCTTCCGTTGTGACCCGAATGGAAGGCGCACTGTGGGAGGAAGCCGATGCGGTGATCGTTTCCGATTTTATTGCTCAGCGTCTGCCGGAAGAGGTGATCGGGACCATCAAAACGCGTCAGCGAAATAATCAGCAACGTTTTCACGCCGTGGCGATGTCGGCCCACGGGAAACCAGGCATTCTGCGCATCTTCGACCATATCTGGCGTTTCGATACCGGCATGAAAAGCCGTCTGCTGCGTCACTGGCGGCGTTAAGTCATCGGGCAGAAATGCACATTTGCTATAGTGAATTACCGTTTCACTTACTCAGCAATCTGGAGCTCCCTGTGACGCTTGCTCAACCTCATCGCGATCTGCCTGCGCCGACGCGAACGCTACTGCTCTCCGGCCATAACATTGAACAAAAACGTGCCGAATTGCTGGCCTATTTTCAGCAGACCTGGGAACAGTATGAAAGTCTGTTTACCTGTCTGGCCGATCCCCAGGCCTGGTTTACCAAAGCCATTCCGCTGCGCCATCCTTTAATCTTCTATTTTGGCCACACCGCTACCTTCTACATCAATAAGCTGATGGCCGGACGCCTTATCGACGCACGTCTGGACGATCGTATCGAAGCGATGATGGCGATTGGTGTGGATGAGATGAGCTGGGACGATCTCAACGACAGCCACTATGACTGGCCCACTGTTGAAGAAGTCCGCGAATACCGCGGGCGCGTTAAAGCGCTGGTCAGCGATCTGATCCAGACCCTGCCGCTGACTCTGCCGATCACCTGGGAGAGTCCGGCCTGGGTGATCCTGATGGGCATTGAGCATGAGCGTATTCATCTGGAAACGTCCAGCGTGCTCATCCGCCAGTTACCGGTTGAATGGGTCAGACCGCAGGCCGCATGGCCGGTCTGTCCGATGGCGCGTCACCAGCGCGAAGCTGTTCCGGCCAATGCCCTGCTGCCGATGCCAGGCGGCACCGTCACGCTGGGTAAAACCGACGATACCTACGGCTGGGATAATGAATATGGCCGTCAGCAGATCGCGCTGCAGCCGTTCAAGGCGAGCAAAATGCTGGTCAGCAACGCAGAATTTCTGGCGTTCGTTGAGGCGGGCGGTTATCAGGATGCCCGCTGGTGGGATGATGAAGGCTGGGGCTGGTGTCAGTTTGCCAAAGCGGAGATGCCCACCTTCTGGGTCGGCACGCCAGCGATGCCCGATCAGCTTAAACTGCGTCTGATGTGTGAAGAAGTGGCGATGCCGTGGGACTGGCCTGCCGAGGTCAATCAGCTTGAAGCGGCGGCCTTCTGCCGCTGGAAAGCGGAACAGACCGGCATGAGCGTTCAGCTCCCGTGTGAAGCGGAGTGGGCTCAGCTGCGCGAGCAGGTTGCGGGCGATCAGCCGGACTGGGAGCGGGCACCGGGCAACATTAACCTGGCGTACTGGGCGTCCTCTTCACCGGTCGATCTCTTCGCCCAGGGCGACTTCTTCGATATCGTCGGTAACGTCTGGCAGTGGACGACCACGCCGACCAACGGCTTTGAAGGTTTTAAAGTCCACCCGCTTTACGATGATTTCTCTACCCCGACCTTTGATGGCAAACATTCGCTGATCAAAGGCGGTAGCTGGATATCGACCGGCAACGAAGCGCTGAAATCGGCACGCTATGCGTTCCGCCGCCACTTCTTCCAGCATGCCGGTTTCCGCTACGTGGTTTCCAGCCATCAGGAAACCATGGCGCTGAACCCGTATGAATCTGACGCCATGGTGTCGCAATACCTCGACTTCCAGTATGGCCCGCGCTATTTCGGCGTGGATAACTATGCCGAAAGCCTGGTAAACCTCGCGCTGAACTACACCACGGCACGCGGCGAGGCACTGGATATTGGCTGTGCCACCGGACGCGCCAGTTTTGAACTGGCTCGCCACTTTGAACGTGTCACCGGCATGGACTACTCGGCGCGCTTCATTGATGTAGCGCTTCAGCTGGCCAGCGGCGAAGACTTCCGTTATCTCCTGCCACAGGAAGGCGATCTGGTGGAGTATCGCCAGGTTCGCCTGAAAGATTTCGCGCTGGAGAGCGAACTGGCGCAGCGGATTCAGTTTGTTCAGGGCGACGCCTGTAACCTGAAGCCACAGCCTGGCCGATACGATCTGGTGCTCGCCTCCAACCTGATTGATCGCCTGCGTCAGCCCGCGCGCTTCCTGCAGGATGTCACGCCGATGCTGCGTCAGGGCGGCATCCTACTGCTCTCATCGCCTTATACCTGGCTTGAAGATTTCACGCCGAAGGAGAACTGGCTGGGCGGCGTGCGTGAGAATGGTGAGGCACTGACGACGCTGCAGGCACTGCAACGTCTGCTGGCAGCCGACTTCGAGCTGGTCGATGATCCACAGGATAAACCCTTTGTGATCCGCGAAACGGCCCGCAAGTTCCAGCACACACTGGCGCAGGTTACCGTCTGGCGTAAACGCTAAGTGAACCGGCAGCGGCGTCCGTCGCTGCCGGTAGTTGCCTGAACCGTTATTTTGCTGCACATTCACCCTTGTTTACTTAAAGCAGACCAATAACGAGGATGGCCATGGCCGAACATCTGCAGCTCGATAACCTGGATCGCGGCATTCTGAATGCCCTGCTCGACAATGCGCGCACTGCTTACGCCGAGCTGGCAAAACAGTTTAACGTCAGCCCCGGCACCATTCATGTCCGCGTGGAGAAGATGAAGCAGGCGGGCATTATCCTGGGCACCCGGGTTGATATCGATCCGCGCCAGCTGGGGTTTGATGTCTGCTGTTTTATCGGCATTATCCTTAAAAGCGCGCGTGACTATCCGGCTGCGCTGAGCAAACTGGATGCGCTGGATGAAGTGGTTGAAGCCTGGTACACCACCGGCCACTACAGCATCTTTATTAAGGTGATGTGCCGATCCATTGATGCCCTGCAACAGGTGCTGATCAACAAGATCCAGACCATCGATGAAATTCAGTCGACGGAAACGCTGATCTCGTTGCAAAACCCCATCATGCGCACTATCAAGCCCTGATCCTTCTCCGCCTTGTGCATAATCTTATCCCTGACGAATGTGGCGACTGGCAACGGCTGCGTTCGCTTCTCTTAATCTATTAACCCTGTTGTCCACAGGTGGATCACCGCTTGATCACAGCGTACAATGCTCGCCTTAATGTCCGGGAGAGCAAGATGGCCGATATCACCTTAATCAGTGGCAGTACTCTGGGTAGCGCAGAGTATGTGGCTGAACATCTGGAAGAAAAATTACAGGAAGCGGGTTTCTCAACGCAGATGCTGCATGGCCCGGAGCTGGATGAAGTGCCACATGAGGGTATCTGGCTGGTGGTCTGTTCAACTCATGGTGCAGGCGATATTCCCGATAACCTGCTGCCGCTGTTCGAAGCCATCCGTGACAGCCAGCCCGATCTCTCTCAGGTTCGTTTTGGGGCAGTAGGCCTCGGCAATCATGAATATGATCTCTTTTGTGGTGCGATCCGCCAGATTGAAGCACAGCTGATTGCTCTGGGAGCCCAGCAGATCGGCGATCGTCTGGAGATTGACGTGCTGGAGCATGAGATCCCTGAAGATCCGGCGGAAGCCTGGCTGGAAAGCTGGAAAAAGGCGATCTGAAGGGGGCTGGGGATCGCGAAATAGTGATGATCCCCAGTGGAAGATGCTGATTTTATCCTTTTCTGCTCGTTTATTTTGTGGATAACTACCCTATTTTACTGCGTATAACCGGTAGTTATCCAAGGAATAACCGTAGAACGATTTTTGAGCTGTGGATAACGTGCCATTTTGATCCCAGCTTATACGGATCAGGATCACCGATCACTCACAGCTAGTGATCCTCGTCATCCTGTTGTTTCTGTTCTGCTTCTGGCACATATCCACAGACAGGCGGGATCCTAATAAGAGATCTAACAGAAAGATCATATACAGATCTAAGATCCTTTCTTTTAAAACCGGACGATCCCGCGACTTTCACCCCAGACGGAATTTGAGTAGAATCCACGCCCCAGGACGACGATCCTGCAAGTTCATCAACCGAGGTACCACTTCATGTTTTATCAGGATCCTTTTGACGTCATCGTAATTGGTGGTGGTCATGCGGGCACCGAAGCCGCAATGGCGGCAGCCCGAATGGGTCAGCAAACCCTGTTACTCACCCATAACATTGATACGCTTGGACAAATGTCCTGTAACCCGGCGATTGGTGGGATTGGCAAAGGACATTTGGTGAAGGAAGTGGATGCCCTGGGTGGTCTGATGGCCAGTGCGATTGACCAGGCGGGTATCCAGTTCAGGATACTAAACGCCAGCAAAGGTCCGGCAGTACGGGCCACCCGTGCTCAGGCAGATCGCGTGCTTTATCGGCAGGCGGTGCGTACGGCACTGGAGAATCAGCCTAATCTGATGATCTTCCAGCAGGCGGTCGACGATCTTATCGTGGAAAACGATCGTGTGGTGGGTGCCGTCACCCAGATGGGACTGAAGTTCCGCGCGAAAACCGTCGTGCTTACCGTCGGCACTTTCCTTGACGGCAAAATTCATATCGGTCTGGATAATTACAGTGGCGGTCGCGCTGGCGATCCCCCGTCCATTCCGCTGGCAAAACGACTGCGTGCGCTGCCGCTGCGGGTAAACCGCCTCAAGACCGGTACGCCACCGCGTATCGATGCGCGCACCATCGATTTTTCAGTGCTTAGCCCGCAGCACGGTGATCACCCGATGCCGGTTTTCTCGTTTATGGGTAATGCGTCTCAGCATCCGCAGCAGGTACCGTGCTGGATCACGCATACCAACGAGAAAACCCATGAGGTGATCCGTAATAACCTGGATCGCAGCCCGATGTATGCCGGGATCATCGAGGGGATCGGTCCACGCTACTGCCCGTCGATCGAAGACAAAGTGATGCGCTTTGCCGATCGTAACTCGCATCAGATCTTCCTGGAGCCGGAAGGGCTGACCAGTAATGAGATCTACCCGAACGGTATCTCGACCAGTCTGCCATTTGACGTACAGATTCAGATCGTCCGTTCCATGCAGGGCATGGAGAATGCGAAGATCGTGCGTCCGGGCTATGCCATCGAGTATGATTTCTTCGATCCACGCGATCTCAAACCGACGCTGGAGAGCAAATTTATTCACGGCCTGTTCTTTGCCGGCCAGATCAACGGCACAACCGGCTACGAAGAAGCGGCTGCGCAGGGGATGCTGGCAGGGCTGAACGCCGCCCGTCAGTCTGCCGATAAAGAGGGCTGGGCACCGCGTCGTGACCAGGCTTATCTGGGCGTGCTGGTGGATGATCTCTGCACACTCGGTACCAAAGAGCCGTACCGGATGTTTACCTCCCGTGCTGAATACCGCCTGATGCTGCGCGAAGACAATGCCGACCTGCGTCTGACCGAAACTGGTCGTGAACTGGGTCTGGTGGATGATGCGCGCTGGGCGCGTTTCAATCAGAAGCTGGAAGCGATTGAACAGGAGCGTCAGCGCCTGCGCGATATCTGGGTTCATCCGAAGTCAGAGCATGTGACGGAAGTGAACACGGTACTCAGCGCACCGCTGACGAAAGAAGCGAGCGGCGAAGATTTGCTGCGCCGTCCTGAGCTGACCTATCTGAAGCTGATGACGCTGGATGCCTTTGGTCCGGCACTGGCTGATGAGCAGGCCGCTGAGCAGGTTGAGATTCAGGTTAAATATGAAGGTTATATCGCGCGTCAGCAGGAAGAGATCGATCGCCAGCTGCGTAACGAGAACACACTGTTACCGGTGGAGCTTGATTATCGCCAGGTGAACGGCCTCTCAAATGAGGTGATCGCCAAGCTGAACGATCACAAACCGAGTTCGATTGGTCAGGCGACGCGTATCTCCGGCATCACCCCGGCGGCCATCTCAATTCTGCTTATCTATCTGAAAAAACAGGGTCTGCTGCGTAAAAGCGCCTGATCTGAAATGGGGCGAGGTGACTTGCCCCCGCTGAATGGACTTATGCTGTGATTAACTCACTCACGTCGCTGCTAAAGGCAGCCGGTATTTCCCTCTCCGATCAACAAAAACAGCAGCTGGTTGCCTATGTCGGCCTGCTGGATAAGTGGAACAAAGCCTACAATCTGACATCCGTGCGCGATCCGCAGCAGATGCTGGTTCGCCATATCCTCGACAGCATCGTGGTGGCGCCGCATCTGAAAGGCTCGCGTTTCATTGATGTGGGAACCGGGCCAGGACTGCCTGGCATTCCGCTGGCTATCGTGATGCCCGACGCGCACTTTACGCTGCTCGACAGCCTGGGCAAGCGGGTACGTTTCCTGCGTCAGGTTCAGCATGAGTTAGGACTCACTAACATTGCTCCGGTCCAGAGCCGGGTTGAGGCGTTTCCGGCTGAGCCGCCGTTTGATGGTGTCGTCAGCCGTGCATTTGCCTCGCTGACCGACATGGTGAACTGGTGTCACCATCTGCCTGGCGGGGAAGGGCGCTTTTATGCGCTCAAAGGTGTCCGCCCGGACGATGAAATAGCTGAGTTACCGGCCGGCTATGTCTCCGATGCAGTGATAAAGCTGCAGGTGCCTCAGCTGGAAGGTGACCGTCATCTGGTCATTATTCGTCATCAGTAGCCCTCTGGTTTGCAGGGATTTAACGTTTCTCTGCCAGGGTTTTAATCAGGGTGTAGATGAAAAAAGTGCAGATGATGCGTTATCAATAAAAGATTTTGATTAAGCCTAGGCTGAGCGAAGGTTAAAAACGGAGACGGAAATTATCCGAAAAGCTCTGTTACATTTAACGTTTAATTCACATTCGGTTATCAGAAATATCACTTGTATAGGCGGGTCGTGGAATAAAAGTAGTCACGCCGGAAAATATATCGTGGTAATAACTTTGCGTACGTAATATCAATTTCACGATTCTCATGCACAGTTCGATGTCAATAGCGTGTTTTCTGTGAAAATAGTCCTGCCTGCCCATTTTTGTAATTTTAATTTTATGATTTTAAAGGTTTAATTTGTTTTGCAGATTGTTCTTAAATAGGCCACAGATAAAACTCAATGTCGTGTGAGTGCTTATTATGTGATCTAAAGCACGCTTTAAAAGCAAGATGCGAGTGAATTTTCAGTCAGATTCGGGTGAATCTCTGCAGGGTAATCTTTGGAAAAATAGCCCTTCGGAAAGAAATTTAAATAATTGTTCACCTTTTCGCTACTTACCGATTGAAATCGCAGGTGCGGCCCGTATAATTTGCACGGCTTTTGCTGCTTGACTCAACTGCGCAAAGGCAGTCTTATACGACACGCGACATACCCCTAACGGGGCAGGAGAGTATCAGCGTCATGTCAGTGTCTCTTTACAGTGTAAAATTCGCCCGAACGGTGCTGATGATTCAGCTGGTGACGATAGTCATCATCGGCGGACTCTTTGCTGTTAAAGATGTCACCTGGGGTGTCTCTGCTCTTGCTGGCGGAGCGGCAGCCTGGCTGCCAAACGTATTGTTTTTGTTTTTAGCCTGGCGCCTGCAGGGGCAACCCCCCGCTTCGGGACGAGTCGCGTGGAGCTTCGCTTTAGGTGAAATTGCTAAAGTGTTTGCGACCATCATTTTGCTCATTGTGGCGTTGGGTCTGTTCGGGGCGGTCTTCTGGCCGGTCGGAATAACCTGGTTATCGGTGCTGGTGGTTCAAATGCTGGCACCGGCGGTAATTAACAACAAAGGGTAAGAGGCATCATGGCTGCAGGAGAAATCTCTACTCCGCAAGAGTACATTGGTCACCACCTGACTCATCTTCAGTTGGACCTGCGTACCTTCGAGTTAGTGAATCCGCACGACGTTCCCGCGACGTTCTGGGTATTAAATATCGATTCCATGTTTTTCTCTATGGTGCTGGGAATCATCTTCCTGGTGTTGTTCCGTAGCGTGGCGAAGTCTGCTACCAGCGGTGTACCAGGGAAAATGCAGGCGGCTATCGAACTGGTTGTCGGTTTCGTTGATAGTAACGTGCGCGACATGTATCACGGTAAGAGCAAACTTATCGCCCCGCTGGCTCTGACAATTTTTGTCTGGGTCTTCCTGATGAACTTCATGGATCTGCTGCCAATCGACCTGCTGCCATATATTGGTGAGCACGTATTGGGGTTACCGGCGCTGCGCGTCGTACCATCTGCAGACGTGAACATCACGCTATCTATGGCGTTGGGCGTATTTATTTTGATTCTGTTCTACAGCATCAAAATGAAAGGCATTGGCGGCTTCACGAAAGAGCTGACGCTGCAGCCTTTTAACCACCCGATCTTCATCCCGATCAACCTGATTCTGGAAGGTGTAAGCCTTCTGTCTAAGCCTGTGTCACTGGGTTTACGACTGTTCGGTAACATGTATGCGGGTGAACTGATCTTTATCCTTATTGCCGGTCTGTTGCCGTGGTGGTCGCAGTGGGTGCTGAATGTGCCGTGGGCCATTTTCCACATCCTGATCATTTCGCTACAGGCTTTCATTTTCATGGTCCTCACGATTGTCTATCTGTCGATGGCATCTGAAGAGCATTGATTTTTTTCTCAACACTACTTTCCCTCTTGATTCCGGGTTGCAGCGTACTCCGCTGAAGCCTGGAAGATGAAGGGAGCATTTAACTGAAACAAACTGGAGACTGTCATGGAAAACCTGAATATGGATCTGCTGTACATGGCTGCCGCTGTGATGATGGGCCTGGCGGCAATCGGTGCTGCGATCGGTATCGGCATCCTCGGAGGAAAATTCCTGGAAGGCGCTGCTCGTCAGCCTGACCTGATTCCTCTGCTGCGTACGCAGTTCTTTGTTGTAATGGGTCTGGTGGATGCAATCCCGATGATCGCTGTTGGTCTGGGTCTGTACGTGATGTTTGCTGTCGCCTAAAGCCCTGTGTTCACTCAGCGCACAATGTGCAGGGGTGAACGGATTCTGCCGCTTATCACAACGATAACGGCAGAAAAGTTAAATACTCAATCTAGAGGCATTGTGCTGTGAACATTAATGCAACAATCCTCGGCCAGGCTATCGCGTTCATCCTGTTTGTCGCGTTCTGCATGAAGTACGTATGGCCGCCGCTCATGGCTGCTATCGAAAAGCGCCAGAAAGAAATTGCTGAAGGCCTTGCTTCTGCTGAACGTGCAAAGAAAGATTTGGATCTCGCGCAGGCTAATGCGACCGACCAGCTGAAAAAAGCCAAAGAAGACGCTCAGGTCATTATCGAGCAAGCGAACAAGCGTCGCGCGCAGATTCTGGACGAAGCGAAAACCGAAGCTGAAAACGAACGTAATCGCATCGTGACACAAGCGCAGGCTGAAATTGACGCCGAACGCAAACGTGCGCGTGAAGAACTGCGTAAGCAGGTTGCGTTGCTGGCTATGGCTGGCGCCGAGAAGATCATCGAACGCTCCGTGGATGAAGCTGCTAACAGCGACATCGTTGATAAACTGGTCGCTGAACTGTAAGGAGGGAGGGGCTGATGTCTGATCTGATTACTGTAGCTCGCCCCTACGCCAAAGCAGCTTTTGACTTTGCTGTTGAGCATCAAAGTATAGAACGCTGGCAACAGATGCTGGCGTTTGCCGCAGAAGTGGCTCGCAATGAACAGATGGCTGATCTTCTCTCCGGTGCATTAGCACCTGAAGCGCTGGCAGCGTCGTTTAACGCAGTCTGTGGTGATCAACTGGATGAACCCGCGCAGAACCTGATTAAGGTGATGGCGGAAAACGGACGTTTGACAGCGCTTCCGGCTGTACTGGCCCAATACATCGAACTGCGTGACGCTCATGAAGCCACCGCTGAAGTTGATGTTATCTCCGCCAGTACGCTGAGTGACGACCAGCTGAATAAAATCAGCGCCGCGATGGAAAAACGTCTGTCACGCAAAGTTAAGCTGAATTGCAAAATTGATAAGTCTGTGATGGCAGGCGTGATCATCCGTTCGGGTGATCTGGTTATTGATGGCAGCGTACGCGGCCGTCTTGACCGTCTGGCTGACGTCTTGCAGTCTTAAGGGGACTGGAGCATATGCAACTGAATTCCACCGAAATCAGCGAACTGATCAAGCAGCGCATTGCTCAGTTCAATGTCGTGAGTGAAGCTCACAACGAAGGTACGATTGTTTCTGTAAGTGACGGTATCATCCGCGTACACGGCCTGGCCGATGTCATGCAGGGTGAGATGATTGCCCTGCCGGGTAACCGTTACGCTATCGCCCTGAACCTCGAGCGTGACTCGGTTGGTGCAGTGGTGATGGGTCCTTACGCTGACCTCGCCGAAGGCATGAAGGTTAAGTGTACTGGCCGCATTCTTGAAGTACCGGTAGGCCGCGGCCTGCTGGGCCGCGTTGTGAACACCCTGGGTGCGCCAATCGACGGTAAAGGCGCAATCGACAACGACGGTTTCTCACCAGTCGAAGTGATTGCACCTGGCGTTATCGATCGTCAGTCAGTCGACCAGCCGGTTCAGACCGGTTATAAGTCGGTCGATGCGATGATTCCAATCGGCCGTGGCCAGCGTGAGCTGATCATCGGTGACCGTCAGACCGGTAAAACCGCGATGGCGATCGATGCGATCATCAACCAGCGCGATTCAGGCATCAAGTGTGTCTACGTTGCGATTGGTCAGAAAGCCTCAACCATCTCTAACGTGGTTCGTAAGCTGGAAGAGCATGGCGCACTGCAGAACACCATCGTTGTTGTGGCGTCTGCTTCTGAATCAGCTGCACTGCAGTATCTCTCTCCGTACGCAGGTTGTGCGATGGGCGAATACTTCCGTGACCGTGGTGAAGATGCGCTGATCGTATACGATGACCTCTCCAAACAGGCTATCGCTTACCGTCAAATCTCTCTGCTGCTGCGCCGTCCACCAGGCCGTGAAGCGTTCCCTGGCGACGTGTTCTATCTCCACTCCCGTCTGCTGGAACGTGCATCACGCGTAAGCGCTGATTATGTAGAACGTTTCACTAATGGCGCAGTGACAGGTAAAACCGGTTCACTGACCGCGCTGCCGATCATCGAAACTCAGGCGGGCGACGTTTCTGCGTTCGTTCCGACCAACGTAATCTCGATTACTGATGGTCAGATCTTCCTGGAATCGAACCTGTTTAACTCCGGTATTCGTCCGGCCGTTAACCCAGGTATTTCGGTATCCCGCGTAGGTGGTGCTGCACAGACCAAGATCATCAAGAAACTGTCCGGTGGTATCCGTACCGCGCTGGCACAGTATCGTGAACTGGCGGCGTTCTCGCAGTTCGCCTCTGATCTGGATGATGCTACCCGCAAACAGCTGAGCCACGGTCAGAAAGTGACCGAGCTGCTGAAGCAGAAACAGTATGCGCCGATGTCTGTCGCGCAGCAGGGTCTGGTTCTGTTCGCTGCAGAGCGTGGCTACCTGAACGACGTTGAACTGGCAAAAATTGGCAGCTTCGAAGCTGCACTGCTGGCCTTCGCCGATCGCGACCACGCTGAGCTGATGGCTGAAATCAACCAGTCGGGTAACTTTAACAACGATATCGAAGCGAAGCTGAAAGGCCTGATCGATACGTTTAAAGCAACCCAGTCCTGGTAATGTCTGGCGGCTTGTCTGAAAAGGCAGGCCGCAAGGCTTTGAGGAGAAGCTAATGGCCGGCGCAAAAGAGATACGAAGCAAGATTGGAAGCGTGAAAAACACGCAGAAGATCACCAAAGCGATGGAAATGGTCGCCGCCTCCAAGATGCGTAAAACGCAGGAACGCATGGCGGCCAGCCGTCCGTATGCAGACACCATGCGCAAAGTGATTGGTCACCTTGCGTTGGGTAATCTGGAATACAAGCACCCTTACCTGGAACAGCGCGACGTCAAGCGCGTCGGCTACCTGGTCGTTTCTACAGACCGCGGGCTTTGTGGTGGTTTGAACATTAACCTGTTCAAAAAATTACTGGCGGATATGAAGTCCTGGTCCGATAAAGGCGTGCAGAGCGATCTGTCGATTATCGGTTCAAAAGGGGCGTCATTCTTCAGTGCTGTGGGTGGCAACATTGTGGCGCAAGTCAGCGGCATGGGCGATAAACCTGCCCTGTCTGATCTGATTGGCCCGGTAAAAGTGATGTTGCAGGCTTATGATGAAGGCCGCATCGACAAACTGATGATCGTCAGTAACAAATTCAATAACACCATGTCTCAGACTCCGACCATCACCCAACTGCTGCCGTTAGCGCCAGCGGAAGGTGAAGAAGAGATGAAGGCGAAGACCTGGGATTACCTGTACGAACCCGATCCGAAAGCGCTGCTGGATACCCTGCTGCGCCGTTATGTCGAATCGCAGGTTTATCAGGGTGTGGTGGAAAATCTGGCCAGTGAGCAGGCTGCACGTATGGTGGCGATGAAAGCCGCAACCGACAACGGCGGAAATCTGATCAAAGAGCTGCAGTTGGTATACAACAAAGCTCGTCAGGCCAGCATCACCCAGGAACTTACCGAGATCGTCTCGGGGGCCTCCGCGGTTTAACCAGGTTTGGAATTAGGTAGAGGATTCAAGATGGCAACTGGAAAGATTGTCCAGATTATCGGCGCCGTTGTTGACGTCGAATTCCCTCAGGACGCGGTACCGCAAGTGTACAGCGCCCTCGAGGTAATGAATGGTGATGCGCGTCTGGTGCTGGAAGTACAGCAGCAGCTCGGCGGCGGCGTAGTGCGTACCATCGCAATGGGTACGTCTGACGGCCTGAAGCGTGGTCTGAACGTCAACGACCTGCAGAAACCGATTCAGGTTCCGGTCGGTAAAGCGACCCTGGGCCGTATCATGAACGTTCTCGGCGAGCCTATCGACATGAAAGGCGAGCTGAAAGAAGAAGATGGCAGCGCAGTAGAGATCGCCTCTATTCACCGCGCAGCGCCTTCTTATGAAGATCAGTCTAACTCGCAGGAACTGCTGGAAACCGGTATCAAGGTTATCGACCTGATGTGTCCGTTTGCCAAAGGCGGTAAAGTGGGTCTGTTCGGTGGTGCGGGTGTCGGTAAAACCGTCAACATGATGGAACTGATCCGTAACATCGCAGCTGAACACTCAGGTTACTCTGTGTTTGCTGGTGTGGGTGAGCGTACTCGTGAGGGTAACGACTTCTATCACGAAATGACTGACTCAAACGTTATCGATAAAGTTGCTCTGGTCTATGGCCAGATGAACGAGCCGCCGGGTAACCGTCTGCGCGTCGCACTGACCGGTCTGACCATGGCGGAAAAATTCCGTGATGAAGGCCGCGACGTTCTGCTGTTCATCGATAACATCTACCGTTACACCCTGGCCGGTACAGAAGTTTCTGCACTGCTGGGTCGTATGCCATCTGCGGTAGGTTACCAGCCAACGCTGGCAGAAGAGATGGGTGTGTTGCAGGAGCGTATTACCTCCACCAAGACCGGTTCAATCACTTCCGTACAGGCCGTTTACGTCCCTGCGGATGACCTGACTGACCCGTCACCAGCAACCACCTTTGCGCACTTAGACTCAACGGTAACGCTGAGCCGTCAGATCGCCTCTCTGGGTATCTACCCGGCCGTTGACCCGCTGGACTCTACCAGCCGTCAGCTGGATCCGCTGGTTGTCGGTCAGGAGCACTATGATGTTGCACGTGGCGTTCAGTCACTGCTGCAGCGTTATCAGGAACTGAAAGACATCATCGCCATCCTCGGTATGGATGAGCTGTCTGAAGAAGACAAACTGCTGGTGGCACGTGCGCGTAAGATTCAGCGCTTCCTGTCTCAGCCGTTCTTCGTTGCGGAAGTATTCACCGGTTCACCGGGTAAATACGTTACGCTGAAAGACACTATCCGTGGCTTTAAAGGCATCATGGAAGGTGAGTTTGACCACCTGCCAGAGCAGGCCTTCTACATGGTTGGTGCCATCGAAGAAGCCGTGGAAAAAGCGAAGAAACTGTAATAACGGTTTCCCGGGAGGAAGATTATGGCTATGACTTATCACCTGGATGTGGTCAGCGCAGAGGAGCAGTTGTTCTCTGGTCTGGTACAGAAAATTCAGGTGTCAGGTAGCGAAGGTGAACTGGGGATTTTCCCTGGCCATGCGCCGCTGCTGACTGCCATTAAGCCTGGAATGATCCGTATCGTGAAACAGCACGGCGAAGAGGAGTATATCTACCTCTCTGGCGGCGTGCTGGAAGTGCAACCGGGCAGCAGCACCGTTCTGGCCGATACCGCGATTCGCGGTACCGATCTGGACGAAGCGCGTGCTCTGGAAGCAAAACGCAAAGCAGAAGAGCACATGAACAGCAGCCACGGCGACGTGGACTACGCTCAGGCCTCTGCCGAGCTGGCGAAAGCCATTGCTAAACTGCGCGTGATCGAACTGACCAAAAAAGCGATGTAATCCAGCTTTATGCGTCACGAAATGCCAGCCCTCGGGCTGGCATTTTTTTTGCCTGTGGCGGCCAATCTGTCCGTCCGCCTAATTTCGGCCTGAGAAAAATGTAGTAATCTCAACCCCAAACCGTTTTACTTTCACCCGTAAAAATTCACTCAGGATAGTTATGTCTAACAGTGCGATGAGTGTGGTGATTCTTGCTGCTGGCAAGGGCACCCGTATGTATTCCGATCTGCCTAAAGTTCTGCATACGCTGGCAGGCAAACCGATGGTTCAGCACGTCATTGATGCCGCCAAAGGGCTGGGCGCACAGCAGGTACATCTGGTTTATGGTCACGGTGGCGACCGCCTGAAAGCGACCCTTACCGACAGCACGCTTAACTGGGTGCTGCAGGCTGAGCAGCTCGGCACCGGCCATGCGATGCAGCAGGCCGCGCCTGCCTTCGCCGATGATGAAGATATCATGATGCTCTATGGCGACGTGCCGCTGATCACTCAGGCGACATTACAGCGTCTGCGTGAAGCAAAACCGCAGGGCGGCATTGGCTTACTCACCGTGGTACTGGATGACCCGACCGGCTATGGCCGCATTGTGCGCGAGAACGACACCATCACCGGCATTATCGAACAGAAAGATGCCACCCCGGCGCAGCTCACCATTAAAGAGATCAACACTGGTATTCTGATCGCCAACGGCGGCGATTTAAAACGCTGGCTGTTACAGCTCACCAACAACAATGCACAGGGTGAGTATTACATCACCGATATTATCGCGCTGGCGCATCAGGAAGGTCGGGTAATCAACGCAGTCCATCCGGCACGCATCAGCGAAACCGATGGCGTAAATAACCGTCTGCAGCTGGCGACATTAGAACGCACTTACCAGGCTGAACAGGCGGAAAAACTGCTGCTGGCCGGCGTGATGCTGCGCGATCCGGCACGGTTTGATTTACGCGGGACGCTGACGCATGGACGGGATGTCGAAATCGACACCAACGTCATTATTGAAGGCCAGGTCACGCTAGGCTCGCGCGTCAAAATCGGCGCGGGCTGCATTATCAGAAACAGCGTGATTGGCGATGACTGTGAAATCAGCCCCTATACGGTGATCGAGGATGCTCATCTCTCCACCGCCTGCACCGTCGGGCCATTTGCCCGTCTGCGTCCTGGCAGCGAGCTGGCGCACGCCGCTCACGTGGGAAACTTCGTCGAAATGAAGAAAGCGCGTCTCGGCAAGGGATCGAAAGCGGGTCACCTCTCTTATCTGGGTGATGCGGAGATTGGCGACAACGTGAACATTGGTGCAGGCACGATTACCTGCAACTATGATGGCGCGAATAAATTCAAAACCGTGATTGGCGATGACGTATTTGTCGGCTCAGATACGCAGCTGGTGGCCCCGGTCAGCGTCGCGGCAGGCGCTACCATTGCGGCAGGCACCACCCTCATGAAAGATGTGACCGAAGCCGGTCTGGTCTATAACCGTAAAGAACAGAATCACAAAGCGGACTGGCAGCGTCCGGTGAAGAAAAAATAAATTTTTAACGGCCCGCTTTATGCGGGCCGATGCAGTGCAGTGCCAAAACTATAATCCCCACTCTCTACAAGGCTCGGGGAACCGGCAAAGCCGGATATCAGGTCGCATGACAACAGAAGTGGCGAAAAGCCATGTAGTCAGGAAAACATCATTATGTGTGGAATTGTTGGTGCAGTAGCACAACGCGATATCGCAGAGATTCTGCTGGAAGGTCTGCGTCGTCTTGAATATCGCGGATATGATTCGGCCGGTCTGGCCGTGGTCGATCGTCAGGGGCACGTCACGCGCCTGCGGCGGTTAGGGAAAGTGCAGAAACTGGCGGAAGCTGCTGAACAGCAGCCGCTGATTGGTGGCACCGGTATCGCGCACACGCGCTGGGCAACCCATGGCGAGCCGTCGGAAGCGAATGCGCATCCGCACGTCTCAGAGCACATCATCATCGTGCACAACGGCATCATTGAAAACCATGAGCCGCTGCGCGCTGAGCTGATTGAACGCGGCTACGTCTTTGTCTCTGAAACCGACACCGAAGTGGTGGCGCATCTGGTTCACTGGGAGCAGAAGCAGGGCGGTTCGCTGCGCGAAGTCGTATTGCGCGTAATCCCACAGCTGCGCGGTGCCTATGGCATGGTCATCATGGACAGCCGCGATCCGTCACTGCTGGTGGCCGCCCGTTCCGGCAGCCCGCTGGTGATTGGCCGTGGCATGGGTGAAAACTTTATCGCCTCAGATCAGCTGGCTCTGCTGCCGGTGACCCGCCGGTTCATCTATCTGGAAGAGGGTGATATCGCCGAGATCAGCCGTCGTGATGTCACGGTAATCGACCGTGAAGGCAACACCGTGACGCGTGCTGAAATCGAGTCGAACCTGCAATATGATGCCGGTGACAAAGGCATTTACCGTCATTACATGCAGAAAGAGATCTACGAACAGCCGATGGCGCTGAAAAGCACTCTGAGCGGTCGTTTCAGCCAGGGACAGGTTGACCTCAGCGAGCTGGGCGCGGGCGCTGAAGCGATGCTGAGTCAGGTGGAGCATATCCAGATTATCGCCTGCGGCACCTCTTATAATTCCGGCATGGTGTCACGCTACTGGTTTGAGTCGCTGGCAAATATCCCCTGTGACGTGGAGATCGCCTCTGAGTTCCGCTATCGCAAGTCAGCGGTGCGCAAAAACAGCCTGCTGATCACCCTGTCGCAGTCGGGTGAAACGGCGGATACCCTGGCAGCACTGCGTCTCTCGAAAGAGCTGGGCTACCTGGGGTCGCTGGCCGTCTGTAACGTGGCGGGTTCGTCACTGGTGCGGGAATCTGACCTGGCACTGATGACCAAAGCGGGCACCGAAATCGGCGTCGCCTCTACCAAAGCGTTTACCACCCAGTTAGCGGTGCTGCTGATGCTGGTGGCGAAACTGGGACGTCTGAAAGGCATGTCTGTTGAGACTGAGCATGAGATCGTTCATGCCCTGCAGGCGTTGCCGAACCGGATTGAGCAGATGCTGGCGCAGGATAAGCTGATTGAGAATCTGGCAGAAGGCTTCTCTGACAAGCATCACGCGCTGTTCCTGGGCCGTGGCGATCAATACCCGATTGCCATGGAAGGGGCGCTGAAGCTCAAGGAGATCTCCTACATTCATGCGGAGGCTTACGCCGCAGGCGAGCTGAAACATGGCCCGCTGGCGCTGATTGATGCGGACATGCCGGTGATCGTAGTGGCACCTAACAACGAACTGCTGGAGAAGCTCAAATCCAACATCGAAGAGGTGCGTGCACGCGGCGGTCTGCTCTATGTGTTCGCCGATCAGGATGCAGGCTTTAGCGACAGTGACGGGATGAAGATTATCCCGTTGCCGCATGTTGAAGAGGTGATTGCGCCGATCTTCTACACCGTGCCGTTGCAGTTACTCTCCTATCACGTTGCCCTAATTAAAGGCACCGACGTCGATCAGCCACGCAACCTGGCAAAATCGGTTACCGTGGAATAACCTGGTGGGCCCCGTCGCGGGCCCACTTCATTCTGGCCCTCTGTCATATAACTGTCACATTTCGTACATTTCACTGTCATCAAACTGTCCTATTTTCCCTCCTGCAGCAATCACAGACTCTTACTAAAACGGCCCCTAGCCTGACTTTTCTCCCCTGGAGGGAATATGACACTGATGCGTAGCACCGTAGCCCGAATCCTCGCCACCACCTTCGCTGTAAGCGCGGTATCTGCTTTTGCGGCCACCGATCTCACTGGTGCAGGCGGGACGTTCCCGGCGCCGGTTTATGCCAAGTGGGCAGCAGAATATCAGCAAGCCACCGGTAGCAAAATTAACTACCAGGGCATCGGTTCATCTGGCGGCGTAAAACAGATCATCGCCAAAACCGTTGATTTCGGTGCGTCCGATGCGCCAATGAAAGATGAAGATCTGCAGAAAAATGGCCTTTTCCAGTTCCCTACCGTGATCGGTGGTGTGGTGCTGGCGGTTAACCTGCCAGGCATCAAGTCAGGCCAGCTGACGCTGGATGGTAAAACCGTCGGTGATATCTACCTCGGCACCATCAAAAAGTGGAACGACCCGGCGATCGCCAGACTCAACCCGGGCGTAAAACTGCCAGAGACCAACATCAACGTGGTGCGTCGTGCTGATGGTTCAGGCACCTCATTCGTCTTCACCAGTTACCTGGCGAAAGTGAACCCGGACTGGAACAGCAAAATTGGTAAAGGTAATACCGTTAACTGGCCGGTGGGTCTGGGCGGTAAAGGCAACGACGGCGTCGCCGCGTTTGTTCAGCGTCTGCCGGGTTCTATCGGCTACGTGGAATATGCCTACGCCAAACAGAACAACCTGACCTACACCAAACTGATCGATGCCGATGGTAAAGCGGTTGCACCAAGCGAGACCAGCTTCAGTAATGCCGCGAAAGGCGCTGACTGGAGCAAGTCTTTTGCGCAGGATCTGACCTTCCAGAAGGGCGCGGATGCCTGGCCAATCTCCTCAACCACCTTCATTCTGATCTATAAAGATCAGGCGAATGCGGCTAAGGGCGCTGAAGTGCTGAAGTTCTTCGACTGGGCTTACAAAAGCGGCAGCAAAACCGCCACAGCGCTGGATTATGCTGCGCTGCCAGAGAGCGTGACCGAGCAGATTCGCGCCGCCTGGAAAGCCAATATCAAAGACAGTTCTGGTAAAGCGCTTTATCAGTAATTGACCGACCCTGGCCGGACAGCGGTCCGGTCAGACCCAGCGGGCGGCTCATGCCGCCCTGATAACTTCTGAAGACTGAGACTTCTATGGCTGCAACGAAGCCGGCATTCAAAGCCCCAGGCAAACAAGGTGACAGAATTTTTGGCGCGCTGGTCAGGCTGGCTGCGCTGATTGTGCTGTTACTGATGGGCGGCATTATTGTCTCCCTGATCATCTCCTCGTGGCCCAGCATCCAGAAGTTTGGTTTCGCCTTTTTGTGGACCAAAACCTGGGATGCGCCCAACGAACAATTTGGCGCACTGGTTCCGATTTACGGCACCCTTGTGACCTCCATCATCGCCCTGATTATCGCCGTGCCAGTGAGTTTTGGTATTGCGCTGTTCCTGACTGAACTCGCGCCAGGCTGGCTGCGTCGCCCGCTGGGCACCGCCATTGAGCTACTGGCAGCTATCCCGAGTATCGTTTACGGCATGTGGGGCCTGTTTGTCTTCGCGCCACTGTTTGCCGAATATTTCCAGACGCCGGTTAACGACGTGATGTCGGGTATTCCGATTGTTGGCGAACTCTTCTCCGGCCCCGCTTTCGGTATCGGTATCCTCGCGGCGGGAGTGATTCTGGCGATCATGATCATCCCGTACATTGCCTCGGTGATGCGCGACGTCTTTGAGCAGACCCCGGTGATGATGAAAGAGTCAGCCTACGGCATCGGCTGCACCACCTGGGAAGTGATCTGGCGCATCGTCCTGCCATTTACCAAAAATGGTGTGATTGGTGGCGTGATGCTGGGGCTGGGTCGTGCGCTGGGTGAGACCATGGCAGTGACCTTTATTATCGGCAACACCTATCAGCTCGACAGCCCATCGCTGTTTATGCCGGGTAACAGCATCACCTCGGCGCTGGCCAACGAGTTTGCGGAAGCGGAGTCGGGCGTGCATGTCGCCGCGCTGATGGAGCTGGGCCTGATCCTGTTTGTGATTACCTTTATCGTGCTGGCGATTTCAAAGCTGATGATTATGCGACTGCAGAAAAGTGAAGGAACGCGCTCATGACCACGATTGAAATTCAGGCGCGCGCCGAACTGGACGCATCACGTCGTAAAATGCAGTCCTGGCGCAGCACGAAAAATAAAATTGCGCTGACGCTGTCGCTGCTGACCATGGCGTTTGGTCTGTTCTGGTTGGTGTGGATACTGTTCACCACCGTCACGCGCGGTGTGGATGGACTCTCCTGGTCCCTGTTCACCGAATCAACGCCACCGCCAAATACCGCAGGCGGCGGTCTGGCGAACGCCCTGGCCGGCAGTGGATTGCTGATTTTCTGGTCGACCTTTTTCGGCACACCGCTGGGCATCATGGCTGGGATCTATCTGGCGGAATATGGGCGCAAGTCTGCCCTGTCAGAAGTGATCCGCTTTATTAACGACATTCTGCTTTCAGCCCCCTCTATTGTGGTCGGCCTGTTCGTCTACACCCTGGTGGTGTCGCAGATGCAGCACTTCTCCGGCTGGGCCGGGGTGATTGCGCTGGCACTGCTGCAGGTGCCGATTGTGATTCGTACCACCGAAAATATGCTGCGGCTGGTGCCAGATAGCATGCGTGAAGCGGCTTATGCGCTTGGCACACCGAAGTGGAAGATGATCTCGGCCATCACCCTGAAAGCCTCGGTCTCCGGCATCATCACCGGCGTGCTGCTGGCGATTGCCCGCATCGCAGGGGAAACGGCGCCGTTGCTGTTTACGGCGCTGTCGAACCAGTTCTGGAGCACCGACATGATGCAGCCGCTGGCAAATCTGCCGGTCACCATCTTTAAGTTTGCCATGAGCCCGTTCGCCGAATGGCAGAGCCTGGCCTGGGCAGGTGTGCTGATCATTACCCTCTGCGTGCTGCTGCTGAACATTGTGGCGCGGGTGATTTTCGCCAAAGGTAAACACGGTTAACTTCCGGCGCGGCCCTGAGCGGCGCCGTATAAGAGAGATGAATGATGAGTATCGCGACAGCAACAGCCGATAAAATTCAGGTTCGTAATCTGAACTTCTATTACGGTAAGTTTCATGCGCTAAAGAACATTAACCTGGATATCGCTAAGAATCAGGTCACCGCGTTTATCGGCCCGTCGGGCTGTGGTAAGTCGACCCTGCTGCGTACCTTCAATAAGATGTACTCGCTCTATCCAGAGCAGCGGGCCGAAGGGGACATTCTGCTGGATGGTGAAAACATTCTGGCGACACAGCAGGATATCGCGCTGCTGCGCGCGCGCGTCGGCATGGTATTCCAGAAGCCTACGCCGTTCCCGATGTCAATTTATGACAATATCGCCTTTGGCGTGCGCCTGTTTGAAAAGCTATCGCGTGCCGATATGGATGAGCGCGTACAGTGGGCGCTGACCAAAGCAGCGCTGTGGAATGAAACCAAAGACAAGCTGCATCAGAGCGGTTACAGTCTCTCCGGCGGCCAGCAGCAGCGTCTGTGCATTGCGCGTGGCATCGCGATTCGGCCGGAAGTCTTACTGCTTGATGAGCCCTGCTCCGCACTGGATCCCATTTCCACCGGCCGCATTGAAGAGCTGATCACCGAGCTGAAGCAGGACTATACCGTGGTGATCGTGACGCACAATATGCAGCAGGCGGCACGCTGCTCTGACCATACTGCTTTCATGTATCTGGGCGAACTGATTGAGTTCAGCGACACCGACACGCTGTTCACCAAGCCCGCGCAGAAGCAAACCGAAGACTACATTACTGGCCGCTACGGCTGATCTGACAGGAGATCGACATGGATAATCTGAATCTGAATAAGCACATCTCCGGTCAGTTCAATGCCGAACTGGAGCATATCCGAACCCAGGTAATGATCATGGGCGGCATGGTCGAGCAGCAGCTGACCGATGCGATTACCGCCATGCATAATCTGGATGGTGAACTGGCGCAGCGGGTGATCGACGGCGACCAGAAGGTCAATATGATGGAAGTGGAGATTGATGAAGCCTGCGTGCGCATCATCGCCAAACGTCAGCCAACCGCGATCGATTTGCGGCTGGTGATGGCGATTATCAAAACCATTTCCGAGCTGGAGCGCATTGGCGACGTGGCAGAGAAGATCAGCCGCACGGCGCTGGAGAAATTTGGTCAGCAGCATCTTCCGCTGCTGGTGAGCCTTGAGTCGCTGGGTCGTCACACCGTGCAGATGCTGCATGATGTGCTGGACGCTTTCGCGCGGATGGATCTCAATGAGGCGATCACCATCTACCGCGAAGACAAAAAGGTGGATAAAGAGTACGAAGGTATTGTGCGCCAGTTGATGACCTACATGATGGAAGATCCGCGCACCATTCCCAGCGTGCTGACAGCATTGTTCTGCGCCCGCGCGATTGAGCGTATTGGCGATCGCTGCCAGAACATCTGCGAAATTATCTTCTATTTCGTCAAAGGTCAGGATTTCCGTCACGTTGGTGGAGACCGGCTCGATGAATTATTGTCAGGTGACGATGGCAGCAACCGCCCTTCCTGAGTAATCTTATCCCTGTGCCTGAGTGGCGCAGGGATACGCCTTTTCAATTGGTCACATCCTGAACTCTCCTTATAATTGCGGCACTTTTCTTTATGAGGTGCGCAACGATGTCCCCTTCTCCCCAATCTAAGCCGGGCGTCACGCCGGGCAAAGCGATGCTGGCTGCGGTCAGCGGTTATGCCATGGATGGATTTGACCTGCTGATACTCGGCTTTATGCTGCCGGCGATCAGTGTTTCGCTGGCGCTCAATCCCTCACAGGCGGGATCGCTGGTGACCTGGACGCTGATTGGCGCGGTTATCGGTGGCATCGTATTTGGTCATCTCAGCGACCGCTATGGTCGCATCCGCATGCTCACCGTCACGATTCTGGTCTTCTCGGTCTTTACCGGGCTGTGCGCGGTGGCGCAGGGCTACTGGGACCTGCTCGCCTGGCGAACGCTGGCGGGTGTGGGCCTGGGTGGCGAATTCGGTATTGGCATGGCGCTGATTGCCGAAGCCTGGCCTGCTGAGAAGCGTAACCGCGCATCAGCGTGGGTCGGTATCGGCTGGCAGCTCGGCGTGCTGATGGCAGCCTTTATCACGCCGCCGCTGCTGAATATGATCGGCTGGCGCGGCATGTTCCTGGTCGGATTATTACCGGCGCTGGTCTCGTTTGCTATTCGTCGCGGAATGGGCGAACCAGAGGCGTTTCAACGGCAGGTTAAGCATGTGCCGTCGCTCTCGTTTCCGGCGCGCCTGAAGCTGCTGGTGCGCGACCGCGCGACCGCCAAAGCCAGTCTCGGTATTTTTATCCTTTGTTCCGTGCAGAACTTTGGTTACTACGGGCTGATGATCTGGATGCCGAGCTACCTCTCCTCCAGCTTTGGCTTCAGTCTGACGAAATCCGGCCTCTGGACTGCGGTAACGGTGGTCGGGATGACCTTTGGCATCTGGCTGTTTGGCGTGCTGGCCGACCGCTTTGCGCGCTGGAAAATCTTCCTGCTCTATCAGTTTGGTGCCGTCGTGATGGTGGTGGTGTATGCGCAGCTGCGCGACCCGAACATCATGTTATTTACCGGCGCGATCATGGGAATGTTTGTTAACGGCATGATTGGCGGCTACGGCGCGCTGATTTCCGATACCTTTCCGCCGCAGGTGCGTGCCACCGCGCAAAATGTCCTGTTCAACCTTGGGCGTGGCGTGGGTGGCTTCGGCCCGGTAGTGATTGGTCTGCTGGCGAGCCAGTTCTCGTTTACGGCGGCGATTACCCTGCTGGCGCTGATTTATCTGCTGGATATTGCAGCGACGCTGTTCCTGCTGCCGAAGAAACAGGGTCAGGAAGATACGCTGGGCGCGATTGGCTGATGCTGCCTGGAAGGTATGGCTGAGTTAGTGTCATCCCGGCCACGCCGGGTCAGTAATACCGATCATCTTTTCTGCATTAATCAACCCCCTGGCTTTTAACACCAGGGATTGATTAACAGGCGCTTTAAATTCAGAACGCCCTCGTTGTTACTTCATCAATGGCTGAAGCTGCTGATACAGAGTCGCGAAGGTCGCCCGACGCGACTGGTAATGCGCCAGCCTGACCGGATCCGGCTGGTGTCGCTGCACCAGAACCGGGGTCGGCACGGTGAACTCTGCATCCAGCGCCTGCTGTGCCAGCCTGGCGGCCCCCAGCGCCGGACCCACTTCACCGCCGTGGCAGTAATCCAGCGTCTGGCCACTGATGTCTGCCAGCATCTGACGCCACAGTGCACTGCGTGCGCCACCGCCGATCAGCATAATGCTCTCTGGCTGCACGCCACAGTCGTGCAGCGCGTCCATGCCCTCCGCCAGCGCAAACCCTACGCCTTCCAGCACCGCTCGTGCCAGCTCGGGACGACCATGCTGGTGGGTAAAGCCAAAGAAAGCGCCCCGGGCACTGGGATTGTTATGCGGCGTGCGTTCTCCGGAAAGATAGGGCAGAAACCACAGCGCGGGCACGTCATCGCGCGCGCGCTCCGCTTCAGCCAGCAGCTCAGGAACATCTTTACATCCGGTCAGCGTGGCTGCCCAGTCGAGACAGGAAGCCGCACTGAGCATCACCGACATCAGATGCCAGCGCTGCGGTAACGCATGACAGAAGCTGTGAACCGCACGTTCCGGATTGCTGAGATAGCCATCGCTCACCACGAAATAGACGCCCGAGGTGCCCAGCGACAGCATACCCTGGCCCGGTTCGGTCATGCCGACCCCAACAGCGCCCGCGGCATTGTCACCTCCGCCAGCGGCCAGCGGCACCGCGTTCATCTTCCAGCGCGTCGCCAGATCGGCATGTAATGTGCCGGTCAGGGCATTGCCTTCATAGAGTTGCGGCATCTGATCGCGGCTGAGATCGCAGGCTTGCAGCATCACATCGCTCCAGTCACGCTGCGCTACATCCAGCCACATCGTCCCTGCGGCATCGGACATATCGGTGGCGAAGTCGCCACTCAATCGCCAGCGCAGATAATCCTTGGGCAGCAGCACATGAGCAACCCGACTGAAGATGGCCGGTTCATGCTGCTGCACCCACAGCAGCTTGGGAGCCGTGAAGCCGGGCATCATCAGGTTGCCGGTAATCAAACGCGAATCCGGCACCGTCTGCTCCAGCTCGCGGCACTGCGCCTCGCTGCGCCCGTCATTCCAGAGCATGGCCGGACGTAAAATCTGGTCAGCGCTGTCGAGCAGCGTTGCACCATGCATCTGTCCACTCAGCCCGATAGCCTGAACCCTATGCAGGTCCTGCTGCGCGCTCAGGGCCTGCATGGCTGAATCCAGCGCCTGCCACCAGCTTTCAGGATCCTGCTCGCTCCATAAGGGCTGCGGACGCGAAACCTGCAGCGGCGATGTTTCTGTCGCCACCACGTTGCCCTGTGCATCCATCAGCACCACTTTGACGCCAGAGGTGCCTAAATCGATCCCGATAAACATGCGCTGCTCCTGAAGGGTTAGAAATCAAACAGGTAGTGATTCACCAGATTTTCCAGCTGCTCCTGACGTCCGCTCTGATGCTTCGGATTAAGCTGCTGCTGCTGAGCATGCGCCGCCAGTGCCTCGAGTGAAAACTCACCTTTCAAAATTTGCTGGCCGAACTCACCATTCCAGCCGCTGTAGCGCTGCGCCACACGCTTATCGAGTTCACCGTCACTGATCATGCGAGCCGCCACCTTCAGCGCCAGCGCCATGGTGTCCATCGCGCCAATATGACCGTAGAAGAGATCATATTTATCGGTGCTCTGACGACGCACTTTGGCATCAAAGTTTAAGCCGCCAGTGGTAAAGCCGCCCGCCTTAAGAATTTCGTACATCACCAGCGCGTTTTCTTCCACGCTGACCGGGAACTGATCGGTATCCCAGCCGCACTGCGGATCGCCGCGGTTGGCGTCCACGGAACCAAAAATGCCCAGCGCAATGGCGGTCGCGATTTCATGATGGAACGAGTGGCCAGCCAGCGTGGCATGGTTCGCCTCGACGTTAACCTTAATCTCTTTCTCCAGCCCGAACTGTTTCAGGAAGCCATAAACCGTGGCGACATCATAGTCATACTGATGTTTGGTCGGCTCCTGCGGTTTGGGTTCGATCAGCAGTGTTCCCTGGAAGCCAGTTTTGTGTTTGTGCTCAACCACCATCTGCATAAAGCGGCCAATCTGCTCGCGCTCCTGGCGCAGATCGGTATTCAACAGTGTTTCATAGCCTTCGCGTCCGCCCCACAACACATAGTTTTCGCCGCCCAGGGTTTTGGTCGCCTGCATTGCGCTACAGACCTGCGTCGCTGCCCAGGCAAAAACTTCAGGATCGGGATTGGTGGCTGCACCCGCACCGTAGCGTGGATGGGTGAAGCAGTTGGCTGTGCCCCAAAGCAGTTTCACGCCGGTTTCCTGCTGTTTCTCCAGCAGTTTATCGGTCATGGCGGCTAAGTTTTCTTTATAGCTGCGCAGCGAATCGCCTTCCGGTGAGACATCAACGTCATGGAAGCAGTACCACGGCACATTCAGCTTGTGGAAAAACTCAAAGGCGACATCCGCTTTCATTTTTGCCTGCTGCAGCGCATCCCCGTTTTTCTGCCACGGACGATCAAAGGCACCGACACCAAACATATCCGCGCCATTCCAGCAGAAGGTGTGCCAGTAACAGGCAGCAAAGCGCAGATGCCCGGCCATGGTCTTGCCGAGGATGACCTCATCGGGATTGTAGTGGCGGAAAGCGAGAGGATGCGTCGACTGGGTGCCTTCATAACGAACCCGATCGATCTGATCGAAATAAGCGTGCATGGTTTGCTCCTTAGCATCAGTACCCGGATGGTCTGCGTTGAAGCAATATTCAATATGGGCTGTAATCTCAGCTCAATTACGATATTTCATTACGGGTGTCAGATAATTGTTATTTGTGCGCTGGCTCGCAAAATATTGTTATTCACCTGCCTTTTTATCATTGTCACTCTTTTGTCCGAAAAAGATGAAACCTCGATCGCGCTCATAAAAAATGAAATAAACCAAAAAACGTAATAGCCGGATAAAAATCAGTAATTGCTGTGACCGGAAAATAAGGGCAACAATTCATCCGCCTGGTTTATCGGCCTGCGATAACAATAGCCTCCACCTACAGGATGATCACAATGAAGATGAAATATGCACTGTTTGCCGCCTGCGCGGCGCTGGCGCTCTTCAGCCAGACCAGCGTGGCAAAAGAAGTGAAGATCGGCATGGCAATTGACGATTTGCGCCTCGAGCGCTGGCAGAAAGACCGCGATATTTTCGTTAAACAGGCGGAGACGCTGGGCGCTAAGGTGTTTGTTCAGTCGGCGAACGGCAACGAGGAAACACAGATGTCGCAGATTGAAAATATGATCAATCGCGGTGTCGATGTGCTGGTGATTATTCCCTACAACGGTCAGGTGTTGAGTAATGTTGTCGCTGAAGCGAAACGTGAAGGCATTAAAGTGCTGGCCTATGACCGAATGATAAATAACGCCGATATCGATTTTTATATTTCGTTCGATAATGAAAAAGTGGGCGAGTTGCAGGCCGAAAGCATTGTGAAACAGGTGCCTAAGGGCAACTATTTTCTAATGGGCGGATCGCCGGTGGATAATAACGCCCGCCTGTTCCGCGCCGGACAGATGAAAGTGTTAAAACCTTATATCGATAACGGCAGCATTAAAATTGTCGGCGATCAATGGGTCGATGCCTGGCTGCCGGAAAACGCCCTGAAAATTATGGAAAATGCCCTGACTGCCAACGGCAACCATATTGATGCGGTGGTGGCCTCTAACGATGCCACTGCAGGCGGTGCGATTCAGGCCCTGAGTGCGCAGGGGCTGGCCGGAAAAGTGGCCATCTCCGGACAGGATGCCGATCTGGCCGCGATTAAGCGTATCAAAGCGGGCACCCAGACCATGACGGTGTACAAACCGATCACCGAGCTGGCCACTGAAGCGGCGAAAATTGCGGTCGAGCTGGGCGAGGGCAAAATGCCCGCCAGCAACAGCAAGCTGAATAATGGCCTGAAAGATGTACCGTCGCGACTGCTGAAGCCGATTCCGGTCAACAAAGACAATATCGAAAGCACCGTGGTGAAAGACGGTTTCCACAAACAGAGCGAACTCTGACCGCGCATAGCGTGAGGGAGAACAGTCGATGCTGCTGGAAATGAAAAACATCACCAAGCGTTTCGGTGCTGTGAAAGCGCTGAATGATGTCAGCCTGCAACTTGAGGCAGGTGAAGTGATGTCGCTGTGCGGTGAGAATGGATCGGGCAAATCGACGCTGATGAAAATCCTGTGCGGACTCTATCCGCACGGTGATTTTGAAGGGAAGATTCACTTCTCTGGCGACGAGATTCAGGCGCAGACCATTCGCGACACCGAACGTAAAGGCATTGTGATTATTCATCAGGAGCTGGCGCTGGTGCGGCAACTCACCGTGATGGAGAACATCTTCCTTGGTGCTGAACTGAGCCGTTTCGGCATGGTGGATGATGAAACCATGACCCTGCGCTGCCAGCAGCTGCTGGCGCGGGTCGGGCTGAACGTCTCTCCCGCGACCCGGGTCGGTGAGTTAGGCCTGGGCCAGCAGCAGCTGGTAGAGATCGCCCGCGCCCTCAACAAACAGGTCCGGCTATTGATTCTGGATGAGCCGACCTCATCGCTGACGGAGCAGGAGACGGATGTGCTGCTGGGTATCATCCGTAATCTGCGTGAACACGGCATCGCCTGCATCTACATCTCCCACAAGCTGAATGAGGTAAAGGCGATCTCTGACACCATCTGCGTGATCCGTGACGGCCAGCATATCGCGACCCGTCCGGCGGCGGGTCTGAGCGAAGATGACATCATCACCATGATGGTCGGACGCGAGCTGACCGCGCTCTATCCTCACGCGCCGCATCAGGTTGGCGATGTGATACTGAAAGTCGATAACCTCACCGCCTGGCATCCGGTTAACCGCCACATCCGCCGCGTTAACAATGTCTCGTTCACGCTCAGACGCGGTGAGATTCTGGGTATCGCCGGGCTGGTGGGCGCAGGCAGGACCGAAACGGTGCAGTGTCTGTTTGGCGTCTGGCCAGGACGCTGGCAGGGTGATATCTGGATCAATGGCCAGCAGGTCAGCATCACCGATTGCCGCGCTGCCATTGCGCACGGTATCGCGATGGTGCCCGAAGATCGCAAAAAGGATGGCATCGTGCCGCTGATGGCGGTGGGCAAAAATATCACCCTGGCGGCGCTGGACCAGTTCAGCCACCGACTCTCAACGCTGGATGAAGCGCAGGAGCAGCAGGCGATCAACGACGCGATCACCCGCCTGCGGGTGAAAACCTCCTCATCAGAACTGCCGATTGGCCGTTTAAGCGGCGGCAACCAGCAGAAAGCAATTCTGGCGAAATGTCTGCTGCTCAATCCAAAAATCCTGATCCTCGATGAACCGACGCGCGGCATTGATGTGGGCGCACGTCAGGAGATCTACCTGCTGATCAATGCGCTGGTTCAGCAGGGTATCGCGGTGATTGTGATTTCCTCTGAGCTGCCGGAAGTGCTGGGCCTGAGCGATCGGGTGCTGGTGATGCATGAAGGGCAGATCAAAGCCGACTTGATTAACGATAACCTGACTCAGGAGCAGGTGATGGAAGCTGCCCTGCGGAGTGAACATTATGCTTAAAAGTGAACGTACCCAAAGCCGCCTCTCCGGCACGCCGGGCAAACCGTCACCGGGCAGGTTCACACTGCCTAATCTGCAGGTTCTGGTGATGCTGGGCGCGATTGTGCTGATTGCGCTGTTCTTTACCTGGACCACCGACGGCGCGTGGCTCAGCGCGCGTAACGTTTCTAACCTGCTGCGTCAGACCGCCATTACCGGCATCCTGGCGGTGGGCATGGTGTTCGTGATTATCTCGGCGGAGATCGACCTGTCAGTCGGCTCCATGATGGGGTTACTGGGCGGCACGGCGGCGATATTCGACGTCTGGCTCGGCTGGCCGTTGCCCCTGACCATCGTGGTGACGCTGGTGATGGGGCTATTGCTCGGTACCTGGAATGGCTGGTGGGTGGCCTACCGTAAAGTGCCGTCGTTTATCGTCACGCTGGCGGGAATGCTGGCGTTCCGCGGCATTCTGGTCGGAATTACCGACGGCACTACGGTTGCGCCCATCACGCCGGGCATGTCGCAGATTGGACAGAGTTATCTGCCGGGCGGCGTCGGTTTCGGCTTTGGCGTTGCCGGTCTGGCGCTGTTTATGCTGTGGCAGTGGCGTCTGCGTCTGCGTCGTCAGCAGCTCGGACTGCCGCAGGGCCCAGCCAGCAGCACCGTAGGGCGTCAGGCGATCACCGCCATCTTAGTGCTCGGTGCTATCTGGTTGCTCAACGACTATCGCGGCGTACCGACGCCGGTGTTACTGCTGGCCGTACTGTTGCTGGCGGGCATGTTCATGGCCACCCGCACCGCATTTGGCCGTCGTATCTACGCCATCGGGGGCAACATTGATGCTGCGCGGCTGTCAGGCATTAACGTGGCGCGCACCAAACTGGCGGTGTTTGCCATCAACGGTGTGATGGTGGCGATTGCCGGGCTGATCCTGAGTTCAAGGCTGGGCGCCGGTTCGCCATCGGCGGGTAACATCGCAGAACTCGACGCGATTGCCGCCTGCGTGATCGGCGGCACCAGCCTGGCGGGTGGTGTGGGGTCGGTAGCGGGCGCGGTAATGGGTGCCTTTATCATGGCCTCGCTGGATAACGGCATGAGCATGATGGATGTGCCGACTTTCTGGCAGTACATCGTTAAAGGCGCGATTCTGCTGCTGGCGGTGTGGATGGATACCGCAACGCGGCGTCGGGTGTAATCGCGCGGGCGATCACATTGTGGCGCAAACAATTTTTTTGCCCCTTTCAGCCGTGTTATGCAATGCGCTGAGGATTTAAGGGAACGCGCCACCATGCATGATAAACGCTATCGCATTACACTGCTGTTTAACGCCAATAAAGTGTATGACCGCCAGGTTGTTGAGGGCGTCGGAGAGTATCTGCAGGCGTCGCAGACTGACTGGGATATCTTCATTGAAGAAGATTTCCGCTGTCGCATCGACAATATCCGTGAGTGGCTGGGCGATGGCGTGATCGCCGATTATGACGATCGCTCCATCGAAAGCCTGCTGTCGAATGTCTCTGTGCCGATTGTCGGCGTTGGCGGTTCTTACCATCGGCAGGAGGATTATCCACCCGTGCATTACATCGCCACGGATAACGCCGCACTGGTGGAGAAAGCCTTTCTGCATCTGAAAGAGAAGGGCATTAACCGCTTTGCCTTTTATGGTTTACCGGCCTCCAGTGGCAAGCGCTGGGCACAGGAGCGGGAACAGGCGTTCCGTCAGCTGGTGGGGCGCGAGCGTTATCAGGGCGTAGTCTATCAGGGCATGGAAACCGCGCCGGAAAACTGGCAGCACGCCCAGAACCGTCTCGCCGACTGGCTGCAGACGCTGCCGCCGCAAACCGGCATTATCGCCGTCACGGATTCACGGGCGCGACACCTGCTTCAGGCGTGCGAACATCTGAAAATACCGGTGCCGGAGAAGCTTACGGTGATCGGGATTGATAATGAGGAGCTGACCCGCTATCTGTCACGCGTGGCGCTCTCGTCCGTGGCACAGGGCTCACGACAGATGGGCTATCAGGCGGCCAAACTGCTGCATCGGCTGCTGGATAAGCATCCCCTGCCACTACAGCGCATTCTGGTGCCGCCCGTAAAAGTCATCGCCCGGCGCTCGACTGACTTCCGTTCTCTGCGCGATCCGGCAGTGATTCAGGCGATGCACTACATCCGTTTCAACGCCTGTAAGGGGATTAAAGTGGAGCAGGTGCTGGATGCGGTCGGGCTGTCACGCTCTAATCTTGAAAAACGCTTCAGGGATGAGACCGGCGACACCCTTCATGCAATGATCCATCGCGAAAAGCTGGAAAAAGCCCGCGAACTGCTGGCTTCCTCGTCGCTCAACATCAACGAGATCTCGCAGATGTGCGGCTATCCTTCGTTGCAATACTTCTACTCAGTCTTCCGCAAAAGCTACGACACCACGCCGAAAGAATATCGGCAGCACTTTGGGGAAAACCTGCTTTAACGACAGACCGGAGTAAAGAACGCCCGGATTTTCATGTAATGGGCAGGATGAAAATTATATTTCATCCTGATGCCTCGCTGTCAGTTCAGAGGCCATCTTCGCAGGCTTAATCTGCCAGCCGGAACGGCCCAGCCTCATTAGATTTAGAGCTTAAAAATCAGCATTTAAGGCAGAGGGCTGGCGGGATATTTTATCAGTCCCAGACGGACCGCTTCAGACGATATTTCTTCTGTCATCAGGTATTTACCCTTGATGGAAAAACCTCATCGCCCGGGTTATCTTTTACCTCATTGATTAATATGATCTTTATTAAGGATTATCACTCAGCAAGTTTATAATTTTTTCCAACCTGCCTCACACTTTCGAAAGAATTAATCCAAATTTCCCCATTTAGAAAATATATTTCACGGGTGTCTGCTCGCTGAAATTCCTGAACCTCTGACCTGTCACGCCTCCTGTTACTGAACCGATGCGGTTCAGGCAGTAGAGAAAAGGAGCCTGTAAAAATGGAAACCCGGCAAAAACGTTACAACATGAAATATGTCCTGCTCTGTTGCACCGTCGCCGCTTTTGGTGGCCTGCTGATGGGCTATGACTCGTCGATTATCTCTGGCGCTATTGAGCCGCTTAGTGACTATTTCCAGCTGACCCCGGCAGAAACCGGCTGGGCAGTGTCTAATATCCTGCTTGGCAGTCTGGTTGGCTGCTTTATTGCGCCAAAGCTGAGCGATAAATTTGGCCGCAAAAAATCGCTCGCTATCACGGCGCTATTGTTTACTGCCTCGGTGGTGGGGACTGCCATCGCCCATAACTTCTTCACCTTTGTCGCCTTTCGTATTCTTGGCGGATTAGCCATTGGGCTGGCCTCGGTGATCTCGCCAATCTATCTGGCGGAGCTTTCACCGTCGAAGTATCGCGGTCGCACCAGCGCGCTCTATGCGGTGTGCTGCGTCGGTGGGCAATCAGTGGTTCTGCTCACCAACTACTATATTAATAAATCGATGCTGCCAGAGATGATGGTCGATACAGGCTGGCGCTATATCCTGGCAACCGCGCTGGTGCCCTGTGCGCTGTTTATCTTTTTCATTGCTTTTATACCAGAATCACCGCGCTGGAACGTTCTGAAAGGCAAAGACAAAGAAGCACTGGATACGCTGAGCAAAATCTCTGACCCGGTCCATGCCCGCACCGTTTTCAATGAAATTAAACACTCTTTCTCTGATGAGGCGGCGACTCGCCATAAATCCCGATTCCGCCTGAACAAAACCACGGTGCCGTTGCTCATCATTGGTGTCGGACTGGCCGTCGGCAATCAGATTAGCGGCATCAATGTGATTCAGTATTTCGGGCCAACGTTGTTGAAAAATGTGTCCGGCAGCACGGATTCGGCGCTGCTCCAGACCTTCTGGCTTTCCGTATGTCAGTTTGCGGGTGTGCTGATGGGTATGGCGCTGATTGATAAAGTCGGGCGTCGTAAGCTGTTACTGCTGGGGGCGATTACCTCTGCCGTTTTCCTTGCCTATACGTTTATTGCTTTCTATTACCGTTTGCCCGGCTTGCTGGCGGTGGTGGGACTGTTTGCCTATATGGTTTTCTTTGGCATGACCTGGGGACAGATTGTCTGGACCGTATTGGGCGAGCTGTTTCCGACAGAAATCCGCTCAATCTGTGTCGGCATCTCCATTTGCGCCATGTCGATGGCCAATTTTGTCATCAGCACCACATTCCCGATTCTGAACAGTAATGCTTTTCTGCTTGAGATTTTCCACGGTGGCTTCCCGCTGTTACTGTTTGCGCTTTTTTCACTGGCTATGTACTTCTTCACTTTCCGCTATCTGCCGGAAACGGCTGGGATGCCGCTGGAGAAAATTCACGCGCGTGTGCTGGAGAAGTTTAATGTTGACCCGCGTGAGGTGGGCGAACGGACAGATGCACCGGTCAGTGAGACGCGATCATAAAGAAGAGGGCAGTCTGTGGGGGCACGCTCACCCCACCCGCTGCTCACTCTGTTCCAGCACCGCCAGCGCCAGCCCGTTAGCCGGGTCAATCCGGGTTTCCGGGAAGTGCAGCTGAGTGTGCGCGGCGGTGAAGGCCAGCGCGTTGCCGTGTGCTGTATCGCGCACCGCCTTGCAGAAGCGCTCACTGACGTTCCACGGACAATCAATGATGATGGTGGCGGGATTGAGCAGCAGCATAATCTGACTCAGCGCCGCGCCAAGATAGCCACCCGCCTGCGTCATCACCTCATCCACCACGCGCGGAGCGCTGTCGCGGTTCTGCCAGCTCAGGCCCGGCTGACGCTGCGCCAGCTGCTGATTCACCGTGGGCTTGCTGACCAGCGCTTCCAGACACCCCCGGCGGCCGCAGCTGCAGCGTGGCCCTTCAGGCTGGACAACCAGATGTCCTGCTTCGCCCGCCGTCCAGCTATGTCCGGTAAATACCTGCCCCTGTTGTACCAGAGCGCCGCCAATCCCCTCGGAAATACGCAGATAAAAATGACCGCTTTCCGGCGATAATCCACTTTGCTCGACAGCCAGTAGCGCAGCAGCTTTAACATTATTCATAATGAGGATGGGCAGACGGACGTGCTTGCGCAGCGTGGTCAGCAGGTCAACATCCTGCCATTCCAGCGGCAATGAAATATGCATCCAGCCGCGCCGGGGATCGACGATGCCGGGGAAGCCAAGGCCAATACCGAGCAGGTCGGGATAACGTTCTGTGAGTTCCCGGCACAGCATAGCCAGTTCAGCCAGCAGGCGAGTCGGGTGACGGGTATCGGTGCGCAGCGTCGCTTCTGCCAGCACCTGTGAAAAGTAGTCGCAGACGCGCCAGTGGATTACGTTGCGTTCCACCATGACGCCTGCGCTCTTAAGCTTTTCCGGCCGCAGGGTGATCCCGATTTTAGGCCGTCCGGCTGCTGCGGCGCTGACCGGCCCCAGTTCCTCTATCAGACCCTGCTCCAGCAGGTCATCAATGATTAATGAGACCGTGTTTTTGCTGAGGGTCAGCGCCTCCGCCAGATCCTGACGGGACGTCACGCGCAGCTTACGCAGCTGAGCCATCACCCGTTTCTGGTTATTGAGTCGCAATAGTGCGGGGCCTTTGCCGTTCGTTTTCATCACGGATTCACCCAACAGAGGAGTTAGAATTGAGTGTATCAGCCCCGGCGTATTCTTCATGCCACACTTTTGCGGGCTGTTTCACACAACCCGATCGGATGTGGCTGAGATCGTGACGGCGATCAGATCGCCGGATTAACGCCGGGTTTTCTGCTGTACCGGCGGCCTCATTAGCGCAATGACCCGGCGTAGCCTCTGTTTAATACTCGTCGCCGCGCACCCGACTGCGATAGCTTTCCCAGTCGAAACGCACCCACAGGCTGTTGCCCAGGCGCATACGGTCCATGACGCGCTCGCCCAGCAGCGCATTCATGCCTGCATGGTCGAGGTTGGATAACATGCCGGTCGGGCGTTTCGATGAAGAACGGCGATCGACAATCTGGTTGATAATCACTTTTTCGTAGCGTGACTCGCTCTGCATACCGATCTCATCAATCACCAGCAGATCAACACTGCTGAGATCCTGAATCAGTCGCTCTTCGGTAATGCCGCTGCTGCCGCTGAAGGTGCCCTTCATGCTCGACATCAGATCGGCGACCGTCACGATCAGCACGCTTTTACCGCGCAGGATCAGGTCATTACCAATCGCAGCGGCCAGGTGGTTTTTACCGGTGCCAGGACGCCCGGAAAAGACAAAACTGGCGATGCTGCCATCAAACTCAGCGGCGTACTGACGTGCCAGCTCCAGCGCTTTGCGCTGTCCCTCGTTCTCGACCCGGTAATTATCAAACGAGCAGTTCATGTGCAGCTCGCGAATGCCGGAACGGCCCATCACGCGCTGCATCTTCATTGCGCGGTTCTCACGCACAATGGCCTCTGACCGCAGACGACCCTGCTCCTGATTCCACGCCAGCAGCTCTTCGCCATTGGCAAATTTAGGACGGGTGCCCGCAGGCATCATTCTTTTCAGACGGTTAAAGAGATCATCTGGCGTTTTCATCATTCACCTCGGAAACCATCGGGAATGGTACGGTCTGGATCAGGCAACTGCGTGATATCACGCTTCGGTTGCCCGCCGTTTGCGGCGCGGTTCATCTGAATGCTGCGCGCCAGCTTCTGTTGCCACTGCACATGATGGAACATCCGGCCTTCCGCCTGCCAGTAGGCCACAAAGGCCGCCAGCTCGCCGGGCGTCACCGGTTCACTCAGCGCCACGCCCCAGATGGCGGCCTGACGCGTAAAGTCGGCATCCGGCTGCCAGCCCGGATACATGGCGAACTTGCCTGCTGGCGTGTGGATTGCGGCGGGCGCATCGTCATAGAGGCTGTCATCCAGTGCGACATCATTCGGCTGCCGGGCGGCGGCTTCCAGCGACAGCAGCTCAGCCAGACGCGCCGGCGTGATGGCGTACATCACCGGCGCATAATTATCTAACACCGCCAGCGTGCCCTTTTCCGCCTGCTGCAGGGCAGTCAGCGGATCCTGTCGGAAGGCATCCAGGCCAATGAGCGTTGAAGTTAAGATTTTAGCTGACATGAAAAGACCTGAGGTTAACGAACACCTTGCGCCGGGAACCTGTCGCCGACGCAGAAGTGTTTATTGTACCTGTTTTGAGGGTGCGGATCGCTTAAAAAGCAAGAGTGCGGATCAGTGCGAGGTGACCGGAGAAGTGGCGTGGCGGGCCGATGCAGATTCAGTGGCGCGCACGCTGACGGCAGCGGCGGCCGGACGGGTCTGCCATAAATAGCGCACCGAGGCGAGCCAGCAGAGGCTGTATCCCAGAAGCTCGGTCCCCTCTTCGGCCATGTTTTTCACCACGCGGTTGTAATCGCCCAGCATCAGGTGCTGCCACAACGCATGAATACCAAACAGTCGTGAGAAGACCAGCACCACTAAAAAGCCGGAGGCCATCACCGGCCAGCTGCGGTGTTGCAGCAGCCTGGCCAGCGCATGCAGGGTTTTTTTCGGCGTCCGCAGCGCGACGGCCAGGCAACCGGCCGTCACCGCCAGGGCGAACCAGATCCAGCTGCCATGCTGGATGGCATCAAACACAAAGTCGAGCTCACGGATCAGCATACAGCTATAGAAGCCCGCCACTAAGGTCAGCGCGCCGCGCTGAGCCGGACGGCGCTGGGCCGCAATAAAGAACAGGGCGGCAATCACCGCCAGCATGATTTCCTGGGTGGTTTCAGTAAAAGAAGTTTCGTGCAGCGCATCATTCATCCAGGCCACATCAATATAGATGGGCAATATCATCAGAGCGAGGAAGAGTGCTGCCAGTATGAAGACCGTCATTTCACGGCCAATAATAGTCAAATCGTTGCGCATTTTGTTACCAGTATAATGATTAGCGGACTCATTATATTTTAAACGCCCGATTCTCTTTCTCTTTTCATGCCCCGCTAGAAGCTGGCGCTAAAGCCAAAGGTGTAAAGTTGCTGCTCGTCGTTGTTCAGCGCTTCGCTTTGTGAAAATGACGCGAAAGCCGCCAGTTTATCGTTCAGTGGCATTTGTGCACCGATGCTTAAATCAATACCGTCAGACTGATCCGAGCCATTCGCCGCCTCGCGCCGGGGGGTCTGCGGCGTATCCGCCATCAGATAGTGGTAACTCAGTTGCGCCCAGGGCGATATCCATCCCTGCTGCGAATCAATGCGCCATCCGACGCTGGCGCTCTGCTCACGGCTCTGCTGATCGCTGTAGTCACATTGCAGACAGTTCATCTGCTGGGGATCGACCGCATACTGCGCCACCGGACCGGTGGTGAATGACGGCGCAATCGGCAGGTTAACGCCCGCCCGATAGCGTTTACCCAGCGGCGTAGTGCCTACGCTACCGGTTTCACTGTGCAGAGCGATGGGGGAAGCAGTGGGAGAATTAATCGCAGCTTCAAACAGGGCGCGGCTCTCATCGCTGAAAGCAAGTGGCGTCAGGGCGATCTTCTCCGCCAGAATTGTGTCGTAGTCGGGCAGAAAGTCAGCATGCTGAGGCGCAGAAATGCCGCCGCGGGCAAACGTCGGTTGCGTTAACATTAACAGCCCTACAGCACAGCAGGTCCGCAGACCTTTCCAACCGCTTCTCGGCAACATCGCATCTCCAGGCCAGGCTGAAGTTATTATCCGGCGTCTTAATGAATTTTTCGGGCCGTCTCTGTTATTTAACCGGTGATCGTTTAACTATCAACCGATTAATTCTAAGATCAAGCGGACCGCTAAAATATTCTCGTTATAAAGGAACAAAACGATGCAACGATGTGGCTGGGTAACGCAGGATCCCCTCTATCTGGCGTATCACGACAGGGAATGGGGTGTGGCGCAGAGAGACACGCGTGCACTGTTTGAGATGCTTTGTCTGGAAGGACAACAGGCGGGACTCTCATGGATTACCGTGCTGAAAAAGCGTGAAAATTATCGGGCAGCGTTTCATCAGTTTGATCCGCAGGCTATTGCGCAGATGGATGCTGCCGACATCGACGCGCTGATGCTCAACAGCGGCATTATCCGGCACCCTGGCAAAATCGCCGCCATTATCGCTAACGCTCGCGCTTTTCTTAAGATGGAAGCGAAAGGCGAGCATTTCAGCGACTTCGTCTGGCAGTTTGTCGATAACGTGCAAATTGTTCACCATTATCCTGATTACAGTCAGGCACCCACCACGTCAGAGCAGGCTATTGCGCTCTCGAAGGCGCTGAAGCAGCGTGGTTTCAAATTCATCGGCCCTACAATTTGCTACTCCTTTATGCAGGCCTGTGGGCTGATAAACGATCATCAGAGCAACTGTTTTTGCCATCCTGCCAATCAAAAGGCGTGATTCCCGGTAAATCAGGATTTTTCCGCACTACATTCTCTGTCACCAGACGGCATAATCGTGCCACTTATGGGAAAGGTTTTACCCTGTGTGTCAAATGTAAGGGAACAAAAATGCAGAAGAAATTAATCGCCATCACCTTGTTATTAAGCGGCAGTCTGGCCCTGCCAGGTTGTACCACCAATCCTTACACTGGCGAATCTCAGGCGGGTAAGTCAGGCGTGGGCGCGGGCCTTGGCGCATTAGTCGGTGCCGGTGTTGGCGTGCTCTCATCGTCAAAGAAAGATCGTCGTAAAGGTGCGCTGATTGGTGCCGCAGGCGGCGCGGCCCTGGGCGGTGGCGTGGGTTACTACATGGACGTGCAGGAAGCGAAACTGCGTGACAAGATGCGCGGGACCGGCGTCAGCGTGACCCGCAACGGCGATAACATCGTCCTGAATATGCCAAACAATGTCACTTTCGACTCCAGCAGCAGTAATCTGAAACCTGCCGGTGCCAACACTCTGACCGGTGTTTCAATGGTGCTGAAAGAGTATCCGAAAACCGCGGTAAACGTCGTGGGTTACACCGACAGTACTGGCAGTCGCGCGCTGAACATGCGTCTGTCACAGCAGCGTGCTGAAAGTGTTGCCAGTGCGTTAATCGGACAGGGTGTTGCCAGCGATCGCCTGCGCACACAGGGTGCAGGCCCGGATAACCCGGTTGCCACCAACAGCACCGAAGCAGGCAAAGCACAAAACCGTCGCGTTGAAATCACGCTCACCCCGCTGGGATAGTCGCGATCGCCCCCGACCGGGGGCGCACCTTTTCTGTAAAGCATCACGTTAAAAGCACCAGTAATGTGTCTGCGGATAGAGCCAGCAGAGGCCTTATGGTAGTCTGATCAAAAATTGATCAGTGGATTTGCCCCATGTCTCTTAAAGCCATCGCTGCAGTTTTAGGTCTTTCCGTTACGACTGTCAGCCGCGCCCTTAATGGTTATCAGGATGTCGCTCAGGAGACGCGTAAACGCATTGAAGAGGAAGCGCAGCGGCGCGGCTACCGACCTAATGCGGCGGCCCGGCGGCTGAAAACCGGCCGTGCTAATGCAGTAGGGCTCGTTTATCCGGTCATTGAATCTTCGCTGAGTGGTAGCGACTTCAGCGATATGCTGCTGGCACTGGATCATCATCTTGCCCGGCATGAAATTAACCTGCTGTTGCTGGCGGATAAACAGCAGCAGAGTCACTCAACCCTGACGCGCCTGCTGCGCAGTGGGGCCGCCGATGCCCTGATCGTCGGCCATACCACGCCAGATGACAGCCGACTGAATGCGCTAATGCAGACCAGTTTTCGCTTTCTGGCGCTGGGCCGCAGCGATCTGCCAGCCACCTATGCCTGGTTTGATGTTGATCACCTTGCCGGTTCACAACTGGCGGTGGGCTGGTCGCTGGCGCAGGGACGGCAGCGGATAGCCTGGCTCGGCAGCAATGAAAACAGCACGCGGGTACGTGACCGGCGTCAGGGTTATCTGACGGCGCTGGGTGACGTTGCGCCTTATGCGATGGCGGCAGTCGCACCGTCGCGCCGTGCAGGTTATCACCAGACGCGTGAGTGGCTGGCAGAGGACCCCGCGCCGGAAGTGATTATCACCGACTGCGCTGCGCTGGCTGAAGGCGCAGCCCTGGCGCTGCAGCAGGCTGGTCGGGCTACGGGCGAAGACGCCATTCTGCTTGCAGGCTGGGAAGGATTACCGCGTGATGCGATTCTCGATCATCCCATTGCTGCGATTTGCCAGGCAACGCCGCATCAGGCGGGTGAACAGGTGGCTGACATGGTTATCAGGCTGATCAATGGCGAACCGCCGGAAACGTTACAGACCCTGTGGCAACCCTGGCTGCAATTACCGGCCTAGCACTTTTTGCGCCGGGCTTCGCTTGTGCTAGTCTCTGCCGGGTTTCTTATTTCGCAGGATATCTCATGAAAATCAGGCCGCCTCGCGCCACCATCAGCGATGTTGCTCACGCGGCACGAACCGGTAAAACCAGCGTTTCACGCTATCTCAATGGCGAGCTGCATCTGCTCTCTGCCGACTTAAAAGCGCGGATTGAACAGGCCATTGCGGATCTCAGCTACCGTCCGAGTCAGATGGCGCGCGGCCTGAAGCGCGGACGTACCCGCCTGATCGGGCTGATTATCGCCGACATTACTAATCCTTATTCCGTCGATGTGATGAGCGGCATTGAAGCTGCGTGCCGGGAGCAGGGCTTCACGCTGTTGATGTGTAACACCAACAACGAAGTGGATCTGGAGCAGCACTATCTGCAACTGCTGAGCAGCTATCAGGTTGAGGGCATCGTGGTTAATGCGGTCGGCATGCGTGAAGAGGTGCTCAGCCATCTGCAACAATCCCTGCTGCCGATGGTGCTGATTGACCGCAAAATTCCCGATTTTCCCTGCGATGTAGTGGGCCTGAACAATGCCGAAGCGGCCGAAACGGCAACACGGCATCTGGTCGAGAATGGCTATGAGGCGCTGCTGTTTCTCAGCGAGCCCCTGGGCAGCGTGAATACGCGCCGCGAGCGTCTGCAGGCTTTCCGCCAGCTGCTGGCGGCGCATCCGCAGGTTGAGCATGAAAATGCAGAAGTGCCGCTGCACCAGCCTGCCGCACTGGATCAGGCGCTTCTGGCCTTCCAGCAGCGTCACAGCGGCAAACGCTGCGCAGTGATGGTGGCCAACGGCGCGCTGACGCTGCAGGTGGCGCGATCGCTGCAGCGGCTCAATCTGCACTGGGGTCGCGATATTGGCCTGCTCGGTTTTGATGAACTGGAGTGGGCGGCGCTGGCGGGTGTCGGCATTACCACGCTGAAACAGCCGACCTGGCAGATTGGTTTCAGTGCGCTGGAGCGATTGATTGCGCGCATCGAGGGCAGTGAACTGCCTGTTGCGGAGCAGGTCTTCTCGGGTGAACTGATCGTTCGTGGCTCCAGCCAGCCTCTGGGCTGAATTTCAGATTTAACCTTCTGTTTACATGCTCGCTTCGTGAGCACGATCATAATTTCACAGTTTGCTGCTTTGCTTTGGAACCGGTTCCATTTAGGGTTTTTCTATTCGTTATGGGCAGACCTCTGCCATGGAGTAGAACATGAAACCTGACATTATCGTGGTGACCGCCGCTTATGGCCACACGCAGATCGCCGCACTCGGCGGTCAGGCTGCGCTGCTGCCAGTCATCCGGCAGGCGGGTGCTGACGGGGTCGAAATCCGCCGCGAACTGCTTGATGATGCGGCGCTGGCCGATCTGCCGGCGCTGGCCAGGGCGATAGCGGAGCATCAGCTGCATGCCAGCTATTCAGTGCCGGATACGCTGTTTTGTGACGGCGGCGAAATCAATCCACGCATAACCCACTACGTTGAAGAGGCACGCCAGCTAAACGCTCAGCGGCTGAAAGTGGCGCTGGGAGACTTTACGAGTGCGCTGCCTCGCGAAACGTTGCAGGCGCTGCTGGCGGATCTGCCGTTTCAACTGACCGTGGAAAACGACCAGACCGAACATGGCCGACTGGCACCGTCCGTCGCGTTTTTCACGGCGGTGCGCGAAGCCGATCTGCCCATTAGCATGACCTTTGATATGGGTAACTGGTGCTGGACCGGCGAGGATGCCGATCAGGCAGCGACGCAGCTGGCCGCGCAGGTGGGCTATGTGCATGTTAAAGCCGCCGTGCCGCATCAGGATAGCTTCCGGGCGATTGCGCTGGATGAGGCTGATGACCACTGGCGCACGCTGCTGCAACAGCTGCCCGCCCGCGCGCCGCGCGGTATTGAATTTCCGCTGGAAGGCGACGATCTGACTGCGGTGACGCGCCACTACGTGTTGCTGCTGCGTAACGTGTAAGGAACAGATATGACGCACACTAATCATCACAACGGTCCACTTGATGTTGTCACCATCGGCGAGGCGATGGCAATGTTTATCGCCCGCGAGACCGGCGATCTGGCTGCAGCAGAGACCTTTGTTAAACGCGCGGCGGGTGCAGAACTCAATGTGGCGACCGGCCTGGCACGTCTTGGCCTGAAAGTGGGCTGGGTCAGTCGTATCGGCGATGACGCTTTTGGCCGGTTTATCTGCCAGCAACTGGAAAAAGAGGGTATCGATCACGGCTGTGTGACGGTCGATAAGCGCTATCCCACCGGATTTCAGCTCAAATCCAAAGTCGATGACGGTTCCGATCCGCTGGTGGAATATTTCCGTAAAGGCTCGGCTGCCAGCCATCTGTCGGTCGATGATTTTGACGCGGACTATTTCGGCGCGGCGCGCCATCTGCACCTCAGCGGTGTGGCGGCAGCGCTGTCAGAAAGCTCATTAGACCTGCTGAAGCACACCGCCAAAGAGATGCGTTCGCGCGGCAAAACCATCTCGTTTGACCCGAATCTTCGGCCGGTGCTGTGGCGCAGCGAAGAGGAGATGCGTAAGCAGCTCAATCTGCTGGCGGAGTATGCCGACTGGGTACTGCCGGGCGAAAAAGAGGGGCTGATTCTGACCGGTTATCGTCAGCCAGAAGCGATCGCGGATTTCTATCTCGACAGGGGGGTGAAAGCCGTCGTGATTAAAACCGGTTGTGACGGTGCCTGGTATAAAACCGCGCAGGGCGAACAGGGCCAGGTTGCGGCGATCAAGGTCGATAACGTGGTGGATACCGTGGGTGCCGGTGATGGCTTTGCCGTTGGCGTTATCAGCGCGCTGCTGGAAGGTCAGTCGCTGCCGCAGGCGATTCGCCGCGGTAACAAGATTGGTTCGATGGCAATTCAGGTCATTGGTGACAGCGAAGGTCTGCCGACGCGTCAGCAACTGGGCGACGTGTAGTTCGCGCCCCTCTACAGTCACAGGAGTTCCCGATGAAAAAGCAGACAATCGCGCCAAAACGCTGGTGGTTCATCATGCCCATCGTGTTTATCACCTACAGCCTGGCGTATCTCGATCGTGCAAATTTTAGCTTCGCTTCTGCTGCCGGGATTAATGACGATCTCGGCATCACCAAAGGCATGTCCTCGCTGCTGGGTGCGCTGTTCTTCCTGGGTTACTTCTTCTTTCAGATTCCGGGGGCGATTTACGCCGAGCGTCGCAGCGTCAAAAAACTGATTTTCGTCTGTTTGATCCTGTGGGGCGGCTGTGCCTCGCTGACCGGCGTGGTCAGCAACATTCCGATGCTGGCCGCGATTCGCTTTGTTCTGGGCGTCGTGGAGGCCGCCGTGATGCCTGCAATGCTGATCTACATCAGCAACTGGTTCACCAAATCGGAACGTTCGCGCGCCAACACCTTCCTGATCCTGGGTAATCCGGTCACGGTGCTGTGGATGTCGGTGGTGTCGGGCTATCTGATTGAATCCTTTGGCTGGCGTGAGATGTTTATCTTCGAAGGCATTCCGGCGGTGGTCTGGGCGATTGCCTGGTGGTTCCTGGTGCAGGATAAACCGGCACAGGCGCGCTGGATGAGCGATGCCGAGAAAGCGGCATTGCAGGCTGAACTGCAGAAAGAGCAGGAAAACATCAAAGCGGTGCGTAACTACGGCGAAGCGTTCCGTAACCGCAACGTCATCCTTCTCTGCCTGCAGTACTTTGCCTGGAGCATCGGCGTGTATGGCTTTGTGCTGTGGCTGCCGTCGATTCTGCGCAACGGTACGCAGATGGGCATGGTAGAAGCAGGCTGGCTCTCAGCGGTGCCGTATCTGGCGGCGACCATTGCGATGGTGGTGGTCTCCTGGGCGTCGGACAAAACCCAGAATCGTAAGCTGTTCGTCTGGCCGCTGCTGCTGATTGGCGCGCTGGCGTTCCTCGGCTCTTATCTGGTGGGATCAACGAATTTCTGGATGTCCTACACCCTGTTAGTGATTGCCGGTGCCGCGATGTATGCGCCTTACGGACCGTTCTTCGCCATTATTCCTGAGATGCTGCCACGTAATGTCGCCGGGGGTGCGATGGCGCTGATCAACAGCATGGGTGCGCTGGGGTCGTTCATCGGTTCATGGATTGTCGGCTATCTTAATGGAGCCACCGGCAGCCCGTCCGCGTCCTACATCTTTATGGGATCGGCCCTGCTGGTTTCGGTGTGGCTGACGCTGATTGTGAAACCGGCGCAGAACAAAGCGCCGCCGCTGCAGGGTGCCAAACCGGCCTGAAAGCGTAAACGCTAGAGATTGTTGACCCGCTTTGGCTCAGGGCACTGACACCGTCCGCAAAGACGCAAACCGCCATCCCTGGCCCGCGATGCTTTGCTACCGGTATCAGCGCCCATGGCCCTGGCGTCAGCAAACTAAAAGCGTAATCGTTAATCTCTGTTTCTTCGGGCGGCCTGCAAGCCGCCCGCAACTTATTGACCGGGAGCCACCGAATGAAACCCGCTGTAATTCTTTATAAAAAACTACCTGACGATCTCTATGCACGCCTGTCTGAACAGTGTGACGTGACGGAAATCAGCGATCTCTCGCCGGAAAGCCAGCAGCAGCATGCTGCGGTGTTTCAGCAGGCAGAAGGGCTGCTGGGATCGGGGGGTAAGGTGAATGGCGAGCTGCTGGCGAAAATGCCCAATCTGCGCGTCTGCTCCAGTGTTTCTGTGGGCTATGACAATTTCGATGTTGATGCACTGAATCAGCGTCACGTGGTGCTGATGCACACGCCAACCGTGCTGACCGAAACCGTGGCGGACACCATGATGGCGCTGGTGCTGAGCACGGCGCGCCGGGTGCCGGAACTGGATACCTGGGTTAAAGCGGGCAACTGGCAGAAGAGCATCGGACCGGCGCAGTTCGGCATCGACGTGCACCATAAAACGCTGGGTATTCTCGGCATGGGACGTATCGGGATGGCGCTGGCGCAGCGCGCGCACTTTGGCTTCGGCATGAAAATCCTCTACAACGCCCGCCGCGAACATGAAGAGGCGCAGTCACGCTTTGGCGCGCAGCGCTGTGAACTGGAAGCATTGCTGAAGCAGAGTGATTTCGTCTGCATCAGCCTGCCGCTGACCGAAGAGACGCATCATCTGATCGGCGCCGCCGAACTGGAACTGATGAAGCCGGATGCGGTGCTGATCAACGCCGGTCGCGGGCCGGTGGTGGATGAGCAGGCGCTCATCGCCGCATTGCAGGCGGGCAGGCTGTACGCTGCCGGGCTGGATGTGTTTGAGCAGGAACCGGTCTCAGCCGACTCTCCGCTGCTGTCGCTGCCCAACGTGGTGACGCTGCCGCACATCGGTTCCGCCACGCACGAAACCCGTTACGGCATGATGCAGGATGCGGTAGAAAATCTCATTGCCGCACTCGGCGGCAGCGTTGAGAAAAACTGCGTGAACCCGCAGGCACTGAAGTAATCCCTCGCCTTTCGATTGCGCCCGCCATCGGCGGGCGTTATGGTGAACCCCCGATTCGCTATCACAAATATTTAACCGTTATGTCCTTTTCTCAGTTCGGCGACAAATTTACCCAACATTCCGGCATCTCACGTCTGATGGAAGATATGGGCGCGGGCCTGCGCACGCCTGGCACCATCATGCTGGGTGGCGGCAATCCGGCGCAAATTCCGGCCATGAACGACTATTTTCAGCAACTGCTGCAGCAGATGCATGAGGAGGGCAAACTCAGCGAGGCGCTGTGCAATTATGACGGTCCGCGTGGCAAAGCGACGCTGCTGGCGTCACTGGCGGGACTGCTGAGTGAACAGCTCGGCTGGCCGATTACCGCAGAGAACATCGCGCTGACTAACGGCAGCCAGAGCGCCTTCTTCTATCTGTTTAATCTGTACGCTGGTCGCCGGGCCGATGGCAGCAAAAAGCGGGTACTGTTCCCACTGGCGCCTGAGTATCTTGGCTATGCGGATGCCGGTCTGGAAGAGGATCTGTTTGTCTCGGCGAAGCCGAACATTGAGCTGCTGCCGGAAGGTCAGTTTAAATATCATGTCGATTTCGAGCATCTGCCGATGAACGATGATGTCGGGTTAATCTGCGTCTCGCGCCCGACCAACCCCACCGGCAATGTGATCACTGATGATGAGCTGATGCAGCTCGATGCGCTGGCACAGCAGCATGACGTTCCGCTGTTGATCGACAACGCCTATGGCGTGCCGTTTCCCGGTATCATCTTCAGTGAGGTGCGCCCGCTGTGGAATCCCAACATCATTCTCTGCATGAGCCTGTCGAAGCTCGGCCTGCCGGGTGCACGTTGCGGCATTATTATCGCGGATGAGAAGACCATTACTGCGCTGAGCAACATGAACGGCATCATCAGCCTGGCGCCAGGCAGCATCGGTCCGGCCATCGCCAATGAAATGATCCGTCGCGGCGATCTGTTGCGGCTCTCCGAAGAGGTGATTAAGCCGTTCTATCAGCAGAAGGTGCAGCAGACCATCGCGATCCTGCGGCGCTATCTGCCGGAAGAGCGCTGCCTGATCCACAAGCCGGAAGGGGCGATTTTCCTCTGGCTCTGGTTCCGCGATCTGCCAATCACCACTGAATTGCTTTATCAGCGGCTTAAAGCGCGTGGCGTACTGATGGTGCCGGGCCACTTCTTCTTCCCGGGACTGGAACTGGCATGGCCGCATACCCATCAATGTATGCGGATGAACTACGTGCCGGATGCAGAGAACATCGAGCGGGCAGTGCAGATTCTGGCGGAAGAGGTTGAGATCGCCTGGCGCGACAGTTAATCCTGCTCTTCCTGTGAATCGGTTAACGACAGCTGGCACCACTGTGCCAGCTGCTGAATCGCCTGTTCCACCTCCGCATTCCAGCCGAAACCGGCATTCAGCCGGAAACAGTGATCGTAACGCTGATCGGTGGCAAAAATGTGGCCCGGCGCAATCCCGATGCCCGCATTGCGCGCTTTCAGAAACAGCTCGCGCACGTTCAGCGCCGCTCGTGGCATTTCCACCCACAGCACATAGCCTCCTTCCGGATCGGACACCCGCGTGCCTGCCGGAAATTCCCGTAGCACCGACTGACGCATTTCGCGGATTTGCCGCGCCAGTTCGCGCCGCAGCTTGCGCAGGTGAGCATCGTAGCCGCCGTTGCGTAGCAGCTCCGCTACTGCCGCCTGTGACAGCACTGAGGTGCCCATCGTAGAGGTATATTTCAGTGAGGCGATTTTGCGCATGTAATTGACGCTGTGAACCCAGCCAATGCGAATGCCCGGAGCCACGGTTTTAGAGAAGCCGCTGCAGAGAATGGCGTTGGGGCTGAAGGCGCGCATCGGGAAGGGACGACGCTCACCAAAGGCGGTATCGCCAAAAATATCATCCTCGATGATCACCACATCGTTTTCATCCGCCTGCCGCGCAATATAGGCTTTATGCTCGTTGGGAATGCTCTTGCCCAGCGGATTATTGACGTTGCACAGGGTAAGAAAGACCCGCACCGCCTTGCGCTTAAACAGGCCGGTCAGCTTCGCCACATTCACATACCCTTCTGTCCCGGCTTCCACTTCAATTACCCGTAAATTGAGGTTATGCAGCATCTGCAGCAGCACGAAATAGCAGGGTGACTCTACTGCAACCACATCCCCCGGCTGGGTGGTGGCGCGCAGCGACAGCGAGATTGCCTCGATGCAGCCGTTGGTGATCAGGATATCGTCGGCGCTGATATTGCAGCCGTAATCGACCGCGCGGCGGGCAATCTCCGTTTTCAGCGGCGCATAGCCGGTGCCCTTGACCGTATTGCCGAGCAGGGCTGGTTTGCTGTAACCCATCTGGCGCATCAGCAGACCGATGCGTTTGACCGGATAGAGCGCGCTGTCACCGTTAGCCAGATCGAGGCGCACCCGGCAGTCTGAGCCGAGCATCGCCAGATGCAGTTCTGTCTGCTCATCCAGCGGCGCGATGGCGCGCGGCTGTTCGCTGACAGCGGGCAACTGACGCGAAGCGGGGCGTTGCGAGGCAACAAAAAAGCCCGATTTAGGGCGGGCGACGGCGTAACGCTCATCTTCCAGCGTGCGCAGTGTTTTCAGGGCGGTGGTGAGGCTGACATTGTACTGCGTCGCCAGCGTCCGCACCGACGGCAGACGGCTGTCGGGAGCCAGCGAACCGGCGTGAATGGCCTGCTTGATCTGTTCTGCTATCTGGCGGTAACGACTGCTCTGACTCTCCTGTTCCCCGACAACATCGGCCATCTGTTCCACCCCATATCGCGCTGATCTGTGCATATTCAACAGAGTACATTCAAAGTACTTTAGGCTGCATCTCTTAATTATTCATGATGCTGAACGGCACGGCGACCCCGCCAGCCACCGGGCTTCAGGCCATAAAGCGATTCTGTTCACGTGAGGGAAATGCGAGAAATGAATAATCTGCCCACCATGATGAAGGAGATTGAAGCCTATCTGTCGCCCGCGATCATGGAGTCGGCTCAGCGCTGCTCCGCCCGCCTGCTTGCGGTGTTACCGGATAAGCTGCAACTGGAGAACAACCGTGTGCTGCTCGCCTATGGCGGCGGAAAAGACAGCAGCTACATGGTGGCTTACGTGCGATACATTCAGGGCCTGATCTGGCAGCAGCAGGGCAGCACGTTCTCTCTTCGGGTCAGTACCAACCGCCACGCGGCGATGAATCAGAGCGTGATGGAGAATATCCACCGCGTTTATCAGGCGCTGGCGATGCACGACGATGAACGGGCGGAATGTCTGGTGGTGGATGGCATGCTGATCCGGCCGTTTGCCCGCGACCTGCCGATGCCGGAGAGCGTGCGGCAGCAGAACCGCCATGATGTGCTGATGAATGGACACCGCTTTCGCGCTGATGGGCGCTCGACCTTCTGCAACGCCTGTAATCTCAGCATGGTGAACTCCTTTGGCCTGGCGGCTGACTACAATGGCGGCGTGGATCTGATTATCACCGGCGACTCGCCGCAGGAGCAGGCTGCCTACGTTGCCTGGGCGCGGCACCTTTCACGGCTGTTTGATGCGCACGTCGCCAATAAAAGTCGCGGCTTCAGTGGCTTTCTCCAGACGCTGGACGGCGTGGCTGAGCGCTACTTCTCTGACGTTTACGGTGCCGATCAACTGACACCCGCACACCGCATTACCCACCAGCTGGCGCGCGATCCGCTATTTTTCAACATCTATCAGGACACCGCCTATGAAGCGGGCGCGCACTGGGCGCTGCTCAGCGAATTTATGCGTTTCCGTTTTGATGAACTGATGTTCAGCTTTTCTGAGTCCGACTGCGGTAATCCGACGCTGATGGCTCACCTGCGCGGACTGCGGGCGGAAACGCTGTTGCAGCGTAACTATGCCGAAGGGATCCGTGAATATGTGCGCTTTGCGCTGGGGCTGATGGTGAAGAAAGATTTTCCGCCACAGCTGATTGATGAGATGGCGGCACGTTATCAGGATGACGACGCCATCCACCAGCAGCGGCAGCGTGCGGCGGACTTCGCCCTGCAGGCGTTTGATCTTAGTGAAGATCAGCTGATCTGCATGATCTACTCGCCCTTCCTGGCGCAGGGAGAGCAGCTCGGACAGTGGCTGTCGCAGCAGCAGATTGCGCTGGATGAAACAGCCATTCGCGACCTGCTTGAGCAGCGCAGTGAGGATCTCGCGCTGGCACAGCAGTTAACGCAGCTCTCCGGCCTGACGCTGAAGCAGATGCGGCACTGCTGGCAGAGTAAGCCGGTCAGTTCGCTGCTTGAGGGCAAAAGCCGCGATCCGCTGTCGCGCGTACTGCGTTTCGATCCCCATAAAGCGGTGATTCAGGTCAATAACGGTGTACTGAATGACATCGTGACAGAAATCATTTCCGGGCGTTAACCCGGTAAGGCGAGGCGATGAAAAAGATTTTTCTGCAAATTGGTGCCACCCGCGATGGCCAGAACCCCTACTGTGAGGTGGCAAAACGCGATGGCTATTTCACCGTACTGGCGGAAATGGGCGATTTTGTCGATTACCAGTCGTTAAGCCTGGCGCTGCCGTTTGATCTGATCATCCGCCTTGACCGTCCTGAGAATCCGTGGGAGGTCATGCAGGCTTATCTGCACGCCGGTTTGCTGGCGCATCCGCTGGTGGTGCTGGCGGGCTTTGAAGCCTACAACGCCAGCGCCGGACGGCTGCGCGAGATGCTGGCCGGACCTGACGCACCCGCTGCCTTTATTCCGCTGGATAAATATGCGCAGCGCATGGCGCTGAAAAAAGCCTGGCCGCGCTTCCCGCAGCCGGAGTTCCGCTTTTTTGCCTCGCCGCTCAGCATTCTGGATGCGGCACAGGCGCTGATCTATCCCTGCGTCGTGAAGCCGGTGGATGGCGGCGGCGGGCTGGGTATCTGGCTGATTGAGCGCGCCGATCAGCTGTACAGCGTGGTAACACAGCTGATACAGACCATGAACTATGGCGGGCGCGGCTTCAGCGGCTTCATTGTGGAAAGTGCGCTGATCGGCGAGGAGTTTTCATTGCAGGGCGTGGTGCATCAGGGGCATCCCCTGGCGCTGACCTGCTGCCAGAAGGTGATAGAGCAGCACCGCGATAGCGAAGGTTGCGTCAGCTTTTATGAGTCGGGGCATGTGGCGGTGGCGGCAGCGGCCTTGCCAGCCTCGTTCAGCAGCCTGATGACCTTCTGCTGCGAAACCTTTGGCTATCGTCAGGGCGCGTTTCACATCGATTTCATTGTGGTGAATGGCGTGCCGCATTTCCTGGAGATGGGATTCCGGCTCTCCGGCATGGGCGTGGCGACGCTGGTGCAGGCGACGACAGGCATCAACTGGGCGGAGGTCACCTTCCGGCTGGAAGCGGGCGGCGCACTGCCTGCCTTTACCTTCACCACACCCGGTGCGGTCGGCCAGCTGCGGTTACGGCAACCGGCGCAGTTGCAGGCGGCTGAACGCTGGATCGATCAGCATCAGCAGGGTGCGCTGTTGCCACCACTCAGATTGCCAGCATTACAGGTTTCACCCCGATCCTCGCTCTATGCCGATCTGACCCGCCACGCAGGCATTCTGGCAACGTTCAGCCTGACGGCCTCTGCGCGCGAACCCATTATGACTACGTTTCAGCAGGTGATTGCCGCGCAATCCGTCATCGCAGGGAGAGACAAAGTATGTGCAGGATGATTCTGGCGCATGGCCAGTTCGACAGCGCACAGATTTTAGAGGCAGCGCGTGCCATGAGCTGCGGTGAAGGCGCCGAACACGATGGCCCGATCAAATCACATCCCAACGGCTGGGGCTGTCTGTGGCTGGAAGAGGGCGAGATTCGAACCCTGCACGGCACCGGCCCGTTCGCCGATGCTCTGCCAGGTATTGATGTGGATCGCCTGCGCAGCCGCTTTCTGGCGGTGCATGTGCGTCACGCCACGCTGAATAAAAATCAGGGGATCGAATTTTCGCATCCGCTGTGGCGTCACAGCGCCGGACATCAGTGGTACATGATGCATAACGGCTTTCTGCCAACAATTTACCGCCAGCTTGGCCTGGCGGAGTCACGTTTCGATTCCGAAGAATATCTGCGCTACCTGGTGGATCAGACTACGCCCGCCGATTTCACCCGCGACTATCTGCGCGCAAAGATGGCTCAGGTTGAGCCAGGCGGCAGCGCAGGCAATGCCATCTTCGTCACCCGCGACAAAGCCTGGGCGTGGCAGTGGTACCCGCACGACACCCCTTTCCCTGACTATTTTACGATGCATTTTAGGCAACAGGACGGTTGCACGCTGATCGCCTCTGAACCCGTGGCAATACCAGGCAGCGCCGGTAACTGGCGGCGAATGAACAATCATGAACTCTATGAAATATCGTTTAGGGAGTGATAAACATGGCTATTTTCAATCAGTTCCGCGTGATTAATCCCAACATGTTTGTGGAATCGACCTGGCTGGATGACATTGTTACCGCACGGGTACCGCTGCTGGTGCTGCGCAATTTCCTGACGCCAGAGGTGCGGGAAACGGTAGTGGCTGACCTGCAACACTGCCGGGAAAAGATCCGTGTCTCTCACTATCCGAATGGCGCACTGACCACGCTGGGCCCTTATCTGGCGCGCCATACGGCGTATCCCGATAACTATTTTACCGAGCTGCGTGATATCCAGCCGGCGTTGCCGCCCTCGCTTAACCAGCTGCGCGAACAGATTTACGAGTGGGTGCAGCATGCGCTGCGGCTGGACAGTCTAAACATCGCCCACGAACCGGGTTGTGGTGACTACGCCGGTTCTATCGTGCGCTTTCACGCCGATGGCGTCGCGAACCCGCTGCATAACGACAATATCGTGCGCGACGCCGCAAAGAACTCGCTGGTGGTGACGCAAATCCTGCATCAGCTCAGCTGCGTGGTCTGCCTGCAGGAGTGCAACGCGGGTGGCGCGCTGCGTATCTACAACAAAAAGTGGACACCGGAGGATGAGCAGTTCAAAACCGCCGGTGAGCTGGGCTACCGCAGTGGCGTGATTGAAAACAGCGAGATCTGTGAATTTTCACCACGCAGTGGTGATATCTATCTGTTTAATCCCGCTTTTTATCATGAGATCGACCGGGTTGAAGGTGATACCCGCATCACCATGGGGTTCTTTTTCGGGCTGACCGATAAAAAGATGAAACACGCTATCGCCTGGAGCTAAGCCGGGTTATGCCAGAAGTTGTGCCAGAAGAGGAGAAGGGAATGACAACGTTTGAAAAAATTACTGCGCTGCTGGATCAGCATCAGGCCAGCTACCGTGTGGTGGAGCATGAGGCGGTAGGGCAGACCGATCAGATCAGCCAGATCCGCGGCAACGCGCTGGGTCAGGCGGCCAAAGCGATGGTGCTGGAGGTGAGCATGCCGGACGGTGCGCCCTCGCGACAGCTGCTGGCGATTGTGCCGGGCGACTGCCGCATCAATTTCAAAAGCGCGGCGCGCGCCATCGGCGGCAAAAAATCCTCGTTCGCCGCGCCTGACCTGGCGCAGGCACTGACCGACTGTGTGATGGGTGCAGTGCCGCCGTTTAGTTTTGATGACCGGCTGGCGCTGCGGGTTGATACCCGGCTGCAACAGGTCGGCACATTATGGTTTAACGCGGGTGAGCTGGATAAATCGATCGCGCTGGCTGCAGACGATTATTTTCGCATCGTGGGTGAAGACTGTTGTGCTGATATCGCTTCCCCGATTGCGATCACCGCCTGACGGTGGCTCAAGGAGTTTCAGATGTCGGTAAAAGATATGCTGTTAGCGCTGTGCGTAGTGGTGGCGTGGGGCGTGAATTTTGTGGTGATTAAGCTCGGGTTGCAGGGCATGCCGCCTTTTTTGCTGGCCGGACTGCGTTTCGCCCTGGTCGCCTTTCCCGCTATTTTCTTTGTGCGTCGCCCGCCGATCCCGCTACGCTGGCTGGTGGTTTACGGTATGACCATCAGTTTTGGTCAGTTTGCGTTTCTGTTTCTGGCGATCAAGCTCGGCATGCCGGCCGGTCTGGCGTCGCTGGTGCTGCAGGCGCAGGCGTTCTTTACCCTGTTGCTGGGTGCGCTGCTGCTGGCGGAGAAGCTGCGCTGGAATCATATCGTCGGGATTATCATCGCCACGCTGGGGATGTTTTTGCTGGCGACGGCGGGGATGGAAGGGCAGACCAGCGCCGGGATTACGCTGACCACCATGATGCTGACGCTGTCGGCGGCGCTGTCATGGGGGCTGGGGAATATCACCAATAAGATTATTATGCGGAACCGCAGTGTGCCGATTATGTCGCTGGTCGTCTGGAGTGCGCTGGTGCCGGTCATTCCGTTCTTTGCCTGTTCGCTGCTGTTTGAGGGGCAGGCCGCCATCGTTAATAGCCTGCTGCACATCGGCCTGCAGACCATGCTGGCGCTGTTCTACCTGGCGTTTGTCGCCACCATTGTCGGTTACGCTATCTGGGGGAATTTACTGAGTCGCTATGAAACCTGGCGCGTCGCGCCGCTGTCGCTGCTGGTACCGGTGGTGGGGATTATTACCGCCGCGCTGGTGCTGGATGAGCACCTCTCTGGTCAGCAGATGCTGGGTGCGGTGGTGATTATTCTGGGACTGCTGGTGAATGTGTTTGGGGGCGTACTGGGTCAGCGTCTGGCGATGCGAACGCAGCCGTAAGTTAAAAATCTTCGCTGACGCGGCCTTTGTAAGCGTTATAGCTCAGGGCGCAAAACAGCGCTGGTGCTGCTCTTTTTTTCAGGCAGCTCATAAATTCCAGGCGATGGGAGCATACGCCTGTAGCAAAGCATCGCGGGCCAGGGACAAAAACGCCGGGAGCGTTTTTGAACAACGCAAAGCGTTGGCCCGTTTACGGGCGCACCTTAGGGATGAGGTGCGTAATCGACCGCGCTGAGCCGCCATGGATGGCGCTTTTGCGTCTTTGCGAAAGGCGTATGCTCTCTGAGCCTGTGCACCCACTGACATCAAAAACGAAAAACGCCGCTAATGCGGCGTTTTTCATGGTTACTTCAGAATCTCAATACGGCGTGGTTTCGCCTCTTCCGGCACCAGTCGTTCAAGATCGATGCTCAGCAGACCATTTTCGAGACGGGCATCGCGCACCACAATGTGGTCGGCGAGCTGGAATTTACGCTCAAAGTTACGCTCGGCGATACCCTGATACAGGTATTTACGCTCGGTCTGCTCTTCAGGATGGGCACCCCGCACGATCAGCACGTTATCGTGCGCCGTGATATCCAGTTCGCTCTGAGCAAAACCGGCCACCGCAATGGTTATGCGATAGTGATTTTCATCGACCAGTTCAACGTTATAAGGAGGATAGCCGCCATTGCTCTGATTCTGATTAGATTCGAGCAGGTTAAACAGGCGATCAAAACCGATAGCAGAGCGATAAAGTGGGGTGAGATCAAAATTACGCATATTAAGACTCCTGAAATTCAGCAAGTTTTGGCAACCTTCCACTACTGGACAGGCTGGATACGGCACCCCACTGTCCCTTGCGGCGACGGTGAGTGCGTCCGTAAACTAAAAATGGGTGTCACAAAACGATTTTCAAGAGGGCGATATGCAATTTTTTTCGCCAAATTGCGGAAATGACATACACTCAGAACTACTTTTGCCAGACGCAGACGGACTTCGCCCCAGAGTGTTGACGTTGTCTGGCAAGCCAACTCAGCCAGGCTTATGCCATGGCTGAAGGGATGATGATGATGAAATTGATGAAGACCTTACCTCTGGCTGGAATGGTGTGCTGCGCTATGGCAACAACAGGCTGTTCCAGTGTGATGTCTCATACCGGTGCGAGTCAGGGCTATTATCCCGGTACCCGTGCCAGCGCCGACATGCTGACTGATGGTGATACCAGCTGGGCGCTGAAGCCACTCGCGTTAATCGATCTTCCTTTCTCTGCCGTGCTGGATACGCTGCTGCTGCCGTGGGACTACTACCGTAGCGATAAAGACAAATCTCTCGACTCCCCACGTGAACGCATCCTGCAGAGCGAAAGGCTGGCGCATACTAACGAAAGCTTGGCGCAGGCACAGCCTATGCCACCTATGCGGTCACAGCCGCAACCGCAACTGTAAAGAGCTGCCGCCAGCCATTCACCTCACGCATAAAAGCAATCTGTGACCCGTCAGGTGACCAGACCACCGCGTCACCTGATGGCGCGTCTTCCGTTCTGTGCGTCAGACGCTGACATGCGCCGCTCTCAACGTCACATCGCATCACACTGTTATCGCAGATAAAGGCGATTGACTGGCCGTCAGGATGCCAGCTAAAGGCGGACTGAATGCTATGGCTGAGTCGGGTGAGCTGACGTGGCTCGCCGCCGTTGGGAGAGACCGACCAGAGCTGGATCACCGCGTCCGCATCCGCCATCAGAAACGCAATCTGGCTGCCATCGGGCGCACTACGCAGCCAGTGGCGCGGTTGCAGCGCCACGCCACGACTGTGCGTCAGGCGACGCTGCTGCACGCCAGCCGGTGGCGCCGGTAACTGTGTGCTGGTGCCCTCCAGCGGCCTCTCTCCGGCGCGAGCGTAATCTTCCAGTTCGTCAGGCAGATCAACAATGAAGACTTCAGGACACTTCTCGCCCTGCGCCGTCAGCGTGTCGCCAATAAAAGCGATGGCCCAGCGCTGCCAGCGGCCGTCCGGTTTCTGATAGCCACGCTCACCGACCCAGCACTCCTCATAAGCACGATTGATCTGGTCACTGCCCGGCTCGGGTTCCGCATGCGTCTGGCTCACCAGCAGGCAGAAAAAGGTACCGTCATATTCACGCGGATGCTGCTTTTCAGGCTTCACAGCACGCAGCGGCACCGCGATACCGACATTGCGCAGATCGAGACGGCTGTCCCGCTCGTGCATCACGTGGTCATTATAGGTAAAACTGAGGCGTGAACCGTCGGGGCTGAAGACATGCACATGCGAGCCGCCGCGCAGCGCGCCAGGGGTAAAGGGCGGCGTGATATCGCAGGCATCCAGATTCACCGCCGCGCCGTTCTCAACAATCACACCGCGCCGGTGGTGGAAGTCATACTGCCAGCTGGCATCGGGATGTTCCGGGCCATGAATGCAGACGTAGCGCGGGGGCAGATCGGGACTGACCGTCACGACCCCGACATGCGCTCCGTCCCGGGCCTGATAGAGCACCTCAACGTCACTGGTCAGCACATTGACCCGCTCAATGGTCTGGCTGGTAAAGGACGCGCCCGAGGGCCGGACGTCAAACGCCAGCCACTGGCTGTCGGCCGTCCAGACATTGATATTGGTGAGCTGGTGCTGACGGTCAGCAAAGGTGATCTGTTTTTCTGACATGATGAAACCCAGGGAGAAAGCGTTGCCCGACAACGTACGCGATTCCGTTTTGCGGTACCGCTTTTTTGCCGGATTAAGGGTGCCGGGCCGCAGCGGCCCGGCAGAGAACAGCGGTGTTACAGCACTAACTCTTCAATGGCATGGGCGACGCCATCTTCCATATTGGTTTTAGTAATGAACTGCGCGATTTTTTTAACAGAATCAATGGCATTACCCATGGCGACACCCGTACCAGCGTATTCAATCATCGCCAGGTCATTCTCCTGGTCGCCAATCGCCATCACCTCTTCCTGCTTCAGGCCGAGCTTCTCCGCCAGCATTCTGACGCCCTGACCTTTGTTCACCCGACGATCGAGGATTTCGAGGTAATACGGCGCACTCTTCAGGATGGTGTAAGTCTGATGGGCCTGTTCCGGCAGGCGGGCAATTGCCGCGTCGAGCAGTGCAGGCCGGTCGATCATCATCAGTTTCGGGAAGCGCATGGCACGATCCATCTCCTCCACAGCGCGATAGCGCACCGGAATGCCGGTCAGGCTCGCTTCATGGATGGTGTATTCGCTGATGTCTTTGTTCGGCGTGTAGAGATGAGATTTGTCGAATGCCTGGAAATGGACGCCAAGCTCACGCGCCAGGTTCTCAATGTAGAGGTAGTCGTCAAAGGTCAGCGTCACTTCCGCCACGCACTCACCATCTTCGGCCTGATGAACCAGCGCACCGTTGTTGCTGATCGCGTACTGGCCGGGTGCCTGCATATCCAGTTCCATCAGATAGCGCTGGATACCCACAAACGGTCGGCCGGTGGTCAGCACAATCGACACGCCCTGCTGACGGGCGCGATCCAGGGCGGATTTCACCCCCGGTGTGATCTCATGTTGCGGATTGAGCAGGGTGCCATCCATGTCGATAGCGATCAATTTAATAGCCATAGAGTCCTCGTAGCGTCTGGGTTTTATTCAATGCTAGCGCGATTCAGCGCACATTGACCAGTTTCATGGCAGGCGGGAATGGCTGGCTGATCGCCAGCTTCAGGCGGTAAAGAGATCACGGTGGATTTTAATCACGGCTTTTCGGATTGTTGCGGGCTCCCCAGGCGCGCAGCAGGGGCGATGAATATCGTGCGGGAAAAAGAGCGCGAACATGCCGGGCAGCAGCGTAATCACCGACTCATTCAAAATCGTCTGATAAAACACGACGTCGCGCTGCCCGGCAAAATCTTCGGTAATTTTCTGGTCGGCATGGGCGCGTGCCACGCCGATATTCTCGGTGCCTGCCAGCAGATACTGAATATCGATGTAGTTAAAGTGGGACTCTGCACGACGCGCGCTGGCGGGTTCGGTCATCATCTCCTGCACCAGACAGAACATTTTGTTGTCAGGCAGGATCTCATATTTGCCGGTGTCGAGCTGGCTGAAATCGGTTCCCGCAATCCAGCTTATCGCCTGATCGATGACCGGATGAAAGGCGTGACGTTCTCTGTCCCAGTCGTGACGATCGCAAACAATCATGGTGTAACTCCCTGTAAAAATGAGTGCGCCGGAATAGCGCAAAGAGAGGCAAGAGTAAGGGAGCTGACCGGGTTAAAACGTGATCGGGGTCGCAGCATGCAGGCAGGAAGGCACCGCCTGGCGGGTTTTCCGCTCGGACGGCACAAAAAAAGGCCATCACCTGGGTGATGGCCTTTCATCTCTGATGCCGATTAAATATCGATATTGGCGGCTTTCAGCGCATTTTCTTCAATGAAGGCGCGGCGCGGTTCAACCGCATCGCCCATCAGGGTAGTGAACAACTGATCAGCGCCAATCGCATCTTTAATGGTGACGCGCAGCATACGACGGCTGTCTGGATCCATGGTGGTTTCCCACAGCTGATCCGGGTTCATCTCGCCCAGACCTTTATAGCGCTGGACCGAGAGTCCGCGACGCGACTCTTTAATCAGCCACTCAATCGCCTGTTCGAAGCTTGCCACTGGCTGACGACGCTCGCCACGCTCGATGTAAGCATCCTCTTCCAGCAGACCACGCAGTTTGCCGCCCAGGGCGCAGATTTTGCGGTACTCAGGACCCTGAATGAAATCAGCATCCAGCGGATAGTCAGTATCCACACCGTGGGTACGCACACGCAGTACCGGCTCGAACAGGTTTGATTCGCGGTTTTCACGCACCTGTGCCAGATAGGTGCTGCCATGCGCTTCGCGTTCAGTCAGATAGCTTACCAGGCCGTTCAGCCAGGTTGTAACCTCCGCTTCATTGCTCAGGTCGCTCAGCGTGTCGTGATAAATCATCGCACGCAGCATGGCCATCGGATAACGGCGCTCCATACGCTTGATCATCTTCTGGGTGCTGTTGAAATCAGTGACCAGCGTCTCCAGCGGCTCACCGCCCAGCGCCGGGGCGCTGGCATTGGTGTGCAGCGTCGCACCATCAAGGGCGATAGCGATCTGGTATTGATCCATCGCCTCGTCATCTTTGATGTACTGCTCCTGCTTGCCTTTCTTCACTTTGTAGAGTGGCGGCTGGGCGATATAGACGTGGCCGCGCTCAATAATTTCAGGCATCTGGCGATAGAAGAAGGTCAGCAGCAGGGTACGGATGTGTGAACCATCGACGTCGGCATCGGTCATGATGATGATGCTGTGATAGCGCAGCTTGTCCGGGTTATATTCATCGCGACCAATGCCGCAACCCAGTGCGGTGATCAGCGTGGCCACTTCCTGCGAGGCGAGCATCTTGTCGAAACGCGCTTTCTCAACGTTCAGGATTTTACCTTTCAGCGGCAGAATCGCCTGGTTTTTACGGTTACGGCCCTGTTTTGCCGAGCCGCCTGCGGAGTCACCCTCCACCAGGTAGATTTCAGAGAGCGCCGGGTCGCGCTCCTGGCAATCCGCCAGCTTGCCTGGCAGACCCGCCAGATCCAGCGCGCCTTTACGGCGGGTCATTTCACGGGCGCGGCGTGCTGCTTCACGGGCACGCGCGGCGTCGATAATTTTACCGACCACGATTTTAGCGTCTGATGGATTTTCCAGCAGGTACTCGGCCAGCAGTTCGTTCATCTGCTGCTCAACCGCCGATTTCACCTCTGACGAGACCAGCTTATCTTTGGTCTGTGAGGAGAATTTTGGATCCGGCACTTTCACCGAAACCACGGCGATCAGACCTTCACGCGCATCATCACCGGTGGCGCTGACTTTGGCTTTCTTGCTGTAACCCTCTTTATCCATGTAGGCATTCAGGGTACGCGTCATCGCTGCGCGGAAACCGGCAAGGTGCGTACCGCCATCGCGCTGCGGAATGTTGTTGGTAAAGCAGTAAATATTTTCCTGGAAGCCGTCGTTCCACTGCAGTGCTACTTCCACGCCAATGCCATCTTTCTCGGTAGAGAAATAGAACACGGTAGGGTGAATCGGGGTTTTGTTTTTGTTGAGGTACTCAACAAACGCCTTGATGCCGCCTTCGTAATGGAAGTGATCGGTTTTGCCATCACGCTTGTCTTCCAGACGAATCGACACGCCCGAGTTCAGGAACGACAGTTCGCGCAGGCGTTTTGCCAGAATGTCATACTCGAAATCGCGCACGTTGGTAAAGGTTTCATAGCTTGGCCAGAAACGCACGCGGGTACCGGTGATATCGGTATCACCAGTGACTGCCAGCGGTGCCTCAGGTACGCCATGGACGTAAATCTGCTGATGCACTTTGCCTTCGCGACGAATGGTCAGCTCCAGCTTCTGCGACAGGGCGTTAACGACAGAGACGCCCACGCCGTGCAGGCCGCCGGAGACTTTATAGGAGTTATCGTCGAACTTACCGCCCGCATGCAGCACGGTCATGATCACTTCAGCGGCGGAAACGCCTTCTTCTTCATGAATACCGGTTGGAATGCCGCGTCCATCATCCTGCACCGAAACGGAGTTATCCGCATGGATAGTGACTACGATGTCACTACAGTGACCAGCGAGCGCTTCGTCGATTGCGTTATCCACGACCTCGAATACCATGTGATGCAGACCGGTACCATCATCGGTATCGCCGATATACATGCCCGGGCGTTTGCGTACCGCATCAAGTCCTTTCAGGACTTTAATACTTGAGGAGTCATAAGAATTCGACATCAACGTTTCTCGCTCATTTTAATCTTCAGGTTGAACCGCTATTTTACCCTGTTCCACGCGGAACATCTTGCCCTTTTCGTCGGTCATGTCGATTACATGTCCGGCAGAAATAGCGCTGACAAACACCTGAGCCTGAGTGGCTTTTAACCGGTCCGCCAGCAGGCGTCGGCGACTCTCATCCAGCTCAGAAGCAAAGTCATCAATGAGGTAAATACAGCGGCGTCCGCTCTGGCTTGTCAGGAACTCGCCCTGTGCCAGACGCAATGCACACATCAGCAGTTTTAACTGCCCGCGTGAGAGTAAATCTTCGACCGGCGTTCCTTCAGCGCGAATACGAAAATCGGCTTTATGGGGACCGCTGGCGGTATAGGTCAGTGCGCGATCGCGCTCAAAATTACGTTCCAGCAGTTCGGCGTAGTCGCTCTCTTTGTCCCAGCCACGCTGGAAGGAGAAGCGCAGCTCAAACTCCGGCAGAAACTGGGCGCAGGTGGCGGTGATCTCCGCTGAAATCGCCGCACTGTATTCCGCCCGCCACTGGCTGATCTGTTCCGCCAGCGGGACCAGCTCCTGATCCCAGGGACGAATCTGGCTGTAACGTGAAACCTGGCGCAGCGCCGCGTTTCGCTGCTTAAGCAGGCGGCGCATGTTGTTCCAGGCGATAAAGAAGCCGGGCGTATTATGGAAACAGCCCCAGTCGACATAGGCCCTGCGGTATTTGGGGCCGCCATTCAATAAACTAAAGCCTTCCGGCGTAATTAACTGCATCGGCAGCAGCTGTGCCAGCTCCGCGACCTTGTGACCATCGCTGCCGTCAATGCGCACTTTGCTGTCACCAGCCCGGTTTTTGGTCAGCCCGACGGAGATTTCCCGCTCTTTGCTTTCCAGCCGCCCGTGCAGCACAAACGCCGCCTCGTCGTGACGGATCACGCGGCCCGCCTGCAGACTGCGAAACGAACGGCCATGCCCCAGCGTATGGATCGCCTCTAAAACGCTGGTTTTCCCGCTGCCGTTGACACCGACCAGGAAATTAAAGCCGGGTGCCAGCTGCAGGTCAGCCTGCTCAATATTACGAAAATCTTTGATAAGAAGGCGGGTTAAAGCCATGAATCAGTCCAGCGTGAAGGGCAATGATCGGGATGAAATGGTTTTGCCTTGTAAAAATTCAGGTCTTACCTTTAACAATCCAGGGCGTCGACGGCGAAGCAAGTTTGCGCACGGCCAGCGCACAGGCCCTGGGAGCATACTGAAGTATGTGACCAGGAACGAGCACTGCCCGGGCGCAAAATGGCGAGTAAGTTAGCCCGGCACAGACTATAGACGCATGGGCATCACGACGTAGGCCGCTGCCGGACTCGCTACATCTTCAATCTGCACGCTCGACACCGAATCCGTCAGCAGCAGGCGGACGTTTTCGCACTTCAGCGCGTTCAGCACATCCAGCACGTAACTGACGTTGAAGCCAATTTCCAGCTCGGTGCCGTTGTAGCTGACATCCAGCATCTCTTCTGCTTCTTCCTGTTCAGGGTTATTAGCGGTGATCTTCAGCTGATTTTCGGTGATATAAAGGCGAACGCCGCGGAACTTCTCATTCGAGAGGATGGCTGCACGGGCAAACGCCTGTTTGAGCAGATCGCAGCCCGCTTCCAGCGCTTTATCAGGATTCTTTGGCAATACGCGGCGATAGTCAGGGAAACGGCCATCAACCAGCTTAGACGTGAAGATGTAGTCACCGACATGTGCGCGGATGTTGCTGCCGCCAATCTGCACCTGCAGCGGGTTCTCGCCGCCATCCAGCAGACGCAGCAGTTCAATCACGCCTTTACGCGGCACAATCACCGAATGACTCGGCAGCGCCTGACCAACCGGCATGGAGCAGACGGCCAGACGGTGACCGTCAGTGGCCACGGTGCGCAGCTCTTCGCCTTCGGTTTCAAACATCATGCCGTTGAGGTAGTAACGCACATCCTGATGCGCCATCGAGAACTGGGTCGCTTCGATCAGCCGTTTCAGGGTCGCCTGCGGCAGGGTGAATTCAACTTCACTCTGCCAGTCGTCCAGGTTCGGGAAGTCACTAGCGGGCAGGGTCGACAGCGAAAAACGGCTGCGGCCAGAGCGAACCAGCATGCGATCGCCTTCCAGCGCCAGCGTAATTTCTGCGCCATCGGGCAATCCGCGACAGATATCGAGGAATTTGCGCGCTGGCACGGTGGTGGAGCCAGGCTCATGCGCCTGCGTCAGCGCTACACGCGCGACCATCTCCATTTCCAGATCGGTACCGGTCAGTAACAGCGACCCTTCCGTTACCTGCAGCAGCAGGTTTCCAAGGATCGGCAGTGTCGGACGACCGCCCAGGGGGCCACTTACTTGCTGCAGCGGCTTCAGCAGCTGCTCACGTTCAACAATAAATTTCATAGCGTCAGGAAGATAATGTTCTGATGAGATTAGAGAAATCTTCTTTGATATCGTGGCTCTCTTCACGCAGCTGCTCGATCTTGCGGCAGGCATGAAGCACCGTTGTGTGGTCGCGACCCCCAAAAGCATCGCCAATTTCTGGCAAGCTGTGGTTCGTCAACTCTTTTGCCATCGCCATCGCCATCTGGCGCGGACGCGCTACCGAGCGCGAACGGCGCTTGGAAAGCAGATCCGCCACCTTAATCTTGTAGTACTCAGCCACGGTCTTCTGAATATTATCGATGGTGACCAGCTTTTCCTGTAGCGCCAGCAGATCGCGCAGCGCTTCGCGCACGAAGTCGATCGTGATTGCCCGGCCGGTAAAGTTGGCGTTGGCGATAACGCGATTCAGCGCGCCTTCCAGCTCACGCACGTTAGAGCGTAAACGCTTGGCAATAAAGAAGGCGACTTCACCTGGCAGACGGATGTCATTTTCATCCGCTTTTTTCATCAGGATCGCCACGCGCGTTTCCAGCTCAGGCGGCTCGATCGCCACCGTTAAACCCCAGCCGAAACGTGATTTAAGACGATCTTCCACCCCGTTGATCTCTTTTGGATAGCGATCCGAGGTCAGGATGATCTGCTGGTTGCCCTCTAATAAGGCATTAAAGGTGTGGAAGAACTCTTCCTGCGATCGCTCTTTATTCGCAAAGAACTGAATGTCATCGATCAGCAGCGCATCGACAGAACGGTAGTAGCGTTTGAACTCTTCAATCGCATTGTTCTGCAGCGCTTTAACCATATCCTGCACAAAGCGCTCGGAGTGCATGTAAACCACTTTTGCATTGGGTTTACGGGCAATGATGCCGTTGCCTACCGCGTGCAACAGGTGCGTTTTACCGAGACCCGTACCGCCATACAGAAACAGCGGGTTGTAAGCGCCGCCTGGATTATCCGCCACCTGACGTGCCGCCGCGCGCGCCAGCTGGTTGGACTTACCCTCGACGAAGTTATCGAAGTTATGACGGTTATTCACATTCGAGCGATAGGTGACGTCGGCCGGTGCCGGGACATTATCCCAGCTGGGACGCAGAATCTGCGTCGGGGCCGGACGGATATGACTCTGCACGGGCATGACGGGCGCGCTGACGCTGGCCATTACCGGCTGGCTGACCGCGGCCGCCTGCTGCTGAACCGGGCGCGTCCCCACTTCAAAACGTAGTGCAGGCACGTTCGGACCACAGAATTCATTCAGCAGTGCATTGATACTATTGAGGTATTTGTCCCGGACCCAGTCGAGTACGAAGCGATTTGGAGCATACAAGGCAAGCGTATTGTCGTTTAACTCAGCCTGCAGTGGACGGATCCACATGCTGAATTCGGTGGCAGGAAGCTCATCCTGCAAACGGGCAAGACACTGTTGCCAAAGCGTAAGTGACACGGCGGACTCCACTCGTACAAATTCGATAAGAATAGTAGGCGTTACTCTAAGAAACGTTCATTTTTGACACAGACGCTAAGAAAGCGCCTGCGACCGCTATCAGCGGTTTCCCGTCCTGCAATCATTGGAGGATCGTCAGCGGAAGGGCGGATCATAGCGCAAAGCGAGGCAGAGATCTTCCCTTTCTACACAGTTTTGATCCTTTTTATCCACAGGCCTGAGACGCGCAAAGAAGTTTACGCCAGTTGCGGGAAAAACCAGCAGGGATCTGGTGGAATGCGCTAAATTTTCGGGCGACATCTCATTTTATCCCCAGGATCCGCCAGGCCGATCGCAATAAGATCCCGCGCGATCCTTGCGCTTTAGTGCGGAGCCCGTATAATTCTCCACCCGAGATTGAGCCATCAGGCGCAAAGTCGGGACTCAGCGGGCTGTAAGCGGGTTTTCAGGTACCGTTGCACGCGAAGTAAATTGACTCGGGACTGTACAATTATTACAATCCCGCCTCTTTATTAAAGACACATTGAGGCGTAGGTCGATTTACTGGCCCGAAACGCGTCACCCAGTGAAAATTTTCAAGTTTAGGTAGAAACCGCCATGAAACGCACTTTTCAACCGTCCGTACTGAAGCGCAACCGTTCACACGGTTTCCGTGCTCGTATGGCAACAAAAAATGGTCGTCAGGTTCTGGCACGTCGTCGTGCTAAAGGCCGTTCTCGTCTGACCGTTTCTAAGTAATAAAGCAAGCCCTGATGGGTAAGCTCGCATTTCCCAGGGAGTTACGTTTGTTAACTCCCACTCATTTCACTTTCGTCTTCCAGCAGCCACAACGGGCTGGCACGCCGCAAATCACTATTCTCGGCCGCCTTAACGCGCTGGGGCATCCCCGCATCGGTCTCACCGTCGCTAAAAAACATGTGAAACGCGCTCATGAACGCAACCGGATCAAGCGATTGACCCGCGAAAGCTTTCGTCTGCGTCAACATGAACTGCCGTCGATGGACTTCGTGGTGGTTGCGAAGAAGGGGGTTGCCGATCTGGATAACCGTATGCTGGCGGAAGCGTTGGAGAAATTATGGCGTCGTCACTGTCGCCTGGCGCGCGGCTCCTGATCGTCCTGATACGCGTCTATCAACGCGGTATCAGTCCATTACTGGGACCACACTGTCGGTTTCACCCGACCTGCTCTCATTACGGAATTGAGGCGTTACGCAGGTTTGGCCTGATAAAAGGCAGTTGGTTGACATTAAAACGCGTATTAAAATGCCACCCTTTGAACCCGGGTGGTGACGATCCTGTGCCGCCAAAAACCTTTGATACCAGAGAACATTAACGATGGATTCGCAACGCAATCTCTTTCTCATCGCTTTTCTGTTCGTGACCTTTATGATCTGGCAAGCCTGGCAGACGGACCACGCTCCGCAGCCACAGCAGACGCAGACCACACAGGGCACCAACAGCGTAGCGGGTGATACCGCCAGTCAGGGTGTACCGGCCAGCGGTCAGGGCCAGACGATCACCGTTAAGACTGATGTCCTGTCATTGAATATCAACACCCGAGGCGGTGATGTTGAACAGGCACAGCTGCTGACTTTCCCGGACAAACTGGGTTCAGACCAGCCGTTCCAGCTGCTTGAAACAACGCCAGCGTTCCTTTATCAGGCTCAGAGTGGTTTAACCGGTCGTAATGGCCCGGATAACCCGAACAACGGCGCGCGTCCGCTGTTCACCACCGCGCAGGATCACTTCGAGATGGCTGATGGCCAGTCCGAACTGCGTGTGCCGATGACCTATACCGCTGAAAATGGCGTGGTTTACACCAAAACCTTCATCTTCAAGCGTGGCGAATATGCCGTTAATGTCGATTATCATGTCAACAACACTACCCAGCAGCCGCTGGAAGTATCGCTGTTTGGCCAGCTGAAGCAGACAATTGATCTGCCTAAGCATCGTGATACCGGCAGCAACAACTTTGCTCTGCACACCTTCCGTGGCGCGGCCTACTCCACCAGCGAGTCGAAATATGAGAAGTATAAATTCGACACCATCGCGGATAACGAGAACCTGAACGCGACGACCAGTAATGGCTGGGTTGCGATGCTGCAGCAGTACTTTGCCACTGCATGGGTTCCGCGTACTGAAGGCACCAACACCCTTTACACCAGCAACCTGGGTAACGGCGTGGCAGCGATTGGCTATAAATCTGCACCGGTCACCATCGCCGCGGGCGCACAGCAGAATCTGGGTGCAACGCTGTGGGTCGGCCCGGAAATTCAGGACAAGATGGCCGCGATTGCGCCGCACCTTGATCTGACCGTGGATTACGGCTGGTTGTGGTTTATCTCTCAGCCGCTGTTCAAGCTGCTGAAATTTATTCACAGCTTCATCGGTAACTGGGGCTTCTCCATTATCGTGATCACCTTCATCGTGCGCGGCATCATGTACCCGCTGACTAAAGCGCAGTACACCTCGATGGCTAAGATGCGTATGCTGCAACCGAAGATTCAGGCAATGCGTGAGCGTCTGGGTGATGACAAGCAGAAGCAGAGCCAGGAGATGATGGCGCTGTATAAAGCAGAGAAAGTGAATCCGCTGGGTGGCTGTCTGCCGCTGGTGATTCAGATGCCAATCTTCCTGGCGCTCTACTATATGCTGTCAGGCTCGGTTGAACTGCGTCATGCGCCATTCATTCTGTGGATCCATGACCTGTCAGCGCAGGACCCGTACTACATTCTGCCGATTCTGATGGGCATCACCATGTTCTTCATTCAGAAGATGTCACCGACCACCGTGACCGATCCGATGCAGCAGAAGATCATGACTTACATGCCGGTGATCTTCACCGTGTTCTTCCTGTGGTTCCCGTCAGGTCTGGTGCTGTACTACATCGTCAGCAACCTGGTGACCATTCTCCAGCAGCAGCTGATTTATCGCGGCCTGGAAAAACGTGGTCTGCATAGCCGCGACAAGAAGAAAGCGTAAGCGATCCAGCGCGGGAGCCATCCCGCCCTAAAATAGTCTATTCTCAGGCGGTCAAAGCGACCGCCTGTGTTTTTTGTAGCGAGAGAAAATTTATGAGCCACAGCGATACCATTGTTGCCCAGGCGACGCCACCCGGACGCGGCGGCGTCGGCATTCTGCGCGTCTCTGGCGCGCAGGCGGCAGAGGTTGCCCGCCAGTTGCTGGGTAAACTGCCTAAGCCCAGATACGCCGATTACCTGCCGTTTACTGATAGCGACGGCAGCGTGCTGGATCAGGGCATTGCGCTGTGGTTTCCCGGTCCTAACTCCTTTACCGGCGAAGATGTGCTGGAGCTGCAGGGTCACGGCGGCCCGGTGATCCTCGATCTGCTGCTGAAGCGCATTGTGGCGCTGCCGGGCGTGCGTATCGCTCAGCCGGGTGAGTTCTCTGAGCGGGCGTTTCTGAACGACAAGCTCGATCTGGCGCAGGCCGAAGCGATTGCCGACCTGATTGATGCCAGCTCTGAGCAGGCGGCGCGTTCGGCCGTGAACTCGCTGCAGGGCGCCTTCTCCACCCGGGTCAATCATCTTGTGGAAGCACTGACTCACCTGCGCATCTATGTCGAAGCGGCTATCGACTTCCCGGATGAAGAGATCGATTTCCTCTCTGATGGCCGAATTGAAGCGCAGCTGAATACGGTGATCGGTGATCTGGATGCGGTCCGTGCCGAAGCGCGTCAGGGCAGCCTGCTGCGTGAAGGAATGAAAGTAGTGATTGCGGGCCGCCCCAATGCGGGCAAATCGAGCCTGCTGAATGCGCTGGCAGGCCGTGACGCCGCTATCGTTACGGACATTGCGGGCACCACCCGTGACGTACTGCGTGAACATATTCATATAGATGGCATGCCGCTGCATATCATCGACACCGCTGGACTGCGTGAGGCCAGTGACGAAGTCGAACGTATCGGGATTGAGCGTGCCTGGCAGGAGATTGAACAGGCTGACCGCGTGCTGTTTATGGTGGACGGCACCACCACCGATGCCACCGAAGCGGCGGCTATCTGGCCCGATTTTGTCTCCCGCCTGCCGCCGGAACTGCCGATTACCGTGGTCCGCAACAAGGCGGATGTCACCGGTGAGCCTTTAGGCCTGACAGAAGTAAACGGTCACTCACTGATTCGCCTGTCGGCACGCACCAGCGAGGGCGTCGATGCACTGCGGGATCACCTGAAGCAGAGCATGGGCTTCTCCGGCAATATGGAAGGCGGCTTCCTGGCGCGTCGTCGTCATCTGCAGGCGCTGGAGCAGGCGGCAACGCACTTACAGCAGGGAAAAGCGCAACTGCTCGGTGCCCGGGCCGGTGAGTTACTGGCGGAGGAGCTGCGTGTTGCTCAGCAGGCGTTAAGTGAGATTACCGGTGAATTCACCTCTGACGATCTGCTGGGCCGTATCTTCTCCAGCTTCTGTATCGGTAAATAGCTTTCCTGGCCTGGCGGCAGCGCTGTCAGGCCTGATTTCCCGCCTCGCTACCTCCCCTGTTATTCCTGCCGCTGCGTTGATTCTTGCTGATATGTTATTTTGCGGCGGCAACACGTTGTCGTATAACGGTAGACGCGCCGATCTGACGTGCGGCTATGATCGCGGTGAGTGAACCCCGCCTCATCCCGCCGCGCCGGACCGGACGCAACCCCACTACGTGAACACCGTTGGGCGAGTTTTTTCGCCTGAAAAAGGAGAGTTGCATGAGTACACCGCTCGACACTGCTGCACTGGATACCCTGTTTAATGACGCCCGCACCCACAGTTACTGGCAGGATAAGCCGGTCGATAATGCCCTGCTGGAACAGCTTTATACCTTAACGGCGCTGGGTCCGACCTCGGCGAACTGTTCGCCTGCGCGATTTGTTTTCGTGACCTCGGCGGAAGGCAAAGAGAAGCTGAAACCGGCACTCTCTTCCGGCAATCTGGAAAAAACCATGAGCGCGCCGGTCACGGTGATTGTGGCCTGGGACCGCGAGTTCTATGAGCAGCTGCCCGCGCTGTTCCCGCATGCTGATGCGCGCAGCTGGTTTACCGGCAGCCCGGAAGTGGCAAAAGAGACCGCTTTCCGTAACAGCAGCCTGCAGGCGGGCTACCTGATTCTGGCGGCTCGTTCGCTGGGTCTGGATGCCGGTCCGATGTCCGGGTTTGATCCGGCCAAAGTCAACGACGCCTTTTTCCCCGACGGTCAGTATCAGGTTAATCTGCTGATTAACCTCGGCTATGGTGACGCGTCAAAATTGCATCCGTGCCTGCCGCGACTAAGCTTTGAGCAGGCGAGCCGTTTCGCCTGATGCTGCCCGCGTCGCGATTCGAATCGCGACGCGTAACGCTGATCCATTCCCGCTAATCTGCGCTGTATGCTCATCCTATTCCGAATTTACCCCAATCTGTGCGTTGTCAGGTGCATTAAGGTAAGAAAATTCCTACAATGCGTCTGATGATTATCTGACCATTTTCACGGAGCGACAGATGGCTGGTCATTTTGTACGCTGGACGGGCGATCCCGGCTTCCCGGCTAATGATTTACGCATTCCCCAGGTTATCACCGACACGGCACAGCAGTTTGCTGACAAACGCCGTGGAAGATTTCTTGCCGCCCGTACCCTGCTGGCACAACTGATGCTGCGGGTTTATGGCATTAGTGAGCTGCCGCGCCTGCTTATCCAGGGTAACGGACGCCCCGTTTTTGCTGACAGCGATCTGCCCGATTTCAGCATCGCCTATGCGGGCAATACGGTGGGGGTGCTGCTGGCTGAAGAGGGTGGACGTGCGGGTCTGGATATGGAGATTGTGCATGCGCGGAGCCGTCAGACTCAGGAGCAGCTGATTCAGGGATTAACGTCGGGCGAAATCGCCTGGATTAATGCCCAGCAGGATGCCATGGAAGCGGTGACGCAAATCTGGACGTTACGCCAGAGCATTCTCAAGCTGACGGGAGAAGGCGATCGCGGACTGGATTCGCTGCGCCTGTTGCCGGGTGCCGGTCGGCTGCGATCGTCACTCTATCCCGAGATTCAGGTGGTATGTGATGCGGAACCCATGCTGGTCTGGTCGTGCGCGCTGTCGTCTGCGACCCAGCGGCTGTACCTGTGGGAGATGGATAACGCTTTTGAATGGCGTGCATTACGCGAAATCGAGATGGGTAAACCCAACATCGGGCCTCATGCCCTGCGGCTGACCAGTCTGCCCGGCGAGCGCAATCTGCATCCTCAAATGTAAAAAGCCGCAACCGGTGGGTTGCGGCTCTGACTGTGCTTAGTGCGCGTCGATAAAGACAATCTTCAGCACAAACAGCAGCGCAACAATTACCACGCAGGGGCTGATTTCACGCCAGCGGCCGGTGCCCAGTTTCATCACGCAGTAAGCGATAAAACCCAGCGCAATGCCTTCGGTGATGGAAAAGCTGAAGGGCATCATGGCGGCGGTGACAAACGCCGGAACGGCTTCGGTCAGATCATCCCAGCGCACGCGCGACAGGCTGGCGGTCATTAACACGCCAACGTAAATCAGCGCGCCTGCGGCGGCATAGGATGGCACCATTGCGGCCAGCGGTGACAGGAAGGTCACCAGCAGGAAAAGCAGGCCGGTTACCACGGCCATCAGACCGGTACGGCCACCAATCGCCACGCCCGAGGTGCTCTCGATATAGGCGGTCACGGAAGACGTGCCCGCCAGCGCGCCACTCACCGAACTGATGCTGTCGACATAAAGCGCCTGCTGCATCCGCGGAAAGGTGCCGGTTTCATCGGTCAGTCCCGCTTTGTCGGTAACGCCAATCAGCGTGCCGGAGGAGTCGAACAGATTGACCAGCATAAAGGAGAAGATGACGCCCGCCATGCCAATGTTAAACGCACCTTTGATATCGACCTGACCCACCACCGAAGTAATCGAAGGCGGCGCAGAAAACAGGCCGACAAACTTCACGTCGCCCAGCATCCAGCCAATAGCGGTGGTGATCACCATTGAGATCAGCACCGCCGCGTGGATATTGCGTGATGCCAGAATGGCGATAATAAAGAAGCCGAGTGCGCCCAGCAGCACGCTGTGCGAAGTCAGATTACCCACGGCCACGAGCGTATCGGGATTCGGCACGATAATACCGGCATTCTTCAGCCCCATCATGGCGATAAACAGGCCGATACCGGCAGTGATGCCAACGCGCAGGCTCAGTGGGATATTGGCAATCATCCAGTAGCGAACCCGCAGCAGGGTCAGTATCAGCAGGCCGACCGCACCCCAGAAAATCGCGCCCATACCGACCTGCCACGAATAGCCCATCGCCCCGACCACCACAAAAGCGAAGAAGGCATTCAGCCCCATTGCGGGGGCCAGCGCCACCGGCAGATTGGCAAACAGTCCCATCAGAATGCTGCCAAGCGCGGCAATCAGACAGGTGGTCACAAACACCGCCTGGGTATCCATACCGGCGACGCCGAGGATCTGCGGGTTGACGAAGACGATATAGACCATCGTCAGAAAGGTGGTGATACCTGCGATCACTTCGGTGCGCACCGTGGTGCCATGTTCCTGCAGCCTGAAGATGCGCTGCAAAACGCCTTGCTTGCTCATGCCATCCATCCAGAAGAAAAAATCATCGGCGCGTATCCTGGCGATTTTACCGGGGCAATACAATGATTTTTCGCAACCGATTGCCAGTCTCGCAATCTGCGCTGAGTGCGGTAGAGTGTGGAGCACACCCCTGAATCGAAGGATAGAGTCTGATGTCAGTTGAATGCGTCTTTTTTGATTGCGATGGCACGCTGGTGGACAGTGAGTTGCTCTGCACCCAGGCCTACGTCAACACGTTTGCCCGTTACGGTCTGGCGCTGTCGCTGCAGCAGATGTTTGAAAAGTATAAGGGCGTCAAACTCTACGACATCATTCGTGACGTGGGCGACGCGCATCAGGTGTCGCTGCCGATGGAAGAGGTGGAGACAGCTTATCGCGCGGAAGTCGCGCGACTGTTCGATCAGCAACTGCAGCCAATTCCGGGTGCGAAAGCGCTGGTGGAGCAGATCAAAGTGCCGATGTGCGTGGTCTCAAACGGGACGGTAAAAAAGATGCAGCACTCGCTGGGCTTAACCGGCATGCTGCCGCTGTTTGCCGAACACCTCTATAGCGGTTATGACATTCTGCACTGGAAGCCCGATCCGGAGCTGATGTATCACGCGGCGGAACAGATGCAGGTGCCGATTGAGCGCTGCATTCTGGTGGATGACTCCGAAGCGGGCGCCCGCGCCGGTATTGCCGCCGGGATCCCGGTCTACTACTACTGTGCTGATCCGCACAATCCTGAACTGGATCATCCGCTGGTGACGCGCTTCGACGACATGGCGCAGCTGCCTGCGTTGTGGCGCGCCCGTGGCTGGGATCTGGTGTAGCGCAGGCCAGCATGACACATACCGTCTGGTTTTTAACCCTGCCTGGCGTCATGGTACTGGATCTGACCGGCCCGGCCGAAACGCTGAAGCTGGCGGGGGATCGCTTTTCGCTGCGCTACATTGGCCCGCAGCCGGAGGTGGTCTGTTCCACCGGTATGACCATTGGCGGCATCGAACCCTTGCCAGAACAGTTGCCCGCCGGGAGCCTGCTGGTGGTGCCGGGCGTCTATGACTCGCAGATCTGTTATTCCACACCCCAGGCCACAGAAGCACGCGACTGGCTGATGCGGCAGCACGCCGCGCTGCGCGCGCAGACCTTTATGCTGGTCTGCGTCTGCTCAGGTGCGTTGCTGGCAGCGCAAGCGGGCATGCTCGATGACGTGCCCTGCACCACCCATCATGATGTCATTGCCCGTCTGAAAGCGGTCGCCCCGCGCGCTCAGGTGCAGGAGAACCGGGTATTTGTCGGGCATGAGAATATCTGGACCAGCGCGGGCATCACGGCGGGGATCGACCTGGCGCTGCATCTGGTGAATCAGCTCTGCGATACGCCAACAGCGCTGGCCGTGGCGCGGGAAATGGTGGTCTGGTTCCGCCGCGCCGGTGACGACCCGCAGCTTTCACCCTGGCTGCGTTACCGCAATCACCTGCATCCGGCCATTCATCGGGCGCAGGACCTGATGATTGCGCATCCTGAGCATGGCTGGACGCTGACCGAGCTGGCCGGGCGCGCCCACGTCAGCAGCCGTCATCTGGCGCGGCTGTTTCGTCAGCATCTGGGGATCAGCGTGCGGGAATACCATGAGCAGCTGCGGGTTGGCGTGGCGCGCCAGCGTCAGCAGCAGGGTGAATCCGCTGAGAAAGCGGCGCTGGCGGCGGGATTTTCATCGGCGCGCCAGCTGCGACGCGCCCGCCAGCGGGAAACCGATCAGCTGACAAAGTGACGGGTATCGACCCGTTTCAGCGCCATCCCCAGCAGCAGACTGCCACCCAGCGTCAGTCCGAACACCCAGGGCAGATCGAGCCACGGACGCGACATATCATCGTAGTGATGCGTGCGCAGATAGTGAATGAACAGCGCATGAAAGCCGTAGATCGGCAGTGAATAGCGCGCAATCACGGTAAAACCGGGCAGCGTGCGCTGATTCAGGCTGTTTTTAAACACGATGAGCAGGCTGATCGCCGCGATAAATACCAGCGGTCCGCAGTAGAGATACCAGGTATCGTTAAACGCCCCGTTGACGATCAGCGCCTTTTTCGTCCCTAACGTAATGCCAATCACACAGGCGATAAACAGCCCGGCGGCCAGCGGGGTCAGGCCGCGCCGGGTCGTGTCCATGGTGCCGATCGCCCGTCCCAGCAGCGCATAGAGCAGGTAGTAAATGCTGTCACCGCTGACATAGAGGTTAACCGGCAGAAAATGGAACGGGCCCAGCGACTGGCTGACCGTATTCGGGTTGGCGAGTACCGCCAGCACCAGCACCAGCAGCGCTACATAGCGTGCCTGCACGGTTTTCACCTGGATCAGCGGCGACATCAGATAGATGCCAATCAGCGCAAAGAAGAACCACAGGTGATAGAACACGGGCTTCTGCAGCATCTTCAGGATCGAACGTCCTTCGCTGATCGGCGTCAGCCAGGTGATATAGGCCAGCGAGACCGCGCTGTAGAACAGCAGACAGAGCACCAGCCGGAGCATATGACGCGGCTGGGCGCTACGTTCGCCGAAAAACAGATAGCCGGAGATCATAAAGAACAGTGGAACACAGACGCGTGATGCCGAGTTCAGCAGATTCGCCACATCCCAGGTCGTGCCGGTTACCGCCATCGGCCCGGTGATATACCAGGTGGTGGTGTGAATCACGATCACCATCAGGCAGGCAACCGCGCGTAAATTATCGATCCAGTAAATCTTCTGCGACATGGCGTCCTCTTGCGCATAGCTCCGTGCGCAAAAGGGTAGTCAAATGCGACCAGAGCAACAACTGCCGCCAGCAGGATTCGGAGCCATCTGTATGCCAGCGCCCGTAATTACCGCGAAAACGCGCCGGTAGTGCCTAGGATTTACGGCTGCACATCGCGCGGTCAAAGGGTATACTGTCGGCCTCTTTTTTTAATCTAACCGAAGCGCGTGCACACTCAACATGCAAAAGTTTGATACCAAAACCTTTCAGGGGCTGATCCTGACCTTGCAGGATTACTGGGCGCGTCAGGGCTGCACCATTGTCCAACCGCTGGACATGGAAGTGGGCGCTGGCACTTCACACCCGATGACCTGCCTGCGTGCACTCGGCCCGGAGCCGATCGCCGCCGCCTACGTGCAGCCATCCCGTCGTCCTACCGATGGCCGCTACGGTGAAAACCCGAACCGTCTTCAGCACTATTACCAGTTCCAGGTCATCATCAAACCGTCACCCGACAACATTCAGGAGCTGTATCTTGGTTCGTTAAAAGAGCTGGGAATGGATCCGACGGTGCATGACATTCGCTTTGTGGAAGATAACTGGGAAAACCCGACGCTGGGTGCCTGGGGACTCGGCTGGGAAGTGTGGCTCAACGGCATGGAAGTGACGCAGTTCACCTACTTCCAGCAGGTTGGCGGCCTGGAGTGTAAGCCAGTGACCGGTGAGATCACCTACGGCCTGGAGCGTCTGGCGATGTACATCCAGGGCGTCGACAGCGTTTACGATCTGGTCTGGAGCGACGGTCCGCTGGGCAAAACCACCTACGGCGACGTGTTCCATCAGAACGAAGTGGAGCAATCCACCTATAACTTCGAATACGCCGACGTCGACTTCCTCTTTACCTGCTTTGAGCAGTACGAGAAAGAGGCGCAGCATCTGCTGGCGCTGGAAAAACCGCTGCCACTGCCCGCCTACGAACGCATTCTGAAAGCGGCGCACAGCTTTAACCTGCTGGATGCGCGCAAAGCGATCTCGGTAACGGAGCGTCAGCGCTATATCCTGCGCATTCGCACCCTGACCAAAGCCGTGGCTGAAGCTTACTACGCCTCTCGCGAGGCAATGGGCTTCCCGATGTGTGCTCGTAAAGCGCCAAAACTAGAAAATAAGTAAGAGGCAGCCATGACTGAACAAACCTTCCTGGTGGAGATCGGCACCGAAGAGCTGCCACCAAAAGCCCTGCGCAGCCTGGCAGAAGCCTTTGCCGCGCAGGTCACCGCTGAACTGGATGCCGCTAACCTGAGCCATGGCGAGGTCAGCTGGTTTGCTGCACCGCGTCGTCTGGCGCTGAAAGTCGCGAACCTGAGCGCCGCACAACCCGATCGGGAAGTGGAGAAGCGCGGTCCTGCGGTCGCTGCGGCATTTGATGCTGACGGCAACGCCACCAAAGCCGCCGAAGGCTGGGCGCGGGGTAACGGCATTACTGTTGATCAGGCGGAACGCCTCGCCACCGATAAAGGCGAATGGCTGGTCTATCGCGCCCAGGTGAAAGGCGAAGCGGCCCAGGCGCTGCTGCCCGCGATGATTGCGACTGCACTCAGCAAGCTGCCGGTGCCAAAACTGATGCGCTGGGGCGACAGCGATGTACAGTTCGTTCGTCCGGTGCACACCGTGACGATGCTGCTGGGCGATGAGCTGATCCCTGGCACCATCCTGGGCATCGCCTCAGACCGGATTATCCGTGGTCACCGCTTTATGGGTGAAAGCGAAATCACGCTCGAAAGTGCCGATCACTATCCTGATGTGCTGGAAAAACGCGGCCAGGTCATTGCTGACTATCAGGTCCGCAAAGCGATGATCAAAGCCGATGCAGAAGCGGCCGCACGCCGCTTAGGCGGCAACGCCGATATCAGCGACAGCCTGCTGGAAGAGGTAACGTCGCTGGTGGAGTGGCCGGTGGTTCTGACCGCAACCTTTGAAGAGAAATTCCTCAAGGTGCCTGCGGAAGCGCTGGTCTACACCATGAAAGGCGATCAGAAATATTTCCCGGTGTATGACAATGACGGCAACCTGATGCCGAACTTCATTTTCGTCACTAACATCGAATCCAGCGATCCGCGCCAGATTATCGCGGGCAACGAAAAAGTGGTGCGTCCACGCCTGGCCGATGCGGAGTTCTTCTTTAATACCGACCGCAAAAAGCGTCTGGAAGACAATCTGCCGCGTCTGGAGACCGTCCTGTTCCAGAAAGAGCTGGGCACGCTGCGCGATAAAACCGATCGCATTCAGGCCCTGGCGGGCTGGATTGCCGGTAAAATCGGCGCCGATGTGAATCACGCTACCCGCGCGGGCCTGCTGTCGAAGTGTGACCTGATGACCAACATGGTCTTCGAGTTCACCGACACCCAGGGCGTGATGGGCATGCATTACGCGCGTCACGACGGCGAAGCCGAAGATGTGGCGGTTGCGCTGAACGAGCAGTATCAGCCGCGCTTTGCCGGTGACGATCTGCCATCCAGCCCGGTCGCCTGTGCGCTGGCGATTGCCGATAAAATGGATACGCTGGCCGGTATTTTCGGCATTGGTCAGCATCCAAAAGGCGACAAAGATCCGTTCGCACTGCGTCGTGCGGCGCTGGGCGTGCTGCGTATCATCGTTGAGAAAAACCTGCCACTCGACCTGCAGACGCTGACTGAAGAAGCAGTACGTCTGTACGGCAGCAAGCTGAGCAACGCCCGCGTGGTGGATGATGTGATTGACTTTATGCTGGGTCGCTTCCGCACCTGGTATCAGGAAGAGGGTCACAGCATTGATACGCTGCAGGCAGTTCTGGCGCGTCGTCCGACCCGTCCGGCTGACTTTGATGCACGCATGAAAGCGGTGTCGCACTTCCGTACGCTGGAGGCCGCCGCAGCACTGGCGGCGGCGAACAAGCGCGTCTCTAACATTCTGGCAAAATCGACCGAAACGCTGAATGAGAGCGTGCAGGCGTCGCTGCTGAAAGAGAACGAAGAGATCCAGCTGGCGACCTTTGTTACTGCGCTGAGCAGCAAGCTGCAGCCTTACTTCGCTGAAGGCCGCTATCAGGATGCGCTGGTCGAACTGGCCCAGCTGCGTACCGCGGTAGACAACTTCTTCGACAAAGTGATGGTGAACGCCGACGATCAGGCAGTGCGGGTCAATCGCCTGACGCTGCTGTCAAAACTGCGTGAGCTGTTCCTGCAGGTCGCGGATATCTCGCTTCTGCAGTAATTCTCTTAGCGTAGTACGAAAAAGGGACGAGCAATCGTCCCTTTTTTTATGGGATTTTTCAGGCCTGATGTCTTCAACTCATATCTGAGTGTGACCGCTATAGCGGCCATTTTTTAGGATGCAAATGAATACGCTAAAGTGCTCAAACTGCCATTGCCGGTCATCAGAAATCGGCTGCCGTGATGCTACAGGTGATAAATATTATTATATATCAGAAGGTTAATTGTTAATTTTTCTCCTGTAATACTCTAAGGTTTTTCATCAATCCGGAGGTTAAGAAACCGCCTCAAAAATAGCCCTCCCCCTTGTTTTTGTCCCTTTCTGATGGATAATTCGCCAAAATTTACACCCGGTTACAGTTAGTGAAATGGAATTTTCATGAAAAGGATTTGTTTATCGCTCTGGCATCCGCCAAAGCCTCTGCTCGCCATAGTCGCGGGCGCGCTGTTCTGCTTCTCTTTACCGCTGATGGCAGCGCCGCCAGCCAATAATCCCCGCGAAGAAGGCCAGGTGATTGATGCCCGCGAGCAACTGCGTCAGCAGACGCGCGAGCGCGTGCTGCAACAGCAGAATGCGCCGCAGGCGAATGAACATCTTCCCCGTCCTGATAGTCGTCTGCCCGGTTATCCTGCCAGTGAGCAGCCCTGCTTTACCATCAATCAGATCGCCCTGACTGGCGACGAAGCCAGCCGTTTTCAGTGGGCGCTTGATGCTGCTTCAGACGCCACCGGCCGTTGTCTGGGCGGACAGGGCATCGTGCTGGTCATTAACAAAGTGCAGAATGCAATTCTCGCCAAAGGCTATGTCACCACCCGCGTCATGGCACAGGAGCAGGATCTGACTAAAGGCGTATTAACGCTGACGCTGCAGCCTGGCCGTATCAGCCAGATCCGCTTCGAAGAACCTGTTTCCTGGCGTGGACGGCTGTGGAATGCCGTTCCGGCGTCATCGGGCGATATTTTGAATCTGCGGGATATTGAGCAGGGCCTGGAGAACTTTAAGCGGGTGCCCAGCGCCAGAGCTGACATTAAAATCGTGCCGGGCGAGCAGGAAGCCACCAGCGATCTGCAGGTCAACTGGCACGAAGGCAGACCGGTACGGCTCAGTCTGGGACTGGATGACAGCGGATCTAAAAGTACCGGGCGCTATCTCGGTTCCGCCACCCTCGCAGTGGATGCGCCCTTTGCGCAGAACGATCTGTTTTACGCCAATATTGGCAAAAATCTGTTTGAGCATGGGCCGTTCGGTAACCGCTCGCACACCCTGAATTACTTTTTCCCGATAGGCTACTGGGCCGTTTCCGCCAACTACAACGACTACACCTATCACCAGAACATCCCCAATGCCAATGAGGTGCTGCGCTACAGCGGCAAGAGCGATAATTTCCAGCTCACGGTCTCCCGATTGCTCTACCGCGATCAGTCGAACAAAACCACGCTTAATCTGCGTGGCTACCGCAAACACTCCACCAACGCCGTCAACGATATCGACATTGAGCAGCAAAAGCGGCGCACTGCGGGCTGGGAACTGGGCCTGAATCAGCATAGCTATTTGAGTAGCAGCACGCTGGACGCCAGTATCGCCTGGCGGCGCGGTACCGGGGCGTTTAATGCGCTTCCTGCACCAGAAGAGTCGCGTCATCAGGGCAGTGCGCGTACCGGCATACTGCTGGGCGACCTCGGCATCAACCATCCTTTCGCCCTGGGCGAGCAACCCTGGCGGGTCTATAGCAGCGTGCGCGGACAATGGAGTCCGAATGCGCTGACGCCGCAGGAGCGCATGGCGATTGCCGGGCGTTACACGGTACGCGGCTTTGACGGTGAACAGATGTTGTCGGGGGAAAAAGGTCTGCTGTGGCGCAACGAAATCGGCTGGAACCTTTTCTCACGCGGGCATGAGCTCTATCTGGCTGCCGATTATGGCCGGGTAAGCGGACCCGCGACGCGGGACCTGGTCGGGCATCAGCTGGCAGGCAGTGCCATCGGCGTACGCGGCTCACTCTGGGGTCGCTTCAGCTATGACCTGTTTGCGGGCGTGCCGCTCTGTAAACCCGAGGGTTTTCATACCTCAGGCGCGACGGCGGGTTTCAGCGTTAACCTGGAAATCTGACCAACAAAGCGGGTGATCACCGCTATCTGAAACAGTGACTTTCACACGGATGTAACCCATGAATAAACATTGCTATCGCATTATCTTCAGCCGCACCCATGGGGAACTCCGGGTGGTGTCAGAACTTGCCCGCAGTTGCAGCACGGAACCCGGCCAGAGCCGAGGCAACGGCGCGCCCCGGCTCTGGGTTACTTTACGCCGCACGGCGTGGCTGCTGGGACTGGCGCTGTTTGCCGGGCCAGCACTGGCGAACGGCATTGTGGCCGATAGCAATGCTACGCCAGGACAGCGGCCGGACGTCATCGCCACCCAGAACGGGTTACCACAGGTTAATATCACCGCCCCCAATCAGGCGGGTATCTCGCATAACCAGTATCAGCAATTCGGCGTCGCGCAGAACGGCGCTGTCCTGAATAACTCCGCAGTGATGACCTCAACACAACTGGCCGGAATGATTCAGGGCAACCCGAACCTCAAGCCCGGTGCTGCACCGGCGCGGGTGATCATCAACGAAGTAAACAGCAATAATCCCAGCCAGCTGCGCGGTTATATGGAAGTGGCGGGCGGACGGGCGCAGGTGATCGTTGCCAACCCGGCCGGGATTGTCTGTAACGGATGCGGCACTATCAACGCCGGACGGATGACGCTGACCACCGGCAAACCACAGCTCAACGCTGACGGCAGTCTGGCGGGTTATCAGGTCGAACGCGGCGTGGTGCGGATTGAAGGCGGCGGACTCAACGGCGATGCACGTCATGATACTGAATACGTAGACGTCCTGGCCCGCGCGGTGGAGATCAATGCGGGTGTCTGGGCCAAAAAAGAGCTGACGGTGGTGGCTGGGCGTAACCGCATCAGTGCCGACACACAGACGGTCATACCGCTGGCTGACGACGGCAGCGCCAGACCTGAACTGGCGATCGACATGGGTCAGATGGGCGGCATGTACAGCGGCCAGATCCGCATGATTGGCACCGAAGCAGGCGTCGGGGTGCGGAATCAGAACGCTCAGGTGCAGGCGGGTAAAACGCTGGTAGTGAGCAGCGAAGGTAAACTTGTCTGGCAATCGACGGCACAGGATGGCGTCACGCAGGCCGCAGGCGACATCAGCCTGACGGCCAGAGATAGCGTTGATTATCAGGGCAAGCTCCACAGTGGCGGTCAGCTGACGGTTCAGAGCCGTGAAGGCGGGATTACCCAGTCCGGCACCCTGGCGGCGGCTGGTGCCGTACGGCTGACGGCAGCCCGCAGCATTCAGAGCAGTGGACACCTGCTGGCAGGCAGCGACGCCAGCAGCCAGATTGTGCAGGAAGCCAGTCTGCAACTGGAGAGCCAGGAGACCATTCGCGCCAGTGGCAGCCTGTTGAGCAAAAAAGAGATCAGCGCACATGGACGCCGCGTCGATCTTAGTGGCGCTCAGGTCGCTGCCAGCCGCGCCACCCTGACTGCTCAGGAAGCGGGTGTTGCCGTGCGTCAGGCGGTGATTAATGGCACGGAGCTGGTGATAAACACCTCTGGAGATATTGAGGCGCAGCAGGCACAGATTAGCGCCGGACGCTGGCAGATCGACGGGCGCAGCCTGTTCAGCCAGCAGGCGGGATGGTCGCAGACCGGCAGTGGCGAAAGCCGCTTTACGTTGTCTGGCGGGCTGGACAACAGCGAGGGTTCGATTGAGAGTCAGCAGCTCAGTTTCCAGGCCGCCTCGCTGAACAATCAGCGTGGCCGTATGGTTGCGCTTGATAACGCAGCGCAGCACTGGCGGATTGATGGGCTGTTTGACAACACGTCGGGCGAGCTGGGCAGCAACGGCGATCTGACGCTTGAGACCGGCAGCCTGAATAACCAGGGCGGCACCATCAAAACCCAGGCGTCGTTGGCTATCACTGCCCGCGACGCGGTTAACAACAGTCAGGGTAATCTTCTGGCCGGTAATGCGCTGACGCTTAGCGCGGGCGGCGATCTGGATAATCACGCGGGCACCCTGAACGGCGGCCAGCTGTCGCTGACCGCGCAGCATCTGAACAATGCGCAGGGCGAGATTACCAGCCAGCGTGATCTGAGCCTGACGGCAAACGGGCTGGATAATTCAGAGGGCAAAGTGATTGCGTTGCAGGATCTGAGCCTGATGACGGCACAGGGCCTGGACAACAGCGATGGCTGGATCGAAGCGGGTCATCATCTTTCGCTCAACAGCGGCGGATTCTGGGAGAACAGCGGTGGGACGGTGCAGGGTGGCGAGCAGGTTACGGCGACGGCCAATCAACTCAATAACGTCAGCGGCCGGTTGCAGTCTGGCGGTGATCTGGACCTGACCAGCCGTGGCGATATCCTCAACCAGGGCGGCAAACTCACGGCGAAAAACGCCCTCGCGATCCATGGCACCTCCGCGACACTGTTTGATAACGATGGCGGGTCGCTGCAAAGCGGCGGCGATCTGCTCCTGCAGGGTGGCGCGCTAAACAATCGCCAGTCAGGGCAGGTTCTTAGCCAGCAGGCACTGACGCTTAACCTGGCGGGTGACTGGGACAACCAAAGCGGCACACTGACCAGCAACGGCAGCACCCAGGCCAGCGCCGCAAATCTGTTGAATGCCGGGGGGGCGATCAATGCGCTGGACGCGCTGGATATGCAGTTCACGGGCCGTCTGGATAACAGTAATGGCCGCATCTTCAGTCGGCTAAGCCAGACGCTCCAGGCGCAGGAAATTGGCAATGCGCAGGGCTGGATGGGCAGCCAGGAGAGCTGGACTGCTACGACTGCCGGTTTCGATAACACGGCGGGCATCGTACAAAGTCAGCAGCAGGCTGAACTTTCGGCGAACTGGCTAAGTAACGCCAGCGGCGTGTTGCAATCGGCTGCTGGCATGGCGTTACGCATTGCGCAAGATATCAACAACCTGGCCGGTAAAGTCTCTGCTCAGCAGCAGCTTACCGTTCAGGGTCAGACCGAAGGCAACCGCACCGGTAGCATTAACAATGCGGGTGGTCAGTGGCTGGCTGGTGAGGGGCTGACTATTACCGCTGCGCGTATTGATAATACCCAGGGCGGTCTGCTCTACAGTCAGCGGCAGTTAAGGCTGAACCTGGCCGGGGATCTGGATAACCGGGCGGGCAACGTGCAGAGTGGCGGCGCGCTCCAGCTTGATGCGCAGACGCTGAACAACGCGGGCGGCCACATCGACAGCCAGCAACAGCTCAGCCTGCAGCTGTCAGGACAGATGGATAACAGCGACGGTGCGGTGCGCAGCAACGGTGAACAGCAGGTTAATGCCGCGACGGTCACTAACCGTCAGGGCATCTTCAGCAGTCGTGAGGCGATTAATCTGACAACAGGGCAACTGGAGAATGCCAGCGGCACGCTGATCAGTCAGGGCGCGGGAAATTATCACCTCAATGTGCTCAACAACCAGCAGGGCAAAGTCCACAGCGGCGCGGCGCTCTCCCTTGACGCTGCGCAACTGAACAATCAGGGCGGCCAGCTGGTCGCCACTCAGGATCTCGTGCTGAAGGCCACGGCGATCGATAACAGCACACAGGGTGTGCTCAGCAGCCAGGCGGGACTCTCACTGCAGGCCGATCGTCTGAGTAACCGCGACGGCGGCCTGTTACTCGGTACGACCTTTACCGACATCGCTGCCCGTGACATCGATAACAGCAGCGGACGGCTGCAGAGCGCCGGAACGCTCATGCTGCGCGGTGTTGCACAGCTGGACAACCGGCAGGGAAGGGTGCTGGCGAATGGCGATCTCACCCTCAACGGTGATCTCTCACCGACTGATTCACCGCTGGTGCTGCTCAATCAGAGCGGACGGCTGGAGAGTGCTGGCGCATTAAACATCCATGCACACTCTTTCGATAATCAGGGCGGCACGCTGCTAGGCCTGCAAGCTCTGACGCTGACTGCACAACAGGACTACACCCGCCATGCGGGTGAAACCATCAGCAGTAACGGCACGGTGACTTTCTCGCTGAGCGGGGCGTTTACTAACCTGGTGGACTGGCTGCTGCCAGGTAATCTTGTGCTGAATGCGGCAGGCATAACCAATCCGGCGATGCTGGTGGGTAAAACCGTTCAGCTCACGACGGGTGCGCTTCTGAACAGCGGGCGGCTTGAAGCCGACAACCTGACGCTGAATGTCGACTCGCTGGATAACCTCGCCACCGTGATAGGCGATGAGGTCACCGTGCGTGGTCGGGTTATCGATAATCACGGACAGACTGCGGTCATTGCCGCAACGCAAAGCCTGACGCTGCAGGCCAGCGAGCGGCTGAGCAACAAAGAGGGTGCATTGCTCTACAGCGGCGATCGCCTGTCATTGCACAGCGATGACCTGATCGAGAACCGGGCGAGTTTTATCGAAGCAGATGGTGATATGACGCTGGAGGCGCGGCGGCTCGACAACCTGCGCGAAGGACTGGTGATAGAGCGCGAGGCCGAGAGCAGCGACTACAGCTGGCATCGTTATAACTATTACTGGCGCTCTTATGGCGGAGAGACCAATACGGATCTCAGCACTATGGCGTCGACCACTCAGCAATTGACCTTCCAGGATGAAGCAGCGGCACAGAATAATCCTTACGGCACGCTGCTGGCGATTGACGCTGCAGGCAAACGCGCCCAGGTTCGCGTCATGAACAATCAGGGCGTGCTGACCGATCTGTGGGTTAACTATCTGGCGCTGAACCCCAATGCCGACGGCACCTATGCCATGACGTTCTATGAAACCCGTGGGTTGCGGCAAAAAAATGTGCCAACCCCTTATCAGAACACGGTATGGCGCGAAGCCAACAGTGGACGTCTTGAGCAGTGGGATCCCGAAAAGCATATCGACATCGACAATGCGCTTTTCGTCACTGATTACAACAATTTCCGTGAGCGTAGCGTAACCGGCACGGTGACGCGTGATCGGCTGGTCAGTGAAGGTATCGGCGCGCGCATTCTTGCGGGTGGCGACATGGTGCTACGCATCATCGGCGCATTACTCAATGACGCCAGCGTGATCACGGCTAACGGCAATCTGACCGTGGACGGCGGTGGCAGCATTGATAACCGGGGCTACTCGGTCAATGAGCGACGCCAGGAAGTGATTGTCGACCATTATGACCAGAATACCCATCACTGGTACCCGACCTTCAATTCTGATGAGACCACGGCCCTGGCTACCATTGATGGCATCATTACCGGCAACGGTAATGTCAGTATCAGCGGAGCGAGCATCAGTAACACCACCGTTAATCAGGCGCAGATCAGCCAGCTTGAGGCGGCGCTGCAGGCGGTGGATGCCGAACGCGCAGAGTATGAACGTAACCCGCTGGCTTTTGCCGTAGACGGCGTCGCTCACCATGACGGCGACACAGAGCTTGCGGCGGGTAATTCCTCGGGTCGCCCGCTGTTACCGGCTGAGCTGGCACTGACGGCGCTGCAACAGCTGGAGAAAGTCGCCACAACCCTCCCCGATAACGGCCTGTTCAGCCAGCACACTGCGGCGGGCAGCCCGTATCTGGTGGTGACTGACGAGCGCTTCACCAGCCAGAGCAAATTTATCAGCAGCGACTATCTGCTCGAACGCGTGGGCTATGACCCGTCACAGGTGCATAAACGGCTGGGCGACGGTTTTTATGAGCAGCGCCTGGTGCGCGAGCAGGTCCTGAAACTGACCGGCAGGCCTTCCGTTAACGGCTGGGATGCAATGGAGCAGTATCAGGCGCTAATGAATAACGGCTCAAAAGTGGCGCAGGATTTCCATCTGGTGCCGGGTGTGGCGCTGACGCCGCAACAGATTGCGGCGCTGCAGCAGGATATCGTCTGGCTGGTCAGCGAAACGGTTGATACGGCAGACGGACCTCAGACGGTGTGGGTGCCGAAAGTTTATCTGGCCCAGAACACGCTGCGCCTGACCGGCGCGGGCGCGGTGATTGGCGGCGGTAACCTGCAGCTCTCGGCGGACAGCGTGACCAATGCCGGTAATCTGTTTGCGGATAAGGCACTCGCCATCGACAGCGGGCAGTTTCAGCACCTGAGCGGCGATATTAAGGCGGGCAGCATCGATGTGCAGGCGGAAAGCCTCACGATCAGCACCGATCTGCAGAATGCCCTGCGTCAGGCGACGATGAGTGCTGGGGATATCAGCCTCAGCGGTACCGATATCCGGCTGCAGGGCGCGAAGCTGGACGCCACCGATAATCTCAGCCTGAGCGCACGCAATAACCTTGAGATCGGTACCGCAAAAAGCAGCCATAGCGGCAGCCTGGAGGTTATCTCCGGGGCGATGGGCAACCGCACCAGCAGCGGCATGGAAGAAGCGGGCAGGCGCATGGCGCAGGTCAGCGGTGAGTGGCAGCAGGCAAAGGGCAGCGAGCTTAACGCCGGTGGCAACCTTCTGCTCTCGGCCGGTCGTGATCTGACGCTGACCGGCAGCCAGGCCAGCGCCTCCGGCTCCGCCCGGGTTCAGGCTGGCGGAGACATTCGCATCGGTGCTAAAACCACCACCAATACCACCCATCTTGAGGCCGACAGCCGGACCTCGTCGGTCAGCAATAGTCGCCAGGAAGATCGTCTGTTGCTCAGCACCCTGAGCGGCGCTCAGGGTGTGACGCTGGTGGCGGGTAATAACCTGCTGGCCGAAGGTGCGCAGGTTGACAGTACCGAGGGCCGCATTGGCGTCAGCGCGCAGAACGTTACCATTAAAGACGCACGCGCCAGCCTGGTAGCTCAGGACAGCGAAAACAAGCGCGAGGGCAAGACCCGCACCCACCGTGAAGAAGAAAGCGTGCGCGAGAGCAGCACCGGCAGCACCTTCAGCGGGCAGCAGGGCGTGACGGTGATCGGGCACGAGGGCGACGTCACCGTTATCGGCAGTACGCTGCACAGCGAACAGGGCGCGGTCGGACTGCAGGCGAAGCAGGACGTGGTGCTGAATACAGCCACCGAACGTGAGTCGCTCTACAGTGAAGAACGCTCAGAGAATAAAGGTCTGCTGAACAAAAGCAGCGGTCACAGCGTGATGCGGGACGTCACCACCCGAGAAAACGGCAGCCTGCTGAGCGGCGACAGCGTCACGGTCATCGCCGGACGTGACCTGACGGTAACCGGCTCTGCGGTTGCCGCCGACCGGGACGTGAACCTGCGTGCCGGGCGCGACGTGGAGATTGGTGCGGCGACCGAGACCGACAGCCATTATCAGCTGCAGGAGAACAAAAAGAGCGGCCTGCTGAGCAGCGGCGGCATCGGCTTCACGGTCGGCAAGCAGTCGACCCGTCATGAGATTGATGAGAAGGGCACCACCCAGAGCCAGAGCGTCAGCACCGTCGGCAGCAGCCAGGGCAGCGTGAACGTCACGGCGGGCAACCGGCTGCACGTCGGCGGCGCGGACCTGGTAGCGGGTAAAGACATGAACCTGACGGGCGACAGCGTAAGCATCGATCCGGGCTATGACCAGCGAACGCGCACCGAGAAAACCGAGACGAAGCAGAGCGGTCTGAGCATCGCCCTGTCAGGCACGGCAGGCAGCGCGCTCAACACGGCGGTGAGCAGCGCGCAGCAGGCCAGGAAGTCGGGCGACGGGCGGGTCAGCGCGCTGCAGAACACCCAGGCGGCGCTGAACGGTGTGCAGGCGGCGCAGGCGGCTCAGATGGACGGGCTGAACACTGCCGCCGCGGACGCGCACAATGCCGCTGGCGACCTGAAGCCCGGGCAGGACGGCTATCAGGCGGGATCGACCAACACCATCGGCGTCAGCGCCTCGTATGGCAGCCAGTCGTCGAAAAGCGAGACGCGTACTGAGAGCAGTCAGTCGCAGGGCAGCACGCTGACGGCGGGCCGGAATCTTAACGTCACGGCAACCGGCAAAAACGGTACGGCGCAGAGCGGCGACATCAGCATCACCGGCAGCCAGCTGAAGGCGGGCGGCGACCTGAGCCTGGCTGCGTCGCGTGACATCCTGCTGCAGTCGGCGCAGAACACCCAGCGCACCGACAGTCAGAACAGCAGCAAAGGCGGCAGCGCCGGGGTGGGCATCGGCGCAGGGTCGGGCGGCTACGGCATCAGCGTGTCGGCCAGCGTCAATGCGGCGAAGGGCAGCGAAAAGGGCAACGGGCTGACGCACAGCGAAACCACGCTGGACGCGGGCAGTCAGCTCAGCCTGACCAGCGGGCGCGACACGACGCTCACGGGCGCGCAGGCAAGCGGCAACAGCGTGAAGGTGGACGCGGGCCGCAACCTGACGCTGACCTCAGAGCAGGACAGCGACCGCTACGACAGCAAACAGCAGAGCGCCAGCGCGGGCGGCAGCTTTACCTTCGGCTCAATGACCGGGTCGGCGAACGTGAACGTGAGCCGGGATAAGATGCACAGCACCTGGCAGAGCGTGGCGGAGCAGACCGGCATCTTTGCCGGGAAGGGCGGCTTTAACGTCACGGTGGGTGAGCACACGCAGCTGAACGGTGCGGTTATTGCGAGTACGGCAGATGCCAGCCTGAATAAGCTCGACACCGGCACGCTGGGCTTTGGTGACATAGAGAACCACGCGGAATATGACGTGGAGCATCAGAGCGCGGGCATGAGCACGGGCGGCAGCGTGGGCGGTCAGTTCGCCGGGAACATGGCGAACGGCATGCTGGCGGGACTGAACGACAGCGGCAGCGCGGACTCCACCACGAAGGCGGCGGTGAGTGAGGCCACCATCGTTATCCGCGATAAGGAACAGCAGACGCAGGACGTGGCGGACCTCAGCCGCGACGTGGCGAACGCAAATCCGGGGCTGGAGGTCATCTTCGACAAGGAGAAGGAGCAGAACCGGCTGAAGGCGGCGCAACTGATAGGCGAAATCGGGGCGCAGGCGGGGGATATCGCACGGACGCAGGGCCAGATAGCGGGCCTGAAGGCGCAGCAGGATCCGGCTGCTCTTCAGGCGGCGAAAGAGGAGCTGGCCGGAAAAGGGAAGCTGAACCCGACGTCAGATGAAATAGCGAAGCAGGCTTACGACACGGCGATGAAGCCGTTCGGCACCGGCTCGTCACTGCAGCAGGGCATCAGCGCGGTGACGGCGGAGGTGCAGGGCCTGTCGGGCGGGAACGTGGCGCAGGCGATAAGCGGCGCGGCGGCTCCATTCCTGGCGGAAAAGATACATGAACTGACGACGGACGCGAACGGTAAGGTTAATGTCCAGGCGAACCTGATGGCGCACGCGGTGCTGGGTGCGGTAACCTCGTACGCGGCGGGCAATACAGCGCTGGCCGGAGCCTCGGGCGCGGTGATGGGCGAGTACATCGCGCAGCAGATGTATCCGGGCGTTAAACGTGAAGACCTGTCTGAGGAGCAGCGGCAGACGATAAGCGCGCTGGGGACGCTGGCGGCGGGCCTGGCGGGCGGCGTAGTGGGTGACAGCACGGCTGATGCGGTGGCGGGGGCGCAGGCGGGTAAGAACGCGGTTGAGAATAATGTGCTGCACGCCGAAGGCGAGAAGCAGCGTCAGGATGCGAAGTGGTCGCTGCCGTATCTGGAAGCCGAAAAGAAACAGCAGGCTGAGAAGTTAATCAGTGACCTGAATGCGAAAGATAAGGCATTCGATGCAGCGTTAGACTCAGCCTGTAAAGGGCTTTCTTCAGCAGCCTGCCAGGGAATGCGGCAGGAACTGGCAGCGATGTCGAAGAGTTATGACCAGCAGCTCGACGGCCAGTATATCGGCACGATGGGCAGCGTTTATAAAGAAGGAAAAGGTCAGGTTGACGCGCTGATGTGGCAGTATGCCTCGGCGGATGCGCAAGCGGAGCGCGAAGCCAACGTTAACCGTATCGCTGAAAACTGGGGTGTGAGTAAGGAGACAGCAGACGGCCTCTATACCGCGATGGCTGGCGTTCATACCACGGCGGCGATTGGTGGCGCGGTTTATGGGATGAAGGGAAGTAGTTCGGCGCAGACAGGTAAGAATCCTGCTTATATAGAAGAGCCACCTTTCAATCCCTCAGGCACAGGCGGAGCTGCGCAACCGTGGTCGACTAAAGGTCGTATCAACTATGTTCAGCTACCGAATGAAGGTAAAATTCGTTATATACCGCCAGAGGGGTACTCTGCATCTCAACCTCTGCCAAGAGGCCCAAATAAAGGTTACATTGACAAGTTTGGGAATGAATGGGTTAAAGGCCCATCTCGTACAGCGGGCCAGGCATTTGAGTGGGATGTCCAGTTATCACGAACAGGTAAAGCTCAGTTAGGTTGGGCAACGCGAGATGGTTCTCACCTTAATATCTCCCTTGATGGAAAAGTTACGCATAAGTGAAAACTATGAAAATAGATTTTTATCAAGAAGTAGAAATTAAAGCGGATGCTAAAAATAGTAAGTACGCAAATTGCAAGGGAGTCGTTCTTGGAATAAGCGAGGAGGAGAATACTGTCTTTGGTTACTCTGTAGTAATTCATGGGAAAGAAAACACAGTGTACTTCGATAAAGATGATGTTTCCCCCACTGGTATTACCTTCAGTCGAGAAGACTTTTATTGATAAAAAGCCCGGCTATAATGGGCTGACTCCATAAAGTTGGACATCCAACAAGTAGGGGTTCACTTCATTAATAGCCGGTTTGTTTTATCAGCCCCTACGCAAAATGCCCGTCATCACGCTTAAACTTCGGCGCGTCACTGGTGCTGTGCATCGCACCAGGGAACTCCGTCAGCCACTGCGCCACCTTCTTCCGGTTGATGGGCACCACGCTTAAGCCCTCGACGCAGCCCCACAGTTCGCGGATGGCGGGCCTGAAGGTGCAGAAAGATCCGGAAGCACTGGCGGCTGCGAGGGAAGAGCTGGTCAAAAAAGGGAAGCTGAACCCGACGGCAGATGAAATAGCGAAGCAGGCTTACGACACGGCGCAGAAACCGTTCGGGACCGGCGGTAAGGTGCAGCGTGCCATCAGCGCGGTGACGGCGGCGGTGCAGGGCCTGTCGGGCGGGAACGTGGCGCAGGCGATAAGCGGCGCGGCGGCTCCATTCCTGGCGGAAAAGATACACGAGCTGACGACGGACGCGAACGGTAAGGTTAATGTCCAGGCGAACCTGATGGCGCACGCGGTGCTGGGTGCGGTAACCTCGTACGCGGCGGGCAATACAGCGCTGGCCGGAGCCTCGGGCGCGGTGATGGGCGAGTACATCGCGCAGCAGCTGTATCCGGGGGTTAAGCGCAGTGACCTGTCTGAGGAGCAGCGGCAGACGATAAGCGCGCTGGGTACGCTGGCGGCGGGTCTTGCGGGCGGCGTTGTGGGTGACAGCACGGCGGATGCGGTGGCGGGCGCGCAGGCCGGGAAAACGTCGCTCGAATTCAACTCGCTTAGCGGTGACCAGGCGCGGGCAACGGCGAAACAGGCCGCTGAATCCCTGAAGGATCAGGTCAGGGAAAAGCTGGGTGAGGGTACAACCTCTTCCATCGCCATTATCAATGCCCTTGCCGATACCGGCGATGCGGCATTAGGTGGAGCTGATTACGCTGCTGACGCAGCAATGGCGCTGGCGTCATGTGCTACCGGGGACAGTTACTGCGGTACGGCGCTTAATGACCTGTCCGGTAAGAATCAGGCGGTAGCGGACAGCGTTAAGGCGCTGATGAGCAGCGATACCTGGTCTGTGGTTGCAGATACGATCAAACAGGCATCCGAAGGAAACCAGGTGGCGCTGGAAGCTACGGGCGGCATGCTGGCCGGGATTATATTACCGGGTAAAAAAGTTCCACATGTGCCAAATGCTGGAGCCGTGGGAAATATGAAAGAATTTCTTACCCAACAGGGGCTTGGTGCTCAAATAAAAAATAGTGCTCAAAAAAGTAGTCAAATATATCAAGGTCAGAGCATTTATAAAGCAAGTAGTGACATTGGCGATGTGATAAAAAAAGGCGATCAATTCTATCTGGATGGGCAGCATAAAAATCATCTTGAAGTATTCGACAGCAAAGGTAAATTCAAGGCAGTATTAAATCTTGATGGGACTATTAATAAGATTAAGACTGAGGCAGCTAAGGGAAGGAAAATATAATGCGGCAACTAGCAATGAGTAACAAGAAATTGCGAGGAATACCTCGCAGATTAAGATCATTAAAGAGATGGTCGGAGTCGTACGCGTCTAAATTTCCAGAGATTAATTCTGAAGGCTACTCTAATGGCTACTGGAATGTAAAAATTCCGGTGCATTTTTCACTGGTTCAAGGGAAGCAAACTAGTCATGATATTCAGTCATATTGTGCACAGGTATTGATAAATGCAGCATATGAAATTCATCAAGCCAAGCCTGTTAATAAAAATGATATAAGAGTTACGTGCAGTATTGTTTTGCCTGATATGTTTTCAAGTGAATTATGTTTATTTACTTCTGAAGAGTATTTCGATATGCATACATCGCCGGGGGTTAATGTTTTTGGGGAATTAAGTTTACTGCGTGATAGAAGTTTGATCAGAGAATGGGGTTTAAAATTACCGAAAGGTTTTTCGGAGTTAGGAATACTAAGGGTCTGTGAAAATGATGAGGGTGAGCTTTATCATTCAGAGCACTGGTATATTGGTGAGGTCAGTAAAAAATAGACCTCTATTTTTTAGCGGAAGATCCCGGCCAGTGTGAAGTGAGCCGGGATTTTTGCATTTAAGCCCTGAATCTTCCCGCTTACCGCCGCTGCAACCTTAGCACACCGGGCGCAGTGGTAACCTCCAGCTGTCCCGCCTCGGTGATACCGAAGCCGGTCAGCCAGTCGCCGCCGAGAATCACCTCGCCATTCTCGCGCACCCAATCTGCGCATGAATCCTGTATTTGCAAGCTACAGGCTTCGCAGAGTTCTCTCCACTCCGCCTCATCGGTGACGATAGTTACTGTCAGCGAGTTATCGTGGCGCGTCACCCGGGTCGGCGAACGTGAACGTGAGCCGGGATAAGATGCACAGCAACTGGCAGAGCGTGGCGGAGCAGACCGGCATCTTTGCCGGGAAGGGCGGCTTTGACGTGACCGTGGGTGAGCACACGCAGCTGAACGGGGCGGTCATCAGCTCGACGGCGGCGGCGGATAAAAACCGGCTCGACACCGGCACGCTGGGCTTCAGCGACATTGAGAACCATGCGGAATATGAGGTGGAGCATCAGAGTGCGGGCATGAGCACGGGCGGCGGCATCGGCGGTCAGTTCGCCGGGAACATGGCGAACGGCATGCTGGCGGGACTGAACGACAGCGGCAGCGCGGACTCCACCACGAAGGCGGCGGTGAGTGAGGCCACCATCGTTATCCGCGATAAGGAACAGCAGACGCAGGACGTGGCGGACCTCAGCCGCGACGTGGCGAACGCAAATCCGGGGCTGGAGGTCATCTTCGACAAGGAGAAGGAGCAGAACCGGCTGAAGGCGGCGCAGCTTATCGGGGAAATCGGGGCTCAGGCGGGAGATATCGCCCGGACGCAGGGCCAGATCATCGCGACCCTGGAGGCGAATGAAAAAATGTCCGGCGCCACGCAGACCGACCGCGACAGAGCGCTGGCTGAGCTGAAAGTAAAGGATCCGACGAAGCAGTACAGCGCAAGCGACGTCAATAAACAGGTTTACAGCAATTACTATAATCAGGCGTTCGCGGAGAGCGGGTTCGGCACCGGCGGTAAGGTGCAGCAGGCCATCAGCGCGGTGACAGCGGCGGTGCAGGGTCTGTCGGGCGGGAATGTGGCTCAGGCGTTGAGCGGCGCGGCAAGTCCGTATCTTGCTGAGCAGATACATAAGCTGACGGAAGGCAACCCGGAAGCGCAGGCGATGGCCCACGCGGTTGTCGGGGCGGTAGCGTCTTACGCATCCGGGCACAATGCGCTGGCGGGTGCAGCCGGAGCGGTCAGCGGCGAACTGATGGCGCAGCTTGTTATGAAGCAGTTGTATCCGGGCAAAACGGTTAGTGACCTGTCGGAAACGGAGAAGCAGACCATTAGTGTGCTGGGAACGCTGGCGGCGGGTCTGGCTGGAGGTGTGACCGGAGACAGCACTGCGGACGCGGTGGCGGGCGCGCAGGCGGGACAGAACGCCGTTAATAACAACTTATTTGGTGGAACCGAAGCGGGACAGAAAAAGTTCGTGCAGAAGCAGGGTAAAGACGTGATGTCCTGTGCAGCCGATCCTTCTTCAGTTAGCTGCCAGCGCGGCGAGGCGGTGAATAAAGCGATTGCGGGAGCGCTGGCAACTGGCGGCGTGGCATCTTTAACAGCTCCAGCGCAGGCAATGTGGGCACTGGGTGCAGGGGTTAATGCAGGCGCTCAGTACGCTGAAGATGGCACGGTGAACCCGATTAACTCTGTTGTCGCTGGCTGGACAAACGTTATCACCATTGGAAATGGCCTGACCGGTACAGTGATCTGGAACGCTGTCGGAGGAGCCTTAACGAATCAAATCAATGGCGATGATCCGCTAACTGGTGCGATAACTAATGGTGCAGGATCGGCATTAGGTTATGGAGCCGGTAAATTGATCTCTTCAGGGACAAATGCCGCTGGTAAATGGATCACTGGTGGCTGGGATCCAAAGTTCAATCCTGACCTACTGAAATATACCGAAGTCAAAGGACAACTGGGGATATCGAAGGAAATGCTGCCGAGCAAATATCCAAGTGCAGCAGGTAACGTTGGGGCTTCTTACGTTTCTGAGAAGTCAGGGAATATCCTACAGGATCAAATAAAATCGAATGGAGACGCCAACTAATGAAACTACTGATAAGTTTATTAATCAGTGTTGTTGTTATGATTTTATTTTGCATCTCGGCGACATTCATTCTCCGCCTGAGTGCTTATTTATTTGTCGGTGGTAATCTACTCTTCTCATTAGAAGATGTTAAGGGGTCAGCGACAACTGGCTCAATACTTGGAATAATGCTCAGCTTTGGTGTTTTTATTAGCAACAAACTAGCCAAGCGTTAATCATAAATCCCGGCCACAAAGCCGGGATCCTTTTACCCACCAATCACACCTCAGCCAGCCGGATGATCAACTGTTCGCGCTCAACCATAACCTTAACCGGCTGCACGGTCTCAAACCCCGTCTCTTCCAGCCAGTAGCCCCTGAGATTGATGCTGGGACAGCGGATGTAATACGTTAAGGGCGGCTTTGACGTGACGGTGGGTGAGCATACGCAGCTGAACGGCGCGGTCATCGCGAGTACGGCAGATGCCAGCCTGAATAAGCTCGACACCGGCATGCTGGCGGGGCTGAACGACAGCGGCAGCGCGGACTCCACCACGAAGGCGGCGGTGAGCGAAGGCACTATCGTCATCCGCGACCCGTCGAAGCAGAAGCAGAACGTGGCGGACCTCAGCCGCGACGTAGCGAACGCGAATCCGGGGCTGGACGTCATCTTCGACAAGGAGAAGGAGCAGAACCGGCTGAAGGCGGCGCAGCTTATCGGGGAAATCGGGGCTCAGGCGGGGGATATCGCCCGGACGCAGGGCCAGATAGCGGGCCTGAAGGCGCAGCAGGATCCGGCTGCTCTTCAGGCGGCGCGTGAGCAGCTGGCGGCAAGCGGTAACCCTTATACGGAAGCCGATATATCGCAGCGGGCGTATGACAACGCGATGAAGCCGTTCGGCACGGGTTCGTCGCTGCAGCAGGGCATCAGCGCAGTGACGGCGGCGGTGCAGGGCCTGTCGGGCGGGAACGTGGCGCAGGCGATAAGCGGCGCGTCGGCACCGTACCTGGCGGAAAAGATACATGAACTGACGACGGACGCGAACGGTAAGGTTAATGTCCAGGCGAACCTGATGGCGCACGCGGTGCTGGGTGCGGTAACCTCGTACGCGGCGGGCAACGCGGCGCTGGCGGGCGCATCGGGCGCGGTGATGGGCGAGTACATCGCGCAGCAGATGTATCCGGGCGTTAAACGTGAAGACCTGTCTGAGGAGCAGCGACAGACGATAAGTGCGCTGGGAACGTTAGCGGCGGGTCTGGCTGGCGGCGTTGTGGGTGACAGCACGACGGATGTTGTGGCGGGGGCTCAGGCGGGGAAAACGTCGCTGGAAAATAACAACCTTTTACTGCCAAGGTACATGCCAGTGCCTGTTCCGGGACTGCCGACGAGTCCGGGAGATAAAGTTGTTCAGGATGCGAATAACAACATTGCATCAGAACTGGATAAGGCTCTGAAAGGGTCAGGAACTGAAGCGGATACGCTGCCGATCACTGATGGCCCTTCAATCGTTGAAGCGCGTGACGAAGCTGCAAACTCCCGCGATCCGAATGTGGCGAAGGATCTGACGGATGCGGAGAAAGCTGAGCTGGGCGGTGCAGGATCGGGAGCGCCGGGTGGATGGGAACCGCAGGATGAGGAGAATGCGCGGAACAATGAAAGTAGCCAGAACAATAATTTTGATCGTTTCAAGAAAGATGATCTTGTTTCTTCAGCCAACAAGCCAATTAACGAACAGGGTCTATCCGCAGCGGCCAGAGCATGGGAGAAACATGCTGGCAGGCCTGGCGGTGTTTTTGAACCATTAAAAGGTAACCCAGCTCAAAAAAGCGAAGCTGCAAATAAGTTTGTAAACGAAGTTTTGAATAGTACTAATACTATAAAAACAGATCTTTCCAGAGGAGGTGTAGAGTACAGGCTTCCTGATGGAAGAGGGGTGCGCTATAACTCAGATGGTTCATTTTCTGGTTTCTTAGATCCTAAAAATCCGAGATGAAAATATGAATAATGACTTTGAAATAACCTTCTTCAGTGATTCTAAATATGAAGAAATTACAGCCGAGATCTCTTATAAGGATCAAATACTTTGCCAATTAAACAAAGATAAAGGGCCTGATAATATTGAGATTGAGTTTTTTTCGGATGCTAGGGTATTGGCTGAACAGGATAAAATGAAGTTTAGCTTAAGTAGTTTTTTACAAATAATAGCCGAAGCGACGGAAGAACTAAAAATATCTTAACTGACTATGAATCCCGGCCAACTGGCCGGGATTTTTGCTTTAAGCCCTGAATCTCCTCTTACCGCCGCTGCAGCCGCAACACATCTGCTGCTGCGACAATTTCGACCTGTTCCGCATCCGTGATACCAAACCCGGTCAGCCAGTCACCGCCGATAATCACCTCGCCATTCTCCCGCACCCAGTCCGCCCCTGAATCCTGCCCCTGGAGATTGGCTTCGCACAGTGCTGTCCACTCCGCTCCGCTTCTTCAGTCACGGTTGTTACCGACAGCGTATTATCACGCAGCGTTAATCGGATCGGTAGTAAGTCCGAACGCAGCCAGCTCGCCACCCGGGATGGCCAGTTCCGGGACTGGCTCAGGAATAAAAGTGATGTTCATGTGTTCTCCTCCGTGAGGTGCATTATGCGGATAATCAGCTGGCCCTGTTCGGCGATGATGCTGACCGGCTGGCCTTTAATAAATCCTAACTGTTTCAGCCAGCGTCCCTTGATGGTGAGTTGGGGTAATGGATTCGGTCTGCCGCCGTTGGGGCGATATCCGACGATGCTTTTGCGTGCTTGGGGTACAGCGGGTTCTGACGTAGAATCAGCTCTAGCCATAATTAACTCCTGTTCAGTTAGTTGTGGTCAGCGGGCTGTTGGTGTTCCACCACCTTCAGCTCGCGCTAAAAATCTCTCGTTACGTTCTTCCTTTCTGTTTTCTCCTGTTCAAATATACACCGCCCGCTTTGTAAACTCGCTGAAAGCTAAGTAATAAACTGCGAGTCGTCTCTGAAAAACGGATTGTTTTTTTCGTTTACTATTTCGTTTACATCCTCTTCCCAATACCCTCTTCAGCATCTGCAGCCGGCCCTTTGTTCATATGGGTGTGGCGATTTCCGGCATCGCATAAGAGTGAAATGGAGATGACAGAGAAAGGGATGACAGGCACGATGACACCACAAACGACACCACGCGAGAGTCAGGCTATGAGCACTATCCACTTCAGGATTGATGACGACGTTAAACGACTGGCGATGCGGGCAGCAGAGCGCAAGAAGATGACGCTGACAGAGGTTATGCGTCAGCGAGCGGAAGAGCTGGCTGCCGAAGAGCGGCAATATCAGGATGGCCAACATGATGCATGGCTGGAAGAGCAAATCACGGCGGCATTCAGTCGTTATGATGCCGGTGAAAGTGAGTTCATCAGTAACGATGAAATGAATGCCCGCATGGAAGAACTGAAAGCGCAGGCTGCGCGGGGAACGTTGTGATATCAGCCGTTCAATGGGAAAAAAAGGCGCAGGCAGACAGGGAGACGATATTTCGTTATCTGTATCGTGAGGCTGGCCTGCTGGTAGGCAGTGCAACAGACGATAAGTTTACCCGTATGGCCAGTCTGCTTAGCGAAAACCCACGGGCCGGAAAAAAGTCGGTACAGAAAAACAATATAAACTGCTGGTGCCACGCTTTCCGTTCATCATCATCTATGTTGCCGAAACAGATGGCGTTCGCATCCTGCGGGTACTTCATACATCCCGGAAAATATCAGGCCGCTATCAAAGATAGTTAGCCTGTTCATCCAGCATCAGATTGTCAGGCATAAGGACGTCGTCAGACAGAACGGCACGCTTCAGAGCTGGATTAGACAATTAGCCCCAAAACCGAATCTCGTTAACCCCATCACCTGCAAGCCGCCGCACCCATCACGCCGCAGGCGGCGTCGTCCTTGCAAAGCTCTCGCGCTCAAACAGCGTTTCCGCCAGCTTCACCAGCGCCGGTCGTTCGACACACCAGTTCGGCACTACGCGGCGGAAATTGAGGTAGCCGATCATGCAGCCAGTGGCGATATCCGCCAGATTAAGCTGGCCGTTGTTAAGCCATTTGCCCTCCGCGGCCTTTGCTTCCAGCATATCGAGGCTGCGCTGAATTTTTTCACGATTGCGCAATAGCACCTCTTCCGACTGCAAATCCCCCGGACGCATTTGCTCGCGCACGATCACCAGCGCGGCATCGCTGACGCCATCCGCCAGCTTCTCCAGCTGACGGATGTTAAGCGATTCAAGCGGATCGGCAGGTAGCAGAGCAGGCTCCACGCCGCGCAGTTCCAGAAATTCGGCGATGATGCTGGAGTCGAACCAGATTTGCTTATCGTCAGCAACCAGCGCCGGGACTTTGCCCAGCGGATTGTAGTGCGGCACGTGGCTGTCATCGCTGTAAGGCGATGCGTTAACGAATTCAAACGTAATGCCTTTTTCCAGCATGATAATCGAAATCTTACGCACAAACGGGCTGGTGTAGCTGCCAATCAGTTTCATCGGGTTCTCCGGATTCAGTGACTATTCGCCAGGAAACATAAAGGGATTGAGACTACTGCGCGCGAAGCCTTCCTGCTCCATTCTGGCATCCAGTATCAGCGATGCCAGGTCATCGGCCACCGGTTCAATCGCCGGATCTCTCTCCTGATAAAGCATCTTCAGGTAGGTGCCGCAGTCGCCACAACTCTCCGCCTTTACCGCCGCATGCTCGCTGTCGAGCGACCAGTAGTGCAGATCACGGGACTGTTCGCACTGAGTACATTTGCTGCGTACCACATGCCACTCACTTTCGCACAGATTGCAGTGCAGATAGCGCGCGCCTTCATGACTGCCCATATGCACCACGCTGGCGACCGGCATACTGGCACAGACCGGACAGAACTGACGCTGATCGCCCATCTCAGCGCGTGCTTTGCCTGGGATCAGGGCCGCCATCTGCGCCCAGTAGAGCGAAAGCGCCGCCCAGATAAAGGGCGCTTTATCGCTGCTGACCAGCGCATAGTCGCCGGTAAACAGCGCGCTGGCCAGCGTCTCCAGCTCGGTGGCGGACGCCTTTTCCAGATTCTCCAGCACCGCCAGCGCCTGACCACTCATCTCCGGCTTCAGCTCGGCAATCAGCGAGTGCAGCAGCCGTTGCCAGTGCGCATCGCGCGGCAGAGTGTGAATGTTCAGTGGCGGCTTGCCCTCGCTGGCACCCTGCGTCAGTCGGGTATGCAGGTCGATGTGCAGCGGATGGTCATACAGCACAATCTCCTGCGCTTCAGCGATCATCGCCGCAAAGCGCAGATAATCGCCAAGTGGGTTTTTCGCCGCCAGGTCGCGCAGTCGCGCGGCACGACGGCTGTATAAATTTTTCAGCCGTGGAAAAAGTAACGGCGGAATCATCTCCGCCGTTGTCTTTTCGCTTTTCTCCAGCTGGTCCTGCGGGATTATGCGAATACTCATCAGGGGCGTTTTTCCTGTTTTATTGGCGGATTACGCTGCTCACGATACCAGCGAGGATGATGCTGTCTGGCCCATTCCGAGCTGACCCAGCCTTCCACCATCGCGGTCAGTGTGCCTTTGACCCACAATGCAGCATAAATATGCACCATAATGACGATGATCAGCGCAACCGCTGACACCGAATGCACAACCAGCGCCAGACGGATCAGCGGAATGGCAAAGGCATCAGCAAAGTAGGGTCGCCAGATCACAATGCCACTGGCAAGCAGCAATACTAAGCTGATGATAGCAGCCCAGAACACACACTTCTGACCAAAGTTATATTTACCGGTATCGCCGACCTCTTCGTTCAGCGCAATCCGGTGAATATTTCTGGCCCAGTAGAGGTCATCGCGATTGATCAGATTGTGTTTCCAGTAACGTAAAAACATCAGCATAAAAGCGGCAAACATCACCACGCCAACAAAAGGATGCAGAATACGCGCCAGTTGTGGCGTGCCAAAGATCTGCATCAGCCAGTTAAACGACGGAAAGAAAAACCCTAATCCGCTTAACGCAGCCATGACAAAGCAAATCGCGACGATCCAGTGATTGATGCGTTCAGGTGCGCGATAGCGCACCAGATGATCGGGCTTTTTCATTATTGATGCTCCTCAGGCTGATCGTCATTGTCGTCATGCTCTTCAGTGACGCGATTCGGGCCAACGCCAACATAGTGGAAGATTGAGGCGGCAAACGTGGCGGCAAAACCGACCGCTGCCAGCGGTTTCCAGATCCCCTTCCAGAAGGTCACAGTCGGGCTGATGCCCGGATTAGCAGGCAGCCCATGATAGAGCTGAGGCTTATCAGCATGATGCAGCACATACATCACGTGGGTGCCACCCACGCCTTCCGGGTTGTAGAGGCCCGCCTGCGCAAACCCGCGTGACTTCAGCTCCGCCACGCGTTCCTCCGCCAGCGTCAGCATGTCGCTTTTACTGCCGAAATGAATGGCACCGGTCGGACAGGTCTTCACACAGGCAGGTTCCTGGCCGACACTGACGCGATCCACACACAGCGTGCATTTATAGGCGCGGTTATCTTCTTTATTGAGTCGTGGCACGTTGAACGGACAGCCTGCGATGCAGTAGCCGCAGCCAATGCACTGCTCCGACTGAAAATCGACGATGCCGTTGGCATACTGAATGATGGCGCCTGCCGACGGACAGGCTTTGAGGCAGCCGGGATCGGCGCAGTGCATGCAGCCATCTTTGCGAATCAGCCAGGCCAGCCTGCCGTTCTCTTCGACTTCCGAAAAGCGCATCACCGTCCACGATTTGGCGGTCAGATCGACAGGATTGTCATAAACCCCGATGTTGTGGCCGACTTCATCGCGGATGTCATTCCACTCGGAACAGGCGACCTGACAGCCTTTGCAGCCGATACAGGTGGTGACGTCGATAAGTTTCGCCACTTCGATCTTGTGATCGCGCGCCTGCGGCGGCGGGGTAAAACCATTGGTCGCAGAGCGACGGATAATATCTTGTGATTGATAAGCCATAGTCATCTGCCGTTACGCTTTTTCCACTTTCACTAAAAATCCCTTGTACTCCGGGGTCTGCGAGTTGGCATCGCCAACCGAAGGCGTCAGCGTATTGGCGAGGAAGCCTTTACGCGTGGTGCCTTCAAAGCCCCAGTGGCAGGGAATGCCCACGGTATCAACCGGCTTGCCGTCAATCATCAGACGCTGCAGACGACGCGTCACCACCGCTTTAGCTTTGATATAGCCGCGACGTGATGTGACCTTAACGGTGTCTCCGGCCTGAATGCCTTTCTCCTCAGCCAGCTCGGTGCCGATCTCGACAAACTGCTCCGGCTGCGCAATCGCATTCAGCAGGGCATGTTTGGTCCAGTGGCGGAACAGCTCGGTGATGGAGTAGGTGGTGGCGACGCAGGGATAGTCGGCGGCCTCGCCCAGCTGCGTGGCGTCGCTGCTGAACAGACGAACCACCGGACTGTGTCGCTGCTGCGGATGCAGGGGATTGTCGGCGAGCGGGCTTTCCATCGGTTCGTAGTGTTCCGGGAACGGGCCATCGGCCATTTTATCGAGTGCAAACAGGTGGCCGAGACCATCGGGCTGCATGATAAACGGACCGGCCTGCTTCTGCGGCGACAGCGTTACCGGGTAATCGGGTACGTCGATGCCGTGCCAGCGTGCGCCATCCCACTCAATCAGACGGCGCTGCGGATCCCAGGCTTTTCCCTGCGCATCAGCGGAGGCGCGGTTATAGAGAATGCGGCGGTTAGCGGGCCAGGCCCAGGCCCAGCCTGAGACCGCCCCCAGTCCCGACGGATCGGCGTTGTCGCGTCGGGCCATCTGGTTACCCTCCGGCGTCCAGCTGCCGCTGTAGATCCAGCAGGCGCTGGCGGTGGTGCCGTCGTTACGCAGCTCAGAGAAGCCGTTTAGCTGCTGGCCTTTTTTCAGCAGCAGCTTGCCGCTGGCGTCATAAATGTCGGCCAGTGCCTGACCGTTGTTCTCCTGCGCCACCTCTTCCGGCTCAGGATTGAATGGGTCGCGGTAGTCCCAGCGCATCGCCATCAGCGGCTCAGGGGCTACTCCACCTTCCAGGCGGTAGAGCGCGCGCAGACGCATAAACAGGTTGCCGAGGATTTTGCCGTCGTGCAGCGCTTCCGCTGGCGGCTCGGCTGCTGCCCAGTGCCACTGCAGCCAGCGCGACGAGTTCGCCACCGAACCCGACTCTTCCGCGAAGCAGGAGGAGGGCAGGCGGAACACTTCGGTCTGGATGGCCGACGGATCGACATCGTTGAACGCGTCGTGATGCTGCCAGAAACTGGCGGTTTCCGTGCGAAGCGGATCGATCACCACCATATATTTGAGGCGGGACAGTGCCCGGACCGCTTTATTTTTGTCCGGGAAGGCGGCCAGCAGGTTGAAGCCCTGAATCAGACAGCCGTTCAGCGCGCCCTGTTCCATCATCTCCGCCTGCGCCATGCAGTCATAGGCCTTGTCCCACTTCGGCAACCAGTTGTAGCCCCACTGATTTTCCGCCGTGGCATTATCGCCGTAGAAACTCTTCATCAGGCTGACGAAAAACTTGTCGGTGTTCTGCCAGTAGTTGACCTGGTCCGGCAACGTCGCCACCGGCGTAGCCTGTTGCAGGTAAGTCGCCAGCGTGGTCATCTTCTCGGAGGGCAGTGGCAGATAGCCCGGCAGACTCTGCGCCAGCAGGCCGAGATCGGTGTAGCCCTGAACGTTGGAGTGACCGCGCAGCGCGTTAATACCGCCACCCGGCATACCAATGTTGCCCAACAGCAACTGGATCATCGCCGCCGTGCGGATAATCTGCGAACCGTTGGTGTGGTGGGTCCAGCCCAGCGCATAGAGGATGGTTGCGGTGCGATTAGGCACGCAGGTGGAGGCGAGCTGCCTGCACACCGTAATAAAGGCGTCCTGCGAAGTGCCGCACATCCGCGTCACCATTTCCGGGGTGTAACGGCTGGCGTGGGTTTTCAGCAGGTTCAGTACACAGCGTGGATGGCTGAAGCTCTCATCGCGTCGCGCATGGCCGTTTTCATCCAGCTCATAGTGCCAGCTCTGGCGATCGTACTGACGGGTTTCCGCATCGTAGCCGCTGAATAATCCGTCGCTAAAGCTGAAGCCTTCGCTGACAATCAGGGCGGCATTGGTGAAGGCGCGAACATACTCCTGTTGAATCTGATTGTGCTGCAGCAGATAGTTGATCACCCCCATCAGGAACACCACGTCGCTGCCTGCACGCAGGGGGGCATAGAAGTCAGCGACCGCCGCAGAGCGGTTAAAGCGCGGATCGACCACGATGACCTGCGCATTGTTATGGGTTTTGGCTTCAATCACCCATTTAAAGCCAACCGGATGCGCCTCGGCGGGGTTGCCGCCCATGATCATCACCACATTGGCGTTTTTGATGTCGTTCCAGTTATTGGTCATTGCACCACGACCAAAGCTCGGGGCCAGAGCCGCCACGGTCGGGCCGTGGCACAGGCGCGCCTGGTTTTCCAGCGCCAGAATACCCAGCGCGCGGGCAAACTTCTGATCGAGCAGGCCGGTTTCATTACTGGCGGCGGAGGAGCAGAGCATCGACATGGTCGGCCAGCGATTTACCGTCACGCCAGCGGCGTTGGTCGTCTGGAAATGAGCATCGCGATCCTGCTTCATCAGGCGGGCAATGCGGTCAAACGCTTCATCCCAGCTGATGCGCTGCCATTTATCGGAACCCGGTGCGCGGTACTCCGGGTATTTCAGGCGCTGTTCGCTGTGAATAAAGTCGAGCACGCCTGCGCCTTTCGGACAGAGCGATCCACGACTGACCGGATGGTCAGGGTCGCCTTCGATATGGTAAATCGAGGCACGGGCATTTTTTGCGCCATCACCCAGGCTGTAAATCAGCATGCCGCAGCCGACTGAACAGTAGGTGCAGTTATTACGTGTCTCTCTGGCGCGAATGAGTTTGAACTCTCTGATGCTGGCTAAGGCTGTGGTGGGGGCAAAACCGAGTAATGCCGCGCTGGTGCCTGCCAGCCCGCCAGCACAGATTTTGAAAAAACTCCGTCTGTTAATCTGCATGTTATCGTTCTTCTTTATTGGCTCCATTGCGAAGCCTTGCAAAATAGCAGTCCTGGTTGACTGTAAGTTGACCAGGGTCAACACGTTAGTCATTAGTAATTCTTTTTCTAAATTTTGTTAAAAATCCTCGGTGGTGTATTTGTGCTGCAAGCAGATTTTCAGACGGCGCAGATAATTACTGTTGTTTTATGCTTACCGATGTTAACGCGTAAAAGAGAACTATTCGCATTATGCCCGCCAGCAGGCGTGGCTACGCCTTTCGGGGGATAAAACCGCATGAATTGCCCCGCTGTTTATTTGCGCTGTCAGGGGCTAAAAGGCAGAATCAGAGCGCGTCAGTGCTCTGCCGACCCGGGCACTGAATTACATAATTTATTAACAACAGGTCATACTTTTTGAAAGCTATCCAGCCTGACTCAGGCGAAGATTTAACAATTCAGGCCGGCGTCAGCAGGACGCAGGTGTGGCAGCGTAAAGACCTGACCGATGCACAGGATGACTGGCTGGCGGACGAAGTGCCGGTGGCGCTGGTCTATAACGGCATCTCACACGTGGTGATGATGACCACGCCCAAAGATCTGGAGGCGTTTGCGCTGGGTTTTTCGCTGTCAGAGGGCATTATCGACGCGCCGGGCGACATTTTCGGCATGGACATCGTGCCGGGCTGTGACGGCATTGAGGTTCAGATCGAGCTGTCCAGCCGTCGCTTTATGGCGCTGAAAGCGCAGCGTCGCGCGCTGGCGGGCCGGACCGGCTGCGGTGTGTGTGGCGTTGAACAGCTGGACCAGATTGGCAAGCCGCTCTCTCCGTTGCCATTTACCCAGACCTTCGCGCTGGACCAGCTGGATCGGGCGCTGGGTCAGCTGAAAGATTATCAGCCTGTCGGACAGAAAACCGGCTGCACCCATGCGGCCGCGTGGATCCAGCCCGACGGTCAGCTGGCCGGTGGCTGTGAAGATGTGGGTCGCCATGTGGCGCTGGATAAGCTGCTGGGCTATCGCAGTCAGGCAGAGTGGGGGCCGGGCGCGGTGCTGGTCTCCAGCCGCGCCAGCTATGAAATGGTGCAGAAGTCCGCCATGTGCGGCGTCGAGATCCTGTTCGCGGTTTCAGCCGCTACCCGTCTGGCGGTTGAGGTGGCTGAGCGCTGCAATCTGACGCTGGTCGGGTTCAGTAAACCTGGCCGCGCCACGGTCTACAGCCATCCTCAGCGACTGCGTTAAACGACCATCACCTCTGGCAACGTCTGCTGCAGTGCCTCAAGGGCGGCACCGTTATCGCCGCCGCTATCGGTAATCAGCATGGTGATCGTCTGCGGCGGCGCGTAAACCGTGCGGCTGACCACGCCCAGTTTGGTGTGATCGGCCAGCAGATAGCAGGCTGCAGATTGCTGCACCATCGCTCTGGCAATAGCCGCTTCGTGCGGATGAAAACTGCTGGCACCGCGATTCGCCTCAATGCCGACCGGTGACAGCAGCGCGACGTCGGCGCGATAGCGGATGATCTCACCCACGGTGATTTCGCCGCGCGTCTGGTGCGCACCCGCTGTCATCATCCCGCCCAGCAAAATAATCTGATTATTCAGCGGCTGATCTTCTTCTCCGGCGCTCAGCGCCAGCGCAGCCTGCAGGCTATTGGTGACGATCGTCAGGCCGGAAAGGGCGTGGAGTTCCTCTGCCAGCAGGGTGGTGGTGGTGCCCGCATCCAGAAACAGTGTCTGTCCCGGCTGCAGCAACTGCGCAGCGGCGCGGGCGATGGCGTGCTTCTCGCGGGTCTGCGTGCTGCGGCGTTGTGTCAGCGGCGGTTCAGCCGCCGTTTCAATCGCCACCAGGCCACCGTGAACACGGCGCGCCAGACCCTGCGCTTCCAGCTCAATAATATCGCGGCGCGCGGTTTCGCGAGACACCCCCAGCTCCCTGATAATGCGCTCGGTACTGACCTGATTAAGCCGGGTCAGTAAGGCGCGGATGCGATGAAGGCGCGTTTCCTGCAGCATAGAGGTTTCCTTATAAAGCGCGAAGGGGACGGATGATACGCCAATGACGCGAAAGATGCCGTCTGAATCAGGAGCAAGCTTAGCGCGGGGATCGGCCTGCGTCATGTGTATTTTATTGCGTTTGTGTATTTGGTTGCATTTTAGATTCAGGCAGGCATGATACAGGGGTCAGCTCTTCCTCCTTCATCCTTGTCACGGGAGTCATTATGGCCACGCGTTCCACCATTATGGATACCAACAGTTTCCGCGCCGAACATGCCGATGCGCTCGACAGCGAGACGCGCAAACTGACCGATAAACGCAGCAAAGTGCTTGGCGAATCCTATCGCCTGTTCTATCGCAAACCGGTTCATCTGGTGCGGGGTGAAGGGCAATATCTGTGGGATGCGGCGGGCGATAAATATCTCGACGTCTACAACAATGTGGCGAGCATCGGCCATTGCCATCCGGCCGTGATTGAAGCGGTGACGCAGCAGATGAAAATGCTGAACACCCACACCCGTTACCTGCATGAAAATATTCTCGACTACAGCGAAGCGCTGCTGGCGACCACGCCTGCGGCGATCGATCGCGCGATGTATATGTGCACCGGCTCTGAAGCCAATGACCTTGCTATCCGCGTGGCGCGTGCTTTCAGCGGCGGTACCGGAATTATCGTCAGTAAAGAGGCCTATCACGGTACCAGCGAGCTGACCTCCGGCGCTTCTCCGGCGCTGGGCAGTGGACAGCCGCTGTCGCCTACCACGCGGCTGGTGATGCCACCGGATGCGTATCGTGTGGATGCGCCGGACCTGGGCGACTGGTTCGCTGATCAGATTCAGCAGCAGATTGATGATATGACGGCGCACGGCATTAAATTTGCCGGTTTCCTGGCGGACTCGATCTTCTCCTCCGACGGAGTTCTGCCCAATCCGCGTGGCTTCCTGAAAAAAGCGGTCGGGGTGGTGCATGCCAATGGCGGCATCTTTATTGCCGATGAAGTGCAGCCTGGCTTTGGCCGTACCGGCGACGCCTTCTGGGGCTTTGGCCGCCATGATGTGGTGCCTGATGTGATTACTACCGGCAAGCCGATGGGCAATGGCATTCCGGTGTCCGGGCTGCTGGCAAAAAGCGAGGTGCTGGCCGCCTTCAGTGACTCGATTCCCTATTTCAATACCTTTGGTGGCAATCCGGTTGCGATGGCGGCGGCGCAGGCTGTTCTGAACGTGATCACCGAAGAGGGATTACAGGAACACAGCCGCGTGGTCGGCGCGAAGCTGCTGGCGGAGTTGCGGACCCTGATGGATCGCTATGAGTGCGTGGGCGATGTGCGCGGTGCCGGGCTGTTTATCGGCTTCGAACTGGTCACCGATCGTCACAGCAAAACGCCGGACAAAACCCTGGCGCTGAACCTGATCGAGAAGCTGCGTGAACATCGTGTGCTGACCTCGGTCGCTGGCCCGTATGGGAATGTACTGAAACTGCGTCCGCCATTGGCTTTCCAGGAAAGCGACATCGACTGGCTGGCTGGTGCACTCGACAACTCCCTGCGCGAGCTGGGTCAGTAACGCGCAGGGCAGGGCAGATGCGGCGTCCGGGTGGAATGCATGCCCGCTTGCAGTCTGGCTCAGGCCTGCCGCGCGCCCTGTCAGATGGGGCAAAAAAGGGAGAGCCAGCAGCAGCATGCTGTAAAAACAACGGGTTGCTTTTGCCGGATTTCTCAAATCCTTATGGTTAATAGGGCATTGATTACCCTTTTACGCTACATGAATTTAACTATAATGATTCGACTGCTTACGCGGCACGCCCCGAATTCGTCGTGCTGCTCACACTAAATGGAGAGGAAGAACATGAGTTATTCACTGCCATCCCTGCCTTACGCATACGACGCACTGGAACCGCATTTCGACAAGCAGACGATGGAGATCCATCACACTAAACACCACCAGACCTACGTGAACAACGCGAACGCGGCGCTGGAAGGTACTGAATTTGCTAATCTGCCGGTAGAAGAGCTGATCACCAAACTGGATCAGCTGCCAGCAGACAAAAAAGGCCCACTGCGTAACAACGCAGGCGGCCACGCTAACCACAGCCTGTTCTGGAAAGGCCTGAAAACCGGCACCACGCTGCAGGGCGACCTGAAAGCGGCTATCGAGAAAGATTTTGGTAGCGTGGAAAAATTCCAGGAAGAGTTCGAGAAAGCTGCCGCCACCCGTTTCGGTTCTGGCTGGGCATGGCTGGTTAAGAAAGGCGACAAACTGGCTGTGGTTTCAACCGCAAACCAGGACAACCCACTGATGGGCGAAGCGGTTGCCGGCGTTTCTGGCTTCCCGATCATCGGTCTGGATGTATGGGAGCACGCTTACTATCTGAAATATCAGAACAAGCGCCCTGACTACATCAAAGCGTTCTGGAACGTGGTTAACTGGGACGAAGCGGCAGCCCGCTTCGCGTCTGCTAAATAAGTTAACCAAACGTAAACGTAATGAAGATAAACCGGTGAAATCTATTTCGCCGGTTTTTTTTGTCCTTATTTTGTGCATTGCCAAAAGGAAATGAAAATCGTCAGTTATCGGTTTTAATGTTATTCCACATTAACTTTTCGTTGATATTGGCTATGTTATGTTCGGTGACATTCCTGCTTAACTCACTGTGTGTCGCTGACTATGTCAATTATAACTACTCACGAAAATACGACCGAATCCTCTGCTTCACTTTTTTTCCAGTTAATCAGTGGCAAATACATTCCGGATAAACTCTGGAACAGTAAACGTTTCCGTCTGAAATTTGTGTTAAGAACCTTGATATCGCCGCTGACCACGCTGCATTATCTGGATGCGCTGTCGCATCTGCCGCAACTTCCTTTGCTGATGAGTACCCAGGGATTGCTGCCAGCCAAGCTGCACCGGCCCTATCTGCGTTCAGGTATGAGCATTGCTGCGCGTGCGCAGGCGATTCTCGACCACTACACGCTCATGAACAATCTCGAAAATCCTATGCTGCGTCAGCTGCTGCAGAGCGCTTCAGATAATCCGCTGGCCGCGCTGACCGGAAAAAATGGTGAGGCCTTTTTACTCTCCTGCAGTTCCGGTTATTTTGATCGTGAAGGGGAAGTGACGATGGTATTACGTTATAACGACGAGATTATTGCTTCACTTTCTTTTTCGATTATCAACGAGAATAACCAACGCACCTTATTAATTGGCGGATTACAGGGGCCGCGAAAACATATTAATAATGAGATGATCCGCGAGGCGACCAAAGCGGCTCACGGTCTCTTCCCGAAACGCCTGTTAATGGAAGCGGTATTTATTGTGGCGAAACAGTGCGGCGTGGAAAGTATTCAGGCGGTAGGCGATGAGACGCATGTATTCCGCAGCCTGCGTTATCGCCACAGCAAAGGGGATAAGTTCTTTGCCAGCTACAGTGAATTCTGGCTGTCGCTGAGTGGTGAAGCGCGCAGGGATGGGATGTTTACGCTGCCGCTGAGTCTGCCGCGTAAAACGCTGGAGGAAATTGCCAGTAAGAAGCGGGCAGAGTATCGCCGCCGTTATGAACTGCTGGATGCGCTGGCGGAGCAGGTTTATGCCGCCGCCGGCGAACGCAAAGCCGATGTCGATCAGGCAGCTGCCTGATCGACCCGTCAGAATGCGGTTTTAGCGAAGCCCGTCATCGCTTTCAGACCCATCTCACGTCCCAGCGCGGTCATTGGATGCACCACCACCAGGCCGCGCACGCTTTTCTTCAGCGCACCCAGATTTGCCTGCTCTTTTTTGGTAATTTCGCGGCTGAAGCCCATTTTCTGCAGCTTCTGCGCTTCGGCACTCAGTTTTTCAACCCGCTGACCGCGCAGACGCTCAATCTCAATGACCAGCGCTTCTTTCTCTTTCAGCAACGCGCCCAGTTTCTCGACATCACCTGATTCCAGTAACTGCGGCTCTTTGCGGTTCAGTGCGTCCAGCTTATCGCTGAGAAGTTTGATTTCGTTCTTTTCTTGCTCTTTCATGACAACAACTCGTTGAGGAAAACAGGCCAAGGATACACCAAATCTGACGTATATTCCCGGCCAGGTTAAGACGAAAAAGGCGTCGTGATGACGCCTGACAGGATTAGCTACCGGACTTTTTAAACGCCTGCTTCATACTGATGCGGGCGATCAGCTCGGTGAGCGACAGGACCATGGTGGAACGCACCATCTGCAGATAGCGCTGCTGCTGCATGCTGCGCAGCTCAGCATCGTCGGTGTGAAACACCGGCGCAGGTGGCCAGGCGGTCACACAGTGCAGTTCACCAAACGGGCCGAGGATCTCATCGTCGGTGAAACGATAATCGCCGCTGTCGTGATTCAGCTCTTCGCGTAGTGCCAGCAGCAGTTCACCATCTTCATATTCGTGTCGGCTGATCACGCCAAGTCCGTAAATCAGCTTCAGGCGAACCGAGAGTTCGCCCAAAGGACCATCGCCCAGCAGCAGCGGTTCTACCGCATATTTCACTGCATAGTCATCTTTACGAAATACCTGCAGCACCAGCAGATTGACGGCTTCAGCCAATAGCTCAACGGCGGCGATCAGAAAGCTTCTCACCGAACGACCGGCGTTCAGGCGCTCAAGCACCCGGTTCTCAAAAGCCTGCTTCTCTTCCATTATTGCCTGCATGGGTTTAATACCGCCGTCGGGAGCAGGCGAACTGCGCCCGGCTTGCATCACTAACACGCGCGCATTATGCCATAGCGTGCCAGGCGCTCACCACAGAAGCCACCACTTCGCTATCGGCATCCAGCCCTGAAATCTCAGCCAGCGTCGTCTGTGGGCCTTTTTCGGCCAGCAGTGTGGCCAGTTCCTGCGCCTGTGGGTCCTGATCGCTGCGATAGTGCATCGCGGCGGCAATGCCCTGCACCAGGCTGGTGTGCGGTAAACCATATTCCAGCGTGCCCAGCGTCGGCTTGATCAGGCGATCGCCTGCGCTGAGTTTACGCAGCGGCTGACGGCCCACGCGCTCCACATCATCTTTCAGATACGGATTTTCAAATCGACCCAGAATCTTCCGGATGTAGGCCGCATGTTTCTCCGCATCGAAACCGTAACGCTTAATCAGCACCGCGCCGCTCTCTTCCATTGCGCCTTTCACCACGGCCCGGATTTTTTCGTCGAGGATGGCGTCACGAATGGTCTGATGACCGGCCAGCTGGCCGAGGTAGGCGGTAATGGCGTGACCGGTGTTCAGGGTAAAGAGTTTACGCTCAACAAAGGCCATCAGATTATCAGTCAGCTCCATGCCCGGAATGGTCGGCAGGTCGCCTTTAAACTGAGTTTTATCGACGATCCATTCGCTGAAGGTCTCAACGGTCACTTCCAGCGGATCGGTGCTGCCTGCTTCAGACGGGGGCACGATGCGATCGACAGCGGAATCCACAAAGCCGACATGCTGCTCCAGCCAGGCGTGATACTGCTCTGGCAATGCTTTCAGTACGTGCTGTTTCAGCTGGCTGGTGCCGCGTACCATATTTTCGCAGGCGATAATATTTAACGGATGGGTGTTGCCGTTGTCGCTGCGTTTTGCCAGCCCTTTAGCCACACTGCCGGCAATACGCTCCAGAATCTGCGGACCCACCGCGGTGGTGACCAGATCGACCTCTGAAACCAGGGTGATGATCTCATCGCTGGTGCTGTTTACCGCACTGACGCCTTTAACGGTTTCCACTTTGGCCTGCTCGCCAACTACATGAACGGGATACTCATGACGCGCGTTCAGTGCATCCAGCACCGTCTGATTCACATCAGCAAAAACCAGTTCGATACCTGCATCAGCCAGTAATTTGCCGATAAAGCCGCGACCAATGTTTCCTGCTCCGAAATGTAACGCTTTCATAATTTTTGACCCATATCAAATGACGATGGGGCGGGCAAACCCGCCCCAGGAAATCGGGACGGGCATGACCGCCCCAGGGAAAATAATTGCTATAAATTACGCGATTACAGGCTTGCCTGACAGCAGATCCAGCACTTCCTGCACGCTGGTGGTGTTAGCCAGCTTCTCAATCACACTGTCATCATCCAGCGCGTTGGTCAGGCTGGTAATCACCTGGATGTGCTCGTTGTTACGAGCGGCAATACCAATCACCAGTCGCGCCACATCGTCCGGCTCTTCGCCGAACAGGACACCTGCCGGATACTGACAGAACACCACGCCGGTTTTCAGCACGCGATCTTTCGCTTCAACCGTGCCGTGTGGCACTGCGATTGACTCACCCAGATAGGTCGGCGTCAGTTTTTCACGCGCCAGCATCGCATCAATATATTCAGGTTCAACGTAACCGCCCTTCACCAGCTGTTCGCCGGCAAAGCGAATCGCCTGCTCTTTGTTGCTGGCGGTCAGACCGAGGAAGACATTATCTGCGCCCAGTTTAAACAGGTGCGCATTGCCCTCATCGTAGCTGTCTGAGAGCGCGGTGTTCACCGTTTCACGATGCACATCGCTGCGGTTAGCCGCCAACAGACGTTCGGTCAGGGTGCTGTAGAGCGCGCTGTCGAGGAAGTTATTCAGCGAGATATGCTGCGCATGTGGCGCCTGGCGAATCGCGCGTTCAGTCAGGTCACGATGCGTAATCACGAGATCGACATCACCCGGCAGGGCGTTGATCGCGGTGTTGGTTACCGACACATTGCTCAGACCGGCATCCTGCACTTTCTTGCGCAGCACGCCCGCACCCATGGCGCTGGAACCCATACCGGCGTCACAGGCAACGATGATTTTGCGCACGTGATGCAGCTCGACGCTCATGGCATCGCTGGCGACGGCGCCGCCCGCTGTGCTCTGGCCTTTAGACTGCGCTTTCATCTCATGCATGCGCTGGGTCGCGGCTTCAATATCGTCATCTTCTTTGACTTTGCTGGTTTTCAGCAGGATAGCGGACACCACGAAGGAAACGGCGAAGGCTGCAGCAATAGCCGCGATGTTCGCGAAGTAAGCACCTTTTGGTGTCATTGCCAGCACGGCCAGGATAGAACCCGGTGAGGCAGGAGAGACCAGGCCACCGTTCAGCACGGTCAGCGTGAAGACGCCGGTCATACCGCCCAGGATAACCGCCAGCAGCAGGCGAGGGGCCATCAGCACATACGGGAAGTAGATTTCATGGATGCCGCCGAGGAAGTGGATAATTGCTGCACCGCCCGCAGACTGTTTAGCACTGCCACGGCCAAAGAACATGTAGGCCATCAGCACGCCCATACCCGGACCCGGGTTGGCTTCGATCAGGAAGAAGATCGACTTGCCCGCTTCGCTCGCCTGCTGGATGCCCAGCGGTGAGAAGATACCGTGGTTAATGGCGTTGTTCAGGAACAGGATTTTTGCCGGTTCCACGAAGATGGACGTCAGTGGCAGCAGGTTGTTCTGCACCATCAGATTCACGCCCGCGGCGAGAATGTGTGACAGACCTTCAACCAGCGGACCAATCGCCAGGAACGCCAGCAGTGCCAGAATCATCCCGATAATACCGGCCGAGAAGTTGTTAACCAGCATCTCGAAGCCGCTTTTGATTTTGCCGTCAATCGCCCGGTCAAACGACTTAATAGCCCAGCCGCCCAGCGGACCGGCAATCATCGCACCGAGGAACATCGGCATATCCGCACCGACAATCACACCCATGGTCGTAATCGCGCCGACCACGCCACCGCGATCGCCGCCTACCAGACGCCCACCGGTAAAACCGATCAGCAGAGGCAGCAGGTAGGTGATCATCGGGCCAACCAGTTTGGCCAGCGTTTCGTTAGGGATCCAGCCAGTTGGAATAAACAGTGCAGTGATGATACCCCAGGCGATAAACGCCCCGATGTTCGGCATCACCATATTACTCAGAAAGCGACCAAAGCTCTGTACTTTGACCTTCACTGATGAGGACATAAACCCACCCCTTATTGAGACGCGCTGCAATAGGAGAGCGCGCTTGTTTTTGTTTAGCCACCCCGACTCACAGCCGGTGGTATTACTGTATGCACGCGGACTCTATCACGCGAATTTGACGCTGCGTAGCGCATGGAGCAAGTGTGATCTACATCACGGATTAAGGGTGGTGACAGGGGTGATTTGCGTGACTGTGATCACAATTTTATCGGAGTTAAGGCCTGTTTTGCCTGGATTTTGGTCGGGCGGGCAGGTTATCTGTGAGATGAATCACACTTAGCTGCAGGGTGTTTGTTATATAAATGTGACTTAGATCACAAACTATTTTTGGTCGAAAATGCGCCAGATCACACTTCATTATCCAGTTAACAGTAAGGGTGATGAAAAGGGGAATGAGGCGGGCAGACGAATGACGCCTGCCCGTTAAAGGATTTTACTGCAGACCACCCTGGACGGCGGCCTGGGCCTGAGGAAGCGCCTGTGCATTGGCTGATAAGGTGCTCATCAGCGCGTTATATTGTGAAGCCTGATCCTGCGTCGGGAACTGCACGCCGCCATCATTGAAGCTGACACGGTTTCCCTGCGTTTGCAGGAAATCGCCAGTCTGTACGGCACCCTGGCTCAGCGCCTGGAGTTTTGGCAGCAGCGGAATCAGCTGATTGGCGGGCACCGTCACCACTTTGTTGTAGGCGGTGTCATAGACTTTTTTCAGGTCATCCGGCTGCTTCAGGGCCGCTTTGCTGCTGTCCGCCTGCATTTTTGCACTTTCAATCTGCTGGGTAACGATCACCAGTGCGCTGTTCGCCTGACGCAGGGAATCACGACGGCTCAGATAATCCTGCGGAACGCGAATGGCCGAAAGTTCATCCACCACCGGACGCATACCCTGCTCAACGGCTTTGTTCGCCTGCTGCGAGAAGCCATACATGATGGCGTAATCGCTGGCGAAGTTGCCAAAGCTCTGCTTCTGGTTCTCGCTGAGGCTGGGCAGATGTTCGCCGCTGCGCATGACGGTGTTCTGGAGGAAATCGATAAATGCTTTGCGCTGCTCGCCTTCTTTATCACCGCACGCGGTGAGTTGCAGCACAATCAGCGCGCCAGCGAGCATCATGCCGCCGCGTGCCATAAGGCGTGTAAGTCCTGAAACCATGGGTTCAACTCCTGTCGGTGATACTGTCGGATGTCCAGGTAAGAATGGCCTAAAGAATAGAACAAACCCGCGTCACGGCACAATGTGAAACAACCTGTGAAACAGATGCTTTCTGAAACACCGGTTAAAGAACGGGATTATCTGCACGTCAGAACGCACTATGATCCCTGCCATCGCTGGCTTAGGCGTGACGATTAAAGAGGCATGTAGCGGCCTGGCGTGGCCTTAAAACACCACCGCCTGACCATCTTTGCGACTCTCGCTGGCGGCGATATAGAAGCCCTGCGGATCGCGTACGATTGCCTGCGCGCCACCAAAATTGTAATTGCTCAGGGGATCTTCCAGCACCACATTGTGCCCCATACGGCGCAGGGTGCTCAGGGTATTGCGATCGAGAGTGGATTCGAACACTACCTCGCGTCCCTGTACCACGCGCCAGCGCGGCGCATCAATTGCGGCCTGTGGATTCTGCCGATGCAGCATAATCCGCAGCGCCAGCTGAACGTGTCCCTGCGCCTGCATCGGGCCGCCCATCACGCCAAACGCCATCATCGGCTGGCCCTGCTGATCCCGCGCAAAGGCTGGAATGATGGTATGAAACGGCCGCTTACCGCCCGCCACAACGTTGGGATGCTCCGGGTCGAGTGAAAAGCCCGCGCCACGATTCTGCAGGCTGATGCCGGTATCGGGTACGACCACGCCGGATCCAAAGCCCATGTAATTGGACTGGATGAAAGAGACCATCATGCCGCTGGCATCCGCTGCCGCGACATACACCGTGCCGCTTTGCTGCGGTGATCCAAAGCGGAAATCTCCTGCTTTATCAGGGTCGATTAATGCTGCCCGCTGGCGGATGTACTCTTTGCTCAGCAGTAACTCAGCCGGAAATTCGAGGTGATCCTCGTCGGTGACATAACGGTCCAGATCAACCAGTGCCAGTTTCATCGCCTCAATAGAAAGATGCAGCCACTGCGGTGAATCAGGTTCATAACGATTGATCTCCCACGCTTCCAGAATGCCGAGCGCAATTAAGGTCGCAATCCCCTGACCATTCGGCGGCAGCTCCTGCACCGATCCCCCGGCAAACGGACGCGAGAGCAGGGTCACCCAGTCGGCGCGATGGTTTTTCAAATCCTCCAGCGTCAGCGCCGCGTTATGTTCACGGGCGAAGGCTGTCATCTTTTGCGCCAGTGCGCCGCGGTAAAAGCTTTCGCCCCTGGTCTCAGCGATTTCCTGCAGGGTGCGGGCCTGCGCCGGGTTGCGGAATAGCTCGCCAGCACGAGGCGGACGACCCTGCGGCGCAAAGCAGTCGCTGAAGCCAGGTTGATCCCGCAGCTTGTCATAGCCGCGCTGCCACAGCTGACCAATCAGCGGTGAAACCGGAAAGCCGTCGCGCGCATAGTCAATTGCCGGTTGCGCCAGGGTGGTCAGCGGTAAGGTGCCGAAGCGCTGCGCCAGCGTCACCCACGCCGAGACGGCCCCTGGCACAGTGACGGATTCCCAGCCGGTTTCAGGCATCGCACTAAAACTGGCAAAGCGTTCGGGATGCCACGCGGCTGGCGATCGGCCTGAGGCGTTTAAGCCATGCAGCGCGCTGCCGTCCCAGACAATGGCAAACGCATCGCTGCCGATGCCGTTTCCGGTTGGCTCCAGCACGGTTAAGGCGATGGCAGTGGCGATAGCCGCATCCACAGCGTTACCACCCTGTTGCAGCATACGTAAACCCGCCTGTGCCGCCAGCGGTTGCGAGGTTGCAACGGCATTACGACCCATCATCGGTACACGATGAGAAGGGTATCCGACGTTAAAATCTGTTTCACGCATCGCTTTTCCTTAAAGAGTTCACGAGTGAATTTTTCCGTCGTCAGTACGCGATTAATTAACAGCTGCACGTTTAGCGCGCAAAGGGCTCGCTTTTAGCCGCCAGCTGCACCGTTATGAGGCGTCAGCCGTTTCGTTAGGGTGACTGCTGATTTATCTGACGATATCGGGACGTTCAGAATAAAAGATTTCCCTGCACCGCACTGTGAGCCGCCGCGCGCCAGGATTCAGGCCTCAACCAGGACTATTCTTAATTTAATAAGAACAGTGAATATATGTGTTCAGGAAGTAAACCATTGGCGTATATTTTGCACTCACTACCTGAAGAGGTGTATTGCCTCACAGAAATGAGAATATGCCAGCAAAAAGCTTGATGGCATCCACATAAATAGCAAACACCATTTGATTTTTTTGCCCACACCGAAGGCACAAAATTCAACTGCCTCAGCGGGTTAGAGGTGCTGGAACTTTTCCGGCAAACCATAGTGAAAAAAATAATTATAAATTGCGCGGCAAATAGTCAGGTCTCTATCCATACTTAGTCTCCCGGCATTTGTTGCATTGATCTGACATCTTTAAAGCAGTGCACCGCAGGCTGTGTCCCGTAATGGTTTCTCTCATAACAAAAATAAACCCTTGCGGGATCCAGCCTGAAACAGGCCCGGTTTCAGAGTCCTGACTTCAGGCTCGTACCTCTCTACTTTCACGTGCTTCATAGCGAGTTTTTAAGGAGTTCTCTATGGAATTAAAAGACCCGATGTTTGAATTGCTCAGCAGCCTTGAGCAGATTGTTTTGACACGTGATGATCGCGCCGCCGAGTTACTTATTCAGCGTCAGCAACCCGCCCAGCCAGAGCCGCAGCGTCTGCGTGAAATGACCGGCATGCAGGTTGATGAGTTTGCAAAAGTAATGGGCGTGAGCGTTTCTTCCGTGAAAAGCTGGGAAGCCCGGCGTACCCGTCCTTCCGCGACGGCGCAGAAATTGATGAAGTTATTACATGCCAATCCCTATCTGGGACGGCAGTTGCTTGAATAAACTGATATCACGAAAAGAACCCGCCGCTGGCGGGTTTTTTATTAGCGTAATTCGCTGTATTTAGCCGCCTGTCTGGCAAACCAGCTCTCCGGCACGCTATAGGGCGGCTCCCGCAACTGTGCGAGTCCGCTTTCAATAATCATTGAAGCCTGCTGCCATAACTGCGCATCTCCCTGCTTCAGCAACGCAATCTGTATTTGCTTTTCAACCAGGTAGACCCGCGCAAAGTCGGGATCAAACCGCACAATCGCGCGGGTGTTATCGATGATGTCAGCCAGTTTGATGGTTTGTGCCTCAGGACTGGCGCTGGCTGTATGGCGGAAGTGCGCCAGTTTACGGGCCGTCCGATTTTTTGCCCCAGCGGGTGCGCTGTTGGTCAGCATTTCTACCAGGCTTGCCACGCGCGTACCAAAGTGGGTTTCGATATCGCTCTGTGTGGTTGCGGTATCTTCCACGGTATCGTGCAGCCAGGCCGCCGCTAACAACGCATCGTCATGGCTGACGCTGCGCACCAGTTCCACCACCGCTGCCGGATGAACAATATAAGGCTCATCGGTATATTTGCGGCGCTGTCCGGCACTGGCATGTGCCTCGGTGGCGAAGCGACGCGCCTGTTCTTCCAGTGAATCCTGCATGCCTTTCCCCCTGACAAAAAGTTTGCTTGCAATTATCTAGCGCGCTATCTATATTATTAACCATGAACTGTGATCAAGATGACAAAAAAGTGAAAACGATGCCACTGTTGGTCGATCAGCACCTCTGCTTTGCGCTTTATTCTGCCAACCTGGCGATGAATAAAGTCTATCGTCAGTTGCTGAGCCAGCTCGACATCACCTATCCTCAATATCTGGTCATGCTGGTGTTGTGGCAGAAAGATGATGTCACGGTGTCAGAGATTGGCGAGCAGCTTTTTTTAGACTCTGCAACATTAACGCCACTTCTGAAGCGGCTGGAAAGTGCAGGCCTGATTAACCGGCAGCGAACCCGTCAGGATGAACGCCAGGTTGCGGTGACGCTGACCGACGCTGGACAGGCGTTACGGGCCAGGGCTGAAGCCATTCCTGAAGCGGTTAAGTGTGCCACAGCCTGTGATGATGACGCTCTGCTGGCGCTGAAATTACAGCTGGATGGGTTGCGAGATAACCTGAATCGATCACGATAAGTATTGCCGACGGATGCGCTGCATCCGTTGAACCTCACCGCCTGCTTACAGTTAAATAAGTAGCAGGCGATTAAATAGCGTAACGGAGAAATGTCATGTCTTTAGAACAAGTGGTTTACCGCGCCAAAGCCAAAGCAACCGGTGGTCGTGATGGTCGCGCAACCTCTTCTGACGGTGTACTGGACGTTAAACTGGGCGTGCCAAAAGAGATGGGCGGTGCAGGCGGCGAAGTGACTAACCCTGAGCAGCTATTTGCTGCAGGCTACTCTGCCTGCTTCCTGGGCGCGATGAAGTTTGTTGCAGGCCGCGACAAAATCGCAATGCCAAAAGATGCGTGGATTGAAGGTGAAGTCGGTATCGGTCCGATCCCTGACGGCTTTGGTATCGAAGCCACGCTGAACATCCATCTGCCAGAGATGGATGAAGCAGAAGCACAGAAGCTGGTTGATGCGGCGCATATCGTTTGTCCTTATTCAAACGCTACCCGCAACAATATCGACGTCACGCTGAACATCATTCGCTAAGCGTACTGCGGGCCTGACACCATCAGGCCCGCATTTTTTTACATCCTCTCTCCTGCTGTTTTCTGCGTCAGTCAGCCAACAGCTACTGTCAGCCGTGTACAAAAAATGTGCTAATCAGGTCGACAAAGATTATTTTCTGGTCTATCAAACGCGGCCATGTTTTACTGAGCCACCTTGCGTTATAGCCAGTAAATCCGTTCAGAATTTTCCTTCATCTTGTCCGGTCCGCTTATTCAGCGAACTCTGCCGGGTTTTGGCAGTCACATAAAAGATTTGGTCAAGCGCTTCACACCGGAGAAACCCCTTTTTTCATGAATTATATTAAAACCCTGACCCAGCAGAAGTTATCGCTATTGCTGGCGCTCTACCTCGGTATTTTGCTGAACTTACCGATTTTCTATCGTCGTTTTGACGGTTTTCTCAGGCAATCCACGGTAACGAACTGGCTCACTGCCGTTACCGAGGTGGTTGCTATTGTGCTACTGACGTTCTTCCTGATGCGTCTGCTGTCGCTAGGCGGAAAGTGGTTTTATCGCGTGCTGGCCACGCTGATTGTTCTGATATCTGTTGCCGCCGCCTATTACATGGCGTTTTTTAACGTCGTGATTGGCTACGGTATTGTGGCGTCGGTGATGACGACCGATACCGATCTTTCTAAAGAAGTGGTTGGCTACCATTTCATCCTGTGGATGGTGCTGGTCAGCGCGCTGCCGCTGCTGATGATCTGGCGCAACAGGCTGAGCATGACGCTGAACGAGCAGCTGCGTACGCCAGGACAGCGCCTGAAACCGACCCTGATTATGCTGCTCTGTGTAGCTCTGGTCTGGCTGCCGATCCGTTATTTCGACAAGCTGCAGAAGCATAATGAAGAGATTACTAACATCGATCTGCCGAGCTACGGCGGTGTGGTCGCCCACTCGTATCTGCCTTCTAACTGGCTGGCGGCTGTAGGTCTGTTTGCCTGGACTCGCGTGGATGAGTCGCTGCAAAGCGAGGAACTGCTGGATCCGGCGAAGAAGTTTACCTACGTTGCGCCTGCCGGCCTGGATGACACCTATGTGGTGTTTGTGATTGGCGAAACCACCCGCTGGGATCACATGGGGATGCTGGGTTATGAGCGCGACACGACGCCTAAGCTGTCGAAAGAGAAGAATCTGGTCGCGTTCCGCGGCGAGTCCTGTGATACCGCGACTAAGCTGTCGCTGCGCTGCATGTTCGTGCGCGAAGGCGGCACCATGGATAACCCTGGCCGCACGCTGAAAGAGCAGAATGTGTTTGCGGTGATGAAAGAGCTGGGCTTCACCTCTGAGCTGTTTGCGATGCAGAGCGAAGTCTGGTTCTACGACAACATCAATGCCAACAACTTTGCCTTCCGTGAGCAGATTGGTTCAGAAAAGCGTAATCAGGGTAAATCGGTAGACGACATGCTGCTGGTGCCGGAGATGAAAGCGTCACTGGATCGTTTCCCGAAAGGTAAGCATCTGGTGGTGTTGCACACCAAAGGTTCACACTATCTTTATTCACAGCGTTATCCGCGCAGCTTCGCGAAGTATCAGCCAGAGTGTATGGGCGTCGACGAGACCTGCAGTAAAGCGCAGCTGATCAACGCTTATGACAACTCAGTGCTCTATGTCGATAGCATGCTGGATAGCGTGCTGGATCAACTGCGTGATAAGAAGGCGATCGTTTTCTATGCTGCCGACCACGGTGAGTCGATCAGCGAGAATATGCATCTGCATGGCACGCCGCGTGAGATGGCCCCGCCGGAGCAGTTCCGCGTACCGATGATGGTCTGGGCGTCAGATAAGTATCTGGAAGACAGTCAGAACCGCAGTAACTTCGAACGCCTGCAGGCGCAGCAACGTGTGGGCCGGACCCATCGTCACGTTGAGTTGTTCGATACCATTCTGGGCTGTCTGGGTTATACCTCGCCAGATGGCGGCATTAACCCGGCTAACAACTGGTGTCAGGCACCGGCTAAAAGTCAGGCTAAAGCGCTGTAATAGTGGCCTGAAAGGGACATGCCGGCGATTGATTTCCGGCAACCGCGTGCTTTCCAGGCGATTGACGTCAAAAGCATAAAAAGCGGTTGACGCTGATCGGGGGTAGCAGTAACATGCGCCCCCATCGGCGAGTAGCGCAGCTTGGTAGCGCAACTGGTTTGGGACCAGTGGGTCGGAGGTTCGAATCCTCTCTCGCCGACCATATTTAAGAAACCTGTCTGAAAAGACAGGTTTTTTTTCGTCTGAAGAAAAGAGGATGAGAACCTCCGAAGGAGGTTTGAGCCGAGCGTAGCGAGACAACGTTGCTTCAGCAACGGCCCGAAGGGCGCTGCTCGCAGAGCAGAGTCATCCTCTCTCGCCGACCATATTTAAGAAACCTGTCTGAAAAGACAGGTTTTTTTCATCTGAAGAAAAGAGGATGAGAACCGACAGAGGAGGTTTGAGCCGAGCGTAGCGAGACAACGTTGCTTCAGCAACGGCCCGAAGGGCGCTGCTCGCAGAGCAGAGTCATCCTCTCTCGCCGACCATATTTAAGAAACCTGTCTGAAAAGAC
>NZ_JBQEPW010000007.1:0-161242 GCF_052045955.1 Pantoea sp. 22096 | reverse complement strand
GTCGTCAGTCTCGCCAGTGTCTGATTCTCACTGGACTGAACGGCATCAGATTCAAGGTTAACCAGACAATTGTCATTTGCCGTTTTCCCCCATGAAACATGCAGGCGGCTGACATCTTTATTCAGCCTGACGTAAATCTGACCACCCTGTGAAACAGTAGTTACCAGATTGCCATTTTCATCATTAACTGATGCACCAAAAGGTAAGGCATTGCCATTAGGCTGATTTGCCCTTATTAAAAGTGGTTTTCCCTTAGTGGTTTTATAGTCCAGTCTGACTACAGCACCTTCAGCAGGAATAACTCGCTGTTGAGTTGACTCCAGCTCAACATCAAGCGGAATACCTTTTGGATCAATCGCCAGTTCATTTATCCTGTACGGGTTAAGATTAGGTACTATTGCTCTGCCGCTTCCGTTTAACACTATATTTGGATAACCAAGCACCCGAGCACCTTCCGCATCAGCGGCACTGACTACAGCATACGTAGTTGACTGATAGGCACTAAAGTTAATGCTATCAGGCAAGGCAACCACAGTTCCGCTGGCACCTGCTGAGGCTGAATAATAGTCCTCTCCCTTGGTATATGACGCTGTCAGCATGCTGTAAGGTGAACGATATTGACCACCGATCGAACCTGACTTTTTATTATCGATATCGCGTGCAGCACTTACGTTATAGCTATATTGATCATTCTCTCCTAGCATGCCATTAACTGCAGTTTGCGCAGTTACACCATCTTTATTATGTGTGGCGCTTCCGGTTACATAATTTTTATTTTCACTACCAAGTGGTATAGAGAAGTCGAGTGAGAGTTGCGTGTCATGCCCACCGGTTGAATATAATAATCGGTTTGCTGATAATGTATAGGACACGCGACCAATTCTATTATTATAGCCTAACTGAAATTGGGTGTTTGTACCGGTACTGTTCCAGTAGTTTTGAACGAAACCAGTAAGATATATATTCCCATATGACTCTCCAAAATTTTGGCTGGCAGTCAGTGAAAAGCGTTGTTTAGGCCGGGAGAGATAATTTTCCCCGTTAGTTTTATTCTTTTTGTAATAGTTATTAATTTGCAGGGCATTGTCATAGCTATAATAGCCCGATGACGAAAATCTATATGCTGCGAGGGTAAAGTTGGTGTCAGTCTGAGAAACTTTTTTACTGTAGGTCGCACGATAGCTCACACCCTGCTTTTTCTCATCGCCATATTTTGTCTGAGCACCGGTGATATCAAGAGAGATAGCGCCGATCGGTAACCCAAATGCAGCGCCTAACAGCGCTGAGATATAGTTATCTGATCCCAGAATACCGGTATAACCGGTCAGGCTATTGGTAAAGCCATGCTGAAGGGTGCCCTGATAAACAGAAGGCGTATAAGCCATGTTGTCTTTACGCGACACACCTCCCGTCACAGAGTAGAACGTCATGCCCGGGCGCTTCAGTCTCGTCATAGCTGCATAAGGTACTGAAAAACGCGTTTCGCTGCCGTCAGCTTCTTTTACAGTGACATCTAAGTCGCCACCGTAGCCGGTAGGGTAGAGGTCAGAGATGTTGAAGGGGCCTGGCGAAACGGTTGTCTCATAAATTTTACTGCCGTTTTGCGATACAGTTACCTGAGCATTAGTACGCGCAACGCCACGAATTTCTGGTGCGTAACCACGTTGTGAATCAGGCCACATTTGATCGACAGTCGATATCTGTGCACCGCGGAATGAGAGGGTATCAAAGAGCTCGCCACTCGTATTACCTTCACCTAACAGTAAGCGTGATTTCAGTTGCGGGATATCACGCTGAACATAGGTGTTGATGGCATTATAATGATGAGACTCCTTACCTTGCTGGCGTCGCCAGCTTAATGAACCATCATGACGAAACATCCAACCGCCAAGGTTAAAACCTGCCAGCGCTCTGCCATAAAATGAGTCATATTCACGTCCGTCGTTAACAGAGCGGTAATAGTTGGTATCATAGTTAAGTGTTAACGCCGTTTCGCCCTTATCCCAGAATTCTGGAGCAACATAGCCACGTGCTGAGCGCAGCAGATAAATCTGTGGAATTGAGATGTCCATCTGCATATCAGCGGAGTTGATTGCGGCATGACTCTCCTTAACCACATCTTCCAGTGCTATACATTGCTTACCGGAACGTAACTCTTCAGCTTGCTCAGAGCTGAATACCGTATCTTTAATGGAGAGGCTTTTTACCAGATCATAGGAAAGACAGGCCTTAGTACCTGCTCCCTCACGTACAACCTGAACATTCTCCCGACTAATCTGACGGCCATTTAAAAAGATATCCAGCGTGTAGACGCCGGGATCAATGGGGTTACCTGTTGCGTAGCGGGAAACATCTACTTTTACGCCAGCTAAATTTTTTACAAATGATTCATCGAAATCATAAGCAGTTTCAGCAAACGCTGACTGAGTTGCTGCGGTCAGAAACAGCGCCAAAAAAGAGCGATAACAAATTTTGCCAGTTGATTTATTAAAAAATACCGTCCTTGCCATCATAATTTCCCCTGGATAATTACCAAAAGCTACTCGTTTATTTTGCTTTCAACCTTACGTGCTGCACCAAAGTCGTCCAGATACTGATAATTAAACGTTGTTTTTATTTGACTTGTGCTCATGCCTTTCAGCGGGAATTCTTTTGTTTCGCCTGGTGCCAGCATTTCCCCTTTTTCACTGACTAATTTATGACCTGAGTTATCTTCTGCATTAATCTGTGAGACGTTAACGTAGAAAGGTGAATTGTTAGTTGCGGAAAGAAAATTAGGCTTTTGACCGTGACGCCATACCAGCCCTGACGCAGCTTTATTGGCCTGCGCTGTATCAAACTGAACTGGACGATAAAAAATCTTGATGCGACTCCGGATCGCCATTTGCAACTGGTTCTGGTTAGCCAGGCTTTTATCTCGAGGAGGTATATCAAGGACATTAAGCCAGAAGATAGATTCTTTATCGGTTGGCAAATTGGCGCCCGTAAAAACAATACGTAACGTTTGCCCTTTATTCGCCTCCATACGGAAAACCGGAGGTAATAAAACGAAAGGAACATTTATTTTATCTACTGCTTCGTCAGGGTTTCCGTTATCAACCCATGCCTGAACAAGTGCGGGATGATCGCCGCGGTTATCCAGACGAACGGTAACCTCTTTTTCGGAGGCAGGGTAGATTACCCGGGTACCAATAATGGTCACACTGGCAAAGGCAGACGAAGTCATTGCGCAAGTGAGCAAGCAGGAGATTAAAAATTTAAAAATTTTTTTTTTCATGATATTAACTGAAGTGATGAAAGGGGAAGAGTGGTGAGGGCATTGCCCTCACCATAATCAATTACAGGTAATTGATTGAATAGTTTACTGTTGATGCAACGCTACCCGCTTCAGCAGCAGCAGTTGCATAGTACTGAGCTGAGTAAGACAGGCTGCCAGCCCCTGCTGTCAGAGCGACAGTTGCAGGAGAGGTAGACTGTTCAGTGCTGCCTGCATTGATGACTTTGTTGGCGCTGTCCAGCAGTTGCAGATCAACACCTGTAGCAGTACCCGTGTTAGTCAGGCGACCGTTGGCGTTAACACCAGCGCCCTGCTCAAAGTAAGCGTAGACATCGCCAGTTGTTGCAGAGCAGTCGCTCAGCGCCAGAGTAAAGCGAGTGTTGCCCGCAACGGCACCTGCCGCATTTAATACACCGGCTGCTACTTTCGGCAGGGTAACTGTGGCAGTACTGCTTCCGCCGTTAACACTTACGGTACAGGTCTGAGATGCAATGGTACCGGTGAAGTTAAGGGTGCCATCTGAAGCTTCTGCTGCATTAACCTGCGCCGCTGTCAGCAGCAGACCCATAGCAACCATAGATACCTTTTTCATATACTTTCCTTTGTATAAAATAGTGAACAACATTTAATTATGAGCGATTGAGTTTTATGACAAGCGCCCATTCCTTTCCGGAAGTCTATTGCCTTCCTGATAAATCAGAACATCAGCAGGCCGAAAACTACGGCCGCAGCAACACCGACAATACCCATGCCAAAAGCAGTACCGCTAACCGGGTTAGCTTCTGGTATTGATTCCGGACGTACCCACTCAGTTTTTTCTTTGGAGCTTCCGCCAATCTGTTTAAAGAAATCTAAAATTACGGAAGTTAGTGAGCCGCCACTGACGCCTTCAATTTCATTAGTTTTCAATTCACGCATGATTTTTCCTTATGCAGTAATTACACCTGTTCCCAGGTCGAGCTGGTTTTCAACAATATTATTGAACCAGCCTGCAGTTGTTTCCCAGCCATTCATCGCGCCATAAAGTGCGCCATCGACCAGACCCACAACGGCACCTACGATCAGTCCAACACCGCCAGAGATAATACCAACGCCCAATACGCCGCCCGCGCTACCGCCGCTCATGGCCCATTTGAGACCGAAAGCAGTAATACCTGCAGCTGCACCTACAACGACTGAACCGATGAAATCAAAAAAACCTGCGCCTGAAACGGTCTGCATTTCAACAGATGTTAACTCTCTCATTTATATCTCCACGATTAATCAATTATTCAGTTATTCAGTTATTCAGTAATGAATTTTTTAAAATGCCGCTTCAAGCGAACGGCGTTATTAGATTCGGAGGCCATAAAAAATAAAATAGTAAAATATCCATAATTGATTTTTGGTGCGGTTTTCACTGGCTATATAAAGTTTGAATTCATTACATTTTTTTTACATTCATTATAATTTGGACGGGTGAGGTGAGGTTGTTCATATTATGGGTAAGTTATTTCACTTCATATTTGTTGAGGTGTCTTGCGTTGAGGCGGCACTATCAATTTCAGGCGGTGAGAATGGTACACATTCTGCGATGTAAAGGCTTTGAGAATAATCTATAGGGGTTTCTTAAAACAGCCTGATTCTGAGTAAGTGAGATTCATATGAAGCGTAAAGTAAAATCCTGGCGCTTAGAGCCTTACCCATTAATGGAGTATAACACTTAGAAAATATAAAAAAATAGAATTTAAATCTATATATTAATCATTTGTCGATTTAAATGTCTGTTATAGGAATGCTATGGTTTAATTTATGCCATCAGGTGCTGTGTTGGTTTTTTTTATTTTTACGGAGGAATTAACAATGATTCTATTATGAGTAACCATGTGAAGATTATTACAGGTTTTTAAAATGCCACTGCGTACTTGTTTTTTTAATACGGTGTTTTTATAACATTAATTTCCATATGGTTATGATTGATTCCTTTTTTAAGAAAAAAGTTATAACCCTATCAGTAAGTCTCTACTTGTTAGTTTGAATTACTGATTAAATGACTTTAAAGCGGTGAAATATCTGGTTGTTATGCTATTCGCTGGCTTAATGCTCTTCCTTTTTGCATGTTTGTGGTGTTGAATTTTATCGCAATGGTTTTACTATAGTGAAACCAATAACGACCTCTTCTATGGCTTATATCCGGGGGAAGGCCAGAGATCAGAAATACACCAGGCGAAAAAAAGAGACTATAACAAACGGATTTTTACTAATTTTTCTACTAATCACTAACTTCGTGTTAGTTAGATTGAGTTAATTATTATGTATAGAGTGACTGAGAATCATGAGCGGATCATCGATGCGCTGGCCGGGTACACCCAGGTTGCTAATCCAGATGAGATTTCACGCGGTAAGCGTCGTTATCATCTCACTAAAGATAATGTACGCCGTGTAATGTTCATTCTTGATGGTGACTTCTTACTGAAATTAAAGAGTGAAAATAAGGTCTTAAATATTCTGTCTGCTCCCTTTGTTGTCGGTGTCACACCGGCACTCGATGAACCTCCTGTCTATCTGGAAAGAATCGATTATGGGAAGGTCAGCTTCATTGATTACGATGTGTTCTGGCGACTGGTATTTGAGAAAGACCTCTTTAACGATGCCATGTCCATTCTTTCGGGCCAGTACTCAGACCTGATGAACTACATTCAGCTACCCAAGAATAACTCATATGATGAAGTGATTTCTTTAATTGGTCGCTGGGAAAAATTGCCACCGCATCTTAAGAAGCGCTTTTCGGCACTTTACCTGATTGAAAACAGTTCTCATCTTTCAAAAAGCTCCATTTGCAGGGTTTTGAAAGAATTAAAAGAGAAAGGTGAACTGACCCTGGTTAATGGCAAGTTTACCTGATTTTTTTATTTAACTTTTGGGATGCTTAAGGGAAAAATGCATTTTAAAGTCGTTTGTACAAATGAGAACTACTTCTTTCGGCTGGGCATCTCAAAAATTATTGAGGAGGCACTGTTATCAGATACGTCAGTAGAATTCTTACCCGCCTATGACGCGAAAAATTTATGTCAGGCGGACTTTATACTGATTAGTGTTGCACAGTGGCGCCTTTATATGTGTCAGCCTGCCTACCGGGATCGGAAGCCCGGTAGCATTTTAATGGTCTTTGTTGACGATATTGAAGACATCACTCCTGAGCATTTGCCTCTCTGCTATCGTTCTTTGATTATCATTTCGCGCAGGGATTCTGTTCGCGATATTGCTGACAAAATCATCCGGTTCTGGCTGGGAAATCAGGGGAGCGCCAGAGGATTTGTACCCACGGATTGCTCACATTGCGATTTCGCGCGTATTACAGTAGTCCAGCTGCAGGTGCTAAGTTTTCTTAAGAAAGGGTATAGCGTAGGGCAGACAGCTAAACGGCTGAATCTCTCCGCTAAGACAATTTATGCACATAAATACAATGTCATGAAGAAGTTTTCGCTAAGTGGTGATATGGCCTTTAACGCCTTCATCAATGATCTGACTTTGCTTGAGCTTTATAAGGGGGTTATTGAGTCTGCAAAATTTTAACTCCTTATGCATCTCATATGTCCGTGATCCTGCAAATTACAGCGTTAATTCTGATGTCCGGGTTTTCTGTGATGCATAACGGCATTCACAGGCTGTCTTCTGGTCGTTAAGGGTTGAGAGGTTTATGTGAAAAAAGAACCGCGAAAAAACCAATCCCTGGTCATCCCTTTTAAAAGGGTAACGGCACTCATGTCAGGGATGGTTATCTGTATTTACAGTAACGATGTGGTTGCTGCACCCGTACTTCATCTTCCCGATGCGTTTAAGTCAGGCGTGGGAAGCCGTTATCCTTCTTAGTCTGCGCCGACACTCAAAGAAACGCACATAAGTACACAGAAATCTTCCGGACAAACGCGTGAATGCTCAGCCGGATGGCTAACCAGCATTTGAAATCAATGGTTTTGAAAAATAATGACGTTCAGGCGCTATCGGTACATGGGTACACTGTTTGTACTAATTACTTTTACAAACGGTAAGGAACCTGAAGCTTCTGATAAGTTAAGACAAGTAAAAAGCCAGTGCTGCCACTGGCTTTTTTTTCAGATGTTTATTTCAGAATATAAACACGATCTACGTTGATTTCGCTGTAGCCATCATCCCGGTCAACTTCACCGCTGACCCGTACCTTTTTACCAATCAGATAGCGATCATCGTCATCATCATCGTCTATATCGACACGGATGCGGCCAGTCGGGTCTTTTAACCAGTAGTGATCATCATCGGCCCTGCCAGTGATCGTTCCCGTGAGCGTAACATGACGATCGTCGCGCAGGGTTTTCGCCACTGCGACCGTGACTTCCTGCCGGGCATATGCCGAGCCTGAAGTGATGAAGGCCAGGATCATCCATAATATTTTCTTCATTTACGTCTCCTTTAATACCCATCATTTGTTGGTTTATTGACTAAAAACTAAAACGATAACCGGCGTTAACCTGGCGCTGGTTGAAGCGATTTCCATTTACCCTATCTCCTTCAATAAAAAGGGTATGGTTACTGATTTGCGCACTGACACCGATACCGTTATTCCAGCCATTACCTTTAAACGAGAGGCGCTCATCTGAACCATTCAGAGCATAAGCAGCATCCCCGTCATACTCGCGCAAAACACCTGTTTTGACATAAGCATTGAGTTTGTAGTTGCTCTGATTGACTTCATAACCTGCCAGTACGCTGGCTCTTCCCATCATCGATTTGTAACTTGAGAGATTAATGTTGAGGCCATTCGACGCCTGTACAGAGGTTCCATCCTGATGACCGGCAGTCAGCTGAAGCTGTGGTTCCAGGTAAAAGCCAGTAAGGTCGTCAGAGAAGCTGAACTTCTTGCCAGCTTCGAGTGATCCACTCAGGCCTGATGAGACACCCTGTCCGGATACGCGATTATTCTGCGTATCGCTGACATCGAATTGATTTCTCAGGCGGTTGAATTTCAGTACGCCATCCAGGTAGAAGCCTGCATCATTCAGCCATGTGCCGTAGATACCAAAATGTTCAGATTTAGTCGTGCCATCGCCAGCACGATAATGAGGCGAGCCCTCTGTTGCTCCCATAAACAAGCCCAGATAAATCGGCAGATCATCGGACAGGCGTTTATCTACCCCAAACTGATAGCCTGAATAATTCATGCTGAAGTTGCTCAGCTTGCCATTGGCAAAACCACTAAAACGCCCATCCATTCCGCGCAGCCAGACATTGCCGCTCGTCTTTCCCTGGCGCACATCACCCATACGCTGCATCAGAGTCTGCATTTCGGCATAATTCATCAGATAACCGATGTTAAGGAAGTTGGCGCCTGCATTCGCTGTGGTAGTGATTGTTGAATTGTGATTTTGTTCTGCTGGCTGTGTAGGATTTCCATTTTCTTTAATGTCTTTATCTGAAGCAGGGTGAATGTTGTTATCCGTTGGGGCTACGGGGTGTTGGTCTGCTGAGGGTTTCTCATCAGAAGCAGGTTGAATGTTGTTATCCGCTGGAATAGCGGGTTGCTCATCTGCAGCAGGCGCTTCAGGCGCTTTTGGCGATGAGAGAACCCAGTTAGTCCCCTGTTTGTTGACCGAATAGACATAGCCACCCAGCTCAACGTCGGTGTTGCCCCTGAACGTCGCGACACCATCGGTAGTTTCAACAACGGTCAGCACTTCATTTCCTGTGGTAATGGCACTGCCGCGGTTCAGAATATTCAGACCGTACTCACCTGCGCTGCTTTCGGTCACCACGATTTTGTCGCCAGTATTATTTACCCCTTCACCATCGCCGACCAGATTGGTACGAAGGGTAAAGTTGCCGCTACCACTCAGGTTAGCAATGGTCAGAGTGGAGTAGGTCGCATCGTCTGTTGCTGCTGAAAGGTCTGCCAGTGAGTTATTTAATGTCAGGTTATCAAGATTAGATGTTTGACTAACGTTCCATGTGCTGTTAGTGAGGCTGACGTTTAAATGACCGCCATTCACATTATCGCTGGTAGCACTACCGGACCACAGTGAACCCGGCTCTAAATTAAGATCGATCAGGCCCCCCAGCGATACTACGCTGCCGGTGATTTCCGCTTTCCCCTGAGAAGTAATAACGCCCGGGGCAAACCCTTCGGCGTAGAGTGTTGCTACTGCTACTCCGTCCGGAGAGGCCATATTGATAGAGAGATCGCCTGTCAGATTGGTCTGGCCACCATTCCAGGCGACAACACCGATTCCTGTATCAGGGCCGGTGATGCTGATGTCTTCGCCATTAATCACGCCTCCCCCCAGAGACCAAAGGCCTCTGCCGACCATATCTGATTCTTTAAGAACAATATCTGTGTTTGCCAGATTGATCACTGCACCTGTCGATTGCGCGGATGCGCCATAACCGCCAGACTGAATGGTGTTGCGTTCCTCTTCACTGCCTGAAAAGTTGAGGATGGCATTATTATCCATTGCAACAAGGCCGCCAGTCTGCGCTGATGAGATCACGCTGCCTGCGCCGACATTTATCAGGCTATTTTCTCTGGCTGAAATGCCAGGAGAAGTCGTGCCAGATGTGCTGATTGTCAGATGATCGGCAGTCAGTTCACCCAGGCTCCAGATGCCTGCAGAAGTCTGACCTGTGGTGATAATGGTTGAGTGGCTGCCCAGATCAACCGAGCCATTATCCTGAATATTGATGCCCTGCGAGGTGTCGCCAAGAGTATTAATGGTCAGCGCTTCCGCTTTAAGCGTTGCGGCACTATTCATCGCATCACCGGTCAGTGTATCCACCTGTACGCCATGACTGTTGGTCCCGTTGGTCTGTATACTACTGTCACGGCCTAAATCAACGTTTGACCCGTAACCGCTGACGCGCAGTGCAATACCGTTGGTGCCCTGGGTACTGATACTCGATGCTTCGGCCTGCAACGAGGATTGATTGCTTACAACCACCCCCTCTGCGTAAGCAATACCTGATCCAATCGATGTGACGGAGCTACCTGATCCCAGATTGGCAGTAACCTGCTTTCCACTGAGCTCCATCGCCACTGCGGATATTCCTGAAACATTGAGAATTAATTTATCAGCAGTAAAGTGACTGTTCGCAGCCTGGATGAAAATTCCCTTAGCGTAATGCTCAGGGTCTTTCACCGTAACTGTGCTGCCCGAACCGGCTGTCACTTCAGCAGCGGTTGCACCTGTTACAAGAATGCCATAATAACCATCGCCAGATGACTGATCGGCGATTAATGTGGTGCCATCTGCCAGCGTAATATCTCCGCCTCTCTGGCTTCCGACAATAGCCGCCGGACTGACCAGAGGCAACATACCCATACCACCCGCCAGTACCATCGCTTTTACGCGTTTATTTAAGTCAGTATTATTATTCATATCTGTGACTCTTCCTTAAGGTTTTATTAAAGGGCCGGGGGACTCTGAAAGTGTTAAACAGGCATGCCATTTCGCACTTCATACGCTTCTCAGGCCCGATACGAATTAAATGTCTTGTTAATAGAATCCATTAATAACAGCATTTTTACTTAGGGCGGCAGGATTATGCAGGTCAGGCGTTAATTATGTAAAGAGAGTGAAAGTATGCGTTTTTTGACGACAGGTTAAAAGAATCGAAGCACCACAAAGGAATTTCCATTGAAAATTAAGCTTATGTGTTAACTGTCACTCGGGAAGTCTTGTTATTTATTATTACAGTCATTCTCTTTTGGTGTTTATTTGTTGTGTTTCGCAGGTCAGTAATGAGAATGCTGGTAGCAATAGGTGTTGTTAAGAGAGGGTTTAGCGCGTGGGTGCTATCATTATTACACGCTCAGATACATACCAGACTTTTCCATAAACTGGTCAGAAAGGAATCTGAAGCCATGGCCGATGAAAAACGTATGACAAAGAGCGAATTAATTAATGCGCTAATCGTTATTGCGCTTTGTGCCATAAGCGTTGTAAGCATGAGAAGCGAAGTCTCACCGACCTGAAATTGATGCTGAGAGAGGGTTATATGAAAATCATAAACAGAATAACAGTTGGCTCCCTGATGCTGGCCACGCTACACATTAGTGCCTGCACGCCCCATCATGCTGAGCCACAGCGCCTGGTAATGCAAAATCCTGCAAGTCAATGGTGCCTGCAGCGTGGCGGACAGCAGGTAAAGGATGAATCATTGAACACCAGCACACTCTACTGCCTGTTACCTTCAGGAGAAAGGATTGAGCAGTGGGCGTTGTATCATCGCGATCATCCGCAATAATCACTTTTCAATTTTTCCACCAGTAGGGTTAACGAAAGCCATTGAAATGCAAAGATAATTAACCTGAGGCTCTGTCTTAGCTCAATGCTGGCTAAATCTTTGCAAGACACCCGATCATTTATCGCAGTCCTTTTTTGTGGACTGCTACGGATGTCTCGTGTCGTTCTGACTCCATGAATGGGGTTAACCGCGTGTTTTATGTACACCAGACACTGAATTGGTTAATCCCATGAATGATAATGAATATTATTTCTACAAAGTATTATAAGATTTTTTAGGGAAGAATTAATATCAAGGTAGAGGGAGTGACTTTTCTGAATTAATAAATTATTTTTTATCAGTAAGTGTTTTTTTATATCTATTTTGATCTCATTTGGCAATTGTCCTGACATAGTTTTCAAGAAAAATATTAAATCTGAAGCTTGTAATCCAATTTGATAATGGGTTTTTATGGCCTTTTAATACAATGAGTTATCACAAATTTTACGCTAACCTGCCTCCTTTATTTGATCTGAATCAATATCTATATAAAACTCAGATTCTGTTACCGATTGTCATAATGATACTATTTCATTAATTAAGGTATTTTTCTTAAATAATAATAGCCTCATGAGGATAATCCATTGAAACATTTTGGAAGCGCAGCGTTATGTTGCACCTTCTTTATCTGCACCAAATCTTATGCGGGCATAATGCTCAACAATATCGATGTTCAGGAATATCGTGATTTTGCTGAGAATCTGGGGAATTATAATGTGGGAAGAGTGAGTGCCCCTGTATACACTAAAGATGGTTCACTCTCTGACTACCTTGATTTCCCTATTCCTGATTTTGGCGGTGTATCCTCTATGGGTTACTCTACGCTTATTTCACCTTCGTATGTTGTCAGTGTAAAACATAATACCGGATATAAAACGTTAGCGTTTGGCAATGGCGCTCAATATGGTACAGCCTACAATCTCATCAATCGTAACGATCTCAGCACCCAGGATTTCCATGCGCCGCGGCTTAATAAGGTGGTTACTGAGGCTGCTCCGTATAGCTACGTAACTAAATCAAACTTCCTTGCTGATTATAAATCACGCTATTCCTGGTATACCCGTGTGGGAACCGGAACGCAGGAGCAAATTAATGACGACCAGACGGAACGTGTTCATCTGACGGGCGCCTATAACTGGAAATCAGGCGGTACAATCAGCGCTGCTAATGTACGTGACATCTCTAATAACACTTATTTGCGTTATTACAATTTAGGTCCTGATGATGCGGATACCACGCCTCTTTCGATCGGTGCTAACGCTGGGGATAGCGGTAGTCCGGTATTTGCATGGGATGAAATAGATCAGCAATGGAAGCTCGTCGCTGTCCATGTTGGGTATGACCTGGATAGCGGTCTTTACAAAAAGCGTGCAGTTGCGGGCTATCTGCCTGGTGATTTTATTGCTTCGGTACAGGCCATCAATACCTCACCTGATGTCGTGGATATTGCCGGCAATGGCACGATTTTCTGGGACAACACCGCGATAACGCAATACGGATCCTCCTGGTCATGGGCGGGCCTTGGAGCGGACTATGCGTCAGCGGCCCCCTCTACCGCCACCAATGAAGAACTTGATGCCACCAAAGATCTGCGCTTCAACGGGGCGGGCGGCCTGATTACGCTGAATACACCAATCAATATGGGCGCAGGTAAACTTCAGTTTTCTAACAACTATACCGTGGCTTCAGAAGAGGGCGTGAATGCAACCTGGGCAGGCGGCGGTGTTGAAGTTGACGCAGATAAACAAGTCCTGTGGCAGGTTAATGGCCTGGCAAGCGATGCGCTGCATAAAATCGGCGCAGGTACACTACATATCAATGCTGTGGGTACAAACCCGGGTTCGCTGAATGTGGGAGAGGGTACCGTTATCCTCGATCAACAAGCTGATGCCTCGGGCAATAAACAGGCGTTTTCGTCAGTCACTTTAGTGAGTGGGCGGCCAACCGTTATACTGAACGATGAAAATCAGGTCGCGACTGACCAGATTTTCTTTGGTTACCGCGGTGGTCGTTTAGATTTAAATGGTAACGCGCTGAGTTTTAAAAAGATCAACCATACCGACAGCGGCGCAACGCTGGTTAACCACAGTGATAAAGACGCAACACTCAACATCACGGGTTACACCGCTGCAGACGTTCCCTTTTACACCTTCAAGGGGAGTAACCCTAAAGGTACACCGGGCACGATCTATGAGTATAAAAATCCCTATACCAAAGATACGGAATATTTTCAGTTAAACACCACATCATACTGGTATTTTCCCACGGATAAATCTTCAACGTCGACCTGGACGTATCTGGGTACCGATGCGGATGAAGCCATCAATCATCGCCTGACACAGCTGAACGTTCAGGTGTTCCGCGGTTTTCTGGGTGAAACGCTGGAAAATGCGCTGAATGGCGTGATGAACGTTAACATTCTACCGCGTAACGCCACCGCGATTACCGCACTGACCGGCGGTATGAACCTGAACGGCAATCTCAACGTTGATAGCGGTACGGTGGTGTTATCTGGTCAGCCGGTTCCACATGCGGGAGGCGTTGTCATTGATGACGACTGGAACACTTCACTGTTTAAAGCCGATCAGATCAATGTAGGTACTGGTGCGCATTTCCAGGTGGGAGAATACGCTGGTGTGAAAGCCAACATTGTTGCTGCTGATTCGTCAACGCTCTCTTTTGGCTATAACGATAGCGAGCTGGCAGGCGAGAAAAGCTGGCGTTGCTATTCTGCCATCTATTCTGATGATGTTTCCTGCAGTCAGCCATTGCGAAGCGCGGATGCACTGGCACTGCTGCCCGCCAGTGAAGTGGAAGGTGATGTTCAGCTGGCGAACAACGCCTCACTTTATCTTGGGAAGGTTAACTATCAGGGGGCCGTGACATCAACGGGCAGCAACCTTATGACGCTGGATGCCACTGCGAACTGGACGATGACCGGCAACAGTAATGTCAGTTCACTTCTGGCGAAACGTGGTTCGACACTTTCAATGGTGCCTTCGGGCAACTGGAGCGCCAAAACATTGAATGTCGATACGCTGAATGCGACCGGGTTAAATCTGATGTTAGGCGTTAAACCCTCCACACTGGAAAGCGACAAACTGATTGTAAAAAATTCGGTGAGTGGTGGCGACAACCTGCTGGACGTAAGTCTGCTAATCGGAAGTGAAGAGGACGTTGCGCTGACCCAGGATCTGGTGATGGTTGATGCACCTGCTGGCACGTCTCACAGCTATTTCTCTTTTGCAGACAGCTACAGAGGATTTAGCGTTTACACCCCCAATTATCAGGTGAAAGACGATAACAACCGTGTTTTGTGGGTGCTGGAAAGTAACAAGTCGGCTGAGCCGGAAGTCACGCCTGAGCCGGAACCGACGCCAGCGCCGGAAGTTACCCCTGAGCCGGAACCGACGCCAGCGCCGGAAGTCACGCCTGAGCCGGAACCGACGCCAGCCCCGGAAGTTACCCCAGAGCCAGAGCCGACGCCAGCGCCGGAAGTCACGCCTGAGCCGGAACCGACGCCAGCGCCGGAAGTTACCCCTGAGCCGGAACCGACGCCAGCCCCGGAAGTTACCCCAGAGCCAAAGCCGACGCCAGCGCCGGAAGTTACCCCTGAGCCGGAACCGACGCCAGCGCCGGAAGTCACGCCTGAGCCGGTACCGACACCAGCGCCGGAAGTTACCCCTGAGCCGGAACCGACGCCAGCGCCGGAAGTTACCCCTGAGCCGGAACCGACACCAGCGCCGGAAGTTACCCCTGAGCCAGCGCCTGTTCCAGACGCTTCGTCAGCGGATAATGCCACTGCTGAGCAAGCTGCTGTGGAGAAAGCAGAGGAAGACGCCAAATCCAAAGCAGAGGCCGAGGCACAAGCGAAAGCCGAAGCTGAAGAAAAAGCGAAAGAGGAAGCCGCGAAAGCAGAAGAGGAAGCCAAAAAACCGGCGTTCAATCCGGATGACTGGTTCTCTGTTTACGACAACCTGCCACTGATCCAGCGCACGCGTGCCTTAATCGCCTCGCGGCAGTACATTTTCAGTGAAGCGGTCAGCCAGTTGCATAACCGCACTGACAGTCTGCGCGCTTCGCCAGAAAGCAGCGGATCATGGGCAACAATAGAGCAGAAAAAAGGGCATTTTCTTGGACTCGACGTCAACCAGCAAACACTGAACGTGGGCTGGGATAGCCGCAGCGACAAGCAAACAGCCGGTATCAGCGCCAGTTATACGCAGGGTGAGGTAAAAGGGGAAGGTCATGAAAAACATCGACTGGCTACTGTCGGTGCATTTTATTCCTGGCAGGCTGATGCCGGATGGTTCTTTGATGCGGCCAGTCGTTATATGTATCTGAATCAGGAGATAACGCTGGATCCTGCTTTAAATATAAATGGCATGAAAAAGGACAGCCATATGCTGGCAGGCAGCCTGCGCACTGGCTATCAGTTTGCGCTCGCTGACGATACTCTGTTTATCTCACCGTTTGTTGGTGTGACCGCAGGTGTCATGTCCGGCTATACCCTGAAAGGGGAGGATGCGTCAGTTTCGTTAAGTTCATCCACACCTTACTTCACCAGCAGCGGGTTCATGGTGCAGAAACGCGGTCTGGGCGCATTAATGCCGAATATTAACGTCAGCGCCAGTCTGGCCTATCAGTATTCACCTGGTAAAAATGGCTCCACAACCACGCTCTCCGATCGTCAGTCAAACCGGCAATACAGCGCCTGGTCAGATAACCGTTATCGTGGCAGTGTAGGGCTGGAAGGCATTATCGCGCCCGGCCTTTCACTAAATGCGAAAGTAGAGAGCAGTTTTGGTGGTGAATTTAAAACGGATTACAGTGGTTTAATCGGCCTGTCATATCACTTCTGATATCCGTGTCGGAATAATATCAGAGCATCACTTCATGAAGGGGTGATGCTCTGACTTATCGATACATTATTCCTGCTGGAAAATATCAGCCTGCGGACGTAGCCGTAAGACGAAAAAGGATAATCTGCAGAGCAGTAAATCTTCAGAGGATAATGTATTAATGTTGATATTTTCTCCTTATTTCAGCGTCAGCAAACTAATCGCCAGACTTCCGCAGGCACTTCGTTGTAAGTCTCATTCATTATTAGTTCAGCTTTACGATGATCGTATGCGCCCTCAAAAGAAGAGAGATCGTCAGAAGGAAGTTTTTTCCGCATATAGCTTGTCACGATATCCAGGATATCGGTTGACGGGCAGTTTCTTAACTTATTCAGATAGTAGACTTTGTTCATAATTTTTTGCTGAAGTTAACCTGTAAAAATGAGCTTATGCGCGGTCTTAACTTTATCTAAGCTGACTCGCTGTGCTATCGATGCTGCCAGGAAGATAAAAACCTGACAACAGATATACGTGTGTCCTTACGCACTGGATACGTTCAGATGCGCCGCGTCGCCTCTGACGCTTCACTGGCCTGGCTAAACGGAAGATTAAAAATCAGCTTTTATCTTAATGTATTTTTAATTTGTTGTTTCTAAAGTTATTTTTTAAGTGCAGCCCTGCCGTAATCCCATATCAGATTGAAAAGATAAGCATAAACCAGAAAAAACAGCACTAACCCACATTCCAGTTTCAGCGCTGCGAATAGCGTAATATCCAGCCACCATGCTGCAAAAGGTATCAATACGAATAACAGACCTGCCTCAAATAAAACGGCATGGAGACATCTTATTCGCCAGTCTTTTTTAAATCCGATTCGCAGCTGAACGCTGTCAAACATCAGGTTGAACAGATAGTTCCATCCCATCGCCAGCGTTGATGAAACTATAGTCAACAGTGCCGACTGCGAAGGTGCTGCCGAGGCAAAAATAATCAGAATGATGAAAACCAGGACATTAGCAACGACTTCGAAAATAACTGCGTGCAGCACTCTTTCTGTGGTGGTGCGTACCGGAGATAAACACTGTTCCAAATCACACTCTCATTAATCCGTCAGGCACCGTTACCGGTGAAGATAAAATTCAGGATAATCTTCTGCTCAGTCCGATTATATTCAAAGCGCTGGGCATTCACCTGCCTTAAACGGATGAGAATTTAGCATCGCACCGTCATAAAGTGAAAGCGTAACGGGTAACTACCAATAAAAATCCAGGCAGGCTTGATATTTATCAAATCTTTTACAAAACGTGCTTTATCAGCGATGCGCCTTAGCATACCTGCTCCTGAATTACTCTTTCTGTTCAACGACCCGGGTCCAGAATGGTTAATCTGGTAAGTTTTTCACTGCATGCGGTGATGGCCTGTCGGATTCGAGGCGATGATAGCAACTCTGAGATGGAGTGAAATATTAAAATAGAAAATTGAGCGTATATAGATTTATATTTTAATATTTAGATGATAAGTAGGTTTAAAAACTGTATGTCGGCGTCATTTACCGTTCTGAAGCGATTGCGATACAGAAGTACAGCGTAAAGGTGAGGCTGCAGGAGGTGAAAAGTGGTTTGCCCACTGTGCCATTATCAATAGCCTAAACAGATTCAACGTCTGGCATTTATAACGAAAATGCGGTCCTCGGTGGAGAGTATGACGTGATGATTACTTCATATCGCGTTCTCGGCTGTATAAATCATAAAGTCTACTTTTCCACTGGCATACTCATCGGGTTTCACTTTCTGCTCCAGATAATTCAGCATAAGCTGTACCGCAAGCTGAGCATGCTGCCGGGTATTCTGATCCAGCGTCAGCGCAACGCTCTGCTGCGCCATCAGCGTGCGTGTCGTGGCGTAAAGCTCATGGGTGATCCAGACGCACTGATTCAGCCGACGATGACGTGCCAGCGTCTGGCCTATTTCAGTGTTCCCCAGGCCGGTATTATAAATTCCCTGCAGATTTCTGCTCTGAACCAACTGCTTCTCCAGCAACTTACTGAGGGTGTCCCTATTTTCCTGAGCCGCCAGAACTTCACATAGCTGAAGATGGGGATAGCGTTCAGTCATCAGCGTGCAAAATCCTTCAATGCGCTGACGATGCGCGCTGTAGTCCCTGTGACCACTGACCATCAATACCTCACCGGGCTGATGCAGCATTTTGCCCATAAGCTGAGCGGCGGTGCGTCCTGCCTGCAACTGGTTGATCCCGACATGACAGAGCCGGGCGGCACCGGGCAAATCGGTGACCAGCGAGATCACCGGTACACCACGCACCCGGCAATCTTCCAGCGCCTCATAAATCGCCGGATGTTCATGGGCAAAAACGATTAATCCATCCCGCAATTCACTGCCTTGCCTGATAAGCTTTGCCAGTCGTTCAGGCTGCGCCTCCGGGACAAAAGTGCGATGCAGCGTCAACCGGCGATAGCCCAGATGGGATGCGACCTCCGTAAAATCCTGCGCCAGTTGCTTAAAGAAAAACGAATCGTTGCTGCTGAGCAACAGTTCTATCTGCCACGGATGACGATGCTCCTCAGGTAAAATTCGCCTGAGTCCGACTTCCCGTGCCGCCTGCAGCACCCTGTGAACCGTTTCCGGTGCAACGCCACCCCGTTCATTAAGCACCCGATCCACGGTTGCCAGCCCTACACCTGCCCGCAGGGCGACCTCTTTCAGCGACATGCCGCTCTCCTCTGAGGTAAACACCTCAAAACATCATGCTGTGAGTGTAAAACGCAGCGCTATTCTGCTGATGCAGCTTTCTGCCGGACTATGATGGAGTTCAAATAATGAATAAAAAGCAACGTGTTGCCCTTCTGGGGTGTGGCTTTATTGGTGAAGTTCATGCCGCGAATCTTCAGGCGCATCCCGGGGTAGAGCTGGTGTGGGTGGCGGATGCGGAACCCGCCCGCGCTGCCGACTTTGCGACCCGCTATGGTGCCCGGGTCGCATCTGTCACAGACGCGATAAACGATCCGCAAATTGACATGGTGCTTATCGCCAGCGCGACGCCGACACATGCGGATTTGCTGGAAGCCGCTGCGCGCGCCGGTAAAGCTATCTACTGTGAAAAGCCGGTCGATCTTTCTCTTGAGCGTGCCCGTAAGGCCGTGGCTAACGTTCTCCCTTACAACGTGCCGGTCACGGTGGGGTTTAATCGCCGTTTCGATGTCAGCCATCAGCAGCTGAAGCAGCAACTCCGTCAGGGGCGGATTGGCCCGGTGGAACTGATTCAGATGGTCTGCCGCTCCTCGGCTATGCCACCGCTGGCCTATCTTAAGGCGTCAGGGGGACAGATGCGCGATCAGGCTATCCATTTCTTTGACCTGCTGCGCTGGCTGACAGAAGAGGAGGTAACAGAAGTCGCAGCGATGGGAGCAGCACTGGCTTTGCCTTCTATCAGTGAATTTGGTGATGTGGACACCAGCATATTGCTGTTGCGGCTGCAGAACGGGGCGCTGGCACAGCTCGATAATACCCGCCGTACCGGCTATGGCTATGACGAGCGTATCAGTGTAATGGGGTCAGACGGCATGCTGGAATCGGCCTCTCAGCCGCAGCGCGGCGTCAGCTGTTATCAGGGCGCGCAGATTCAGCAGCCAGGTCTGCTGCCCGATTGGTTCAGCCGGGTGCAGCCAACCTATTATGCTCATCTTGATGCATTTATCCGATCGCTGAACGGGGAGCAGGTTGGCGATCTGCCTGGCCTGGAGGATGGTCTCAGGGCACAGGCGATTGCGGAAGCTGCGGTGATCTCTCTGGCGGAAAGACACTTCAGTAAGGTGGAAAACGAGCTGATCTGATCAGGCATGGCTGGCGGCCAGAAAATAAGTTTATTTTTATCGAATAGAAACCGGTGCTGAGCTGTTTACCGTATAGCGCTGCGCTGGCGGAGTGCCTCTGGCAGGTTTCATCAACTGCCTCCCCGACCCGATAAGGATAAATGATGACAACACGTTCTGGTATTCCTCTGCTTGCCGTTCCGGCCCTGTTACTGTTGCTGCACTCGCCGCTAAGTATGGCGATGGGTGACAATGACAGTGAGAAAAAGACGCCTGACTGCCCCAAAGGTCAGGTCTATGACAGTCAGACCAAAAGCTGTGTACCGGAGAAGACCAGCAGGCTGAGTGACGAAGACAAAACGCGCTACGCCTATCATCTGGCGAAAAAAGGTGAATATCAGTCAGCGCTGAACCTGCTGGATATGCTGAAAAACCCGGATACCCGCGAAGCCTGGAATTATCGTGGTTATGCTACCCGCAAGCTGGGCCGCACAGATGAGGGCATTGGCTATTATCAGCGCGCCATTGCGCTCGATCCCCGTTACGCTAAAGTGCGTGAATATCTTGGTGAAGCCTGGATGATCAAAGGGCGACCCGACCTGGCGCGCGAACAGTTAAAAACCATTGCCGGGATTTGTGGCACCGATTGCGAGGAGTACCGCGATCTGCAGGCCGCAATTAATGGCCATCCCGAGGTGTGACTCGGCACGGAGGAGCGAAAAATCACTCACAGCGACATCCGTCAGCACCTTGCAGAACACCTGACGCGACTCTGGCGTTACGGCTATGTGCTGTCGCACAACCGTGACATGGCAGAAGAGCTGGTACAGTCGACCTGCGTGCGCGCGCTGGAGCGCAGCGCACAGTTCACGCCGGGCACACGCATTGACCGATGGCTTTTCTCGATCCTCCACTCCATCTGGATCAGCGACTTACGGGCGCGAAAGGTGAGACAGGGCCAGGGATTCGTTGATCCCGATGCACTGCTGGCCGTGGATAACCATGCTTTCAGCGACGACAACCGGCACTACCAGCGCATCATGCAAAAGGTTAACGCCTTGCCCGAAGCGCAGCGTAATGCGCTGTTTCTGGTTTATGTCGAAGGACTGACCTATCAGGAAGCGGCAGAAACGCTGGCTGTTCCGATTGGCACCATTATGAGCCGTCTGGCTGCAGCGCGTGCCACGCTGGCCAGGCAGACAGCGGCCTCGCCCGTACCGCAGGAGAATCGGAAATGAACAGGGAAACTTTTACGCCACCGTGGCGCGATGAGGCGATTGTTGCCTGGCTGGATGGTGAGATGATGCCACAGGAAGCTGCAGAGTTTGAGCTGGCGATGGCTGAAGATCCCGGACTGGCCGCAAGGGCCGCGAATTTCCGGCAAAGCAGTCTCGATTTTGAACAGGCTTTTGCACCGCTGCTGGAACAGGCTCCACAGGCCAGAATGGCACAGCAGCTGGCGGCCATCACCGCACCCGAGTCCCCGCCAGCCAAAGGATACAGCCGTCGGGCACTGATTGCCGCGTCTGTCAGCTTTTTGCTGGTGGGCAGCAGTATCGGTTTCCTGGCAAGACCGTCAGATGATGAGCAGGATGAAAGCCAGGCCATCCGCGATCTTGAAGCACGTTATATGTCGCTCTACAGTGCTGAAACGCTTGCCGACATGCCCGGTGATGCTCTTTCGCTGAAAAAGGGGCTGGACCGCACCCGACTCGATTTAGGATTGCAGCTGCACCCCCAGCAACTGCACGTAGCGGGGGCTGAACTGAAAATGGTGCGTATCCTGCGCTACGAACGGACGTCAATTGCGCAGATCGCCTGGCTGCACGCAGATTATGGCCCGATGGCGCTTTGTATCTCGCCCGCACCGCACAACACGAACCCGATTGCCCGCGAACAGCGCCACGGCATGCAGCTGGCCTGGTGGACGCGCGACGGTTATCAATATGTGCTGATTGGCCGCAACCCCTCAGCGCAGCTGGCGTCCACCGCTGAAACATTACAGGCAGCGCTCACGTAATCCGGCAGCACGCGCAGCGGTGACGGTCAGCGCGGCTCTCTGACCTGCGCTGCAATCTTTAGCGCAATATTTACCCGGTCGTCCACCACCCCGACCAGCCGGTCCATACCGAAGGCGGAGCGGGAGATGGCGGTGGAGGCATGCAGCGCCAGCAAGCGTGAGGCAGGATCGAGGGTGTTCCCACTGTCCAGCGAGGCCAGCATCACGACAGGCCGGCTGACAGCTTTAACCGTCAGCGTGCCAAAAATCCGGTAATTACCGTCACCCAACGCAGCCACGCGACTGCTGACGAAATAAATCTGCGGGTAACGCTCTGCGTCAAAAAACAGATCACTTTTCAGTTGCCAGGTTAACAGGCTGTTCGAGGCCACCAGCGTTCCCACCGGAATATTCACTTCAATACGATCGTCACGATCCTGATCCGGATTAAGCGTAACCGTGCCGGTCACGCCCTGCAGTCTGGCCTGCGAAAAGTCATGTCCAAAGGCACGCCACGAAAGGCCAATCGACGTTTTATCGGGGGTAATGGCATAGGTTACCGGCGCGGCACAGATCACCGGGCTGATCAGGGCAAACAGAGTGCATAAACAGGCGGCACGTATCATCACTTTTTCTCTTTTAGACAGACCAAACGTTAACGCCTGAAACCGCGATCTTATTCGCTTTTATTAGCACTGCTTTTACCACAGAGGCACAGATAATCTTAAAGATATTAACTGACTGCCACCTTAAATTCACCAAAATGTAATGATTATTCCGCGGGCAGAATATCAACCCCAGGAAATATTAAGAATACATTAAGTCGACTTTATTAATCTTTCGTTTTACTGAAATCCTGAGTGGAGGTATTTGACACCCTTAAGGGGGCAATTTGCGATATGAAATTAGCTTATCGTAATCAGTGGCTTAAGGTTTTCTCGTTAAAGGAAATTTATGTCAGGCGAGCTTCATCGGAGCTGATAACAGGCTGGGCTTCCTGTTTTTTAAACACAATATCAATAACTCAAAAAGAGTTGAGTTCCGGGGCGGTATTATTGAAATGATAGTGAACTTTTCAGAAATCCATTAACTCAATCCTCGTTGTTTTTATTGTAATTAAACCTCTTCATTTAATGTTCAGTTAACTTTCATACGTTAGCTTGTATTAGCAGTCCGGTAACCTTAATTCCATAACGGGAAACCTGTTATGTCTTATCTGCCTGCCGGGTGTTGATAAATCACTATTTCAGTTCTTTCCGGCGTTGTATCCGATTAACAACGCGCGACAGTTTATGGGTTTGATTTGCAGGAGTTTTAGCATGGATTTTTTGCCATTTTCCCGCCCTTCATTCGGCAATGAGGAGCTGGCTGCTGTTAAAGCGGTATTCGACTCCGGATGGATAACAACCGGGGCGAAATGCGCCGAACTGGAACAGGCCTTTGTTCAGCTGACCGGCAACCCGCACGCCATTGCAGTCAGCTCTGCCACTGCCGGGATGCATGTCACGCTGATGGCGATGGGGATCGGGCCTGGCGATGAGGTGATCACGCCGTCCATGACCTGGGTTTCAACCCTTAACCTGATTACGCTGCTGGGTGCCACGCCAGTCATGATTGATGTCGACCCGGATAACCTGATGGTGACGCCGGAAGAGATAGCTCAGGCCATTACGCCACGCACCCGCGCCATTATTCCGGTGCATTACGCCGGTGCGCCTGCCGATATCGCACCGATCTATCAGCTGGCTGAGCAGCATGGCATTGCCATTATTGAAGATGCGGCTCACGCGGTGGGCACGACTTATCAAGACAGACCGGTCGGGCATCGCGGCACGGTAATTTTCTCGTTTCACGCCATCAAAAATATTACCTGCGCGGAGGGCGGTCTGGTGGTGACCGATGACGCTGCTCTCGCCGATCGTATCCGCAGTCTGAAGTTTCATGGCCTTGCCGTGGATGCGTTTGATCGCCAGACCCAGGGGCGTCTGCCGCAGGCAGAAGTGATGATGCCGGGCTTCAAATACAATCTGCCCGATATCAGCGCAGCGATTGCGCTGGTGCAGTTACAGAAACTGCCGGGCTTTATTGCACGCCGCCGTGAGATTGCCGAACGCTATCTTGAGGCGCTGCGTTCGCTACCTTTTACACCGCTTTCACGGCCAGAGTGGCCACATCAGCATGCATGGCACCTGTTTATTATCCGCATTGATGAACAACGCTGCGGGCTGTCCCGTGATGCCTTTATGCAGGCGCTGAAGACGCGAGATATCGGCAGCGGCCTGCATTTCCGTGCAGCACATACCCACAAATATTACCGCGAGCGCTATCCCGATCTGCGTCTGCCCGCCAGTGAACGTAACAGCCAGCAGATGTGTTCACTTCCCCTGTTTCCGTCCATGACGGATCAGGATGCAGAACGCGTGATTCAGGCTTTACATGACATTGCCGGAGCCTGAGATGCGCGATATCAAACCGATCAATGTGCTGTCCGTGGTGATCCCGGTCTATAACGAGCAGGAGAGTTTGCCTGAGCTGCTGCAGCGCACTTGCGCCGCCTGCGACGCCCTCAACCTTGAATATGAAATTCTGCTGGTGGATGACGGCAGCAGTGACCGCTCTGCCGAACTGATTGAACAGGCCGCCACCGTTCCCGGCAGCCGGATAACCGGCGTGCTGCTCAACCGCAACTACGGGCAGCACTCCGCCATCATGGCCGGATTCAGCCAGGTCCGTGGCGATCTGATTGTTACCCTTGATGCCGATCTGCAGAACCCGCCGGAAGAGATCCCGCGGCTGGTCGAGGCTGCGCGTCAGGGGTATGACGTGGTGGGCACCGTCCGGCAACAGCGCCAGGACACCTGGTTCCGTCGCAAGGCCTCGCGCACGCTTAACCGCCTGATTCAGCGGGTTACCGGCAAAGCGATGGGAGACTACGGCTGCATGCTGCGCGCCTATCGCCGCCATATCGTCGAAGCGATGCTCAACTGCCACGAACGCAGCACCTTTATTCCGATTCTGGCCAACACCTTTGCCCGTCACACCATCGAGCTGCCGGTGATCCATGCCGAACGGGCTTTTGGCGATTCGAAATACAGCTTTATGCGGCTGATCAATCTGATGTACGACCTGGTGACCTGCCTGACCACCACGCCGCTGCGACTGCTCAGCGTGGTCGGCAGCCTGATTGCGCTCTCCGGCTTTGCCTTCTCGCTGGTGCTCATCGTACTGCGACTCTTTTTTGGTGCGGCCTGGGCGGGTGACGGTGTCTTCGTGTTGTTTGCCGTGCTGTTCATGTTTATCGGCGCCCAGTTTGTGGGTATGGGACTGCTCGGGGAGTACATCGGGCGCATTTATAACGACGTTCGCGCGCGTCCGCGCTATTTCGTTCAACGCATTGTTCAGGCTCCTGAAGAGCCTTCAGTACAGGATACTCAATCATGAAGACCGTTGTTTTCGCCTATCACGACATGGGCTGTGTCGGCATCAATGCCCTGCTGAATGCAGGCTATGAGATCACCGCCATTTTTACGCACAACGACGTGGCGACCGAAAATAACTTTTTCGGCTCGGTAGCCCGCCTGGCGGCAGAACACGGCATTCCGGTCTATGCGCCGGATGAGGCGAATCATCCGATCTGGCTTGACCGCATCCGGACCATGGCACCAGAGATGATCTTCTCCTTCTACTATCGCCATCTGCTGAGCGATGAGATCCTGCAATGCGCTCAGAAGGGGGCCTTTAACCTGCATGGCTCCCTGCTGCCAAAATACCGTGGCCGGGCACCGCTGAACTGGGCGCTGGTCAATGGCGAGCGCGAAACGGGCGTCACGCTGCATCGCATGGTGAAGCGCGCAGATGCCGGTAATATTCTGGCGCAGCAGAAAGTGGCCATTGACGCTCAGGACAACGCGCTGGCGCTGCATCGCAAGCTGACCCAGGCCGCAGAGCAGTTGCTAAGCGACGTCTTGCCTCGCCTGCGTCAGGGTGAAGTCAGTGAGTGGCCACAGGATGAGAGCCAGGCAACCCGCGTGGGCGGTCGCACGGCCGAAGATGGCCGCATTGACTGGAATCAGCCTGCTGAGACAATTCACAACCTGGTCAGAGCGGTCACCGATCCCTGGCCTGGGGCATTCGCCTTTGCCGGTTCGGTTAAATTTATCGTCTGGAAGAGCCGGGTTCATCCGCAGCAGCAGCAGGCAAAACCGGGCACTGTCATCTCTAAACAGCCATTCCTGATCGCCTGTGGCGAAGGCGCACTGGAAATCCAGACCGGACAGTCTGAGCATGGCGTCTATATGAACGGCAGCCAGCTGGCGCAGAGCCTGGGCATGGTGCCAGGTGCGCTGCTCTATTCACAGCCGCAGTCGGCGCTGCAACGCCGTACCCGCGTGCTGATCCTCGGTGTTAACGGCTTTATCGGTAACCATCTCACCGAGCGTTTGTTACAGGATGAACATTTTGAAGTCTACGGCCTGGATATCAGTTCAGACGCTATCAGCCGTTTCCTGGAACATCCGCGTTTTCATTTCGTTGAGGGCGATATCGCTATTCACTCCGAATGGATCGAGTATCACATCAAAAAATGTGACGTCATCCTGCCACTGGTGGCGATCGCGACGCCGATTGAGTACACCCGTAACCCACTGCGCGTGTTTGAACTCGATTTCGAAGAGAACCTGAAAATCATTCGCGACTGTGTGAAGTATCAGAAGCGCATCATTTTCCCGTCCACCTCTGAGGTCTACGGCATGTGTACCGATGCCAGCTTCGATGAGGATTGCTCAAATCTGGTGGTCGGGCCGATCAACAAACAGCGCTGGATCTACTCCGTATCTAAACAGCTGCTGGACCGCGTGATCTGGGCATATGGTGAAAAAGAGGGGCTGCGTTTTACCCTGTTCCGTCCCTTCAACTGGATGGGACCGCGTCTGGATAACCTCAATGCGGCACGCATCGGCAGTTCACGCGCAATTACCCAGCTCATCCTCAATCTGGTAGAAGGCTCGCCGATTAAGCTGATCGATGGCGGCAAACAGAAGCGCTGCTTTACCGATATTCAGGATGGCGTGGAAGCACTGTTCCGCATCATCGAAAACAGGCAGCAGAATTGTGATGGTCAGATCATCAATATCGGTAACCCGGACAACGAAGCCAGCATCAAAGAGCTGGCCGAGCAGCTGCTGGAAAGTTTCGAGCGTCATCCGCTGCGCAGCCAGTTTCCGCCGTTTGCCGGTTTCCGGGAAGTGGAGAGCAGCAGCTACTACGGCAAAGGCTATCAGGATGTGGAGCACCGTAAACCGGCTATCCGTAATGCGCGTCGCCTGCTCGGCTGGACACCGACCGTCACGATGGATGTCACTATCGACAACACCCTCGACTTCTTCCTGCGCACCGTCGAGCAACAGGCTGATAAGTGATGAAGAAGATTGGTCTGCGGATTGACGTAGATACCTGGCGCGGCACGAAGCAGGGTGTGCCGGCGCTGCTTGAGCTGTTCCGGCGTCATGCGGTGCGGGGCAGCTTTTTCTTCAGCGTGGGACCAGACAACATGGGCCGTCATCTCTGGCGGCTGGTGAAACCGGCGTTTCTCATGAAGATGCTGCGTTCCCGTGCTGCATCGCTCTATGGCTGGGACATTCTGCTCGCCGGCACGGCCTGGCCGGGAAAGCAGATGGGACGCGGCCTGCGGCAAATCATGCAGGACGCCACCCGTCAGCATGAGGTCGGCCTGCATGCCTGGGACCACTTTGCCTGGCAGACCTGGGCCGGCGTCTGGCCGCAGGACAAGCTGGTTGAGCAGATAGCGCGCGGCACCGAAACGCTGAGTGAAATCCTCGGTCACCCGGTCAGCTGCTCGGCCGTTGCAGGCTGGCGCGCTGATGGCCGGGTCATCGCTGCCAAACAGGACTTTGGCTTTCACTACAACAGCGACTGTCGGGGCAGCGGCCCGTTCCGGCCTCTGCTGCCGGATGGGCAGATCGGCACGGTACAGATTCCGGTGACGCTGCCCACATGGGATGAAGTGGTTGGCCGCGAGGTCAGCGCAGCAGGCTATAACGACTACATTCTGGCGAAGATGCTCGCGTCTGATGAGGGCGCGGTTTACACCATACATGCCGAAGTCGAGGGGATCATCGGCTACCCGGACTTTGACCAGCTGCTGGATGCTGCAGAACGTAACGGTATTCAGTTCTGTCCGTTAGGCGAGCTGCTGCCCGATGATCTCAGCACGTTACCGATGGGCAGGGTCGTCAGAGGCGAAATTCCCGGACGGGAAGGGTGGCTGGGCTGCCAGAAACTGACTGAAGAGGCGAACTAGTGCGGATACATAACAACACGAAGTGGCTACTTTTTTTCGGCTTTTTTGTTCTCTATTACCTGATCCCACCGATGTTCCGCGACCTCTGGCAACCGGATGAAACCCGTTATGCGGAGATCAGTCGGGAGATGCTGGCCACGGGTAACTGGGTCACGCCGCACTTCTTCGGCCTGCGTTATTTTGAAAAACCGATTGCTGGCTACTGGGTCAATTCGCTGGGTCAGTGGCTGTTCGGTCATAACAACTTTGGCGTGCGGGCAGGAGCGATATTCTCAACGGCGATTACTGCCGCGCTGATCTTCTGGCTCGGCAGGGGGATATTTGGTTCGGCGCGCACCGCCGCTGTCAGTAGCCTGATTTTCCTCAGTTCGCTGCTGGTCTATGGCGTCGGCACCTATGCAGTGCTCGATCCCATGCTGATGCTCTGGCTGGCGGCCGGGATGTGCAGCTTCTGGCTGGCGACGGAGGCCAGCGGACGCGCCGGGCGCGCGGGCGGCTATCTGCTACTAGGTCTCGCCTGCGGCATGGGATTTATGACCAAAGGCTTTCTGGCGCTGGCAGTGCCTGTGCTGGCGATTCTGCCTTGGACGTTCTGGCGGCAGCGACTGCGCGAACTGCTCTGCTTCGGTCCGCTGGCGCTGCTCTCAGCCGCGGCGATCAGCGCACCCTGGGCGCTGGCGATCTATCATCAGGCACCGGATTTCTGGCACTACTTCTTCTGGGTTGAGCATATTCAGCGCTTTGCTGAGGACAATGCACAACACAAGGCGCCGTTCTGGTATTACCTGCCGGTTCTGCTGCTGGGCACGCTGCCGTGGCTGGCGCTGTTACCGGGTGCATTAATGACCGGCTGGCGCGAACGTCAGCACCATCCGGGCGCGCTCTATCTGCTGAGCTGGACGGTCATGCCGCTGCTTTTTTTCAGCCTGGCTAAAGGCAAGCTGCCGACTTATATACTGCCCTGTTTTGTGCCGCTGTCGCTGCTGATGGCGCACTATGGGCTGAACGCCGCCCAGCGTGCAGGGCGCGCTTTAACGGTCAATGGCTGGCTTAACCTGATTTTCAGCATCCTTACTCTGGCAACGGTCCTGCTGGTGCTGGCGCCCTGGAGCGTGACGCATCATCCGCTGTTCGCTACGCATGAGATGCTGAAGCTAGTACTGGGCGCGATGGCATTTCTCATCTGGGGGCTGGTGGGCGCATACAGTTGTCGATCTTCACAACGCCGCTGGCTGGCGGCCGCACTTTGCCCGCTGGGGGTCGCACTGCTTATTGGCGCTGCGATCCCGGATAAAATCCGCGATGCTAAACAGCCGCAGCACTTTGTTGCCACGATTAGCGCGCGTCTGGCCTCCAGCCGCTTTATCCTGGCGGACAATCCTGGCGTAGCCTCTGCGGCAGCCTGGCATTTGCAACGCAGCGATATCGGTTTCTATGACACTAAAGGCGAGCTGGAATATGGGCTGAGCTACCCGGATGCGCAGTCCCGCTTTGTCTCTCAGGCTGACTTTGGCGGCTGGCTTGCTGACCATCGCCGTATCGGAAGCGTGTCGCTGATGTTGCTGGTCGACTCGGTGCACAGCGATATCGGTGAGGATGTGCCGGTGCCCGATGCGGTCTATCGTCAGGGCAGGCTGGTCTGCCTCTATTACGGTCAGATGAAGTAATGCTGCTGCTGATTGTGCTGGTGAGTCTGCTCAGCTGCAGCGCGCAGCTGTGCCAGAAACAGGCGACCCACGCGACTTCGCGCCGAATTCGCTTAAGCTGGATTGGCATGAGCGTGCTGCTGTTAGGCGTTGCGATGCTCCTCTGGCTGCTGGTACTGCAGCGGGTGCCGGTGAGTCAGGCCTATCCCATGCTGAGCCTGAACTTCATTTTCGTTGCGCTGGCCGGGCGCATCCTCTGGCGCGAACGGTTAACGCTGCGCCAGATTGCCGGCACGCTGCTGGTGGTGACGGGTGTGGCGCTGATGGCGAGTCAGCTATGAAAGGGTATGGATGGGTCGCCTGCAGCGTGCTGCTGGTCTCAGCGGCACAGCTGATGATGCGCTGGGCGATGCCGCGGCTGCCCGATGCCAGCAGCATTGTGTCTCTGCCTGCTGTTGCCATACTGCCCGCCTTGCTGCTGCTGGCCGGGCTGGGCGCGTATGGTGTCTCGATGCTTTGCTGGATTCGCGCGCTGCACTATTTTCCGCTGAATCGGGTCTATCCGCTGCTCAGCCTGAGTTACGTGCTGGTCTGGCTGGTGGCGGTCTGCGTGCCGGTATTCCATGAGGCGTTCAGCTGGCATAGCCTGGCGGGCGTAGCGATTATTGTTATCGGGCTGCTGTGCATTGTGGTTAAGCCCTGAACAGATAAGTTAGCGTTTCCGCATCATAAATCATTGTTATTATCGTTTTCGGGCAAAAATTAATGTCGCCATGATAGGCATATTAGCGTTTTAGTGTTAAAAATCTTTTTTGTTATCGTTTTCGGGCAACGGATAAAGGATTCATTATGCTGGTCGGCTTTAGCGCACTGCGCGAACGTTATGCTATCCAACTGGCGCAGCCATTACGCGTTAAGTCAGCTATTGGAACGGTACGCTCTCATCATGACAGCCAGGGCCAGGTTGAAAATCATTATCCACCTGGCTATCAACCGGAAGATGATTTTGCCGGTCACTTTGCCTTTGGTCTCAAGTACGAAGAGATTCACCTGGAGTTTTTTGCCCGCCTGTTTACCGCTGTCGGCCCGGAACCGCTGGAGGCGTGGTGCCGTCAGGAGCCGTTCGGACAGTATGCGCGACGGGCTGGCTTTCTCTATGAATGGCTGACCGGCAACACGCTGCAGGTACCGGATGTCACCAATGGAGGTTATATTGAGGCCATTTCATCCAAAGCCTATCTGACCCGAACGACAGTAAAGCGCGTCAGACGCTGGCGCATCAATGATAACCTGCCAGGATCGGTGGATTTCTGCCCGCTGGTACGCAGGACCGCGGCCGTTGAGCAGGCGCTTACGTTCGATCTCAATGATGCCTTAAACGATCTGGATAACGCCTTTGGCGCAGACATTCTGATGCGCACTGCCAGCTGGCTGACATTTAAAGAGTCGCGCGCCAGTTTTCTCATTGAGAAAGAGTCGGATCAGGGCGACCGCATTCAGCGGTTTGCTCACGTTATTGCGCAGTATTGCGGACAGCTTGACGATTCGCTCAGTGATAGCAGCCTGCATACCATACAGCAGGGCATTCTTGGCCAGGACGCACTGGGACTGGGCCTGCGCCGCTCACCCGTGTTTGTCGGGCAGTCGACAATGCGTGAGGATATCGTCCACTATATTGCGCCGCACTATGATGATGTTCCTCGCTTCATGCAGGGCCTGAAAGCCTTTGACCTGGCGACGCGGGGTGCCGCGCCACTGGCCCGTGCCGCGGTTATTGCGTTTGGCTTCGTCTATATCCACCCGATGCGTGATGGCAATGGCCGCATCCACCGATTTTTAATCAATGACACGCTGATTCGTGACGGAGCGATACCGGATGGGGTCATCCTGCCGGTCTCAGCCACTATCACCAGTTCGATGGATTTTCGGGTCGGCTACGATCGCACGCTGGACGTGTTCTCGAAACGGCTGATGCGGCGCTATGCGGGCTGCTATCGGTTTGGCGAACTGAAAACCTATGAAGATGACACGCTGAGCAACTTCAGTTTCAGCGAGTATGAGGATGCCCGGTTCGCCTGGCGCTATCCCGACTTAACCGAGCATGTGCTTTATACCTGCAAAGTTATAGAGCATACCGTCAGAAAAGAGATGGCTGATGAAGCGCGCGTATTGGTGATATTTCAGCGTGCACAGCAGCGTCTGAAGGACGTCGTTGAAATGCCCGATCAGGACGCGAGTCGCATTATTCGTTCGCTGAAGGAAAATGGCTGGCAGATCTCTGGCAAGCTTAAAAAAGCGTTTCCGGTGCTGGACGATACGACGCTGTCCGGGCGCATCGTGGAAGCGGTCAGAGCGGCGTTTGAGACCCAGGCAGACTGACTGCCTGGGTTTTACCGGGAATCACTGAGCACTATGCTTAGCCGGGCAGTTTAAGCTGTGCGGCCAGCGCCTGGATATCGCTGACGATCAAATCAGGTGCAGGTGCCAGCGGATAAGGTACCTGTCCGTGACGGCTGACAAAGGCAGTTTTCATGCCTGCCCGTTTTGCGCCGCCCACATCCCAGCCATGCGCCGCCACCATCATGCACTCAGACACGGGTTTGCCCATCTCCTCCATTGCCCACTGATAAACTCTCAGGTCGGGCTTATAAATCTGAACCTCCTCCACGCTGAGAATGCGAGTGAACAACGGTCCCAGTCCGGCTGAGCTGAGTTGTTTTTCAGCCAGCGCGGCAGAGGAGTTGGTCAGCGCAACCAGCGTAAAACTCTGCTGCTTCAGGGCCGTCAGTCCTGCGGCAACGTCAGGATGGGCGGGCATGGCGGCGATAATGTCAGCCAGCGGCGTCGGGTGAGCTGGCAGAGTGACGCCGTAACGCGCAGCGGTCATCTTCAGTACCGCTTCGGCAATATCACCAAAGCTGTGCCAGCTGCCGGTCACTGACTCGACCAGTGAATGATGCAACAGTGAGGTAAACCAGGCCTCGGCGCGCTCCGGCCTGTTGCCAAGCCGCTGCGCGACAGCATGGTTCAGTTCGGTAGTGGACAAAAGGGTTTCATTCACATCGAAAAACAGGGTGCCGCTATAGGGTTTGGGGCTGCTAATGTTGCTCATTGGGCCTCCGGTAGATCGGACGAGTGTGATTGTGAGGCGTTTGGGCGCTGATTGAAGGTAGGACATTGAGGAAGATTGCTCAAGGTGTGGAGGCAGCGATAGGGTTGAAGGTAGATTAGCAAAACCAGGTGTAATTCAAGCCTGAAAACAGAGCGCATAATACTAATTATGTTAAATAATACATAATTGTTACGGGAAAGGGGCGCATTACTTTTAGTTTAAAAACGGTAACGCCTGGATTCTAAATTATGAGGACTATCGCTAAAGACAATGCCTAATCCCCCACACGCAGGTGAAGTTATTTCCGACATCATGGAAGATCTCGACAATGGAATCAGGGAGTTGGCTCGTGCTTTGGCTATTGCACCCTCTACAGCATCAGGAATGGTTTCTGGTATCACCGCTGCAACGCCTGAGATGGCTATCAAACTGGCTGCTGTTATCGGCAGTACACCTGAGATGTAGCTTCGAATTCAGGTTGCCTATGACCTTGATCGGACGGCTAAAACAGTGGATTTGTCGGTGTTGAATAGCAGTTACAAGCCCGAACCATTGCAAAACACGAACCAGCCGTATCTTACTGATGCGATTGAGTATCGAAGATATAACTCACAAAAGCTGATCCAGAACGACATCAAGCAGAGGCGGGTTGCTGCGTTCGTGGACCAGTTTAACCAGTTCATTATCGTCAAGGGCATCAGGTATCAGTTCGTAAAGCTCTGCCGGGCCGCAATAAAATGCAGGCTGATTTTGGTGGAGTATTGCGACCGGATAACCCTTCCCTGCTTTAACAATGGCAATGGGATCGCTTTTCAGCGCCTCTGTGCGGGCACGGGTATCGCAAAACTATGTATGACATAACCCCTCCAGGGCTACCTGACAGCGTTTTATCGTATCAGCATGAGGCACTGTTAATCAGCCACGGCATGTTCAGAACCCGTTGAAACTGATGTGTTCTTTATCAAAAAAGCTAAACGCTAAATCATTCTGCAAAGAGCCGTTCGATTTGATTTGCAAAACGCCCCGGCGCTTTCACCTCGCCTCTTTCTCATAAGAGTCATAACACACGCTGAAAGCATCAAACCACAGACAGGCTTTTAGTTCTCCTTCTCATTTCCGCCTGAATGTGGCTTATGCGGCTATGGCTCACGATTCAGGGTTTCAGAATAACTTTTGTCCAGCCATTATCACGATCGTCAAAATGCTTATAGCCTTCGGGAGCATCTGCCAGTGCAAGACGATGTGAGATGATCTGCGCCGGATTAGCTCTGCCCTGATGGATAAGCCTGGCGAGCTGGCGGTTGTAGGCTTTCACGTTACACTGGCCGGTTTTCATTGACTGACCTTTAAACCAGAACGTACCAAAATCGAACGGCACTTTACCCTCTTTAGCCAGCTCAGTTGCACCGCCGGGATCCTGAGGAACAAAAACGCCTACCGTACCAATCCCGCCCGTGGCCTTAGTTGATGCAACAAGGCTGTTCAGCGTTGCGGAGTTGTCCTCATGGCCATGTTTATTGCAGCACTGATAACCCACGCACTCGCAACCGCAATCCGTGCCGCGCCCATCGGTGAGTTCGAGGATTTTATTGACCGCCTCATCGCCCACGCCATTGATCGCCACTGCACCAATCTGTTCGGCTAACGCCAGTCTGTCAGGATGGGTATCGACCACAAAGACCTGTGATGCGCCTTTAATCATGGCCGAATGTGCCGCCATTAAGCCGACCGGGCCAGCACCGTAAATGGCAACACTCTCGCCAGGGCGTAATCCTGCCAGCTCCGTGGCATGCCAGCCGGTAGGGAAGATGTCGGACAGCATAACGTAGTCTTCCTCCTTTTCTGCCGCATCCGGCGGCAGTACCAGGCAGTTAAAGTCAGCAAAGGGAACACGAAGTAACTCCGCCTGACCACCCTCCCATTCGCCCATCTCCGCAAAGCCATAGGCGGCACCGGCCGTACCCGGATTTGCCGTGAGACAGTAACCGGTTAACCCTTTCTCGCAGTTTTCACAGAAGCCGCAGCCGATATTAAAGGGCAGGCAGACATAATCACCGACATTAATCCGCTCTACACCGCTACCGATTTCAACAACCTGGCCCAGATTCTCATGGCCGAAGATGCGACCCTGCTCGAAGCTGGTTCGCCCTTCGTACATATGTAAGTCAGAACCGCAGATATTGGTGGTGGTAATACGGACAATCACATCGGTGGGACGAACGATTTTCGGATCCGGAACGTCTTTGACTGAAACGTCAAAAGGTCCGTTATAGACAACTGCTTTCATAATGTTTACCTCACGGGCATGATCAGTTTTGAGGGTGGCGACTGCATGATGCATTGCTGACGCGTACCCTCTTCGTGATGCTGCTTTTCAATCAACGGGCGTAATTGAATGCGTAAGTGTAGAACAGATTATGAAGCAGGCTGCTAACATTAACATCGTGTAACTCTATGAAATATAAACACCGCTTCGCTAAATTCCCTTTTGTCTTCCCCGCCTTTCTGCTTATCCTCACCCTGCTGTAATGCTACGGACCTATTACCGGAAAGAGATTAGCAAGGCCGCCGGTTGCTATTTAGAGAGACTGATTATCAGATGTCAGACGAAGCTTATCCGGATAAATATTCGCCTGATGCTTGCCTACTTCTTATCCTGCGACCACGTCGCGCTGCGGATATCGACTTTCACCGGCAACAGACCAATCCGGGTAAAGGTATCTGCCAGCGCCTGCTGCTGGGTGAAGACGTCTGGCGTCATCCGCTCTGCGCCAAACGGCATCCTTGCCAGGGCGCGCTGCCAGATCGGCTGCGGCAGACCGGTTGAGGTGGACATGATTTTTGCTGCCTCTTCCTGATTTTGATTAGCCCACTGACTCAGCGAACCCAGCTCATCCACCACCTCAGTGGCGATTTGAGGATAAGTTTCTGCGAACTTGCGGCTGGCAAGGTAGAAGGTGTAGTGCGGCACCAGCCCTTCGGCATTTTTAAGCAGCCGCGCATGGGCGTTGGTTTCCACTTCGGCGTAGTAGGGATCCCAGATGACCCAGGCATCTACCGCGCCGCGCTGGAAAGCGGCGCGCGCATCCGCAGGTGGCAGATAGACTGGCGTAATGTCTTTATAAGTCAGCCCTGCCTGCTCCAGCGCGGTGACCAGCAGATAGTTAACGTCAGAACCTTTATTCAGCGCCACACGCTTGCCTTTGAGATCCGCCACGCTTTTAATTGGCGAGTCTGCGGGCACCACAATCGCTTCGGTTTTAGGGTTAGCAGGCGAGTGTCCCAGATAAACCAGATCGGCCTGCGCTGCCTGAGCGAATGTCGGTGGCGCGTCGCCGGTAGCGGCCAGATCGATACTGCCGATGTTTAAGCCTTCCAGCATCTGCGGTCCGGCCGGGAACTCAATCCAGTGCACCGCAATACCCTGCTTTTTTAATTCCTGATCCAGCGTGCCGCGATACTTCAGCAGCGCAAAGATATTGGCTTTCTGAAAACCGATGTTCACTGTCTCGGGTTTCTCTGCTGCCTGGGTGTTGAACGCGAAACCCGCCTGGGCGGCAATAATCAAAGCGCTGAGTAAAACTTGTTTCATCTCTCATTCCTGAGTCTGTTTGTTGTCTGCGCAACATAACAAACGCGGGTTGAAGCGCTTAGCGATGAAATGTTCGATGCTTAGCTAAAAAAACGCTATGGATGCCAGACCGACTCGCGTACGCGAATGGCGCGACTGAATAACCCCAGCGCATAGAAGCGGTCCGCGATGGTCTGCTGTTCCCGGATAATGGCCAGGTTCATTCTCTGGGTCTGATGGCTGCGCCGGGCTAAGGCGTGCATCAGTGAGGTGGCAGAGATGCCGAGTTCCGTGGAGAGCAGCCCGGCAGCTTCAGCACGATGCGCATCAATGTAGCGGCCGGTCTGCTCGAGCGCGTTAAGCAGAACCTGTAACAGATCGCCAGAGTGCGTCGCAAATCCGCGCTCAGCCAGGTAAAACTGATGGTTATTGACCCGGCCAGTGCCATCCGCAATTACCCTGAACTCTCCGCTGTTCTCCGCATCGCTGAGTAACGGATCCCACATCATCCAGGCATCCACCGCGTTGAGATCGCTGGGCGTCAGCGGATATTTAGGTGGGGCATAGACAATGCGCACATCATCCAGCGCTAAACCCGCCTCATCCAGAATCTGCAATAACAGATAGTGAACGTTGGAACCGCGATTCACGGCGATGCGTTTGCCCCGGAGATCGCCAATCTGCTGAACCGGGCTGCTCTTCGGAACCAGCAGCGCCACGCTCTGCGGGGCGGCAGGTTCCCAGGCGACATAGACCATCGGACTATTGCTGGCCTGTGCAAACAAGGGGGGGACTTCACCAGTAGTTCCGAAATCGATCTCCTTATTGCTCAGCGCATGCAGAAGCTGGGGACCCGCAGGAAACTCACTCCACATGACGCTGACGCCCTGCCCGGCCAGCTGCTGTTCCAGCGACTGGCGGGCTTTCAGGATGCCAAGGTTGCCAAATTTCTGATAACCAATACGCAGTTCCCGCTCCCGCTCAGGCTGCTGACCAGGAGCAGCATCGCGCTGACGCACTGAACCGCGGCGCGGTTTAATCACCCCCAGATGCCCCAGCTGCGTGCGCAATGTATGTCGGCTGATACCCAGCAGCGCGGCCGCCTGTAACTGATTACCCTGGGTGAGTTCCAGCGCATTTTTTACCAGCGCAGCAATTACCCGCGGATAGAGCGGCGTGTCACTCTGCTGCATCTGCTGGCGTAAAAACTGATCCAGTGCCTCCTCTCCCTGCGGCAGATCGCTCCCCGCAAGAGGGCTTAGCCGCAGCTGCTGGGGCGTGACCAGTGAGGTTTTGCTGAGCAGCACGGCGTTGTGCAGCGTGTTCTCCAGTTCACGGATGTTGCCCGGCCAGCTGTAGTTCATCAACACCGTCATGGCTTCATCGCTGAGGCGAAGCTGAGGACGACCAAGACGGCGCGCATAGAGCTGCAGGAAGTGACTGGCCAGCACCGGAATATCTTCGCAGCGCTGACGCAGCGGCGGCAGTGTGACGCTGGCCACATTCAGCCGATAGTAAAGGTCTTCCCGGAATCGCCGCTCACGAATTGCCATCACCAGATCCCGGTTGGTCGCGGCAATGACCCGCACATTGACTTTTACTGGCCTGGAGGATCCCACGCGGGTGATCTCACGCTCCTGCAGCACGCGTAGCAGCTTCACCTGCAGCGACGGGCTTAGCTCACCAATCTCATCCAGCAGCAGCGTGCCGCCCTCTGCCGCCTCAAACCAGCCACGATGTTTATCCTGTGCGCCGGTAAAGGCGCCTTTCTCATGACCAAACAGCTCCGACTCCGCCAGGCTCTCGGTAAGTGCGCCGCAGTTAACGGCCAGAAAAGGCTGTCGGCTGCGCGCACTGTGATGATGCAGGTAGCGCGCCATCACCTCTTTGCCGGTGCCGGTTTCGCCAATAATTAATACGGTTGCATCGGTGGGCGCGAGCTGATCCAGCACGCTTTTAAAGGCGCGTGATGCGGGGTCAATTAACTCAGGGCTGGCTATCTGCATCTTTTTTACCGGGTGAGCAGGAAAGTCATGACCATACCGCGCCGCTGACGCTGAAACGAGAGCTGAAACACACCAGGTTGTTGCCGATGCAGCAGAGTACAACTCCTTCTGTTGCGAATACAGCAGATTAACATCTGCCATAAAAATGATAAATCATTGAATTTTAAAAATAAAATTATTTAACCGCACTGGCACGCATCCTGCTAGGGGATATATAACCAAAGGGATTAACCCTATGTGATAAATTCGAATATCGTTATAAAGGAATCTGCTAATGAGCCATGCGACACAGGAAAATCCCAACCTCTTCTGGTTTCTGCCTACTCACGGCGACGGGCGCTATCTGGGTACCACCGAAGGCGGCAGAGCAGTCGATTTACCCTATTTACAGCAGGTTGCGCTGGCGGCAGATAATCTGGGCTACTACGGTGTGTTAATCCCGACCGGTAAAAGCTGCGAGGATTCATGGCTGGTCGCCTCGGCACTGGCACCGATCACCAAAAAGCTGCGCTATTTAGTGGCCGTGCGTCCCGGCCTGCAACCGCCCAGCCTGGCGGCGCGCATGGCGGCAACGCTGGACCGTCTTTCCGGCGGCCGGTTGCTGATCAACGTGGTCACGGGTGGCGATCCGGTGGAGAACAAAGGTGATGGCATCTTCCTGAGTCATGAAGAGCGCTATCAGGTGACCAAAGAGTTTCTTGAGGTTTACTCCCGCCTGCTGAAAGGCGAGAAGGTAGACTTTGAAGGTGAGCATATTCGCGTGGAAGGCGCTGAGATCCTCTTCCCGCCAGTGCAGGAAGACGGTCCGCCACTCTATTTTGGTGGTTCGTCGGAGGCAGCTATCGACATTGCGGCAAATCAGATCGACACCTATCTGACGTGGGGCGAGCCGGTTGAACAGGTCGCGGAGAAGCTGGCGGTGGTTCGTCAGCGGGCGCAGGAGAAGGGCCGTACGCTCTCTTATGGCATCCGCTTGCATGTCATAGTACGTGAAACGGAAGAGGAAGCCTGGGCGGCGGCCGATCGGCTGATTTCTCACCTGGATGAAGAAACTATCGCCGCCGCGCAGAAAATCTTTGCCCGCATGGACTCCACCGGTCAGGCGCGGATGAGTGCCCTGCATCAGGGGTCGCGTGAGAGCCTGCGCATCGGTCCCAATCTCTGGGCGGGCGTTGGCCTGGTGCGCGGCGGTGCAGGAACTGCGCTGGTCGGCAATCCGCAGCAGGTTGCCGATCGCATCCGGGAGTATCAGGCACTGGGCATTGAGAACTTTATCTTCTCCGGCTATCCGCATCTTGAAGAGGCACACCGCTTTGCTGAGCTGGTAATGCCGTTGTTGCCGCTGGCCGCCAACGCCGAAAAGAAACAGCGCAGCGTCAACACCGGTCCGTTTGGTGAAACCATCGGCGGCGACCGTCGCCCGGCTAAACAGACCAGCGCCAGCTAGTCAGTTAACAGGAAAAAGGCTCGCTTATGTCACAACAGCAGATTGTCATTATCGGCGGCGGGTTCACCGGCACCGCGCTGGCGATCCATCTGGCACGGGCTGGCCAGGCGGGGTTGCAGGTGACGGTAATTGAACCCCGCGCGCAGCTGGCGCAGGGCGTGGCATACGGCACCACCGATCCAGCTCACCGCATTAATGTGCCTGCCACCAGAATGCAGCTTGCCGGTGATGAAGAAGGGGCATTTGATTGCGACTATCGCGCCTCTCCTGCTTTTAACAACGACCCGGAGGCACTGTGGCATGACGACAACGTCTACCCGCAGCGTGGTGAGTTCGGGCGCTGGGTCAATGCGCAGTTTGTGCATCAGCAGCAGCATTCGCCGGTAAAACTGAGTCATCTGCGTGACAGTGCGGTTGCCTTTAAGAATGGCGTGGTGACCACGGCCTCCGGGCAGCAAATTCATGCCGATCAGGTAGTGCTGGCGATCAGCCATCCCCCACCGGATCTGCCTGCTCTGCTGAAGCCGCTACAGGGCCATCCGGCTTTGATTGCTAATCCCTGGCAGCGCGATGCGCTGGCTCAGGTGGCTCCTGACGACAGGGTCGCGATTATCGGTTCAGGATTGACGATGTCTGACGTGGTGGCCTCGCTGCATCGCCAGCAGCACCGTGGAAAGATTACCGTCTTCTCCCGTCGTGGCCAGCTGCCGCGTGCCAATCTGAGTGGCAACAATGAGACTTACGCCCTGGATTTCAGTCAGCCGCAACCTGCTACCGCGCGCGGCTGGTTGCATCGTGTGCGACAGGAAGTTAAACAGGCGGCGGCGCTGAATCTGCCCTGGCAGCTGGTGCTGGATGATATTCGCCGTAACGGTCAGCGCATCTGGCAGAGTCTGTCGCTGCACGAGCAGCAGCGCTTTCTGCATCATCTCCGTCCCTGGTGGGATGTTCATCGCTATCGTATTGCGCCACAGGTGAGCCAGGTTCTCAGCCAGCAGCAGGCCAGCGGTCAGCTGAATCTGCTGGCGGCGCGCCTTATCGCCGCTGAATCGGGTGGCGCAACGCTCCGGCTGACGCTGCGCCTGCGTGGTGCGCAATCACACATGCTAGAGGTGGAGAAAGTCCTTGTCACCACCGGCCCTGCACACAACGCGCTGCTTAACAGCAATGCGCTGCTGCGTCAGCTCCATGGCGATGGCGTGATCCAGCCTGACTCGCTGGCGCTGGGGATCCAGGTTAATGCGCTGTCTCAGACGCTGAATGTGAACGGTGAAGCTAATCCCGGACTGTATATTGCCGGGCCTGCCGCACGGGGTCGTTTTGGCGAGCTGATGGGATTACCGCAGGTGGCGGAACATGCCGAGTCCGTTGCACGACAGCTCCTCGCCGCCCCGCCGCTACCCTTCAGCGAGCGATGTCCCGACTCACTCACCTACTGAATCTTCCTTATAAAACACACATTAAAAGGTGGGCGGCAAGCAATTGCCGCATCCGCTCAGGAGTCGCTATGTCATCGCAACGTGAAATTCGCCTGAATGCTTTCGATATGAACTGTGTCGGTCATCAGTCACCCGGCTTATGGGCGCATCCCCGCGACCGCTCATGGCAGTACAAAGACCTGGCGTACTGGACCGATTTAGCACGCCTGCTGGAACGCGGTAAATTTGATGGGCTGTTTATTGCTGACGTGCTGGGTGTCTATGACGTGCTCAACGGTAATAACCATGCCGCCATCCGTCAGGCTACACAGGTACCGGTAAACGATCCGCTGGCGTTAATCACGCCGATGGCCATGGTGACGGAACACCTGGGCTTTGGCCTGACCGCCTCGCTGTCGTTTGAACATCCTTACCCGTTTGCGCGGCGAATATCGACCCTGGATCATCTGACCAAAGGCCGTATTGGCTGGAATATTGTCACCTCATATCTGGAAAGTGGTGCGCGCAATATCGGGCATCAGGCTCAGACCGACCACGATGCGCGCTACGACTACGCCGATGAGTATCTGCAGGTTATCTATAAGCTGCTGGAAGGAAGCTGGGAAGACGACGCTGTCCTGCGTGATCGTGAACGTCATATTTTCAGCGACCCCAATAAAATCCATCCGATTAACCATCAGGGAACGTTTTTCCAGGTGCCGGGCATTCATCTTTGCGAGCCGTCACCGCAGCGCACGCCGGTGCTATACCAGGCCGGAGCCTCCAGCCGCGGGAAAGCCTTTGCAGCAGAGCATGCTGAATGTGTATTTGTCGCGGCACCGTCGAAAGTACTGCTGAAGAAAACTGTGGCAGATATTCGCCGCAGGGCCGCTGAGGCGGGACGCGATCCCCGTTCCATACTGATCTTCAATCTGCAGACGGCGATTGTGGGTGAAACCGACCTGGCGGCGCAGGCGAAATGGCAGGAGTACAAACGCTATGTCAGTTACGAAGGCGCGCTGGCGCTGATCTCAGGCTGGACCGGTATCGATTTCGGGCAGTATCAGCCGGATCAGGTGCTAAAACATCTGCACACCAACGCCATTCAGTCGGCGGTTGAGACCTTCTCCACCGCCGACCCCAACCGCCAATGGACGGTGCAGGGTCTGGCAGACTGGGTGGGCATTGGCGGATTTGGTCCGCTGCTGGTGGGCAGCGCCGAAACGGTGGCCGATGAGCTGCAAAGCTGGGTCGAAGAGACAGACGTCGATGGTTTTAACCTCGCCTACGCCGTGACGCACGAAACCTTTACTGACGTGGTGGAACTGCTGGTGCCGGAACTGCAAAAGCGTGGCGTCTACAAGCAGGAGTATCAGCCCGGTACGCTGCGTGAAAAGTTATTTGGCCAGGGGCCGCGGCTGGCGTTGCCGCACCCGGGTGCCGGTTATCGTCGTAACGCTGACGCAGAAACTCGGGTAAATAGCGCTGAAAAATCAGGATGAAATCTGCCGGTTAATAGTCTCAGTCATCGCTTAACAGATTTATTAACGGCTGAGAAAAGCGCCGATTTCAGGTCAGGAAAAGAGTAATGCTTTAATTCGTACCGGATGAATCCTGCTATTCATCCGGCGTCTGTCGTGGTCGTGTTTTAATGATTAACTTATTGAATATACTGAAATAGTTATCGTTATTTGTTGGTTGTTTACTGAGCCGGGAATGCCTATAAAACCCTCGTTACCTGCTGAATATAATAACGAGGATATGATGAGTACATTAGAGATTGACAACACCCTGACTGCCCCGCCGCCCCACTCCACGCCGGTTCGTTCGGTGAGTGATGTAGCCCGGCTGATCAACAGTAATACCGAGAAAAACAGCTACGCCCGCTGGATTGTGTTCCTGGCGCTGGGCGGTGTATTTCTTGATGCCTACGATCTCACCACGCTCTCTTATGGTATTGACGATGTGGTGAAAGAGTTTGGCTTAACCCCGGTGCTGACCGGACTGGTGACCTCTTCAATTATGATCGGCACCATCGTCGGTAACCTGGTTGGCGGCTGGCTGACCGATAAATATGGCCGCTACTCGGTGTTTATGGCGGACATGCTGTTCTTTGTGGTCTCTGCGATAGCTGCGGGTCTGGCGCCCAACGTCTGGGTATTGATTGGCGCGCGTTTTCTGATGGGAATCGGGGTAGGAATCGATCTGCCGGTTGCCATGGCCTACCTGGCGGAGTTCTCTAAATTCTCCGGCAAAGGGAACAAAGCGTCGCGCCTCGCCGCCTGGTGCCCGATGTGGTATGCCGCGTCATCTGCCTGCTTCTTTATTATTTTTGCGCTCTATTTCCTGCTACCTGCAGAACACATCGACTGGTTGTGGCGCGCCTCGCTGTTGTTTGGCGCGGTACCGGCCCTGCTCATTATCGCGGTACGCAGCAAGTTTATGAATGAGTCACCGCTGTGGGCAGCCAATCAGGGAGACCTGAGCGGAGCAGTTCGTATCCTGCGCGACTCCTACGGCATTATTGCGCATGAAGAGCAGCCCGAAAAAACCGAAACCGTGAAAGCGGCCCCGAAGGTGAGTTTCCGCGTGCTGTTTCAGAAGCCATACCTTGAACGCACCATCGTCAGCGCAGTAATGAACGTCTGTATCGCCTTTGAGTACACCGCCATTGCTTTCTTCCTGCCATCTATCCTGGCGCAATTTCTGGGCGCGGGCGTGTTTGAAACCATCTCGGCCTCACTGGGGCTGAACGCGCTGTTCGCCTTTACCGGCGGTCTGCTGGGGATGCGACTGGCATGGAAATTTCCCTCCAGGCATGTGGCGATTGCGGGTTTTGCGCTGCAGTTTATCGCGCTAATCTCGCTGGCGCTGATCGGTCATCCGCAGGCGACTATCGGCGTGGTATTTGCCGTACTGATGCTGGGACTCTGGCTGTTTGCCGAAGGATTTGGACCCGGCGCGCAGTTGATGATCTATCCGGCGCTATCCTATCCGACCCACATTCGTGCAACCGGCGTGGGCTTTAGTCGCTCGCTCTCCGGCATCGGCAGTGCGCTGGCGCTATTTATCCTGCCCATTCTGCAGGCCCGTTATGGCACCAACATGTTCTGGATCGTCTCTCTCGCCGCCCTTATCCCCATTATTTTCCTGTTGATTATCCGGTTTGAACCGACCCGACAGGACATTGATGAACAACCTGCAACAGGAGAAGAACATGTCTGACTTAACCCATACTGAATTTGCCGCGCTGACCGAACATTTCCGGCCCCTCTTCAACCGTATTGCTGAAGGTGCCGCCGCGCGTGAAATCAACCGTACTCTGCTGCATGAGCCGATCCGCTGGCTGAAGGAGGCGCGGTTTGGCACCCTGCGTATCCCTAAAGAAGAAGGCGGTTTCGGCGTCTCGCTGCCGCAGCTCTTTTCCCTGCTGACCGCGCTGGCTGAAGCGGATTCGAATCTGCCACAGGCGCTGCGTGCGCACTTCGCTTTTATTGAGGATCGCCTGAACCAGCCAGAAAGTGAAGAGCGGCGGCGCTGGTTCCGCCGTTTCGTAGATGGTGAGCTGGTGGGCAGTGGCTGGAGTGAAATCGGAGCGGTTAAGCTGGGTGAGGTCAACACCCAGGTCTCACCGGCAGAGGGAGAATGGCGGATCAGCGGTGAGAAGTTTTACAGCACCGGCACGCTCTATGCGGACTGGATTGATGTCTATGCACAGCGGACTGACAACGGCCGCGACGTCATCGCGCTGGTGAACACGCATCAGAAAGAGGTGGAACGTGATGATGACTGGGATGGTTTCGGGCAGCGGCTGACCGGCAGTGGCACCACACGCTTTCATCATGCCCGCGTGGAGCAGCCGCATGTTTATGATTTCAGTGAGCGCTTTCGCTATCAGACCGCATTTTATCAGCATGTGTTATTAGCCACGCTGGCGGGTATAGGCCGGGCCGTAGTACGCGATGCGTCACAGGGGGTCGCGCAGCGTAAACGGATGTACAGCCACGGCAATGCGCCTCAGGTTAAGCAGGATGTGCAGGTGCTGCAGGTTGTCGGTCAGATCAGCAGCTGGATCTGGGCCGTTGAAGCCGCCGTTGATCGGTCGACCCACTCACTGCAACGGGCATTTGAACTGCAACTGAGCGGTGCGAATGAAGCGGAGCTTCACGCGGCGAACGTTCAGGCAGAGGTGGAGTCCGCCCGGGCGCAGGTAGTCGCGGTGGAGCTAGTGACGCGAGCTGCCACGGAGTTCTTCAATGCGCTGGGCGCGTCCGATACCCGCGTCAGCAAGGCGCTGGATCGGCACTGGCGCAACGCCCGCACAGTGTCATCACACAACCCGGTGATCTACAAAATCCGCAACGTGGGTGACTGGGAGGTAAATGGCAACGATCCGACATTTATCTGGCAGATCGGCAACGGTGATTAAGCATATTGATGATAGATGAATATGACGCAGCGGCGGTGTTCAGGCTGATAATGCAGTCGAGCGCCGTCTGGCGATAACATTTATTAATGTTAACCGAACCATGATAATGGGGTTACGTGTTTTAGTACCAATGAGCCTTATAAGGTAATCACAAGAATTCAGGTGTGAAATTTTTTTAAGGGATTACACCATGAAATAATTTTTTGCCAGGAAAAATCGGCAGTTATCTAAAATTCTGAAATGGCGGAATTAATAAAACCAGCTTCGCATTGTGAAGCTGGTTTTCATCCTGCCACACCGGTTGTTAAGGCTGGCTTACTGGCTCTGGCATAGCTGAAGAGTGGTGAGTGGAGATCTTCCAGCCCTTGCCATCCCAGACATAGGTGAAAGTATAACGTGCTGTGACGTGCGAATTATCTTTGAAGGTAAAAGTATAAACGCCGGCATCAATCGCTTTATTACAGCCGATTCGGATGGTGCGGGAATCAATTTTACCGCTCGGGCCTTTTTTCAGGAAGTCTTTAAAGTAATCAATGCGTTCCTGGTCTGTCAGGCGCACATGGTTTGAAATAGTTGGCAGCAGCACGGCATCGCTGACATATAATTCAGAGACTTTAGTGGCATCGCCGGTTGCCAGCGTATTATTCCAGGTATCAAACAGGCTGGCAACATCCTGTTCAGATGCTTTAACACAGGTCACAGGCTGTTGAGCCAGCGTGATAGCCGGTGCGCAGGACAGGCCAAATAGGCACAGTGACAATAACGTTTTTTTCATGAGATATCCTCTTTTTATCCTGGTGATGACAGCGTTCTGTGACTTAACTCAGACGCAGTCATGAAAAATTTAATAACGCATCAGGAAGAAATGCCCGTTACCTTGCCAGAAATTAATTTTCGATAATAAGTTAATTATCAGTCTCATCCGATAAATTATCTGACATAAAGCATCAACGTTGCTTTTTATTCAGGCTGGAGGATAACGTATGATCGCCAATAGTTGATATTTAAATCTTTGCGAAGTCAGTATTTAGTTTTTTATTCTGATTCAGGATGCAGATATGCTCCCGGATAACGTGAATAAGAACTGTTCATAGGATGATAGCCGGGTTAGCATGTGGAGATTCCATTCCAGAAATTCAGTAAGCAAAGCGTTCTAAAACGGATCTGGTAGACAGTATTTTCATTTAGGGTCCTTCAATTATCTTTAAATTAAACTGGCTGCTTACATAATAAAAGTTTCAACCTTCAATGGTCTGTTAATTTCACTTCACGTTCTTTCCTTTTCGCCATACTCCGCGCACTGGAAGTGCTGACTTTAATCAAATTGTATTTATCAGGTCACTATTTCACCATTTCACTGAATCATTATTCAGACTTTCCTTCAATTATTCATTTTATGCCTTGCCAGAAATAACCGCTTCTTCATCAACCCAGGGTGGGCTGTTGTTCCGGACGTCTCACTGCCCTACCCATTTGAGCGTCTGTCAATCAGGTCAAAACCGGGCTGAATCCGGCACCTTAACCTGGCTTCGTATAATTGTTCTTATACGAAGTCATGACACAGGAAAGTCGTCGGGTTATGATATAGAGCAGCAAAGATCACCCTGCAAAATGGCAACGCTACGTAAATTCTGACCGGTTATCCCCCTGATGAATTCTCAGAATTCACGTAGCGCGATCATCGCGTTTTCTGACTGATAAGTGAGCAAAAATGAGCGAGATAGTGCCGTTAACCCATCTGACGGTGACCCGGAATAGTGATATCACCGAACGGCTCAGGCAGTTCGTTCAGGACAAAGAGGCATTTTCCCCCAATACCTGGCGACAGCTGCTTAGCGTCATGCGAATCTGCAATCAGTGGTCAGAAGATAATCAGCGTACTTTCCTGCCAATGAGTGCAGAGGATTTGCGCGACTATCTCTCTTTTCTGGCTGAAAGCGGCCGGGCCTCCTCGACGATCACTTCACACGCTGCGTTAATCTCGATGTTACACCGTAACGCCGGGTTGCCGGTGCCCAATCTCTCGCCACTGGTTTATCGTACGATGAAGAAGATAAATCGTGTGGCCGTGATGGAGGGTGAGCGCGCTGGCCAGGCGGTGCCTTTCAGGCTGTCCGACCTGATGGAACTGGATAAACAGTGGTCAGGTTCTGATAACCTTCAGGCACTTCGTGATTTGGCTTTTTTGCATGTCGCCTATGCAACGCTACTGCGTATCAGTGAACTGTCACGGTTGCGGGTGCGTGATGTGATGCGTGCCGGTGATGGTCGTATCATTCTGGATGTGGCGTGGACAAAAACGATTGTGCAGACCGGCGGATTGATCAAGGCGCTCAGTGCCCGTTCAACTCAGCGTCTGGAAGAGTGGATCGATGCAGCCGGGCTATCCGGCCAGCCTGATGCCTTTCTGTTTACTGCTGTACACCGATCTGGCCGGGCAATGATTTCAGCAAAGCCGATAAGCACCCGGGCACTGGAACAGATCTTTGACCGTGCATGGCATACTGCTGGAAAAGGCGGCGCAGTGAAGGCTAACAAAAATCGTTATACCGGATGGAGTGGCCACAGCGCCAGGGTGGGCGCAGCTCAGGATATGGCTGATAAAGGCTATCCTATCGCCCGGATCATGCAGGAAGGCACCTGGAAAAAACCGGAGACACTGATGCGTTATATCCGTCATGTGGATGCGCATAAAGGTGCGATGGTGGAATTTATGGAACAGCACGCGGCCCCGGATGTTGCTGACTCATAGAACGATAAAAAAGCGGAACGCCCATGATTCGGGCTCAAGTTATCCACAGAAAAAGTGGACAGCCTGTGTGTAAGCCGGTACTGAATGAGAGGGTGCCGGTCCTCCGACGCGTTCATCCCGCTGATATGATTGATTTCTTTTTACTCCCTTACAACTTGCTGTGACTCTGTCAAAAAATCAGACCTTTTAGTCAATAATGCGTGGATTATTGCGGTCAGTGATGACCCTTGTACTGGCGGTTAGCGGTTTATACCGGCCATGATGTCTTCTGCTGATTATTATTGAAAAGGCCGCTGCCCCTCGGCCTTTTCTGCACCTGAAGACGTGACTTCACGCTATCAATCACTTCATTTTATTGCCGGCTCAAAAAATGCATCAACGGAGGCTGGCGAACTGGTTGCAAACACCAGTGCCGTGGTGGTGCCATTGTTGACAAGCTGATCAAGAAATTCAGATGCCTGTTGTTACGCATAGTGATGATTGCGGAATTTTATTTCGGTTGGAAAGGTATAGGTATTGAGCCAGCCAATAAGCTGTTTACCATATTCACTGATCATGGTGATTTGAGGATAATGAACATGCGTATCCACGAACCCGGGTGTGATAATTTTTCCGCTGTAATTAATCAGCTGGTCGACAGGCTGGTCCTTTATGGTCGCATAATCACCTGATTTTAAAATATAGCCATATTTAACAATAAGATAGCCATCTTCATAGTGCACGTTAGCTTCTTTTTCTTTTGCTGGAACGGCTTTAAAATAGACGATTTCAGCCCGGTATCCAACCGTTTCCGCGGCTACACAACAGGAGAAAAGAGACAACAATGTCATAAACGTAAGTTTCATTTACACCTCCATTTAGTATCTTTAATAAAATCCGTCTTATCTTTTCAGCGCGGGAATGATAGGTGAAATGATAAGGATGGCCGATACTAAAAATGCGATGACATTATTAACCTGGAAATATTGCTTAATTACTGAAATTAATCCGTTTTGTGGTTGTCTTATCCTTATCATCAATGATGCCTGACGTTAAAATTAACGCAGGTTTAGTCTGTTAATAATAATTTATTCACATTGTTTCTAATGTCTGATAAGCCAGAATCTTTATTCTGACACTTACACAAAGCATCCCATTAACATTTAAATGATTACAGGACAAAAAATATGAGAAACTGGCACCTCTTAATGTCGGGAGTCGTTATGCTTTCAGTCGCTACTACAGCCATCGCATCCGGTCAGGATCAGCTTCCAGGTCATGCTCAGGGTGCTGAGATTCTCCAGGTTAACACCCGTCAGGACCAGATCGACAATATTGGAGATCTGGTTTACCACCAGGTGAAAAGCGTGCGTTCTGTCAGGCAATTGCACATGTCACTGCTGGTGCCACGAACCAATGATCTGAAACCAGCGATTATCTATTTTCCCGGCGGGGGTTTCCTGTCAGCGGAACGTGACAAGTTTATTGCAATGCGGCTGGCCTTGGCAGAGGCGGGTTTTGTGGTCGCCGCAGCTGAATATCGCACTATTCCTGATATTTTTCCGGCGCCGGTTGTTGATGCTAAGGCGGCAGTCCGATTTCTGCGCCAGCATGCCTCTGAGTATGGTATCGATCCGGCGCGTATAGGGGTTCTGGGTGATTCGGCGGGGGGATGGCTCGCCCAGATGATGGGAACCACCAATGGGGATAAATCGTTTGATAAAGGCGATTTCACTGACCAGTCTTCAGATGTACAGGCTGTGGCCACGCTGTATGGCATTTCTGATTTGCGTAGCATCGGAGAAGGCTTTCCGGATGCGATACAAAAAGTGCATCAATCCCCTGCCGTCACCGAAGCGCTGCTGATTAATGGTGCGGCGTTCCGCGAATTCGCCGGGGCATCAGTGACCGATGAGCCTGAGAAAGCGCTTTATGCGAGTCCAGTGGGTCACCTGAAAGGCGTTAAACCGCCATTTTTAATTATGCATGGCAGCAGCGATACGCTGGTCTCTCCTGAACAAAGTGCAAATCTTTATAACGCCCTTAAAAAAGCGGGTAATCGTGCTGATTACGTGTTGATCGAAGGGGCTGAACATGGTGATTACCGCTGGTATCAGCCTGAGGTTATTACCAGAGTGACTCACTGGTTCCGGCAGGTGCTGGGTGAGCCAGTCAAATCAAAGAGCCAGTCAGCAGCAGATCCTGATGCCAGCCTCTGACTCAGGGTGATGTCTCCTTGCCTGTCAACCTGCACAGGCAAGGAGCACAGTCCTTTCACGCGCCTGTATGTAATGGTCTTGATGGTCCCTCAGCGTACCAGTCTGGTTTTGCGATCACTGCGCGTAGCTTTTCTGTTTATCACAATTTCCATGGCAGCCGCGACACCCCATCTTTTCCTCATCAGGCATAACCGGTATTGCCAGCACCCTGTTTCCCGCTTTACGCAGTGTCAGCAGGATGATTCCATTCAGCAACAGAACGCTTATCAGGCAGACTGCACTGAATACAGGATGCTCGTTAAACGTGACGGTCTGATAAAAGAATGTCGCTATGGTATAGGCGATGTTAAGCCCCCAGCAGAATGAGAACATCATCCATTTTTTCCCGGCCTCGCGGGCGATCGCGCCCATGACTGAGACGCAGGGAACGTAGAGCAGAACAAAGATTAAGTAGCTGTAAGCGGCAAAGCCGTTGCCAAATTTGGTAGCCATCACACTCATAGAACCGGATGCCATCTCACCATCGCCTTTACTGGCATCGAGGGGATGCGCCAGTGCATCAATTCTGAATGCAGCGGTCAGGCCCGCCCAGGTTTCCGTCAGCGCCTCTTTTAGTTCATCTGCCAGGTTAAAAGCCTGCGGGTCAAACACGCTGCGCTGAATCGCCTCCGTGGTGTAAAGACTGTTGAGCGTACCGACCACGACCTCTTTTGCCATAATGCCGCTCACCAGCCCCACTGTCGCCTGCCAGTTATCCTGCGTCACCCCGATTGGCAAAAGCACGGGCGTGATTGCTTTGCTGGTCGCCGCCAGCGCAGAGTGGTTTATGTCATCAACCAGCTGGCCGTTGAATGCAAAGCTGCTCAGCACACCAATCAGCATACTCACCAGGATAATGACCTGACCGGCACGCACCACAAACATTTTCAGCCGTTGCCAGGTCTGCAGCAGCAGGCTTTTAAGATGAGGCCGGTGATAGACCGGCAATTCCATGATAAACGGTGAAGCTTCGCCACCCAGCAGGGTATGCTTGAGCACCAGTCCGGTCGCAATCGCCACTACAATGCCCAGCAGATAGAGTGAAAATACCAGGCTGGAACTGTGAGCATCAAAGAATGCTGCGGCGAACACCGCAAAGATTGCCAGCCGCGCGCCGCAGGACATAAAAGGCGCAATCAGTACCGTAAGCAGACGCTCACGCGGCGTGTCGAGCGTTCTTGTACCCATCACCGCCGGCACATTACAACCAAAGCCGACAATCAGTGGCACAAAGGATTTTCCCGGCAGGCCCAGTGACTGCATCAGCCGATCCATCACAAAGGCGGCGCGCGCCATATAGCCTGAATCCTCAAGGAAAGAGAGGAACAGAAACATCAGGCCAATCTGTGGAATGATTGGCAGCACGGTATTGATACCGGCACCCAGCCCCTGCGCCAGAAAAACCGTCAGCCAAACCGGGAAGTGGCAGACATATCCCAGCCATTGTGCGCCATGAATGAATATCGCCACCGAACTGCCGTCGAACAGCGGCTGCAATGCCGCGCCGATATTAATCGAGAGAACAAACATCACATACATCACGGCCAGGAATATCGGAATGCCCAGCCAGCGGTCCAGCACAATGTTATCAATCCTGCGGGTAAGACTGGCCGGGATAGCCTGATGAATGTTACTGACGGCCGTACAAACCGCATTAATGGCACGATAGCGATAATCGGCTATCTGCACGCCCGTATCGCCACCCGCTCGCGCCATAATCTCAGGCAAGGTTGGAAGTAGTTCCGGGCAAAGTTTCTGGCTGTTGATATCGCCTTCAAGCAACTGCAATGCCAGCCAGTACCTTTTCTGCGGGGTCAGAGACCCGGACATCTGCAGGCTGAGCTGCTCAATCGCGGTTTCAATCGCGGCCGGATATGGCACCTTCTCTGGAGCGCGATAAATATGTGGCTGGTCAATCAGTGTTTTTAGCTGAGCGATACCGTCGCCTTTGGTTGAAGTCAGTGAAACAACCGGACATCCCAGGCGGGCTGACAACGCTGCGGCATCAATAGTGATGTTCTGGCTTGCGGCAATATCCTGCATGTTCAGAGCGACAATACAGGGTACGCCAAGCTCAAGCAGTTGAAAGGTCAGGAACAGGTTACTTTCCAGACTGGAAGCATCGACGACGTTGATCACTACATCGGCATGATCCTGATAAAGATACTGACAGGCGATGCTCTCATCAATCGAGCTTTCAGCGGATAGCGTAGTCAGCGAGCGAGTGCCGGGCAGATCGATGAGCCGGACGTCAGACTGTGCAGTAAAGAACTGTCCCTCTTTACGTTCAACCGTGACACCCGCCCAGTTACCGACCCGCTGGCGGGCACCGGTCAGCTGATTAAACAGTGTGGTTTTGCCGGTGTTGGGATTGCCTATCAATCCGATGGTGATCTTTTTCATCAGGCGATTTCCTCCAGAATGATGTCGGCCAGATCACGCTGTCGCACCGCCAGGCTGACACGGCGGGTACGAATATGAACCGGATCGCCCATTGGCGCTACTCGAATGATTTCGATAACAGCACCTGGAAGCATGCCCATTGTCAGTAATTTCTGGCGCCAGGCGAAATTTACTGATGGCTTATAACCAAGAATTCGGTAGGTACTGCCCATGTTAATTGCCATACCACGCTCTGCCTTTGAGTAAGAGACACTCATTCTATAAATGATAAGCGTTTCGGTTTTTGATCTGGCTTCAGGCAGACAGTGGAAAAGTGCTCTGAATGGCTTTCGTTTAGGAAACAGAGAACATCTTTCTGTAACCTGGTATCACGCGATACAGGCGATGTTTGTGAGAACTCTCATCGTCAGTTTTATAGCTTTGAGCAGCATCTATAATCCCGACAACAATCTGCTCCGCGAATGCAGAGGTTATTCATCCGTTGAGAATGGCAAAAGCCTTACGGCAACCTGATTGTCGTAAGTTGTCCAAAATCCAGAAGGCTTATATGAAACAAATTACTGTTACTGACCTCCGGCATCTCAGCGAAGAGGCTGCGAAATCCCCTCGCTTACGAGCCAATCGTAATTTACACCCTGAATTGAGCGATCCGGTGCAGCGGCTGGCCATCGCGATGGAGCCGGGCACTTATGTCCGCCCTCACCGACATCCGCATACTTTTGAATTGCTGACCTCGCTCTGTGGGCGGTTTCAGGTATTACATTTTGATGAAAATGGGTATGTGACCCAACGGGTGATGTTAGGAGAGGGGGGCAAGGTCATGGAAACGGAAGCCGGCACCTGGCATGCGGTGTTATCGATGGATAAAGGTGGCGTTATTTTTGAGGTTAAACACGGAGGTTACCAGCCTGTGACTGAACAAGACTCAGCACCATGGGCACCCGCCGAAAATGAGCCGGGTGCTGGGGAGTTAATGGAATGGTATGCTCAGGCACAAGTAGGGGATTCTTTTATCCGATAATTATTGTTTTACGCGGAGTAGACGGTATCGCGAGCGATGCTGTTCTGCCCCTTTATCCTGGCCTGACTGAATATCTTTCATGATGTCTTTTTGCTCAAACTTTCGTGTGGCGGCATACACTGTTTTAATCAGTAAAAATTTTTTAAATACGCAGAATTTCTGTCGTAAAAAAGGATTAATATTTTTGGAGTTCTGTTAATACTGACATGAAAAAATTCTGCTATTACATCAAAACCATCCGAATTAAATAAGTGAAATATAGATTCATTATAAAAAGATTAGCCTCCAGGCTCGTCTGGAGGCACGTGAATCGCTAAACGTTATGATTCTTATGGAAAAATAATCACTGGTTTCGTTGCTTAGGTAAAGCAATAATGGAAAAATCACGACGCGCAATATAGTTTATTTTACTAAATCAGCAATTGTGTACGCAAAAAATCTTGTTTTCATAAGATGAAAAAATAAAATTATTACATGTCAATTCTGACGGGTCTTGCATAAAGGCATGCTTTCTCTTATCAAATCAATCAAAAAAAGTCCATTTACGATTTATTTTAAATTTCTTTTGATAATGATAATTGACATTCAGGTCAGCTACAATCTCAGTACTTTCTTGCTAAAATTCCCCTGCGTTACCAGTTAAATTATACAGACATAAAAGGATGTTAAAATGCGTGAATTGTATATCTCAGAAGTGATCACCGTAAGTGGCGCTGACATCGGTCACTCGAAACTTCTTGGCTTGTGGAATGATGCGGGTCTGAATTCGCAGGGCTACTTTAACTATGACCGTGCCGCTAAAAGTATCAATGCTCTGGGGTTTGCCAGTGCAACAGAGAATAAAGACTGGAATAACTCATCCATTGGTGAGGCTGGTTGGATGCTTAATGGCGCGGGTGAAAAAGTAACATGGTTCAACAACGGTCTCTTTATGGCTTTCCAGATCGGCTGATGTGAAGCAGCTAACACGGTTACTTCGCCGGACGTAACGGTGATCGATAAAAGGTTTCTGAAACTATCCTGATTCAGAAACCTTTTTTATCTTTAATACTCACCTGTGAGGGACTATCAGACCAGCTGGTTGTCATGTAAAACATGTCTCAGTTTACAGAGCGGCTTCAGAGTTCAGGTATGACAAACATATCATAACGACATTGTGTACAATAGTACCTGCCTGAGCGAATCCGGGTGTAAAGTATCTGCCTCTCATTTCATCCAGGCGCTATGGTCCCCCATTTTGAAATTCCGAAAAGAAGATAACGAAGAATTTTAGTTACATCATTCAGGTTTACTATAAAGAACAATTACGGCCCTTCGGGCCGTGCCCGACGGCTTGTCAATGAGCACTCGGATTTTCAGAACGGCTCGCTTAGATTTGGCCAAAAACATGCACATTTCATAGGAAGATCGCCTGTTCAGATATCCGCAAACAAGTGTGTTGTAACTAATCTATATCTGCTTCAGGACTGATTCAGTACCATTTTTATAAGTTGTGAATGCACCGTCTCATCCGATGTTAAACCTTGACGTTTTTGTCATCGCTATCCTGCCGGACAGGCTTCGTGAATATTTATTGCTTACTCTGGAATACCCAACCGGGAACGTGCATATAAAAATGACAGTGGCCCGGCTTCAGGTCACTGCCATATCAGTGGTAAATACAGGTTACTTCAGAACACGGACCGTTTTCACATCAATTTCAACGCTGTTCCAGTCTTTATCGACTTCGCCTTCTATGCGGACTTTGTCAGCGGGTGACAATGATTGTCCCATCCAGCGCTTGTCGTCGATATCGACGTAAATCGTTCCAGTGGCATCTTTAAATTCATAAAGTTCATGACCAACCTGTCGGATGATATTGCCTTCAAGAACGACCCATGCGTCGTCACGTAGTGTTTTAGCCTGTGCCACTGAAGCGACACCCGGTGTCGGGCCTTTAAAGCCGCCCTGTGAAGACCCCTGCCCTGCCGGATTAATAAATCCTTCCTGCGCAGAAACACCCAGACTCATTCCTGCTAATAACACCGCCAACATAATCTTTTTCATATTTTTATCTCCGTTAAATTTCCAGGGTAATTTACATCCCAGATCTTAACGGGATCTTAAGAAGTTTTATTGTCTGCACGTGTTTTGAAAATGTCATCAGTAAGGCGCTCGCACCATAAAACCATTAAAAAAATAATCAAAGTTGAATCTATGTTAACAATCAACAAAGTATAACAATAAATTAAAACCCTCTTGTTGGAAATAACCTCTTTAACACTGTTTTCAATATGGCAATACTGATAATTAATATCTACCTATTTCCGCACAAATTACTTAGCTCGCCTGCAGGTTGATAGTTATCATTTTCTGGCATAGATATATCCCGGTATTAAATTATTCTGTATCGCAGCTTTGCTCATGAAGTATTTTGTAATGTTTATAACCACTCGATTGAGTGGTTTTTTTTATGTCTTATTTCAGCTAGTTAACTTAAACCTGTAACGCTGATTATACACGCCCCGATTGCAGGGAGGGATTTTCTGGTGCCACGGAGATAGGGAGTGGCGACAGGTACTGACTGCTCATCTGAACAAACAGCTAACTGTCTTTTATAGCATTGCGACACTTATAAAAACGGTGTTGTGACTAATAACGAAAGAGGCAGAGATCATCAAAACGTTTTCAGGCTCACATAGTGAGCCTGAAAATAGTGGGATATCAGTTCAGTCTCTGAGCATCTGCCTCAGCTTCTTTTAAATCCATTTTTGCAGATTCAAGCTTCAGCTTCTTCTCTTCTACCTTTGTCATTTTTTTTCTGATTTTATCACTACGTCCATCGACTCTGGCCTCAGCCAGTTCCTGCTGTGCTTCCTGAAGTTCAAGTTCCGCTTTTTTGACTTTCATCTCACGTTTACTGACATCATGAGAGGCACGCGTTGCCTGACGCTCATCAGTACAATAGGTTTCAATTTTGTTACGCGCAATATTGAGCCGTGCAATTTCTGCACTATTTCCATGTATTTTAGCGATTTCGCTTTTAGCTGAAATATCTGCGAGTTGATCTTTGCAGGAATCAGTTGCAGCGAACACGGTTAATGGTGAAGCAACCAGAACAAAAGCGATAATTGTTTTTTTCATAGCTATATTAAATCCTTGTTAAATTACACTAATCAGAATGATATTGCCGGTTCAATATAGCGAAAAGGAAAATAGCCACAACATAAAATTTGAAACATTAAATCATCATGTCATTAAGGCGCTATTGTTAAATTATTGGTTAGCACTTGATAGGATTCTTCATGCATATCACTTTTGGGAACCAGAAAAGTGCAATGCGTTTATTTAAACACCTTAGTTTTTAAACAATGTGCAATAATTAATCCTCTTCTGAGCAAACTATGGAAATGATCCAGATCATTTTTTTGAGCATTCGGGTCGGTACTCTTTGATTGTTATCATGTCGTTTAACAAACACAGCTAATAATGCCGCATCTTCTTAAAGAACAACGAGTGGAAAGTAAAATGACATCTTTCAATTATGGCAGAAAATTTGCCTTCGCTTTCGTGATGATGGTTTCAGTTATGTCCATTTCCGCCTGCTCAGGCAATTATGTCATCTCCACCAATGACGGCCACATGATAACCACCCATGGTAAACCCGTCAGAGATAAAGAAACGGGCATGCTCTCCTATAAAGATGCGGACGGAAACATGCATCAGTTGCAGCAGCATGACGTTAAAGAAATGGTGCAAAAGTAAATCGCTTTAAACAACGATATTGATTGATTCCCTGAAAACTCCTGATGTGGAAAAAATGAGCAATGAAAATTTCCCTAATTAGCCTTGGTTTGCTGCTGTGTGTTTCTTCATCTGCAATGGCCATTGGCCTGAATGCTGAACAAGGTAAAAACACCTCTGCGCTGGATGCTGAAATTGGCCGTTCTTCCGGCGGACTCTATCTGGACAGCCAGTGGATCAAAAATACGGCAGATGGTGTGCAGATTGGTCAGGCGGGTACCGGCTATAACCTGGAAATGGGTCCGGTGATGCTGACCGCTGGCGTTAAAGCTACCTACATCGGTGGCAAAAAAGGGGATAACGGCGTCGCATTTCCTGTCGGCGGCGGTGTGAAAATCAATCTGCCTGCCGATTTTGCGATTTATGGTGAGGGGTATTCCGCGCCGGAACAGCTGACCAACAGCGTTAAGAATTTTGTGGAAGCAAACGCTGGCGTCAGCTGGTCACCTTTAGGCCCACTGGTCTTAAAAGTGGGCTACCGCTACGCGGGTGTCGATGGCAAAGATGGACGTCCAGGTCATACGCTGATCGATGGACCGTACATTGGTGGCGGTCTGACATTTTAATGTCGGCTGAAAATTTATTTTTGCAGGTGAGGAAGCACGTTCAGTTGACCAGACTGGCTTCCTTACTGAATAACTCGCCTCAAGGCTGGCGGGTGTCGCTGAGGAACAGATGATGAAACCTTTGATGCTGATGTTGTTCACTCTTTGTCTGACCGGATGTGTGCAATATAAATGGGTCAAACCCGATGCATCTGAGCAGCAGGAAACCATCGCAGAAACAGCCTGTCAGGCTCAGGCGCTGCGGGATTTACCGCCTGATAATATCGTCAGTGGTAAATACACCTCGAAAGACAGTAAAGATAAGACGACTGATACCGACTACTCCACCAGTGACGCCAATGAAAGTCAGCGCGAGATACTGGTGAAAGATTGCATGTTTAAAAAAGGCTGGCAACAGATTGAGGTTCAGCAATAGAGGTCTGTGAGGCCAGGTCAAAACCTGGCCTGTTCCTTTGAGTTTTACTTGTTCCGCTCAGCGTTTATTTCTGCATCATCTTTATGCTGCGCAGAACGCTGACGCCGGCAACGCTCTGAGCAATACAAAACCTCATTCCAGCACTTCTCCCACTTTTTACGCCATGACATCGGTTTGTTACACGTTTTACAGTAACGAACCGGTAATGATTTTTTATTGCCCTTAAACACTTCAGACCTCTGCAGAAGTAATCATCGCGCTGACGTTAACGCATGTGTTGTTCAGTGTAGCTTACTGAGGTTATTCCTCCCCATGTTTGCATTAGCAACATGTATACCGCGTTCAGATCAGATGATGCTGATGCCTGACCTTACCCGCTCAGCCCCAGAACGGATTGATAGTGCGAACTTATCATTAGCAACTATTTAAACTTGCGTTACTCTCTGTAACCTAAGAATGAACCCTGCTTAAATGAGAATCCACAGGGTTAATTACACCAGGCAACAGTACAGCGTCGTTCATACACGCACTCACCGGGCCGATTATTACTCTGTTCTGCTATACGTTACGTGGTGGACTTGAGACGAGAACACGTTGTCAAACCACTTATCAATCCTGGTCGAAGTTGTTCAACCAGGCGCTGAGTTTAATGCGTCTTAAGCAATAATCCTGGATAAAATGGCACACAGGCCTGAATCCACAGTATGCCATGAGGTTATTAGTTGCAGACTCTGAATGAACAAAGGGTAATTATTACCGTAAATAATCAGTTTAATGGTAAGGGACAGGCAATGATTCTGCTCAACCGCTACCCAGCAGTTTGAGTGCACAGCACATTTCACGCATATTTAAACCAACCGGCAGACAATTTTGCAGCGCTGTTATGCGTTATGTTACGTTTCTGAAAACAGAGAAATTCATAGGAAAATTAAATTATTATCATGAACTTACCAGTGTGAGGCTGAATCAGCTTTTCAGTAAATAAACGAGTGAAATAATTTATAGCGGGATCTTTACAGCGAAATTATGCACAGCAGCATTGCCCTGTACGGTAACTTCGTGTGAGCTTTGCAGCTAACGTTATCCTCTTTATCAGGACGAGCATGCGAATAGCGAAGCGACTCCGCTGCCACTACAGAAAAATCAGCACGATTAATCCATAGCCCCGCTAAATTACTCTGCTTCTCAGATGATACGGGTTTTAGCCATTTTGAGTGAAGTAAGTAAAAAAATGGCGTAAATTTACTTTTGTTTAACGAGCATGCGTTCAATAGAGTTTCAACTCTCTCAGAAACAGATTAATATGTTAAAGTTGAACTATTGGTTCTGTATTATGATTCTTCGAAGGCAAGCATTTTAAAAAAGCAGGTCTGACGAAAAGCATCAGCGTGAACCCGCTCTGTATTTTTATTATCTGAACATGACTATGGTGACTTTGATGAGTGACACTCTCAACAGCTTGAATAATATCCGTACCCTCCGCGCAAATGCTCGCGAGCTTGACCTTGCTGCCCTGGAAGAAATGCTGGAAAAACTGTCTGTTGTGGTCAGTGAGCGACGTGAAGAAGCTCAGGCTTCTGAAGCGGCTAATCGTGAAAAAGCTGAGAAACTGGCAAAATATCGTGAATTATTGTTGCAGGAAGGTATCGATCCTAACGAACTGTTAAATGGTATGCCCACTGCGCCTGCTGAGAAGAAAAAACGTGCGCCTCGTCCGGCTAAATATCAGTATACCGACGAGAATGGTGACGTTAAGCAGTGGACAGGTCAGGGCCGTACCCCATCGGCTATTAAATCAGCCATCGATGCAGGTAAATCGCTGGACGATTTTCTGATCTAATTCAGAATGCCTGGATGATAACCGCCTGGCATTACCCAGGCGGTTTTTTATCATCAACAGACAGAAACATATCAATCAACAACACCTACTTTTCCTGCCTTTCATGCGCTGCGAATCCTCCTTCATACACAATCATGCACAGACACTATCCTGAATGTAATAACCGAAATGCTCTGCGTAATCGCGTTGCAGATAAAAGGCTTTATTCACTTACCTGAGCCGTTTTATCTATTCACAACCGACGGGGACTTACGGGCCCTGATGATTGCCAACCCGATCTGCTGACCAAATGAAAGTTCAAGCGTATTACCATCAGGATCGGCAAAAAATGCCCAGTAACCAACGGGTATTTCAGATTGCTGCGCATCGCGTCGCAATACACCTTCGCGCCGCGCAATTGCCACTTTTTCATCTATCTCTTCGCGACTGCCGCAGGCTACGCCAATATGACCAAAAGGCCCCAGTGGCGTATCGTTACTGTTATCAGATTGCACCAGTACCAGAGCAAAAGGTCGGGTCAGGTCAGACAGCCATGCGACTTTTTGCGCTTCCGCAATACCCGGTGCTCGCTGATGTATTACCTGCATCCCGGCATAACGATGATAAAAATCTACGCTTTTTTCTAAATCACATACCTGTAAAGCAAGATGAGTGAAACCGGTATCGTCTGACATGATCGCTCCCTGTTGAGGTTGAGCGATTACCGTGCCACAGGTGCAGTTCAGAATTTGATCACGCGTGCTGAGCCGGGCGCTTTTCACACATCACCCGGTTGCGCCCTGCCCGTTTCGCACGATACAAGGCCTCATCCGCACGCTCTATCAGCGCCTGTTTCCCCTGCTGTGAATCAGTAGCCAGATACATGGCACAGCCTGCACTCAGGGTAATGTGCTTTTGCGGCAGCTCAGTGGTCATATGCGGAATAGTGAGCAGATTGACGGCTGCGATGATGGACTCCGCCAGGTCCAGCGCAGCGGACAGCGGTTGTTCAGACAAAATGATGGCAAACTCTTCGCCGCCATAGCGGGCTGTGAGTTCGTTTTTGCGCCGGGCGGCGTGTTTCAGAACGGTGGCCACTTTTTTCAGACAGTCGTCACCGGCTACATGACCGTAAGTGTCGTTGTAACGTTTAAAATAGTCGATATCAAACAGAATCAGTGACACGGGCATGCCACTCAGCTCCGCATTCAGCAGGCTTTCTGTCAGCATGTGGTCGAAATGGCGACGGTTAGCAACCCCTGTCAGCCCGTCACTCTGTGCCTGATTTTCCAGGGAGCGATTCGCTGCTGTCAGTTCATCGCGTAATCGTGTCAGCTCACGCTGATAACGCAGCGTATGGCGCACCTGACGCAGCACAAACGCACCCAGTAAAAGAATAACAAGTAGCAGAGCCAGACTCAGAATCAGATCCTGTACCCAGCTCTTAAGCCAGTAGTTAAAGAGGGCACGCTTATCGTAGCCCGCGGCTACCACCAGCGGATATCGCTGTGAGCGGACAAAACCGAAGATGCGCTTTTTACCATCAAGCGCAGCCGTCCATTGACCGCTTCCTTTATCCGAATTGGCCAGGATCTTCAGGAACAGCGGACTCACTGAAAGATTTTTGCCGATGTAGCTATCGGGCATCGGCCGGGCGTAAAGCACCGTACTGTCTGCCAGCATCAGCACCAGCACATCGCCATCACTGAGTTCGTAGTAGCTGTAGAAACGGCGAAAGTAGTCCACTTTAACGGTGGCGAGCAATACACCCTTAAAACCGTTGTAAGCATCGTTGACCCGCAGGGTAACCGGAATTACCAGTTCGTGCGTGGTGCGGCTGCGAATGACCGGGCCGATATGCAGGTTATTGCGCGGGCTGGCACGATGATAATCGAAATACTCACGATCGGAATTATCAACACCTGGCGGTATCCTGCTCATCGAGGTCGCTATCCACCGGCCGCGCTCATCATAGTAGAACAGACCGTGAAGTTGCGGCAGATGGCTCTGCAAGAGATGCATCGTCTGACTCAATGCCTTACCCTCTGCACCGGTGGTGGCGAGCTGCTTTTCAAGCTCACGTTGTACTTCGCGCAATGAAAGTTCGGTTTGCAGAAACGTATCGTCAGCCTGCCGCGCCTGCGAAAGTGAGAGATTCACGGCCGTATCCTCAGCTTTACGGACGGTTTCATTCCAGTCTTCCCGCAGCGTCCACACATTTAATCCAATTACCGCCACAGTGAGTAATACACCTGAAAGCATTATGCTTCTCAGCAGCGGTGAAATTTCTGGCGCAGGACCATCGTTTTTACGGCGAAACTTCATGCCTGTCCTTAATAAACCCGGTTGACTGATTTAAGCACAGTTAATCAAAAGCAAAAATGCAAATCCCGCAATCCCGCTTCGATAATGACAATCTGCATTAAAACAGCAGAATTCGCTTAAATCCTCACCTTAACTGGCTCAATCAGTGTTCATAGTGCAGCATTACTAGCGAATAAATCCACATTTAAGCTTCAATTCGCAGGCACGTAAATGTTACCCTTGCTGGCTGAATAATTTGCACTTTATTGATTAGCCTGGATATTTGAGGAAATTTATGAATAAGAACCTGAGCAGCCTGAATAATATCCGCACGCTTCGTGCAGAGGCGCGCAATATGGCTCTGGATATGCTCGAAGAGTTGCGCCAGAAATTAGAGACCGTAGTAAATGAGCGTCGTGATGAGGAAAACGCGCGGGCAGCAGAAGCCCGTGAAAAAGCGGAGAAACTGGCGTTTTACCAGGAGCTGTTGCTGGAAGAAGGCATTAACCCAGCGGAGCTGGTAAATAGCGCATCGCCTTCCGCAACCGGTACAAAGAAACGCGCGAAACGTCCGGCCAAATACCGTTACACCGATGAAAATGGCCTGGTCCGTTACTGGACCGGTCAGGGTCGAACGCCCTCCGTCATTAAAGCGGCGATTGAAAATGGTCAGTCGCTGGATGATTTCCTGCTTTAATCGCAACATTTCTGCCGGAATAGTGACCGCTACTGTGTGACACTATTCCGGCATTAAAATCCCGGAATGCCGATAGCCATCCCGACTTGATCATGCGTTATCTTTTGCCACTTTCTCGTCGTTCACCCTCTTCTGTGGACCACGAAACGCCCGGCGCCACTCGCTGGGAGAGACGCCAAACCGGGATTTGAAACGCTGCCGGAATGAGACAGGTGAATCAAAGCCTGCCTTTGCTGCTACACATTCAATGCTGATGCCGGTGGTTTCCAGTAACTGCTGGCTACGCTGCAGACGCTCAGCCGTCAGCCAATCGCCCAGTGACATCCCCGTCGCCTTATGAAAATGGCGCGTCAGCGTTCGCCGGCTCATGCTGAGTGTGTGCGCGAGTGAGTCCAGATCCTGCGGCAGATGCAGATTCTCTCGCAGGGATGCCAGCAGTGCATTGATCTTACCGTCTCGCGTGGACGCCGGAACCGGCCGCTCAATAAATTGCGCCTGTCCGCCTTCACGGTAAGGCGGCACCACCATACGTCTGGCCACCCGATTCGCTACGGCGCTGCCATAGTGCTGACGGATGATGTCCAGACAGCAGTCGATACCCGCCGCAGTGCCGGCAGAGGTGATAAGACGATCGTCCCGGGTATAAAGGGCATTGCTGTCGAGCAGAACCTGCGGAAAGCGTTCGCTGAAGTCACGCTCAAATTCCCAGTGGGTAGCAGCCCGATGCTGATCAAGCAGGCCTGCATAAGCCAGTACGTAAGTCCCCAGACAAAGTCCGACGACCTCCGCGCCACGCTGCCAGGTAGCGACCAGCTTATCAAGCAGCGCCTGTGACGGTTTTTCGTCCGGATTGTGCCAGTATGGCACGATAACGATATCTGCCTGATCAAGCAGGGTTAGCCCATGCGCCACCATGATTGACAGCCCCATCTCTGAGATCACCGGGCCTGATTTTTCTGCACAGATATCAATATGAAACAGATCGTGCTGCGGCAGAGCAGAGCCGAACAGAATGCAGGGAACTGAAAAATGAAATGGACTAAAACCGGCTGTTGCCAGCACAGCAACTCTCAGAGCAGCCATCTTCCCCCCCTTATTGTGTGAAAATGTATGATTAAGAATGAACCGCGCAACTGGGCCGGTTTAATGCCACGATGCTCAGAACATCATCGTTTCACCATCTTCCGGGATCACTACCTGGTCAGCAATATCCTGTTCCTGGGTGTAAGCTCGCAGTTCAGCGCGTGTCAGCAGACAATGGTTGATCGCTTCCATGTGCGAAGTTACCAGTGTCGCTTCAGGCAGAATATTGAGCGTACGCAGCGTATCCTCTTTTCCCATGATAATCGGGCCATAGAGATCGTTAGTCGCATTGCCGGCATTGATTACCACGACCTGCGGCTGAAAACGTTGCAGCGTTCTGACATAAGGCTTAACCCAGACGGTATCCCCGGCAATGTAGAGCGTTTTTTCTGACGGATGGGTAAACACCAGACCACAGGCATCACCCAGAATATCGCCCATTGTTTTGTCGGCGTACAACGCATTGCTGCCATGCTGACCCTCTGTTTTGTGGATTGTCAGGCCGTCGACAAACGAATTTTCATCCTGCAGCACCCGAACGTGTGCAAAACCCTGCGAACGAATCAGCGCTGCATCACTTTCATTCTGGCTATAGATCACCATCGTCTTCGGTATAAGCTGCTGCGCAGCCTCGTCCCAATGGTCCATATGTGTGTGGGTGACAATCACTGCATCTACCTCCAGCAGCGCCTCAACCGGGAGAGGCAGCTCAACCATGGGATTGCGTAGATGGGGACGGGCGTTACCGGTAAAGCCTGGCCACGCTTCTTTATCAGCCAGCATCGGATCGATCATGAATTTATTGCCTGCATACTCCAGCAGCAGTGTGGCATTACGAATCTGGGTCAGCTTCATTGTGTGCTCCATAAACGGTCTGTTTTGATATCAGCCAGGCTTACAGGCTGCGATAAGTTCACTTTACCGCATGCTCTGACCTGCCCGTGACAGGCTCACAGGACAGTGTTCGATGGATTCGGGCCAGTTTTGAATGTATCGCTGACGGGAGTCCGAGCTTGATGGAAGAAAGGGCATGACCTGATTGTGAAACAAATTATCAGGAGCAGGGCTGACAACATGAGGACAAAAAAAATGCCGCAGCAGGCTGCGGCATATTCATTTCAGATTCGCATCAGAAATCGGCTTTAAGAACCACGCGGTAATTGGCTTTACCGGCGCGGACGTGATCCAGCGCTTTATTGATGTCTGACATCGGGAAGAATTCAACCTGTGGCGCAATATCCGCACGCGATGCGAGTCGCAACAGCGAGCGCAGCTGGCCTGGTGAGCCGGTTGATGAACCGGTTACCGCTTTGTCGCCCAGGATCAGATCAAAAGCACTGACTTCAATCGGCTTCATTACGGCACCCACAGTGTGGAATTTACCCTGAGGTGCCAGCGCGGCGAAATAAGGTTTCCAGTCCAGGTCGACTGCCACGGTGCTCAGGATCAGATCAAAACGACCCGCCTGCTTCTTCAGGGCTTCAGGATCACGGCTGTTAACCACTTCATCCGCACCCATATCCAGAATCGACTGCTTCTTATCCGGCGTTGAGCTGAAGGCCACGACTTCGGCACCCATCGCGTGCAGGAGTTTAATCGCGATATGGCCCAGACCGCCAATACCAATCACGCCAACACGGCTGGTCGCAGTGATGTTGCTCATCAGCAGGGGTTTAAATACGGTAATACCGCCGCACAGCAGCGGACCGGCGCTGGCCGCATCCAGTTTTTCCGGCAGCGGGATAACCCATTGCCAGTCGGCGCGCAGCTTCTCGGCAAAACCACCCTTGTTCATGATGGTCGGGATGCTGCCCTGCTGACAGTTAACCTGCTCGCCGTTGATACAGGCATCGCAGTGCTGACAGCTTTTGGCTGTCCAGCCAATTCCTACACGCTGGCCGATTGAGAGACCTTTGCTTTTAGCCGCTTCGCCCAGGGCTGAAACCCGGCCAATCACTTCATGTCCTGCAATCACCGGGAACTGAGAGATGCCCCATTCGTTATCGATCATCGACAGATCTGAGTGGCAGACGCCACAATATTCCACCTGGACTTCGACTTCTTCGGCTGCCAGTTCGGCGGCATCGTACTCATAGAGTTCAAGGGCCTGGCCAGCCTGCATGGCTGCATAACTTTTGATTTTCATTAGTACCTCTGCGTGGTTAATCACCGACAAGTGTAACAACTGAAAGCCTGCCTTGCCTGGCCGTTACGCTTACACCGCACTTTTTTGTCTTTTATGTTGATAAATCAGCCTTTAACCTGCGCCCCGGAAAGCGTTTGTAACACTTTGAGCTGCGCGACCGCTTCCTGCATCGCGTCCATTCCCTGCGTCAGTTCACGCAGGCTGCCGAGATGCTTCGCAATGTCGGCGCGCTCATGTCGGGTCTGCTGATTCATGGCTGCCAGCGTATCGGCCGCGCTGATGCTGCGCTCAGCCATCTGTGCCGCCGTCTGTGCCGAGTCATTGGCCACCAGCCGGATCCGTGAGATGGTGGTAACCGCCTCGCCGATGTTACTCGCCGTGGCTTCAGCCTGCTCTTTCGACGAATGTGCCAGACGACGAACTTCGCCTGCTACTACGGCGAAGCCGCGGCCAGCCTCGCCTGCACGTGCTGCTTCGACAGCGGCATTCAGCGCCAGAATGTTGGTCTGGAAAGCTATATTGCTGATGCCATGCGTAATCTCATTGATGCCATTCGATATTTTTTCCAGATCGTCAAGCCCTTCATCCAGCCGGCCCTGCGCCTGCTGACTCTCAGTGGCGATGTTGCTGATGTTACGGATACTGCTTTCTGCCAGACTCAGCGTTTCGCCCTGGCTGTGAGTCGCCGTTTCCAGTACCGGTAGCGCCTCCATCAGCGGCGTCAGCGCCTGCTGATAGTTGATCACCCGATCCAGCACCCGTGTCTGAATGCTGTTCAGCGCTTCCCAGCGGCGCAACGCGCGCTGCGCGTAATGGGCAGCGTAACCGGCATACTCCACCGGAAACTGGCTCATCGCTTTGACGTCATGATTGAAAAACACCAGCGCCGAAAGCGTCTGATTGATTGGCACGCCCAGGATTTCACCAAAGCTGGAAAAGCCGGCCGCGGCAATCCCTTTGAAGAAGTGGGCATTGTGCAGTTTGTCAGCATTACCTACACGACGCAGGATACAGTCGTTCATGAGTATTGCGGCCGGTTTGCCATGCCGGGCAGTAAAAGCCTGCCACTCCTGCTGTGTCGCCTGTTTAAAGTCTTTTTCTTCCATCAGGAACAGCCGATCGCCAAACTCAAGGTCACAGAAAAAGTGCACGCCACCCGATTCAATTTTGGCGATCGAGCGAATGAAGTACTCCCCACCGACTTTAACGCCGAAAGTTAACCCCTTTAGCCGCTCGGTCAACTGCGCTTCGGTGCAGTTGAGATGTTCACACAGCGACGCGACAAACGGCTGCTGCTGACCCTGACGGTTAAATACAGAAGTGACGGTGCGCGCAATCGGATCGGCTTCAGCAATCAGCCAGCTCTGCTCGCGTGGCGTGAAGTTCTGGCTTTTAAACGGCGCAAAGGATTTTCCTGCTGCCATCTGGCAGAACACGATGACAGCCTTGCCCTGCAGTACCCTCCCACCCGCACCAATCCAGGTGCCATCAAAGGTGATTTTGCCGCCCGCTGAACCACCAATCGCCAGGCAGGGAAAACGCCCACAGTTGTACCAGGCCTGCATCAGAAAGCCTTCTGACGCTGACAATCCATCGCAGTAAATCATGGCGAAAGTACGATCCGCCGAAAGCGGCATCCGCACCTGCAACCGTGCCAGCTCCTGCTGGATGGCGGTGATACGCTGGCTGGCGGTCTGTGTGTCGGCGACATGCAGGTCGACAATGTGTGTCTCATGACTGGCGATCAGCGTGTCGGGCAGCCAGAGATAGCTTCCTTCCGGGCCATTCCCCTCACAGTAGGTACTTTGTGATCGACTGCTGCTCAGCGCACCGTTGGAAGAGAGCGTCAGCACCGTCAGATCGGGGGTGTTAAAGCGCTGCCAGGCCTGACTGACCCGCTGAAAATCGGCTTCTGGTGGAACAAACGTCATCAGGATCCCGCCCGCGCGCGAGCTTAAACCAATGGAAGAGAGTGAATCTGGCAACGCACGACAATCCCAGGTGCCATTCGCTGGCTGGCTGCTACGCCTAAGACGGGCAACAGGCAGGCGTCTTTTGATCGTCTTAATGATCGACATATTATTATTTTCGCTTTTATGTGAGTAACTTGCGCTTAATTCGCATTGTCTGATGTGTATAAAAGGAGGGCTAAATGCAGGTCCGTTCGCGTTCAGAACTCGTCGCTGAGTGCCGGATTCATCATTGACTGGCGCGCTCAACGCCATTGAGTTATCGCCACCAGCGGGAAAACCTTTAACGATTGCTGCAGTTGGTTTAATGGATGAGTTTGTTACATTTTCGTAGCATAAAATAATACAGGACGAGAGTCTGGCGGGCAGATGTAAAGCTGTGCTGGTAACTGATGTCTGCTGTTTGCGATGCAGACTCACCAATACGCTAATTGTAATGTCAAATGTAAATACAAAAGGGCTGACCCTGGGCACAATTAACATTCGAATCGATGATGATCTGAAAACACCATCCTATGCTGCGCCCGAAAAAATGGGTGTAACGCCATCTGATGCGCTGCGCCTCATGGCTGAATATATCGCAGATAATGAACGTCTTCCCTTTAAGCAGACGTTACTCAGTGACGAAGATGCAACGTTAGCAGACAGCGTTAAAGAACGCCTGAGGAACCCTGAGCCTGTACGGGTCACACTGGATGATCGTTAATGCGCTGGGTCGGTTATGTGGTGGCTGTCGGAAAAAGAGAGCACTCAGAGGTTTATTCTGCGGCCTCCTGGCGTCTCTCTTAATCGGACGCCTTCACTGCTAAAAATGAGCAGCTCTCTGCTCATTATGCACTCTGCTCCTGCCAGTGCCGTTCGCAACGCTCCCGCGCTTCGGCAGTCAAATCGCGTAGATCGGGCAGCGTATCGCCGGAGCCGTAGCCCATTGATCCCATCGCTTCCTGCTGTTCATCCTGCGCAGCAAAAGTGATTTTCTCCTCCAGTTTCTGCCAGCTATCGCCCTGCTGTCGTGAGATCACAGCAAAAGTGGGCGTCTGTGCATCATCGCCGTAGATTTCATATTTCTGCTTCTGCTCGTCAGAACCAAACTCAAGCGTGTCGATTAATGTCGCGTCGCTCATAGCATTCTCCTTTTTCGTCAGGCCTTTAAGCGTAGCTCATCAGTCATTGCCCTGCTGTGGCTAACCGGCAGAAGAAATTTAATCTCTGCCTTATCAAGGCCTTGACGCTGTGCATTTGCATAAACGAAGCGGGCGACTATGCTTCCTGGTGTGACTAGCTAGTCCTTTTTATCTAATGGAACATTGATATGAGGTCTTCCTATGACACAACAGAAATACAGAGGTGGTGCCGGTAATTTTGCCAACGATCCGGAACGTGCGAGTGAAGCTGGCAGTGCAGGAGGCAAAGTCAGTGGGGGCAATTTCAAAAATGATCATGAGAAAGCCAGGGAAGCCGGTCGGAAAGGAGGCAAGATTAGTCGCCGTCCTTCTAAGTAATTCTGAATAAAGCGCTTTAGGACGTTTTACGCCATGGAGTGGCATCTCTCCTGAGTGAACCCACGACGATTTTCGCCCCTCATCTGTCTCTGCCATAAAATACTTTTACGCTTTTTCACCTCTCTGGTATGCGCGACCCGGATAGCGGATCTGACGGCACGTTTTACCGGAGGAGCCGTGATTTCAGCCCGCCAGTCCTGTCGGACAGACGAGCTGAGAGCATTATTTTGCGTCACGATGCCGGGTCAGATAGTGCTTCACCAGCACAAAGAATAGCGGAACGAAGAATAATGCCAGCACGGTACCTGCCAGCGTGCCGCCAATGATACCGGTGCCGATGGCGATGCGGCTGTTAGCACCGGCACCGGTCGCCAACGCCAGCGGTATCACCCCGGCGATAAAGGCCAGTGAGGTCATCATAATCGGTCGCAGACGGGTGCGTGCCGCCAGTAACGCTGCAGCACTCAGCGAACTGCCCCGACGCACTGCATCCTCGGCAAATTCGATAATCAATATCGCGTTCTTGGAAGTCAGCCCGACCGTAGTCAGCAACGCCACCTGGAAGTAGATATCGTTGCTTAATCCGCGCAGCGCCACGGCAAGCACCGTACCCAATACACCGAGTGGCACCGCTAACAGTACGGAGAATGGCACCGACCAGCTTTCATACAGCGCAGCCAGGCAGAGGAAAACCACCAGAATCGAGATCGCATAAAGCGTGGTCGACTGCCCGCCCGCCTGCTTCTCCTGCAGCGAGAGTCCGCTCCACGCGCCCGTCGTGCCTGCCGGTAGTTCATTGGCCAGCCGCTCAATGGTGTTCATGGCATCACCGGAGCTGAACCCTTCGGCGTTCTGACCCTGAATTTCATACGAGGCAGAGCCGTTGTAGCGGTTAAGACTTTCCGGTCCCATGGTCCAGCGGGTCGAAGCAAACGCTGAGAACGGCGTCATGCTGCCTTCACTGTTACGGATGTACCACTTATCCAGATCCGACGGCGCGGAGCGATACTGACCATCGCCCTGCAGATAAACGCGTTTCACCCGGCCACGATCAATAAAGTCATTGATGTAAGCTCCGCCCCAGGCGCTGGTCAGCGTGTCGGTCACATCATCCAGCTGAAGTCCCAGCGCCACCGCTTTACTGGTATCGATATCAATCTGCAGCTGCGGAGTCTGTGGCAGGATATTCGCCCGCACGCCGATCAGTTCCGGGCTTTGCGCGGCGCTCTGCAACAGCTGATCGCGGAGGTTACCCAGTTGCTCACGCGTGGTGCCACCGCTGGCCAGCAGCTCATAGGTGAAGCCATTATTCTGTCCCAGCCCCGGCACCGACGGCGGTGTCAGTGCAAAGATCTGCGCATCCCGAATCGACGCAAGCGCATAGGTGGCGCGTCCGGCAATCGCTTCGGCAGAGTTCTCACTGCCGGGTCGCTGGTCCCAGTTTTTAAGTTTGATAAACGCCATACCGGCATTCTGCGCCGCACCGCTGAAGTTAAAGCCGTTGATGGTGAAGACCACATCAATGTTCTGTTTCTCTTCCGTCAGGAACCAGTCAACAATCTGCTGATTAACGGCCTCTGTGCGGCTGGCGGTTGCGCCCGCAGGCAACGTCGCCTGAAGCATAATGCTGCCCTGATCTTCGGTCGGCAGGAAGCTGCCTGGCAGTCGGGTGAACATCACAAACAGCACCACGCCCATTGCGGCGTAGAGTGACACCATGATTAGCGGACGACGCAACGTTTTCACCACTTTATGACGATACTGACGCTCGGTGGCAGCATAAAAGCGGTTAAACCCGCCAAAGAAGCCTTTGCGATGGGGTGCTGTTGGCCGCAGCAGCATGCCACACAGCGCAGGCGTCAGGGTTAGCGCCACCACCACAGAGAAGGTCATGGCGGCTATGATAGTGACGGAGAACTGCCGATAGATCACGCCGGTTGATCCGGCAAAAAAGGCCATAGGCAGAAAGACAGCGGAAAGCACCAGCGCGATAGCCACCAGCGCACCGGAGATCTCCTTCATCGACTTTTCCGTTGCCTCACGCGCCGGCAAACCTTCGTCATGCATAATGCGCTCAACGTTTTCCACAACCACGATCGCATCATCCACCAGTAGCCCGATAGCCAGTACCATCGCAAACAGCGTCAGGGTATTGATGGTATAGCCGCACAGCGCCAGTACACCAAAGGTGCCGAGCAGCACGACCGGCACCGCCAGCGCCGGGATCAGCGTCGCGCGGATGTTTTGCAGGAACAGGTACATCACCACCACCACCAGCGCGATGGCTTCAATCAGGGTGATCACCACATCCTCAACGGAGATTTTGATGAAGTCGGTGCTGTCGAGCGCATAGGCCACTTCGTAGCCCTGCGGCATCGAGTGGCGATACTCTTCAACTTTGTTTTTGACCAGCGTCGCCGTGGCCAGCGCATTCGCACCCGGTGCCAGCATTACGCCGACACCCGCCGCAGGATGCCCGTTGAGTCGGGTGGTCATGTCATAAGATTCGCCGCCCAGCTCTACCCGCGCCACATCCCCTACCCGCACGATGGCGCCGCTTTTATCACTTTTAACAATGATGTTGCGAAATTGTTCCGGCGTCTGCAGCCGTGACTGCGCTCTGACCGTGGCCGTGAGTTGTTGATTGTCAGGTGATGGAAGGCCGCCGATTTTACCGGCTGAAACCTGAATGTTCTGCGAGCGTATTGCTGCCGACACGTCGGAGGGCTGCAACGCATAAGAGTTTAGCTTGAAGGGATCGAGCCAGATGCGCATCGCATACTGGCCGCCAAACACCTGGATGTCACCGACGCCTTCAGTCCTGGCCAGCGGCTCCTGCATATTACTGACCAGCCAGTCGCCGATATCGGTGCTGTTGCTTTTACCTGTCGTATCATACAGCCCCATCACCAGCAGGAAGTTCGACTGTGATTTGGTCACGGTAACGCCAAGCTGCTGCACCTCGCTGGGCAGACGCGAGAGCGCCTGCTGCACCTTGTTCTGCACCTGCACCTGCGCGGTATCCGGATCGGTGCCCTGACTGAAAGTGACGGTGACCGACACATTCCCCTGCGAGCTGCTGCTGGAGGTAAAATAGAGCAGATTATCCAGCCCGGTCAGCTGCTGCTCAATCACCTGAGTGACGCTGTTCTCCAGCGTCTCCGCAGAGGCACCGGTGTAAGTCGCACTGATATTTACCGAGGGCGGTGCAACATCAGGATATTGTTCAACCGGCAACAGGGTGATGGAAAGCGCACCAAGCAGCATAATTAAAATGGCAACAACCCATGCGAACACGGGACGATAAATAAAAAAGCGAGAAAACATCAGCGGGATCTCATCCTGTGGGGCGGGAGTAAAACCTGCATTCCTGCAGGTCAACAAACTGCGTTGATTATAGGTTGTCACATCCGGTTAAACATCCTGACATGATCTTTTCCTCAACCGGGCTGATCGCGACGCGGTGCCGCCAGTTTATTTTGTAGCGGCCTGATCGGGTCATATCCGGTGTGATTGCTAAAAACATCGGTGTGGAACGAATCTGATGATGAACTGAGCAAAATAGTCATCCCTGACTATCCTGAAAAAAGGATATCAATCAGGAGAGAACAATGAAATTTTTCTACTTCGTTTCGCTTATCGCCTCTGCACTCTATTTACTGATCTTTCTGCCCAAACTCCGTACCCGACGCGAACCCATTGCCTACTGGGGGTGCTGGATTTATCTGGGAGCCAACGCGATTTTCTGGGCAGTTTATGGCATCCGGCATTACATTTAGCGCGGGATTTTAAGCAAAGCGGTAAATCTTCATGTTTCTGGCGTTATCCTGTTGATAGGCAGGGCTAGCGCTGGCAACAGGTTAAGTTTTTAGTAGCGGGTAGCTGCCGGTTATCGCTTTGAGCTTGTCAGCCCGCCTTCCCGCGTAACAGGATGATTTTTCCTCTGGTTCCGTTGTGGGATATAGTGTCTGCACTATCGTGAACACCTCTGCAAAACAGGTAATCAATGCCATGGCTCTGATCCCTAAAAACTATTCGCGGCTGGAAAGCGGCTACCGTGAGAAAGCACTTAAAATCTATCCGTGGGTGTGTGGGCGCTGCTCACGCGAATTTGTTTATTCAAATCTGCGCGAGCTGACGGTTCACCATATTGATCATGACCACACCAATAATCCGGAAGATGGCAGCAACTGGGAGTTGTTGTGTCTCTATTGTCACGACCATGAGCACTCGAAGTACACCGAAGCTGACCAGTATGGCACCCGCGTTGTCGCAGGCGAGGATGCACAAAAAGATGTTGGTGAGGCGACCTACAATCCCTTTGCCGATCTGAAGTCGATGCTGAATAAGAAGAAGTAACCACTTAATTTTGAGCCTGTCAGGACAACAATGCGCTGACAGGCTCAGCCTCGTTATGAACCTGCCGCATAAAAATCACCCTGCAACTGACAGGCCCACTGCGCGCTATCCAGATCCAGACAGAGATCGACATCCTCCTGAAATCCGCGCTGTTGAAGTTCCAGCGCTGAAGCGCATTCGCGAAGAGATAATAGATTCAACTGCTGCCAGGCGGCAACCGCACCTGCTGCTTCCGGGGAGCAACGGTCATGCCCGATTGCCGCAATAATGCCACCGGCTGCAGCATAGTCCTCTGTGGCCGGCCGAAGCGTGCCATCGGGCCAGCGCTCCCCACAGGGGATAACCAGAATGCGTTTAAAGTCCCGGCAGGCCATTGCAGTCTGCGAGAGGTTCCTGAAGCAACCGCTGAATACGGTGACGTCCGTATCCACATCCCGGGCCAGGAATGAAATCGCTGATCCATTGGGAGACGGCAGTACCAGTTTCTCGCCCTCTGCTATTTTCCTGATCGACGCAGGCGAGAGACTAAAACCGTCCCTGTCAGATAACCTGTCGAAGCTGGCGAGCCGTGCGCCGATGTTGTTTGCAAAACCGATGGCAGATGCATCCTTCCAGGGGTAAGGATAAACCTGTGCGCCATTATCGACCGCTATGCTGACACAGGTGGAGAAAGACATCACATCGACGATCACGATACACTCCACATTCTTTGCCGCGTAACGGACTGCTGCTGTCCCCCACTCAAGGCGAACATCAAATCTGTCCTGATTAAACCAGTGCATATCTCATCCTCCGTTACAGCCTGTCAGGCGTGCACCGCTCAATCTATGACACGCCATTGGCGGGTCATGATCGATTAGGTTACCACCACAGCCAAAAATCCATTGAGGTTATTACCAACACTAAAATTTGAGCGTCAACAACCTGGCCTTGTATAGTTAGCCGGGGTTTGAATCCTTACAACAACAATCAGGGCGCAGGACGATGATTTCAAAAGAGAATGCAGAACATTATGTCTGGGGAGACGGGTGCGATGGCTGGTATCTGATAAACCGCAAAGATATGTTAGTCATTCATGAAAAAATGCCGCCCGCCACCCGTGAGAAAAGACACTATCATGCTTCATCCCGGCAGTTTTTCTTTGTTCTTCAGGGCGTACTGTCGATGGAGCTGGAGGGCGAAGTGCATGATATCAGTGCGCAACAGGGAATCGAAATTCCGCCACACGCTAAACACCAGGCCAGAAATAACAGCGATGCGCCAGTGGAGTTTATTGTGATTTCTCATCCGACAACACGAGGCGATCGTACAGACTTCTCCTGATCGGCCAACAACGCCCGGCAACGGTGCTGTCTCATGATGTGAACAGATACCTGCAGAACGATACTTTAAATACCAGAGCGGGTTGTTAATTTGTGCGGTAATAACGATCTGTTATATTTTCCTGTGCCCGGTTCCCGTTACACCAACACTGCCGTTGTGAATATTTTTTCCGCTTTAGTGTACAGGTAGAAATATTAACCGTAATGACTTTCCCCCTAAGAAATTAAATACTTCAGGCTCGCTATCAGATTATCAGCCTTCTATAACAACCATTTACCTGCCATCGTTTTATTACCAGTCATAGTAATCTTTCAGTCTCTGATAAATTACCCTGATGATAACGCAGTACCGTCTCGTTTATTATCACCTGACCCTCCCTCTTATTTCATACCAGAAAAACAGAGTGCAGGATCCCTGCCGAAACATTTTGAGAAAAAATTTTGCTGAATAATAGCCACAATCCACGTTGCTGTTCCTTTTTATGTACCAGGCTTAGCCGATAACAATAGAGACAATGTGGAGCATTATGAAAGAGCAAAATCGCACAAATGGCATCGCCCCTTATGGGGGTGCTGCCGGTGGTTGGGGCGCACTAAAGGCGGTTGCCGATGCTATCCGCGGCCAGATGTCAGTAAAGCAGGATGTGATTGCCCTGTTTAAAGTCAACCAGCCGCAGGGCTTTGACTGTCCGGGCTGTGCCTGGCCAGACCCGCAACACGCCTCATCTTTTGAATTCTGCGAAAACGGGGCGAAAGCCGTCTCGTGGGAAGCCACCAGCAAGCGCACCACGCCAGAGTTTTTTGCTGCGCATACCGTGACTGAATTGTGGGAGCGCAGCGCACTGCATCTGGAGGGAGAAGGACGGCTGACCCATCCCATGAAGTACGACGGCACTACCGACACCTATCAGCCCATTGAGTGGGAAACGGCGTTCCAGGAGATTGGTGAGCATCTGCGCAGCTATGACGATCCCGATAGCGTGGAGTTCTATACGTCGGGCCGCGCCTCCAATGAAGCGGCGTTCCTGTGGCAGCTGTTCGCCCGCGAATATGGCACCAACAACTTCCCGGACTGTTCAAACATGTGCCACGAACCGACCAGCGTCGGGCTACCAGAGTCGATTGGCGTTGGTAAAGGTACGGTAGAGCTGGAGGATTTTGACCACTGCGATCTGGTGCTCTGTATCGGTCATAACCCTGGCACCAACCATCCGCGCATGCTCGGCACGCTGCGTGAAGTCTCTAAACGCGGGGCCACTATCGTGGCGATAAACCCACTGCGTGAGCGCGGGCTGGAACGCTTTACCTCGCCGCAAAGTCCGATTGAAATGCTGTCAATGAGCTCTACTGAGCTGGCGTCGACCTATTACAAAGTGCGGGTTGGCGGCGACGCGGCAATGCTCAAAGGCGTGATGAAGATCCTGCTCACTATGCACGAGGAGGCATTGAGCCAGGGCAAACCCGGCGTCATTGATGACGCATTTATCAGGGAGCACACAGAAGGTTTTGATGCCCTCAAGGCCGACCTGGAGAGCACCGACTGGGAGCATATCCTGAAAGTCTCTGGCATGGCGCGCGAGGAGATCCAGCATATCGCCCGGCTGTATGCCAGCGCCGAACGGACCATCATCTGTTATGGCATGGGGATTACCCAGCACCAGTATGGCACCCAGAACGTGCAGCAAATCGCCAACCTGCTGCTGATGCGCGGCAATATCGGTAAGCCGGGCGCAGGTATCTGTCCGTTACGTGGACACTCCAATGTGCAGGGCGACCGCACTGTAGGCATCACTGAGATTCCGCCGCAGTCGCTACTGGATGGTATTGAGAAGGTGTTTGGTTTCAGGCCGCCGCAAAAGCATGGTCACGGCGCGGTGGAGGCGATTAAGGCCATGCGCGATGGCAAAGCTAAAGCGCTGCTCTGTCTGGGGGGTAACCTGGCAGAAGCAATCTCCGATCCCCAGGTGACGTTCCCGGCCATGCGTAATTTAGATCTGGTCGTGCATATGGCCACCAAACTCAACCGCTCACACCTGTTACTCGGCAGGCACAACTATCTGCTGCCGGTGCTGGGCCGGACTGAGACCGATGTTCAGGCTACCGGCGCGCAGAGCGTAACCGTTGAAGATTCCATGTCGATGGTACATGCCTCGCGCGGTTCGCTGAACCCGGCTTCACCTCATCTTAAATCTGAACCCGCGCTGGTCGCCTCACTGGCTAAGGCAACCCTGCCAGACAGCGTGGTTGACTGGTCAGCCATGGTCGCCGATTACAGCCGCATCCGTGATGCCATTGAAGCGGTGTTCCCGGCGTTCGAAAACTTTAACGAGCGGATTAAGCATCCGGGAGGTTTCAGGCTCCATAACGCCGCATCAGAACGGGTCTGGCTCACGCCTTCCGGTCGTGCGCAGTTTAAAGTGATGCAGGGCATTAACGAAGATCCCCGCTCGCTGAAATGCCATGATCTGGTCCTCACCACCCTGCGCAGTCACGACCAGTACAACACCACGCTGTACGGACTAAATGACCGCTATCGGGGCGTGACAGGCCGCCGCGATGTGCTGTTTATCAATGCCGAAGAGGCAGAGAAACGAGGACTGCGGGTGGGTGACCGTGTCGATCTTATGGCACTGGATCCGGAGGGTAATCCCACCTCGCGTCAGATGAAAAACCTGACCATCGTGATTATTGATATGGCACCAGGTTCAGTCGGCGCTTACTACCCGGAAGCCAATGTGATGGTTCCGCTCGACAGCCACGATACGAAAAGCGGCATTCCCGCCTATAAAAGTATTCCGATCGCTATGACGCGGGTAACCGACGAGACGCACACCACCTCAGGTATGCTTCGCTAGTCTGACCTGCCAGACAGTGAATGTTGTCAGCGTGGCCAGTGTTCCGGTCACGCTGTTTTTACATTTTCGGCCCTCAGCTTCTTTTATCACCGGTAAAGCACCCCGCGCGAAGTAACCCGAACGGCAGCATCGTATACACTGATGTGCGAAAAACAGTTCTATAAACGATTGTCTCATATTTGCCTGCGCTGACGTTTAGCGCCCTACCGGAAGACTGCCATGTTTCACCTGATTTTCAGCTTACCCAGCTGGTATGTTATTGCGCGCGTGATCATTCCCTTATCCCTGCCACTGGCCATCAAGGTCCTGCTCTCAGCACTGGTGCTGCTGGCCTCACAATATCTGCTGGTAAGCCGCTTTACGTCAGGCGGCATTTTCTCGGCAGAAATGCCCCGCATTATCATCATCCTGTTTAACTGGGCGTACAGCACCGTGCTGCTGCTGGCGCTGCTGCAGATGCTGATGGATGCAGTCATGCTGATCGCGCTGCTGTTGCGGCATCCGCTGGAGCTGGTGCCTGGTGTTCGCTATCTGGCTGCGGTGCTGGCGATGGTGCTGGCTGCTGTTGGAGTGCAGCAGGCGATTCGGGTGCCGCCGGTCAAAGAAGTGACGCTGGTCCTGCCCAATCTTCCGGCTGAGTTCGAGGGCTATCAGCTGCTGCAGCTGACCGACCTGCATATCACCCGGTTGTTTAATGCGGCCTGGACCGCCGCGATGGTTCAGCGAGCGATGTCTCTTAACGCCGATCTGATTGTGATAACGGGCGATGTGATCGATGGCAGCCTGGAACACAGGCGTCATGACGTCGCACCACTGCGCGCGCTGACCGCCCCTGACGGCGTATGGGCGATTACCGGGAACCACGAATATTTCTTCCATCAGGCAATCTGGACAGCATATCTTGCCTCACTAGGGCTGCAGCCGCTGCTCAACAGCCACACCGTTATTCAGCGCGGAACCGCAAAGCTGGTAATTGCCGGCCTGCCAGACGCCTCCGCACCCGGCAGAAATGCGACCGGCCCCGATCTGGCCCGCGCGCTGGCACAGGCACCTGAAAGCGCACCGGTGATCCTGCTGGATCATCAGCCGCGCAATGCCCGCCAGAACGCGGCGCAGGGCGTGGATGTGCAGCTTTCAGGACATACGCATGGCGGTCTGATTATCGGACTGGACCGGCTGTTTGCTAAACCCAATGCCGGATTTGTGTCCGGGCTTTATCAGGTTGGCGGAATGCAGCTCTATGTGAACAACGGCACGGCACTCTGGCCCGGCATGGCGGTCAGGCTGGGCCGTCCATCGGAACTGACGCGGATTACTTTACGCCGCCAGCGGTGATCGTGTGACGAAACTGCGTCAGGAAAGTGCGGTTTTTGCAAGTGTGCATAAGCTTGAGTGAGACAAAGGAGATCACCATGACGATGTTATGTACCGCCTGCGGCACCGCTTATCCGCCCCAGTCTTCTCATCAGCATTGCAAAATCTGCGAGGATGAACGTCAGTACGTTCCTGCCACGGGTCAGGGCTGGATCGCGTTTGACGCGCTGCGCGCCAGCCACGCGAATAAGTGGACGGCCCACAGCGATGCGCTGTTAAGCCTTAAAACCGTGCCTGAATTTGCCATTAATCAGCGTGCCTTTCTGCTGCGTACGCCACACGGCAACGTGCTCTGGGACTGTATTGCTAACCTCGATGACGCCACTTTTACGCTGATCACGGCGCTGGGCGGCATTGATGCTATCGCGATTTCACATCCGCACTATTACACCACCATGCAGGAGTGGGCAGAGGCGTTTAACGCGCCCCTGCATCTGCACGCCCGCGATCGGCAATGGATTGTCCGGGATAGCCCGCATATCCGGTTCTGGGAGGGTGAATCCCTGGCGCTGATGCCATCGGTGACACTGTTACGGCTGGGCGGCCACTTTCCTGGTGGCAGCGTGCTGCACTGGGATGAGGGCGGGGGCGTAATGCTGGCGGGGGATATCATGCAGGTCACGCCGGGTGCGCATGGCGTGTCATTTATGTGGAGCTACCCGAATATGCTGCCACTGTCAGCCGCCACAGTAGGCGACATCCTGCATCGGCTTGATGACGTGACATTCGGGGAGCTTTATGGCGCGTTTGAAGGTCAGGATATTCGTGAGCAGGCGAAAGAGAAAGTGATTCGATCGGGAGAGACCTATCTGGCCTGTCTGCGGGATCATCAGGCGTAGCAGGCGTTGAGAAAAAACAGCCGCCCACAGGTGGCGGCTGCTTTAACACTATTATGCCGTCTGGAACACCGCAACCATAGTACGCAACTGGCCTGCGCGTGCGGCAAGCTCATCAGCAGAAGAGGCCGATTCTTCTACCAGCACGGCGTTCTGCTGCGTCACCTGATCCATCTGGTTCACTGCAATATTGACCTGCGAAATACCACTGCTCTGCTCCTCAGATGAAGAAGAGATATCACGCATCAGCTGAGAGGTCTGTTCAATAGCACTGACGCTCTGCTTCACTTTGTCGCCTGCGTTCTGCGCCATCGCAATCCCTTCCTGCGCATGACCGACCGACTGCTCAATCAGGCTCTTGATCTCTTTTGCTGCACTGGCGGAGCGTTGTGCCAGCGCACGCACTTCGGATGCGACAACCGCAAAACCTTTGCCCTGCTCGCCGGCGCGCGCCGCTTCAACCGCGGCGTTCAGTGCCAGAATATTGGTCTGGAAGGCAATGCTGTCGATCACAGAGGTGATCTCTTCAATCTGACCCGAACTGCCGCGGATTTTGTGCATGGTCTGCATCACGGAATCCATCGCCGCGCCGCTTAACAGTGCCGCCTGCGTCGCTGATTCTGCGCGATCAGAGGCAAAGCGGGTGTTATCCGCATTCTGCTGAATAATTGATGCCAGCTGTTCCATGCTGGCCGCTGTTTCAGCCAATGAAGCCGCCTGCTGTTCGGTGCGAGACGAAAGGTCGCCATTGCCACGGGCAATCTCTTCCGAAGAGTTAGCAATGGTGGCGGCGTTACCTTTGATATCCGAAACCAGCTGGGCAAGACGCTGCTGCATCCGCATTAACGCATTCAGCAGTTCAGCCATTTCATTACTACCGGAAATCGTCAGCTGTGCTGTCAGATCGCCTGCCGCGACGCGACTGGCCACTTCGACCGCTTCTTTGACCGGACGGGTCACCGAGCGGGTGATCATCACCGCCACCAAAATGGCCAGCAGAGCGACGGCCAGCAGACCTGCCAGCAGCAGATACTGCGCCTGACGCCTTTTATCAATCTGTACTTCCATCAGCTGTTGCAGGCGGATACTGGTTTGCTCGCCCAGCTCCGCATAGCGGTTAATCGCCTGAGTAAACACCCGTACATATTCAACCGGCGCCACACTGGCGTGCCCGCTCACAAATATACTATCAGCCAGTTGCAGTGCGCCTTGTGCCTGCTGATTCGCATCCTCTGCCAGACCAGAGAACGTGGTTTTCAGATCCGGCTCAATGAAGAATACCTTGTCCATATTTTTGCTGAACTGTGCCAGCGCGGTTCTGCCATTATCAAGCTGGAATGCCAGACGACTGCGATCGGCCTCAGAAATATTTCCACTGGCAATCAGCGACGTACCATTGGCTCGGATCTGACCCAGAGTTTCAGTCAGCAGCGGCAGGCGACTATAGATGCTGACGATCAGCTGGTAGGTATTTAAATCTGCATCCAGCGAAAGCTGATAAAAATCCAGCACATCCTGATTGGTGTCCAGTAAGACCTGAATCAGATGGGCGTGACGCGTCAGGCTGGTTGCCAGCGTGAGTTTGCCAGCGTTGATATCATCCTGCAGCTGACCCCACTCCTGATTAACCCGCTGCAGCGATTTCAGCGGTTGTGCCTGCTCGTCATCCTTGCGCAGATCGTCAGCAATCGTTCCGGATAACGTATTGATTTGCGAGACCAGCGCCAGACGTGGTGCGTTATCAGGCTTGTTAAGGGAGATGGCGATAGCGCTCTCTGCACGATGACGCTGTAACAGGTTAAGGAGTTTCAGGACTTTTTTCTCAACCGGTATGCCAGATAGCTCTACATTCTTGGTATCGATAAGCTGATTACCTGTCTGAATAAACAGAAAGGTAGGTAAAATAAACAACACCAGTGCAAAGGTGCCCAGTAACAGGAATTTTGCTGGCAAATTAATCCGGTCGAGTATTTTTTTCATTCTTTTCCGCTCTGATGTGTGAGGCGTGCTGGTGAGTAGTGCACAAAATTGCTCGTGTAATATTATTTTTACCCTTTCTTTTGCATAGCCAGAGGCGCCTCATTCAGCACAATATTGCTATAAAGGAAGGAGTTTCGTATAAAATATCAGAAATGTATATCGCAACAGAAAGGAGTATAGATTGTGATACGTTACTTTACAGTGAATAAAATGACGATATTTACTGCAACATTCACCTAAGCCAAATCTATAAATAGCTATAAATATCAATAACATAAAATAACAATACACATACCTGCCTTTTTAGTCGTAAGCCTGACTTCAGCATCAACGTTATGAAAATAAAGAAACTCAAGTTAATGTTATTGTCGCCGATAACAGTCATCCGCACTGTATCGAATTAACTTTCATTATCCTATTAACCCTGGCGAGACCTTCCCCCATGAATATCGATATAGTCTCACCTCACTCGAAAGAGTTAATCTCAGCAGGTTATTTTAATAATGAAATCGATTTCATTAAAAGTTTATTTTGCTTAGCACTGTTTCATTTAGCTAATTAAGGATATAAAAAAGCCCCCACAGTATGGAGGCTATCATTTTACTGCTCAGCTATCAGAAACTTTCCCAGTTCGCCTGAGTCAGGTCGATAGTGTGGCGCTCAGGCTGCTTCGCCGGCAATCCCGGACGACGTACACCAGCGGGCTGTTGCGACGACGCCACACGCTGGTTACTCTCCAGCGTAAAGGTCGCCACCAGCCCTGACAGCGTCTCTGCCTGCTCCTGCAGGGATTTAGAGGCGGATGAAGCCTCTTCTACCAGCGAGGCGTTCTGTTGCGTCACCTCATCCATCTGGCCAATCGCCTGATGAACCTGCTCAATGCCCTTGCTCTGCTCAGACGTCGCCGCGGCAATTTCGTTGACCAGATCGGCTACCTGCTGAATCGCCTGACGGACATTTTCACTGTTTGATCCCACGCCGCTGGCCTGCTCTAAACCGTGTTCAACCTGTGAAACCGACGTTGAGATAAGGTCTTTGATTTCACGTGCGGCAGACGAGGAGCGCTGCGCCAGATTACGCACTTCAGACGCGACCACAGCAAAGCCGCGACCATGTTCACCTGCACGTGCTGCTTCGACTGCCGCATTCAGTGCCAGGATATTGGTCTGGAAGGCGATGCCTTCAATCAGCCCGGTGATTTCAGAAATTTTGGCGGAGCTGGCGCGGATTTCATCCATGGTGTTGAGCATCTGCTTCACTGACGTGCCATTCTGGATCGACATGTGATTGGCGTTATTCGCCAGGCTGCTGGCCTGATGCGCGCCTTCTGAGTTCTGACGAACCGTTTCGCTCAGGGTCGCCATGCTGGCTGCTGTCTGCTCAAGAGATGCCGCCTGCTCTTCAGTACGCGCGGAAAGATCTTCGTTACCTGCAGCAATTTGCGTGGATCCGGCACTGACCGACTGTGCGGCGTGACTGACCGAAAGCAGCGTGCCGGAAACGCGTGACAGCAACTGGTTAAACGCCATCGCCGTTTTGCCGATCTCATCTTTACGGCTGACTTCAGCGGTATGGGTCAGGTCAAGCGTATGGCTCACCTGCGTCATGGTGTTGACGATGCCTGACAGGCTCCTTTTAATGCCGAGGATCACCTTAGCGGAGAAACCGGCCAGCAGCAGAACAAGCAGCAGCGAACCGCCAGACATCATCCACAGCGTCTGTGTATAAATGCGCTTGTTCTCAACCCTGAGCTGTTCGCCAATATCAATATTCAGCTGAATCTGGCGGGTAAAATCTGCTTCCATTTTACGGGCTGCAGCACCTACTCCATTATCACTTTGCAGTAACGGAAGCGTAACAGCATCATTCTGAGCGCGTGACGCGGCAAGAAAAGCTGGCAATGCGCTGCGTACATCATCCAGATTTTTATAAGCCTGCTCGGTCATGGCTTTATCTTCATCGTTTGAGATGTCGTTAGCCATATAATAATCATTCAATGACTTAACCTGCTGAAGCAGATTTTCAATACGTTCCTCTGCCGCAGGAAATTTGGTCGCATCGGTAATGCTCTGGTATCGATAGAGAGCGATCCCTAACTGATTGGTGACACTAATCGATTTGTTAAGGTCACGAATGCTGGGTATCGCGTTCATCTGTACATATTCAAAACGGGATTGAAAGCCCGAAATCACTGATAAGGAAATAATCACCAACGCAATCAGTGACATTGCAAGCAGTGAGAAAATCAATACCAGACGCTGCGTAATAGTCATAAACGTCCCCTGGAGAGAAAATAAGTGTGATCCTGGTTTGAACTGGATTATTTTTATCGGCTTTGGTCTGCGGGGCTTTAATCAATCGTGGAGGATATATTTTTTTATTTTTCCTTGCATCTGTAACAGAGTGAACTATCTCCCGACGTTCTCAGTTAATAATCCATTTCATCTTTCCCCTTTAACAACGTATCCCAACGTAAAGTTTTGCCAGCCTGCTTACACAATCCGATGATCAGGATCAGGCTTCAGATGCTGTCCGTTGGAATCTGATGATTAGCCTGCTAATTCAACAGGATCGCTGACGATAATGGTTGTTGAGAGGCACGTTAACACCATGGCAGAGGGCTACAGATCCTGCAACATCAGTGTTGCGAATAGCAGGCGTTACCGGGGACGAAAATTCGAAGTGTGGGCGTGACATCAGATTAACTGATACGTGTAAACATGGCGGGATATACGCTGGGGGTACTACTCTGAGTTTTTAACCATTTGTGTCAGGGCCAGATTAAATCAGGGAATTCACTGGCGGAATGCTGATTCTGGTCTATGCTCACTGGCCCGACCAGGCTTAAGCCTGTCGCGCAGCAATAACGCTTACAATAAAAAAGGTAGTTCTCATGGATTTAGCCACATTTGAAACCAGAACCGGTCTTTGGCCACACATGCAGTTTACGGATGTTGAATATGAAGAGTGCAGTGCTGGCTTTGAAATCTACGCCATTGATGTCAGCCGCCAGACGAAGAGCAAGCTGTTTATCTGTCGCGTCGCAACTGAACAGCAGGCAGCGTCGCTGACGGCACAGTTCAAAGAGTGGCTGCCAAAGTTAAAGCTTAAAAAACGTAAAGTTGCGCTCAACCTGGCACGTATGGCCTGCGACAAGAGCTATCCTGCAAATCCTAACTTCCAGGATCGGCCGGATAGGCGTCGTCATTCGTCCAGGCTCTGAAGCTATTCAGTCAGCATCTGCCAGAGCAGAGTGGCTGAGATGCCTGCACTATCGTGTTATTTTCAGTTCTGCGGCGCGTATTAATCGTGCGCCGCAGGCATCTGAAACAGCCGGCACTCTCCAGGCTCAACAGAGATATCACTGAAGGTCGTGATATGCATCTCTATCCAGGTATTTGCGGCTCGCAGTGTATGAGGTGCGTTGCGCTGTTGCAGCTCCGCCACAAAATCCTGGGTGCTGACGGTAAACTGACCGGCATCATCCTGTCTAATCGCCTCTCTGAATGCATACCAAATCTCATCATCCTGTGACATCACATTGACTCCACAATGGCTTCTGTTTGAAATAATGCTGTATGCATAAACAGTATAATTAATCCGTCAGGCGGTCAAGTTTGCTCTCACATTGGTGCACGATGCCTGAATTATGGCCATTTGTAGCAGTAACCGCAGGCAGATCAGGACTTTAATCCTAATCTTAGTAATCGTTTTCATACCTGATTAAATGATTGATCATACTCATTATTTTACATTGTAAGCATTTTAATTATTTGATATCTAACTAAAAAAATAGTAACCGCAGCGGAAATAACAGCGGTTTTGCCCTATCTTTAAATGGCTCTGCAACGAAATCCACTTCTGTTTCAGAGTGATCTGACTCCTACCCTTGCCCCCTTCGAAAGGGGGCACTTTTTCCGATACCGCCGATGTCGAGACGGAGTAAATCTGCAGAACGGTAATGTTTACGCGTACCGGTTAAACCTGCAGAAGACGTCAAGACTGTGACTGGAAAAAGGAGAATTTGTAATCTGGTAATTTAATGGTTGCCCTGATGTTATCAAAAGCCTAAACCAGTTGATTGAATATCAGGACAATTTTCTGACATATCAGAGAAACTGATTTTACCCGCTTAATAATTCCGCCAGTTCAGCATGGTAAGGAGAACATAAAGCGCGCAATAATCAGGCACAAACCGAATGACCGGCGCCTCACCAGGGATGTCGTTGCGTGATAATAATATGCTATGTCCGCTCTTCGCCCCCGCTTTTGCGGGGGCTATTCTTTTATCTCTGCTTATTCGCCGGTTTATTATTGAAACACCATCGGACATGCGTACGCTTAATTCCTGATGTGCTGCCCTGCCCTATGCCCGGTTTGATGCCGCAAGCAGAACGATATATTGGCCGCAGTTATGCCCTTAACACTCAATATTTCTGTGATATGGTTAATCAGTAACTTCCTGCCATATGAGGCTGCTTATGCTCTCCACCCTGATTTACCGTAGCCAGCTTGCGGGTTTGGTCTCGCCAGAGAAGCTCAAAGCGCTGGTGGAGCGCGCCAGTATCAAAAACGCTGAAGCTGAAGTCACCGGGATACTGCTCTATGACGGGCTGCACTTTTTTCAGGTGCTTGAAGGGAGCGTTGAGAACGTCCATACGGTTTTCCAGCGTATCAGCCAGGATGATCGGCATTTTAATCTGATTGAACTGATGCGAGATTACGCCCCTGCGCGTCGCTTTGGTCATGCCGGCATGGCCTTATTTGATTTACGTGACTATCAGAAACATACCGTCGTGGAAGCCCTGCTTAAACGGGTCACCCTGACTGATGAGCGAATCAGACATGACCGGGTAGTGAAGTTCCTGCGTTCTTTTGTCGAGGGTAGGGACAAAGAGACGTTTATCGGGATTGCCCCTGCCAGCGAGTGGACACTGACTACGCCCCTTGCCATCAGTGCCCAGCCACCTCTGCAGCCTGCAGCGGATCAGCGCTGTGAATTTGCGCTTCAGCCTATCGTAGACGTAGCGAATCGCCGGATTGTCTCCTGCGAAGCCCTGATACGCGGTCTTCAGGGCGCATCACCCGCAGACTACTTTTTACAGCTGCCGGAAGGCGAGCGTTACCAGGCGGATCTCCATTCCAAAACCTACGCGTTTCAGCTGGCCAGACATCTCGGCTTGCGGGAGCAGACCCTTTCCGTCAACCTGCTTCCCATGTCGCTGGTCGTGATCGACGATGCGGTTGACCATCTCATTCAGCAGATCAGGCAACAGGGATTGCGCCCTGAGCAGGTGGTGGTTGAGGTGACTGAAGATGAGGTCATCTCCCGCTTCGATGCCTTTCAGTTTGCTGTACGGCAGCTGAAAGCAGCCGGAATCAGCCTGGCCCTTGATGATTTTGGTGCCGGTTTCGCAGGCCTGTCGCTGCTGGCCGATTTCCAGCCCGACAAAGTTAAGATCGATCGCAAGCTCATTACCGATATTCACCGCAGCGGCCCGCGTCAGGCGATTGTGCTGGCCATCCTTAAATGCTGCCATGCGCTGGAAATCACGGTCATTGCGGAAGGCGTCGAGAAAATGGAAGAGTGGCTCTGGCTGGAAGGTGCCGGGGTCCGCTATTACCAGGGCTTTCTGTTTGCCCGCCCTGCCCTTAATGCCCTGCCTGCCGTGAGCTGGCCTGCACGACGTCCGTAATTTTACCGGCAAAATATTCCCCTGCCTGCGCTTTTGCTCATAGTTTGAAGCGGCTCACACCGCTTCGCTGCAAAAAGCAAAAGCTGTGCCATGCTTAATTCATCTGACAGCCTTCTGGCAAGACAGATATTCATCAGGTCCCTGGATAACAACCGGAATTGGGAGATTCACCATGAACGAAGATCGCATTGGCGGTAACTGGAAGCAGTTCAAAGGTAAGGTCAAGGAAAAATGGGGTGATCTTACGGATGATGATATGACCGTTGTAGAAGGGAAGCGCGATCAGCTGGTCGGTAAAATTCAGGAACGCTACGGCTACGAGAAAGACCGTGCCGAAAAAGAAGTGAAAGAGTGGGAAGATTCCAACAAGTACCACTGGTAAAGCGTTCTTCATCGCCGGGCGTCTCTGCGCCCGGCACCTGCCCATCAGCGCTCTTCTCCGTATGTGCGTTTACTCCACGCCATCTCCGCACCAGTCGCGGGCATAGATTATGGAAATGATTGTTTCTTTATTTATTTCTGGCGTGCATACTGCGGCCATCTTCCCCGATCGGGGGGCGTTACGCTTCACGGATATCAACTATGCCTCAGCACTCTACCGACACCGTATGTGGTCTCGTCGGTGTTCTTCCTGAAACTCTGCGTCGCTGGCGCCGTGCCGGGCTGCTCACACCGCCTGGCCCTGCTGGCTACTCAGATCAGCAGCTTACGCGCGCCCTCTGCGTTCGTGAAATGACATCAGGAGGCCATACGCTGTTTGATATCCATGCTGCCCTTAACTGTCCCAACGTCACGCTGCCTGGCGGCTGGGCCTGCCGGGAAGAGGATATGTTGCACCTGCTGGCGAACAATCCGGACGCAGATGTTGAACGTGAACTACAGATGATGAATACCGACTACTGTGGCGATGATTATGTTAACCGCTATCTGCGGCCGCTCAACCTCTGGCTGCGTTCTGACCTCAGTAAAGGAGCAGCCCAGCGTCAGCAGCGCTTTCATACTGCCGTAATCCGCCAGTGGGAGAGCCTGTCGCTGGCCGCACGGCGACGCAACACCATACCGCTGTTTCTTGAAGCGGTCAGCGTGACGGATGAAACCGAGATCTGGATGGAAGCGATACGGCTCAACGGACAGGGCTTTCGGGTTGAAGTCGCCGCGGCCACACGCGGTGTTCCCGCCGTGGCGCATCGCCGTTTTGAGCATCATCTGATGTGGTGTGGCGATGGTATCAGTGTATCGATGAAGGCGGCATTTCACTCCCGTCTTGAGGCGGGTGCGCCCATTATGCTGACCGGAACAAATACTGGCGTGCACTCATCCGTTTGCCCGATGTCTGCCAGCGCCTGACGCCGTTGATCTTCTGCCCTGCCGGCAGTTAAAAAAAGGCGGAAACAGCCTGAGCCGCTTCCGCCCTGTTCACATTACTGATGTTCCAGCGTTCGTGGTCCGCCGATTGCAATCGGGATGCGGCGCGGTTTCTCGCTCTCCGGTATCTCCTGGATCAAATCAATGCTGAGTAAACCGTCCGCCAGACTGGCGCCGGTCACCTTCATGTGCTCCGGAATAGTAAAGCTCATCTGGAAATCATGCCGGGAAATGCCGCGATGGATCCAGCTGCTGTTCTCCTGCCGGGTCTCGCCAGACGATTCCTCTGATGCATCATTCCGGTGACCTGCTACGGAAAGCCGTCCGCCACGCAGTTCTATTTCCAGCTCATGCTCTTTCCAGCCGGGTACGCTGACGGTCAGCGCGTAACGGTTATCCTCAACCCGCTGCAGATCATAAGCGGGAACTGACGTCACCGGATTGTCGCCAGTCAGCTGGCTGAACAATTTATCGATACGGCTAAAACGGTCTGAAAAGACAGAATCAGCCAGCGAAGGGAAAACAGAAAACTGTTGCACTGACATGGTGATAATCTCCTGAACAGGTTCATCCAAAAGTTCATCTGACCGGTATCATATTTCCGATCACCGTTAAAATAGGGATCGGTTGTCAGCTTTCAAGTGGCTAAATAGAATTTTTTTACGTGACGGTACGGCCTGTTATCACAGAAACAAATTTAAGGATATTAACTGAGCCGTTACTTTTTGCTCTGAGGCGCAAGAACAAAATGGGGATGACAACCCGCCAGTAACAACAGTAGTTCATATTCGCCCTGGCTAAGTAGCGTCGGATTACCTGCAGCTTCTTTGGTTTGCCAGACTCTCAGGCTCAGGTCAAAACGCTCAGCGGCGCTCTGCTGTGAGAGGCCAGCGGCAAGACGAAGTTCACGCACATTACTCTGGACAACCACAGGCGGCTTGGGGGGACGATTAACCAAACAAAGACTCCTTAAACATGATAAAAACCGCTAAAGCACAGCGCTTCGCCAGCAATTAAAGCGAAGCGACCCGAAAGCGCTCAGAGCGAAAAGACCAGAGAATAATTGACTATTTTGCTTAAATGTCAAATTTCAGAATCAACAATTAAGCGAAATTTTTCTGTAAGCGAAACGGCATATTTCGTCCTGACAGCGCTTTTCCTATTTCCTTAGAATGCTTTATTTCTTCCGCCAGGAATTATCCTGTTATTTGACTTAAGGAGCATTCAGGGATTAATCCGCTACCTCAATGCCCCTTTCTTCATCAGGATGGATGTTTAGCCTGAGGTCCCTGTTCAGGCTGCATCATTGAAACCAGAGGAGGATAATGAATGAAAAATCCCATCCAGCGTCGCTCACCCGACGATCTGTCGCATGTGGAAATTCGTGAACAGTGGCAAATCACCTACTGGACTCAGGAGCTGAGGACAACCCAGGAAAGACTGACACGCGCGATTCGTGAAAGCGGCGCACGAACCGAACAGGTTCGTGACTGGCTGGAACAGAACCCACCCCCACGTCGCCCGGCTCAATCTCTGAATGGCATCAAACGTTAAGCTGATTGCTGTCAGAAACGCTGTGTTAACGCCGGCATTACGGTGGATTGGCCTGCATCAGCCGGGAGCACGCTGACAGGTCACCTCTGCCGGTCTGGGTTCCTTCCCGGCTTTTACGTTGTGTTTGAAGAGGTTATCCCGCAGAGTAGCCTGTGCATAACGATCCTGCCTCCGTCATCTGGGCTGTTTTCCATGAAAACCGACTTAGAAATAATATTAACCATCCTGAATGCTTGTTGATTTTCTGCCCGTAAATGAAGCTTAAACGTGCTGAAGTGGCTGGCTGAAAATATAAAAGGTAAATAATCAGACACCGCTTCGATTAAATTTTCGAATCGTTAATATTCCCTTTATGCGTTAAAGAAAATATTAAGAGACACCCGCCGCATACTCCCTTATTATCAGGCTGACAATAAAAAATACGCTATATTTCCTGCCGCCCGAATCAGATTTCGCTCCGGACAGTTTTCTTTTTTCGCTCCGTAATCAGCCGGTGCGGAGGTTACACACACATGCTCAAGAATCTAGACGGCGACAATGAGCGCCGAAGTCGTGCTTTGCAGGCACTGCGCAACCCTGACGAAAGTCGCGATGACGTTCTGCGAAAATTTGTCCGGTTAGCCAGTCAGGCCCTGGGTATCCCGGGAAGCTTTATCTCGGTGCTGGATGACGAATTCCAGACCGTACGCGCGTCACATAACTTTGATCTGCAACGCTCGACGCGTGGGGATTCACTCTGCCGTCATGTGGTAGACAGCGACAGCGCAGTGATCGTGCCGGATACCTATCACGATGCGCGCTTTGTCACGCATCCGCTGATCACTGGCTCACCTTTTATTCGTTTTTATGCCGGTGTGCCCCTGAAAACCCGCGACGGCATTATTCTGGGCACGCTCTGTGTTACCGACACCGAGCCGCATGCATTTGCCGTTGAGCAGGTGACGACATTAACGCTGCTCTCCACACTGGTCATGTCCTTTCTTGAAGCCTGGCATTCGGCTGGTTTTTGCGATCCGGTGACCGGATTGCCTAATCGCCAGCGCCTGATACGTGATTTGCAATATCTGGCTGTGGCCGGCGACACCACGCCACGCCGTCTGGTGCTGATTGATTGCATCGACATGTCACGTGCTTATGAACTGGCCCGCACCATGGGAATGAATCCGGTTGAAAGCCTGCTGAAGGATATGGCTACCCTGCTGCCGCTGCGCCTGCGTCCGGCGGTAGGTGAAATGATCTACACTGTGGCCACAGGGCGGTTTGCCATCTTGACTCGTGCCGATAGCCGGCTAAGTGCAGCCTGGGTCGCCGATCGCCTGGAGGGTATCAGTGCAGACATGGATGAGGGGCTGTCAGTTGCACTGACGCCTCATACCGGTGAGGCCGGCTTTGTTGCCGGCAGCATGTCAGCGTCGGAAGTGTTGCGCCGCGCGGTGAGCGCGCTGAATGAAGCGGTCGGGCGCGGGCTGCCTTCTCAGCGTTTTGATATTGAGGCGGAGACACAGCGCTCAGAAGATTTCCTGCTGATGACCGATCTGAAAACAGCTCTGCGCGATAACATCGGGCTCTATATGGTCTATCAGCCTAAAATTTGCCTGCAGAGTGGTAAACCGGTGGGCCTGGAAGCGCTCATCCGCTGGCGACATCCCAGCAGAGGGGAACTTTCACCGGCTGCCTTTATTCCGCTGGCCGAGCAGACCGATCTGCTCTCGGTGCTGACCGCCTGGATTATCGACCAGGCCGTTGAACGTCTCAGACGACTGCGTAATAACTGTATTCAATTGCCATTAACCATAAACGTCAGCGTGCGCGATTTTGCATGCGAGGGATTTGCTTCCGCGCTGGAAAGCAAAATGCTGAAGTCTAAGCTTCCGACCTCGCTGCTGGGCATCGAATGTCTGGAGACAGAGCGCATCCTTGAAAGCCCCACCGCTCTTCGCGGACTGGAGATGCTCAGAGAACGGGGATTCACGATTTCACTCGATGATTTTGGCACAGGCTACAGCAATATCAGCTATCTGCGTCGTATGCCGCTGGATGTTATCAAGCTGGATCGCTCTCTGATCAGTGAGCTCTCTTCAGATACGGCTTCACGCATTATTGCCCGTAGCATCATCGCCATGCTCAAAGAGCTGGACTATACGGTGGTGGCAGAGGGCGTTGAGTGTCCTGACGCCGTGACATCCCTGACAGAATATGGCTGCGATCAGGCCCAGGGCTATTTCTATTCGAAGCCATTAAACGAAGAAGCGCTGGATCACTGGCTTCACTGGAAACTGCGTGGTGAGTGCCATTAAACCTGCGCGCTAAAAAATCATCGATGCCTGTGTTGAACATTACGCTTATGTCACTGCTGAGCCGATGATTACGTTTCCGCGAGAACCACAAGGCCGCCCCGATGGCTGCCTTATTTATGATGCAATGACATGATTTCATCGGCACAGATCCAGCAGCGTCATTACGGTTACGTTAACTGAATGCAGATCTGCCGATTTGCCGTTTCGCTTAGTGCCACCTGCTCTGTTGCAGTCCGTGCGACAGCAATCAAGTATAGATGAAACATTTTTTGATCAGTGTTAGCGTGTCCGCAACAATTACGTAAAACGGAGCTGCACATGCTAACTACCATAATCTATCGCAGCCATATTTCAGATGACTTTCCGGTCAGAACCCTTCCGGAGATGGTCGATAACGCCAGCAAAATCAACAGCACGCACGATGTAACCGGTATCCTGTTATTCAACGGCACCCATTTCTTCCAGTTACTCGAAGGTCCTGAAGCGGGCATTCAGGCAGTTTATCAGCGAATCTGTGCCGATCGGCGGCATCATAATGTCGTCGAACTGATGCGTGACTATGCGCCTTCCCGACGTTTTGGTAATGCGGGCATGTCGCTGTTTGACCTGCGCGAACACGATCGCTCATCACTGCTACAGGCGGTGCTGGACAAAGGTACGTCTAAATATCGCCTGACCTATGATGATCGGGCACTGCAATTCCTGCGTACTTTTGTAGAGTCACGTGAGAAAGAAAACTACTACGAGGTTCTTCCGCCAGGTTACTGGGAGTTTATTTCAGAGCACACTCATGTGCCGGACTCCCGCCCGGAGACAGAAGGCGTGAGCTTCCGTCCGGTGGTCGATCCGCTGGCGCGTCAGGTGACCGCCATTGAAGCTGTTACCCTTCGTCCGGCGCTTACCGATGAAATTTCCGGCGACAGGCTTTATGTTGACGACCTGGAAACCGTGAAGAAAACCTTTTCCCAGGCTGGTCTGGTTTGTCCCGATGGTATGACGCTCTACGTGAGTCTGCTGCCAATGACGCTGGTTGTCATACCCGACGCCGTCGAGCACATTGTGGCAGCAATTCAGCAGGCGGGGCTGGTACCGGAGCAGGTCGTTATTGGTGTGAGTGAAACCGGCGTGATTTCACAACTGGACGCGTTCTCTGAAGCCGTACGCGCACTGAAAGCGTTCGGGATCAGCCTGTCTATCGACAATTTTGGAGACGGCTCCGCAGGATTATCATTGCTGACTCATATTCAGCCCGACCGTATCCGTATTGATGCCGGTATTACCCGCGACGTTCATCGCAGTGGGCCAAAGCAGGCGGTTGTGCTGGCGATCATCAAGTGCTGCTCAGCGCTGGAGATCACCGTCATCGCGGCAGGGATCGTACAGGCAGAAGAGTGGATGTGGCTGGAAGCAGCAGGTGTAATCAATTTCCAGGGTACGCTGTTCGCCGCTGCGGGCCGATATGAGGCGCAAGCTGTCGCCTGGCCGGAATATCGCGAGGCCATGTAACGTACGCAGTCCTAATAATCCTAAAGCGGTGCGCCAGCGAGCGGCCGCTTTCTTCATTTATGGCCCTGCCAGCTCTCAGGAACAGGTGTCATTGACAGGCATCCCCTGCGTCCCCGTATTTATCCACGCATTCAGCACTTCTTTTGCAATCATTCTGAACGCGATACTGACACTTTTGAATGAGCTGATGACGCGTATCCGGCATGCATTTCCGGATAACCACTATAGCGAGTAACTCTGACAGGTTAACCACTATAGGAAGTAAATCGGAGACCGAACTGCGCTATCCGGCCAGGGAATGTGACAAATATCCACTATAGCGAGTAAACGTGCGCCAGAAGCGTTACTGTTAACCACTGTAGCCAGTAAGTTGCGCAATAATCATCCGAATCATAACGATAACTAACTCGCGCAGAGAATAAGCGCAAAGATAACCACTGTAGCGAGTGCCTGCTCACCTCTCTCCTAAGAGGATAACCACTATATCGAGTAAGTCATTCAGACAGAGGAGCCTGAAAATATCCGTGCTTAGCAGGGCACCTCGCACGATTCACCTGCGGGGTAACCACTATAGCGAGTAAAAAGGTCGTGTGAAGATGTGCATGTAGCAGGAACAGAATCATAGCCCTGCCCTGCTCTATGCTGTTATTCAGTAAAATAACTTTGTTTTGTTAGCGAAACCATTCTGCTCATCCTGTAACGCAACCACTGTAGCGAGTGCCTGCCTGATCTCTCCTGTCGCGCTGGTTTTTTATCCTCATGATACGGTGAGAGACATATAATGATAGTAAGCACTCACTTTACATTACTGAATATTAGTAACAAACAGTATAAAACGATACCGCTAACCACTATAGCGAGTGATCTCCTCCCTTCTATCCCAAAAAATAACCACTGTAGCGAGAATGTTGTAACAGCCAGGTCTGTCATCTGATCATTATCTGAAAGTATTAGCCAATAAATCATCAGAAAACCACTATAGCGTGTAAATCTTATGGGCAGAATGAGGTAAACAAAGATGAGATGGTCATTTCAGAATGGCCATAACCACTGTAGCGAGTAAGGCCAAAGAGCTGAATATCGCCAGCGAAACACGACATATGGCGTCGGGAGGTAAATCCGTATGCTGTTAACCAGACCAGACTAACCACTATAGCGAGTGCTGACACGCTAAAGCGTTAACGCAACGTTTGCAGAGATACCGCGGGACGAACTGGCTAACTACTGCAGGAAGTCGATCTTTTGCGAAGCTTAATGCACCCTCCTGATCAGAGAGGCGCAATGGAAAACCAGAGCAAATAGCAGGATGTTTTTCAGGCAGGCGATTCAGGATGTAGATGCTCCGTCGGGAAAAGATTAACCACTATAGCGAGTAATCTTACTCGCTATAGTGGTTAGCAGGATCCATCAGCCATGAGCGGTGTGGTGAACAGGTAACTAACGGTTTTTCTGTTTCCTGATTTTATTAAGTAACTCTTTTTCCTCACGCGATACCATGACAAGCTCACTGCTATCATCCTCACTCACCGGTTCGGGCAGATTGACATCAATCATAGTGGAGTCGCTGTCCAGATCGTCAAACTCGTCCATCTCATCATCGATTAAGCCTGCCTTACTGAGCGGCAGTTCGGCAGGGCGCAGCTTGGGATGACGATAATGGACCCAGAAGTACACAGAAGAGCCGCGGCGGGTCTCGGTATAGTCGAGATAACCAATCTCTTTTAGCTGCTCCATCGCCTTTCTGACCGTCGCATTCTGGGTGATCACGCGCGACGTAAGGTTGAGCCGTGCACGCAGGCGCGCCATAGATATTGGCGCAGGTTTGGGCGGAAGGCTTTCAATAAACGTATAAAGTGCCTGAGCGGACTCTTTGCGTGCCAGCTCATTAATAGCCTTAAGCTGCAGCAGAACCTTTCTGTCGAACTGATAAAGCTCAAAGATCTTAGGATCGGCCTGTAAGGTCACCGTGTCCTTTTTAACGCTGTATTTGGCGGACTGCACCAGATGCGTTGTGTAGTTCTCTCCGCCCTTGCTGGTAAAAGTCAGGGTGTTAGACGCAATCCGCGTCAGCGAAGCGTCCAGACGGCTCCTGAGCTTCGATGAGAGGCGCGCAGAAGGTATGCCGCAGAGTTTTGCAAATTCTACGAACGAGAGCGTTACCGTGTCTCCCAGACACTCATGCGTGGCGAATGCGCGAATGATCCCAACCCAGGTCTTAAAATCATTATCCATATCCAGTCGGGCACCCAAAATCTTGATGTTGTCATACCCTTCCGATCTGACCAGGGATAACTGTTTCAGATCCTGAGTCACATCCATCGCATTCATCTGGTTTTTCTGACTGCGCGCTGTGGATTTCAGCGTTGGAACAAACAAGCCGAGTCGCATTAACGCGACCGGCTGCACGGTGTTATTACTGTTGGGCGTCAGAGTAACAACTTCGCCTGTACGCTTGTCTGTTTCGCTAAACGCATCAGCTATGTTCAGGATATCTGGTTCTTTTCTTGGCATTAGGAAGATCCGTGATGTGAACAGGCGAGAGCCGCTGTTACTCAATACAGTGGATACTAGCACTCACTATAGCGGTTAATCTACTTGCCATAGTGGTTATTTATCTCGATACAGTGGTTGTTTTACTCGCTATAGTGGTTAGCCATCCTTCTTTATCGCAGTGATACCAAGGGCTAAGGCGGCATGGGGATCTTTCAGGACCTTTAAAGGGATCTAATGTGGATCTGTTATGGGATCTATTCAGTGGAAAACTTGCCCAAAAAAACCAGCAGGTCCGTCAGTTAACACCTTAGCCTTCTCAGATAACGTACTGTTTTATTACCCAGGATAAGAAAAATGACAGCGACCAGGCTTATACACATCATAAAGCACGCTCTACTCGCTACAGTGGTTATTGCGTACTCGCCAGCGCGGTTGGTTTACTCGCTATAGTGGTTATTGTGCTCTCTCCAGTGGTTATTCTTCTCGCTACAGTGGTTACCAACACCCTTTCAGACCTTGTGCTACGTGGCTTCAGAGCCTGCAGGGATCTGTTAAGGATCTCAATTTGATCTATTGAGGATCGACCAATTGGATCTGGCCTGTGAATAACGGGGATAAAACATACCTGATTCAGAAATCATCGAGGCTGACATCAGACAGATTTTCAGTTGCGGATATGAAATAGAGAATCGCTATAAGCAGGTTATTACCTGTTAACGCAACCGGTTACTGGCAAGACAAAACATGAAACCAGACATCCGCTGATAACCTTGTAGGTGTAAAGGTTTTTAGCCCTGAGGTAATAATTTGGCGCTATTCAGATAATAATCCGGGAGGGGAGCGCAATTTTCACCATGAATTAAATTACTTATGTATCTGATAGTAAAGATATTTTTTTAAATTTTCACTGTGAAAACACCAGCAGTATAACGCCAGATTCAGCTTTTCTGAGGCTTAAACATCGTTTTATTATGTCCGATGAGCTCTCTCCTTACTGCATTAAAGTAGCCATAAATTAGTTTGAAATAAGGTACTCTTTTACCCGGCATAATCAACACGGCTCATAAAGGAACTCGTTATGCATAATCACATTATTATCTGAAAGCAAGTAATCCTTGATAAGGAGGGGGAAAGAAAGTGGATGGGCCTACTGGTGCGCAAATGATTTAAAAGATTAAATTATGCAGATTTCTTTTTGCTGCTTATGCGAGGTTTTATTGCTTATTATTATCTCGCGTGACGCTCTCAATCCCCTGCTCCGTTCAAAGGTATCAATATGTCATGGTAGTAATTCATAACGCGACTAAACCGATTGATTGAAAGACCGCTTTTTTATGAGAAAAATAATTAGTCAGAAATAACAAAAGAATCTCTATCAGATGTAATGAAAAATGCTGCTGAACCAGGCTGGAAAACACTCATGCAGACTCTAAACAAATCGTAATCGAGTAATGTAAAGGTATGAACTACTGGCAGGGCTAACAAGGGTTTACTGACAGTATGGCTACTTATCAATTTCATCAACGTTTAATTCACTATGGTTGATCAGAACCCATGCTCTGGTAATGTCTGATGAAACAAATTTACAAATAATAGTAAGCTTGATAAAAACACGTTTTCAATACGCATTTTCACCAAGCTTATATTCATTTAAGTTTATGATTTTAATAGAGATATCTGATATTTTCATGATGAAAACACCATGTGGAGCGTCTGTAATATGGGTCAGCGTTGCTGGCCGATCATTTCTGCCTTACCAAAAAACAGATATCGAGTGCTGACATCCGCCATCCATTATCAAACTTAACTCTGATGTCTGTTCAACATACTCAAACTGAATGAACAAAAGTCATAGAGCTTAAGCAAACCTCTTTTACAGCCAACCATAAATCTCAGATCATCATTCCACTACCTGAGACAAAAAATCCAGGTTTTTGGCATTTTCCTAAAAAATTGGCAGATATTCGCTTTTTGTGTAGTATGCAAAAAACATTAACGCAGAGGGGCTTATGAAGCGTGATTATGGTGGAGTGCTGGAGATGGCAACACGTGCCAACTCCATGTTACATGGACTTAGTGACCACATTGAGCAGCAGCGTCAGGAATTTAACCAGACAGGGTTTTACCAGACTTTCTCTCGCAATGCTGTAGCAAATATGCCACTGCTGAGTAAGCACGCTGTCGTCGCAGCGATTAGTGATATGGAAGCAGCAGGATACCAGTTTGGTAAAAAGCAAACCGGCAGTACATCGCAATATGCCCTGACCATTCAGAACGTCGTCGACATTTATCAGCATCGTAAAGTGCCTAAATATCGCGATCGGCATGCTGGCCCCTTTGTCGTGTTTGTTGTCAGTCTTAAAGGCGGCGTCTCTAAAACCGTCAGCACCGTGACGCTGGCTCACGGTATGCGCGCCCATCCTTCTATGCTGCACAATGACCTGCGTATACTGGTTATCGATCTGGATCCACAGGCATCGAGCACGATGTTCCTGAGCCATACCAACAGTGTCGGTTCCGTACTGGAAACAGCAGCGCAGGCTATGCTCAACGATCTGGATGCAGATCAGCTTCGTGAGCAGTTTATTAAGCCTACCGTTATGCCCGGCGTTGACGTTATTCCGGCCTCAATCGATGATGGCTTCGTTGCCAGCGACTGGGAAGAGCTGGTTGCTGAACATCTGCCCGGTGTTGCGCCTTCAGAGGTCCTTCGCCGTAATGTGATCGATCGTCTGGCAGGTGACTATGATTTTATCTTCCTTGATACCGGTCCTCATCTTGATTCCTTTATGCTGAATGCCATCGCGGCCAGCGATGTGCTGTTGACACCGACGCCACCGGCACAGGTCGATTTCCATTCCACCATGAAGTATCTGACGCGCCTGCCAGAAATGCTGGAGCGTATCGAGTCCGAAGGTATCGAACCGCGGCTCAAAGCTAATATCGGCTTTATGTCTAAGATGACATCCAAGCATGACCACCTGACGTCGCAAAGTTATGCACGTGAGGTGTTTACTAAATCGATGCTGGACTGTGGCTTACCTCGTCTTGATGGATTCGAGCGTTGTGGCGAATCCTTTGACACGGTAATCAGTGCTAATCCCGCTTCCTATCCCGGCAGTGCAGACGCCCTGCGTAAAGCCAAATATGAAGCTGAGCAGTTCTCAAGGGCTGTGTTTGATCGCATCGAATATATCAGGAGTACCCTGTGAGCAAACCTATACAGCGCATTGGCCGCAAGTTCGGCGATTCTGCTATTGCGAACATGATCGACAGCAGCAGCCAGTCGCGCACCTTTACGCTGAAGTCAGGTGCGAAGGCAACTTTTGTGCGCCAGCTGGTCCTGCATGATGATATAGAAACCCGAACCAGTGTTGACCCGAAGATCAACGGACGTGATCAGAGCACGCTGACGCCGGAATCGCTGCAGGAAATCACCCGTACGATTACACTGCAGCAGTTTTTCCCGGCCATTGGTCGCGTAAACGGCGACCGGATTGAGATTATGGATGGTTCGCGCCGTCGTGCTGCCTGCATTCTTTCCGGGGCCAGTCTGGAAGTGCTGGTTACTGCAGATGAACTGAGCCTCAGCGATGCGCGTCAGCTGGCTGCTGATATTCAGACGGCTAAAGAGCATAACCTGCGTGAATTAGGTCTGCGCTTTATGCTTATGAACGAAAGTGGCATGAGCAAATCAGAAATTGCTAAAGCGGAAGGCATCTCAAACGCTAAGGTCTCACGTGCATTTCAGGCCGCATCCGTGCCCGCTGAGTTTATCGAACTCTTCCCGGTCGTTTCTGAGCTGACCCTTCAGGATTATCAGTTACTGCTTGATGTCTGGGAGGAGGCGAAAGCGGAAGCGATGGATGCCGCCGGACTGGCCAGCGAAATCCAGCAAAAGCTGGAGGCAGATGATTCACTGCAAAACGCTAATTCAGATGAGAAGAAGAGCGCAATCCTGAATGGTTTCAAAAGCGCCCGTCGTCAGTTAAAAAAACCTGCACCGGTCAGCAAAATGGTGACGGAAAAGCTGGCAACGTTTACTACAGCCAATACCTATGCGCGTCGTAAAACCAACGATGAGAAGCGCACCGTGCAGTATGAATTCAGTCGTTTGCCAAAAGAGATTGCTGAACAGATTGATGCGTCGATCAGACAGATACTCTCTACGCTTAAATAATCTTCATCACACATCACTGACAATCAAACCGGCCGCTGTGCCGGTTTTTTTTATACCTGACCTCTGCCCGTAATTATCGGGCATGTGCCTGTTCGGCTCTCTACCATAAACGTCTTATGTTAATCACATATCACTTCAGCATGTTAATGCTTGAACCTTACGCCATTTAGCGCTATAGCTAAAACGGTTTAGCTTTCAGGTTTAATCATAGGAGTTTTTTATGTCTGTTCGCGTATGGTGCCTCGGGGATGCCGTGGTCGATTTGCTACCCGAAATACCGGGGCGCCTGATGCAATGTCCTGGCGGAGCACCTGCCAATGTTGCCGTTGGCATTGCCCGACTGCAGGGAAACAGCGGTTTTATCGGACGGGTGGGTGCCGATCCTTTTGGTGAGTTTATGCGGCAGACGCTAAATGAGGAGAATGTTGATACCCGCTATATGATCGCTGATTCACAGCATCGCACGTCAACCGTGGTGGTCGGTCTGGATGAGCAGGGCGAGCGCACCTTTACCTTTATGGTGCGGCCCAGTGCCGACCTGTTTCTTGAAACGTCCGATCTGCCCGAATTTAATCGAGGGGAGTGGCTGCATTGCTGTTCAATTGCCTTAGCGGCGGAACCTTCACGCACCGCGACGCTGACCGCTATGAAACAGATTCGGGCGGCAGGCGGCCATGTCAGTTTCGATTTAAATCTGCGGGAAGATCTCTGGCCCGACCCGGCGCTGCTGCATACGGTGGTGAACGAGGCCCTCAATCATACAGACGTGGTGAAACTCTCCGACGAAGAACTCGATTTTCTCAGCCCGGGTCAGGAAGCGGCTGTCAGCATGCCGCAGCTGGCCGCAAAATTCAGCATTCGCTTGTTACTGGTGACACGGGGCAGGGAAGGGGTGATGGCCTGTTATCAGGGCCGAATCACCCACCATGCTACCACGCCCGTTAACAGCGTCGATACTACCGGTGCAGGTGATGCCTTTGTGGCCGGATTACTCTGGGAGCTGGCGAAGTCAGGTCTGCCTGTTAATGAATCGCAGCTTGTCAGCTGCCTGCTGACTGCCCAACGTTGTGGCGCACTCGCCACCACGGCAAAAGGTGCCATGACAGCACTTCCCTTGCGCCACCAGCTGGACGATCTGGCTGGCTAATCGTCATCTGACAGCCCTGTTTTGCGAGCTATCTCACAATCACTAAACCGGTTTAGCATTTTTCATTGCAGAGGGAAATTACCCGTGGCTATGATTTGCGCCTAAACCGGTTTAGCAAAAAAAACCGGTGATGATAGCCTCTCCTCAGGGATATAAAAAAAATGAAACTAAGCACGTTAGCCATCGCCCTCTCTGCAATATTCTTTTCCACATCCGTCTGGGCCGATCCCAGCATGAGCAGCATCGAAGCCCGCCTGGCGGCAATGGAGCAGCGACTGCAGGCTGCCGAGCAGCGGGCGAATGCGGCTGAAAGCCGTGCAGAGATCGCCGAAAAGCAGGCTCAGATGGCTGAACGGCAGGCTCAGCAGCTGGCGGCGGTTCAGCAGCAGACCCAGACCTCCACCGCTGAGGTCGCGCAGCGCACCGCGAAACTGGAACAAAAATCTGCCGATGAAGGTGGCTTTGAGTTCCACGGTTATGCACGCTCCGGATTATTGATGAACAGCTCCGCCGCCAAAACGCAGGGCGGCCCGACCGTAACCCCGGCTGGAGAAACCGGCGGTCACGTCGGGCGTCTGGGTAATGAGCCGGATACCTACGTTGAGCTCAACCTTGAACATAAGCAGACGCTGGATAATGGTGCCACCACCCGCTTCAAAGCGATGCTGGCCGATGGACAGCGCACTTATAACGACTGGACGGCCGCCAGCAGCGATCTCAACCTGCGTCAGGCGTTTGTCGAACTGGGACAGCTTCCCACCTTCAGCGGTGCATTCGATAACGCAACGGTCTGGGCAGGTAAGCGTTTTGATCGTGATAACTTTGATATTCACTGGATCGACTCCGATGTCGTGTTCCTTGCCGGAACCGGCGCCGGTATTTACGACATGAAATGGGCAGAGCAGGCGCGCAGCAACCTCTCGCTTTATGGTCGTACCTTTGGTGACATCGAAAACAATGAAAACACCGCGCAGAACTACATCCTGTCGCTGAATAATTTTGTCGGCCCGGTGCAGATGATGGTCAGCGGTATGCGGGCGAAAGATAACGACGATCGTCGGGATATTGACGGCCTCCGTGTTAAAAGCGATGCGGCCGAAACCGGCGTCCATGCGCTGCTGGGCCTTCATAACGACAGCTTTTATGGGCTGACAGAAGGCACGTCGAAAACAGCCCTGCTCTATGGTCATGGCCTGGGCGCTGAGGTGAAGTCGATTGGTTCTGACGGCGCACTGTTGCCGGAAGCGAACACCTGGCGGCTGGCAAGTTACGGGATCACTCCCCTTGGCGGCGGCTGGCACATTGCGCCCGCCTTACTGGCACAGCGCAGTGACGATCGCTACGTCAAAGGTGACAGCTACGACTGGGCGACAGTCAACCTGCGGCTGATTCAGGAAATCACGCAGAACTTCGAGATGCAGTATGAAGGCTCTTATCAGTACATGGATCTGCGTCCGGAAGGTTACAACAACCGTAACGCGGTCAGCGGCAGCTTCACCAAACTTACTGTTGCGCCAACCCTGAAAGCCGGTGATGTCGGCGACTTCCTTAAACGTCCGGAAATTCGTCTGTTTGCAACCTGGATGAACTGGGATCACCGGCTGGATAACTATGCCAGTGACGACGCGTTCGGCAGCAAAGGCTTCGATGCCGGCGGTGAATGGAACTTCGGTGTACAGATGGAAACCTGGTTCTGATCGGGCGGCCCCGGCTGCCGGGGCCTGAACGTCACGCGGATAAAAACATAACAAGAGTGAGGTATGTATGGACTATGTAAAAATATCGCGGGCCCTGCTGCCCCTGCTGGGTGGTAAAGAGAACATCGCCAGCGCGGCTCATTGCGCGACCCGACTGCGGCTGGTGCTGGCGGATGATGAGAAGGCGGACACCAAAGCGATTGGCCAGATTGAAGGCGTTAAAGGCTGCTTCCGCAACGCGGGACAGCTTCAGGTTATCTTCGGCACCGGCGTGGTGAATAAGGTCTACGCCGCTTTTATCGCCGAGGCGGGCATCAGCGAATCGAGCAAGTCAGAAGCTGCTGATATTGCCGCCCGCAAGCTCAATCCTTTCCAGCGCATCGCTCGCCTGCTGTCGAACATCTTTGTGCCGATCATTCCGGCGATCGTGGCGTCGGGTCTGCTGATGGGCCTGCTGGGGATGGTTAAAACCTACGGCTGGGTCAATCCGGAAAATGCGCTCTATATCATGCTGGATATGTGCAGCTCGGCGGCCTTTATTATCCTGCCGATCCTGATTGGTTTTACGGCGGCCCGCGAGTTTGGCGGTAACCCGTTTCTGGGTGCCACGCTGGGCGGTATTCTGACGCATCCGGCGCTAACCAACGCCTGGGGCGTCGCCGCCGGTTTCCACACCATGAACTTTTTCGGCATTGAAGTGGCGATGATTGGCTATCAGGGTACGGTATTCCCGGTACTGCTGGCGGTGTGGTTTATGAGCATGCTGGAAAAGCAGCTGCGTCGGGTGATCCCGGATGCGCTCGATCTGATCCTGACCCCGTTCCTGACGGTGATTATCTCCGGCTTTGTCGCGCTGCTGATTATCGGTCCGGCGGGCCGTATGCTGGGCGATGGTATCTCCTTTGTGCTCAGCACCCTGATTGCGCACGCCGGCTGGCTGGCAGGTCTGGTATTTGGCGGACTCTATTCGGTAATTGTCATCACCGGTGTCCATCACAGCTTCCATGCGATTGAGGCGGGACTGCTGGGCAATCCTTCGATTGGCGTGAACTTCCTGCTGCCCATCTGGGCGATGGCAAACGTCGCTCAGGGCGGGGCCTGTCTGGCGGTGTGGTTCAAAACCCGCGATGCGAAGATCAAGGCGATTTCGCTGCCCTCCGCGTTTTCAGCACTGCTGGGGATCACCGAGGCGGCTATTTTTGGTATCAACCTGCGGTTTATGAAACCCTTTATCGCGGGTCTGGTGGGCGGCGCGCTGGGCGGTGCCTGGGTGGTGTCGGTCCATGTTTATATGACGGCGGTCGGACTGACCGGCCTGCCGGGTATGGCGATTGTCAAAGCGGGTTCTCTGCTCAATTATGTCATCGGCGTTGCTATCGCGTTCACCACCGCGTTTGTAATCTCTTATCTGCTCAAATACAAAACGGACTCTGAATAATGGCCTCATCAACACGTCTTGCCGCCATTCTGCAGGCGGTGATGCAGGGTATGCCAAAGGCGCTCAGCGACAGCCACTATCCTGGCTGGCATCTGGCACCGGTTACCGGGCTGCTTAACGATCCCAACGGCTTCATCCATTTCGACGGTCACTATCATCTCTTCTACCAGTGGAACGCGCTGGGCTGTGCGCATCAGCATAAATGCTGGGGGCACTGGCGCTCAGCCGATCTGCTGAACTGGGAGCATCAGCCCATCGCGTTGATGCCGGATGAGGAGTATGACCGCAGTGGCTGCTACTCCGGCAGCGCAGTCGACGATAACGGCGTACTGACACTGGTCTACACCGGCAACGTAAAATTCGATGATGGTTCGCGCACGGCGTGGCAGTGCCTGGCACAGCAGAACAGCGCGGGCGGTTTTGACAAGCTTGGCCCGGTCATTGCCGTGCCGGAGGGTTATACAGGCCACGTTCGCGATCCTAAAGTGTGGCGTCATGACGATCGCTGGTACATGGTGCTGGCGGCACAGAATATGCAGCGGCAGGGCAGGGTGCTTCTGCTGCGTTCTGACACGCTGCGGGAGTGGCAGAATCTCGGCGAGATCGCGGGCAGTGAACTGGGCGGCCTGGATGCCGCGGGTTATATGTGGGAGTGCCCGGATATGTTCACGCTCGGCGACAGCACCTATCTGATCTGCTGTCCGCAGGGCGTTGCGCCCGAAGAGAAGCGTTATCTGAACAGTCACGCCTGTGCCTGGCTGAGTGGGGAGCTGGATTATCAGCAGCCTGCATATCAGCACGGCCCGCTGAACGAAATGGATGCCGGCTTTGAATTTTATGCTCCGCAAACCACGCTGACCGCTGATGGCCGACGTCTGCTGGTGGGCTGGATGGGGACGCCGGACGGTGAAGAGATGGCCCAGCCAACCGTGGCGCAGGGGTGGATCCACCAGATGACCTGTCTGCGCGAGCTGAGCTCACGTAACGGCCGGCTCTGTCAGCAGCCCATCGCGGAACTGCAGGCCTTGCGCGGGAACGAGCAGCACTATCAGGGCCGCGCCGATGATGCGCCGCCGATTGCCGCCCAGCGGCTTGAAATTGAGCTTGCGAGCCAGGGCGACATCGAACTCAATTTCGCCGATACCCTGATCCTGACCTGGCAACACAACGAACTGCGGCTTGCTCGTCGCAGCCTGGTGTCGGGTGAATGGATAACCCGCTACTGGACCGGTGCAGCGCGTCGATTGCAGATCCTGTGTGACCATTCGAGCGTTGAGATCTTCATCAACGACGGGGAAGGGGTGATGAGCAGCCGCTATTTTCCGGACCAGCCGGCGCTGCTGACCCTGCGCGGGCGCGCAGAACTGCAGGCCCGCTACTGGTCGTTACGTCGCTGCATGGTAGAATAAACCCTTGTTTCACTAACCGATGTCTTGCCGTGAGAAAAACAAAACGCGTTACCATCAGTGATATCGCCGGGCTGGCCGGGGTTTCAAAAGCCACTGCCAGCCTGGTGCTCAACGGCCGTGGCGAAGAGTTACGGGTCGCGAAGGAGACGCGAGAGCGGGTTCTGACGCTGGCCCGCGAACACCATTATCAGCCCAGTATCCATGCGCGGATGTTGCACGATGCCCGCAGTCATACGCTGGGGCTGGTGGTACCGGAGATCACTAACCACGGTTTCGCTGCCTTTTCTCATGCGCTGGAAAATCTCTGCCGCGCAGCGGGTCTGCAGCTGCTGATCTCCTGTACCGACGAAAATGCCGGTCAGGAGAGGGTCGTAGTCAACAATCTGGTGGCGCGTCAGGTCGACGGGCTGATTGTTGCCTCCAGTATGCTAACCGACAGCGACTATGTCAGTCTCAGCGAACAGCTGCCGGTGCTGCTGTTTGACCGCCACATGAACAACACGAAGCTGCCATGGGTCATCACCGATGCCGTGACGCCCACCGCTGAGCTGGTTGAAAAGCTGGCGCGCGCCTGTCCGGAGGAGATCTACTTTATGGGCGGACAGTCCGATCTTTCCCCGACCCAGGATCGTCTGGCGGGATTCAGAGAGGGGCTGGCGCGGGCGGGTGTGACGCTGCAGCCGGAGTGGATTATTCAGGGGAACTACCATCCCGGCAGCGGCTACGAGATGTTTGCCGCGCTATGTAAGCGACTGGGGCGTCCACCCAAAGCGATGTTCACTGCGGCCTGCGGCCTGCTGGAAGGGGTACTGCGCTACATGAGTGAGCACAACCTGCTGACCAGCGATATCCGCATCGCCAGTTTTGATGACCACTATCTCTATGATTCACTCTCGATTTCTGTCGACACTATAGAGCAGAATGTTCCGGCGCTCGCGCAGGCCTGTTTTTCTATGCTGACCACGATGATTGCCGGAAATGATCCAGCAGACAGCCAACTGGTGCTGCCCGCCACGCTGCGTCTGCGCGGTTAATCGCCGGGCGCAGCTGGCCCGGGCGGCTTTACCACTCGACCGGCAGTGCGCTGACACCGCGCAGGTTGGCTCTGTGGTTGCGGCGAACCCCGGCGGTTACCAGCCGCATGGCTGGCAGTCGGGTCAGCAGTACCTGTAACGCCACCTCCATTTCCGCCAGTGCCAGCCGGTAGCCCATGCAGTGATGTATCCCGCCACCGAATGCCAGGCAGCGTCCCTCATGCCGACGGATATTGACCCGCTCCGGCGAGGTAAAGACAAGCGGGTCGTGATTGGCTGCGCCCAGACTCAGAAAGAAGCGCGTTCCGGGCGGGATGAGCTGGCCTGCCACCTCAATCTCTTCCAGCGTCGTGCGGTAAAGCATCTGGACCGAACTGTCGTAGCGCAGACATTCCTGTATAGCATCGGGTATCAGCGCAAGATTCTGCTGCAGACATGCCAGTTCCTGCGGATGGTCATGCAAAGCCAGAATGGTATTACAGAGCATATTTGAGGTGGTCTCATGACCGGCAAGAAACAGAAGTATCACATTGGCGATGATCTCATCGTGACTTAGCCGGTCACCGTCGTTACCGCTACGCAGGAAAAGGGACACCAGATCACTGGCGCTGCTGTCACGGCGCGCGACGATCAGGGCGCTGAAGTAACTCTCCAGTACGGCAAACGCATCGGCGGCTTCAAGCAGATCTGTCTGGCTGATTTGCGGGTCGAAAACTTTGACCAGCACAGACGTAAGTCGACCCAGTTCAGGCGCATCCGACTCCGGGACTCCCAGCATCCTGCAGATAATGCGTACCGGTAGCGGAAAAGCGAATGCCTGGACTAAATCGCAGGTGCGAAGGCCTGCCAGTGCATCAACCAGATCATTGGCTATCGTCAGCGCCATCTCTCTGAGGGGATGAATCTCCCGGGCGCTGAACGCTTTCATGACCAGTGCTCTCAACCGGTTGTGGTCCGGCGGATTCAGCACCAGAAACATTCTGCCGATGCTCTGAAACAGCGGCATGTCGGCGGCGGCATCACCAAATCTTAACCTGACACTTTCTATATAATTCTTACCGACCCGCCGATCGTTCAGCAGGGCATCCACCACCGCGTGACTGCCGCTGATGATGATCTTATCCCCGGCTGGAATAAGCGGGCCCTGCCGATGGAGTTTCCGATAAAGCGGTAAGGGATTGTCAGCGTAGTCGGGGTTCATGAGTTCATGAAGCTGCATAGCTTACTCCAGGGCTTGAGGATTAATGCGAGCGCTGAATGCGGGCGAGAGAAGCGAAAAGGTTGTTTTTATCACTTTCGCTGAGGTGGGGGGCCGTGAGCTGTGACATCAGAAACACGTTGTCCTCCTGCGAGAAGCTACCGGTCATCAGGCGCTGGCTGATCGCAGCCAGGAGCTGGGTATCCAGCCGTTCAATCTGCTGCCGGGTCCCGGCCAGATCGGTGACGGATACGTCACTCTCCGGTGTTGAGAGCCAGTCAGCCCGATAGCGATACTGAATCGCTTTGCTGGCGTTCATCAGAGCCTGGACAAAAGGTTCAACCGATTGAGGTTCAAGTCCTGCCTGCTGCGCGTTATGCAGCATATTTTCCAGAACAACCTGCTCACGAGGCAGATCCTCAACAGGTAAATGATGCTGCGCCTTATAACCCGCCACAGCCTTCATGACCTGCATGCGTTCATTCAATGCGGTGGAAAGCGCGTCGAGTGATACGGAAGAAACCGAACCTGCGAAAACGTTGCTGCACATGAACAGTGAAGAGAGAAAAACCGCCACATATTGCGTCATTGGCCTGCTCCATAAATGAAAACTGGCACTAATTTACGCATGAAAAAATAACTTAGTGTGATTATTTTGTTTTCAAAATGTGAACAGGCAGAAGTGTCCGCATGGCGTTTGCAGGGATATGATTCAGATGTGTTTTTTTCACTTCACGTTCATAAAAAATTCATATCTGCATGGCGTTATGGTGGGTTAATTCAGATTCAGCCTGGCCGTGACAGGCTCTTATCATCTGTCTTTCAGCGTCCGAAAATAAGTGGGATTTTTGCCAGGGTTCAGGAAAGGTCTCGCCGGGCGGCAGCGCCGCCCGAATCGGTTTATGTGTTTTCAGGGTACGAACACGGCACGAACGCAGCCATCTTCTTTGTGTTTAAACATCTCATAGCCTCGCGGGGCCTCTTCCAGTGGAAAACGATGTGTCGCCATAAAAGCCGGATTAAGTTCATTTCTGGCAACATGCTCCAGCAGGCGATGCATGTAGCGTTGCCCGTGCTGCTGGGCGGTACGAATAGTCAGGTTTTTATTAATCATCAGCCCCAGCGGAAACTTATCCATCACGCCATACACCCCCAGAATCGCGATGTTGCCGCCTTTACGGCAGGCATATAACGCCTGGCGCAAGGCTGCACCGACATCCGTTTCCAGATGCAGCATCTGTTTGGTCTTGTCATAGACCTGACTTAATCCTTCACCGCGGGCTTCCATGCCGACAGCATCAATACAGCTGTCCGGGCCGCGCCCGCCGGTTAATTCCAGCAGCGCTTCGTTGATATCGACCTCGGTGTAATCCAGCGTGATGCTGCCTGCGAAGTCGCGTGCCATGGCCAGCCGTTCAGGATAGCGATCGATACCAATGACCTGATGCGCACCCATCAGCCAGGCGCTTTGCTGTGCCATCAGTCCGACACCGCCACAGCCCCAGACCACTACGGTGTCACCCGGATGAATATTACAGAAGTCGGCACCCATATACCCGGTCGGCGTCGCATCGGAGAGGAACAGCGCCTGCTCATCGGTTACGCCTTCGGGCACGACGAAGCAATCATTGTCGGCAAAGGGCACGCGAACATACTCTGCATGTGAACCCGCATAACCGCCAAACGCGTGGCTGTAGGCGTAAATGCCGCCCGTGGCATGACCCAGCACCGTTTCGCCTTTCTCCCACTGCGGATGCGTATTGTCACAGCAGGAGGGCAACTGATGCTGGCAATACCAGCAGGAGCCACAGGAGATAAAAGAGGGCACCACTACCCGATCGCCGCGCCGGATATTTTTTACCGCACGGCCAACTTCAACGACCTCGCCCATGAATTCATGACCCAGGATATCGCCCTCCCGCATACTCGGGATCAGGCCGTCAATGACGTGCAGATCGGAGCCGCAGGTGGTGGTGAGCCTGACGCGAATAATGGCATCATGAGGATTGAGCAGACCCGGGTCGGCCACGGTTTCAACGCTTAAATCGTTGACGCCATTCCAGCAGAGTGCGCGCATTTATTTCTCCTTATCCTGACGTCCGCCATGATGACCCGCAGGCTGCCCGTGCAGGGTAGGAATCTCACCGGTTTCAGCCAGACTTTTAAAGCGATGTAACGCTTTGCTGGCCACCTCTTTTGGCAGCAGATCAAATAACGTTGTTACCTTTTTTCCCAGTGCGCCACCCGGCGGCGTGAACTGCAGAGTCAGAGCCAGCTCGGTGCCCCATTCCCCCGGCGCCGGGCGCAGTCGCAGTTCACCTTCGTTAGGAATGTCTGCATCCTCAAGCGAGCGCCAGGCAATAACTTCGCCTGGCTGCGCTTCAACAATGCGGGAATCCCAGCGGTAGTGCTTACCCAGTGGGCCCTCAATCTGCCAGTGTGCATCGCTTTTATTGACCGGTGTCACGCTGGCAAAGTGGCTCATAATGCGGGGCAGAGTATCGGGCTCAAGCCACAGGTTAAAAAGCTCGGTAGCGGGCAGGCCTACAGTAATCCAGCGCCGTAGCGTGAGGGTATTATCACTGGCGGTAATCAGAGATGTTGATGTCAAAATGTCCTCCGATAGTTCTCTCAGTGGAACAAAATCACTGATTTTGAGTTAAGAACAGCTGGCGGAATTTTGCGAGCGAAGCCGCGCCCTGCAGGGCTATAAAGCTTCTGCGATGCATGCCGGGTTATGCGAACAGAGAGGCGTCATGCCTGTCGGATAGTCGGTAGAATACGTGCCGCCAGTTTGGTCATTTTTAGCAGCAAAAAGAGGCAGATATGTCTGTAACTGAAACGTCAGCCAGGGGTGAAAATGTCGCGGAACTCGTCGGCCCCCTGGAAAAACAGGCGGCGAACCGTGCGGATGTCAACTGGCACGACGGTCTGCAAAGCAGAACCAGAATCGCACTGGAAAAAAGTAATCATGTGGTTGAGGCAAAACGGATCGGCGCAGAAGAGAGCCTGAACCTGAAGCTGCGTGTTTACAGCATTCAGCATAAATTGATTGAGCTGGCGCTGGGGTGATTTAAATGGCCCGCTGGTCCGCCCGTAAATCTGCTGGGGTAAAAAAGTGATATTTCAGCACGCAGCGCCGTCCGGCATTTTGCGCGCTTCGCAGAGAAGGCGTATTGCCGGGCAGAATGGTGCCGGTCAGCATCGCATGCTGACCACAGTAATGGTGAAGCTGCTGCAGCAGACGCTGTTGAGCGCGTGCAGCGAGTCCACGACCCTGATACACCGGCAGAATCACCTCATCCATGATCTGAAATCCCTCAATAAAAGCCAGTCGTCGCGGCACACAAATCATCAGCCCAGCCACCATGCCCTGCCAGAGGATCAGAAAAACATGCCCTCCGGCAATATCGTCCCGTAATTCCTGCCTGCTGGTGGCCATCAGCTGATCCCGCAGATGCGGAAGCGTGTGCCAGCTGGCACGATAAGCGCGGTTAATGGCGGAGCTACAGAGGGGATAATCTTTCCGGCAGGCCGTAATCAGCGAAATCTCTTCGTCGTCAGACGCGGAGTGTGAGCCTGGAACGCTAAGGTAAATCAGCTGATCGGTTATACCAATATCAGGATTGGTGGCAGGTAACAGAATACGCATCTTCAGCGGCTTGATCGTTTGCCACTCACGCATGATGGCGGCTGCGGCTGCGTAATCCAGTGCGCCATCACGGGCCACGATCTCAATAAAAGGCTGAGCGGGGTCGCCGCCGAGATAGCGCGGGCCGGTGAGAAAACGCTGGCCGTTAATCGTCAGTTCGCGCTGCAAAAATGTGTGCTGGGGCAGGCCGGTTTCACGCCAGGGGAAGGCGGCGGAGAAGTGATGATCGTGGCACAGGGCCTGCTGCTGAGTCAGCCAGCTGGCAAGCCAGTCGCTGAGACATTCAGATGAGACAGGCACAGTGCGGTAGAGCGATAACATATAATTCAGCATAAGATTCCTTATTGCCCGCCGTCAGTAATCTCCTGCCTCTCTGCGTACACTACAGAACCGTGCCGATAAGGCTGCTGAGAGTGTAAACGATACGTTCGCTTTATGACCATCACCATCGCATCGTTCAGCAGGAATATTTAACGTTTCATAACGGTTCCGGACCTGCCGCACACACGTTCTCATGCCGGAAATGGAGTCAGATAAACGTCATCCTCCTGTGCGCTTATTATTGCCGCCGGCTGTGCTGATTTAAAAAACAAAGAGTATTTCCCCGATTTTTGGCATGTTACGCAAACATGGTCAAATTAATTGATGTAATGGGGCTAAGTTGCCCAAAAATTAAATGAAAAATAAAAATATTCATTTTTTACGTAAATATGACGGAATCAGATAATCGGCGGCCGGTAAATGGATTATGCTAAACAGGCTGTTCAATAATTATAAGATTTACGATCTTTTTAACTCCCGGGGGTTATATGGTCCATATTGATTTATGTACCAAAGAGGGTGTGATGAAGGCTTATGCTTTCCAGACGCCCATGCAGGCGATGAACCTGCTGGATAAAATTAAAGATGATGAATTCCAATGGTTTAATCTGGAGTGGGAAGGGTGTCGCTTTACCTGCCCGCATCAGTTTATTAAAAGACTCAGCAGCCGTTCTTATATTAAGTCGTTCTGGCGTTAATCCGACCGCAATGATTAAGCCTGTGCCTGACTGCGTATTCATAACGCAGATTTAATTTAACTCTTTCCGAGCATTTCATTCACCATATTAAACGGGGCAGATTCTGCCCCGTTATTTTTCGTGCCTGCAGTACCTCACGCTGGCGCTCAGCAATAATAATGCACCTCACCTGAGACGGTCGCAGGTTAAACAGTTTCATTATTACTGCTTAATTATTTTAGGCTGCTGTTTATCAGTGCCTGAGAAATGCTCAACAAGGCCTTATGCAAGTGCGTACGGATTTGTCCTACACCCGGCAATGCATCGTGATCCACTGTAAATCCTCTTCTTTTCTTCCCTTGACGTTAAGCATCAACTGTTACACTCAGGTGATACTTCATCCGGATCCCGACTGCAATGCCCCATAAAAAAATGCGCCTTCGTTCGCTGCTGACTTTACTTTCCATTGGGGGCGTCATTCTGACCTCCGGTCTGTTGCTGAGTGCGCTGCTACTGTTTCAGAAGGCCAATATTGAAGACAGTCTGCTAGAAGGAAACATTGCCTATGCCCGTAAACTGGCCGATACCACCGATCGTTACCTGACGACAGCGCAACGGGAATTGGCCTGGAGTGCATCGCAGATCAAGAGCCTTAGCGATCTGAAGCAGCTAAAAGCAGAAACTGAGCGCCTGCGCATGCAGTCAGGCTTCTTCAACTCGGTGGTAGTGGTTAACCATGATGCCATCATTGCGGCAACCTCACCGGATAGCCTGAATCTGACAGGCATGAAACTTCACTCAGCAGCCAGTCTGCAGGCTATTACGACCCGTAAGCCCTTTATCTCCGCGCCCTTTACCTCTGCCGCCGGAAACTATGTGGTGTTTTTATCTCAGCCGCTGTTCAGCGAAGAGGGGGGCTATCTGGGTTATATCGGCGGCACCATTTATCTAAAAAAACAGAGCATGCTGAGCGAAATCCTGAGCCAGCATTTTTATACCAAAGGATCGACGGTCAGCGTGGTCAGCAATGAGGGGCTGATTATTTTCAGTCATGACCCGACGCTTGTCGGAACAAAGATGCTGCTGAGTCTGGCCCTGCAGAAGCGCCTGTCCACCACGGAAAGTGGACATTTTACCCTGGAAAATGGAGGGCAAAGCTATCTGACCGGCTATGGCACGCTGCAGAAAACCGGCTGGAACGTATTTATTACTGGCACCTCTGAAACGGTCAGGCATATTCTGCTGCGCACGGCGGAAAGCGCCATTTGGTTCGTTCTGGGCATTATTCTCCTGACGGCCAGCGTCATCGCGTTTATGGCGGGTCGGATCGCTTCGCCACTGGAAAAGCTGGCGGACAGAGTGCGGGATGGCGGCAGCGAAGCACAGGCGGAGTCACTCGCTACTGTCAAAACCTGGTATTACGAGGCTGACCGGCTCAAAGAAGCGGTGCAGGAGCATCGCCATGCCGTGGCAGGCCATCTGGCTGCGCTTAACGATGAGGCGATGACCGATCCGCTGACCGGGCTTTGCAACCGTCGCGGATTTTCGGCGCTGGCGGCGCAGGCAGACAGTGAGCATGAACAGTGTGTCATCGCAATTGATATTGACCATTTCAAGAAGATCAATGACTGGTATGGGCATGACGCGGGCGATGCGGTTCTGGTGAATCTGGCGGCGTTGCTGCGTCAGGCCTGCCGCACCGGCGATATCGTCAGCCGGTTTGGTGGCGAGGAATTTATACTGCTGCTGCCACACACGACGCTGGCCGATGCTGCCCGTACCGCGGAACGCATCCGCGAGACGGTCTGCGCCACCACCTTCCCGTTCGCCGGGGCGATGACCATATCAGCAGGCGTGGCTTCACGGGATGACCAGAGTCGCGATCGCGAGGCGCTGCTGCGCCGGGCGGATGAAGCGCTTTACGAAGCAAAAGCGGCCGGCCGCAATACGGTGATCATTGCCGGGCCGGACGGATTCAGTACGCCTGAGTCTGCCAGATAAGATTGCGGGGCAGGGAAGTCAGGATCAGCACTTACTGCGTAATCGCCAGCCAAGCCACTCATCCAGCGCCGCTTCCGGTAGCGGCCTGGAGTAGAAAAATCCCTGGGCCTGGTCGCAGCCGAACTCAGTCAGCGCCGTAACGGTTTCCGCATTCTCCACGCCTTCGGCCAGCACCATGTAATCAAGGTCTTTGAGCATTGCAATAATACTGCGGGCAATAACACGCGATGCAGTGTCAGACGAAATTTCGCTGATCAGTGAGCGGTCCAGCTTGATCACATCCAGCGGCATGCGCCGCAGATAACTGATGTTACTGTAGCCGGTACCGAAGTCATCCAGTGAAATACCAAATCCCCGTAGCTTCAGCATCTCAAGCCCCTGCATCGCGGTCGGGCTTTCCAGAATCCGTTCCGTTTCCAGACACTCAATGCCCAGCAGCGAAACCGGCAGCTTCGCTCTTAGCATCTGTTCTTCCAGTTCGTCAGCAAAACCGTCACGGGAAAAATCGCTGCTGCTGACGTTAATGGTGATGGGCAGCTGAATATAGCTGTCGCGAAGACGGGCAAGGCGGGCGATGGCGTGCTCTATGACCCAGGCGGTCAGTTCGGTAAGCAGTTGGGTTTGCCTGGCAACGGGCAAAAACTGCGCAGGCGAAAGTTCGCCGCGCTGGGGATGCTGCCAGCGGATCAGCGCTTCCAGTCCTATCGGCTTACCGCTGTGAAGGCAGATTTTCGGCTGCCAGGCGAGCCATAACCCTTTATCTTCGCGAATGGCAGTGGCCAGGTCATGCATCAGGGTGAAATCCTGGGTATGGCGCGTATCCGTGGCTTCACTGAACGGCATTGAGGCAACGTTGCGGGTAATGGCTTCGTGCAACGCGCTGACTGCCCGCCGCAGGATCTCCTGGGCAGGCAATTCACCCGTGTTGAAACTTGCCTCACCGGTATGGGTCATCAGCGCAACCGACAGCCCATCACCAAGATCGGCGCTGATCCCGGCCAGCTTATTGGCCACCCAGCTGGCAGTGAGTCTGCTCTCCTGCCGTGTCAGCAGGGCAAAGCGTCCGGTTGCTACGGTGTAAAGCATTTCTCCTGGGGCAGGGCGCAGACGCAGCGGCAGCAGTGTCGCCACATCCTTCAGCAGGCTCTCAACCGGCCCCATGCCCATTGAGCGTGCCAGTTCGTAGGCACGCGGCATATCGATACAGTCAATCAGCACCAGCCGCCGTGGCGTGGTGTCTCCGGAGGTCGCAAGGAACTGCAGGTCGCGGATCAGACGCTGACGATTGGGCAGGCCAGTTACCGGGTCGGCAAAGCCAGCCGAGTACCAGGCGTCAAGAAAGGACATCACCAGCGCTGCGAGCATTTTCAGCATTGTTACCTGATCGTCACTGAAGCGATGAGGTGCCGTGTCGGTAACGCAGAGCGTACCCAGAATCAGACCGGTACTGCTTTTAAGCGGCACGCCAGCATAGAAACGGATAAAAGGCGCGCCGGTAATCAGCTTATGGTCAGCAAAGCGGCTATCAAGCAGGGTATCAGGCACCACCACGGTGCTGTCACTGTCCACGGCGTGCCGACAGAGCGAGTCCTGTCGCGTGGAATGAGTGAGTGTGAAATTGTGCGCCGCTTTGACGTGCTGCATCTCATCATCCAGAACGGAGATAAAGCTGCCGGGAATACCAATGGCCTGGCTGGCCAGTCGGACGAACTGTCGCAACACATCGTCACGACTCTCGTCGTTACTGCGCAGCGCGTGCAGGGTTCGCGTACGGCAATCGTCGCCGCCGCTAAGGCTCATGAGCATGAATTCCTCCGCACCGTCTGGTTACGGAGCGAAATTAAACAGAAAAATTGAAGGTTATAGCGTCATGACTACAGACTATTTATGTAAAAAGAAAGAGCCATGACGATTTATTTTTTATTACACCGCCTGCCAGACCTGAACAGAATAGCAAATCACTTTTCTTTAACGAAATATTTTAAGAATGACGATTCTATTATTTTGTCGTTAAAAACTTTTAATTTACGAAATATCCTGCCAGGATAGTAAGAACAAACATAGCGTGCTATATAATAACGCATTAAAGTAGATGACATAACTTATTTTTGTTTAATTTTAACTACACCAATGACAACATCGGGGAAAACCTCATGAACTCACTCAGGCATTTCACTATTCGCCGCGTTGTGCTGTGGATAATGATCGTCTCACTGGGCGTGGTCGCGCTGGCAGGTGGCTACAGCAGTCAGATCGTGCGGGACATCTTTCGTCAGACCGATCGCTCAGCCGTGCTGACGCAGCAGCTAAGTTTTCTGACGCACAGCGCTCTTGTCATGCAGGGCGGAACAGGCGCAGATAAAAATGGCCTGATCGCCTTAACGCCGGCCAGTGCTGACTGGGATAGCTTTCGCGCAGCACTTACGACCTCACCCTCAGAGTATGCAACGGTTACCCGCGCGAAGCTGGATAGCGTGACGCAGCAGCTGGCACAAAATCAGGCTCTTCTTAACGCTGACCGGCGTCAGCTCGAGCGCGTACTGCTGGCGGCACTGCTGGCAGCATTCGCGTTGCTGCTGTTCTGCGACCGCTATCTGGTCGTCCATCTGGTGCGTCCGGTCGGTAAAATCCGCGGTCATTTAAAAATTATTGCCGGAGGTGATCTGACGCGTGAGCCGGAAGATCTGGGTCGCAACTGCGTCGGGCAACTGGTGCCGTTGGTGAAAGAGATGCAGCACAGTCTGTTGCAGACGGTCAGCGCTATTCACGACAACGCAGCCATTCTTCATCGTGAGGCTGGCGACATCGCGGCGGGTAACGCCGATCTCTCCGACCGGACCTCCACTCAGGCCGCTGCGCTGGAACAGACCGCCGCCAGCATGGAAGAGATCACGGTTACCGTGCGTCACAATGCACAGAATGCCCGTGAAGCGCGTGAACTGGCTGCCAGTACCACGGATACGACCCATCAGGGCGTGGAGCTGGTTCAGCGGGTGACGGCAGCCATCACCAGCATCGCACAGGGATCAGAGAAAATCCGGGAGTTCACCACCACCATTAATGGCATCGCATTTCAGACCAATATTCTGGCGCTCAACGCCGCCGTAGAGGCCGCCCGTGCGGGCGAGCAGGGCCGTGGTTTTGCGGTGGTTGCCAGTGAGGTACGTTCACTGGCACAGCGAAGTGCTGCAGCCGCGAAGGAGATCGAAGAGCTGATAGCTGATACCGAGGCACGCGTGGATGATGGCCGACGCGCAGCAGAGAGTGCAGGAACGACTATGGAAGCCGTGCTGCGCGGTGTCGGTGGCGTCAATGAACTGATTGGACAGATTGCGCTGGCTTCGGATGAGCAGAGCAAAGGAATTGCCCAGGTCACCGTGGCGGTGGCTGAACTTGACCGCGTAACGCAGCAGAATGCAACGCTGGTCCAGCAGGTTTCGGCAACAGCAGGCAGCCTCAGTGGACAGACTGAAACGCTGGGCAGCGTCATTACCCGCTTCACCCTGCCGCTTCATGCTGTCGGAGTGGCAAACTGACGCGTTATACCGATGAAAAACAATAGGCTGTGCGGATGCCGGTCAGGCATAGCCTGATGGGCCATTTTATTCATCCGGAGATAACGGCTCTGTAAAATAAAATAGCCGTTAATATTCACTCTTTTTTTATCGCTGAATGAAACGGTCATTTTTAAAGACGGTGGTGAATGTTAACCACGGGCTGAGCATTATCACTATTCAGAACAGCGATGATTATTTTTAGTGCGCAATAATTATCCGGTTCACGAAATAAATTTAATTACAGTTTATACCTGTGGTTTTACCTGAGCTTTACGCTTTCCTGACGATTACGGATTGCCGCGCATTTAAAGCTTAACTCAAATTTATGTGTTGGCCACAGGTGAATTCGGTTGTCTGGCCATCTCACCGGGGCACCGTATGCGGAGCGTTTCATATGGGAAATCAGATTTTACAGCGGCCTGTTGCCGTTCAGCATAACGTACGTGAGCTGCGTCTTGCGGCCGGTCTTTCGCAGGAGATTGCAGCTGAACGCTTCGACCTTAGCCAGCGAGTCTGGCAGACCAAAGAAGCATCCAAAAATCCTGCCCTGCTCAGCCAGGGAGAATATGAACTGCTGATGCTGCTGGCAGGAGAGCATCCGCACTTCGAACTGGTTCCAAAGCTTAAAAAGTAAGGCGTTCTGCCGCTATTTTCCGCTGAAGTTAACGTATTTCAGGCCGATATAAAGAGCTAAGCGAAGCGCATTATTTCGCGCGTCTTATCTGCTCTGGCAGGATTGTTCTGGCATGGTCCGTTATTAACCATCGTACCGTCACGATCTCACTGCCTGGCATAACGTATTAACCGGCATCCCGCTGTCTGCGATGCCGGCTTTATCGGGCTCATGGCGGCGGGCTTTTGCTGCAGAGTTCACTGACGGGCCTTTCTTCCGGCAGCGGGTCGGCAGCCAGTTCTGCGCGTCCTGTCTGATTGAACGTGTCCTCTTCATGCTGCGTCATGCCGGCCACAGCAGATAACATCAGAGGGGATTTACGCTGAAACGTCCAGTTTATCATGATGCCGAGGCGGCTCGCCTTGATGCACTTAAGCAGTATCATCTGATGGATTCACCGCCGAGCGATGCGCTGGATCGCCTTACCACGCTTGCCGCGCGACTGTTCCGCGTACCGGTTGCGTTTGTATCGCTTATTGATGAGAAGCGACAGTTTTTCGCTTCACGGTACGGTTTGAATATTTCCGGTACATCGCGCAACGTCGCCTTCTGCCACCATACGCTGGCGCAGGGCGATATCCTCTGCGTGCCCGATACGCTGAAAGATCCCCGCTTCCGCGACAGTCCGCTGGTTCATGGCTACCCCTTTATCCGCTTTTATGCCGGGATCCCGCTCTCAACGCCGGATGGTCATCATATTGGCACCGTCTGCCTGACCGACACGCATCCGCGCGATCTGCTGACTTCAGAAGATCGGAAGCATCTGGCCGATATAGCTGCGCTGGTGATGGATCGCATGGAGATGCATCGTCTGGAGTTACTGCGCTACACCAGTCAGCAGCGGCTTCAGGCAATCTCATCCACCTCACCCGACGCCATTGTCTGTACGGACCTGCGGCGCGGCATCACCTTCTGGAATCCGGCAGCCACTGCTCTCTTCGGCTACAGCGCAGAGGAGATGAGAGGTCAGTATGTCAGCGAGCTGATCCCGGCGCGCTGCCAGACTGACTACCGTAACGAGCTGGCCCGGATTACCTCAGACGAAGCGGCTATCTCTCATCCTCGTTCGTTGCAGATATGGGGCGTCACGCGTGACGGCCGTGAATTCCCGGCAGAAGTCTCTTTTTCGGGCTGGCGTGAAGAGGGCGAGCGGCTGGTGGGCATGATCATCCGTGACGTCACGGCCCGCTATGAAAGTGAGGCGCGTCTCTGTGAGCTGGCTTCTCTGGATATGCTGACGCGACTCGCCAGCCGTAGCGCGTTCATGGATCAGGTTGGGCAACTGACCAAAGCGGGCGTTCCCTACACCTTACTGATGACCGATCTTGATGGTTTCAAAGAGGTGAACGATACGCTGGGACATGCAGCAGGCGATGCGCTGCTGTGTCACGTTGCCGAGCAGATTCGTGCGGTGTGTACCGGTGCCGTGACGGCTGCGCGGCTGGGCGGCGATGAATTTGTGATCCTGCTGGCGGGCGGCAGCGCTGAGGCGGCGATTACGGCGGAAAAACTGATTGCGGCCGTACAGACGCCGTTCCGCTATCACGACTCGCCGGTTGTGGTCGGTGCCAGCACCGGTATCGCTTCCTACCCGGATCACGGTCGCGATCCCTCTGCGGTGATGTCCGCCGCTGATCTGGCACTCTACCGTGCCAAAGCCTCAGGCAAAGGCTGCAGTATCCTGTTTATGCCCGAGTTTCGTGAAGCGGAGCAGCAGCGTCGCCGTTTCGAGCGCGAACTGGAAACGGCGGTGCGGCAGCAGCAGTTCACACTTTACTATCAGCCCCGCTTCGACGTTGAGAGTGGAAAGCTGGTGGGTTGCGAGACGCTGGTACGCTGGCAACACCCGACACGTGGGCTGCTGTTGCCTGCCGACTTTATCGGCATGCTGGTTAAAAGCCCGCTTTCCGTAACGCTGGGGGAATGGATCATCCGCAGTGCCCTGGCACAGGTCCGGCAGTGGCAGGTGCGATCCCCCGAGCTTCGCGTCAGCATCAATCTTTTTCCGCGTCAGCTGACAGGGAACAGCCTGGAAACCGTTATACGCGAGAGTGCCGACGGCGATGCGGGTTTTGTTGAGCTGGAAGTGGATGAGCCTCTGCTGGCTGTACTGGTGCAGGATATGCCGGTTCAGGTTGAAGCGGTGCGCCGGACCGGTGCCTCATTTATCATTGATCATTATGGACGCACGCTGGGGGCCATTAATTTGCTGCGCCACAGCTTTGTGGCAGGTTTCAAAATCGACAAGTCGCTGACGCACGAGCTCAACTCCAGCATGCGGGTGCGAATGATGTTCCGATCTATCACCGCACTCGGCAAAAGTCTGGGTATTCGGGTGGCTGCTGAAGGGGTTGAAGACAAAGAGCAGATCGCCTTTGTCACGTCAGCCGGATGTCACATTATGCAGGGCAATGGCCTGTGCCGGCCACTGACACCGGCGGACTTTGAAGCGATGCTGTACGGCGAGGAGCATTCTGTGCCCGCTGTTGCCAGCGGTTACGATGTCACATTACCCTGAACCCTCTGACCCTGGCAGTCGAAGAAAGGGGACGATCGACGCCCGTCTGTCTGTCCGGATCAGCGAACGGGCCGGTACGCCTGTTTCAGTAATCCGAAAATCCAGTCATCCTGCCACTGACCATTGAGGAAGAAATTCTGCCGCAGAGTGCCTTCCTGAATAAAGCCTGCGGAGAGCAGCGTGCGGCGAGAGGCGACATTGCCAGCCGTCACCGTTGCGGTCATTTTGCGGTAACCCTGTTGCTCAAAGCAGAAGGCGATAATGGCATGCAGCGACTCGCTGCCGTAGCCTTTGCCCTGTGCCTCCGTGGCCAGAATAAATCCGGACTCCGCAACACCTCCTCCACGATCGATAAATCCGCAGAAGCCAGCAGGAAGACCCGTCGTTTTTTCCTCAATGACCAGGCAAAGCCAGTGTGTGCAGCCTTTGTACCAGGCTGGCAGGCGTACGTCGAATGACAGGGTTCGGATCTCTTCAGCACTGCGCGGATCGCTGATGTACTTCATCACCGATCTGTCCTGACTGAGCGCAAGATAAAAGGGCCAGTCTTCCTGTTTCAGTGGCCGATAGGTCAGGCGTGGCGAGGTGACATCAATGGGCATTTCTGGCCGAACTTCAGCGGACTTTTCAGCAGACATAGTGTCATTCCCTGCGGACAAGACGGTAAGGTGATGGCGCAAAGATAGCACGGAGCGGCAGACTGATGGCACGCGCGTTCGCGACTTTGCAAGGCGTTTCGCAATCCCGCGGCTGTCTCACCCTGCGCGATATTACCCGGCGACTCGCGGATCATATTTTCCTGTCAGAGCGGAGCGGGCAGGCCATCTGCTCACATCATTGCTACGCTTTTAGCCAGATGGCTGACATTGTCCCTGATGAGAGTAATTTCCAATGGATCTGAAAACTTTTGAAATAGCCTGCTGGGCAGCACTGACAGAGGCTGCCGCCGATCCGCAGGCTGGATTTCGTTATCTGACGCTCGCTACCGTGGATGCTGCACAACGGCCTCAGGCACGTACTGTGGTACTGCGCGAGTGCCATGATGTACGCCGGACGCTGACCTTTTATACCGATGTGCGTAGTCCAAAGTGGCAGGAGATGGCGGCGAATCCCCAGGTTACCGTATTGGGATATTGCCATGAGCGCCGCCTCCAGCTACGGCTGGTGGGACAGGCTGAGTGTTACGCAGCGGGAAGTGCAGTTGCCCGTAACGCCTGGCGTACGTTACCGCAGCACACGCGCCAGACGTATATCGCCGGGCCGCCGGGAGAAGCGCTGGCCCCCGCTCACGAGACACCTGTCGCGACGGCAGCGGAAACTGGCGAATCGCGTTTTGGCGTAATGATTGTGCAGGTCAACATGCTGGATGCGTATCAGCTTCAGCGCAATGAAAATCAGCGCGCACTGTTTCACTATCCTGCCCATGGCGAACGGCAGGAAAGCGGATGGATCAACCCCTGAGGTGAGGCACGCCAGGCGTGCTCACTGCCTGACCCCTTCTCTTTGGCTTACCTGAAAACAGAGATTTCACTGCAATTGACCCTGAGATCCTCTTTTTATCTGCCGCATCGCTTATCCGATTTTAGCGCCATGTTATCTTCATATCGCGGCATATTTCTGCTTTTTACTTTCCTTTGTCATTGTTTGTGCCAGGCTTTAACTAACCGAAAAGCAGTCACTTATGCTCAAGGTCAGGGAAAGTACAAATGATCGCTCTGTATCACAGGCAGGTTAACCATGAATAATCAACCTCCTGAAAAACCAGGATCAGAGAGTAGCGAACAGGTCTTAAGTCTGGCGGAGGAAACCGTTGAGGTCTCGAAACAGCGGGTCATCGACGGTCATGTCAGAGTCACCCGCCAGGTGACTGAACATCAGCAGAAAATTGCGCTGATGCTCCGGCAACAGACGGCGGACGTTCAACGCATTCCTAAATCGGAGCGGCTGACTGAGATGCCGGCGATCCGTGAAGAAAATGGCGTCCTGATTATTCCGATTGTCGAGGAAGAGGTCGAGATCGTCCGTCATCTGGTGCTGAAAGAGGAGTGGCACATTCGCAAAGTCGTCAGCGAGGTGGAGATAGAACAGATTGTCTCCCTGCGCCGGCAGCAGGCTCATCTGACCCGAATACCCTATTCAGAGCCATCCGAATCCATCACCGAGGAACACAACATGGCGCGTGAAACAATTGTAACAATGTTCAGCAATATCTCACTGGCAGAAGGTGCAAAGCGTAACCTGATTAAGGCCGGGTTCCTGGATGATGACATTGATATCATCTCCGGTGAGCGGCTGCGCACTGAAGGTCATGAAGCCCGTCATCCGGGCTTCTGGCAGCGCCTGTTTGGCAACACGCTGGAAGAGGATCAGGCTGAAGTCTATGAAGATGCGATGCGTACCGGCGGTGTAGTGCTGTCGCTGCGGGCCGATGAAGATGAGTTACCTCGTGCCCTGGGCATCCTTGATGCCCATGAAGTGCTTACCGAGCGCAGTGCCGCACGGCCTGATGACTATGCGACTGATGATGGCCTGACAGCGCCCGCCAGTGGAACGCTTCAGGATAAGGGTGCCATCGATCCGCTCCATACCGATCCTGCCCAGCGCAGCGCGGCGCGTACAGCCCTGACCGGTGATGAGAGTGACGAGGATGTGCTGCGTCTGGCCGAAGAGCGACTGGAAGTAGGTAAACGACTGGTTAGCGAAGGTTCAACCCGCGTGCGCCGCTACACTGTCACCGATCAGGTCTCAGAAAATGTCTCGCTGCATGAGCAGCACGCCGCAATATTCCGTCGTCCGGTGAATGAATCAGGATCACCTACTCATGTTGACTGGTCTGAAAAAACGATTGAAGTGGAAGAGACGCATGAGCAGCCCGTGATTAATAAGACCGCGGAGATCATTGAAGAGGTGGTGTTACGTAAAGAGACAAGCGATCGGGTTGAAACCATTAACGATTCGGTACGCCGTCAGGAAGTGGATATTGACCATGCCAGTACAGATCCTCTCGGCGCAGACCGGCTGACCGGGAATCGTACTGTGGCCGATCCGTTACTTGAAAGCACGCGTCAGGCGCGCGCTGACGACAGCCGTCCGGTAACGCCAGGCAGCGAACCTGCGCATAAAGAGGGTTTCGCGGAAAAAGCCGGTGATAAAATCGCCGAAGCAAAAGAGAAGGTCGAAGATAAGTTTAAAAAACCGTAATGCTGTCGCGGTGATATTCATCTTTCAGGTCTGAAAAAACCCGTCGCTGACGGGTTTTTTTTACGTGTAGAGTAATTTTGAATTAAATCTCCGGCGCGGGATCGCCTTTCAGTCTTTTCGGCCCGAAATGACCATTATGTGTGCCTGCCTGCCAGCGAAACGTTCACAACCGGCGCTGAACACCTGGACGCGATTTTTGTGCTCATGTGCTTGGTTTCTGCTGAGCGTGCAATGATACAGCCATCATCTTAAGATAAAACGACGTACGGTTTACAGGTTTCAGGCGGTCTACATAAAGTTTGCAGGAACGCATGCTGAATACGGCAGGGTAAACGCAAATACGGTAAAAATGTGATGACTTATAAAATCAAACCGATTCACAGTGAAGCAGATTATGAAGCCGGTCTGGCCGCCGTATCTCTCCTGTTCGACAATGAGCCAGAACAGGGAAGTGAAGCCGGTGACTTTCTGGAAGTTTTGATCCTGCTTATCGAAAAATATGAGCAGGAACATTATCCGATTGAGGCACCTGATCCAGTGGAGGCGATTAAATTCCGCATGGAGCAGATGGGGCTAACAGCGAAAAACCTGGTGTCGGCAATTGGACGCATGAACCGCGTCTATGAGGTACTGAATCATAAGCGTGCGCTGACGCTGCCGATGATCCGGAACCTGCATAAAATGTTCAATATTCCGCTCGCATCACTCGCAGGCGCAGCTCAATCCGACAGGATGAGCGTCCGGTAACTAAAGCCCGCCCTGCGCGGGCTTTTTTATGTGCTGTTCTTTTTTACAGCCCTGAATCAGTCGCCCCCGCGTTGTGCTGTCTGAAATCCCTGACTACCCTTGCTGGTGTTTCTGGCTCGTAACGGGCCGGATAGCCCGAAAGCCGGGTCAGCCTCTGCAATTTTCAGTTATTAACGGCAGGTTGTCGTTAATCTGCCGTGCATCATCAAACAGGGACACCATGACAGAACAAGACAACGCCCATACTTATCGCGCTGACGAGCACATTGATCCTTATGTCTCAGTACAGGGTGCAAGAACACACAATCTCAAGGATGTGTCGCTGCGGTTTCCCCGGAATGCCATGGTGGTGTTTACCGGGGTTTCAGGCTCCGGAAAATCCTCACTCGCCTTTGACACGCTTTATGCAGAAGCCCAGCGCCGGTTTATCGAGTCGATTTCACCCCATGCCCGTCGCCTGATCGATCAGGCCGCTGCGCCAGATGTAGATAACATTGACGGACTTCCGCCCGCGGTGGCGCTTCAGCAAAGCCGGGCTGGCGCGCAGGAGCGTTCAACGGTGGGCAGCCTGACCCGTATTTCCGTCACGCTGCGTCTGCTGTTTTCTCGTGCGGGCACAAGGCCTGACGGTGTGCCGTTTATGACCGCCGATTATTTCTCGCCTAACAATCCTGAGGGTGCCTGTCCACATTGCCAGGGGCTGGGAAGAGTGCACACCGTTAAAACCGAGTCGATGGTGCCGGATAGCTCACTGAGTATCCGCCAGGGGGCTATCGCGTCATGGCCCCGAGGCTGGCATAACAAAAACCTGCGCAGCATCCTTGAGACGCTCGGCTACGATGTCGATGCACCCTGGAATACGCTTTCAGCCCGCGACCAGCAGTGGATACTGCTGACTGACGAACAGCCATCGGTGCCGATTTTTGTCGGTCTGAATGCTGAACAGCGTGAAAACGCGCTGGCGGCGGGCGAAGAGCCCGCTTATACCGGCACGTACACCAGCGCAGCAAAAATCGTATTGCAGAGCTATTCCAATGGCAGCGAGACGACGAAAAAACGGCTGGCGCGCTTTGTCACGGTCACACCCTGTTCAGCGTGTCACGGCAAAAGGTTAAACCGGAACGCGCTATCCGTGACCTTTGCCGGTTATGACATTGCCAGCCTGAGTGAGCTGTCGGTATCTGAACTTGCTGAACGGCTGAGGCCTTATGCAGACGGTTCATCATCAGATCTGCCTGCCGAGGCGGCACTGCGGGAAGCCGTTATCCGGATGGCGTCAGATATCTGCATGCGGCTTAAACAGCTTGAGACGCTGGGTCTGGGGCATCTGGCACCGGGACGCCGCACCACGCTGCTCTCATCCGGCGAGTTGCAGCGCGTACGTCTGGCCACCCAGCTGATATCGCGGCTGTTTGGTGTGCTTTACGTGCTGGATGAGCCGTCTGCTGGTCTGCATCCCGATGATGTCAAAGCGCTGCTCGCATCCCTGAAGAACCTGGTACGTGCAGGTAACTCGCTGGTGGTCGTCGAGCATAATATTGATCTCATTGCCGAGGCGGACTGGCTCATCGAAGTCGGTCCCGGCCCGGGTACGCATGGCGGTGAGATTGTTTATAACGGTGAACCGGCAGGCCTCAAAGACGTCAACGCTTCACCCACCTCTGGCTATCTCTTCTCCCGCAGCTATACCGGACTGCGCCAGCGCCGGCCCGCGGAGAGTTGGCTCAGGCTTGAGCAGATCCATTGCAACAATATTACCGGCGTGGATATCGCTATCCCGCTGGCGAGAATGACGGCGGTTACCGGTGTTTCCGGCTCCGGCAAATCGACGCTGCTGAATCGCGTGCTTCCGGAAATGCTCGGACGTTTTGATAAAACATCTGACAGTGAAGAGGGTGAGGAAGAGGACCTGGTCCCGGACGTTAAGGGGCTGGTTGTCAGCGGAAATGACGCCATTGGCCGTCTGGTCAGAATCGATCAGCGTCCTATCGGGCGGACGCCACGCTCCAATCTGGCCACCTACACCGGCTTTTTCGATATCGTCCGCAGGCTGTTTGCAGAAACCCCCGAGGCGAAAGCCAGAGGTTTCAGCGCCAGCCGGTTTTCCTTCAATCTGCCCGCGGGTCGCTGTCCTGCATGCGAGGGACAGGGACAGATTTCGATTGAGCTGCTCTTTATGCCCAGCGCCACCGCAACCTGCTCGGTCTGTGCGGGACGCCGTTACAACCCCGAAACGCTGGAGGCGAAGTGGAACGACCTGACCATAGCGGATGTGCTTGATCTCACCGTAGACGACGCCACCAGGGTGTTTGACGGGTATGACGGGATCCAGCGTTCACTGTCGGCTCTGCGATCTCTGGGGCTGGGATACCTGACACTGGGTCAGCCCGCCACGGAACTCTCTGGCGGTGAGTGTCAGCGCATCAAGCTCGCCTGGGAGCTGCAGCGTGTCCAGCGGACAGTTACGCTCTATCTGCTTGATGAACCGTCTACAGGTTTGCATCCCTCTGACATGGATAAGTTGCTGATTGTGCTGGATGAACTGGTGACGCGCGGCCACACCGTCGTGATGGCGGAACACACCATGCGCATCGTGGCTGAAGCGGACTGGGTGATTGATCTGGGCCCTGGTTCCGGTCTTAAAGGCGGAAGGATTGTTTCATGCGGTACGCCGGAAACGGTCAGCACATCGGCTGAGAGTCTGACTGCGCCCTGGCTTTCCGCACAGCTGAAAAAGAGGACAGGCGATCCGGCGTAACTGGATTGCACTGAATGACGCCGCCGCTGAAACGGCTGCACTATAAGGGCTCAGGGGTAAGCTTATGAGCCCTTCAATAGTGATAACGGCATGAGGCGATTAATAAAGCGTCTCCACTGACGGCATAAACCAGCCGATGTTCTGCCGTAATTCTGCGTGACCAGAAGCCTGCAAGATTATGCTTTAATGGCTCGGGTTTTCCTTTGCCTTCAAAAGGCGTCCTGCTGGCATCTTTTAGCAACTCATTAATCTTTTTGACCGTTTTTTTATCGGTATCCTGCCAGTAGAGATAATCTTCCCAGGTTTCTTCGGACCAGGTCAGTTTCACTCAATAATATCCCTGTCAGTCCCGTTACCGCTTTGCAGGCTTTCGATGGAATCCATTAACCTGTGAGCATTCTTAGGTGACCGCAGCAGGTAGGCTGTCTCTTCCAGTGAGTTATATTCTTCAAGCGACATCAGCACGCAGGATTCACCGTTCTGGCGGGTGATTAATACCGGCGCTTTATCTTCAACCGTCTGAACCATAGTGGCAGACAGATTTTGTCGGGCTTCGCTGTAACTGATTGCTCTCATAGAACCTCCACAGAGTAAGTAATACAAGTCATTGTACAATGATAAGCTATGACAGGGAAGTCAGGTGAGAAGACTGGGGTACCATCACCGACGTGTTTTCTCTTGAGAAACTGATGGTACGGTGTTTCTCGCAGAGAAACAGGCAGTCAGATAACCCATCAGCGCAGCGGCGCATTGACCTGCAACGCATCCAGCTCACGCGCATCGTGACTGCAGAAAAAGGTGATTTCGCCGCCGCGCTGGCAGGAGAGTTCACGCAGTCGCTGCTGGTTGTGCCGTCTGGCCACATTATCTATGCCCATCATCCACTGGTAAAAACGCAATCCTGGCGTGCAGTGGCGCGTCGGCTGCCGCATTTCGCCGCGGTAGAACCAGGCGTCGCCGCCGTGCAGCAGCCAGCCATCGGGCTGCTGAATGGCAATGCCCGCGTGACCCGGCGTATGGCCCGCCAGCGGCACCAGCAGAACCTCCGGGGGTAAATCCCGCAGGCGATTAACCGCCTCAAAACCAAACCATGTTTCCCCCTGCGGCTGATAGGTTTCCCAGTTGCTGATCCCGCCCCATTGTCCGGGACGATAGCGCTCACGCGACAGCCAGCTGTGACGCTGGTGGGCGGTATCGACCTCCTGCTGCATCAGATGGATACGCGCCTGCGGAAAATCGGTTAGTCCGCCAGCATGATCAAAATCGAGATGGGTCAGAATAATATGGCGCACATCGTCAGCCCGAAAGCCCAGCGCCTTCACCTGTGACAAGGCGGTGAGATCGTCGCGCCGCTGAATATTGTTTAAGGCGCGGAAAAAGCCCGAGAGGCGACTGCCGGGCGTATGGATATCCTGCCGCCCAAAGCCGGTATCGACCAGCACCAGCCCGTCGCGGTCTGTCTCAATCAGCAGGCAGTGACAGACCAGGTGCGCCTTCAGGCCTTTACTGAATCCATCATAAAACGCGCCGCCCAGCGGGCACATACAGCCACAGTTAAGGTGGTGAATTTTCATCGGGCCTCCATAGGGTCATCGGCAAAATCTCTGAGAGACTACGGCCTGTCCGGCACGCAGCACATTAGCCTGGCTATAGAGTGTAGAGCGGGTTGAAACAACAGGCGGAGCGGTGAAGCGGATAACCGGGCAAAAAAAGCCGGTTATCCGCCAGAAAGCAGAAAATTAACTGTGGAACAGCGGGAAAGCACCGGTCAGCAGACCGCCCGCCATCAATACCAGACTGACCAGAATCCCCCACTTGATGGCAAAGCGCTGGTGGTCGCCGATATCGACTTTCGCCAGGCCCACCAGCAGGTAGACAGACGGCACCAGCGGACTCAGCAGGTGGAATGGCTGGCCGACAATAGAAGCGCGGGCAATCTCTTCTGCAGTAATACCGTAGCTGGCCGCCGTCTGGGCAATAACCGGCAGAATGCCGAAGTAAAAGGCATCATTCGACATAAAGAAGGTAAACGGCAGACTGACCAGCGCGGTAAACACCGCCAGGTAAGGTCCGAAGCTGGGCGGGATTACCGCCAGCAGGCTCTTCGCCATGGCGTCAACCATGCCGGTACCGGAGAGGATGCCGGTGAAAATACCGGCGGCAAAAATTAATGCGGTCACCGCCAGCACGTTACCGGCATGGGAACTGATACGGGCTTTCTGCTCCTCCAGCGTGGGATAGTTGAGCATCACTGCAATGGCAAACGCCAGCATGAACAGGATCTGAATCGGCATTAAACCAATCACCAGCAGCACCAGCAGCACGGTGGTCAGGATAAAGTTAGGCCAGAACATCTTCGGGCGACGGTTGGCAGCGCACTCTTCGGCATCGCCCAGACCCAGCTCGATGTTGTCGAGATGGTGATCTTTCATGGTCATCACGCCTAATCGTTTACGCTCACGCAGGCCAAACAGCACCGCCATCGCTACCAGGCTGACGCAGGCGAGCAGCATCGCGGGCAGCATTGGAATAAAGATGTCGAGAGCATCAATACGCAGTGCCGCCGCGGCACGCGCTGTCGGGCCACCCCAGGGAGAGAGGTTCATGATGCCGCTGGCGAGGTTGACCAGACAGGTCATCATCAGCACGTTCATGCCCAGCCGGTGATAGAGCGGCAGAAATGCGGCAATGGCAATCATGTAAGTGGTAGAGCTGTCACCATCCAGAGAAACCAGTAGTGTTAGTACCGCCGTTCCGACCAGCACTTTCAGGGGGTCACCGCGCACCATCCGAAGAATAAAGCGCACCAGTGGGTCAAACAGTCCGGCATCAATCATCAGACCAAAATAGAGAATGGAGAAGGTCAGCATTACACCGGTCGGAGCCAGCTTTTTGACGCCATCCAGCATCATGGCACCCAGGCCTGCGTAAAAACCGCCAATCAGCGCAAATATGGTTGGTATCAGGATCAGCGCAATCAAGGCTGACATACGTTTGGTCATGATCAGATACATGAAGCAAACAACCATGGAAAAACCCAGTATCGTCAGCAAATTAACAGCCCTCGCAATGGCGGAAAAGTAATGAAAAAGTTACATACCGGCAGGAAAATTCAGGTAATTACTTAGCGTGGTAATGATTAACCTGTTGTTTTAATTAACCCTGCATTCAAAGATGATAATAAATAGTTGTCAGTATTTAGCATTTCTTTAACAAAGAAGGGTGATCACGATCATCTTTAAACGGTTCTTAAACGAGATTGTGTGACTGAGATCAAAGGGTGATGAAGTGTAACCGGGGTTTCGGGCCAGCTGGGGCTGAATCAGGCGGGTAGTAGAGTGGTAGAGAAACAGGGTAACCGGCTGAGCCATGATGCTCAGCCGGTTAACGTTATTGGCTGCCTAACAGCTGAATAATCATCTCAGGGGTTTTATTGGCCATCTTACTGACGGCTGTCTGTCCCTGCTGAATAATCTGGCTGCGCGCCAGCTGACTCGCTTCTTCAGCATAGTCTGCATCCTGAATGCGGCTGCGAGCCGCTGAAGTATCCACGCCCTGCTGTGACAACACGTTACGATTGGATTCGTAACGGTTTATTTTTGCACCGTAGAGCGACTGATAGCCGCTGATCTTCTCCAGCGCTTTATCCAGCGCCCTCATGGTGGTGGCGATGTCGCCACTGGTCAGCAGGGTAGTGTTGTTCAGTCCCAGCGTTTTGGTATCTGACGGCGTAGCGGGAATGCTATCCGACTGGATCGGCTGACCATAGTCGGCGCTGGTGATCACTTCGAGAGGACGACTCTCATGTGGCGGCGTTGCAGGCACGCCTTTAGGTTCCGGAAGGTTTCCCCAGGTCAGACTACCGGTGAAGGAGCCGTTGCCGACCACCACCACAATCAAATCTTCGCTGACGGTGTCCAGCGAGATGCGCTCCAGCCGGGTGCCGGTATTGGTGCCGTTGTTGAAATCGCCGCTGGCGACATCTTCATAACGGTCGCCGTCACCGCTGTAGGTGATGTTCATCCCGTTGTAGCTGCTGCTGTTACTGCCCGCCAGCGCCCAGCTCGTGCCGCCTTCCAGCAGCTGTGCGCTGTCATAGGTCGCGCCAGTGGAGAAACCATTATTGCTGGTCAGCAGGCGGGATTGTGCCGTTGTCGGATCTGTAATGCCTTTACTGACCCAGGTGTAATCAGGCGCACTGCCGTCCAGCGGCGTACCGGCCAGATGCTTGCCGTCGCGGGTAAACAGCTGGAGATCGTCATCCTGACCCAGCGAGTCAATCGTAATGCTTATCGACGTTGCTCCTGCCGGGATATAGGCCAGTGGGATCACACCCGAGGTAAATGAGTAACTCTTGCCCGGGATCGGGAATTTTACGTTGATAGGGTCAACGTTACCCAGTTTCGCAGGCGGCAGATCGGGATTATCGGTTGCCAGCGGATAACGCCCAAAAATTTCGGTGTGATCGGCAACGTCGTTGATGCCAGCCATTATCTGCTGATACTGGTTGTTGACGCTCTGCCGATCCGCGTCCGACAGCGTACCGTTAGCGGCCTGGACCGACAGCGTACGCGCCTGAATCAGCAGATCGACGATAGTGCCCAGGCCGCCACTGGCGGTCTGGGAATAGCTGATGGCGTCATTAAGGCCGCGTGCCACTACCGCGTCGGCGTTGACATTGGCCGTCATACGGTTGGCAATCGCCTGACCTGCCGCATCGTCTTTAGCACTGTTAATCCGCATCCCTGATGATAGCCGTTCAACCGTTCGTCCCAGAACGGAGTCAATACCGTACCGCAATTTGTTCGTAATGGCGGCGGTTTCGTTATGGTTGATCGTTAACATGGTCGCTTCGAACAGGGAGAGGAGTCTCTGTTTTATCGGCAGGGTGATAAGCAGCTTTAATCTCTGCGGCGACAAAAACTGCGCAAAGACGGGGACAGGAAGGCAACTGGCTGATGGGTAATTGCTTTTCAGATAAAATAAATTAACGGTTCGCCAGGTCAGGAAAGAAGCCTGCTGCGCAGAGACGCAGCAGGCGAGGGGAGATTAGTTAAACACCATGCCGCCGTCAATCAACAGCGACTGACCGGTCATATAATCGGAGTCGGGACTGGCGAGGTAAGCAACGCAGGCGGCCACATCCTCCGGCTCGGAAAGCCGTCCCAGCGTAATACGTTTTGCAAATTCTTCGGTGCCGTAACCGGCGGGTTTTCCGGCGGCTTCAGAGATTTGCCGGTCGATCTCTTCCCACATCGGTGTTCGGACAATGCCCGGGCAGAAGGCGTTGACCGTGATACCGGCGGGTGCCAGATCGCGCGCGGCGGTCTGTGTCAGGCCACGCACGGCAAACTTACTGGAGCTGTAGACCGCCAGCTCTGGATTGCCGACGTGACCCGCCTGCGAACAGGCGTTGATGATTTTGCCGCCGTGACCTTCAGCCGCAAACGCCTTGATGGCGGCCTGCATGCCCCAGATCACCCCTTTGACATTGACATTGTAGACCTTGTCGACCACCGCTTCGGTGATCTCAGCAATCGGCGTCGAGGGCGCAATACCGGCGTTATTGACGATGACGTCAAAACCGCCCAGTGTGCGACGCGCCTCTTCAACAGCGTCCATCACCTGATCGCGCTGCGAGACATCCACTTTCAGCGCAATCGCTTTACCGCCCTGCTGATTGATCTTCTCCGCAACCAGGCGGGCAGTCTCCTGATTGAAATCGGCTACGGCCACCGCCAACCCATCTTTTGCCAGACGCAGGGCGATCGCTTCACCAATGCCCTGGCCTGCGCCGGTTACAAATGCCACTCTGTTTTTCATCCTGATTTCCTTTTTACGAGATTAAAGAAGCTGGCTCAGATGCAGCTGACCCATCAGCAGCGGGTTGTCGGCGTAATCGACCGGCACAGCCACCACGGCAGGACCCTGAACATCCATCGCTTTACGCAGCGTCGGCTCCAGTTCTGCTGCGCTGGTCACCGCAAAGCCCGCAGCGCCAAACGCTTCGGCGTAGGCTTTGAAATCGACCGGGCCAAAATTGACACCGGAGACGCGGTGATATTTTTTCTCTTCCTGCATTGCCACCATGTTGTAGGCGTTATCTACCCAGACGATGTGCAGGATATTGGCTTTTAACCGGACGGCAGTTTCCAGCTCCATGCTGGACTGCAGGAAGCCACCATCCCCTGAAACCGATACCACTTTGCGCTGCGGATCGACCAGCCAGGCACCAATCGCCCACGGCAGCGCTACGCCCATGGTCTGCTGACCGTTGGAGATCATGATCTGGCGGGCACGGAAGCTGTAGAGATAACGGGCGATCCAGATGTGGAAGCTGCCCATATCGACGGTGAGGCTGACGTCGCTGTTAATGATGTCCTGCATGGCGCGCACGATACGCAGCGGATGCAGGGCAAATTGATTGAGGCTGGCACCCTGCATCGCCAGCAGTTTGCGCTGCTGCTGACGATCTTCAAGAATGCTGGCGGCTTCTGCTGTCAGCTGCAGCGGCGCGGTAATGCGTGCTGCCAGTTTACGCACGGTGGCGGCGATATCGCCCACCAGCTCGGCGTCCGGCAGGTAGCGGTTGTCGGTCTCTGCCGGAATCACGTCGATGTGAATCAGGGTGGCGTTACCGCTGTTCCACATCGCCGGTTCGTATTCTACCGGGCTGTAACCGATGGTGATGATCAGGTCAGCCTGTTGCAGCAGCCGGTCACCCGCCTGGTTGTTAAACAGTCCGACGCGACCGGCAAAGCGTGAGAAGTGATCCTGTCTGATCGCGCCCGCCGCCTGATAGGTGCTGGTGACCGGAATGTGGCTGCGGCTCAGCAGATCGTGAATGGCTTCGCTATTTTCCGGCTGGCTCGCCATTAATCCCAGCAGGATGACCGGATTTTTCGCCCCGGCAATGGCCTGGCTGACCGTGTCGATCATCGCGTCTGGCGCGGCACCCAGCACCGGACGGCCTTTGCTGCTCAGTGCTTTGCCGGTCACCGGCTGGTCGACAATATCCTGCGGCAGGCTGATAAAGGCGCCTCCGCCCCGGCCATGCTCGGCGTGACGAAATGCATTCGACAGGCATTCAGAGAGCGCAGAGGGATCGGTCACCTCAACCGCATATTTGGTGATCGGGCGAAACATGGACACCGTATCCATGCTCTGGTGAACCTGCTTGGCGCTGTCCGAGCGTTTCACCTGGCCGCCGATGGCGACGACCGGATCGCCTTCGCTGGTGGCGGTGGCCATGCCGGTAATCAGGTTGGAGCAACCCGGTCCGGAGGTGACCAGTGCCACACCGGCATTGCCTGTCAGGCGGCCTACTGCGGCGGCCATAAACGCGGCGTTGGCTTCATGACGAACCGGGATGGTCTGAATGGAGGAATCCAGCAGGGAGTCAAAAACCTTATCGATCTTTGCGCCAGGGATGCCAAAGACGTGCTGTACGCCCTGCGCCTCAAGCTGCGCGACCACCAGGTCAGCGCCGCAGGTCCAGAGAGTCGTATCGGTTGGAGTTTTCATCGTCATTCCTCTGATTAGCTTTCTACCGCACGGATCGCGGCGTCAAGATTGGCGGGGTTCAGGTCGGCATTGAGAAAGTCACTGTCCTGCGGCAGATCCACGACCAGCTTGCTGATGGCACCAAAGGTCAGGGTGCCCTGTTCCAGCGCGTAATCGAGAATGTGGCCGCCGCCTTCGCGGTCGTCGGTAATAAAGTGTTCGTGATAGCCCGCTACGTTAATGCCCTGCATATACTGCGGCGTGCGGAAGCCAATCAGCTCGCCCGCGCGCTGGCTGAAGGCAAAGGTCGGCTGATCGCCCAGCACTTCCGGCATGGAGCGATACGGGCGGCACTGGCACGGCACGGTGCGGGTGTCGACGTGGCTGAAACGACCGCTGATGCGCAGCGCGCAGAACTGGTTATCGGAGGTGATTTCGCTGTCGATCACCCGATGGATCGCCTCGCGCGACATGGGCCGGTCAAACTCAAACTGGTGCTGCGGCCTGAAGAAGGTCATCACCGCAAACGGAGTTTTCTGTGCCGGGTCGGCCGGATGCGCACTGCCATCTGAGTGCAGCTGATAAACCTTGCTGTCGAACGCAATCATCTCGCCATCCAGCCGGTTGAACGTGCCCAGGCCGAAATCCCCTTTACGCATCAGGTCAGCGATGCGGACGTTGCCGTCGTAGACGCCGCTCAGCAGCGCACTCATTAAAGAGGTCTGATAGATAACGCTTTCTGGTGCATCCTGAGAAAGCGTTAAGACAGTATGTTTTATTTGATCCTCACAGGAACAATCAGTTACACAATTGCTCATTTCATGCCTCATCGATTAACCGTTAAGCCGTGTTAACCTAATGGTGAACCGATTCAGTCGGTGGGTCCAATAGCGAAACCTGTTAATTTTGAGACGTTTTTGATATGGAACTGCGCCACCTGCGTTATTTTGTTGCCGTAGCCGAGACGCTTCACTTCACCCGAGCCGCTGAAATGCTGGGGATTTCTCAGCCACCCCTGAGCCAGCAGATACTGCGGCTGGAGCAGGAGATTGGCACACCGCTGCTGAAACGGCTGACGCGCGGAGTGGAACTTACTGAAGCAGGAGAAGCGTTTCTGGCGGATGCGCAGCAAATTGTCCAACTGGCCGATCAGGCGCTGGAGAACGCGCGAGGTATTGCCCGCGGGATCAGCGGTCAGCTGTCGCTGGGGTTTGCCAGCTCGGTGGCGTTTAATCCGCGCATCTTCACCCTTATCCGGCAGTTTACGGAACGCTATCCGGCGATGGAGCTGCTGACGCGTGAAGAGAACATGTCGTTGCTGATGCAGGATCTGCAGGAGGGGTTACTGGATGCTGCCTTTATCCGGCTGCCGTGCGAAAGCAGCAAAGCGTTTAATCTGCGCGTGATCTCCACCGAGAAGATGCTGATAGCACTGCCGCGCTGCCATCCTCTAAGCGGTACGCCAACAGTCGCGTTGTCCGCGCTGGCGGATGAAACCCTGATAATCTTCCCGCGCGACGTTTCGCCTAGCCTGTATGAGCTGATTGTCACGGCCTGCCTGCGGGCCGGCTTTTCCCGTCACACTTTTCAGCAGGCGCCACAGATCACCACATCGCTGGGTATGGTGGCGGCAGGCTGCGGGATTGCGCTGGTGCCAGAGTCGCTGCGCTGCGTCGATAACCCGGAGGTCAGCTTCTGCGATATCGAAAACAACACGCTGTTTACTGATGTTGCCTTTGCCTGGCGTCGGCATCATCCATCAAAAGCGGTGCTGCATCTGCTGGCGCTGCTGGCCGAACCGCCTGCGACACCAGGCGAAGCGGGTTGATAAGCGCCAGCTATTGAACTGAAAACAATAACCAACTGGCGGCCCGTGGCCGGGATGCGAATAATCGGTGCATGACTACATACCGCGTAAGAGTCGGGTATCACAACCCGTCAGCCCTGACATTCAGGCAACTGGATGAAATTCTGGAGCCGCAGCGATTCTGGAGAACAGATTCGGCGGGCGGCCAGTTCCGCTATTTCATGGAGTATGAGTACCAGTCTGACGTGCGCGACCTCTGTTCGGTCTGCTCACTGGCCTACAGTCAGGCCTGCAAAGTCAGAAAGTGCCCGCTGATTCTGGTCGAGGTGATGAACTGAACGCGTCCGGCGAGGCCGCGGCTCTCAGCACGGGATCGCCGGGCGTTTTTTATGTGACAGTTTTAACCTGAACGTCGCTGCATGAGCAGACTTAACGCGGCGGGCAGCACCGTGAGTGTTACCAGCGTGCCGCTGACCAGACCGCCAATAATCGCCAGCGCCATCGGCCCCCAGAAAACCTGATGGGCGATGGGGATCATGCCGAGGATCGCAGCACAGGCGGTCAGCAGAATGGGACGCGCCCGGTGATGCGCGGCCTGCCGGATAGCGTCATCATCTGGCAGGCCGGCGCGGCTGTTCGCATCCACTTCACTGATCATAATCACCGCGTTGCGGATGATGATCCCCGCCAGCGCAATAATCCCCAGCAGCGCCACAAATCCCAGCGGTGTGCCAGCCGGCAGCATCGCAGATACGATGCCGGGCAGGCCAAACGGGGCCATACTCAGCGCCAGCAACATGCCTGAGAAGCGTTGCAGCTGAATCATCAGCAGGACCAGCATGGCGCAGATCGTTACTGGCAGCAGGGCAAACACCGAACCATTGCCTTTGTCCGACTCCGCCGCCACGCCTCCTTCCTCAATACCGTATCCGGCTGGCAGTGAGGCGTGCAGGGCGGCGACATCAGGTGCGAGCTGTTGCGAGACCTGCTCAGCCCGCTGACCCGGTGCAATATCGGTCTGCACGGTAATGTATGAGAGTCGCTGACGGCGCCAGATCACCGGATCATCCACGCCCCAGTTCAGGGTCGCTACCTGGCGCAACGGAATTTTCTGTCCGCTGGCGTTGGTGATCATCATTCCTTCCAGCGTCTCCGTGTTCTGCCGTTCCGTATTATTGCTGCGCAGCACCACATCAATCAGCCGGTTGCGATCGCGCAGGGTAGTCACCACACTGCCGGACATCAGGGTGTTCAGCGCGGAGGCGATGGTGTCGGACGACAGGCCGGCGGCGCGGGCGGCGGTCTGGTTTACCGCCAGCGTCATGACCCGTTCCGGTTCCCCGGCGGTGAGATTGACCTCGCGGGTCAGCGGAGAGCGGGCGATCAGCGCTGCCAGATCACTGGCAGCCTGCCGCACCCGGGCATTGTCCGGGCCGGTGATGCGATATTTCAGCGGCCAGCCCACCGGCGGACCCAGCTCCAGCGGCGAGACGCGCGTCGTGATATCACTGAAATCCGCGGCCAGTTTCTTCTCCAGCCTGCTGCGCAGCCGATCGCGTACCGCCAGACTTTTCGCCATCACCACCAGCTGCGCGATGTTTTCATTATCCAGCAGCACATCCATCGGCAGATAGAAGCGTATTGCGCCAGAGCCGACGTAACTGGTGAAGTTTGCGACATCCCGATCGCTGCGCAGCATCTGTTCCAGCTGTGCAGTACGGCGCGTGGTTTCCGCCTGGGCCGCGCTGGCGGGCAGCGTCAGGCTGACCAGCAATTCAGGGCGGTCTGACGCCGGGAAAAATTCACCCTGCATAAAGGTGGTGGCGTAAAGGCTGACCAGCAGGACCGTCAGCGCCGCGCCAATCGTCATCAGCGGGTGGCGCAGAATCACCTCCAGCAGCCCGTGATAGCCGCGCGTCATTAAGCCCGGCGGCTGGTGGGTTTTGATGCGCTTCGCTGACAGCAGCCAGCAGCCGGTGAGCGGCGAGAAGATGATCGCAACCACCCACGAGCAGAGCAGCGCCAGGGTAATCACCACAAACAGTGAGTAGCAATACTCCCCGGCACTGGACGCGGCAAACCCGACCGGAATAAAACCGGCGATCATGACCAGCGTACCGGTCAGCATCGGAAAGGCGGTGGTTTTGAATGCATACGTCGCGGCCTGCCACTTACTGTCGCCCGCTTCGAGTCGCGCCACCATCGCCTCGACGGTGATCATGGCGTCATCCACCAGCAGCCCGAGCGCAATAATCAGCGCGCCCAGCGAGATGCGCTGCAGTCCGATGCCCGCCAGCAACATGCCGGTAAAGGTCATCGCCAGCACCAGCGGAATAGCCGCCGCCACGACCAGACCGGCACGGAGTCCCAGCGAAACGAAGGAGACAGCTAACACGATGACAACCGCTTCGCCCAGTATCCGGACAAAGCCGCTGACCGCTTGTTTCACCACGGAAGACTGATCGGCTATGCGAGTCATGGTGATGCCGTGTGGTAACTGTCCGGCCAGTGTCTGCATGCGCTGGTTAAGCTGTTTACCGAAATCGAGCATATTGCCGCTGGCGGCCATGGAGATCGCCAGCCCGATAGCCGGCACGCCGTTGACCCTAAAGGTGGGCGTCGGCGGTTCAGCAGGTTGCAGGCTGATGGTCGCCAGATCGTTCAGCGGGATAAAACGCTCACCGATATGCAGGGTAATTGCTTTCAGGCTTTCAACCGAGGTCAGGGTGCCGCTGACCCGAAGCGCAATATTCTCGCGGTCGGTACGCAGGCTGCCCGCCGGGACGACATCGTTCTGGGCTTTAATGGCGTCGCTGACCTGCTGTAAATCAAGGCCCATGCCGTTCAGCTTGCGCGGGGAAAAGGCGATAACCACCTGCTGCTCCTGTACACCCAACAGGCTGGTTTTACCGATGTCGGGCAGACTGGCCAGATTGCGACGCAGGTTATCGACCCGATCGCGTAGCTCTCTGGCGGTAAAACCTTCTGCCGTGAAGCCATAAATGGTGCCAAAGGTGTCGTCAAACTCGTCGTTAACGGCAGGACCCTGCACGCCCAGGGGCAGTGAAGGGGCAACGTCATGCATCTTTTTACGCAGCTGATACCAGATGCCGGCCACCTGAGAGGGCGGCGTGTCATCGCGCAGGTTGACATAGATGACGGTTTGTCCGGCGCGGGTTTCGCTCTCGACCGCATCCAGCGACGGGATCTCCTGCACCTTCTGTTCCAGCACGTCAGTCAGCAGTTGCACGGTGGTATTCACGTCAGCGCCGGGCCATTGGGCAGATATTACGGCGGTTTTGATAGTAAACGCTGGGTCTTCATTGCGTGACAGGCGTTCATAACTCAGCACACCCGCCGCCATCACCAGCAACATGAAAAAGATCACCAGCTGCTGATGCGCCAGCGCCCAGCCGGAGAGGTTAAAGCCAGTCATTTTTTTCATGAGCCCTCCGGAGCCAGCGTCACTTTTTCACCGGGCTGCAGGGTGCCGACGCCAGCGGTAACAACGCGCTCACCTGGCCGGATCCCGGCAGAGACAAAGATTTGCTGTGCGCTGAAGCGGGCCAGCACTACCGGACGAAGCTGCAGGCGTGACGCCGCATCAACCACCAGCAGCGCGGGCTTATCTGCGAAGCGGGTCAGGGCGCTGGCGGGCAGGGCGATGACCGGCGGTTGCGCATCGGGAAGCGTGACGGTGACGGTGGCTCCCAGAGCCATCGCCTCCGATGGCTGATTCATTGAGATGCGCAGCCGCCAGGTACGGGTCTGTGAATCGGCCTGCGGGCTGATGTCACGTATCGTGCCACTGGCCTGGATGCCCGGGTCAGCGAGCAACGTCACCTTCAGCGCAGTCCGGTCGTCAGCTCGCAACAGAGCAGGTGTTGTCAGGTCAAACACGGCATCGCGTGCATCACCGGCTGCCAGCGTCATGACAGTCTGTCCGGCGCTGACCACCTGACCGGGCTGAACCGTGATGGCGGTGATCCGGCCTGCTGCCGGCGCAGTCAGCTGAGTCCAGCTGAGGTTATCCTGGGCATTTTTCAGCGCCGCTTCGCTGCTAAGGCAGCGGGACTGCGCGCTCTGCCAGTCCGCCTTAGCGCTATCCAGCTGGCTGCGGGCGATGGCTCCGCCGGGCATTAGCAGCCGCATCCGATGCAGGTTAAGCGCGGCGACCCGCTCGGCGGCGCGGGCGCTGTCGAGATCGGCCCGCGCGCTGCTCAGCTGATTACGAGGCTGATCGTTTTCCAGCGCGGCCAGCAGTTGCCCGGCGCTGACACGATCGCCCAGCTCAACCGCGCGGTTCACCACCCGGCCATCCAGCCTGAAGGCCAGCGCGACCTCTTCATGAGCGCGGATTTCGCCAGTCAGCACGCGTGACGCGTCACTGCTGAGCGGCGGGGCGATCATCGTTTTGACCGGGCGGCGCGGGGCGGCTGGCGGGGCAACATTGTTGTCCCGGCAGCCGGTCATGATGAATACGCCGAGCAGCACGAACACGATTGGCGCGAAGATGTGAACACTGAAGAGATGACGCCACACCTGGCGGGCAGCATCCGATAAGAAGTCTGTCATAACCGGGTTCCTTTAATGAGTTGTGCTCATTGAACCCGGCCTGTGTCCAGAAATGTTCCATGAACCATCAAGAAATGGTCAAGCCAGAACAATTTATCTCGCCGGCAGCGTTATCCCGATCAACAGACCGCCGTCGGCGGGTAGCGTGGCGTAAAGCGATCCGCCGTGCGCCTCGACGATCGCTTTGGCGATTGACAGTCCCAGACCGCTGCCGCCGGAGTGGCGGGCGCGTGAAGAGTCAGCACGGGTAAAGCGGTCAAACAATTGCGGCAGGAAGTCCGGCTCCACACCCTGACCATAATCGCGGAAGGTCATTATGATCGCCTTATCGTTCTGGCTGGCGGTGATCAGCAACGCGCCACCGTCGGCAGCATAGCGCAGCGCATTTTCACAAATGATGGTCACCACCTGGCCCAGCCGGAAGGTATCGGCATACAGCCGCAGATCGTTGGGTGATGTCACGCTGATGGCAATCCCCGCCTGTTCTGCCTGCGGCAGAAGCCAGCCGGAGCGCTCGCGTAGTAACTCGCTGAGATTAAACCACTCGCGGTTGAGAGTAAGCTGCCCGGCATCCGCCAGCGACAAGAGATGCAGTTCGTCTGTGAGGCGGCTGAGCTGTGTCAGTTGCTTCATGATCATTGCCAGCTGCTGCGGCTCGGCAGGGAAGACGCCATCCAGAATGCCCTGCAGGCGGCCGATCGCCGCCGTCAGTGGCGAGCGAAGTTCGTGTGCCATCGCCACATGCGAGGTGCGTAGCTCTCGCTCGTAACGCGCCAGCTGCTGCGTCATCTGGTTAAAATCTTCGGTAAATCGCACCAGTTCCTGCGGCGCTTCTTTCACTACCGCCGCCGTCCGGCCAAATTCGCCTTTCGACACCGCACGCGCCGCCGTCGCCAGCTGGCTGAACTGCGCCGATAGCGGACGGGCGAAACGCAGCGCCATCATCACCATAAACGGGATGGTGACCACCACCAGGATCAGCACGATCAGCCAGTCAGATGATGCCAGCGAAGGATCGGAAAAGTTGATCCCCCACCACTGATCGACAATCTGATGAAAGCGCGCCGGATCGCTGGCGGGATGATGGCGTAGCTGTGTGAACTCATCAAGCAGCGCGGGCGGCATCCGGTAGTAGACCCAGAACGCCTGCACCGCAAAGCGCAGCCACATACAGGCGGCGATCAGGATCACGCTGCCGATGGCCAGAAACAGCACCCGGATGCAGATCCAGCGCCACAGTGAGGTATGCGTATTGTTCTTCATGGCTGTCTGAACCGGTAACCGACGCTGCGAACCGCCGGTAAGACGTCTGAGATGCCTGCAGCCTCCAGTTTACGGCGCAGGTTATAGACGTGGGTATCGACTACACGCTCCAGTGCATCGCTTTCCGGCAGACAATGCTCCAGCAGAAACAGGCGGGTAAAAGGCCGCGTCGGCGCACGCATCAGGGTGACCAGCAGGGAAAATTCGGTGGGCGTCAGATCGAGGCGGCGCGGTGCATCACTGTCACACTCTACCACGGCGGTGAGTGCCAGCGGATCAACCACCAAACCCGCCCAACGTAGCGATTCTGCGGCGGGCGCATGACTCTGGCTGCGGCGCAGCACGGCCTGAACGCGCGCCACCACTTCGCCCGGATGATAGGGTTTGACCACGTAGTCATCTGCGCCATAGCGCAGGGCACCGATACGGTCCGGCGCGTCACCCATCGCCGTCACCATGATTACCGGGGTATCGTCACGCCGCCGCAGCGCGGCCAGCACTTCGGTGCCGTTCATGCCGGGCAGCATAATATCCAGCAGGATCAGATCGGGCTGCCAGCGTCCTGCAGTTTCCAGCCCGCCGGGTCCGTCACCGGCAATCATGACCTCATAATTTTCACGTTTCAGGTAGGCCTCGAGTACACCCGCCGCATCAGCATCATCTTCAATAATCAGTACACGTTTTGACTGCATTTTCGGATCACCTTGACTGTTTCTTCATAAATCCCTGGTCGTTAATTGACACTCGCCCCGCATACTCCGGCTATTGACGCGGCTCTGAACCCCTCAGCTCCGCACCTGATGTGATAATGAGGAAACGTGATGATAACCGGAAAAATAACGCTGCACATGGTCTGTTTTTCGCTAGGATTCTGTGCCGCGACTGCCATGGCTGATGAGACTACGCCGCCCCCAAGCGCCACGCTGGGCATCGCAGGTATCAATGCACCACGCTATAGCGGCGCCGATAAGCAGCACTGGCAGCTGATGCCGGTGATCCAGGCGCGCGATGGCGCCTTCTTTTTAGACTCACAGAAAGGCATTGGCTACGATCTGCAGGCGGATAACGGCCTTTATCTGGAACATACGCTGGGCTACGGGCTGGGTCGCTCTGACCGTAATTCATCGTGGCGCGACGGTGATGACCGGCTCAGGGGCATGGGGAATATCGACGCAACAATGAACACCGCGCTGGCGCTGGGATGGTCGGTAACGCCGTGGTTGGTGCTGGAGGGCAAAGCGACGCTGCCATTAAGTGATAGTCAGGGCGCGCAATACCGGACGTCTGTGACCCTGATCCCCTGGCAGACCCAGGAGGATACGGTGGCACTGCAGGTGGCAGGTCTGGCTGGCGATGCGCGTTATATGAATACCTGGTATGGCGTGAGCAGTAGGCAGAGTGCACGTAGCGGGTTTGAACGCTACGACGCCGCGGGGGGATTTTATGGCACCGACACCAGCCTGACCTGGAGTCATCAGTTCACGCCTGCCTGGGCCGCCAGCGTGATCGGTGACTACAGCTGGCTGGATAAGCATGCTTCAGATAGCCCCATTGTTGCACGGCACAACGGCGCATCGGCCACCCTGGCATTGAGCTACACCTTCTGAATGGCACCATGAAGAAAAGTGAGATGCGCAGCCACCGTCTTTTGCTTGCGGCACTGATTTTATTGTATGTAGTGGTCTATACCCTGACAGGCGTGGCGCTTAGCCTGTTGGATGCGCCGGGACGGGGATAGGGAGCGGGCGGTATAAACAGCGTGATCGGGCTGGTTATGCCGTGACTTAAATAGAAAATTAACTTTTCGTAAAGCTGTTCAGACATTAATGGTCAGCGTAAGAAGTTTCGGGTACATCCGGATTTTTTAATTATCGCTATATAAATTGATCAAGGTGATTAATTTAGATTGCCTCGTAATTCATCTTGCTAATAAATTTTTTAAAAGAGCATGGGTGTGGTTGATCTATATAACTTGAGCAAGATTTAAATATTATAAATTAAAATCTGATCCATTAAGATAGCCTCTTCGCTGTGGAAGCAGCGCATGGAATTTACAGGGGCTGAACTGATGAAAAATAAAAATAGTGCTACACCTCATGATGCTACTTTTCGACAGTTTCTTACGCATCCGGATGTTGCCAGAGATTTTATGCAGATCCACCTTCCGGAGAAATGCTTAAAATCTGCGATCTCACCACACTGAAGCTTGAGTCCGGATCATTTGTTGAAGACGATTTGCGTCAATACTTCGGTGACGTTTTATATAGCCTCAGAACCTCAACCGGTGACGGATATATTCATGTTCTGATTGAACACCCATCCACCCCTGACAGGCATATGGCATTCCGCCTGATACGTTATGCGGTAGCTGCTATGCAGCGCCACCGTGAAGCTGGCCATAAAAAGCTGCCTTTAGTCATACCTGTATTGTTCTATACCGGTAAGCGCACTCCCTATCCGTGGTCGACCCGCTGGTTCGACGAATTTGATGATCCGGTAGTGGCGGAAAGTCTTTATAGAGGCGCCTTCCCGCTGGTGGACATTACGGTCATCCCGGATGACGAGATCATGACTCATCGCAGTATGGCCGCCCTGACGCTTTTACAGAAACATATTCATCAACGCGACATTGCAAGCCTGACTGACCATCTGGTCACGCTATTCATGGCCGATTATCTTTCTTCACCCCAGGTGATGACGCTGATACACTATTTACTGCAGGCTGGTGAGTCAGCTGACTACGAAGCTTTCGTTCGCGAACTGGCACAGCGGGTGCCACAACACGGAGGCGCACTGATGACCATCGCACAGCAGCTTGAACAAAAAGGGATCGAAAAAGGGCGCGCAGAAGGTATCGAGCTTGGTGTGCGGCGTGGTATTGAGAAAGGTCGTACTGAAGGACAGCGTGAAGCTACCCTGAAAATTGCGCGCACTATGCTACAAAACGGCCTTGATCGTAAAACTGTCTTAGAAATGACTGGCCTGACGTCAGACGATCTGGCGCAAATACGACACTAATATAAACAAGAGTAAACCCGGTCATGACCGGGTTATCGTTTTAAATACCGCACCAGATAAATCATCATAATTATCAGAAAGGAGTAACCTGCATAAGCCCTGAACTACAAGCCATTTTCTTCTGGCTGGCGCTGCAGGAAATTCCAGGTTGCGCCCAGCATGCCGGAGTCGTTGCCGTAGGTCGCGGCATTTATGCGGATATCAGGATCATATTTTGCCAGCTGCTCTGCCAGTTCCTCGAGGAAAGGTTCGCGCTCAGTAATTCCCCCGCCGATAAATACCATCTGCGGGTCGAATACGCTGAACAGGTTATATAAGCAGGCTGCAAGATCCTGGTAGAATTTATTCACCACCTGCTGCGCGGCTTCTTCTTTGCGATCGTATGCGTCAAAGACATCTTTACCCGTGACGTCGTCGGAAGATTTTTCGATGAGCTGGCTGTAATTCTCCCGAAGAGCCGTCATGGTACAGCTCTGGCTCATGGTGTGGCGTTCAATATTACTGCTGGTGGGGCGCGAAGTCAGCAGGCAACCAAACTCGCCAGCCCGGTTGCGTCCACCCCGAATCAGGGCGCCATTGCAAAAGGCCGCTCCGCCTAACCCGGTGCCTATTGTCAGCATCAGGAAATCGTTGAGCTTTTTTGCTTTCCCCAGCCACTTTTCCGCCAGCAGCGCACAGTGTGCATCGTTTTCGACGGTAGCAGGCAGAGACGTTTTTTCTGTCAGCCACTGGCTCAGATGAAACTCGTCAAAGTCACGTATGGTGCCGCCCATGGCAATATAACCGGCGTCTGTATCAATATACCCAGGTGTGCTGACGGCAATACCCGCACAAACGGGATTTTTCTCCAGCCAGGCCAGGATCTCATCAAGTATTTTATCGCGTGCGTTATGGGAAATATCAGCACTATCGCTGGTCAGAATATTTCCCTGATCGTCAATCACACCCATTTTTAAAGAGGTACCACCAATATCGAAGGCTGCAATTTTCATCAACGTTCTCTGAAGTTGTTTTCATCCGATTAATTGTAGTGCTGAAAGAAAAGGGCTGACGGCCAGGCAACGGCAATTTTGTCAGGAAAGGTACAGATTTATAAAGTGAGTGGTGTACAGAGGGTGTTTTGATAAACACAGGACACTGGGAATAGCTGTGTACGCTTTTTCAGAACGTCTGATGTATTACCCGCGCTGAGAGGGTGTCTGGCAGCGCGGGCTTAATTGTCACTCTGCAGTCATTGCCACGTACGCAGCAGGAGACTGGCGTTGACGCCACCAAAACCAAATCCGTTCGACATGGCATAAGTTAGCGCGGTGGGACGTGCATTGAGTGCCACCAGGTCCAGATTGCCTGCGGCTTCATCAGGATGATGGAGGTTCAGCGTCGGCGGAATAATCTGCTGGCGCAGCGCCATCAGGGTGAATATCGCCTCAATGCCGCCTGCCGCACCCAGCAGATGGCCGGTGGCGGATTTGGTTGAGGCGATCGCGACCGGTGAATCATCGCCAAACACTGCGCGAATAGCCGCCAGCTCGCCGTGATCGCCAACCTGCGTTGAGGTTGCATGCGCGTTGATATGCTGGACATCCTCCGGGCTGATGCCCGCCTGGCGCAGGGCGGTTCTCATCGCCCTCGCAGCCCCGCTGCCATCCTCCGGACCCGCGGTTAAGTGGTATGCATCGGCGCTGGTGCCATAGCCGACAATCTCCGCCAGCGGTGTCGCGCCGCGTGCTTTGGCATGGGCCAGTGACTCAATCACCAGCAGGCCTGCACCTTCGGCCATCACAAAGCCGTTTCTGTCACGATCAAACGGACGTGAGGCATGGTGCGGCTGATCTTCATAGCCCACAGATAGCGCACGTGCAGCCGCGAAACAGCCCAGCGTGACGCGGTCCAGCGCCGCTTCTGAGCCGCCGCAAATAGCAATGTCCGCTTCACCGCTTCTGATCAGCCTGGCTGCATCACCAATCGCCTGAACCCCCGCCGCACAGGCAGTAACGGGCGCGCCCAGCGGACCGGTGAAACGGTGTTTGATCGAGACATGACCGGCGGCCATGTTGGCCAGAAACGAAGGCGCTGTAAAAGGTGAGAGCCTGCGCGGACCGCGCGCGTCGGTAGTGCGCACCGCGTCGGCAATCGCACCAAAGCCGCCGACGCCTGAAGCAATAATCGTCGCGGTACGTTCACGCGCCGCCTCATCTTCAGGATGCCAGCCCGCCTGATTCAGCGCTTCTTCTGCTGCCAGCAGCGCGAATTCGATAAAGCGCGACATCTTTTTACGCTCTTTCGGCGCAATGAACGCCTCCGGGTCGTAACCTGCCAGCGGATCTTCATCGATGCCCGGCACGCTGCCACCTACTGAAATACCGGTGCCAGCAGTAAGCGTATCGGGCAGGGTACGTATACCTGATTCCCCTGCCGTTAATCGCCGCCAGACGGTTTCAACGCCACAACCCAGTGGCGAGACGATGCCCGCGCCGGTAATGACAATGCGTTGTGATGAGGCTAAGTGACTCATTGGATTACTCCCGTAGAAAGTCCGGACAGTGATTGAAATGCTGCCGCAGACGATGGATATACGCCTGAAGCGCGAAGAGTGAGACGCTGCGTAGGGTGGTGCGATAGATGAACGCAGGGATGTAATACAGCAGACAGAGATAAGCTTATCAGCATCAGAATCCTGAGCGATAACCAGACAGAGTCCTATCGTTGATCTTGTGACTAAATAAGTCAATAGTCACAGCGTGCGCAATGCTCAGGGCGCAAGGCTACGTAAGACCAGCGCTGCCAGTTGGGCGGAGGCTTCTTCAGCGTCATCAAGGCTGTATTGCAGCAGTACCGGACTGGCATAGGGTTTGATCACCCGATAGATTGCCTCCGCCGCTTCGTCTGCCGGGGTTTTACGTTCAAACTCACCGGATTCACGACCCCGTCGCAGGATCTGCTGGATCAGGTTCGTTAGTCGCACTTCGTGTGCCATTGCTGACGGCCATCGGTCACGCGACGCAACGGCAGCAATGTCATACAGTTTACGTTCGTGAAAAAAGAGTTCAGTGCCGGTGACGGAAAGCGTGCGGAACAGTCGCCGCAGTTGTTCCGAGGCTCCAGGCGCATCGGCGATCGCGGCTTCGACGTGCTGCATAATCATCGCCAGCCGGGTAGAGCAGATCACTTCACCAATCGCCTGTTTTGATTCAAAAAATTTGTAGATATACGCTTTTGAAAAGCCGATAGCACGGGCGAGATCGGAGACGGTGGTTTTTTCGTAACCATAATGCGCGAAGTGCTGCATGGCAGCATCGACAATCTGGTCACGCACATTGTGCCCGAGCGGGCCTCGTGTGCCATTTTCTGTTACGGATTGAGTCATTGTCAGAACCTGGCAGATTAAAGGTGGGTTAAAAAATTCAGTGACCACTGTTAGGGATGGTCACATTTTAGGCCGTGATGCGATTAAAATCTATGGTTCACAACAAATTAAGAGGGTTGACCGCACTTAACCCGCACAGGTTCCAGGCTGGCGAGGTTGAGGCTAATATTGTCTTAACTGATTAGTATTAATGTGAGTCTGAAGCCTGCATTCTTCCGGGGAGTTTGCCTTTAAGGCCGGTTATCAGGTCTCTTTAGTGCTTCTTTAAATAAGCTGAATTATACTGTCGGAAATGAGCGCAAATTCAGTGATTTCTTAATGATTTACATTATCGATGATCAGATTAGTTACAATTCAGATGACTGTACGCTAAGCCATCTTCCCACTCAGGAAACGCTGAGCCTGAGTATTTCATCGGGTCGGCTGTTTGAACAGTTACTGAATTCTGAAGGTGAGATACTGTCGCGCGATACCCTGTTGACCGAAGTATGGGATAAATATGGTCTGCGCGGATCAAACAGCAATCTGAATCAGTATCTGAGCATTCTGCGCAGAGCGCTTGCAGCGTATGGCTGTGAAAACCTGATCATCACCATTCCGAAAATTGGCATCCGACTTAATACTGAAATCAAAATAGAACGCGAATCCTCTCCGGCTTTTGTTGAGACGCAGGTTCAGGCTGATGAAATGTCAGCGGAGCAGGTGGTATCTGTCGCAGATAGTCAGCCCATGCTACCCAATCCTGTTATCGCAGAGCATGTTGTTGAAAAATCGGCTCTGAATCTCGGACAGCTCCTGTTCGCCCTAATCATGCTGGTGCTGCTTGGAAGTGCTTTATGGTACTTCACTGTACGTCAGCCTGCTGAAAAGAGTGCTTCTATGAGTAACATCAAACTGGAAGGCGGTTGCGAAGCGGTTATTATTCCGGGATTAGATGTGTTCGAACAAAAGTCACTGGATAAACAAATTCTTGAAATGCTTAAAGAGAATAATCAATCCTGTGTACCAGGTCGGCGCATCTATTTCGATAAAAACACGGCATTCACAACTAAAGATTATGGCCGGACCATTCTTTCCACATGTAACCTGAACAGCAGTGGTCATATCGTTTCCTGCGAAAACTTCTACTATCTTGACTGGAGAATGTTTTGAAACGAAAAGCCACTCTTACGCTGACGTTAACGCTGGCTATGCTGTTGCTGGGGATCTTTGCAGGCATTAACTATTTTAAACTCCGGACAAACGAGCTGCCTTTCCGCTGCTCAGCATTTAGCCGCTACGATCTTAGTCGCAACGATAATAAAAAAATTGAGTTTGCTGTTTCCCAGGATTTACGTTTTATTAATTCAGATTCGGGATATTTATTACTGAATGGGCAGGTAACTTTTGGTGATGAGGTAACAACGGTTAATCGACGTATTGCGCTCAGTGCCGGTAATAAAATTGATAGTGACACTTACCGCTACAAAATAAGAGAAATTATTACTTCGACTAATGATACAACGCCGGATGCCGTGTTTAATCTGCTGCTGGCTGAGATCACTCTCGATCCTGGTTATCTTCAGCTTGATATCATCAGGGTCGATAAAAAGGCTTATCTGGTTGGCGGGCCGCTCTCCTATCTCTTCACCTGTCAGCGTTACTGAACGCATCGACTGAAAGCTGAAACGCAATCCGGAAGAGCACATGCTCTTCCGGATTATTTTATCTGTACACTGCAGATTACCAGGTACGGAAGCTTTTCAGGGTATCTGAGAAAAGCTGCATATCGGTAGAGGTTATGGGGCTCGCTTTCGACAGAGAGAAAATCAATATATCTTCCATATTAAGCGTGAATAAAGCTTGTTTCTGATAAAGACGAAGATTATCTGGTCGCAGGAAGTCATAACTGATCATGATTCCCGTAGTCAGGTTATCCCCCAAAACCACTGGCTGATGGGCTTCCTGTTGCCAGTCTTTCATCTGTTTTTGCAGGATAGCGAGCTGGCTAAGGATATACTCTTCCGGGTTGTTATGATCGCCTAACTTATCACGGGAAATAGTGATTGGTGGCAGAACAGATCGTGTATCAGCCAGCGTATTCAGTGTTCGCTCGCAGTAGCCTTCCGGCAAGGTAATTGTGCCTTCAGTGAAGCGGCAAATAGTCTTATCCATGGGTAATCTCCGTTTCATTATGGGTTTTTGTCTGCCCAAATAACTGCTCTGCCGTGACTTCGCTGAGCGTACCGTTATTTAACAGGACGATTTTATCGGCACTTCGGATAGTTTCCGGACGGTGTGCAATGATGATTCTGGTGATCTTCATCTGTTTAATTGCATTGTTGATCTGCGCCTCGTTATAAATATCCAGATGACTGGTGGCCTCATCCAGTACCAGGATTTTAGGTTCACGATAGAGTGCGCGCGCCAGCAGGATACGTTGTAACTGGCCACCCGATAAAAACGAGCCCATATCACCTACCAGGCTTTGATAATTCATCGGCATTTTCATAATATCGCCATGAATCTGAGCCAGACGGGCCACGCGGGTAATTTTTGCGTGATCGGGCTCGTTATCAAAGAAGCTGATGTTCTCGCTGATTGAACCTGAAAAGAGAATGTCATCCTGCATTACGCAGCCAATACGATTACGGTGATGTTCAAGTCCGGTCTGAGTGATGTCCATGCCACCCACGGTGATGGTGCCTTCTTCCGGCTGTAGCAGGCCAAGAATAATTTTGGCCATCGTAGTTTTGCCCTGGCCGGATGGCCCCACGATGGCAAGACTCTCACCCGCTTTAATCTCCAGATTCGCACCATCGACAACCCAGGGTTCAGTCGGCGCATAGCGAAAACGAATATTGATAAGCCTGATATCCTGAGGTACGTCTGTCTCCTTGTCGGTTTCTTTACTAACCAGACCTCGATTGCCCTCAGAACTGGCTTCTGTTTCAGACAGAACAATATCGGCCAGGCGTTCACCATGCATTCTCAGCATACGAAAATCGATGATGGCATTGATCAAACCTGAACCACGACTCATGAATTGATCGGAAAAGCTGATAAAGGCGGTCAGCATACCGGCAGAGAAGTTGCCATCCAGGACCTGCAGCGCAGCAAGCCAGACCAGAACTACACGGCCCACTGAGGTTAGCAGTCCCTGAGCCGAACCGAACAGGATATTGAGCTTCTGTATCACGATGCCTTTATTAGTGGTATCCACCAGAAAGTTCATGTATGCCGAGAGGCGGGGCACCTGTTTATTATTGGTTTTAACTGCCTGGATCCCGCGCAGCGTTTCAAGCAGAGACGACTGGGTACGGGCCGAGCTGATGATTTGTTCTTCATTGGCGCGGCGAACCGGATCGTAAGCCATGAAACGTAGCAGTGCATAGGCGAGAAAAAGTCCAATGACCAGCCACGCCAGTTGCGCGTTATAGATGAAAAGCATCACTACCGTGACGATTGACATGACACCGTCCAGTACGGTGCTGATGAAACGGGAAGTCAGCGTACTCTGGATGGTATTAAGCGAACCATAACGAGAGAGAATGTCTCCGACGTGGCGTGATTCGAACCATTCCAGCGGCAGTTTTAACATATGGTGACAGACGTTTACGGTCCACTGCACACTGAGCTGGCTTGAGAACCAGCTCATTACCCATGAGCGCAACGCTGTAACGATAGTCTGAAACAGCGCGATCATGATAAAGCCTACACCGAGCAGCGACAGCAAAGAATAGTCAGCAGAAACCAGCACCATATCCATCACCCACTGCATAAAGAAGGGGCCGAGGACGCCGAATAGCTCCAGTGCGATTGAGAGAATGAGCACCTGAGCAAAGGCAGACTTTACCCCCGTCACGCTGCCCACCAGCTTCATCATGGAGATGCTTTCTTTCTCTTCTTTTACTTCAAAGGTGGAAGAGGGAACCAACTCCAGCGCGACGCCGGTGAAGGCGGTCGATGCTTCTTTAAATGTCAGTTCGCGGATCCCGCGCGCGGGATCGTGAATGGTGATCTTATTGCCGCGTACTTTCTTCAACACTACAAAGTGGTTCAGTTCCCAGTGCAGAATGCAGGGCATGCGCAGTTTAGACAGCTCTTCCATTTCTACTCGCAGTGCGCGGGAAGTCATATTGAGCTGTTGTGCCATAGCGATGACATCTGCCAGAGTGGCACCTTTGAGTGATGTGGCGAACTGGCGACGTAACGTGATCATGTCGATCTGATGACCGTGATAATTAGCCACCATGCCAAGACAAGCCAGCCCACACTCGGCTGCCTGTGACTGACGAATTATCGGTAAGCGGTTAAACCATTTAAAATTGAGTTTCTCTAATAACAACACAGAACAGACCTTCTAAATCAGAGAGAAATTTTGTGTCCTAGCGCGAAAATCGGCTCCAGTACCCATTCATAGAGACGACGTTTGTCGACAATAAAGTCGGCATCCAGCGCCATACCTGGCTTCAGTTTTTCATTCTGCGAATAAGCAGAAATAGTTTGTTTATCCAGAGAGACCAGAACCCGGTACTGCTGTTCCTGAACATTATTTTTACCGGTTAAGGTGGAGACTTCCTGAGGAGAGAGGGCGGTTCGCGAAACCTCGATCACCTTGCCATATTGCTGGCCAAATTTTTGGTAAGGGAAGGCTTTATAGCGCAGCACAACACGCTGACCTGGCTGGATAAAGCCAATGGATTGCGTATTGACCATGATGCGGGCAACAAGATTAGTATTGTGAGGCAGAATCGCGATTGCCGATTGACCGGCGTTTAGCATCTGACCATTTTTGACCATGATCATGCCGACATAACCACTCTTCGGCGCACGAAGCTCAATGGATCGGCGCGCTTCATTCTCTGCCATTGACTGACGGTTATCTGCCAGTTGCCGTTCGATGTCGTTGCGTTTTTTCTCATCATCCAGCGGCTTTTCATGTAGTTGCTGCTCCGCCTGAACAATTTTTTGCGACGTGTCCAGCAGCTGACGCTGGTACTCCTGGTAACGTGCCTGACTGTCGAGCAGATTGGATTCCTGCTCTTCCAGCTGACGATTTGAGGCGTACCCTTCCAGGTGCATAGCGTTGAGTTTATCCAGTTGCAGTTTCGCTAACGCCACCTGCTTGCGACGGTGTGTCAGCTGAAGTCTCAGCTGTTCCTGCTGGAGTTTCAGACTGGCGATGGTGTCGGATAACCCTTTCATTTCGACGTCATGTAATTTGGCAAGCGTCTGAAGATCCTGCTGAAGTCGTTCCCGCTGAGCCACCAGATTTTCGGCGATAACCTGACGCGTCTGTCCCATCTGTGTGGAGACTTCGGATGACAACACCATAAGAACATCATCTTTGTTGACCAGTTGTCCCTCTTTAACCGGAATATCCACTACGGTTGCGCTTACAGGCGGAGGAACGACTAACATGCCATTCTCAGGCAGCAGTTCTCCGGTAGAAGATTCATATTTCGTATAGCTGCCGAAAATGAAAAACAGGGCTGTAACGGCAGTAATAAAAATCACCACAGAAATAACAAGCCAGCGATAGGGCGGACAATAAAGTGCCACTATACCCAGGTTACCCCGGTTAGCGGCATCAAGCGCCTCCTGACGGAAAAGTGATTGTTCCATTTATAGATTCATCATAATTAAGGGATTAACGGCACTGAAAAAAATTCAGCATGTCGAGTGATAACGATCCGGTGCTTTGCGCCAGATTGATCAGGGCATTGAGATAACTTAATCGTGCTTCAGCCTGATCTTTGAGTGCGGTGTAATATTTTTGCTGAGCATCCAGTTCATCGTTAACGGTGCGGAAGCCCATTTCACGGCCATACTGGACCGACACCACTTTTTCACGTGCTGAGTCGACGGCATTCTTTTGAGCACTGATTAAGGCTTTGCCATTGGTCAGGCTAAGCCAGGCAGAACGGGTATCGGTTGCCGCTTTGCGTTGTGCTTCCATCGTGGAATACTTTGCTGCCTGACGACGATAAGCTGCTTCAAAAGATTGTGAAACCTGACTGCCGCCGGCAAACAACGGAACAGAAACGTTTACGCCATATTGCAGGTTATTACTCTTTGAGTTCGTCCCGAAAATTGCGTCATACAGAATATTGTCGTCGTCGTCATTACGACTCCAGTTCTTGCCGTATCGCGCATAGAGCGAGACCACGGGCATGTGCGCGCCGTCAGCCGCAAGAACATCTGCGTCTGCCTGATCATTCTGAAAAAGCGCAATTTTAATATCAGTATTACGCTGCTGGCTGGCATTAATTGCATCGGTCAGAGAAGAATAGGGCGATGCTTTCAGGCACTGAAAATTCACCGGTTCTACAGTATCCGGACTGATACCTGATAAACGGCGAAATGCCTCGCCTGCCAGCAATAGCTGATTGCCAGCTTCTATTTCCTTAGCCTGTGCCAGAGCGTAGTTAGCTTTTGCCTCGTCCAGTTCAGTGCGGGTATTCTGTCCATTGATTAAGCCGGTCTGAAGTTTTTGCTCTTGTTGCTTAAAGTTATGACTGGCGGCTTTTGCGGCCTGCAAAACTTCCTGCTGATAAAGCACCGTAAAATAAGCATTGCTGATAGCGCTAAGTAACTTCTCTTCAGCCTGTTTTGCCTGTGCTTCAGCCGTGTTGGCAATAGCAACACCTTTACGCCATCCGGCATACTTGCTCATATCAAACAGCGGTTGTCTGACGCTGAGATCGTAGCTGTGGTTGGTTACCCCACTCTGATATTTCTTATCAGGTTGTTCCTGACGATCCCAGTTTCCCTCCAGGGTTAATGTTGGCAGCATTCCGGCCATGCCTTGCCAGTATTTTTGTTTATCTGCTGCACTGGTCATCTGACTGGATTGTAGTGCAGAGTCATAGCTCAATGCAGCCTGAGCAGCTTGCTGCAGGTTAGTTGCGAATGTACAAAATGGAGCACAGGTGAGTGCCAGTACTGCTATATTCAGATTATGAAAGTTCATGATTTTCGCTGTATATAAAAATTTTTTGTGCTAGGGGGAGTTAAATGAGTTCCTGTGCAAAAACATACTTAATCAAATCTGTATTTGATTGCAGCTGAAGCTTACGCATAGCATTGTATTTCTGTGTTGCAACGGTGCTTATGCTACGTTTGCGCGCTTTTGCTATTTCCATCAGGCTATATCCAATGGCGAACAATCGAATAACCTCTACTTCTGAAGGCGATAAAAGTGTTTGTGCTGGATCTGCGGGTGCAGAGAGCATTAAATTCTTCATCTGTTCTGAGTAGTATATTCCGGAATTGGATGAGCAAACCCAATTGAATGCCTTGACCAAATCACGAATGTCATCTCGTTTGTGCACAATGGCATTGACCGGGATTTGTAATATACTTTTCAAAATAGCCTGACTGTTTTGTGCAGTAAAAATGATAATTTTTAAATCCGGATTTTGCTTATGTATCTGTTCTATTTTCCTCACGCCATTGACATCATTACGCTCAAAATTAAAGCAAAAGTCCGTTATTAATATATCTGGCATATCCTCTCTGATAACAGACAGTAAATGATAAGCTTCAACCGGATAAGCAACAATATCAAGTTCTAAAAACTCCTTTACGAGTATGTTTTGAATGGAGTAAAGAATAAATGGGCTTTCATCTGATACACCAAGTCTGAGCTTGTTTTTTTCCCTGGGTTTATTCACAGATAATCCTTTTCTGTAGATAAAGTATGAAGAAGGGCTCCGCAGAGCCCTGCTGATTACTGGTAACTAAGCGTATACGTTGCTACTGCATTGGCCGTGCCAGGATTTATTTTCGCAGCCGTCTGATAATAACGTGCATAGAGTGGCACCGTGATTAATGCAGATGAGAGCGGATAACTCGCAATGTTAAATGGAGTAGCAAGTGCAATCGGCTGCTGATTTTCATTAAGGATTTGTACACCGACACCACTCGCTGTTGAGGTCGAATTAAGTGCTACCACACCCAAATCGGATAATCCGCCAGACGCGTCACCATCCAACTGCATCATCACATCAAACGAACCCGAAAGAAGTGCTTCACAGTTAAGCTGAATATTAAACGCGGTTGTAGCGCTAGTCTGGCCGATTCCTGATCCTAAACCGCTACTGGGGTTTGTCGTGTAACTACCTAATGGTACAGGCAGATTGGTATCACCGGCGACTGAGCAAGTCTGATCTTTAACTGTGATACCTGTTTTAATATTAGTGAAGTTGAATGATACATCTTTACCTGATATTAACGAACCAACATCAAAAGCGTTTACATAGCTCTTAAGAGAAGTTGACGCTGACATCGAGTTGGAGGTCTTTACAATCTGATAGGGTACGTTGATTGAGACATCTGTATAGGTGCCCACGGTTCCGCCGCTGGTTAAAGCATAAGTACTAATCATGATACCGGTTGCAATACTTGCGGCATCAGTACTCATCTCTCCGCCATAGCCAGTATATAACGTCAATCCATAACCCAGGGCACCCGCGTCAATCGCCTTGCGCTTAAAATAAACTTCACCGCTTAATCCATCTATGAACTGCTGCAGATTATCCAGGGCACATTTAAAGTTAGCGGTTGCCGTGCCGCTATAAACGATCGTACCCACTGGCACAGCAGCTGAAATATTAATGCCCAATGAGCCCACATCAACTAACGTTGTACTTGATGTTATTTTGCATGTTAACGTTACATCGGCTGATGAATTCGCTGCATTAACAGTAAAAGTAGCCATCAGCATCAAACTTAACATTAATGAAACTGAGCCAATGAGGCGCATTATTTTCTTTCCTGAAATTAAAAACATGATGTTACCTCATTAACCCTGTGTATCTTTGTTGTCGGTATTAGAAGCGTACCGTACCGGCTGCATTTGATCGCTACTGCAGGTTGTCGTCAGTCTCGCCAGTGTCTGATTCTCACTGGACTGAACGGCATCAGATTCAAGGTTAACCAGACAATTGTCATTTGCCGTTTTCCCCCATGAAACATGCAGGCGGCTGACATCTTT
>NZ_JBQEPW010000006.1:0-240138 GCF_052045955.1 Pantoea sp. 22096 | reverse complement strand
GTCCCACCTGACCCCATGCCGAACTCAGAAGTGAAACGCCGTAGCGCCGATGGTAGTGTGGGGCCTCCCCATGCGAGAGTAGGGAACTGCCAGGCATCAAATTTGTTCCTTTTCCTCTGACAGGGAAAATAACGGGAACAGGCGTTTATCAGCCGGTTGCTGATAAGCGTGAAAGAATCGGTGGAGCGGTAGTTCAGTTGGTTAGAATACCTGCCTGTCACGCAGGGGGTCGCGGGTTCGAGCCCCGTCCGTTCCGCCACCCTATTAGGGGCGTAGTTCAATTGGTAGAGCACCGGTCTCCAAAACCGGGTGTTGGGGGTTCGAGTCCCTCCGCCCCTGCCAGAAAACGATCCTTTGCTTCGGCAAAGGATTTTTTTTTGCCTTCATAAAGGCAAAAAAGAAGAACCAGTTAAATCTAACTGGTCTCATCTCTTCCCTGCTTGCTTCTCTACCTGCCAATCTTTAGCTGTTTTGCCTGACCAGAATCGGGAATTTAAGCAGCTGCAGGATATGCGCCTGCTGATCGCTGTTCTGCAACCAGACAGCATAGAGCGGACGAACGGCGACGGGCGTATCCGGGATCACCATCAACTCATTGTAAACACTTTGCCAGAAGTCAGGCAGGAACGCGCACGCTCCGGTGGTATGCAGCAGTTCACGGGTAACATGCGCCGACGTTGTGGTCAGTACTGGCACATCATCAGCGCCGGAAAGATAACTCTGATGCTGATGAAAATCTGCTCCCCATTCCAGTTTAATGTAATCATATTTTTCGCGTTTCTCGCTCTGCCGGGCGCAGAACAGCGCCAGTGAGATATGACCAATCTGCTGACTGGTTAACTCATCCATCTTAGGCGCTTCAGTGGTGATCAACAGATCCAGCTGGCGTTCATGGAGCTGCTTAACCAGCAGGTGTCGTTGTGCCACGCGCGCTTCTAAATGCAGGCTTTCACGATTCTCGTAAAGCGTCTGTAGCCACGGCGTCAGATAAGCCTCCCATAGCGATGCACTGGCACCGATCGAAAGCTCATGGTGCTGTTGAGTGTGGGAAACCTCCTTCTTTGCCATCATCCATGTGCTCATCAGGCTTTCAGCATAGGGAAGCAGGCGTTCTCCAGCCGCCGTCAGACGTATGTTATTGCGATGCCGTGTAAAAAGGTTAACGCCAAGCTGATTCTCTAACTGGCGGATGCGAAAACTGACAGCAGATTGCGTAAGGTAAAGTGCTTCTGCAGCACGCCCGAAATGGCGTGTTCTGCTCACTTCCAGGAAAGTTTTCAGTAATTCCGTATCCACAGCGTTCTCCCAAAAAATGTTTGTCGTATAGATTTAAATGTTTTGTTTTACACTCTGTCAAGCCTATCTAATACTCCGCGCCATTAACAGCACGGCATTAGAAAATCAGGAGCGTGTAACATGGCGGAAAGCTTCTCAACAGAGAATCGTTTCTTTGATAACAAACATTACCCGCGTGGTTTCTCACGCCACGGTGACTTTACTATTAAAGAAGCTCAGCTTCTTGAACGCCACGGTTTCGCCTTTAATGAGCTGGATTTATCAAAGCGTGAGCCTGCAACAGAAGAAGAACGTCTGTTTATTGAAGTGTGTCGTGGCGTGCGTGAGCCGCAAACGGAAGCTGAACGTGTATGGTCTAAATATATGACCCGCATTAAGCGTCCTAAGCGTTTTCATACGCTGTCCGGCGGTAAACCGCAGATGGACACCGTCGAAGACTTTACCGACAGCGACGATTAACAGAGAAGGGGCGAAAGCCCCTTTTTTATTGCAGGCTGTTATGCAGATGAATCATTAAACGATCAATCGTGCGATAACTGACAGCCTCCTGCAGATGATGCCGACTGACGTCTGCTTCTCCCGCCAGATCGGCCACGGTACGCGCCACCTTCAAAATCCGCTGCCATGCCCGTACAGATAAACCCAGTTTCTCCAGTACTGACTCCAGCCACTCCGCATCCTCTTTAGCTGGCTGACACCAGCGCATAATCTCCGCATTGTTTAAATGCGCATTAATTTTGCCTGCACGGGTCAGCTGAATCTCCCGCGCTGCGACCACCCGATGACGAACCCGTTCAGACGTTTCTGCTACAGGGCGTTGACCGCTAAGCATTCCACCCGGAAGTAGGGGCACCTCCAGCGAAAGATCAAAACGATCGAGAAAAGGGCCGGACAGCTTGCTGAGATAACGCAGCACCTGCTGAGGTGAGGTACGGTTATGCTGTCCCTGATAATGTCCGGTTGGACTTGGATTCATTGCAGCAATCAGCTGAAATCGTGCCGGATAGGTGACTTTTGCGCGCGCACGTGAAATAGCGATGACCCCCGACTCTAATGGCTCGCGCAGAGAGTCCAGCACCTTACGATCAAATTCCGGCAACTCATCCAGAAACAGCACGCCGTTATGCGCCAGTGAGATCTCGCCCGGCCGTGGTAGTGATCCGCCACCAATCAAAGCATAGAGAGATGCACTGTGATGAGGTGACCTGAAAGGCCGACTGCGCCATTGTCGGTGCAGAGTACTGCTAGTGTTCACGAGACTGGCGATTGCTGCGCATTCCAGTGCTTCCTGATCGGTTAAAGAAGGCATGATGCCGGGCAGCCGGGTGGCAAGCATTGTTTTACCGGTGCCAGGCGGGCCAATCAGCAACAGGTTATGCCCGCCAGCCGCCGTGATCTCCAGTGCTCTGCGTCCCTGTTCCTGACCAATGATATCTGCGAGATCGTCAGCAGGCGGCTCGCCCTGATGATCAGGGGACTGAGCTGTCGGTAATGTGAGTTCATTACGCAGAAAGGCACACACGTTGCTGAGATGAGATGCAACCAGTGAAGACCCCTGACGGATAAGTCCGGCATCCGCCTGATTCTCAGCAGAGAGAACCATCTGCCGTCCAGCCTGAATTGCCACCATGGCCGCCGGAATCGCGCCCTGTACACCGCACAGCGCGCCGTCGAGTGCCAGTTCACCCAGAAACTCGTAGTGCGTCAGCTTGTCGGCAGGAAGCTGCTCAGAGGCGACCAGAATGGCGATCGCCATAGGTAAGTCATACCGTCCGCCCTCTTTAGGAAGATCCGCGGGTGCCAGATTAATGGTGACCCGCTTTGCCGGAAAAGTGAAACCGCTGTTGATAATAGCGCTGCGTACCCGCTCACGCGCTTCTTTGACCGTCGTTTCCGGCAGACCTACCAGGGTTAAGGCAGGCAAGCCATTACTGATATGTGCCTCAATGGTCACCAGCGGGGCGTCCACCCCCAGTGCTGCCCGGGTCAGAACTTTTGACAATGACATACTCGCTCCTTGTTACCGTCAGTCTGGTGACTGCATCAAAGAAAAGCCATGACATCATCAGTATGGTTCGGGCCATCGCACACCCCATCGAAAGTTGTTTCATGGCGTTTTAAAATGCTGTGCGACAGTACGCAAATCCATCAAAATATTATTACGTCACTAAAGTGATGAATAATTATCATCATGTAATTATTTCTTGTATTACAAATCGATAGGTTACGATTCCGCGTCACGCACGAAAATAAATCTGTAAAAAAAGTTGTGCGATGACCCCTGACTATGATAACTCTGTAGGCATTACTTCGAACACGAAAAAGAATTGAACAACACATGAAAGCCCTTCTACAAGTGATTAGCCTGGTCGTGATTAGCGTGGTGGTGGTTATTAACCTACCGTGCGGGGCAACGCTTGGAGAAAGAAAGGCTTAAAAATCAAGCCTCGAATCCGAAAAAACCCCCGCACCGAAAGGTCCGGGGGTTTTTTTTCGACCCGAGGAAATATCAGTAAATCCACAAGGAACAAACAATGAACAGTAGCATAAAATTCTGTTGTTCCGGTCAGGACACAGGAGAATAGCGATGACAGGTGCACAGTGGGTAGTTCAGGCTTTACGCGCGCAGGGTGTTGATACCGTATTTGGTTACCCTGGCGGCGCCATCATGCCGGTATACGACGCGCTCTATGACGGCGGCGTGGAACACCTGTTGTGTCGTCACGAGCAGGGCGCTGTAATGGCGGCAATCGGATATGCCCGTTCAACCGGCAAAACCGGCGTCTGTATCGCCACTTCCGGCCCCGGCGCGACTAACCTGATCACCGGTCTGGCGGATGCGATGATGGATTCGGTACCGGTCGTGGCGGTAACGGGTCAGGTCACCTCGGCCTTCATCGGCACCGATGCTTTCCAGGAGATCGACGTACTGGGACTCTCACTGGCCTGCACCAAGCACAGCTTCCTGGTTGAATCGCTGGATGAATTACCCGCTATCATGGCGGAAGCTTTTGCGCTGGCGCAGTCGGGCCGTCCGGGTCCGGTACTGGTTGATATCCCGAAAGATATTCAGATTGCACAGGGTGAACCCGCACCGCATCTGGTTCCGGTTGAAGAAGGAAATGCGCTGCCACATCAGGCGATTGACCACGCACGTGCACTGATGGCGCAGGCCAGAAAGCCAATGCTCTACGTTGGCGGCGGTGTCGGTCTGGCTCAGGCGGTTCCGGCACTGCGCAAGCTGGCAGACGAGACCGGCATTCCGGCGGTTGCTACTCTGAAAGGACTGGGCAGCGTGGACCCGCAAAGTGACGTCTATCTCGGTATGCTGGGGATGCACGGTACCAAAGCCGCTAACCTGGCCGTACAGGCGTGTGACCTGCTGATCGCGGTCGGTGCCCGTTTCGATGATCGCGTGACCGGCAAGCTGGATACCTTTGCACCGCACGCCAGCGTGATTCATCTCGATATCGATCCCGCTGAGTTAAACAAATTACGCCGCGCTCATGTCTCCCTGCAGGGCGATCTCAACGAACTGCTGTCCGCACTGAGTCAGCCTTTGTCTATCAACGCCTGGCGCGATGAGGTGCAGGCACTGAAAGCCAGCCACGCATGGCGCTACGACCATCCGGGCGAAGCGATCTATGCGCCGCTGCTGCTGAAGCAACTTTCCGATCGCAAACCGGCGAATACCGTGGTCACCACCGACGTCGGTCAGCATCAGATGTGGACGGCGCAGCACATGGCATTTAACGCACCGGAGAATTTCATCACCTCCAGCGGCTTAGGCACCATGGGCTTTGGTTTGCCTGCTGCCATTGGAGCGCAGGTTGCACGCCCGGACGATACGGTTATCTGTGTCTCCGGTGATGGCTCCATCATGATGAACATTCAGGAGCTGGGCACCATCAAGCGCGGCAGGCTGCCGGTCAAAATCGTACTGATGGATAACCAGCGTCTGGGTATGGTACGCCAGTGGCAACAGCTCTTTTTTGACGGTCGCTACAGCGAAACCAACCTGTCCGATAATCCCGATTTCCTCACGCTGGCCAGCGCGTTCAACATCCCCGGCCAGCGCATTACCCGTAAAGATCAGGTCGACGCCGCCCTTGATGCTCTGCTGAACAGCGAAGGTCCTTACTTCCTGCATGTTGCAATTGATGAGCATGAAAACGTCTGGCCACTGGTACCGCCGGGTGCCAGCAATGCAAACATGATGGAGAAAACCGTATGAACCAGCATCAATTATCTATCGAAGCCCGTTTCCGCCCTGAAATATTAGAGCGCATTTTACGCGTCGTGCGTCACCGCGGTTTTCAGGTCTGTTCTATGAACATGGCCTCAGTCGCCAACGCAGAAAACATTAATATTGAAATGACCGTTGCCAGCCAGCGCTCCGTCGATTTACTGTCTTCGCAGTTAAGTAAATTGATCGACGTTGCATGCGTTCAGATTCAACAACAGACAACACAACAAATCCGCGCGTAGCCGCGAGAGGGAATAACAATGAGCACGAAGAAAGCAGACTTTATTTGGTTCAATGGCGAGATGGTTAAGTGGGAAGAGGCGAAGGTCAGCGTCATGTCCCACGCCTTGCACTATGGTACGTCGGTATTTGAAGGCGTGCGCTGCTACGACTCTCACAAAGGACCGGTTGTGTTCCGTCATCGTGAACACATGCAACGTCTGCATGACTCCGCCAAAATCTATCGTTTCCCGATTAAAAGCAGCGTTGATGAGCTGATGGAAGCGTGCCGCGAAGTCATCCGCGTGAACAAACTGAAAAGTGCTTATATCCGTCCGCTGGCCTTTGTCGGCGATGTGGGCCTGGGCGTGAACCCGCCAGACGGCTTCACAACTGACGTGATCATTGCCGCCTTCCCGTGGGGCGCGTACCTGGGCGCTGAAGCGCTGGAGAATGGCATTGACGCGATGGTCTCTTCATGGAACCGCGTGGCGCCAAACACTCTGCCAACTGCTGCTAAAGCGGGTGGTAACTACCTCTCCTCACTGCTGGTGGGTAGCGAAGCCCGTCGTCATGGCTATCAGGAAGGCATTGCGCTGGATACCAATGGCCTGATCTCAGAAGGGGCAGGCGAAAACCTGTTTGAAGTTAAAGATGGTGTGCTCTATACCCCGCCATTTACCTCTTCGGCACTGCCGGGCATCACCCGCGATGCCATCATCACGCTGGCGCGTGATATGGGCATTGAAGTGCGTGAGCAGACTCTGTCGCGTGAATCTCTCTACCTGGCTGACGAAGTCTTTATGTCGGGCACCGCCGCAGAAATCACACCGGTGCGCAGCGTCGACCGCATTCAGGTGGGCGAAGGCAAGCGTGGTCCGGTGACTAAACGCATTCAGGAGGCCTTCTTTGGTCTCTTCACCGGCGAAACCGAAGACAAATGGGGCTGGTTAGATCCGGTTAACCCATAATCAGATACAGCGCGGGCGTCATCTGACGTCCGCGAGCTTATTCTTACTGGAGTAAATAGAGCATGCCTAAGTACCGTTCCGCCACTACCACCCACGGCCGCAACATGGCGGGTGCCCGTGCCTTATGGCGCGCGACAGGAATGACCGACGACGATTTCGGCAAGCCGATTATCGCCGTGGTTAACTCATTCACCCAATTTGTCCCTGGCCACGTTCACCTCCGCGACCTGGGTAAACTCGTCGCTGAGCAGATTGAAGCGGCGGGTGGTGTGGCTAAAGAGTTCAACACCATCGCGGTAGATGACGGTATTGCCATGGGTCATGGCGGCATGCTGTATTCACTGCCTTCGCGTGAGCTGATTGCTGACTCGGTCGAGTACATGGTTAATGCGCACTGCGCCGACGCCATGGTCTGCATCTCCAACTGTGACAAAATCACCCCAGGCATGCTGATGGCGTCTCTGCGCCTTAATATTCCGGTGATCTTCGTTTCAGGCGGCCCGATGGAAGCGGGTAAAACCAAGCTTTCTGATCAGATCATCAAGCTGGACCTGGTCGATGCGATGATTCAGGGTGCGAACCCGAACGTCAGCGATGCCGACAGCGATCAGATCGAACGCTCTGCCTGTCCGACCTGCGGCTCCTGCTCCGGCATGTTCACCGCCAACTCGATGAACTGCCTGACCGAAGCACTCGGCCTGTCGCAGCCTGGCAACGGTTCACTGCTGGCCACGCACGCTGATCGCAAAGAGCTGTTCATCAATGCCGGTAAGCGCATCGTCAGTCTCACCAAGCGCTACTACGAGCAGGATGACGTCAACATGCTGCCGCGCAACATCGCGAACAAGGCCGCCTTCGAGAACGCCATGATGCTGGATATCGCCATGGGCGGCTCCACCAACACCGTGCTGCACCTGCTGGCGGCGGCCCAGGAAGGCGACATCGACTTCAATATCTCCGACATTGATCGCCTGTCACGTAAAGTGCCTCAGCTTTGTAAAGTCGCGCCAAGTACCCCGAAATACCACATGGAAGATGTGCATCGCGCAGGTGGTGTTTTCGCCATTCTCGGCGAGCTGGATCGTGCCGGCCTGTTCGACAGCAGCGCCCGTAATATCCTGCAGCAGACCATGCGTGAAACGCTGGATCAGTACGACATCATGCTGACCAAAGATCAGGCGGTAAAAGATATGTTCCGCGCCGGTCCGGCGGGCATCCGTACCACCCAGGCATTCTCGCAGAACTGCCGCTGGGACACGCTGGATGATGACCGTGCAGAAGGCTGCATCCGCACCCGCGAAAACGCGTACTCGCAGGATGGCGGTCTGGCCGTGCTGTACGGCAACATCGCCGAAGATGGCTGTATCGTTAAAACAGCGGGCGTAGACAAAGAGATCCTGACCTTCACCGGCCCGGCCAAAGTCTATGAAAGCCAGGATGACGCGGTAGAAGCGATTCTGGGCGGCAAAGTCGTGGCAGGCGACGTAGTTGTCATCCGCTACGAAGGGCCAAAAGGCGGGCCGGGCATGCAGGAAATGCTCTATCCGACCACCTATCTGAAATCGATGGGTCTGGGTAAAAGTTGCGCTCTGATCACCGACGGTCGTTTCTCTGGTGGCACATCGGGCCTCTCTATCGGTCACGCTTCGCCTGAAGCGGCCAACGGCGGCACCATTGCGCTGGTCAAAGATGGCGACACCATTGAGATCGATATCCCGAACCGCGGCATCAAACTCGCTGTGCCGGATAACGAACTGCATGCCCGCCGTGAAGAGCAGCAGGCACGTGGCGATGCGGCATATACGCCGGTCAATCGTCAGCGTGAAGTCTCCTTTGCGCTGCGTGCTTACGCATTACTCGCGACCAGTGCTGACAAAGGCGCCGTTCGCGATAAGAGCAAGCTGGGAGGCTAAACATGGCCGAGTCTCAACCGCTACCCGACGCGCCTTGCGGCGCCGAGTATTTGCGTGCAGTGCTGCGTTCACCGGTGTATGAAGTGGCACAGGTGACGCCGCTGCAGGTTATGGAAAAAATTTCATCGCGTCTCGGCAACACCATTCTGGTAAAGCGGGAAGATCGTCAGCCGGTGCACAGTTTCAAGGTGCGCGGTGCCTACGCAATGATTGCCGGTCTGAGCGAAGAGCAGAAAGCGCGCGGCGTAGTGACGGCTTCGGCCGGTAACCATGCGCAGGGCGTGGCGCTCTCCGCGACGAAGCTGGGCATTAAGTCACTGATTGTGATGCCGCTGGCGACCGCAGACATCAAGGTTGATGCAGTGCGCGCATTTGGCGGTGAGGCTTTTCTGTTTGGGGCCAACTTTGACGAGGCGAAAGCCAAAGCGATAGAGCTCGCTGAACAGCGCGGCTACACCTTCGTTCCGCCGTTTGACCATCCGGCTGTGATTGCCGGACAGGGCACGCTGGCGATGGAGCTGTTGCAGCAGGATGCGCACCTCGACCGGGTCTTTGTGCCGGTTGGTGGTGGCGGTCTGGCAGCGGGCGTCGCTGTATTGATCAAGCAGTTGATGCCGCAGATCAAAGTGATTGCGGTGGAGTCAGAAGATTCAGCCTGCCTGAAAGCGGCGCTGGACGCCGGTCATCCGGTCGATCTGCCACGCGTCGGGCTGTTTGCCGAAGGGGTGGCGGTTAAGCGGATTGGCAGCGAAACCTTCCGGCTCTGTCAGGCCTACATCGATGACATCATCACCGTCGACAGCGATGCCATTTGCGCTGCGATGAAAGATCTGTTCGAAGATGTTCGTGCCGTGGCGGAACCGTCTGGTGCGCTGGCGCTGGCGGGCATGAAGAAGTATATCCAGCAGCACGAGATCAAAGGCGAGCGGCTGGCGCATGTCTTGTCCGGTGCCAACGTCAACTTCCACGGCCTGCGTTACGTCTCCGAGCGTTGCGAGCTGGGCGAACAGCGTGAAGCGCTGCTGGCTGTAACGATCCCGGAACAGCAGGGCAGCTTCCTGCGTTTCTGTCAGACGCTGGGCGGACGTTCCATCACCGAGTTCAACTATCGTTACGCCGATGCGGACAAAGCCTGCATCTTTGTTGGTGTACGTCTGACCCGTGGCGTGGAAGAGCGCAGCGAAATCATCAGCGAACTTACGCGCGGCGGTTATCAGGTGGTCGATCTCTCAGATGATGAAATGGCGAAATTGCATGTGCGTTACATGGTGGGCGGACGTCCCTCCAAGCCGCTGCGTGAACGGCTCTTCAGCTTCGAATTCCCGGAGGCACCTGGCGCGTTGCTGAAGTTCCTGCAAACGCTGGGCACCCACTGGAATATCTCGCTGTTTCACTACCGTAGCCACGGCACCGATTATGGTCGTGTGCTGGCGGCTTTTGAGCTCGGCAGCGATGAACCGCGTTTTGAGGAGCATCTCACCGATCTGGGTTACGACTTTCACGACGAAAGCCAGAACCCGGCGTTCCGCTTCTTCCTGTCAGGCCACTGATTACAGCTGGCTCCAGAAAGCACTGATCAGCGGCTCTCCGAGCCGCTTTTTTTGCACGCAGATACCGAGTTCGAACGGCGCAACAGACTCCACATTCTCCAGCATCAGCACGCGGTTCCGCACCGGGTCCGGGCTGTTCTCCAGCACGACATCCGGCAACAGCGCAATACCGCAACCCAGCGCTACCATTGAGACTATCGCCTCATGCCCCGATACCGTGGCGTAAATCACCGGATTCGGGATGCGCTGGCGGCGGAACCAGAGATCGATACGCCGTCGTGCGGGTCCCTGCACCGGCAGGATAAACGGAATTTTTGACCAGTCGGGCTGCGGCTGGGTGGCCTGTGTGCGGACGGCACAGGGTAATGCAGGCGCAATCAGCACCAGCGGAATCAGCCCCAGTGGCATAAAATCAATGCTGGCGGGCAAAGTTTCAGGACGGCCGGCAATAGCCAGATCGGCATCGCCGGAGTGCACTTTTTCTACCGCATCCGCAGCATCACCGGTATCCAGTTTAATTTCGACCTGCGGATGTTCGGCACGAAAGCGGTCGAGGATCGGCGGCAGATGGCTGTAGGCCGCCGTTACCGAACAGAACAGGCGCAGTTCGCCGCTGAGTGACGGACCGTTAAGATCCATCACATGACGCAGTTGCTGATATTGCAACAGGGTCTGCTGGGCAAACTGACGCAGGCGTTCACCCGCTTCCGTCAGCGTCACGGTGCGGTTATCGCGCAGAAACAGCGCATGGCCGACATCGTCTTCAAGCCGCTGGATCTGGCGTGACAGCGTGGAAGGGCTGACGTGCATCGCACGCGCCGTGCGCCCGAAGTGGCAGCTTTCTGCCAGATGAAGAAACAGTTTCAGATCCCGTAAATCCATGTGCGCGTCGCCTCTGGGTGGTGTTGCATTTATTGCAATGTGACGTTGTTAATATATCAATTTAAGCAACAGAATTCCTGTCATATGATGGGGTCATTCGCGGCGTTGCATGACACGCCGTTCCTGAACAAAAAAAGCAAACACAACCTTACCGGAGTACCCATGGCTAACTATTTCAACACATTGAACCTGCGCAACCAGTTGGCGCAATTAGGCAAATGTCGTTTCATGGCGCGTGAAGAATTCGCGGATGGTGCCAGTTTCCTGAAAGGCAAAAAAGTCGTTATCGTTGGCTGTGGTGCGCAGGGCCTGAACCAGGGTCTGAACATGCGTGATTCAGGTCTGGATGTCGCCTATGCACTGCGTGCCGAAGCGATTGCTGAGAAACGCCCTTCATGGCGTAAAGCGACCGATAACGGTTTTAAAGTGGGTACTTACGAAGATCTGATCCCGCAGGCGGACCTGGTCGTTAACCTGACGCCAGACAAGCAGCACTCCGCAGTAGTTCAGGCTGTTCAGCCGCTGATGAAAGATGGCGCTGCGCTGGGTTACTCGCACGGTTTCAACATCGTTGAAGTGGGCGAAAGCATCCGTAAAGACATCACTGTTGTGATGGTGGCACCGAAGTGCCCGGGTACAGAAGTCCGTGAAGAGTATAAACGCGGCTTTGGTGTTCCGACGCTGATCGCGGTTCACCCGGAAAACGATCCAAAAGGTGAAGGCATGGCGATTGCCAAAGCCTGGGCAGCAGCGACCGGCGGCGATCGTGCTGGCGTGCTGGAATCTTCCTTCGTTGCAGAAGTGAAATCTGACCTGATGGGTGAGCAGACCATCCTGTGTGGCATGCTGCAGGCCGGTTCACTGCTCTGCTTCGATAAGCTGGTGGCTGAAGGTACGGATCCGGCTTACGCAGAAAAACTGATTCAGTTCGGCTGGGAAACCATCACCGAGTCACTGAAGTTTGGTGGCATCACCCTGATGATGGATCGTCTCTCTAACCCGGCGAAACTGCGCGCTTATGCGCTGTCAGAGCAGTTGAAAACCATCATGGCGCCGCTGTTCCAGAAGCATATGGATGACATCATCTCCGGCGAATTCTCTTCCGGCATGATGGCTGACTGGGCGAACGATGATAAAAACCTGCTGACCTGGCGTGAAGAGACCGGCCAGACCGCATTCGAAACTGCCTCACAGTATGAAGGCAAAATCGAAGAGCAGGAGTACTACGATAAAGGTGTTGTAATGGTTGCGATGGTGAAAGCGGGCGTTGAGCTGGCGTTTGAAACCATGGTAGATGCCGGCATCATCGAAGAGTCTGCTTACTACGAATCCCTGCATGAGCTGCCGTTGATCGCGAACACCATCGCCCGTAAGCGTCTGTATGAAATGAACGTGGTGATCTCTGATACCGCTGAATATGGTAACTACCTGTTCTCCTTCGCTGCGGTGCCGTTGCTGAAAGAGTTCATGACCACACTGCAGCCGGGCGATCTGGGTAAAGCGGTGGAAGGTACGCAGGTCGACAACGCACAGCTGCGTGACGTTAACGAAGCCGTTCGCCAGCACCCGATTGAAACCGTTGGCCGCAAACTGCGTGGCTACATGACCGACATGAAGCGTATCGCTGTCGCGGGCTAATAACCGTCATCACAGTTTTCAGCAAAACAAACCCCGGCTTGCCGGGGTTTTTTGTTTGGGAACACTACCTGAGAAGTTCGCTGGTGGAACGGTGCCTGCACTGCCTGCTTCGCTGTAAGACCGAGCCTGCACGGGCAATACGGTCAGATCGGAAAGACGCAAAACCCGCCATCCCTGGCATGCTCTGCCCGCGCCATCCATGGCGCGGGACGCTTTCCTCCTCTGACCATATTGCCAGCGCCCTGAGCTATTTTATTGTTGGAAGAGTTATCACAGCCCACGTTTGTAACTTTGAGCACAATTCAGATTTTCTAAACAGACAGCCAACATGGTTAAAGCGATGGGAGCATACGCCTGTAGCAAAGCATAGCGGGGCAGGGACGGCCCGCGCTGAGCCCGCCATGGATGGCGTCTTTTGCGTCTTTGCGAAAGGCGTATGCTCCCTGAGCCTATTGCATGACCACAAGGCTATGCTTTTAAACTCCTCAGTGTCGAAGTATGTTCCCTAAGCTGCCTTAGATTTATTGAACCCAGCCCATAAAAAAACCCGGCGGCTGCCGGGTTTCACTGATCTTCATCTAACAGGATTAAACGTCATACAACGTCTGGTGACGCGTCTCTTTACAGGCCAGCAACGCGATCAGCGTCAGCACCGCCATCGATGCCAGATACAGCCCCACCGCCTGCAGACCATAATTGGCATTCAGCCAGGTCGCGATGTAAGGCGCAACAGAGGCTCCCAGAATCGAGGAGAGATTATAGGAGAACGAGGCGCCGGTATAACGCACTTCGGTCGGGAACAGCTCCGGCAGCAGCGCGCCCATCGGGCCAAACGTCAGCCCCATAATGCTCAGACCCAGCAGCAGAAACGCCATCACCAGCGCCTGTGAACCGGAACCCAGCATCGTTGGGAACAGGAACGAAAACGCGATAATCATCAGCGTAATGGTAATCATCGTCTTGCGACGACCAAAACGGTCGGCCAGCAAACCGGCAATCGGCACCATCACACCAAAACCAATCACCGCCAGCATCAGCATCCACAACATACTGTTACGCGGAATGCCCAGACCTGCTGGTGATGGTGTGGTGCCATAGCTCATCGAATAGACGGTCATGATATAGAACAGCGTATAGGTCGCCAGCATGATAAAAGTGCCGAGAATCGTGGCGGTCAGATGCTTGCTCAGCAGCGCCGCAATCGGCACCCGAACCTGCTTCTTCTCTTTCTGCACTTTGGCAAACACCGGACTCTCATGCAGCGACACGCGCACATACAGGCCAATCAGCACCAGCACGGCGGAGAGAATAAACGGCACGCGCCAGCCCCACTGCATAAACTGCTCGTCGGTCAGCAGCCAGGAGAGCAGCAGAAAAGTCCCGTTAGCGAAGAAAAAGCCAATCGGTGCACCCAGCTGAGGGAATGAACCATAGAGCGCACGCTTCTTCGCCGGGGCATTTTCCGTTGCCAGCAGCGCCGCGCCGCCCCATTCACCGCCCAGTCCCAGCCCCTGACCAAAACGCGCCAGCGCCAGCAGCAGCGGTGCCATCACGCCAATCGTCTCATAGCCTGGCAGCAGCCCAATGACCACCGTAGAGATCCCCATAGTCAGCAGCGAGGCAACCAGCGTGGCTTTACGCCCGACGCGATCGCCAAAGTGACCAAATACGGCGGAGCCAATCGGACGTGCGATAAAGGCGATAGCAAAAGTGGCCAGCGACTGTAGCGTGGCGACCGTGGCATCACCCTGCGGGAAGAAAATGTGCGGAAAAACAATCACTGCCGCAGTGGCATAAATATAAAAGTCGAAGAACTCGATGGCGGTACCGACCAGCGAGGCAATCACCACTTTACTGCGTGAGTTAACCGGTGTGGGATCCTGCTGTTTGTCGAGTGTGTCTGTGAGGGAGGCTTGCATAACTGTTTCTTATTTGTAAATACAGACAAAGAATCTTACGCATCTGCCAGAGCGCATTCAATGATGAAAACCCGCGCCGCGTCTGGCTTCAGAGGGCAAAAAGAGGATAATTTCTGTGGTGTGACGAATGCCGGGTGATACCGGGGTAAACCGGACGATATCTGGCGGGATACTCTAAGAAAGGGCTAAATAAAAGTGACCCCTCAGCTATTCATCCTGTTATCGGGTGAAAAAATAGCCGGGGGGTGACATTTTCCGCTGTTGTTAACGAATTACGATGCTTTGCGGCGGGATGCGCTGCCCGCTTCCGGCATCTGCGGGTCATCTTTATATTTGGCTGTGGCGATCCACGCTGCACAGAACAGCGTCAGGCGGGCGAAGAAATAGAAGAACGCCATCAGGCCAAGCACAGAACCAAAGGCTGCACCAGAAGGTGAGGTTGCCAGCTTCGGCAGCGTCAGCGTCATCACAAACTTAATCACCTCAAAGCCGATTGCCGCCAGCAGGGTGCCGCGGAACAGCGCTTTCTTGCGCGGCTTATGACGCGGCAAAATCCAGAAAATCCAGAGGAACAACAGGTAGTTTGCCAGAACGGAAATGGACGTGGCGATAATGGTCAGGGCAGGGCGTAACCACTCAATGCCATCCAGCCCCAGCGCACTCACGATGGTCGCCTGAGCAGAACCGGCTACCGAGGTCAGCGACAGCGTAATCACCAGCGCCAGCATCAGACCCGTCAATGACAGGAAGTCGCGAATATAACGTTTCCAGATCTTCTCTTTGTCATCCGGTTTGCGTTCCCAGACGTCGCGCGACTGGGCGCGGATCGCTTCACGCAGATTACCCATCCAGTTAAGGCCGGAGTAGAGCGCCAGCAGTAAACCAGTGATACCCACGGTGGCACGCTGCTGAATGGCGGTGTTCACCGTATTCTTCAGCGTGGTAGCCAGCGTCGGGTCACTGATGCTGCTGACGATTTTGTTGATGATATCGGTCAGCAGATCCTGATTCGATGCCAGCACAAAACCCACGGCGGCGAACGAGACCATCAGAATGGGGATCAGTGATAAAAACGAGAAATAAGTAATAGCCGCGCCAAACTGGCTGCCGAGCCGGTCATTAAAGCGGTCCAGAGCGCGAATAAAATGCGCCACCGCCGGAATAGACTGGAACCAGGTGGCGAAGCGTGACACGCGAACAATCGACTCATCCACGGTGTGATTGCCGGTTTTAATATCGATAAGCGGCTTTTCTGGCTGCATATCCTGCGGGTTTTCCTGCTTGTCTGTCATAGACCTTCACTGTCCTGTTTATCATTAAAATCAAAGTATAGCCGCTCAGGTGACGTACTCCTGTAACACCTGACTCAGCCACTCCATAAATACCCTTACGCGGCGTGCCACATTGCGCCGGTGCGGATAGAGCAGATGGATCGGCATCGGTCTGGCGGGAAAGCGATGCAGCACTTCCACCAGCTCGCCCCTTTCCAGTAATGTCTGAATCCCGGCGGCGGGCACCTGAATAATCCCCAGCCCTGCCAGGCAGGCGGCGCGATAAGTTTCCGTACTGTTCACCGTCACCACGCCACCGGTATGAACGTAATGGCACTGCCTGCCATCGAAATATTCAAAGCCGGGTGAGGCCTGGCCGAGCTGCTGGCTGTAATGCACCATCGCATGCTGCGACAGCTCTTCCAGCCGGATTGGCATGCCGAAACGCGAAAGGTAGCCAGGGCTGGCGCAGTTGATCAAGGTATGAGTACCAATTTTTCGCGCAATCAGACCTGAATCCTTCAGCTCACCGACCCGGATGACGCAGTCAAATCCTTCACGGATCACATCCACCTGACGGTCGCTGCTGCTCAGCTCAATTTCCACGCCCGGGTAGTGTTGCAGAAATTCCGGCAGCCTTGGCAGGATAAAACCGGTGGCCATCGCCACTGACATGTCGACCCGGAGTTTACCGCTGAGCGAGGCGGGCTCGTGCTGAAACAGGCTGTCCATATCGTCAATCATCGACAACAGATCCAGACAGCGGTCGTAATAGACCAGGCCATCCTGGGTTAGTTGCACCCGGCGCGTGGTGCGATGCAGCAAACGTGTTGCCATTTGATTCTCCAGCGCCTGAATCTGCCGCGATACGCTGCCTTTGGGTACGCCTAAACTCTCTGCCGCGCGGGTAAAACTGCCCATTTCGGCCACCCGCACAAACACCTGCATTGCGTGAATTTTGTCCATGTTGTTCACCGATTGTTGTTTTTATTGAAACAGTGATGCGCATTTAACCCTGTTTATAGATCAATAATTCGCGAATATCCTTAAACCGTGTTCAATTTTTCAACAGGTGTGAGCGATGAATCAGAAAGTAGCGTTAATTACCGGTGGAAACCGTGGTTTAGGCCGGAATGGAGCCTTAAAACTGGCTGCGAGAGGCACAGATATCATTCTGACGTACCGCAGCCATGCCGATGAGGCGCAGGCGGTTGTAAAGGAAATTGAAGCACTGGGACGACGCGCCGTGGCGCTGGCGCTGGATGTCGGCGACACCGGGCAGTTTGATCGCTTTGTTGGCGAAGTGAAAGAGGTATTGCAGCTGCAGTGGCAACGAGAGCGCTTTGACTATTTAGTGAACAACGCCGGGCACGGACATTACAAGCCGTTTACCGACACCACCGAAGCGGAATTTGATGCGCTGGTGAATGTGCATTTCAAAGGGCCTTACTTCCTGACCCAGAAGCTATTGCCGCTGATTAACGACGGGGGGCGCATCCTGAATATCTCCAGCGGTCTGACCCGTCTGGTTTATCCGGGCTCCGCAACCTATGCGTCGATGAAAGGGGCGATGGAAGTCCTGACGCGCTATCAGGCGAAAGAGCTGGGTGAACGCCGCATTCGCGTCAATATTCTGGCACCAGGCGCAATAGAGACTGACTTTGGCGGAGGACGGGTACGCGATACCCGCGAGATTAACGACCAGATTGCCGGGCTGACGGCGCTGGGTCGGGTCGGACTGCCGGATGATATCGGCGACGCTATCAGCGCGATCCTTAGCGATGAAACGGCCTGGATCACCGCGCAGCGCATTGAAGCGTCAGGCGGGCAGGGGATTTAACCCCGGGCGGCGTCGCGAAAAACACGACGCCGCCGCATTTTACAGCGTAATGGTGCCGTCGATGACGGTCACGGTATTGCCGCTAATCCAGATGGTCTCACCGGCAAAGGTCACATTCACCCGACCAGCACGCTGCAGGGCCGTGCCCTGGCGAACGCGATAGGGGGTGGTTTGCCCCGCCGCGGCAAAGTAGCGCGCCAGACAGGCGTTGGCACTGCCGGTGACCGGATCTTCGGTCAGACTGCCATTCTCTACCAGCAGGCCGCGCACTTCATACTGCTCAGGCTCGTCCGCAGGCAGACGACCAAAGGGCATGATGCCCGAGACACCCGCATGCTGAATCAGTCGCTGCAATTCACTGACATCGGGCTGCAGCGCCAGTACCGCTTCAGCGCTAATCATCGGAATGAGCAGCCAGCGAATCCCCATGTCCACTATCGTCGGACTTTGCGTCAGATCGAACGCATCGCAGTTTAAGGCGTTACTCATCCGCGCATCCTGCCAGGGCATCAGCGTGGCAGCCGGCGCGGCAAAGGCCAGGTCCGCGTCACCTATCTTCACCGTCACGTTACCGACGCCGCACTCCTGCACGATTTCACCCGGTGTGCGGGTTGGCCAGCCCGCCTCCAGCAGCGCATGGGCGGTGCCCAGCGTCGGATGACCGGCAAACGGCAGTTCCCCTTCAACGGTAAAAATACGCACCCGATAGTCCGCCTCTTCGTGCTGTGGCGGCAGGACAAAGGTGGTTTCCGACAGGTTTGTCCAGCGGGCAATCGCCGCCAGCTGGCTGTCGCTTAACCCCTGAGCATCCATGATCACCGCCAGCGGATTGCCGTTAAAGGCTGATGAGGTAAACACATCGACTTGCTTAAACGCGACCTTCATTGTGACTCCTTACTGTGGCTTTAGTGTGGCCTTTTCTCTGCCGGATGATTGCTTATAACAGCTAACAGCGTTATCAATAAGTTAAAGATTTTATCGGAGACTGTGAATGCTGACGATCCTGGGACGCGCCTCCTCAATCAACGTGCGCAAAGTATTATGGCTGTGTGACGAGCTGGAACTCGATTACCAGCGCGAAGAGTGGGGCGATGGCTTCCGTTCAACGCACCTGCCCGAATTCATGGCACTCAACCCGAATGCGATGGTGCCGGTGCTGAAAGATGGTGACTTTGTGATGTGGGAATCCAACGCCATTCTGCGCTATCTGTCGAACGCCTATGGCGGTGAATGGCTTTATCCTCTGCATCCGCAGACGCGTGCACCTGTCGATCAGTGGATGGACTGGCAATCCACCGAACTCAACACCTCATGGCGTTACGCCTTTATGTCGCTGGTGCGAAACTCACCGGCCCACCAGGACCCGCGACTGTTGGCTGCGGCCAGCAAAGGCTGGGCGCACACTATGAGCATTCTCAATCAGCAGCTGGAAAAAACCGGGCGCTACGTCGCCGGACGCAATTTTACCCTGGCAGACATTCCGATTGGCCTGGCGGTAAACCGCTGGTTTGAAACCCCGCTCGATCATCCCGACTATCCGGCGGTGCGCACCTATTACGAGCGCCTGACTGAACGTCGCGGCTATACCGTCTGGGGCCGCAACGGTACACCCTGAGCCTGGCCGCACGACACGCCTGCCAGTTCACAGGCGAGTTCACCTGCGCGCTGAATCGCCCGGGTATAGCGCGCATCAAACGGATAGCAGCAGGAGAGACGCAGCGCATGGTTGTAGCGCTCACTCAGCGAATAGAGCGCGCCAGGCGTGACGCAAATCTGCTCCTGCAGCAGTCGATCAAACATCTCTGTGGTATTCACGCCGCCCGGTAACTCAACCCAGAAAACAAATCCACCGCGTGGCAGCGTCGCGCGGGTTCCCACCGGGAAGTAACGGGCGATCAGACCGCGCGCCTCATCCAGATTGGCCGCGTAGCGACGGCGTAGCGTGCGCAGATGATGGTCATAACCGCCGGACGCAAGAAACTCCGCCAGCGTTTCCGAGAGCAGGGCGGATTCGGCCATCGACGACACTGCTTTCAGTCGGGCAATCGCATCATGAAAACGACCTGCGGCGGTCCAGCCAAGTCGGAAATCGGGTGCCACGGTTTTGGTGAAGCTGGTGCAGTAGATCACCCAGCCATCGCGATCAAAGGCTTTCACGGCGGGTGAGAGCGGCCAGTCGAACTGCAACTCGTCATAAAGCCCATCTTCAATCAGCGGAACGTGGTAAGTATTCACTAACTTAGCCAGCCGCTTCTTATTCTCCAGCGACATGCCGCAGCCCAGCGGGTTCTGCACGCTGGGCATCGCAATCAGTGCCTTAATACGCTGCTCCTGAAGCAGCATCTCCAGCGCATCCAGCGACAGGCCATGCTGCGGATCGGTAGGGATTTCCAGCGCCTTCAGGCCCAGCGACGCCAGCAGGGGGAAGAGGAAAAAGTAGGTCGGCGACTCCAGCCCAACGCAGTCGCCGGGCTGCGTCACCGCCCGCAGCGCCAGTTGTAAAGCCTCCATGCAACCATGGGTCAGGGTGATCTCATCGGCGGTGAGCGTTTGCCCGGCGTGCAGCGCCCGTCGCGCAATCTCCTCCCGTAAGCGCTCACTACCGGGTGGAAGTGCATAGCGCCCGATGATGTTGGGATGACGGCGCAGCAGTGAGGCGGTAATCCGGGCGATGCGCGCCGCCGGAAACAGCTCGCTGTCCTGCGGGCAGGCCAGGGAAATATTGGTGTAGTCGGGATGATTCTGCGCTGCAAACACCTTATCGATCAGGTCGAGCTTACCGCTGCTGGGGTCGCGTACCCGGGCTTTATGCTGACCGTGACGGGTTACAGCCGGCAACACGCCGCGCACGTAGTAGCCCGACTGCGGCCGCGCCTCAATCAGCCCGCGATCTTCCAGCATCTGCCAGGCATTCAGCACCGTATTGACGCTGACCTGGTGTGACTGCGCGACACGGCGGATCGCCGGCAGGCGTTTACCGGGTTTCAGCGTGCCCTGATGGATGGCCTCAGCGAAGCTGTCTGCGAGCTGCTGATAGAGCGGCTGATTGGAAGCAGGAGTAAGGGACACAGAAGCCTCCGGCGTGGATGGGTACAATTGCTGTTAACGGGAACTGTAACCATTACAATAGTGATTTTGTGTCACTGTTACCATCTCTTTCTCCGCCGTAGCATAGAACGCTGTCCACTTTCAGGAGAGCCACGATGCTCGATCCCTCTTTCTTCAGTTACGTTACCGTGATGTCGATTACGCCAGGCCCGAACAATCTGTTGCTGGCGACATCCGGGGTCAATTTTGGCATGCGGCGGACCCTGCCGATGGTGTTTGGCATTCTGGTGGGCTGCGCGGTACAGACAGTGATTGCCGGGATGGCATTGGAGGTGTTGCTGCACTGGATGGCGGCGATTCGCCTGCCGCTGACGCTGGCAGGCTGTACCTATCTGATGTGGTTATCCTGGAAAATTTTTCGCGCCGGTGCACCGGAAGCGCGAACCCGGGCACAGCCGATGACGCTGGTGGGCGGTGCCTGCTTCCAGGCCATCAACCCCAAAGCCTGGCTGATGGCCACCAACGTCGCGCTGCTTTACAGCGGCAGTAGCGGTGTGCTGACGGTGATGATCGCCTTTATGCTGCTCAATCTGCCCTGCATCCTGATCTGGGCTGCGCTGGGCGATCGCCTGCGCAGCCATCTGCAGATTGCCTGGAAGCGTCAGCTGTTTAACAGCCTGATGGCGCTGTCACTGGTGGCGACGACCGTCTGGATGCTGACCGACGCGCTGCTGGCCGCTTAATCAGGTGCACCGGGTGCGGTGGCCGACGGCCATTTCCAGTTCTGCACCTCCGGCAAATCTTCGCCATGTTCACGGACATAGCGATGATGCTCCGCCAGACGCTGCTGTAAATCCTCCAGCAGTTCCGGATGTGTATCGGCCAGTCCCGGCACGCGCAGAATCGCCTCCTGCGCGAGATGATAGCGGTCAAGCTCGTTCAGCACCGTCATATCAAATGGCGTGGTGGTAGTTCCCTCTTCATTGAAGCCGCGCACATGGAAGTTGCGGTGATTGGTACGGGAATAGGTCAGGCGATGGATCAGCGTCGGATAGCCGTGGAAGGCAAAGATCACCGGTTTGTCCTGGGTAAACAGCGCATCGAACTCCGCATCAGATTTGCCATGCGGATGCTGCTCTTCCGGCTGTAGCGCCAGCAGGTCGACTACATTCACCACGCGGATGCGCAGTCCGGGCAGCATCTCGCGCAGCAGATCGACCGCCGCCATCGTTTCCATAGTTGGGACATCACCGGCACAGGCCATCACCACATCCGGCTGTTCATTCTCCGGCGTAGTGCCCGCCCAGCGCCACTCACCCATACCCGCTTCACAATGTGTCACGGCGCTGGCCATATCCAGCCACTGCGGCGCAGGCTGTTTACCCGCCACAATCACATTGATCCGGTCCCAGGTGCGCAGGCAGTGATCGCCAACCCACAGCAGCGTATTGGCATCGGGCGGCAGGTAGATGCGCACGATGTCCGCTTTCTTGTTAGCGACATGGTCGATAAAGCCCGGATCCTGATGGCTGTAGCCATTGTGGTCCTGCCGCCAGACATGGGACGAGAGCAGATAGTTCAGCGACGAGATCGGTTTACGCCAGCCCAGTTTGCGCGAGACTTTCAGCCACTTGGCGTGCTGGTTAAACATCGAATCGACGATGTGAATAAAAGCCTCATAGCAGTTGAACAGTCCGTGGCGGCCGGTCAGCAGATAGCCTTCCAGCCAGCCCTGACACTGATGCTCACTGAGAATTTCCATCACCCGGCCATCCCGCGCCAGCTGCTCATCATAAGGCTCGGTTCGTTCCAGCCAGGTGCGGCTGGTCACGTCGAAGACGGGTGTCAGGCGGTTAGAGGCGGTTTCATCCGGGCCAAACAGGCGGAAATTATCGCGGTTACGCTGGAACAGCACGCTGAGATAGCGGCCCAGATGCTCGGTGGCCTGCGCCATCTCCGCACCTGGCTCGCTGACATCGCAGGCAAACTCTGCGATCCCGGGCGTATCCAGCTCACGACGCAGCAGGCCGCCATTGGCATACGGTGAAGCGCCCATGCGCTTATCGCCCTCTGGTGCCAGCGCCTGCAGTTCCGGCTTCAGGCGACCCTGCTCATCAAACAGGTCGTCAGGCTGATAGCTGCGCATCCACGTCTCAAGGATCTGGCGATGACCGTCATCTTCACGACAGGCCGCGACCGGCACCTGATGCGCCCGCCAGAAATCCTCCACTTTCTTGCCGTCGACCGTTTTTGGGCCGGTCCAGCCTTTGGGGCTGCGCAGAATAATCATCGGCCAGCGCGGCACGTCAGTGCTGGCGTTGCCGCTGCGCGCCTCTCGCTGATACTGAGCAATCTTACTGAAGGCGTTATCCAGTGCCTCCGCCATCAGCGGATGCATTTTTTCCGGTTCATGCCCGCAGACAAATATCGGCTCATAGCCGTAGCCACTGAACAGCTGGTGCAGGTCTTCGTCGCTGCTGCGACCCAGCAGCGTCGGGTTGGCAATCTTATAGCCATTCAGATGCAGAATCGGCAGCACCGCACCGTCACGTTCAGGGTTGAGGAATTTGATGCCGTGCCAGCTTGAGGCCAGCGGCCCGGTCTCGGCTTCACCGTCGCCAATCACGCATGGCACCACCAGATCGGGATTATCGAAAGCGGCACCAAAGGCATGGGAGAGCGAATAGCCCAGCTCACCGCCTTCATTAATCGAGCCGGGCGTTTCTGGCGCGGCGTGGCTGGGAATGCCGCCCGGAAAAGAAAACTGCTTAAACAGGCGCTGCATGCCCGCCGCATCCTGAGAGATGTGCGGATAAATCTCGCTGTAGCTGCCCTCCAGCCAGGTATTTGCCACCATGCCAGGGCCGCCGTGTCCTGGCCCGCAGATGTAGATCATATTCAGGTTCTGTTTGCGGATAACACGGTTGAGATGAGCGTAGATAAAATTCAGCCCTGGCGTGGTGCCCCAGTGGCCCAGCAGACGCGGTTTGATGTGCTCCGGTTTGAGCGGTTCGCGTAACAGTGGGTTATCCATCAGGTAAATCTGTCCGACGGAGAGGTAGTTCGCTGCCCGCCAGTAGCGGTCGAGCAGGGTAAATTCGGGTGACACAGGGGAGTAAGACATGCGGGTTCCTCCTGATCGTGCAGCTAAAAGATGCCTTAACCCTAATAGAGAATGCCCGAATCGACCAGGTAACCGGCCAATAAAAAAGGCCCCGCAACCGGATTGACCCTTAAAGCTGCTCACCCAGCAGAGTCATCTTTGAACCTATCTCTTAAAATAGCGAACCGACAAGCCTGAAAATGAAAGACCTGAGTCCGGTTGAATACCGAACCCAGGCCCTCAAAGCGCCTTAATATAAACTGTCCAGCTTTAAAGCGTTAATCGATTAAGTAAGATTTTTAAAAGGTGATATTTTAATTCTGCAAACAGCGATTTTATTTACCATATAGCTTGTAATTTATCAGTCCTGTTAATACTCCGGTTATCACTATTTTGATTGAGTCTTTTATCGTTGGTAAACCATCAATAAAATAGACCATTAAAAATAATGCTAAAATGATGAGCAGCGTATCTAAAAAAACTCTCTGTACCGGTTTCATTACCACCAGCAGGTTAGTCCGTAAGTGAAAGCCGCGCCTGTCGCATCCGTAGCTGCTCCGACAATCCATCCTGGCACCAGTCCGATTCCAGGAACGATTACGGCACCGCTCATTGAGCCCGGCACGCCGGAGGCTATTGCAAATTGAAACATATCTGTAGTTAAATCTTTTACATTACATTGGTTAAACTTCGCAGTCATAACCTGAGCAATCTCCAGATTAACATCGAATCTGTAAGATTCGGCTCCGACACCAGAGACATATTTTACTTCTAAAATATTTAATCCTTTTATGAAAATCCTTTTTAAATAATGAGTCCGGAAAAAATAACAAAATGACATATTCCTTAATGTGACACAGAGCTCATATTTTTATCGTAATTTTACGATTAACAGATAGCCAAATTTAAAGCACATGGAGTGATGCAAAGTATATCGCGGATCTGAGACTGCACGGAAATTATTATGCAGGGACACAGCATCTGCACGCTGGACTCGGCGTGTTTATATTGCGATCAGTTTAACTGAATTGATAAGGTGAAGCGGGCGATCTGCGAATAGGGTTATGATGAAAAAACGAGCGGATAAGCCTGAAACGGAAAGGCCTGAGTCCGGTTAAGTACCGGGCTCAGGCCCTGAAAGCGGCTTAATATAAACTGCCCGGTTTGCTGGGGCAATTCAGATGCAAAGCCTTCTGTTCTTCAGTGGCACATTACTTGCCGACGACGAAGGCGGTTTCCCGTCCTTCATCGTTGGCCGCCATCGGGGTGACCGGCGAGTAATCGAGATGCAGAATGCGGCTGGTTTCAGCTAACACTTTCTCTGTCAGCGCCACGTCGCCGTTCAGTTTGCGACCCCAGGAAGGGATCACCGCGCGGATTTTGTTCTGCCATTCCGGCGAAGCCATCTGCTCAGGACAGACCTTGTGCAGCAGCTCCAGCATGATCGGTGCCGCCGTAGACGCACCTGGCGAGGCACCCAGCAGCGCTGAAATCGTGCCATCCTGTGAAGCGACCACTTCGGTGCCCAGACGCAACACGGCGCCCTCTTTTTCATCTTTCTTGATGATCTGCACACGCTGACCGGCAGTGACTAACTGCCAGTCCTCCTGCTTCGCCTGCGGCACATAGGCGCGCAGCGCGTCCATCCGGTCGCGATCGCTTTGCAGCACCTGATCCATCAGGTATTTCACCAGATCAAAACTTTTCAGCCCCACTTTCACCATTGGCAGCATATTGCTGCTGTTCAGCGAAGTGAACATATCCATCAGCGAACCCTGCTTCAGGAACTTAGTCGAGAAGGTGGCGAATGGGCCAAACAGCAGCACCTGCTTGCCATCCAGCACGCGGGTGTCGACATGCGGCACAGACATCGGCGGCGCACCGACGCTGGCTTTACCGTAGACCTTGGCCATGTGCTGCGCGACGACCTGCGGATTTTCTGTGACCAGGAACGAACCGCCCACCGGGAAACCGGCATAGCCGTTGGCTTCCGGGATACCCGCCTTCTGGAGAAGCGGTAACGCCGCGCCGCCCGCACCGATAAAGATTTTACCTGCCGTCAGTGTGCGACGCGTGCCGCTGTTCAGACACTGCAGCGTCACCTGCCAGCGACCGTCGGCGAGCTGCTTCAGCTCACGCACTTCCTGACGCAGACGCAGCTGGAAATTCGCTTTCTTCTCTAACGAGGCAATCAGCTGACGGGTGATTTCACCGAAGTTCACGTCGGTGCCCATCTCCGTCCAGGTCGCGGCCACTTTCTGACTGCGGTCACGGCCATTCATCACCAGCGGGATCCAGCGGGCAATCTGCTGCGGATCTTCGGAGTAGGCCATGCCACGGAACAGGGTGCTCTTCTGCAGCGCCTTAAAGCGCTTGCGCAGGAAGTCGACATTGTCGTCACCCCAGACAAAGCTCATGTGCGGCGTGCTGTGAATAAAGCTTTCAGGGTTGCGCAGGTTGCCTTTCTGGACCTGATAAGCCCAGAACTGGCGGGAAATCTGAAACGATTCGTTGATCGTCACCGCTTTGGAGATGTCGATGCTGCCATCCGCCTGCTGAGGCGTATAGTTCAGCTCTGCCAGCGCCGCATGACCGGTGCCCGCGTTATTCCAGCCGTTGGACGACTCTTCGGCCACGCTATCCAGCCGCTCCACCATTTCGATGGACCAGTCCGGCTCTAAATCCTGCAGCCACGCGCCGAGGGTGGCGCTCATCACACCTGCGCCAATCAGCAGCACGTCAACGTCTTTGCGCTCCTGCGCGGTAGTAGTGGTGTCCTTTGCCATGGCACTCATCGCGAGCGCAAGGTTTACAGCTGAATTGCTCATGAGGCGACATCTCCTCTTCTGTTGACCTGAAGCCCAACAGTTTCGCAGGCGAAATAGTCACGCTTCTTTCGAGCGCGTTGCGCTATTTCTCTAAGGTTAAGTCTCAGGTATAGGGTTAAGCGGTGATAACGCGTTAACTGAACGTTATGCTTAGTCATCCGAATATAACATTCTCGCATCTGAATTAAACATTTGTTTATTTTTTAAATGCAGAAATGATTCAGCATAAGAATTAATCATCAGGGGCGGTGGCGTATTAGCGGTTTTTTAGAGATAAGTCAGTGAGTTAACTGAAAGTGTATGTTGCGAGAAAGCCCCATGCTGGTGCAGGGCCGGAATGGATACGAACCGTGCGGAATTATTTAATTCGCTGAAATTTAGCGATTTATTATGCAGTAAGGAATAACGGGAATCGGGTGATGAGAGCCTGAAAAGCTGCTCGTGTAAAAATAATGTTACATTTTTGTGAGTCTGAAAATACGCGCGCACCGGCGCACGCATCGGATTCACTTATGACTGATTCGCGCTGGCAGGCAGCTTTTTCAGACTTATCGCCATGCGGTTATAGGTGTTCATCAGGCCAATTGCGATGTTCAGATCGACAATACTTTTCTCGCTAAATTGCTCTTTTAATGTGGCATAGCAGGCATCCGGCGCGCCCTGCTGAGCAATCAGCGTCAGGCATTCAGCCCAGTGCAGGGCCGCCTTCTCTTTATCACTGAACAGCGTGCCGGATTCCTGCCAGACCGAGGTCAATACAATCTTATCCCAACTCATGCCTGATTTATTCAGCGCTTTGGTATGTAAATCAATGCAGTAGGCGCAGCCGTTAATCTGCGATATGCGCAGGAACAGCAGTTCCAGTAAAGTGAGCGGCAGATCGGTTTGCGCCAGATAACTGTATACGCCGCCCAGCGCTTTCATGCCTGCCGGTGCTGCACTGTGGAAATCGATACGTTCGCTCATCTTGTTGCCTCCTGGGATTGATGAGGCGATTTTCGGCCTTTCAATGGAGCAGATAAAGTGCCAAAAAATGAGAGTCTGACTGGTCCATCGCTGCTTTGCACGCTGACACTCCAGCGCGGTACGTCACGTGGCCTCAGCGAACAGCTACGCCAGCTGATTGAACAGGCGATTGGAGAAGGGCGCTTACAGCCCGGTGCGCGTCTGCCCTCCTGTCGCGATCTGGCGGTGCAGCTCGGCGTGGCGCGCGGCACGGTACGTGCCAGCTATGACATGCTGGTCGATGGTCAGTTTCTACAGGCCAGAGGTGCGGCGGGTACCTTCGTCAGCCCATTACCGCCGTTGAAACCGGTCAGCGTCGATGCTGAACGCCAGCTGCTGGAGGGTGCAGAGGGGTATGAAGCGCCACCGCTGATCTTCCAGATGGGCATTCCTGCCAGCGATGCATTCCCGGCCAAAGTCTGGCTGCGCATTCTGCAGCGTCAGACGCGCATGCAGGTCAGCAGACCGGCCAGCTATCCCGATCCACGCGGCAGCTTAGCGTTGCGGCAGGCGCTGGTGGCCTACCTTGCGGTGGCACGCGGCCTGCGCTGTCAGACGGACCAGATTATTATTACCAGCGGCTATGCGGGCGCGATGGGCCTGATTGGCCTTGCGATGGATTTTCAGGGCAAAACGGCCTGGCTGGAAGATCCCGGATTCTGGGTGGCGCGTCGCGCGGTTGACGCGCTGCGCGTTACGCCGGTTGCCGTGCCGGTTGATGCCGAAGGGTTGCAGGTGGAGGCCGGGATGGCCCGCGCGCCGGATGCCGCTTTTGCGCTGGTGACACCAGGACAGCAGGCACCGCTTGGCATGACCATGAGTCTGGCACGCCGCCATGCATTGCTGAGCTGGGCCAGTCGCGAGCAGCGCTGGATTATCGAAGATGACTATCTCGGCGAGCTTCAGCCTGGTAATCGCGCGGCTCCGGCACTGGCCGCGCTCGACAGCGAGGGACGCGTATTGCACATCGGTACCTTCAGTAAGACGCTGACGCCGCAACTGCGGCTCGGTTTTATCGTGGTTCCGACGGCGCTGACGGCCCGCTTCGGCGAGGTGTGCGCATTACTTGCGCCAGCCTCTTCGGGATTGCTGCACAATGCGGTAGCGGAGTTTCTGCGGGAAGGTCACTTTATGCGGCATCTGCGGCGCATGAAGCGCGTCTATCAGGAGCGGCTGGAGCAGATGATCGCGGCGCTCCATCCTCACTTTCCCGATCTGCAACGTGCCGGGCTGGCGGTGATTGTCCGCTTACCCGCCGGTACGCCGGATGAGGTGATTGCCCAGCAGGCAGCAGAGTGGGGCATGGCGCCGTCGCCGCTGTCGATCTGGTATCAGCAGGCGGATCAGCGCGGGGCGGGCCTGCTGCTGGGGGCGGCACATCTGCCACGTGAAGGTTATGCGCGCAGTGCCGAACGGCTAAAAGCGCTGGTCGATGCGCAGGCGGTCAGCTCCTGAACCAGCGACGCCAGACAAAGCGGATCACAAAAAACTCCAGTGCGCCCAGCAGCAAAAACCAGACGCAAAACACCACCGTGTAGAGCTGATTCAGATCCTGCAGATGAAACATCTGCAACAGGTGCTGCGCCACCGTCACGCTAAAGGCGGGTGCGGGCAGCAGCAGCGCCGAGAGAAAGCCCAGCAGCAAAATGCCACCTGGCACGATCAACGTCTCAAAAGGGTTATTCATAACCGGTTTCCCATATTTATCAGCCCGGCATTTTCAGGTAATCGGCGACAGGGTTCAATGGTGGCGTGCGCCAAAGCGCCATCCCGCAGCCCGAACCGGCCAGGTCAGACCGAAGAAAATGCTTTGCCACCATCGACTTAGCGGCATTCATAGCGAATGATAAGAGTTATAGCCTTTGCTATACTTAAATCCCTGATTTTACTGTCTTTTTATCTTCAGGTTTGCATGGTAGACTGCGCCCACTTTTTCATAACTGAACACTTTGTGTGGTGAATTCAGCGTGAATTGCCGCTTTTTCGCCCCAGGTGAATAAATCATGACCTTTATTGCCACTTTAATTCTTGCGCTGGGTATGTCGATGGACGCGTTTGCCGCTGCGCTGGGCAAAGGTGCCACACTGCATCGTCCTGGTTTTAAAGAAGCGCTGCGTACCGGTCTGATCTTTGGCTCCATTGAAGCGCTGACTCCACTGATTGGCTGGGCGCTTGGCCTGGCCGCCAGCCGTTATATCATGGCATGGGATCACTGGGTTGCCTTCAGCCTGCTGGCGTTTCTCGGTGGCCGTATGATGATGGAAGGTTTCCGTAAGACGGCCGTCACCGAACCCTGCGAAGCCCCGCAAAGCCACGGCTTTATGGTACTGGCAACTACCGCCGTCGCGACCAGCCTCGATGCGCTGGCTGTCGGTGTCGGACTGGCTTTCCTGCAGGTGAATATCATTACCACCGCGCTGACCATTGGTGCCGCCACCACGGTGATGGCGACCACAGGCGTATTAGTCGGTCGCTTTATCGGTCCGGTGCTGGGAAAATGGGCGGAAGTGCTGGGTGGCGTGGTCTTAATCGCCGTAGGCTCCACCATTCTGTTGCAGCATCTCGGCTACACCGCCTAGTGCTTTTGCACATAAAAGCGGCATTTTTGTGATCTGGTTCAAATTTATTTGCTGTTAAAACGCACAGACGCTATACTTTTTCAGTATATCTTCAACTAAATTTGAACAGGTATTTCATGAAACGCATCATTAAACACGTATTCCGCGCTTACGTTGAGACGTTCAAACACGTACCGCCGGGTGCCATGTACTAAGTACCCTGTAAGAAACCCTCGATAATCGCGGTCAGGGATCGACCTGTGATTATCACCTTTTCTGCTTTTTCTGCCTTTGCTTCTGCTGATTTAAACCCGCGTTTTTGCACTTCGGGTGCATCTGACTGGCTGCTAACACTCTCCTTCTGATTCCCCCGTTATATGCCGCTTTATGGCGACGAAACTGCTTCTGTAACTGGCGGTGACGTACCTGCTGAAATCCCCATCAATCTGCGCGCAATGGGAAAGCCTTCACGTTCAATGGAATCAGAAGCCCCCGGAATGAAGCTGAATGCCCGCCTGAAACGGTCTGCTAACCACAAACCCAGTGCGCTATCCGGCAGCGGTGAGTGACTTTTGCGGGTGGATAAGCAGAAAAATGCGTCAATTTTCGCCCGGCAAAAACGCGCCTGTCTTAAATCGCATCGGCCACAAATTCAATAAATGTCCGTACTTTCGAATTGAGTGCCGAACGTTCGGTGACACAGGCATAGATATTCATGGGCAGGGACTCAATGGTGCTCTCGCCACTGTGACCTGACCAGGACAAAGGCCTTAGCAGACCGCTGTCTATCAGCGGCTGAGCAACAAAGCTTGCCAGACGGGCAATGCCGCCGCCGTTTATGGCTATTTTAGCAATAATATCAATATCATCGCTGATAAAACTGGGGTTAGGTTTTGCATTGACAGGCTGTCCGTTGACCATAAACGTCCATGGCAGAAACCGTCTGTCGGTGGGATAGCGGAAAACCAGGCAGGCGTGCTGGCTAAGTTCTCCAGGCGTCTGAGGCGTGCCAGCGCGATCAAGGTAAGCGGGAGCCGCACAGAATATAAAGGGTAGCGATGCGATTTTTCTGGCGATGAGTTGATCATTCAACTGTGCTTCGATGCGGATACTGACATCGACGCCTTCCAGGCGATGATCGACGTTGCGATCGGTACTGATCAGTTCAATATCTATATCGGGGAAAGACGCTTTGAAAGCGGGCATAAGGGGAGCCAGAACGTACCGACCAAACGCGGCTGTCGTAGCGATACAAAGTGGCCCCTGCGGTTTGGTTTCATTCGCTGCAGCCTGAGAGGCGAGTTCGATATCATGTGGGATGTGACGGACTTTCTCGAAATAGCGTTTACCGTTTTCCGTTAAGGTCATGCTGCGGGTGGTACGCGATAGCAGTCGCACGCCCAGATGCGCTTCAAGACGGGAAAGACTCTGGCTGACTGCTGCCGGACTCATACCTTTAACGCGTGCCGCCGCTGCAATACTGCCGTTTTCCACCACGCGGATAAAAGTGCTAATCAGCCCTAAAATGTCCATCATATCCTCAACGGTTAATTCGTCAATTTTACTTAATAACGATTAAAGCATAACCGCTCTACACCCCCCCGCATAAGCTTGTTAAGTTAGCCGCAGTCTTCTCTACTTTTGTTAAACAGGATATTCAGATGACTGATGCTGCAACAAAAAAAACCTTACGAACCCGTTTGCCGGTGCGCACGGCACCTTACATATTTGCGTTTTACATGGCGATCATCATGGCGTTCCTGATGAGTCTGGTTATCACGTTAGCCGAATTCGGAATGGGACCTCATTACATGACAAATGTGATGAATGCTTACCAGGTCGCCATGCCAGCCGCTTTCTTTTGCATACTGGTTGTCCGTCCTGTTGTTATCCGGCTCGTAGGATTGACCGTTCACGGTCACTGAGACAGTCAGCATGCTCAAAATGGGCGGACAGATAGGGTTTAGCCCGCTTCTCGCTCATCGCGGCAGGCTGCTTCTGCACCAGAATGGAGGCGGGTGACAAACCTCCAGCATTTCAGATGCAGGGTGAGGGCGGGCGGGCCGTCCGGATACTGACCGGTATCAGGATGAAAGATACCGAAGAGCCGGGCGTACGACATGCAGCAGGTAACGCTCACAGATAAGCAGGGCGAGAAAACCCTTTCGCTGGCCGTGCGGAAATTTTTAGGCGATGTAACATTACTGGCTCTGTTTTATTGTTAAGCATCAACGTTAAATCGGCACCGTCATTATGACAGGATTTGCCTGCTCCTCTTCGCACACAGCGGGGCCTGAAGCACTTCCTGAGTAGTCAAAATATAACGGCCATTCAGCCATCTGAGCGTTTAAATGGTTAAAATAAATAAACTTATACATTGCTAAATTATTATCGCTATGTCTTAATGCGTCATCGGTTTGGAACACAGACCTTATGAAAGCAGTTTTAGTAAAGTAGTCCTCAGTTCAAGTGTTATCCACAGATATCCTTCTTCGAGAGCCTCCTCCTAAGTGCCCAATAAGTAAATCTCTAACTACAGGCCATCTTCGCCGCTCTTAGTGGCTAATCGATTAAGGAAATATCTATGTCTGACAAAATGACTGGTTTAGTAAAATGGTTTAATTCAGATAAAGGTTTTGGCTTTATCACTCCCGATGATGGCAGCAAAGATGTATTCGTGCATTTCTCTGCTATCCAGGGTGATAACTACAAAACGCTTGATGAAGGTCAGAAAGTCTCCTTCACCATTGAAAATGGCGCCAAAGGCCCTGCAGCCGGCAACGTCACAGCGCAGTAAGCCGCGCTCATTATCAGCGAAGCTTACAATAGCGATGAAGACATAAGTCTGAGCAGATAAGCTCTGCTGATAATAAAATAAACCCGCTCAGTGCGGGTTTTTTATTGCCTGAAATTCGTATTATCTTTCGCATTAATTCTGGTCTGCTGACCTGCTACGTATTTATTCGTCCACCTCGATGTTAATCCTCTCTTCATAAGCCCTGCCCGTTATGAAATGTCAGGTTAAACCATCGGGCAAAAGCCATCACGCGCCTTTTGAAATAAGCGATGTTCCACTGAGGTGTATTACTGATTGCCAGCAAGTAATCCATTTCTTTTGCTAACGCTGGATATCGGGCATCGAATGTAAAGCGATACTCCTCGGGTGTTTCAGTCATTGCCTTCCCGCTTACACCAGACAGATCTCCCGCCAGAGTTCATCACCCGCAATGCCAGCTTCTTCTTATGCGAAACCCCATACTTATTTCACACCATCACGCGGATAACCCGCCTGCTGCCCGATCCCGTCCTACACTGAATTATTCTCCCCAAATCAGGAGCAGCGGATGATCCAGAAGCATCAACGAAAACAGGCAGCGATTGTGGCAGGCGTGGGATTAGGTGTGGCGGCTACGCTTTGGGGTATGAAACGCTGGCAGCAGCTGAAGCAGACACCGCCAGTGTCGCCGCGCAGTCATCACGCCGGGCTGGCGGGTTATTTTCAGCAGGTAGGCGACTGGCGTATGTTTACCCGCGTCACGCCCAATGAAGATAGGGGGCTGCCGGTGGTACTGGTTCACGGTCTGGTAATGTCGGGCCGGGCGATGGAACCGCTGGCGCTGGCGCTGGGCCGCGACTATCACGTGCTGGTGCCGGATCTGCCCGGTTTTGGGGCCAGTGCGCTGCCTGCTTCTGCGCCGATCATGTCCGTGGATGAGCAGGCTGAGGCGCTCTGGCTCTGGCTACAGCACAACGGGTTTCAGCGTGCTATCTGGGTCGGGAACTCGTTTGGGTGTCAGATTCTGGCGGCACTGGCGGTGAAATACCCGCAGGCAGTGGCGGGGCTGGTGTTGCAGGGGCCGACGGTCGATCGTCATGCCCGCAGCCTGCCGCGTCAGTTGTGGCGCAGCTGGTGTAATGGCCGACTGGAGTCGCGTCGTCCGCCGGGGCCGCTGGCCCGTATCGATTACGCTAAAGCGGGGCTATGGCGCGCCTTTGGCACTATGCGCGCCATGATGCGCGATCGCATCGAACATCGTCTGACTTACATCACTGCGCCGACGCTGCTGCTGCGCGGCTCGCGCGATCCCATCTGTCGGGCGCGCTGGCTGGATGAGCTTGCTGCCCTGATGCCACACAGCGAACGCCTGACGCTGCGCGACGGCACCCATACGCTGCACTACGTCTATCCGTGGAGTTTCTGCAACGCCATTCGCCCGTTCCTGGCGCGCATTCAGCAGGAGAATCAGCATGAGTAAACCGCCCAAAGGCATCGCCCGTTTTGACTCTGCCGCTGCCATGCTGCTGGCGCTGGCCAATGCGCTCAACGATCGACCCTTTGCCAGTCCGAGCCAGTCACCGACGCTTGACCGGCTGTTACCCTCATTGAACCGTCTGCCGACCGGGCTGCGTGAGTGGGGCTATGCGCTGGGTGGCATGGCAGAAGGTATCAGCCTGCGTCAGGCGGGCGAGCTGGATGTGGAAGGCATCGCAGAATGGATGGTCAGCGAGTACCCGCAGCAGGACTATCCGGCGGCGTTTATTGGCTCATCGAACGGCGCGCTGGTGCATCTGGCGTCGGCGATGGGCGTGCCCTGGCTGCCGCAGACCTTTCTCTGTCCGGTGCGGGCGACTAACAGCGATCCCGATGATGCGATGGCGAGCTTTGAGCAGGGCAAAGAGATAGCCGCAGCCCTGCTGGCCGCCTGGCCGAGGCTGGCGGTGCACCATATGCATGACCCGAATCAGGATCGCCTGATGCTCGACCAGATGCGCTATTTCCGGCTGAAACTGCGCGAATTGCCGCTGGCTTTTAATGAGTTTCTGATGGGGAGCCTGCCCGCGGGTTCAACGCTGTTTATCAACCACTGCACCCGCCAGTGGCCGGTGACTCGCACCAGCGATCGCTCGTTTTTCCAGTTTGGCGCACTTGGTGGCGCAACCGAAAAAGAGTATTTACAGGGTGGCCCGCGGGTAGCGGAATATCTGGCGAGTTACGGCATTGATCGTGAGCGCTGGACGCCGCCTGACATCACCGACCACGTACCGGAAGCGGAGTGGGGCCTGGATGGTTATCTGATTTCCCCGCTGAAAAAACTGGCGGCGGCGCAGAACTGGAAACTGATGGAGATTCGTTACGAAGACCCGGAAGCGATGAGTTATGTGGTGGCGGAGATTTATCGCGACTGGTATCTGGCAGCGGGCATTTTACCGACCCGGCTGACGGTGGACAGCTTCCTGTTAATGGATCCCTGGTGTACCCAGCAGCAGCAGGCAATACCGTTCTGGCTGGTATTCTGCACCGAACCGTCCGCGGCAGCGCTGCAGCGCTTCCTGGAAAAACAGCCGCCGTTCCGCAACATTGACATGATGCTCTTTTCTCACGGCACCGACAGTATCGGGCTGGCGGAGATTGATCGCTGGCGGGCGCTGCTCTCTTATGCGCGTGACGAGGGGGCATTGATTGGGGTGGACGAAGAGCGTTTCCCGCGTGACTTTGCGACGTTTGCCCGCTTCGACTCGGCACTGCGTGAACGGGCACCGCTGTTGCCACCGCCACCTCCTCTGAGTACAGAGAAGGTGATGGCGGGCATTAAACGTTACGGTGCGAAATATGGCGTCACCCTGACGGCGCTGACGTAGCCGCCGTCAGTTGTGATTATTCGCCGTCGGTAATTGGCTGGCGCACCAGCAGCAGGTAGGCGAGTGCGCCAACCAGCGTTACACAGGCGCAAATCATCAGCGCCAGGCTGAACGATTTGGTGGTGTCGAGCACCCAGCCGGTGATGACGGGCGCGAACGAGGCGAAGATAAAGCTGGCGAAGTTCTGGATGCTGCCGACCGAGGCGGTCATGCGGGCGGTGACGTTGGCGTGGATAAGCCCCCAGCACGACGTTCCGGCAAAGTGGATGCAGAACAGCGCCATCCCGATCAGCGTCACAGCGCTGGTCGTGTCGGTCGCGCGGGTCACCACCGCGGTAAACCCGGCGGACAGCAGCATCCCGCTGACGATGCAGACTTTGCGGGTTTTTACCGCGTTAAAGCCGCGACGCACCAGTGAATCAACCACGTAGCCATTCAGCAGCATGCCCGCCGCACCAAACAGGAACGGAATCGCCGCCAGCAGGCCGGTACTTTTCAGGTCGAGATGATAGGTCGACTGCAGGTAGCCCGGCAGCCAGGCGATGTAGAGCCACGCAGTGTAGTTGATGCCGCTGAAGCCAATCATCATGCCCCACATGGTGCGCTGCTTAAACAGGCCGCGCCACTCTCTGAAGCTGATTGGCTCTTTACGCGAGGCGACGCTGCCCGCCTGCAGATAGTGGATCTCTTCGGCGCTCAGGGTGTTGTTATCGCGGTCGCGATAAATCATATACCAGCCGATCGCGAGGAACATGCCGAGGATACCGATGGTGACAAACATGCCACGCCAGCCCATCACCAGCATCATCGCCGCCAGAATCGGCGGGGCCACTGACAGCCCAATCATCGACGCCGCATTGAACATCCCCATCGGCATGCCGCGATCTTTAATGTTGAACCAGTCGTTGATCACTTTTACGCCGCACGGGTTCATCGGCGCTTCGCCAATGCCGAGGCCGATGCGCACCAGTACAAACTGGGTGAAGTTATGCACCAGACCAGAAGCCGCCTGGAACAGCGACCAGATGAACATGCCGATACCGAGCATAATGCGCGGGCCTTTACGATCCAGCAGCGCACCGCACGGCAGCTGCGCCAGACCATACGCCAGTGAAAATGCAGAGAGCAGGAGGCCGATTTCGGTGGCGCTCAGCCCCATCTCCTCGCGTATGGTCATATTCGCTACCGACAGCGAGCTGCGATCCAGATAGTTGATGATGGCGGCGAACAGCAGCAGCAGCATCGCCGTGATCTGCACCTTACGGATGCGCGGTGAACGCACCACATCGCTGCGCATCGGCACAAAGTCCTGGCCTGGTGGCGTGTCGCCGGTCACGCTGTCGCGGCCGGTTACTGAAGTCTTTTCCATTGCACTCTCCCGAAACTGGGTACTTATCGTTATGGTGAGAAGGGGTCTGCGCGCAGCGGCAAAAGGCCGCCGTGACGTTGCAGTCGAGACTAAGAGCAAAGGGTTAAGGATGTTGCAAAGATGTTTCTGAAGCGTGCGGGAGATAATGCTTTGTGGTTTTTAATCGGTTTTTAATTGTACTGACTGATTGAGCGCACCATTGAGGTTTTGGCGGTCGCCAGATGGTTATGCAAGGCACAGAGCGCATCGATATCCTGACGGCCAATCAGCGCGGTGAGAATCGCCATATGCTCCTCCAGCGCCACAATATTTCGCTGCTTGAGATCGCTCTCATCCCACTGATAATGCGAGTGAAAGATCACCGAGATAATCTCCAGCGACTGATTGAAAAACGGGTTGTTAGCGGCGGATAAAATCAGCGAATGCATCTGGCGGTCAAGCGCAGCAAAATGACGATAGTTGCTGGCAATGGTGTCGCGCATTGATCGGTGACGATCCAGCAGATCCCGCGCCTGCACCCAGCGTTCATCGCTGGCGGGCAGATTAAGGAAGCGGCTCAGGGCGTGGGTTTCCAGCATCTCGCGCAGTTCAAACAGCTTCTCGGCGTAATCCTGCGTGAACTTCTTCATCCGCCACTGACCACGTTTCACCGGCTCCAGCAGGTCATAGCGCATAAAGCGCAGCAGAAACTCGCGTACCACTACCGGACTGACCTTCACCTGCTGCGCCAGTTGCAGCTCGCTGAAGGTGTCGCCCGGCACCAGCTGCCGCTGATTAATCATATTAAAAAACATCTGCTCGAAGTGGCTGGCCTGCTGCTCAATCGGCGGCGTTAATGCGCTAAAGCCGTCATCATCGCGAGGTTCGCGTACGATAACGTAAGTCTGATCGACTTTATCCAGCACGCCGCACTGGTGCAGATAGTGCAGGGTATGGCGCACCGTGGTGCGGCTGATGTTGAACATCTCCGCCAGCGCGGCCTGTGGCGGCAATGGTGAACAGATATGACGCTGAGCAATGCTCTCCAGCATCTGGTTGATCACATTCTGACGCAAATTCTGGCTGCGACTCATCTCACTCTCCGGTTTTTTATGCATTAAAAACCATTCAAAGCCCAAAAAAATCGCCGTGCTTCACACTTCCCGCAAACGAACGCCGCGCCGCAAGCAGGATTCGCCATAACTGCCAGCAGGACAACCGGAGAATCACCATGACAACAATGAAAGCACTGGTCATCGCTGAACCACGTAAGATGGTTTGGGCCACTCGCGACACCCCAACGCCTGCCGCTGGCGAGGCGCTGATAAAAATACTGACTGCCGGGATCTGCGGCACTGACATTCACGCCTGGTCCGGCAATCAGCCGTTCTTCAGTTATCCACGGGTGCTGGGCCATGAAATCTGTGCTGAAGTAATGGCGCTGGGCAGTGGCGCGGAAGGCTTTCAGCCCGGCCAGCGGGTGGCGCTCATGCCCTACATCTCCTGCCTGCAGTGCGACGCCTGCCAGAGCGGCAAGACCAACTGCTGTGAGCAGATCTCAGTCATTGGTGTGCATCAGGATGGCGGTTTCTGTGACTACCTGAGCGTGCCGGTCAGCACCCTGCTGGCGGTGGATGAGGTGGCACCGGAAGCGGCCGCGCTGATTGAGCCGTTTGCCATCAGTGCCCATGCGGTGCGGCGTGCCGGTATTGTGGCGGATGAGCAGGTGCTGGTGGTGGGCGCCGGACCGATTGGGCTGGGTGTCGCCGCCATTGCCGCCGCCAGCGGCGCGCAGGTGGTGGTGGCGGATACCAGCGAATTCCGTCGCCAGCATGTTGCGGACCAGCTCGGGCTGGCGACACTGAATCCGGCTGATGAGGCCTTCGATAGTGCGTTGCGCGAGCAGTTTGGTAGCCGTCTGGCGCTGAAAGTGATCGACGCCACCGGCAGCCCGGCGGCGATGAACAATGCGGTCAACCTGATGCGGCACGGCGGCACGATTGTCTATGTCGGTCTGCACAAAGGCGATCTGGTCATCCCGGACAGTGAATTCCATAAAAAAGAGGCCACGCTGATGGGCAGCCGCAACGCCACCCGCGAAGATTTTGATCGGGTGCGTGCGTTAATGGCCAGCGGCCAGCTGCGCGCCGACATGATGCTGAATCACCATCTGGCTTTCTCCACGCTGGATGAAACCTTTGAGGCGCAGGTCATCAACAACCGCGAACTGATCAAAGGCGTCATTCACTTCGATCGGTAACCGGATTCAGGGCGCGGTGAGGGTCTCAAAGAAGTGCGCCCGCACCGCGTCGGCATCCACGCCGAGCGCAATACGCTGGGCGGGCAGACCGGCAAACGGATCGGCTCGTGATGCGAGCGCGCTCAGTTTACGCACCGTCTGACCGCAGGCGATGCCCTCTGTGATCACCCGCAGCGGGCTTTCAGTAAGCGTAAAGGCCTGTGGCAGCGTCAGCCACGCCACCGCCAGGGTGTCGTGCAGCGCCATACCCTCGAATCCCTCTTTCTCCAGACTGTAAGCCAGGTAAGGGCGACAGATAGCGCTCAGCACCGGCTGATTCAGACGCTGCACCTCATCGCCGCTGATCAGCACTTTGTGCGTGACATCCAGCGGGATCACCACCACGTTCAGCGCCGAGGCGAGTACCTGATCGGCGGCGTGCGGATCTTTCCAGATATTGAATTCACTGAAGGGCGTCACGTTGCCGCTGTGGCCGTCGGTGCCAAACGCACCGCCCATAATCACCAGCTCTTTCACCAGCGGAATAATATCCGGTGCCTGATTAATGGCCGTGGCGATATTGGTCAGTGGGCCAATCGCCACCAGGGTGATCTGATGCGGCTGCGCCCGCACGCTGTCGATAATAAACTGCACCGCGCCCGGTGCCTGATCGCTAAAAGCATTATCAAACGCATCGCCCAGCCCATCTTCACCGTGCAGCCTGGCGGGCGCAGAGGCGGCCAGCGCCAGCGGCCGTGAACAGCCGCGATAGACCGCCGCGCTGATCGCCATTTTGTCGCAGAATAGACGGGCATTTTTCACCGCCTGACCCACCGCCACGTTGCCAGATACGGTGGTAATCCCCAGTAAATGCTGCGTCCGCGCCGCATAAGCCAGCGCAAAGGCGTCATCCACGCCGATATCAGTATCAAAAATCAGGGTACGCATAGGCTCTCCGCAACAGGCTGTAAACCTTCAGCATTACCCCGGCAATAGCAACATCGTCAAGTGATTCAGCCGCCCTGCGCGCACTATTGCCAGCCTGAAACGGGCGTCGTATTATCACCGGCTCAAGGTGATGGCGTGCCACCTTTCCCAACCGCCGGTGGGCTTAACACCGGCTGATGACGCCTGACACTCAATCCTTTCGCGGGAGCTGAGGTGTCAGGCGCAGTTTATCTCTGCCTCTCTCCCCAGCCCCGCATTACTCTGTAATCAGGAGCAAGACATGTTTAAACCGTTACTGGCTGTGATGATCGGCGGCTCTGCCGGCTGCGTACTGCGCTGGCTGTTCGCGATGCGTTTTAATGCACTCTTTCCCAACCTGCCGCCCGGCACGCTGCTGGTGAATCTGATCGGCGGTCTGGTAATCGGCGGGGCGATGGCCTGGTTTGTTCGCCATCCCGACATTGACCCGATCTGGAAACTGCTGATCGTCACCGGACTCTGCGGCGGGCTGACGACCTTCTCCTCTTTCACCGCGGAGTTAATGGGGTTGCTACAATCAGGGAAGTATTTCTGGGCGATGGCCAGCGCGCTGGTGCATGTGATTGGCTCGCTGCTGATGGCGTTTGCCGGTTTCGCACTGGTCACGCTGCTGGGCTGACCCGGTGCGCGTCATACCGCTTAAGGGATACTGATTTCGGGCGTGTGCGCCGTGGATTGGATAATGCGCGGCGCTGACGCTGAACCTCACCGATTATTCCGGACGATTAAGGAGCCGAGCAATGCGAACCAACCCCACATTCCTTAACCTGGTGTTGTTAAACGGTGAACCCGGCCAGAAGCTGCAGGCGGCGCGTGACGCCGGTTTCGATCAGGTGGAGATCTGGCGCGAGGATGTCGACGCATATGAAGGCGGTGCGGCAGCACTGGCTGAAATCAGCGCTCGACAGGGACCTGGCTTTACCAATCTGCAGGTGCTGCGTGATTTCACCGGCGCACCCAGTGCGTTGCGATCTCAGAAGCGCGAAGAGCTGCGTCAGTTTATACAGATTGCCCAGGCGCTGGGCTGTGACACCCTCCAGGCACCGGCCAGCACCCGTGAGGATTGCTGTGCCGATCAGATTGATGATGACCTGCGCTGGATGGCCTCGGAAGCTGCGCGCTACAACATGCGCATTATGTATGAGCCGATGGCCTGGTGCAGCGTAGATAACACGCTGCCGCTGGCGTGGCAGCGATTGCAGCGACTCGATCAGCCCAATATCGGGCTGGTGATCGATCTGTTCCACATCTGCGCGCTGGGCGGTGACGCCTCCCATCTGGACGGCATTCCTGCCGATCGCATCTATGAAGTACAGCTGTGTGATATGGCCGCCGTTCCCGCACAGGATAAGCAGAGCCTGATGGCGATGGCAAAGCATCAGCGTCTGCTGCCCGGCGATGGCATTATCGATGTTGAACGCTTTGTCGATAAGCTCAAAAGCGCGGGCTATCAGGGGCCGGTGGGAATCGAAGTCTTTAATGATGCGCTGAAACGCCTGCCGCCCGACGTGGCTGCCCGCCATGCCTGGCAGGCGTTAACGCGCTGCTGGGGTTAATCCTGTAAGCACTGCCCAATAAACGCGGCGGCGTGCATGGCACCCTGAGCGGAAATGGTGTGGCCGGTGGCGGGTTCAAAGCGCGCGTCGACCGGCACTGCCGCGGCTCGCAGCCGGGCCGCCGCAGATTCGCTCTCCTGCCATGGGATGACTTCATCAGCCTGACCATGGATCAGCAACGCGGGCACATGAGCCTGCGGGGTTAGTTCACCGTCAACCGCCAGACGACCAGAAAAGGCGACCACGCCCGCCAGCGGATAACGGCCAGAAGCCAGCGCATCCAGCGCCATGATCGACCCCTGAGAGAAGCCCACCAGCACCACATCCTGCCAGCGGTCGGCAAAGCCGTGCTGCGCGACGATGTCGCTGAGGGTCGTATCAAACGCGGCCCGTGCCGCCCGAACCCGACCAGGCCGGTTCTCTGGCGTCACGTCTGCCAGGCTGAACCACTGCCAGCCAAAACCGGCGGGAAAACGTTCAGGCGCATTGGGCGAGGCAAAAACCACATCCGGCAACAGCGTCGCCCAGTGACGGCCAATCGGTGCCAGATCGTCGCCGTTACTGCCCACGCCATGCAGAAAAATCACCAGTGCTTTTGCCATCATTGCTCCTTTTATAAACCGTATTCACTCAGATCAGGCCCGGCCGGAACGATGCCATTCGGGTTCAGCGCCTTGATCGAGTAGTAACCCTGTTTGATATGGTCAATGTTGACCGTTTCACGTATGCCAGAGACCGACAACATGCTCTTAAGATAGCGATTCAGCAGCGTATAGTCGCGGATCCGGCGCAGGTTGCATTTGAACAGGCCATGGTAGGCGACGTCAAAGCGAATCAGGGTCACAAACAGCCGGATGTCGGTTTCCGTCAGCCGTTCACCCAGCAGGAAAGTACGACCATCGCTGAGCAGCGCCTCCAGTTCATCGAGCTGGCTGAAAATGTCATTAAACGCCTGCTGATAGCTGACGGAGGTGGTGGCGAAACCCGCGCGATAAACACCGTTATTCAGACGCGGATAGAGGCTCTCATTCAGCGCATCAATCTCCGCACGCAGCGCAGCGGGATAAAGGTCGATGCGGTTATCGGCCAGATCGCCGAAGCCGCTGTTAAACATACGCACAATGTCCGCAGACTCGTTGCTGACGATGGTAGCGGTTTTTTTGTCCCACAACACCGGCACGGTGGCCCGGCCCGTGTAGTCGGGCGCGACGCGGGTATAGATTTCATGCAGATACTGCGCGTTATTCAGCGGGTCCTGCTGTGCGCCGGGTAAATTGCCAAAGCGCCAGCCCTGAGCACCGAGCTGCGGTTCAACCACCGTCACGCTAATCAGCGACTCCAGCCCTTTGAGCTTGCGGGCAATTAACGCGCGCGACGCCCACGGACAGATCAGCGCCACATAGAGGTGGTAGCGATCGGGTTCGGCGGCGAATGCCGTGGAGCCATCGCTGCTGATAAAGCCCCGGAAACCCGACGTCTGACGGACAAACCCGCCCTGTTTATCGGTAGCCTGCACCGGATGCCAGTCACTACTCCATTTACCTTCTACTAACATTGCGCGACTCCTCTCTGTTTTGAGAAGCAGCTTAACTGATGACTAAACAGGTGATAATCCGGTTGTAAAGACAATCATTTCTTCCATTATGGACGGAATCAGGCGGGCGGGAAGCGGGTAAAGTGAGTGACCAGGAAGTCGATAAGCAGGCGCGCGCGATGCGCCAGATGACGGGCGGGCGGATAAACCGCAAACAGGCCCAGCGGCGGCGTGTCGAAGTTATCCAGCAGCCGGACAACATCGCCCTGTTGCAGCGCGGGAGCGGCGATGAAACCGGGCAGACGCGCAATACCTAATCCGGCGACGGCCGCCTGCAGACAGGCTTCGGTGTTGGCAAAGCGCAGACGGCCACGGACCGGCACGGTGACGATCTCACCATCATCGCCGGCAAACGGCCAGTGCCAGGGATCGCGGAAATTGGTGTCGATAATGCACTGGTGCTGCGCCATTTCCCGCCAGTGCTGTGGCGTACCGAACTGCTCAAGATAGATCGGTGACGCAGCAATGCGAACATGCACTTCGCCCAGCTTACGCGCGACCAGACTGCTGTCGCTGAGGTTACCGATGCGGATCGCCATATCAAATCCCTCATCGACGATGTTAACGGCCCGGTCTGAAAAACTGACATCCAGTTCAATCAGCGGATAGCGCCGGGCAAACGCCACCAGTACCTGAGAGAGCACCGCCGTGCCAAAGGAGCCCGGCGCGCTGATTTTCAGCCGGCCGGTAGGGGTGGTGGCGCTTTCCCGCACGCTGGCATCCAGCGTCTCAAATGCATCGAGCAGGTTTTTAACCCGCTCGTAATAGCTGCGGCCAACGTCGGTGGGCGAGAGGGCGCGCGTACTGCGCTTAAACAGCTGGACGCCGAGCTGATGCTCCAGCTTTGAAACCAGTTTAGAAGCCTGACTGCTGCTGGTACCGAGGCGCAACGCCGCTGCCGAAAAGCTGCCGGTTTCCAGCACCGTGACAAACATCCGGTCACAATCGAGTCGATCCATGGCGAAGTCCTGAAAGGGTAAAGTCGCAGTATAGAAGCTGCGGCCAGGCGTTGCAGCCTTCACATTGCGTGCCTTAACCCTTTCGCTGGCGGGGAAAACCTGCTTGACTGACGCTCTGCCCGACGTTCTCTGGAGTAATTCATGTCGCTGATTCACCTGACGTCACTGGCGGCGATCCCGGCCGCCGAGTGGGATGCGCTGTTGCCTGATGACCAGCCGTTTTTGCGCCACGCTTTTCTGCTCACTTTAGAAGAGAGTGGCAGCGTGCGGTTTGAGGCGGGCTGGCAGCCTGATCACATGCTGTGGCGGGAAAAGGGCGTGACCCGCGCCGCGCTGCCGGGCTACCAGAAATATCATTCACAGGGCGAGTATGTCTTTGATCACGCCTGGGCGGATGCCAGCCAGCGCGCCGGGATCCGCTATTACCCGAAATGGCTGGGGGCGATTCCCTTCAGCCCGGTCAGCGGCGCGCGCCTGCTGGGTGACACATCCGCTGCGACGCAGCTGCTGTCGGCTCTGCCGGAGAGCCTGTTGCAGCACGGCTTAAGCGGTGCACACATCAACTTTACCGATGCGCAGGCTAACCAGCTGCTGGCCGATCAGCCCGACTGGCTCTCCCGGCTCGGCTGTCAGTATCACTGGCATAACCGTGGCTACCGCGATTTTCAGGATTTCCTGGATACGCTGATGTCGCGCAAGCGCAAGCAGCTGCGTAAAGAGCGTGAGCAGGTGGCGCAAAGCGGCTTTGAGTTTGACCGCTACCTGGGCTACCAGCTGCGCGAAGATCAGTGGGATTTTGTCTATACCTGTTACGCCAACACCTACGCGGTGCGCGGCCAGCGGCCCTACCTGACGCGCAACTTCTTCAGCCTGCTGGCGGAGCGGATGCCGCAGAATATTGTGGTGGTGATCGCCCGCTTACAGCAGCAACCGGCGGCGATGGCCTTTTATCTGCGTGACAGCAACACGCTCTATGGCCGCTACTGGGGTTGTCTGGCGGAGTTTGACCGGCTGCACTTCGAAACCTGTTTCTATCAGGGGATGGATTTAGCGATTGATGAAGGGCTGACGCGGTTTGATGCAGGCGCGCAGGGCGAGCACAAACTGGTGCGCGGCTTTGAGCCGCAGATTACCCACTCCTGGCACTATCTGCTGCATCCGGGCCTGCGCGATGCCGTGGCAGATTTTCTGGTGCAGGAGCGGGAAGGCGTGCGCGGCTGGGCGGAAGAAGCACGCGACGCCTTACCCTATCGACGCGGCGATTAATCGACGCCGACAAAACCCCCGGTCTGATGCTGCCAGAGCCGGGCATAGAGACCGTTTTGCGCCAGCAGCTCGTGATGGCTGCCCATCTCGGCAATGCCGCCTTTATCCAGCACCACCAGCCGATCCATCTTCGCGATGGTCGACAGGCGGTGCGCGATGGCGATAACGGTTTTACCCTGCATCAGTGACTCCAGGCTCTCCTGAATCGCCGCTTCCACTTCAGAGTCGAGCGCCGAGGTGGCCTCATCCATGATCAGAATCGGCGCATCCTTCAGCAGCACGCGGGCTATCGCCACACGCTGACGCTGACCGCCCGACAGTTTCACGCCGCGCTCGCCCACATGCGCGTCCAGCCCGGTGCGGCCCAGTGAGTCAGAGAGCAGCGGGATAAACTCATCGGCGCGGGCGCGGTGAATCGCAAGCTGCAGCTCCTCTTCGCTGGCGTCGGGACGACCATAGAGCAGGTTTTCACGGATTGAGCGGTGCAGCAGCGAGGTGTCCTGGGTGATCATGCCAATCTGGCTGCGCAGGCTCTCCTGCGTCACGGCGGCGATATCCTGATCGTCGATCACAATCCGCCCCGCGTTCAGGTCATAGAGGCGCAGCAGCAGGTTCACCAGCGTCGATTTACCGGCGCCCGAGGGACCAATCAGCCCAATCTTCTCGCCAGGTTTGATGTCGAGGTTAAAGCCGTTAATCACCTGACGGCCACCGCCATAATCGAAGCGCACATCCTCAAAACGGATGTTGCCGCGCGTCACCTTAAGCTGCTTCGCCTGCGGCGCATCCTGCACGCTCAGCGGCTGCGCGATGGTTTTCAGGCCATCCTGTACCGTACCAATATTTTCGAAGATGCCGTTGACCACCCACATGATCCAGCCGGACATATTCACCAGGCGGATGACCAGACCTGTCGCCAGCGCAATCGCCCCGACGCTAATCAGCGACTGGCTCCATAACCACAGCGCCAGCCCGGAGGTCGAGACAATCAGCAGGCCATTCAGCGCCGACAGGGTCAGATCCATGCTGGTGACCATGCGGCCGGCGTTCTGGGTTTTTTCGGTCTGCTCCTGAATCGCCTCACGCGCATACTGCCGTTCCAGATCGCTGTGGGCGAACAGCTTGATGGTGGCGATGTTGGTGTAGCCGTCAACAATGGTGCCCATCAGCTTTGAGCGTGCTTCCGAGGAGACCACCGAACGTGCTTTGACGCGCGGCACAAAGAAACGCAGCGAGGCGCTGTAGGCCACCATCCAGATAATCAGCGGGATCATCAGCCGCCAGTCGGCACCGGCAAACAGCACCAGCGAGGTTACCGCGTAGATCAGTACGTGCCAGATGGCATCCACCAACTGCACCGCGGAATCGCGCAGAGAACTGCCGGTCAGCATAATGCGCTGGGCGATGCGACCCGCGAAATCGTTCTGGAAGAAATTGAGGCTCTGGCGCAGCACGTAGTTGTGATTCTGCCAGCGGATCATGCTGGTCATGCTCGGGCTGATGCTCTGATGCACCAGCATGTCGTGCAGGGCGATAAAAATCGGCCGCAGGATCAGCGCCACCGCCACCATCCACAGCAGTATCGGCCAGTTATCCCGAAACAGGCTTGCGGGCGTGGAGTGATTGACCATGTCGATAATGCGGCTCAGATAGCTGAACAGCGACACTTCAATCAGGGCTGACGCCAGTCCCACTACCAGCAGTGCCGCGAAACTCGGCCAGACCTGCCGCAGATAATAGAGGTAAAACGACCAGACCGTTGAGGGGGGCGAGTCGGTGGGCGCGTCATGAAATATATTGATAAAACGCTCAAAACGGCGATACAACATAGCGATACTCTTTCCGTCCGGTAAAGAGCTACAGCTTAGTGCATGAACCCCGTTCGGCTAAAAGGAGAAAATATGGAAATCATTATTCGGGCACGGGAACCGCAGGATGCCGCCGCCTATCAGCGACTCTACAGTCATCCCGATGTCTATCCCTGGACGCTGCAGCTACCGTTTCCCAGCGTCGCCACCTGGGAGAAAAAAATCGCCAGAATGGATGCCGAGGGGTTTATCGCCTTTGTCGCGGAGATCGAGGGCGTGCTGGCCGGTGAGCTGACGCTGTTTGTGGATAACAAGCCGCGCACCCGCCACTGCATCAGCTTTGGGCTGGGCGTGCATCCCGATTACGCCGGTCGCGGCGTCGGTGAGCGCCTGATCCGCACCGCGCTCGACTATTCCCGCAACTGGCTGGGGATTACGCGTATGGCGCTGGAGGTGTTTCACGACAATGAACGGGCGTTGCGGCTCTATGAGCGGCTGGGCTTTGAGCGTGAAGGGGTGATGCGCCAGGCCGCCCTGCGCGACGGTCAGCTGCGCGATGTGGTGATGATGGCGAAGCTGCTGCACGAGAAGTGATAACCGGAGCGGCAGCGCTGCCGCTCCGCTTTTCATTACGGATTTTTATTGCTGTAGTGCTGCATGTTCTGCTGCGTTACCAGTTCAAACGGAATCCACTGGTGGGAATCGACTTTTTCCCCTTTGATCATCTGCTGCGCCACCTCGACCGATTTTTTGCCCTGACCCACGGCATCCTGGAACACGGTGACGGCCAGTTTGCCGCTTGCCAGGGCTTTCAGGCCATCCGGCGTGGCATCAATGCCGCCCACCAGAATGGTCTTCTTCGGCTTCGCCTGCGCAATCGCCATTGTCGCGCCAATCGCCATTTCGTCATTGTTGGCGGCGACAATATCGATCTCTTCGCCGTTCGACAGCCAGTTGAGCATTAAATCCATGCCCTCATTACGCGAATAGTTGGCGGTCTGCTTCAGCACCACTTTCATGTCGGGATACTTTGCCACCACCTGCTCCACATCTTTGGTACGCTGCAGCGCACCCGCATCGCTGAGGTTACCGATGATAATGGCGACCTTGCCACGATAACCCGCCTGCTTCGCCAGCGCTTCCATCTGCAACGTACCCGACTCGCGTTCGTCAGAGCCGACAAATACCACGCCTGGCGGCAGGGTTTTATCGCCCGGTGTGCGGTTAACGTAGACCAGCGGAATGTGAGCCTGCTGCGCCAGCCTGGTCAGGGCAGGGGTGCTGGCGGAGTCGACAGGATCGACGATAATCGCGTCCACCCCGGCGCTGATAAAGCTCTGCACCTGATCGGTCTGACGACCGACGTCGCCGCGCGCATCTTCGAACTGCGCATCCAGCTGACGCGCTTTCGCCTCTTTTTCAATCGACTGGCGAATAATGGTCAGGAAGTTCTGGTCGAAATAAGCCATCGAGACGCCAATCTTCTCTGCCAGCGCCGACGTAGAAAGAGAGAGCAGACAGAGTAATGCCCATGCGCGTGTTTTCATTGCGGACTCCAGAGGTTGCTGTTTGGAATGGATATTTCATTTATTATAAAAATGGATAAAGAGGATCATCTGCAGCTTAGAAATTGCCGTCAGGTTTGACAAGCCGCCTTTTTCACTCTTGCTGGCGTCGCCACACTTTGCTGAAAATTCGTCGCGTCATAGCTGTCAGCGCCGGTTAAAACCCCGATCGGGTGCACACTCTGCGGCAAAGCGCCGCAGCTTTTTGCGCTTTTGTGCAGCGCCGCACGGGCGGTTGTGGCGGTTGCCAGAAAATCGCTGAATCGGACCCGTCGATCTCAACATCCGCACAATGACCCTTAGTTAGCCTCCTATCTATATTTCCAGAAGCGGGAAATCTCAGCGTTATTCCTGAAAAAAACCTTGTGGCACAACCTGCCGCTTTTTAAGGAATTCAGCTCATGCCTAAAGATGTAACGCCTCAACGGACCACCCATGTCCGCATCGGGATCCTCTGCCTGATCCTGTTTCTGTCGGTCGTGGCTTATGCCGACCGTTCGATCCTCTCGATCTCCGGATCGGCGATCAAAGAGGAGTTCGGCCTGTCAGCGATCCAGCTGGGACTGATCCTCTCTGCCTTCAGCTGGGCCTATGTCATCGGTCAGATCCCCGGCGGACTGTTCCTTGACCGCTTCGGAGCCAAAAAAGTGTATGGCGTCACGCTGGCGCTCTGGTCGGTCTCGACGCTGGCGATGGGATTTGTGGGTGAGTTCTCCAGCGGGATGACCGGCGCGCTGATGCTGATGTTTGGTCTGCGCTTTATGCTGGGACTCATTGAGGCACCCAGCTTTCCCGCCAATGCGCGCGTGGTGATTATGTGGTTCCCTGGCGCTGAGCGGGGCCGGGCATCATCGCTGTTCAGTTCGGCGCAATATTTTGCCGTCGCCATCTTCTCACCGCTGTCAGGCTGGCTGGTGTCGCGCTTCGGCTGGGAGTGGCCGTTCTTTGTGCTGGGCGGCATCGGCCTGCTGGCGGTGTTTGTCTGGGCAGCCTGGATGCGCGAGCCGCGCAACCATCCCGGCGTGTCGGAAAGTGAACTGCGCCACATCATTAATGGCGGCGCGATGGTGGATATCGACGCGGCGCAGACCCTGAAGGCCCGACCACCGGTCAGCAAAGCGATGTTCAGAAAGCTGCTCACTAATCGCATGCTCTGGTGCGCCTATCTTGGCCAGTACTGCATCATCGCGCTCAGCTACTTCTTCATTACCTGGTTCCCGATCTATCTGGTGCAGGCGCGCGGCATGAACATTATGGAGGCGGGCTTCGCCACTGTTGCTCCGGCGCTGTTTGGTTTTCTCGGCGGGATCAGCGGCGGTTACCTGTCAGATAAATTAATCGCCCGGGGCTGGAGCGTCTCCTGGGCGCGTAAAACCCCCTATATCGTCGGCATGCTGATGGCGTCGAGCCTGGTGCTGGCGGCGATTATTCCCGGTAACGGCGGCATCATCGCCATTATGTCCTTCGCCTTTTTCGGCAAAGGCATCGCGGCGGGCGCAGGCACCTGGACAGTGATCAGCGACACCGCACCGAAAGAGGCAGTAGGTCTGGCGGGTGCCATTTTTAACGGCATTGGCAACATTGCCGGTTTCACCACGCCGCTGCTGTTCGGCATCATCGTCGGGCTGACCGGCAGCTACAGCATCGGGCTGGCGTTTGTGGCGGCACACTGCGTGGTTGCGGCGCTGCTGTTCCTGCTGGTGATGGGACCGATTGAACGCGTGGGCGAAGAGACCGAACGCCCGGCATCCTATAACAATCAGGAGAAAGAAGATGGCATTAAAGCAATGTAAGGTGCTGATCAGAGGGAAATTCCTGCCGCCGCAGCTGATAGAGAACATTGAAAAGACGTTCACCGCGTTCCGGCTGTGGGAGGCGGACGATGAGAGCGCTTTTCTGGCTGAACAGGGTGCTGCCATCGACATACTGGTCACCAGCGGCAACGCGGTAATGGGTGCTCCGGCCGCGCTGATCGCGGCATTGCCCAACCTCAAAGCGATCTGCAGTAACGGCGTCGGGTATGACAGCATTGATACGGAAGCCGCCCGATCGCGCGGCATTGTGGTGACCAACACGCCGGAGGTGCTCAATGATTGCGTCGCGGATCTGGGCATGGCGCTGCTGCTGGATGTGGCGCGCCGCATCAGTGAGGCCGATCGCTTCACACGCGCCGGGCACTGGACGCAGGGCCGCTTTCCGCTGAGCAGCAAAATCGGCGGCAAGGTGTGCGGTATCGTCGGGCTGGGCAATATCGGCCAGGCGGTAGCCAGGCGCGCGCAGGCGTTTGGTATGCAGATTCACTACTACAACCCGCGTTCACGTCCTGACGTGCCCTATACCCGGCATGAGAGCCTGGTGGCGCTGGCGCAGCAGGCCGATTTTCTGGTGCTCACGCTGCCAGGCGGTGCCGCAACGCGCCATATCATTAACGCAGACGTGCTGCAGGCGCTGGGCCCGCAGGGTTATCTGATTAACATCGCGCGCGGCAGCGTGGTGGATCAGCAGGCGCTGGTGGCGGCGCTGGAAACCGGGCAGATCGCCGGTGCCGGACTGGATGTGTTTGAACAGGAGCCGCATGTCCCTGACGCCCTGCGCCAGCGCGACAATGTGGTGATTACGCCACATATCGCCAGCAGCACCCGCGAAACCATGGCGGCGATGGCCGGCCTGGTGTTTGAGAACATGCTGGCGTTTGCCCGTGGCGAGCCGGTGCTGACCCGCGTAGTCTAACGACAACAATGACTTAACCATGATGGGCAGAGCGTGAGACAGGACGCTTCTCCTCTGACCACTCGCCCGCGCGCCGCCTCCGCACAAAACAGCCTGAAGAATATTTGTCCAGCTGCCGATATCACCTTACCACCCGCTGATCGTAAGGAGTGATAGCGTGATAAAGCTGATTACCATTGATGAACTGCGCCCTGGGATGTTTATCCACAAGCTGGAGGTCTGGTGGATAAAGGACGAGCGCATTCATAATCAGATGCTGATCACCGATCCACGACAAATCGCCACGTTACGCAGTGAAGGGATCCGCCAGCTCTGGATCGACCTCGATCGATCTGTGCAGGCGCCGATCGCCACCTCGATCGCGAAAAGAACCATTGGGCGTACCCCATTTTTTCAGGAACTGGACCAGGCACAGCTGATCTTTCAGCAGGGCAAACCGAAAGTACTGGCGATGTTCAACGAAGCGCGGCTGGGTAACGGCCTGAAGCTTGATTATATGATGGATCTGGTGGATGACATCGCCGGCTCGATCACGCGTGAACCCTCAGCGATGCTCAGCGTGGCGCGGCTGAAAAATCATGATGACTACACCTATCTGCACTCCATGGCGGTCTGCGGGCTGATGATTGCACTGGGTAAAAAACTCGGGCTGGATGAGCAGCAGCTGCGTCGGGTGGGCATGGGCGGTTTACTGCATGATGTCGGCAAAGCCGCTGTGCCGCTGGCGATCCTGAACAAAGCGGGCAAGCTGACGGAAGAGGAGTTCAGGGTGATGCGCGAGCATCCGGTGGTGGGCACGCAGATGCTGATTGAAGCCGACGCCGATGACGATTTGCTCGATATCGCCCTGCATCATCATGAAAAATATGATGGCAGTGGCTACCCGCACCGTCTGAAAGGGGAAGCGATTTCGTTCTACGCCCGGATGGCAGCGGTGTGTGATGTCTACGATGCTGTCACCTCAACCCGCTCCTATCGCAACGGCTGGACACCGGCAGAGGCGATGCACCAGATGCTGAGCTGGCGCGGCCATTTCGATCCGGGCCTGCTGCACACCTTCGTGCGAACCATCGGCATCTATCCGGTAGGTTCGCTGGTGCGTCTGGCTTCCGGCCGGGTGGCGCTGGTGGTAAAGGCAGGCGAAAAATCGCTGATGCGCCCCTGTGTGCATGTCTTCTGGTCGCTGCACGCCCAGCGCGAAGTGAAACCGGAGGAGCTCGACCTCGGCGACAGTTTCTGCACCGACAGTATTGTGGGCGCAGAGGACAGTGCACTATGGGGTAACGTCGATCTCAATCGTATCTGGGCGCTGGAAGTCGCCTGATTTTTCGCCATTTTTACACTATTTTTACGCCCGCCCGCTGCATTTTAACCCCTTCTTTATACGCCTCCGCGCAAGCTACGCCATAAATCCAATCCTCTGGAGGTTCCTGTGAGCGTGGGCGTAATAACCGGCATTGTGCTGGTGGTGTTGTTACTGGGCTATCTGATCTATGCCCTGTTAAATGCGGAGGCTTTCTGATGGCGGCCAATGCTTTTTTACTCATCGCATTTTATCTGGTGCTGCTGATGGTGCTGGCGCAGCCGCTTGGCCGGGGCCTGGCCGCGTTAGTGGCCGACAAGCCGGTGTTTGCCCGGCTGGAAGCGCCGCTGTGGCGACTGCTGGGCGCGCAGCAATCGGAGATGCGCTGGCCGCACTACCTGCTGGCGATTCTGCTGTTTAATGCGCTGGGTTTCGTGGTGCTGCTGGCAATATTGCTGATGCAGGGCGCGCTGCCGCTGAATCCGCAGCAGCTGCCTGGCCTGAGCTGGCATCTGGCGCTGAACACCGCCGTGAGCTTCGTCACCAACACCAACTGGCAGTCCTACAGCGGCGAAAGCACCCTGAGCTATTTCAGTCAGATGGTGGGCCTGACGGTGCAGAATTTTCTCTCTGCCGCAACCGGGATCGCCGTGGCATTTGCGCTGATCCGTGGCTTCGCTAATCGCAGCGCTGCGACCCTGGGTAACGCCTGGCGCGACCTGACGCGCATCACGCTCTATGTCTTACTGCCGATCAGCCTGCTGGTGGCGCTGTTCTTTGTCAGTCAGGGCAGCATCCAGAACTTCGCACCTTATCACAGCTTCACCACGCTGGAAGGCGTGCAGCAGACGCTGTCGATGGGACCGGTGGCGTCGCAGGAAGCGATCAAAATGCTGGGCACCAACGGTGGCGGCTTCTTTAACGCCAACTCCTCCCATCCATTTGAAAACCCGACGGTGCTGACCAACCTGGTGCAGATGCTGAGCATCTTTCTGATCCCGGCGGCGCTCTGCTTCGCGTTTGGCGAAAGCGTACGCGATCGTCGTCAGGGCCACATGCTGCTGTGGGCGATGACGCTGATGTTTGTCGCGGCGGTATCGGTCGTCATGTGGGCCGAACTGCAGGGTAACCCGCATTTCCTCCAGCTGGGGGCCGACAGCGCCGTCAACATGGAAGGCAAAGAGACGCGCTTTGGCATTCTTAACAGCAGCCTGTTCGCGGTCATTACCACCGCGGCCTCCTGCGGTGCGGTGAATGCCATGCACGACTCCTTTACTGCGCTGGGTGGCATGGTGCCGATGTGGCTGATGCAGCTGGGCGAAGTGGTGTTTGGCGGCGTCGGTGCCGGTCTCTACGGCATGCTGCTGTTTGTGCTGCTGGCGGTGTTTATCGCCGGGCTGATGATCGGTCGTACCCCGGAATTCCTGGGCAAAAAAATCGACGTCTGGGAGATGAAGATGACCGCGCTGGCGATTCTGGTCACCCCGGCGCTGGTGCTGATCGGCACCGCGCTGGCGATGATGACCGACGCTGGCCGCAGTGCAATGGCGAACCCCGGCATTCATGGCTTCAGCGAAGTGCTCTACGCCGTCTCCTCGGCGGCCAACAACAACGGCAGCGCCTTCGCCGGGCTGAGTGCTAACACGCCGTTCTGGAACCTGTTACTGGCGGTCTGCATGCTGCTGGGCCGCTTCGGCATCATCATTCCGGTGATGGCGATTGCCGGTGCGATGGCGGTGAAAAAAGTGCAGCCGGTGGGTAACGGCACGCTGCCAACCCACGGTCCGCTGTTTATCGGACTGCTGATTGGCACGGTGCTGCTGGTGGGTGCACTGACCTTTATTCCTGCTCTGGCGCTGGGCCCGGTGGCTGAGCATCTGCAACTTGTTCAGGGACAATCCTCATGAGTCGTCAACAACAGGCATTATTTGACGCAGCGCTGCTGCGTACCTCGGCCTGGGATGCGGTGAAAAAGCTCGATCCCCGGGTACAGTTCCGTAACCCGGTGATGTTTGTGGTCTGGCTCGGCAGCGTGCTGACTACGCTACTGGCGCTGGCCATGCTGTCTGGCCGCATCAGCGGCAGCGCCAGTTTTACCGGCGCGATTGCGCTCTGGCTCTGGTTCACCGTGCTGTTCGCCAACCTGGCGGAGGCGCTGGCTGAAGGGCGCAGTAAAGCCCAGGCGAGCAGCCTGAAAGGAGTGAAAAAGACCAGCTTTGCCAAAAAACTGTCAGCGGCGCGTTATGGCGCGGAGTGGCAGCAGGTCAGTGCCGATGCGCTGCGCAAAGGCGACGCGGTGCTGGTCGAAGCGGGCGACATTATTCCCTGCGACGGTGAAGTGATAGAGGGTGGTGCCTCCGTGGATGAGAGCGCCATTACCGGTGAATCTGCACCGGTGATCCGTGAGTCAGGCGGTGACTTCGCCTCCGTCACGGGCGGTACGCGTATTCTCTCTGACTGGCTGGTCATTACCTGTAGCGCCAACCCGGGTGAAACCTTCCTTGACCGGATGATCGCCATGGTGGAAGGTGCGAAACGTCGCAAAACCCCGAATGAGATTGCCCTGACCATCCTGCTGGTGTCGCTGACTATCGTGTTCCTGCTGGCGACCGTCACGCTCTGGCCGTTCTCGGCCTGGGGCGGCAAGCCGGTCAGCATCACCGTACTGGTGGCGCTGCTGGTCTGTCTGATCCCCACCACTATCGGCGGGCTGTTGTCGGCGATTGGGGTGGCGGGGATGAGCCGTATGCTGGGTGCGAACGTCATTGCGACCAGCGGACGTGCGGTGGAAGCCGCAGGCGATGTGGATGTGCTGATGCTGGACAAAACCGGCACCATCACGCTGGGTAACCGTCAGGCGACCCAGTTCCTGCCCGCGCCGGGCGTCAGCGAAGAGCAACTGGCCGACGCCGCGCAGCTCGCCTCGCTGGCCGATGAGACACCTGAAGGGCGCAGCATCGTGGTGCTTGCGAAGCAGCGCTTTAATCTGCGTGAACGCGATCTCAGCAGCATGGGCGCCAGCTTTATTCCGTTCTCAGCCCAGACCCGCATGAGTGGCGTAAACGTGCAGGACCGGTTGATCCGCAAGGGTGCGGTCGATGCGGTACGTCGTCATATTGAAGCGAACCATGGCCGTTTCCCTGCCGAGGTCAATGCGCAGGTGGAAGAGGTGGCACGCAGTGGCGGCACGCCACTGGTGGTGTCAGAGGGCGCGAACGTGCTGGGCGTGGTGGCGCTGAAAGATATCGTGAAGGGCGGCATCAAAGAACGCTTTGCCGAACTGCGCAAAATGGGCATTAAAACGGTGATGATCACCGGCGATAACCCGCTGACCGCCGCGGCCATTGCGGCGGAAGCGGGCGTGGATGACTTCCTGTCAGAGGCGACGCCGGAAGCCAAACTGGCGCTGATCCGCCAGTATCAGGCAGAAGGACGGTTAGTGGCGATGACCGGCGACGGCACCAACGATGCGCCTGCCCTGGCGCAGGCGGATGTGGCGGTGGCGATGAACTCCGGTACGCAGGCGGCGAAAGAGGCGGGCAACATGGTCGATCTCGACTCGAACCCGACCAAGCTGCTGGAAGTGGTGCACATCGGTAAACAGATGCTGATGACGCGCGGTTCCCTGACCACCTTCAGTATCGCCAACGACGTGGCGAAATATTTCGCCATCATTCCGGCGGCGTTTGCGGCCACCTATCCGCAGCTCAACATGCTGAACGTGATGCAGCTGCACTCGCCCGCCAGCGCGATTCTGTCGGCGGTGATCTTTAACGCCCTGGTGATTATCTTCCTGATCCCGCTGGCCCTGAAAGGCGTCAGCTACCGCCCGCTGAGTGCTGCTGCGCTGCTGCGCCGCAACCTGCTGATTTACGGTCTGGGTGGCCTGCTGGTGCCGTTTGTCGGCATCAAAGCGATCGATCTGCTGTTAGTGCTTTCAGGCATGGCCTGAGGAGAAAAAAATGAGTCAGTTACGTCCGGCAATTTTACTGTTGTTGTTGCTTACGCTTGTGACCGGCGTGGTTTATCCTTTCCTCACCACCGGGCTGGCGCAGTGGCTTTTTCCGGCCCAGGCCAATGGCTCGCTGCTGGAGGAGGAGGGCGTGGCGCACGGATCTGCGCTGATTGGGCAGAACTTTACCCAGCCCGGCTATTTCTGGGGGCGTCCTTCAGCCACCAGTGATAAAGCCTATAACCCGCTGGCCTCGGGCGGCAGTAATCTGGCCGCCAGCAACCCGGCGCTGGACAAAGCGGTGGCCGACCGCATCGCTGTACTGCGGGCCGCCAATCCCCAGGCAGCGGCCGCCGTGCCGGTTGAGCTGGTGACTGCTTCCGCCAGCGGGCTGGACCCGGATATTTCGCCTCAGGCTGCACTGTGGCAGGCTCCGCGTGTCGCTGCCAGCCGCAAGGTGCCGGTGGCACAGGTCGAGGCGCTGATTGAAAAGATGACGCATCGTCCGCTGCTGCCCTTCCTCGGCACACCGACCCTCAATGTGTTGCAGCTGAATATAGCGCTCAACGAACTGTAATGGTGTAAAGGAAGCGATGAACCACGAACCCCAGCGTCCCGATCCCGACGCGCTGCTGCAGGCTAACCGCGAGAGTCATCGCGGACAGCTGAAGATTTACTTTGGTGCCTGTGCGGGCGTGGGCAAAACCTACGCCATGCTGCAGGAGGCACAGCGGCTGCGTGCGCAGGGTCTGGATGTGCTGATCGGCGTGGTAGAGACCCACGACCGGCCGGAAACCGCGCAGCTGCTGACAGGCTTAACCCTGCTGCCGCGGCGCGCAACCGGCCGCTCGCGTCATGCGGAGTTTGATCTTGATGCTGCGCTGGCCCGCCATCCGGCGGTGATCCTGATGGATGAGCTGGCGCACACCAACGTGCAGGGCTCACGCCATCCCAAGCGCTGGCAGGATATCGAGGAGCTGCTGGAAGCGGGCATCGACGTGCTCACCACCGTCAACGTGCAGCATCTTGAGAGCCTCAATGATGTGGTCGGCGGCGTCACCGGCATTCAGGTGCGCGAAACCGTGCCTGATCCCTTTTTCGACAGCGCCAATGAAGTGGTGCTGGTCGATCTGCCGCCCGACGATCTGCGGCAGCGGCTGAAAGAGGGCAAAGTCTACATTGGTGACCGCGCAGAACGCGCCATCGAAAACTTTTTCCGCAAAGGTAACCTGTTCGCCCTGCGTGAGCTGGCCCTGCGTCGCACCGCCGATCGGGTGGATGACCAGATGCGCGCCTGGCGCGATCAGCAGGGACGGGAGCGCGTCTGGCACACCCGCGATGCCATTCTGCTCTGTATTGGTGACGACAGCGGCAGTGAAAAGCTGGTGCGCACCGCCGCCCGGCTGGCAGCACGGCTCGGCAGTGAATGGCACGCGGTCTATGTCGAAACGCCGCGGCTTAACCGGCTGCCGGAAGCGCGGCGACGGGCGATTCTGCGTACCTTACAGCTGGCGCAGGAGCTGGGCGCAGAAACCGCCACGCTCTCGGAACCGGATGAAGCGGAAGCGGTGCTGGGCTACGCCCGCGAACACAACCTGGGTAAAATCGTCACTGGCCGTCGCCCGCAGCGGCGCTGGCGGCGTGACAGTTTTGCCGAACGTCTGGGTCAGCTTGGCCCCGATCTCGACCTGCTGGTCGTCGCACTGGATGAGCCGCTGAAGGATGCGCCGCATCCGCTGCCGGATGGCCGCGTCACCAGTGAAAAATGGCGCATTCAGCTGCGTGGCGTGATGATGGCGCTGGTGCTCTGCATCGTCGTCACCGCAGCCGGACAGTCTGTGCTGATCAATTTCGATCCCGCCAACTGTGTGATGATCTACCTGCTGGCGGTCGTGATCGTGGCGCTGCGCTATGGCCGCTGGCCGTCGGTGATCGCTACGGTGATGAACATCATCGCCTTTGACCTCTTCTTTGTGGCCCCCACCGGCACGGTGGCGGTCTCCGATCTGCAATATCTGGTGACCTTTGGCGTGATGCTGGCGGTGGGCGTCATTGTCGGCAATCTCACGGCCGGGGTGCGCTATCAGGCGCGGGTGGCGCGCTACCGCGAACAGCGGGCGCGCCAGCTCTATGAGATGGCGAAATCGCTGGGCAGCGCGCTGACGCCGCAGGATATTGCCGCCACCAGCCAGCGTGTGCTGGATGCCACGTTACAGGCGCGCTGCCTGCTGCTGCTGCCGGATGAGCAGGGCGAGCTGCAACCGGTGGGCGAGGCGTTACCGGCCAGTGAGCCGGATCGTGCGATTGCGAAATGGAGTTACAGCAAAGGCCAGCCTGCGGGTGCGGGCACCGATACCTTACCGGCGGTGCCCTATCAGATCCTGCCGCTGAAAAGTGGCGCGCACTGCCGTGGTTTGCTGGTGGTGGAGCCGCAGAATCTGCGTCAGTTGATGATCCCCGAACAGCAGCGGCTGGTGGAAACCTTTACGGTACTGATTGCCAATGCGCTGGAGCGGATGGCGCTGTCGCACAGCGAGGCAGCCTCCCGTCTCTCGGCAGAGCGGGAACAGCTGCGCAATGCGCTGCTGTCGGCGCTGTCGCACGACCTGCGCACCCCGCTGACCGTGCTGTTTGGTCAGGCGGAAATGCTGATGCTCGATCTGGCCAGCGACAACTCAAAATATGTGCCGCAGGCCAGCCAGATCCGCGAGCAGACGCTGAGCACTATCCGGCTGGTGAGCAATATGCTGGATATGGCGCGCATTCAGTCGGGTGGCCTCAACCTGCGTGAGGAGTGGCTGGCGCTGGAAGAGGTGATCGGCGGGGCGCTGAGCAGCATGGCACCGTCGCTGAAAGGGCATGAGGTTCAGCTCGATCTGCCGGACGATATCGTGCTGATCAAAGGCGATAGTACGCTGCTGGAACGCGTTTTCACTAACCTGATTGAGAACAGCCTGAAGTATGCCGGTAACAGCGCACCACGCGGCATTCGCGCCTGGCGTGCCGCATCACGACTGGAGATTGCGGTCTGGGATAGCGGACCGGGCATTGCCGAAGACGACTTAAGCCGGATATTCGATAAATTCTGGCGGGGCGACAAAGAGTCGGCGGTGCCGGGCGTCGGGCTGGGTCTGGCAATCTGTAAAACCATTATCGAGAGCCACGGCGGTCAGATCTGGGCCGAAAACCGACCCGAAGGGGGCGCGGCATTTCGTCTCTCGCTGCCACTGCCGCCGGTCCCTGAAATTTCTGACGAAGGGCTGAAATAACTTCACAGTTGATCGGTTATACTCCCGGACCTGTTTGATTATTCGTGGGATTGTATGGAACGTTTTACCGAAAACCTGATGTATGCATCGCGCTGGTTGCTGGCCCCGGTTTACATTGGACTTTCGCTGGGATTACTGGCGCTGACCATTAAATTTTTCCAGGAAATTTTCCACCTGCTGCCCAACATTTTCAGCATTGCGGAAAACGATCTGATCCTGCTGCTGCTGTCGCTGGTGGATATGACGCTGGTTGGCGGCCTGCTGGTGATGGTGATGCTGTCGGGTTATGAGAACTTCATCTCCAAGCTCGATATCGACGAAGATAAAGAGAAGCTGAGCTGGCTGGGCAAGATGGACTCCGGCTCGCTGAAAAACAAAGTCGCCGCCTCCATTGTCGCCATCTCCTCGATCCACCTGCTGCGGGTGTTTATGGAAGCGCGCAACGTCGAAAACGACAAGCTGATGTGGTACGTGATTATCCACCTGACCTTTGTGCTCTCCGCCTTTGTGATGGGCTGGCTGGATCAGATGTCGCGCAGCGATAAAAAACCGAAGTAACCTCTCTGGCGGCCCGCTGAGGCGGGCGCCTGCTTTACCCTTTCCGCTCTGCTCCCCCTGAACGACCCGCCTGTGAGGCCGGACGTGTGCCCGCCAGCTGCGGCATCACCTCTTTGATCATGGCAAAAAAGTGTTGCAGCCTGGCCGGGTAGTAACTCGCCCAGGGATAGGTCAGCCATACCGGCAGCGGCGGGGCCTGCCAGGCGGGCATCAGCTGAACCAGACTGCCATCCGCTAAATCGTCCTGTACCGCCCACGAGGAGACAATCGCCGCGCCCATCCCGGCCAGCGCCGCTTTGCGCACCGCATATAAACTGTCGCTGCTCAGCCGGGGCGTAATCGCCAGGTTCACCGGCTGGCCGTCGTCAATCTTCTGCAACGCCACTTCATTACGGTAAAAGCTGGTCAGCGCCAGCCAAGGCAGTCCGCGCAGCTGTTCCACCTGCTCAATCGACGGATGCTGCGCCAGCAGGTGCGGGGCCGCCACCACAATGCGTGGCACTTCGGCTAACAGAATCGCCACGACCGAGGGATCGGTGGGCGCACCGACCTGAATGGCGCAGTCCACGTTCTCCGCCATAAAGTCGGGCGTGCGGTCATTCAGCATCCACTCGATATTGAGACGGGGATAGCGGTGCAGATAGTCCACCAGCGGCGCGATCAGCTGATCCTGACCAAAGGCGTGCGGCGCACGAACCCGCAGCGTACCGACCGGGTCATCGCTGGCACCGGTCAGCTCATCTTCCAGCGCATGCCAGGTCGCCAGCAGCTGCCGTGCCTGGGCGTAGCAGCGTTCGCCATCATCGGTGAGCTTCAGCGCATGGGTGGTGCGCAGGATCAGCTTGAGGCCCAGCCGCTGCTCCAGGGTCTGCAAGCGACGGCTGACGGTAGGCTGTGTCGTGCCGAGCTGGGCCGCGGCGGCGGACAAGCTGCCGCTCTCGACAATACGGATAAACGTCTGCATCAGGTCGATGCGATCGCTGCTGTTAGGGTTGTTCATACGTACCACGCATAACGGTTTTGCCTGATGTCAGTCTACCGCGTATAACCGTGATGCGCTTTAATGATGTGACGAAATGATGAGGATTACAGCATGTCAGCCATACAGACTCAGACGCAAAATGAATCGCTCTCCACACCGCTGGTGTTTACCCTGGCCGCCGGAGCCGGGCTCAGCGTCGCATCGATTTACTATAGCCAGCCGATGCTGGATATCATCAGTAAGCAGTTTAATGCGGGTATCGGCGCAGTCGGCATGGTGCCGATGCTGACCCAGGCGGGCTATGCGCTGGGTATTCTGCTGCTGGCCCCGCTGGGCGATCGTCATGATCGTCGCACCATTATCTTTATCAAAGGTTTACTGCTGGTCGCGGCGCTGTTGCTGTGTGGTTTTTCCGGCGGACTCAGCGCGCTGCTGGTTGCCAGTTTTATCACCGGGCTGACCGCCACCGTGGCGCAGGACATTGTGCCCGCGTCGGCGGCGCTGGCGCCGGAACGCAGCCGGGGTAAAACAGTCGGCACGGTGATGACCGGGCTGCTGGTGGGCATCCTACTGTCGCGGGTGGTCAGCGGGGTGGTGGCAGAGTATTTCGGCTGGCGCACCATGTATATGATCGCCGCCCTGGCGGTGCTGCTGATTACGCTGACGCTGTGGCGGGTGTTGCCGCGCTTCGCGCCGGGCTCTTCGGTGAGCTATCCGCGCCTGTTGCTGTCGCTGGTGCATCTGTGGCGTCACCATCAGACGCTGCGCCGGGCTGCGCTGGCTCAGGGTCTGCTTTCTGTCGCCTTCAGCGCCTTCTGGTCAACGCTGGCGTTAATGCTCAGCGACCGCTTTCATCTGGACAGTGCGGTGGCCGGTGCCTTTGGTTTAGCCGGTGCAGCAGGTGCCATGGCAGCCCCGCTGGCGGGCAGTTTCGCTGACCGCATTGGTCCGGCAAGGGTTACGCAGGCCGGTGCCGCGCTGGTGACGATCTCTTTTGCACTGATGTTTCTGCTGCCGCTGCTGCCCATGCCCGCGCAGCTGGCGCTGATTGTCCTCTGCACCATCGGCTTTGATTTAGGGGTGCAGGCCACGCTGGTGGCGCATCAGACACTGGTCTATGGCCTGGCACCCGAAGCGCGCAGCCGCCTGAATGCGCTGCTGTTTACCGTGGTGTTTATCGGTATGGCTACCGGTGCGGCAGTGGGGAGTCTGGCGCTGGCGCACTGGGGCTGGAATGGCGTGGTTGCGCTCGCCACCCTGGCCGGTGCCGCCGCGCTGGCGGTTCGCTTCGCCAGTCGTCACCTGAAAAACTGACATCGCGCCCGTCAAAAAATGTGCCAGGCTTATTCATAAACCCGAAATATTCTGGAGTGTTATGAACTTTTTAGCCTGGACAGCAGCGACGGGCGGCCTCTTGCTGCTGATGTCGCTGGCTGCCGGTTGGATTCACCGGGGGCCAGTTACCTCATTTGGTCTGTTTCTGATTGCGGGCATTCTCTGCGGCCCCTGGGGATTTGACCTCATCCACGTCGATATCGTGACCCATTCCGAAGCGGTGGCCCATATCACCGAAATCACCATGGCGGCCTCGCTGTTTATCACCGGACTTAAGCTGCGTCTGCCACTGCAGAATAACTGCTGGCAAACCGGGCTGAAACTGGCGTTTCCTGCCATGCTGTTCACCGTCGCCGCGATGACCCTGCTGGCGCATTTCCTGGTGGAATTAGACTGGCCGATTGCGCTGGCATTTGGTGCGATAGTGGCGCCGACCGATCCGGTGCTGGCGAGCTTAATCTCGGTCAACGATGCGCAGGATGATGATTCGCTGCGCGTGGCGATCTCCAGCGAAGCGGGCATGAACGATGGCTCCGCGCTGCCGCTGCTGATACTGGCGCTGCTGCTGTTCAATGGCGAGAGCCTGAATGGTGCGATGCTGGCCCACTGGGGGGCGGTCGAGGTGCTCTGGGCGATTGGCGGCGGTTTGACTATTGGTTATGTGCTAGGGCAGTTGATCGGCCTGCTGGCGACCCGACTGCGCAATGCCAATGGCGACGTCGCACCCAATGATTTTCTGGCGCTGGCGCTGATAGCCCTCAGTTATTCACTGGTAGAAGGGCTGGGCGCCTCCGGTTTCCTGGCCGCCTTTGCCGCAGGACTGGGATTACGCCGCGCCGAGCTGGGCGTGTTCCGTCGCCATCAGCCGGACGATCTCTCTGACGATGAGCGCGTGTTGCCCTCTGAGGCGCTGGTGAATCCCAACATACGCCTGGCGCATCAGGGCAACAACAATATGGTGAAGTCGATTGGGTTTGTAGTAGGCGACGCGCTCTCTTTTGGCGATACTATTGAACGTTTACTGGCGGCTGGCATGATGGTGGTGCTGGGCGTCACACTGGCGCAGCACTGGAACATCTACGGCGTGCTGATTGGCCTGGTGCTGTTTGCCGTAGTACGACCGCTGGCCGTCTGGCTGGTGACGCTGCGCGCCGGACTGCCGCTGGGGCAGCGCCTGCTGATCGGCTGGCTGGGCATCCGGGGGATTGGTAGCCTGAACTACATCGCCTATGCCTGGACGCACGGTATGCAAGGCCCGCAGATGGAAATTATGACGAATATAGCGTTAACGCTGGTGGTCTGCAGCGTGGTGGTTCACGGCACCACGGTGACGCCGCTGCTGAACTGGCGTCAGAAGCGCCTCGAAGCCCTTCAGCGCAAGGTTTAACCCGAACGAACAGGAGTTAAAAATGAAAGTGACTCAGATAGTGCTGCTAAGCCTCCTTGCCTCCGGCAGCGCGCTGGCAGCGGATGACGCTGATACTGAACAGAATGTCTATGCCAGCCAGTTGTGCCACATTGTCAGCGGTGAGAAAAAAGTCGCCACGGCGGATCACTATGTCGAGAAAATGAAATCGACCGTGGCGGGCGGCCAGTCACCATCGGCGATGAATCAGCCGGAATTTGATGAAGAGTCTGCGCGTGAAGTGGCCAGTGCCTGGCTGCAACTTGGCGACGATGAGCGGGCCAAACTGCGCGTCAACGAACAGCAGTGTGAACAGGCCGTGATGGCACAATTCCAGCAGGAAGATTAAGCCCGCCGGATAAGATAATAACGCGCCTGACGGGCGCGTTTTTTTATGGCTTTTCAGGGGCCATTGCGTACATAATCGCCATCCATGGCACCAGACTTGCATCTGTTCATTCTTCGGTAGCCTGCCGCAATGGCTTGCTCATTACTCTGGCATCACACAACAGGCATTATGATTACGCGTCGACGCTTTATTCTCGGCACGGGAGCGCTCGGGCTCTCCATGACCACCGGCAAATTATTTGCCCGTGATGACATTATTCCCCTCTGGCCGGACGATCCGCCCGGCGGCGGCGGCCCATCCGGCCAGTTGCATATTAACAGCAGCGGTTCCTGGTCAAATATCGTCAGCCCGGCGATTCAGCGCTTTAAACCGGAAAATCCCAATGGCGAAGCGGTATTAATCGCCGCTGGCGGCGGTTATCGCTGGATCGGCATGGGACGTGAAGCCTGGCCGGTGGCGCGCTGGCTGAACGCCAGTGGCTATACCGCTTATGTGCTCAGCTACCGATTACCGCATGAGAAGTGGCAGGCGGGACGGCTGGCCCCCTTGCAGGATGCGCAGCGCGCCATCCGGCTGGTGCGCTCTTTTGAGCGTAAGGTGCATGTGCTGGGCTTCTCGGCAGGCGGACATCTGCTGGGGCTGGCGGCGGCGCGGCCAGACTTTGAATCTTATCCGGCCATCGATCCGCTGGATGAAGTGGTGCCGAAAGTCGATAGCGTCGGCCTGATCTATCCGGTCATCACCCTGGAAGCGCCTTATCAGCACACCAACACGCATCTGATGATGGTCGGCAAAAATGCCACGCCGCAGGATGAGGCGAACTGGTCAGTGCAGAACTTCGTGACCCGGCAATATCCGCCGACGTTTCTGGCGCAGGCCGAGGACGATCACACCTCCAATCCGTTTAACACCGAACTGATGCGCGACACCTGTCGCCGTAACCGCGTGCCGGTTGAGCTGATTCAGATCAGCAAAGGCGGACATGGATTCGGTCTTGGTAAAGCGGGAACGCCTGCGGCGTTGTGGGATCAGGCGTATGTACGCTGGCTGGATCGCGTAAGCTGAACTGCACTGACGCGGTTCTGCACTGCACAGTCAGAAAGCGGATGTGAATGCGGTATAAAAAAACAGGCGACCTTAAGTCGCCTGTTTTGTTTCCGAAGCCCGGTGCGGGTTAACGCATCGTCACAAACTCTTCCGCTGCGGTCGGGTGGATCGCCACGGTGTTATCAAAGTCTTTCTTGGTCGCGCCCATTTTCAGCGCCACGGCGAAGCCCTGCAGCATCTCATCCATACCGAATCCGATGCCGTGAATGCCGACGATCTTCTCATCGGCACCCACACAGACCAGCTTCATGCGGCACGGCTGACGATGCTGGGTGACCGCGGTGTACATCGCGGTAAACGACGATTTATAGACCTTCACCTGGTCATCACCATACTGTTCGCGCGCCTGCGGCTCGGTCAATCCTACGGTGCCAATCGGCGGATGGCTGAACACCACGGTCGGCACGTTGCTGTAATCCAGATGCTCGTCGGGCTTGTTGTTAAACAGACGCTCAGAGAGACGACGGCCCGCGGCCACCGCAACCGGCGTCAGCTCAACCGCACCGGTGTTGTCGCCCACAGCGTAGACGCCTGACACATTGGTGTTCTGGAATTTATCGACGCTGATATAGCCTTTATCGTTCAGCGCCACGCCCGCAGCCTGAATATTGAGGTTGTCCGTTTCAGGCTCACGGCCAATCGCCCAGACAAGGCAATCCACAGTATAGTCGCTGCCATTTTCCAGCTGCAGCGTCAGGCTGCCATCGCTGTTTTTGATCACAGCCTTAGGAATGGCTTCGGTGTGCAGCGCCGGGCCTTCAGTGTTCATCACTTCGACCAGCGTCTCGGTGAGCAGCGGGTCGAAGCTGCGCAGCGGCGCGTGTTTACGCACGAACAGGTGGGTTTCCGATCCCAGCGCATTCACCACGCCCGCCAGTTCGACCGCGATGTAGCCCGCGCCGACAACCGCGGTGCGTTTAGGCAGCGCGTCCAGCTCGAAAAAGCCGTCAGAATCGATGCCGTACTCCGCACCCGGAATAGAAGGGTGAACCGGGCGACCGCCAGTGGCGATCAGAATGTGGTTAGCTGTAATAATCTCGCCGTTGACCTCAACGCTGTGCGCATCGACAAAGCGGGCAAAGCCTTTGATCACTTCTACTTTGTTTTTACCCAGCACGTTGTCATAAGAGCTGTGGATGCGATCGATATAGGCGCTGCGGTTTTTGACCAGCGTGGCCCAGTCGAAGCGATTGACGGTGGTGTCGAAGCCATAATCCGGCCCGTAGAGATGGATAGCTTCGGCGATTTGCGCGGCGTGCCACATGATTTTTTTCGGCACGCAACCTACGTTCACGCAGGTGCCACCCAGCTCTTTTGCTTCAATCAGGGCGCATTTCTGGCCATACATAGCCGCACGGTTAATCGAGGCGATGCCGCCGCTGCCGCCGCCAATGGCGAGATAGTCGAAATGTCGGGTCATTGAAGTATCCATCCGGTTGCATAAAAAATTGGGGTTGAGTGTAACGCTGCGGGTCGAAATGACGCAAAGTTTGCGCCTATGATTGTAATAGGGTTCTGTTTTTTCACTCGCTTACAGGGAAGCATACCATGCACCTTACTTTTCTTGGCACCGGCGGCGGTGCTCCCAGTCTGCAACGCAACGTGACCTCCATTGCTTTTACCCGTGCGCTGAGTGGTGAAACCTGGCTGTTCGACTGCGGCGAGGGCACACAGTTACAGTTTATGCGCTCCAGCCTGAAACCGGGCAAGCTGGAAAAGATTTTTATTACCCATCTGCATGGCGATCATATTTTTGGGCTGCCGGGCTTACTCACCAGCCGGTCTATGGCCGGACTGACCTCACCGATGACGGTTTATGGGCCCAGAGGATTAAAGACCTTTGTTGAGACGGCGCTGTCGATCAGCGGCTCCTATACCGACTATCTGCTGAACATCGTTGAAATTGAGGCGGGCTGGACGCTGGATGACGGTGAGTTTCGTATCAGTGCCTGGCCGCTGAGCCATCCGGTGGAGTGCTATGGCTATCGCATTGAACAGCACGACAAACCCGGCCTGCTGGATGCCGGGCGGCTGAAAGCCGAAGGGGTGCCCCGCGGACCGTGGTTCCAGCAGCTGAAGCAGGGAGAATGTGTGACGCTGGAGGATGGGCGGGTGGTCAACGGGGCTGACTACCTTGGCCCGGCGACACCCGGCAAAAAGCTGGCCATCTTTGGCGATACGGCACCCACGGAGGTCGCGCTGCAACTGGCGGCAGATGTTGACCTGATGGTGCATGAAACCACGCTGGAGGCGGCGATGATGGAGAAAGCCAACGGGCGCGGGCACTCCACAACCCTGCAGGCGGCGGAGGTGGCAAAGCGTGCCGGGGCAAAGCGGATGATCGCCACCCATTTCAGCTCCCGCTATCTGGCAAAGGACATGAGCCGCCTGCTGGCGGAGTGCCAGACCATTTTCCCCTGCACCGAGCTGGCCTCGGACCTGGCGGTATTTACGGTTTAGTGATGCAGAGCCGGATAGGTAAACAGCAGCAGATGGGTAATATTCAGAGCGAAGTGCAGGGCGGTCGCCAGCCATAAGCGGCCGCTCCAGTGCCACGCCAGACCATAAAGCAGCCCGGCCAGCGTCGCGAAAACCACCAGCAGCACGCCGCCGGTTGCATGCGCCAGCCCGAACACCAGCGCGCTGATTACCAGCGCGGGCATCCCGCCCAGCGCATCCCTCAGCCGCTGTTGCAGATAGCCGCGGAACAGCGCCTCTTCGGTCAGTGAGACAAAGAACAGGTTCGCCAGCATAAACACGGGCAGCCAGGGCGGAAAATGAGGCTCCACGGCCAGGCCGCCCAGCAGCACGGCGCTACCCAGCAGCAGCGGCACGGCGGCGATTAATGCCAGCGCAGCGATCCACGGATAACGTGGCGGGCAGGCGCGGGCGCGGAACAGCGTGGGCAGGCAGGCCAGCAGTACAAAGGGGATCAGCGCTTTATCGAAGTTGAAGGAGAAACTGAATGGCAGGCTCTGTGCGCCTGCCTTTACCTCATCGACGACAAGGGGATTGTGAAAGCCCGGAAAAAGATGGAGGAACAATCCCAGCGACATCAGCACCAGCAACGCTTCACTCAGAATATGCTGCCGGGAACGGATTGGGTCAAAGCGGCGCAGCGCGACCAGTGCCGCAATCCCGGCCAGCAGTGGCAGCACCGGCCACGTCAGGACGTCGTGATAAAACCCCAGCAGCGCGGCGAGCGCTAACAACAGTAGCGCCAGCCGCCGGGCGGGTTGCAGCGCACCCAGTGCGCCTGCCAGCAGAATCCACATAATCGTTTTATTCAGGAACGATCTGGTTCACCACGAAGTGACCGGTACCAGCCGGAACCAGTTTTTTGTGCAGCCATGGCAGCAGAGTATTCATCTGCTGGGCCAGCTTCCACGGCGGGTTAATCACGATCATGCCGGAGGCGGTCATGCCGCGCTGATCGCTGTCCGGACGGGCGGCCAGTTCGATCTGCAGGATATTGCGGATGCCGGTTGCTTCCAGGTCGCGCAGCATGTGTTTGATCTGCTGACGCAACACCACCGGATACCACAGCGCAAAGACGCCGGTGCCAAACCGTTTATGGCCTTCCTGAATGCCTTTCACCACCGCCTGGTAGTCGCTTTTCATCTCATAAGGCGGGTCAATCAGCACCAGACCGCGACGCGACGGCGGTGGCAGTTTCGATTTCAACTGCTGATAACCGTCGGCACGGTCGACGCGCGCGCGGTTATCTTTGCTGAATTCATTGCGCAGCAGCGGATAGTCGCTGGAGTGCAGCTCGGTGAGTTGCAGTCGGTCATCTTCACGCAGCAGATGACGGGCAATCAGCGGGGAACCCGGATAGTAGCGCAGCGAGGGGCCACGATTCAGCGCACCGATCGCGTCAAAATAGGGTTGCAGCAGTTCCGGTGCATCGGGCTGTTGCCAGATACGCGAGATGCCTTCCAGATATTCACCGGTACGCTCGGCGTGCTCGCCGCTCAACTGGTAGCGACCTGCACCCGCATGGGTATCCAGGTAGAAAAACGGTTTCTCTTTCTCTTTCAGCGCCGTGATGATCAGGCTCAGAACGGTATGCTTCAGCACGTCGGCGTGGTTGCCCGCATGGAAGCTATGGCGATAACTCAGCATTGTTTATCCTGTTGAATGTATAAGGTTTTAATTGATGGAAAATCAATTTATACCAATTATTACCTCACGTATTACCCACAGAACGACGCACAGCAACCGACGCAGGAAAAGCATGAGAATCCGCGATTATATCAGGGATGGCCTGGCGATGGGCCAGAAGCGTGATAACAAATCGGGATGACAGGGCGCGGCATCCTGTTACACGCATGCAAACGCAGAAAGCTGCCCGACGCGCCCGCCATAATTGCTGTCATGGTTTAAAAAGCAGCGGGCTTTCGGGTAGCCATTCGCGTGTTTCTTCCCCGCCTCATCCCGACCCCCATTGATTTTCACTACACTAAGCCGCATGTTACTTAGATTGCGTTGCGCGACCCGCTGCGCCCCATACATCGATAAAGGACTGCGCTATGACCAATCCGCTACTGACATCTTTTACGCTTCCCCCTTTTTCTGCCATCCAGCCTGAACATGTGGTGCCTGCCGTGACGGAAGTGCTGAGCCAATGCCGCGCAGAAGTCGAAAAAGTTGTGGCGCAGGGTGCGCCCTATACCTGGGATAATCTGGTTCAGCCGCTGGCGGAAACCGACGATCGCCTGAGCCGTATATTTTCCCCGGTCAGCCATCTTAATTCGGTAAAAAACAGCCCGGAGCTGCGTGAAGCCTATGAACAGACGCTGCCGCTGCTCTCCGAATACAGCACCTGGGTCGGTCAGCATGAAGGGCTGTATCAGGCGTATCGCAACCTGAAAGAGGGCGATCAATACGCGGCACTGGATCTGGCGCAGAAGAAAGCGGTTGATAACGCCCTGCGTGATTTCGAACTCTCCGGTATTGGTCTGCCAAAAGATAAACAGCAGCGCTATGGTGAAATCGCCGCGCGCCTCTCTGAGCTGGGTTCGGCTTACAGCAACAACGTGCTCGATGCCACTATGGGCTGGAGCAAGCTGATCACCGATGAAAGCGAGCTGGCCGGTATGCCGGAAAGCGCACTGGCGGCGGCAAAAGCCCAGGCTGAAGCTAAAGAGCAGGAAGGCTGGCTGCTGACGCTGGATATTCCAAGCTACCTGCCAGTCATGACCTACTGCGACAACGCGGCGCTGCGCGAAGAGATGTATCGCGCCTATGCGACACGCGCCTCCGATCAGGGGCCGAACGCCGGTAAATGGGATAATGGCCCCATCATGGCGGAAGAACTGGCGCTGCGTCACGAGCTGGCTCAGCTGCTGGGCTTCGACTCCTACGCGGATAAATCGCTGGCGACCAAAATGGCGCAAAGCCCCTCTCAGGTCATCGACTTCCTTAATGACCTGGCTGAACGCGCGCGTCCGCAGGGTGAAAAAGAGCTGGAGCAGCTGCGCGCTTTCGCGCAGAAAGAGCATGGCGTTGAGCAGCTGAATCCTTGGGATCTCACTTATTACGGTGAAAAGCAGAAGCAGCATCTCTACACCATCAGCGATGAGCAGTTGCGCCCTTACTTCCCGGAAGCGCGCGCGGTCGCCGGTCTGTTCGAAGTGGTGAAACGCATTTACGGTATCACTGCGAAGCAGCGTACCGACGTTGAGGTTTATCATCCTGACGTGAAGTTCTTCGATCTGTTTGATGAAACCGGTGAACTGCGCGGCAGCTTCTATCTCGACCTCTACGCCCGCGAGCACAAACGTGGTGGTGCCTGGATGGATGACTGCGTGGGCCAGATGCGTAAAGCCGATGGCAGCCTGCAGAAGCCCGTTGCTTACCTGACCTGTAACTTTAACCGTCCGGTGAAAGGCAAACCTGCGCTCTTCACCCATGACGAAGTGATTACCCTGTTCCATGAGTTTGGTCACGGCCTGCACCACATGCTGACCCGCATCGAAGCGCCTGGCGTTTCCGGTATCAGCGGTGTGCCGTGGGATGCGGTCGAACTGCCAAGCCAGTTCATGGAAAACTGGTGCTGGGAACCGGATGCGCTGGCGTTTATCTCGGGTCACTTTGAGACCGGTGAACCGCTGCCGAAAGCGTTGCTGGATAAAATGCTGGCCGCCAAGAACTACCAGGCCGCGCTGTTTATCCTGCGTCAGCTGGAGTTCGGCCTGTTCGATTTCCGTCTGCATACCGAGTTTAATCCGGAGAAAGGCGCGCAGATTCTGGAAACCCTGCGCGAAGTGAAAAGCCGCGTAGCGGTTGTTCCGAGTCCGGAGTGGGGCCGTTTCCCACACGCTTTCAGTCATATCTTTGCCGGTGGCTATGCGGCGGGTTACTACAGTTATCTGTGGGCAGATGTGCTGGCGGCAGATGCTTACTCCCGCTTTGAAGAAGAGGGCATCTTCAACCGTGAAACCGGTCAGTCGTTCCTGGATAACATCCTGACACGTGGCGGTTCTGAGGAGCCGATGGAGCTGTTCAAACGCTTCCGTGGCCGTGAGCCGCAGCTTGATGCGATGCTGGAACATTACGGCATTCAGGGATAAGTCGGTTCGTGAAAATCTGTTTGCTCGATGAATCAGGCGCCGGAGACGGCGCCTTATCACGTTTAGCGCAGCGCTGGCAGCTGGAGCACGACGAAGACGCGCTGCTGGCACTGGTGCAGACGCCGACGCACCTTGAGCTGCGCAAGCGTGATGAGCCAAAGCTGGGTGGTATTTTTGTTGATTTCGTCACCGGAGCAATGGCGCATCGCCGTCGCTTCGGCGGTGGACGTGGCGAAGCTGTCGCCAAAGCGGTCGGCATTAAAGGCGGCTATCTGCCGGATGTGGTCGATGCGACGGCCGGACTGGGGCGTGATGCGTTTGTGCTGGCCGCACTCGGCTGCCGGGTGCGGATGCTGGAGCGCCATCCGGTCGTGGCTGCACTGCTGGAAGATGGCCTGCAGCGCGGTTATCAGGATGTGGAAATTGGCCCCTGGCTGCGCGAACGCCTGACGCTGATTCATGCAGCCAGTGCACAGGCGCTGGGCGAGATTACGCCGCAGCCGGATGTGGTCTATCTTGACCCGATGTATCCCCATCGCCAGAAAAGTGCGCTGGTGAAAAAAGAGATGCGGGTCTTTCAGTCGCTGGTCGGTCCGGATGAAGATGCGGATGCGCTACTGGAACCGGCCCGATGGCTGGCGAAGAAACGTATCGTGGTCAAACGGCCAGACTATGCACCGCCGCTGGCGGGTGTCGTGACGCAGGCGGCTGTGGTAACCAAAAGCCATCGCTTTGATATTTATCCGCCGCTGGTCAGTACGCGTTAGGTAATTATCAAGCTGAAGCAGTCACTTCAGGTCATGATAATTTCTCTGCCGGTTATGAACGCATATGTACTCTGAAAGCGAACGGTTTATCATATTGCGCTCAATAAAAAGCCTGTCTGAAACTTATTATCAGGCAGGCTTTAATTATCCGCATGCGCGTTGTCGCGTTAATACGGTGCTACTGATTCGGTCAGGCGGCTAATTTAGTCAGGAAGCCTGAAAATGCATTCAGGAAGCTTTTGGCGAAGTTCAGGCCAATGGCCTTGTAGGTCAGGCCCAGAGTCTGGCCCAGATCAGTGCTTTCCTTGATTGATGCGACGGTGGTGTCAAATAAGCCGGACACTTCAGTCAGTGCGGTATTAACCTCACCCAGAAATTCAGTCAGGCCCGCGCCGCTAACTGCAGCAATTTCTGTCTGGTTGATTTCTCTCATTTTTAATATCCTTATTGGTTTTTTAAATAATGGGGATCATTATTCTGCTTTATCCGTTGCCTGCGCAGCAGATAAGCCAGCGAAAGATAACGGATGAATTAACCTTTTCCTATAGTAAGATTTTGATAAATTACCCTTTGCTATCAATAAAATTTCTATCATTAGCGACTGGATGAATGAGCAATGTAACAATGGCTTTGAAATTATGTATGGGACGGTAATTACAGCGCTAAAAGGAAGTAATATAAACAGAGATCAGAAATGATAAAGCAGCGGATATTTAGTTTTGTGTAAAGACAGCCTGGAGGATAGGTTTATAAATAAAAATAGATTCCGATGGCGTTGCCCGGGAATCAGGAACTTAAATCGCGGGCCAGAATAAAGCGTAAATATATTCATCCCGATAAAAAGCCGGCTTACACCGGCTTTAATAACAGCGGTTACTCTTCATCTTCATCGCGCAGCGGCACAATCAGCATGTCGATGTGCACGGTGTTGATCAACTGACGGGCTGAAGACATCAGCTTGCTCCAGAAATCCTGGTGATGACCACACACCACCAAATCAACGTCATATTTTTTGATCGCATCAACCAGCACCTGGCCGAGGTCGCCACTGCCGCTCAGCGTCTCACTGATCGGATAGCCCGCAGCATCTGATAATCCTTTCAGTGCCGCATGCGTTTCTTCAGAGATGCGCTTCTGCATATCCCCTAAGTTGACATCAATCAGGCCGGTGTAAAGGTCGGAGTAATTTACATCAACATGAATCAGGGAAATTCTGGCATCGTACGGACGAGCCAGCGAGACGGCCTTATCCACCAGCAACTGACTTTCGGGAGAAAGGTCTACTGCAATCAGGATGTGTTTATAAGCCATGATAAAACTCCTTTCACGAGATTAAGGATGGCATCCGGTGTTCCTGCCGCGTCACAGCTTAGCGAAATCCTTTGCGCGAGCGGGCGATGAGCGCCACCAAAGTGTCTACCTGCGTTGCAGGTGATGATGTTGTTATGTTCTGAGTATAGCCTTCTCTCACTGCAAATGCTGCTGTTGCCGTCTGGCTTATGAATAAGATCAAGGCTATGCCAGATTTACTCGCGCTGAACGAAAATCATCGTTGGAAAAAATGTAAAGAACTCTCCTACACTGAAAAAAGGCGGTCCGGTTCGCAGCCGCTCAGGGGGTCGAAAATTTTCGCAGTCCGGTGATTCAGTGGCTGGTTTTTTCTGCAGGCGGATACGGTGTCTGACGCTGGTTCTGTTGCTGCGATGCCAGCCGGGAGGGGGAGAATATGATCAGCACTATTGCGCTTTTTTGGGCTCTTTGTGTGGTATGTATCGTGAATATGGCGCGCTATTTTTCATCGCTGCGTGCGCTGCTGGCGGTATTACGGGGTTGTGATCCGCTGCTGTATCAGTATGTCGATGGGGCGGGATTCTTCACCTCTCACGGTCAGCCGAGCAAGCAGGTACGGCTGGTCACCTATATCTGGGCAAAGCGCTATCTTGATCATCATGACGATGAGTTTATCCGGCGATGCGAGCGGGTGCGGGGGCAGTTTCTTCTGACCAGTGCGCTGTGCGGACTGGTAGTGATCAGTCTGGTGGCGCTGGCGATCTGGCATTAAAAAAGGGCGACTTGCGTCGCCCTTTTTTAGCTGGCATCACACCAGTTTTAAGGCAATCCAGTAGAGCGAACCTGACAGCAGAATACAGACCGGCAGGGTGAAGATCCACGCCATGGCGATATTCTTGATGGTCCGACTCTGCAGTCCGCCACCGTCAACCAGCATAGTACCGGCTACCGATGAAGAGAGGATGTGCGTTGTGGAGACGGGCATGCCGGTATAGCTGGCGACGCCAATCGACAGCGCTGCTGTTACCTGTGCTGACATGCCCTGTGCATAGGTCATGCCTTTTTTACCAATCTTCTCACCAATGGTGGTGGCAACACGACGCCAGCCAATCATGGTGCCAATGCCCAGCGCCAGCGCGACGGCCACAATAATCCAGATCGGCGCATACTCGATGGTGCCAAGCAGATCGCTTTTCAGCTTATTGAGGAAGCGCTTGTCATCTGGTGAGGTCTCTTCCAGACGGGCCGCTTTATCGGCGGTATCTGAGATACACAGCAGCAGACGACGCATCTGACCGCGCTGATCAACCGTCAGCTGGTCGTAGCTCTGCAGATTATTCAGTAACACCTGAGCACGCTGAACGGCCTGCAGTGCGCGCGCGCTGTCACAGTGGAACTCCTGCGGACTGGTCGCTGGCACTTCTTCCGGCGTTGGCAGCTTAGGCGGTGCCATCTGGATGATGTGGGTCAGCGAGGCGTTATGCTGCTGGTAATACTGCTCCAGGTGATTGACCGCATCGCGGGTACGCGTGATGTCATAACCGGAGGCATTCATATTCACCACGAAACCGGCCGGAGCCACACCAATCAGGACCAGCATGATCAGGCCGATGCCTTTCTGACCGTCATTCGCGCCGTGCGAATAGCTCACGCCAATGGCCGAAACAATCAAGGCAATACGGGTCCAGAACGGCGGCTTTTTCTTGCCGTCGATCTTCTCGCGGTCAGCAGGCGTCATATGAATACGCGCACGCTTTTTGGTATTGCTCCAGTAGCGACGCAGAATGAAGATTAAGCCGCCTGCGATCACCAGGCCAACGATCGGCGACAGAATCAGAGAAAGGAAGATGTTCAGGACTTTCGGGATGTTGAGTGCATCAACCACCGAGGTTCCGCTCATCAGGGCGTTGGTCAGACCGATACCGATAATGGCGCCGATCAGCGTATGGGAGCTGGAGGCCGGCAGACCGAGATACCAGGTGCCGAGGTTCCAGATAATCGCCGCCAGCAGCATAGAAAACACCATGGCGAGACCGTGAGCCGATCCAACATTTAACAACAGATCGGTGGGAAGCATATGAACAATAGCGTAAGCGACACTCAATCCACCGAGTAGCACGCCAAGGAAGTTGAATACACCCGCCATCACCACAGCAAGCTGGGCACGCATGGCACGCGTATAGATGACCGTCGCAACTGCGTTGGCCGTGTCGTGGAAACCGTTGATCGCTTCGTAAAACAATACAAACAGCAGGGCAAGAACCAATAACAGGCTAGTACTGAGGTCTAGACCAGCAAACAGATGTAGCATAAACGTTACGCCATTTTTGGAGGACATGAACGCGGCGCATTATCCGCGACAACGTGCTGTATGGGAAAGGAAAATATAGCGTTAATTTGACCTTTCGTCGTAAAGCTGAAGGGTAACTCAGCTAAAAAGGGTTAGATATTAAGCAGATACAATATGACACATTTACGGCAATTTTTTGACGCTGGCGTCTCGATGAGCAGATCACTACAATCTGCGCCTTTCCAGTTAAGTGAGTGAACCGCAGTGGAACAGTTTGACGTTATCATCATTGGTGCCGGCGCCGCCGGGCTGTTCTGTGCCGCCCAGGCCGGACAGCGAGGTCGCCGGGTGTTACTGCTGGATAACGGCAAAAAGCCGGGACGCAAGATTCTGATGTCTGGCGGTGGCCGCTGCAACTTCACCAATCTCTATACCGAACCAGCGGCCTATCTGTCGCACAATCCTCACTTCTGTAAATCGGCGCTGGCGCGTTATACCCAGTGGGATTTTATCGATCTGGTCAATCGTCACGGGATTGCCTGGCATGAGAAAACCCTGGGTCAGCTCTTCTGTGATGACTCGGCTCAGCAGATTGTCGATCTGCTGCTGGTCGAGTGTGACAAGGGCAATGTCACCCTGCGGCTGCGCAGTGAAGTGCTCAGCGTGGCGCGCGATGAAAGCGGCTACACCCTGCAGCTCAACGGCAGTACGGTTCAGGCGGAGAAGCTGGTCATCGCCAGCGGCGGTCTGTCGATGCCAGGCCTGGGCGCTTCGCCATTCGGCTACAAAATTGCAGAGCAGTTTGGCCTGAGCGTCTTTCCGACGCGCGCGGCGCTGGTGCCCTTTACCCTGCACAAGCCGCTGCTGGAGCAGCTGCAGACGCTGTCAGGCGTCGCGCTGGAAACCACGATTGACGCGCAGGATGGCACCCGCTTCAAAGAGGCGATGCTCTTTACCCACCGCGGCCTCTCCGGCCCGGCGGTGCTGCAAATCTCCAGCTACTGGCTACCCGGAGAATTCGTCACTATCGATCTGTCGCCCGCCACGCCGCTTGAGGCGTTTCTGACGGCGCAGCGTGAAGCACACCCGAATCTCAGCCTGAAGAACAGCCTGGCGAAAATTCTGCCGAAGCGTCTGGTGGAAGTCTTACAGGGGCTGAAGGTGGTGCCGGATATCACCCTGAAGCAGCTCAACAGCAGACAGCAAACCGAACTGGCGCAGACGCTGCACGCCTGGCGCATCCAGCCAAACGGCACAGAGGGCTATCGTACGGCCGAAGTGACGCTGGGTGGCGTGGATACGACGCAGCTCTCCTCGAAAACGATGGAGGCGCGTGCAGTGCCGGGGCTTTACTTTATTGGCGAAGTAGCCGATGTCACCGGCTGGCTGGGTGGCTATAACTTCCAGTGGGCGTGGAGTTCTGCCTGGGCCTGTGCCCAGGCGTTGTAACGCGCGTTTACCAGCGCTGATGCACGTGAGGCGCGATCTTCTCCTGATAGATCTGCTTCAGCGCCGCCATCGTCTCCTCAGAGAGCGCATCGATATCACTGGCGCGGGCATTGGCTTCAGCCTGTTCACGGTTTTTTGCGCCAGGGATCACCACGCTGACATCTTCGTTCATCAGGATCCAGCGCAGCGCAAACATCGCCATGGTGGTGTCGCCCGTCACAAAGCGGCGAATCTCCTCAACCGCTTCCAGCGCCACCTCATACGGCACGCCGGAGAAAGTCTCGCCCTTATCAAACGCTTCACCATTACGGTTAAAGGTGCGATGGTCGTCAGCGGCAAACACGCTGTCGGCACGCATTTTGCCGGTCAACAGGCCTGACGCCAGCGGTACGCGGGCGATAATCGCCACATCCCGGCGTTTCGCCTCACGCAGCAACAATTCTGCCGGACGCTGGCGGAAAATGTTGTAGATCAGCTGAATCGACGAGACGTTGGGAAATTCCAGTGCCTTCAGGCCTTCTTCGACTTTCTCAACGGAAACGCCGTAGTGACGGATTTTACCGGCCGCCACCATCTCATCCATCACCGCAAACACATCCGGGTTGTAATAGACCTCGGTCGGCGGGCAGTGCAGCTGCACCAAATCCAGCGTCTCAGTCTGCAGATTTTCCCGTGAACGATCGATAAAGGCGTTGAGATTTTCGGCGTTGTAGCCTTCTGCCACGTGCGGTGAAAGGCGACGCCCCAGCTTGGTGGCGACAAACGGGCGTTCTCCGCCGCGCTGATTCAGTACCTCTGCGATAATCTTTTCGGAACGGCCATCGCCATAGACATCGGCGGTATCAATAAAGGTGATGCCCGCATCCAGCGCGGCGTTCAGCGCGGCTTTGGCATCCTCTATGCTCACTTCTCCCCAGGTTCCGCCAATGGCCCATGCGCCAAAGCCAATTTCAGAGACGCGCTGACCGGTACGGCCCAGTTTTCGTAATTTCATGCAAACCTTCCTCGATGCGTTTCAGACAGGGTGACAGAAAAGGGCTAACCATTGAGCTTAGCGCTTTCCGACGGAGAGGCGCTTTAACGTTGTCGCACACCAGACGGGTAAAAATACAATGCTGCTACGGCAGGCTGCTGGTTACGTTGAAGATTTCAGCGAAAAGCAGCTCAAGCTGGATAGATACCGCTTCGCTAATTAATTGATTTTAAGAAATTTCACCTGAAATTAAACAGGCGAGAGTGTGGATTCCATCACATACTTCAACTTTCAGGCCAACAATGGGATCGCTATGTTTAAATTTGTTAAGTCGGTCTTCGCCAGTCCCGAGAAGTTCCTGCAGATCATGACCCGTCAGGATATCAACGACTCGATCGCAGAAGGTGAGCGCATCATTATTGATGAAAACGGCAATATCGCGGTCAACACGCTGAGCGAGGAAGTCCAGGAAGATTTCGCCCGCCACGTGAATATGTTAAAGGGAGTGTGAGGTGGGTACCGCAATATTTATGGTGTTGATGGTCAGTGGTTACTGGTACACCAGCCGTGATTTGAATAGCCGCTTTAAAATCCGTCGTTCGTCGGGCTGGGATGTCTATTTCCTGGTCGCGCTTTACGGTTGTATTTTTGTGCTCCAGGGTGTCTTTGCGACCGGTATCGTCTGGTTACTGCTGCTCTGTATCTCCGGCATTGCCAACGCTGTCCAGATGATCCCCGGCGTTCATCTGAAGTGGCAGGTGGAGTTTATGAACTGGAGCTTCCTGGGCATCCAGGCTCCGGTGGTGATCATGCTCGCCTTTGCCATTCTGCTCTGTCTCTATCGCTCAAACTGGGCAGGCAGCGCAAGACTGAATGTCTCCGGTCGTAAAGACCTCTATCAGCGACTGTCACGCTCTAATGGCGTGGAGCAACTGCTGTTTCAGTGCATGGAAGAGGGCGAACTGGCGTGGATTACGCTGAAGTCGCGCCGCATCTACATCGGCATGGTTCATGCCTCGACCTTCGAATATGAAAGCACCAAAAACATCGTGCTGATCCCGATGCTGAGTGGCTATCGCGACAGTAAGACGCTGAAGCTGGCGGTAGAGCATAACTATAGCAAATGGTACGCCGAGCACGAGATTACGCTCGACTCGAAGCCCAAAGATGCGATGTCGTTCCGAAAAGTGATCATGGTGGACCAGATTGAGAGTCTGTCACTGTTTGATCCGGCCAGTGCCACGGCGCTTTCGATGGGACATCCGCAGGAAGTGGAGAAGAGTCAGGGGAATGATGACGATGACAGCCCGGATGATGAAAGCCGGCATACTGCGGGTTAATCGAGCCAGGAAAGCATCCTGGCTCCTTGCTATCAACAATATTGCTTTGCTGCATCCCTTAAAAGATCGGTAAAGTTGTAGATATCGTTGAGTGATGTAATCGGATGGCGAGTCTCTTTTTTCTCGCCATCAAACATCCCGATATACAGCTGACTGCGATTGAAGTGAAGTCGGCAAATTGGCTTACGATTGTTGTCATCGATTAAAATACCAAGATAACTTTGAGTATCACGGAAAGTGATGCGCTGAGGTTCAATAACTTTTCGGATTATTGATTTTATGATGTGAAACCCTTCTATCTCCATTTCTGTAGTGACAATCATGCCGCTTTCAGCCTCGCTCTTCTCACTACTGCTTTTTGCCGAATCCTCATGAGTAGATTGTGACGAAACCATCGCCCCACCGCTGATCGCGGATTTGAGTCTTTCATTCACCTGATCATTTAGCCACTGAGTGGCAGCTTTTTTAGTCAGTACAGAGAATTGCTCTCTGACTTTCTGCGTGAGTATGCCGTCATATACACGTGAGGCAAAAAGTTTAACGAAGTCCTCATCGGGTTCACTAAACTGACTGGAGATCATCTTCTTTATCTGACTGATAAATTTAAGTTCACCAGCTGCACTGACAATCGAATCAACATCAAAAGCACTTTTGGTGAGCTTAACCAGCTCTGGAACCACGTGTTCATCAATATCCAGCAAATCCAGTTCTAAAAATGGCTTTTCATCCATCTTGTTAGGTGCATCCAGATCGGTGAAAAATTTATAGAGCTGGCCATTTGTTAAGATGGAAATGCGCGCGTTAGTCACATGGAAGTAACGGAAGAGTTGCGAGGCGTGTTTAACATTCAAAGGTTCGCCAATCTTTTTGCATTCAATCAGAATCTGAATCTCTCCGCCTTTAGAAATGGCGTAATCAATCTTCTCACCTTTTTTAGTGCCGACATCACAAATGAACTCAGGTATAACTTCAGTCGGGTCAAATACATCATATCCCAGTATCTGACTGATGAAGGGCATAACAAACGCGCTTTTAGTGGCTTCTTCTGTCTGAATAATTGCTGCTTGCTGCTGAATCTTAGCGGAAAGACCATTGAGGTTATTGAAAATATCCATAGCTCACCCTGTTTTTAGTTCTTCTTAGTCATCGTTTTAACTTCATTAGCTAAGGTAATGAAGTTGCCGGAATGTAAAAGGTCATTTTTATATCTTTATGATACCGATCAATTGCTTATGTGATAGGCAGCATTTTGAATTGTTCCTTCAATTCAGGATAAAGTAAGAAAAAATTATCAGAAAAAAAGGAAGTTGGCTATTTCGTGATCGATGGGAAAGGTTTTTTTTTCATTAAATTCATTTTAAAAAGGCTGGTTTTGAATTTTAACCAGCTACACCAGGTATTAGCCGCATAACGCTGTCATCGCTTATCAGGCCATCACTCCCCTGAATATGGCCCACCTCACACCATATTTTCCGCCGTAAACAGCCGAAACGCCACTTTGCCCGCCTGATACACATCCGGCTGATAGCCGGTTTCGAGATAACTCAGCATCAGATCAATCGCTAAACGGGCATGCTGCTGGGCATGCTGATCCAGGGTAAAGGCCACTTCATCGTTCAGCAGTAGCTGGCGGGTGACATCATAAAGCTCATGGGTGATGTAGGTGCATTTACCCAGCAACTGGTGGGCGCGCAGGGTGTCGCTGACATCACTATTTCCCATGCCGGTGTTATAGACCCCTGCAACTGCCTGCGACGGACGCAGATGGCGGGCCAGCTCACTGCGGATGGTTTCCCGCTGATCCTGACCCGACAGCACCTCACGCAGATGACGCAGTGGCGCACGCTGCTCCATGGCTTCACGGAAGCCAGCGATACGCTGACGGTGGGCGCGATAATCAAAGCGGCCGCTGACCATCAGAATATCGCCGGGCTGGTTCAGGGTTTTACTCATCAGCAGGCCTGCGGTGCGGCCTGCCTGATACTGGTCGATGCCAACATGACACAGGCGGTCAGCGTCGGGCAGATCGGTGACGATGGTGATCACCGGCACATTGCGGCTGCGGCACAGCGCCAGTGCGCGATAGACAGGTGGCGAGTCGTGCGCAAACACAATGATGCCGTCACGGTTACTGCTGCAGGCGATAATGCTTTGCGCCAGCTGCTCAGGCTGCGCTTCGGCCACCAGCGTTTTGTGCAGCTTCAGGCGGCGATAGCCAAGCTGACTGGCGATCTCGCTGAAACAGGTGGTGAGCTGCTGAAAAAAGGATGAGCCGTTATTGCTGAGGAAGACTTCGATTTGCCAGGGATGCTGATACTCCTCTGGCAGCAGACGCCGGAGTCCCGCTTCGCGCGCGGCTTTCAGGACTTTGCGGCTGGTCTCCAGCGAGACGCCGCCGCGCTCATTCAGCACCCGGTCGACCGTCGCAATCCCGACGCCCGCCATTTTTGCCACCACCTCTAAGGTGAGCTTTTTCATTCAGACTCCACGCGTAAACGGGGCTTAGCTGCTGCCTGCCAGACTGTTTATCTCTTCTAACCGGTTAAAAGTAAAAGATAAAGCGATTTAATGATGGAAAACCATCAATGGCATTGCGCCATGAGCTTTTACCCTCAGTGCGGTCGTCAGGTTAAAAAGCACAGCGGGCCGCTGTCCGGACGGAAATACCGTTAAGCTTGTAGCGAGACAATTAACGAGGAGTGAATATGGCGCAGCAAAAAGAAGTTCTGATTATTGGTGCATCACGCGGTATCGGTCTGGCGGTCGTGCAGGCGTTTGCCGGTGAGGGCTGGCAGGTCACGGCCACCCATCGCAGCGGCGTTCCGGAGCAGGGCAACAAGCCAGGTATCGACTGGCAGGCGCTCGATATGACCGACGCATCGGCGGTTCAACAGCTTGCCGGCCAGCTCAGTGGCAAATCGTTCGATGCGATTCTGATCAATGCCGGAATTTCCGGGCCTTCGCACCAGAAGGTGTCGCAGAGTAACGATCAGGAGCTGGCGCAGCTGTTCCTGACTAATGCGATAGCACCGGTTCGCAGCGCAGAGATTCTGCTGCCGCTGCTGAAGCCGGAGGGCGTACTGGCGCTGACCTCATCCCAGCTCGGCAGCCTGAATGAAAATCCGGACGCGCAGATGCCGATTTACTCGGCCAGCAAAGCTGCACTGAATATGCTGAGCCGCACGCTGACCCCCGCAGTTGAAGCACAGAACGGGACGCTGCTGACGCTGCATCCCGGCTGGGTAAAAACAGATATGGGCGGCGAGAGTGCGCCGCTGACGGCAGAAGAGAGTGCGGCCGGTATCGTTCGGCAGTTAACCCAGTGGGGCGGACGCGGGGGCCATCACTACGTCGATTACGCCGGCCAGCAGCTGCAGTGGTAAGCTGAAACGGGGCGGTTACGCCCCGATGTCCCGCAGTGCCTTACCCTTCATCAGGTTGCGTTCAATATGCTCCAGCGTCACATGTTTGGTCTCAGGTACCAGCATCATGGTCAGCACGATAAACACCAGATTGAGTGCACCGTAGAACCAGAAGGTGTTGGCGTTCCCCAACTGATCCAGCATCGTCAGGAAGGTCGCACCCACAATCATGTTGCCGACCCAGTTGGTGGTGGTGGAAGCAGTAATGCCGAAGTCACGCCCTTTCAGCGGCTGAATCTCTGAACAGAGTAGCCAGATCACCGGCCCGGCCGCCATCGCAAAACCAACGATAAACATCAGCAGCATCGCGACCGCAAAGTATTTGCGGAAATCCGTTTCGACGCCGATGTGCAGCAGCGTGCCCAGCACGCCCATGCCCACCGCCATCACCAGAAAACTGGTGGTCAGCATCGGCTTGCGACCCCAGCGATCGACAAAAAAGATGGCAATCAGCGTGGCCAGCATGTTGACCAGCCCGACAATCACCGTGCCCCACATCTGCTCACTGGTGCTGGAGAAACCGGCAATATTGAAGATTTTAGGAGCGTAATACATCACCACATTCATCCCGGTAAACTGCTGCATCACCTGTAGCAGCATCCCCAGCCACACCGCGCGGCGAAAATTGCCATTAGAGCGGAACAGCGACCAGCCGCGCTGTTTCACCTGCAGACTTTCACGGATCTCTTCCAGCTCCTCCCGCGCCTGTTCGCTGCTGTTACGCAGCCGATCCAGCACGCGCTGTGCCTCGTTAAAACGTCCGTGCGCCGCCAGCCAGCGCGGGCTGTTGGGCAAAAACAGCACGCCGATAAACAGGATTACTGCCGGAATAGCGATAACGCCGAGCATTGCGCGCCAGTTGCCACTGTAGCTGAACGCGGTGTCGGAGAGATAAGCGACCACGATGCCGGTAGTCAGCATCAGCTGATACATCGAAATCATTGAGCCACGAATACGTTCCGGCGCAATCTCCGCCAGATAGAGCGGCGCGGTGTAAGAGGCGATGCCTACCGCCAGCCCCAGCATCACACGGGCACAGACCAGCGACTCTACATCGGGTGAAAAGGCGGACCAGAGCGAACCAATGACGAACAGCGTCGCGCCCGCCAGCATACTTTTCTTACGTCCCAGCTTTGAGGACATCCAGCCCGCCGCCAGCGCACCCAGCGCCGCACCAAACATCATCGAACTCACCACCCACTCCTGCTGATGGTTGGTAATCTGCAAATCCTTCGCCAGGAACGGCAAGGCCCCTGCGATGACGCCGATATCCAGACCAAACAGCAGGCCGGACAGCGCCGCCATAAAACAGACGAACCAGGTAAAATGGTTCTGATGATTTCCTGATTTTTTAGCCGCGGCCATGCGAGTCTCCTTGCAGTGATTCAGTGTCAATATTGTTAATGTTATGTAAACATAGTCGATATCAATGTGGGTCCGATCACACTTCAGCTTATCGCTGGGGGCGCACAACATGGCTGCGAAAAGAAAGCATCAGAGATCAGCAGGTTGATGCAGAAACGGGAAACCGCAGCAGGGCACGAATACGCAAAGCAGCCTGCATCAGGTCAGATTTTGCAACTGACCGCCTGCGGCATTACACTTCCGCCTTTCTGCTATTGATTGAAGGTGCTTATGTCTGAACCTTTCCAGCGTCAGCCGCTACCCTTGCCGGGCGGTCATAAAAAAGTTTTACTGCACTCCTGCTGCGCACCCTGTTCGGGGGAAGTGATGGAAGCGATGCTGGCCTCCGGCATTGAATACACCATCTATTTCTACAACCCGAATATTCATCCGCTCAAAGAGTATGAGCTGCGCAAAGAGGAGAATATTCGTTTTGCCGAGAAATTTGGCGTGCCGTTTGTCGATGCTGACTATGACCGGGATAACTGGTTTGAGCGGGCGCGCGGGCTGGAGTGGTCACCGGAACGGGGTGAACGCTGCACCATGTGCTTCGATATGCGCTTTGAGCGCACGGCACTCTATGCCCATGAGAACGGATTCCCGGTAATGACCAGTTGTCTGGGTATTTCACGCTGGAAAGATATGAAGCAGATTAATAGCTGTGGTGTCCGTGCAGCGGCGGCGTATCCGGATCTGATGTACTGGGATTTTAACTGGCGTAAAGGTGGCGGATCGGCGCGCATGATTGAAATCAGTAAGCGCGAAAGTTTCTATCAGCAGGAATATTGCGGCTGCGTCTATTCACTGCGCGACACCAATCGTCATCGCGTCACCCAGGGACGTGAGCGTATTAAGATTGGTGTGCAATATTATCAGCCGGATGAATCCTGATTAACTGATATCGCAGAAAGCATCTGCCTGCGCATAGCCGCGCGCTGAGCGCGTAACAGGCCGGACTGTTACGCCACAGCTCTGCTTTATGCTTCCTGGCCTTACGTAGCTGCACAGCGCGCAGGGGTCGTCAACGTCGGCCATCTGCTGCTTCGCTTCTTCACTCATCAGACGTTTACGGCAGGCGCTTGGCGTGCAGCCCATAATCTGCTTAAACGAGCGGGTAAAAGATTGCTGGCTTTCAAAATGGTATTTCAGTGCCAGGCTGATGATTGGCGTGCGGCTGTTTTTTAAATCATTCACACTGGCGTTAAGTTTTTTCTTACGAATATAGCGCGCCAGTGTTTCATTATGATAACGGGCAAAGAGTTTCTGTAAATACCATTTCGAATACCCGGCTTTTTCTGCAATATCATCCACGCTTAAACGCTGGTCGAGATTATTATTAATCCACTCAGTAATTGAGACGATCACGCTTTCGTTATATCTGTTTTCTTTCATGGCTGTTCTCCCCTGTTTAATTAAGAGGAATTATGAATTATTTATCTTAATGTGCTTATTCTTTGCGTAAAGTTCTTTCAGTATTTGAATCGTTATCTCTGAAGAGATTCATATGAACAGCAGTTATTAATAAAAAGCATGAATTGTAATTGGTTTGTTGGTAATTACAGGCGAGGGATACTCGATCCTGGGCGAATAACAATAAACGCGAGCATATGATTTGGCTTTCGGCCTCGCAGCTAACGCAGCCAGCGTCGATGACATCAACGTCATAGCACGGACCATCAATAGATTTTCTGCCGCGACATGCCAGGCTTACGACTTACCTTTAACCTGGAGAACCCTGGATGAGCCCGACATACGTGTTGAAAAAACCGCTTGCCGCTTTGCTCACCTCGCTGGCTTTATTTGCGCATGCACCTGCCAGTGCCGCTGGTGTGTATGGCGAACAGCTGGAAGGATTTCATTACCCCTATCCTCTGCAGCATTTCGATTTTCAGTCCCAGCAGCAACCGCTGAGTATGGGCTATATGGATGTGAAACCGGCGCAGCGTGCCAACGGCGAAACCGTTGTGCTGATGCACGGTAAAAACTTCTGTGGCGCAACGTGGGAAGAGACCATTCGCGCGCTGACTCAGCAGGGATATCGCGTTATCGCGCCCGACCAGATTGGCTTCTGCAGCTCGACCAAGCCAGCCAGTTACCAGTACAGCTTTCAGCAGCTGGCAGATAACACCCATCAGCTGCTCGCCCGGCTGGGTGTAGAGAAGGCAGTGATTATCGGTCACTCCACGGGCGGAATGCTGGCAACGCGTTATGCGCTGATGTACCCGGAACAGACGCAGAAGCTGGTGCTGGTCAACCCGATTGGGCTGGAGGACTGGAAAGCCAAAGGCGCACCGTGGCGTTCGGTGGATCAGTGGTATCAGCGCGAACTGAAACTCAGCGCGGAGGGCATTAAGAAGTATGAGCAGCAGACCTACTATGTCGGGCGCTGGAAACCTGACTATGACAAGTGGGTCGATATGCTGGCCGGGCTCAACAGCGGGCCGGGACATCAGAAAGTGGCGTGGAACTCCGCGCTTATCTACGACATGATTTTCACGCAGCCGGTATTGTATGAATTTGGCGCTCTGAACGTGCCCACCACGCTGATGATCGGCACCTCAGACACCACAGCCATCGGCAGTGATATCGCTTCTGCAGACGTGAAAGCCCGGCTGGGGAATTATGCGGTGCTGGGGAAAGAGACCGCAGAACGTATTCCGGGCGCGCGCTTAATTGAATTTCCCGGTATGGGACACGCGCCGCAAATGGAAGAACCGGCAAAGTTTAACCAGGCGCTGCTCAACGATCTGGGCCGGCCCTGAAGGGTCAGGTGCTGCGGCACCTGATCTCAAACCGCTACGCGTTTCTGCTTCTTCCTGAGGTACATCTGCTCATCGCTGTCGTGCAGCAACTGCTCCAGCGACTGTGGATGCGCCGCGTCAAACTCCACCACGCCAGACGAGAATTGCAGACGATAACGACGATTCAGACTGACTGACTGCTGTTGCAGATAACGGTCAAACTGCGCGAGCAATGCTTCGCTCTGCTGCTGCTGCAGGCCGTTGAACAGCACCACGAACTCATCGCCGCCCAGACGGGCAAACAGATCGGAGTGCTTAAACACCACCTTCATCGCATCGGCAAAGTCCATCAGCGCGCGGTCGCCTTCACGGTGGCCCAGCGAGTCGTTAATCTGCTTAAATTTGTCGAGATCGAGAAAGGTCAGGCAGGCGGGCCGGTTTTTCATCCGGCACTCATTCAGCACCATCTGCCCCAGCGTCATAAAGCCGCGGCGATTGGTAATCTGGGTCAGCTCATCACAGGTGGCGGTCTGAAAGGCGACCAGTTCCGCTTCAGCCATCGCGGCCAGGTCACGCATCGTGGCCTGATCCTCTTCATTAAACTGGCGCGGTTCACGGCCAATAATACAGAGCGTGCCCATTTTGGCACCGCCCGGCGCACGCAGAGGACAGCCGGCATAAAAGCGAATGTGCGGCTCACCGGTTACCAGCGGATTATCATAAAAACGCGCATCTTTTTGCGCATCTTCAACGATCATGATCTCATCCTGAAGAATGGCGTGGCCGCAAAATGAGATGTTGCGGGGCGATCCTTTAGGTTCATAGCCCTGAGCGGATTTAAACCACTGATGGTCAGCTTCCAGCAGGCTGACTAACGCGATAGGAACGTCATACAGGCGGCGCGCCAGGCGGGTTAAACGATCAAACCGCTCCTCCGCTGGCGTGTTCATTATGTTCAGCGCACGCAACTGCGATAAACGTTGTGCCTCGTCGGCAGGGATTTCAGGTGCTTTCATCTCAGAGACCTTTATTGTTTTAGCTGAAGCCAGGTTCTGGTGTTTGCCTTACGGCGAAGAAGAAGAGCGTGGCATAGCAACCACGCTCTTTATGAGGAGGGGATCAGAGCACTTTTTGTTCTGCGAGATCAAGGGCGAAATAGCTGAAAATCAGGTCCGCACCGGCGCGTTTAATCGCACCGAGGCTTTCCAGCACCACATTGCGCTCATCAATAGCACCGGCCTGCGCGGCAAATTTGATCATCGCGTATTCGCCACTCACCTGATACGCCGCCAGCGGCAGTTCGGTACGTTCACGAATGTCGCGCAGGATATCCAGATAGGCACCTGCCGGCTTCACCATCAATGAATCCGCGCCCTGAGCCGCATCAAGCAACGATTCACGGATCGCTTCACGACGGTTCATCGGGTTCATCTGGTAGGTTTTACGGTCGCCTTTCAGCGCCGTTCCGGCGGCTTCACGGAACGGGCCGTAAAACGATGAAGCGAATTTGGTGGAGTAGGACATGATGGCGGTCTGGGTAAAGCCCGCCGCGTCCAGTGCCCGGCGAATCGCCTCAACCTGACCATCCATCGCCGCTGACGGCGCAATGAAATCCGCACCGGCTGCGGCGGCAACCACCGCCTGTTTACCCAGATTTGCCAGGGTTGCATCGTTATCGACACCATGATCGCAGAGCACGCCACAGTGACCGTGGCTGGTGTATTCGCAGAAGCAGGTGTCAGACATCACAATCATTTCCGGCACGGTGTCTTTGCAGATGCGGGACATGCGTGCCACCAGACCGTTTTCGTTCCAGGCATCGCTGCCGGTCGCGTCGGTATGGTGCGAAATACCAAAGGTCATCACCGAGCGAATGCCCGCTTTGGCGATGCGCTCAATCTCATAGGCGAGACGTTTTTCCGGAATACGCATCACGCCAGGCATCGCCTGAATCGCTTTGTAATCGTCGACTTCTTCTTCAACAAAGATAGGCAGAGCCAGATCGTTCAGGCTCAGAGAAGACTCCTGGAACATTTCACGCATTGAAGCGCTGGCGCGCAATCGTCTTGGGCGCTGGATAAGGGAATAATCAGACATTTTCATTCTTAAGCAGGTGAAAAAAGTGGCTACAGTTTACTCTCTTTGTCTGCGAGGCATGAAGGTTTGTGTGCGGTAATAAGAGGGGAAAAGAACTCTCCCGCCGGGCGGCGGGAGAGCAGAACGATTACTCGTTGATATCCGGATGCTGCTGCACCAGGTTTTTACGTTTCGCTTCCAGGCGGGCAATCTCTTCGTCGATATCTTCGATTTTGTGCTCGATGTTATCGTGATGCTCCTGCAGGATTTCGCGCGCTTCTTCCATGTCTGAGGCGGCCGGCGTGGCACCTTTCAGTGGCTTGTTCGCCGTCTCTTTCATGAACAGACCGGTAATCAGACCAATCACCGCGACCACCATCAGATAGTAGGCTGGCATGTAGAGGTTGTTGGTGGTTTCTACCAGCCAGGCCGCCAGCGTTGGCGTCAGACCGGCAACCAGTACCGAGATGTTAAACGCACTCGCCAGCGCACTGTAGCGGATGTGCGTCGGGAACATCGCAGGCAGTGACGAGGCCATCACACCGGTAAAGGCGTTGAGGATCACCGCCATCAGCAGCAGACCACCAAAAATCAGGCCCAGCACGCCACTGTTGATCATCATGAAGGCGGGAATCGCGAAGACCAGCAGGGCGATACTGCCGATGATGATAAACGGACGGCGGCCGAAACGGTCACTCATCATGCCGATCATCGGCTGAACAAACAGCATACCAATCATGATGGCGATGATAATCATCACGCCGTGATCTTCGCTGTAATGCAGGTTGTGCGACAGGTAGCTCGGCATGTACGTCAGCAACATGTAGTAGGTGACGTTCGTGGCGATAACCAGACCGATACAGGAGAGCAGGCTGCGCCAGTGTTTGGTCGCAATCTCTTTAAATGAAACCTGCGGACCATCCTGCAGGCCTTCACGGTCGCCCTGTTCCAGTTTGTCCACATGCTGCTGGAATGCCGGGGTCTCTTCCAGCGCATGGCGCAGGTAAAGACCGATGATGCCCAGCGGCAGCGCGACGAAGAACGGCAGACGCCAGCCCCACTCAAGGAAGCGCTCTTCCCCGATAATAGAGGAAATCAGCACGACCAGGCCCGCGCCGAGCACAAAGCCCGCAATCGAACCGAAGTCGAGCCAGCTTCCCATAAAGCCGCGTTTACGGTCAGGCGAATATTCGGCCACAAAGATAGACGCACCGGTATATTCACCGCCTACCGAGAAGCCCTGTGCCATCTTGGCTAACAGCAGCAGAATCGGTGCCCAGATGCCGATGGAGGCATAGGAGGGTATCAGGCCGATACAGAACGTACTGACCGACATGATGATGATGGTGATAGAGAGAATTTTCTGACGACCATATTTGTCGCCCAGCATACCGAAGAACAGACCACCTAGCGGACGGATCAGGAAGGGGACAGAGAAGGTACCCAGCGCGGCGATCATCTGCACGCCTGGTGATGCATCCGGGAAGAAGACTTTACCCAGTGCATAGGCCACAAAGCCATAAACACCGAAGTCGAACCACTCCATCGCGTTCCCCAGAGAGGCCGCGGTGATGGCTTTACGTAAACGGGCATCATCGATGATAGTCACATCATCGATCCCAATTGGTTTTACACGCTTCCTACGCAATTTCATAGAATTACCCTGTAATGGAACACGAAAGTCCTCAACGGCGCGAGCCGCGGTGAGTCATCAGACCGCTGCGTTGAGAAATTTAAGCATAGCTTCAAATAAGCGCGGTTTACGCGCTCACTGACACAATAATTACTGTTGTGATTATTGCGAACAGCGACAGAGTATACCGTTTTTGTGTGATATCTGTCATGTTTGGGCTACATACAGGCTATTTTTACCACTGATGCGGCTGATTAGCTGCGAAAAAAATTATCACGCTGCGTGACAACCGCCGTTTTTTTCAGCAAATTGAGGGTGATGCGCGGCGATAGCGACGCCGCAGGTGGTTATTCGCTATACAGAGCCGGATGGCAGTAAGCCAGGCGGCTTAACAAAGACGCTTAGACGCCGATATTGCGCGGCGAGTCTGTTAAGTTCAGGGGCGGTTCAGAGGCTGACTGTCTGATGAGTCTCAGAGGCATGATCCGCTTTAACCGGCTGTTCGCCCTGCCTGGCGAGCCAGGCGATCAGCGCCGCGTTGTCCATCGGGCGGGCATAATAATAGCCCTGGATAAAGACTACGCCGCGCCGATGCAGATAGCTGAACTGCAATGCGTTTTCGACGCCTTCCCCCAGGACTTCCAGCTCAAGCTCATGACTGAGCTGAATGATTGCATCCAGTACCGGGGTTCTGCCCTCCAGGGATTCAATCGCGTTGATAAAGCCGCGATCGATCTTCAGATAATCCATCGTAAAGGTCTGTAAATAACTCAGCGAACAGTGACCGGTACCAAAATCATCAATCGCGACTTTCATTCCGCAACCGCGCAGCTGCTCCAGTTTGCGTGCTACCTCAACGCCGTCTTTGATCAGGCTGCGTTCGGTCAGCTCCAGGGTAATCAGGAACTGCTTCTCTTTTACCCGCCCGGCGAAGTGCAGCATATCGTCGACAAAATCCGGATGCTGCAGATGATCGGCCGCCACATTGATAGCCAGATGGAAGCCTGGCTCAACCTGCCACGCCTGCACATCCTCTGCAATTAAATCGAGCAGATGACGGGTCAGCGGCACAATCATGCCTTCCGCTTCAGCGGCACCGATAAAAATATCGGGCCGGATCCCGTTACCGTCCGGTGTTGTCCAGCGCAGCAGTGCCTCTGCGCCGCTGCAGCGCTGCTGTCGGTTGTCATAGACGGGCTGATAGTGCGCCCTGAACTGGCCGCTGGCGATGGCCCGTCGAATCTCATCGCGCCAGGAAATACGCCGTTGCAGCCAGTTCGCCATCAGCATCATCAGCAGAATAGAGAAAATTATCGCCATCGGCATGATGATCAACATCACCTGACGCCATGCCGAGATCAGCTCAGAGGGTGAGGCAATAAGGGTGACAGAGAGTGGATATCGACTGGAGCCGGCCTGATAAATCAGCGGTTCAAACCAGCCGGACAGGGCGATTTGCGGATCGCCAAACGAGATCGGCGCGCCGTCGTTAAACTCCATGCTGAAATGATAGAGATGGGTGCTGCTGATAGCGCGCATAAAATCGATGAGATACTGGCCATCAATCACTGCCCAGAATCCCTCACCATCGGCCAGATCGCGCATAAAAATCACTGCGGGACGATCCGGCACACCTGTGGTTCCTGCAATCGACAGGCTCCACCAGGCTTTTCCGGTGACCGGCGCGTCACGCATGATCATATCGCTCAGAGAACCCGGTTTTGTACCATAGGCTGAAGAGCAGGCAATTCTGTTTTCTTCCATCTTACCGACGGCGCGAAAATAGGGATTCAGCGAACCGATGCGCTGCAACTGGTTTTCAATCTGGCGGCACGACTGATGCTGAAACTGGCGCAGCTCAGTAATCATATCCCACGCGCTGTCGCTCATTCTCTCGGCCTGAGATAACAGGGTGTTTGCCGCGCTCACCTGCTGCTGCCGAACGGTATGGCGCGCATCAAGGGCGGTGAAAAAAATGCCAATAATCAGAGGCAGCACACCGGAGATAATAATCACCAGCCTGGCGTAGTCGCGTTTTCGTTTTAGTAGCGGCACCGCTAAATCCTCTGGATATTATTGGTATTATACGGAGGGGCTAATCAGTGGCGCAGCATAGCATTTCTCCGGGCGGTGCAGATTAGCGTTTTTGCCATCAACTGAACTGACTCAGGTCAATTATCGACCAGACTTTGCATTTAATGACAGGTTGTTTTGCCTTTATTGGTATTCAGCAAAAAAATCAGATGAGCAGGGACGACAGGCGCGGCAAAAGGGCGAATCACTTGCGGTAGCCCGGGGAGACCCTGGCCCGCCTGAGAGCGGGCGCAGGGTAAACGTGTTTCTCAATCAGCAAAATAGATCTGTTTCAGCGCCACTTCAACGCCGCGCAGTTCAGCCAGTCCTTTCAGCCGGCCAATGGCAGAATAGCCGGGATTGGTATGCTTATGCAGGTCATCCAGCATCTGATGGCCGTGATCGGGACGCATCGGAATCGCTCGCTGATTGCCTGCCTGGCGACGCCGCTGCTCTTCCGCCAGAATGACCCTGATGACACCGACCATATCGACGTCGCCCGCCAGGTGCGCGGCTTCATGGAAGCTGTTGGGGTTATCCTCGCGTTTTGTGGCGCGCAGGTGGACAAAGTTAATGCGGTCGGCATAGGTTTCCGCCATCTCAAGCAGCGCATTGTCGGCACGCACGCCATAGGAACCCGTACAGAAACAGAAACCGTTGTGCAGACTGTCCACGGTTTCCTTCAGCCACTGCATATCTTCCTGGGTAGAGATAATGCGCGGCAGGCCCAGAATCGGGCGCGGTGGATCGTCCGGATGTACTGCCAGTTTAATACCCACCTCTTCGGCAACCGGCACAATGGCGCGCAGGAAAGTCGCCATATGCTCGCGCAGTGTTGCTTTGTCGATGCCGTCATACTGCGCCAGCTGTGCCTGGAACTGCTCCAGCGTGTAACCCTCTTCGGCTCCAGGCAGACCGGCGATAATATTGCGCACCAGCGTGCTTTTCTCTTCAGCGCTCATGGCGGCAAAGCGCTGAGCGGCGGCCTGCTGTTCAGCCGCGCTGTAATCCTGCTCCGCACCCGGACGCTGCAGCAGATAAAGTTCGAAGGCGGCGAAAGCGTCGGCGTCGAAGCGTAGCGCTTTTGCGCCATCCGGCAGCGTCCAGGCGAGATCGGTGCGCGTCCAGTCCAGCACCGGCATAAAGTTGTAGCAGACGGTATCAATGCCGCAGGCGGCCAGATTGCGTATCGACTGCTGATAGCTGGCGATATAGCGAAGGTAGTCACCGCGCTGGGTTTTGATCGCCTCATGAACCGGAATGCTCTCCACTACCGACCAGACCAGACCTTTTTCCGCCAGCAGCGCCTGACGCGCTTTAATCTCCTCAACCGGCCACACTTCGCCGTTAGGGATATGGTGCAGCGCCGTCACAATACCGGTTGCGCCCGCCTGACGGGCATCATCCAGGGAGACCGGGTCGTTCGGACCGTACCATCGCCATGTATGTTCCATTTTTACTCCTCAACTGTGATGCGGCCCAGTGGTCAGGCCGCTGGGCCAAGAGTATGATAGAGGGCAAAACAGGGCCGTGATCCGGATCGCAGCATGACAAACTGCATCCGGCAAGTGAGCGGTTTATGCGGAATAAAAGGAGAAGGTAATGAACCTGCCAGTCATTAAAACGGAGCGCCTGTACCGTCAGATCGCCAACGCCATTATGGCCGGTATCGCGCGCGGTGATTTTGTGGCGGGCGGCCTGTTACCGCCCGAGCGCGAGCTGGCAAAACAGCTGGGTGTCAGCCGTTCGTCAGTGCGTGAAGCATTGATTGCGCTGGAGATGACCGGCTGGGTCGATATCCGTACCGGCAATGGTGTTTACGTCGCTCAGCCGCTGCCACAGGCCGCAATCCCGCAGGAGAGTGAAACCTGCAGCCTGCAGGACCTTTTGCAGGCGCGTGAAGCCTTTGAAGGCATGCTGGCAGGATTTGCCGCCCGTAACGGAACCGCCGTGCAGCGGGAGGCACTGCTGGCGCTGACCGCTGAACTGCAGCAGTACAATGAAAACGACGCGGTGTTTCTGGAGCAGGATAAACGCTTTCATCTGCTGATCGGTGAGATGAGTGGCAATGACGTGTTACGCGACCTGCTGGAGCAGCTCTGGAACCGGCGTCACAGCCCACACGTGCAGCGGCTGGAACGCCATTATGCCGATAACAGCTTTGCGCAGGCGATGAACGCTGACCATCAGCAGATCGCCGACGCGATTGTGGCAGGCGACGAAGCAGTAGCCCGCCAGGCGATGGAGAGCCATCTGCAGCACGTCCAGCAGCGGCTACTTGGTTAATCCCCGAACGCGTTTAGGTCGTCCGGTGCCCAGCATAATCGCCAGACGGCTGCCGCCCGGCGTGGTCTCCATCAGGATTTTGGTAATGCTGGTCAGCGGCACCGAGAGCAGCATGCCGACCGGTCCGAGCAGCCAGCCCCAGAAGACCAGTGACAGAAATACCACCAGCGTTGATAAACCCAGGCCGCGACCCATCAGACGCGGTTCCAGCATGTTACCAAACACCATATGAATCGCGGTAAACAGCGCTGCCACCATCGCGGCATCAAACAGGCTGTTCAGTAACAGCGCCTGCAGAAAAGGCGGAATGCCGGCAATAATCGGGCCGATATTAGGAATATAGTTGAGGATAAATGCCACGACGCCCCACAGCAGCGCGAACTTTACATCCAGCAGATAGAGACTCAGCCAGACGGCGATGCCGGTGATGAGACTCACCAGGGTTTTTAGCGCCAGATAGTGCGTTACACCTTTCAGCGCCTTATGCAGCCCGGCGATGCGAATTTTGGGATTTACCAGTGCGTTACGCATTTTGTAAGGCAGGTGATGAACCTCAAACAGCATAAAGACCACGGTAAGCACCAGCAGCACGGTATTGGTCATCGCGCCGGAAAAGCCGCTGAGCGCCACGCTCGCCAGGTTCATCATGGTATTCGGGTCAAAGCGCTGTACCAGCGCATCGGTAGAAATATTGAGATGAAAACCCGCCGCCAGATGTTGCAACACCGTCATTTTCTGCTCCATGGTGGCGCGCAGTTGCGGGTAGAGATCAGAAAACTCGCTCATCGAGCTGGCGATGATGGCACCCAGCAGCAGAATACCGCAGAAGATCACAGTAATGACCAGCCCAATCGCCAGTCCACGGCGGAAGCCACGACGCATCAGCATTGTCACCAACGGATTCAGCACAATGGCAAAGAACGCCGCCAGCAGAAGCGGGACCAGAATATCGGACGCGGCCCGAACCCCGGCAAGAATGATGACCAGCATTGCCAGTTTTATCAGAATATTTTGTCCAATCTTTTCCCGTTGCAGCTCGCTCATTGCCTCTCCCGTGACGTAATCTGGCTGTTGGAAGTGTAGCTGAAAGAAAATTAACAATCTGATTTATCAGAGAAACGGTAAAGCGCGGCGGCATAATAGCGAGGTAATCAGCGCCATCGCACTCAGCTATGACGCCAGGGCCGCGACGCCCTGCTGTTCCTGTTTTTACGCCGCGTTCTGCTGCCCGATAACCGAGCCATTGGGATGCGCCAGTGACGAAAGCGGGTATAGTTAAAGGATAAACCTTATCATTCAGCCAACTACGCGCGAGAACCTATGCCTGAACAGCCTGCAGCGGAACAGAATGCTCCATCCGGAAGCCTGAATATCTCGCTGCTGATCCTCTCTATCGTCGCCTACAACTTTGCCAGCTATCTCACTATTGGTCTGCCGCTGGCGGTCCTGCCTGGCTGGGTGCATGACCAGCTGGGCTTCAGCGCATTCTGGGCGGGCGTGGTGATCAGCCTGCAATATGTGGCAACACTGCTGAGCCGGCCACACGCCGGGCGCTATGCCGATCTCTGGGGACCAAAGAAAGTGGTGGTGACCGGTCTGGTGGGCTGTCTGATTAGCGGATTGTGTATTCTGCTGGCGGCGCTGATCGCATCACCGGTGTGGAGCCTGATACTGCTCTGCGTGGGCCGGTTGATTCTGGGTGTGGGCCAGAGCTTTACTGGCACCGGCACCTCGTTGTGGGGGGTGGCGCGGGTGGGGTCACTGCACATTGGCCGCGTGATTTCCTGGAACGGCATCGTCACCTACGGTGCGATGGCGATAGGCGCGCCGCTGGGCGTGGTGATCTTCCGGGCAGGTGGGCTGCTGTGGCTGTCACTGGTGATTGTGGCCATCTGCGTGGTCGGCATCGTCTGCGCGGTCCCGCGTCCGGCGGTAAAAGCCAGCCGCGCCAGACCGCTGCCGTTTCGGGCGGTGCTGGGGAAAATCGCTGGCTTTGGCGCAATTCTGGCGATGGGATCGGCAGGTTTCGGCGTGATTGCCACCTTTATCACGCTGTTCTATCAGGATAAAGGCTGGGAAGGGGCCGCCTTTGCGCTCTCCCTGTTCAGCGCTGCTTTCGTCGGGGCGCGCCTGCTGTTTCCGAATGCAATTAACCGCCATGGTGGCCTGCGGGTCGCCAGCGTCTGTCTGGCGGTTGAGGCTGCCGGACTCTTTCTGGTCGCTGCAGCGGGTGATCCCTGGATGGCAAAAGCGGGCGCGTTTCTGACCGGCGCCGGATTCTCACTGGTGTTCCCGGCGCTGGGTGTGGTGGCGGTAAAAGTAGTGCCGCAGCAGAATCAGGGCAGCGCCCTGGCGACCTACACCGCTTTTATGGATCTGTCGCTGGGAATAACCGGGCCACTGGCCGGGTTCATCATGAATTATGCGGATGTTTCACGCGTCTATCTGCTCACGGGATTGCTGGTCTGCGTCGCGTTTTTCTGCACGCTGCGTCTGCAGCGGCGTCACGCTTCAGCGTCAGTAACGGACGAGAGTTCAGGATAAAAAAAATGGCCCAGCAGTGGGCCATAACGTCTTTTCAGACACAGATAAACGTATAAATTATGGCTGAAACAGGCTTCAGGCCTGCAGCAGTTCAATACTGTGGCGGATCTGGCGTTCAATCTCCGCCGGGGTCCAGCTGTTGAGCTGACCGGAGAACGGCTCAAAGGCGTAGACGCCTTTGTAGCCGAGCATTTCCAGCCGTTTAACCTGCACCACGCTCTTCAGCACATCGTTGTCACTCAGCATGATCCGTTCGTCGTCGGTCAGTTCGGCAGTCGGACGCCGATCTTCCACGCCCGAAAGATGCACCAGCCCAATCTGGTCAATATCGATACCTGTCGGAAATTCCTGTTCAGCCTGCTCATAGAGATGATGATGAAAGGTATCCAGCAGCAGCTTAAAGGGCACGCCTGCCTCTGCGATCAATTCCTGCGCCTGCACGATCGAACGCAGTGAGCTGACCGGAAACCCCAGCGGCTCGACCAGACCCTGAATACCGTAATGGGCAAAGCGCGGCGCCAGCTTCTGCATCGCCGCCTGCGTCTGCTGAGGCGACACGGTAATTTCCTCATTCAGTGGACACATCACCAGTGCCTTTGCGCCAATCTGTTGTGCTGTCTGTAACAGCGACTCGGCCCGCGTCAGCAGCGCGTCATCAATCCGGTTAAACGGATAGAGCGCATTAATCGTGACGATATCGATGTGATACTTATCGGCAAGGGCGCGCAGCTGAACGGTACTGAGATCATCGGTGACGCTGCCGCCCGGCATGTCATTACGCAGTTCGACCTTGCTCAGCCCCAGACGCTGAACCAGCTGAAAGAAGGCCTCCAGCGAGAGCCGGGGCGCAATTTTGCGGTTGATACAGAAACGGGTGGGATCGATAGCCATGCGCTGACTCCGGGACAGGAGAATGATGGGCTAAAGAAAACATTTATTTCATTGATAGTGAATTATGAAATGCAAATTATTAGATCGGTCTCGCATTAATTTCATATTCCGTTTCAGTCTGATGCATAAACGCTGGAGCAACGTCGCAGGAATACCAGCTCTCACCACCTCTGCTATTCGCCTGTCAGGCTAAGGCTGAGTGCTATTAAACGCCTCCTGCCATCGGGACATCGTCAGGCGCTGAAGGGCGGCAAAAATGCGATCCGTGCCGCTAAAAGCAAATTTTCCAAAAAGAATTATTTGAAAAATTTATTCCACTGTAATAGCTTCATAGCACGCTTTCAGGTTTGCCTGGTCAGGCAGTGTGGCAGGCCACAGGGCCCGTCTGCAGGGAACTTAACCATCTTAAGAGGCAACATCATGACAATCATAGGTAACTTTATTGGCGGCCAAACGACGTTCAGCGCCAGCAACGAAACCATTCCTGTTTACGATCCGGCAACCGGCAAAGTGGTACGTGAACTGACGCAAAGTACCGCTGATGAAGTGGCTCAGGCGATTGGTGTCGCACATGACGCATTTGCTGCCTGGTCAAAAACCTCGCCGCTGCGTCGCGCCCGCGTTCTGTTTAACTTTAAAGCCCTGATGGAGCAGCATCGTGATGAGCTGGCGGCGCTGATTGTCTCTGAGCATGGCAAAGTCTGGTCTGATGCGTTAGGTGAACTGACGCGCGGCATTGAAGTGATTGAGTTTGCCTGCGGGATTCCACATCTGCTTAAAGGTGAATATTCCCCGAACGTCGGCGGCGGCGTTGACAGCTTCTCGCTGATGCAGCCGGTGGGTGTCGTGGCGGGTATTACGCCGTTTAACTTCCCCGCAATGGTGCCGCTGTGGATGTTCCCGATCGCCCTGGCCTGCGGTAATACCTTTGTTCTGAAGCCACCAGCGCTGGATCCGTCTGCGGCCGTGCGTATGGCTGAACTGCTGACCGAAGCGGGTCTGCCGGATGGCGTATTCAACGTGGTGCACAGCTCTAACGAAGATGCTGAACAGCTCTATAAAGATCCGCGCATTGCTGCGGTGAGCTTCGTCGGGTCATCGGGCGTGGCTGAACATATCTATAAAACCGCCAGCGCCCACGGCAAGCGGGTGCAGGCGTTTGGCGCGGCGAAAAACCACGCTATCGTTATGCCGGACGCCGATCTGGATGCCACCGTTAACGCGATTATGGGCGGCGCATTTGGCTCGGCCGGTGAACGCTGCATGGCGCTGCCAGTGGTGGTCGCGGTGGGCGATGATACTGCCGACAAACTGATTGCCCGTCTGACGCCGCTGGTGAAAGCGCTGCGGATCGGCCCTGGGATCAATCAGGGTGCCGAAGAAAATGAGATGGGGCCAGTTGTCTCAGCTGCACACCAGAAGAAGGTGCTGGGTTACATCGATAAAGGCGAGCAGGAAGGCGCGAAGCTGGTGGTCGATGGCCGTAACGTGCAGGTTGCAGGCCACGCCGAAGGTTACTACGTTGGTGGCACGCTGTTTGATAACGTCACCTCTGAGATGGTGATCTGGCGTGAAGAGATTTTTGGCCCGGTGCTGAGCATCATGCGCGCACCGGACTACGACAGCGCGCTGCAACTGGTCAACAGCCATGAGTTTGGTAACGGCAGCGCCATTTTCACCAGCAACGGTCACACCGCGCGTGAGTTTGTGCAGAACGTTGAAGCGGGCATGGTCGGTGTTAACGTGCCGGTTCCGGTACCGATGGCGTTTCACAGCTTCGGTGGCTGGAAACGTTCGGTGTTTGGCGCGCTCAATGTTCACGGGCCGGATGGCGTGCGCTTCTATACCCGAATGAAAACCGCCACCGTGCGCTGGCCGTCCGGTCAGCAGACCGTGTCTGAATTCAGTATGCCAACCTTAGGCTGATCTATTTCAACGCTGATCGCGACCGGCAGGAGAGTCTGCCGGTCGCTTTGTTCGCTGGCACCTCGCCCGTGAGCCTACCGCAGCGTCAATCGTGACAGAGAGGAGGATCAGGATGTCTTTACTGTCGAAAGCACAGGCCCCTGACGCACAGGGTCGTATCCAGCATGTGACGCCTGAGCGCGCTGGCTGGCGTTATGTTGGCTTTGATGCTTATCTGCTGAAAAAAGGGGAAACCCTGCGTCTGACCAGCGGTGATAAAGAGCTGTGTCTGGTGCTGGTGGCCGGGCTGGCCTCGGTGAAAACCCGCCATGCTGAATTTCCCGGCATCGGTAAGCGCATGTCGCCTTTCGAACGTGTGCCGCCATATTCTGTGTATGTGCCGCATGATGATGAAGTGGAAGTCTATGCTGACAGCGATCTTGAGCTGGCTGTCTGTAACGCACCCGGTCAGGGCAATCTGCCTGCAAGACTGATTGCGCCAGCCGATGTCGGTGTTGAGCATCGCGGAAAAGGGCGCAATCAGCGCCTGGTTCACAATATCCTGCCTGACAATGAACCGGCTGATAGCCTGCTGGTGGTGGAAGTCTATACCAACGAGGGCGATACCAGCTCTTATCCCAGCCACAAGCACGACCAGGAGGAGAGTGAAAACGAAACCTACCTGGAAGAGACCTACTATCACCGTTTCGATCCGGAACCTGGCTTTGCCATGCAGCGCGTTTACACCGACGACCGTTCCCTGGATGTCTGTATGGCACCCTATAATCGCGACGTTGTGATGGTACCGCGCGGCTATCATCCGGTAGCGACGCTGGCGGGATACAACAACTACTATCTGAACGTGATGGCGGGGCCGGTGCGGCTGTGGAAATTTACCTGGGAGAAAGATCACGCCTGGGTGAACAGCGACAGCTATCCACGGAAAGCGTAAGTCTTCGCTGAAAAATAAACAGCAATCACCGTTTATAACCCGCGTTCATATCAGTAAAAAGGGCAGCCTGTCGCGCTGCCCTTTTTTGTGTGTGAAACTCAGCTGGTCTTTGCGTTGTTCAGCGCCAGCGAAACCGCCAGCGTCTGTGCCAGGCAGAGTGAGGCGACCTGCGAACGGAAGCCATCGACCTGTGCTTCTCGCACCACAAAACAGACATCGCTAAAGGCAGCCAGTGGGCTGACCTGACTGTCGGTAATGGCAATCTGATGCGCGCCACGCTTGGCTCCCATTTCGACTACCTCGACCGCTTCACGCGCATAGGGCGAGTAGCTGATCGCAATCACCACATCTTTCGGGTTAACCAGGCTGAGCTGCTCGGTGAACATCCCGCCCAGACCATCAATCAGAAAAGCACGACGCTCCAGATGACGCAGCGCGTAGACCAGATAGGAGGCGACGCTGAACGAGCGACGCAGGCCAATTACATAGATGTTCTCAGCCTCATTCAGCAGCTTCACTGCTTTGTTCAGCTGCTCAGGGTTTACCTGCATCGCCAGCTGCTGCAGCGCCTGGCTGTTCACCATGGTAAAGACGTTAAGGATCTCCGCCGGACTTTCAGGCGCACTGGCGCTGTCGTCCGTTGAGGTCTGACGAAACAGACGCGCGCGCTCGGTATAATTGACCGTCTCTTCCATCAGGTGCTGACGAAAAACCTGTTTCATTTCGTTGAAGCCGCTGAAGCCAAATGCATTCGCAAAACGGATCAGCGTCGACGGCGGCACATCGGCCTGCTGAGCAATTGAGGCGACGGTATCAAAAGCAATACTGTTACTGTTATCAAGGATGTAGCGCGCAACCTGTTTAAGACGCTTGCTCAGCGTTTCGTAGCGGCGACGAATATCGTCCTGCAAGAGAGAAAGTTGGGTGGGATTATTGTTCATCACTTCTGCCCGTATCATTAGAATAATGGCTGCATAATGAGCGCTATAGTATCAGATGGATGGAAAATTTCATTTCTTTGCGTCAACGATGCGGTTTATTTCATGGCTTTATGAAATGGTTCACAGATTAGCCTCAGCGCCCGAGGCGCGCCTCTGCACAGGTCATAACAGGATGAAAACCGGCGTGGAAAGTCAGTGAGGGGAAGAGGGATGCGAGTAAAAACGCCATCCCGGCTGGGATGGCGTGAGATTGTTGAAAAGTGTGCCCCTTCCCGCTGTAAGACTGTGCAGGCTCAGGTAACACGGTCAGATCGGAAAGTCGCTAAAGCCATCCCTGGCCGCTCGGCCCGCGCAATTACGCACCTCATCCCTGAGGTGCGCCCGTAGCCGGGCCAACGCGTTGCGTTGTTCAAAAACGCCTGGCGTTTTTATCCGGGCGGCGGGACGCTTTCCTCCTCTGACCGTGTTACCTGCGCATTGAGCTTATTCGTTGCGGCAACATTCACCCTGCTTTGAATGAGTCAGCAGTCTGAGGCTATCCCGGTTGAGACAGCCTCTGGCAGAGCAGGAAATCAGGCGCGGGCAGCGCGCCAGTACTCAATCAGTCGCAGATAGTTGCCTTTAACCGTCTCAATCAGCGCCTGATCGTCCAGCTCCCCCTGTAACCACTGGCGGGAAGGCTGACCAAATATAGTGCGGCCTACCGCAAAACCTTTCACCCAGGGCGCTTTGGCCGCCGCGGCGAAGCCCGCTTTAAGCTTCTCTTCGGGCGCATCCAGACCGAGTAACAGAATGCCGCGACAGTGAGGATCCTGCTGCTCAATCAGACCGCTGATCGCCTGCCAGCTCTCTGCGGATAGCGGGGGCAGTTTCCACCAGTCCGGCTGGATGCCCAGACTGTAAAAATGGCTCAGTATATCGAGGTAATAGGCTTCATTCTTATCCGGGTTACTCTCGGGAAGAATCACTTCCAGCAGCAGCTCATGGCCACTTTTATTGCAGCCTTTCCAGACGTCGAGCACCAGATCGTCCTGCTCTTTGCGCAGTTCAGCACTGTCATGTGGATGATAGAAGACCAGACATTTCACGACATGTTCGGCGGGCCAGTCGATTAGCTGCGAGCCGATGTTGCCATGCTCCAGACGCAGTGGACGTGAGCTGGGCAGCTCGATTGGGCGGCCAATCCACCACTTTTTACCCGTGATGGCATTCAGCGCTTTCTGACCATACGTGGTATCCGCCAGAATGCCACTTTTGTTCTCTAGTCCCGCCTCACTGGCCGCCTGCTGAGCGGCTTCCAGCAGCAGCAGTTTAAGCTGTGGAATGCGGCTCTCATCAACGCCCGCTTCCTGCGCCATATCCGCCAGCTGTTTGCGATGGTCAAAGGCGAAAACGTTCAGCTCCGGCCACTGCTGCTTACGGGTGGTCACACGGTGCAGATGGTTCAGACGACTGTCGAGATCGGGACGTTTCACCTCTGTGTCGCGGCTCAGGAAATCATCCAGCTCCGCTTTGGTTGGCATGGCAGGGGCACAGCCGTGGCGCGACACGACCAGCGCGCCACAGGCATTGGCATAACGGCACGCCTGCTCCCAGCCTTCATCATTCAGCCAGCCGCGCAGCAGGCCAGACATAAAGGCATCGCCCGCGCCCAGCACGTTGAGCACGTCGACGCGCACGCCGGTGTGCAGCTGAGTCTGTTCCCAGCTATCCGGAATTTCACCTTCAAACACCACACAACCCAGCGGACCGCGTTTGCAGACCAGCGTCGCCTGGCTCGCCTGACGCACGTTTTTCAGCGCAGTCAGAGTATCGGTGCTGCCACCGGCAATATGAAACTCCTCTTCGGTGCCGACGATCAAATCGAAATAGTGCACCACTTCCTGCAACTGCTGCGTGACCTGAGAGGACTCAATGAAACGTGTTTCACCGTCGCCCAGAGAGGTCAGTCCCCATAACACCGGGCGGTAATCGATATCCAGCGCCGTGCGCAGGCCATTGCGGCGGGCGATATCCAGTGCTTTCAGCACCGCTTCACGCGTCTGCGGATGGGATAAGTGCGTGCCGGTGACCGCCACCGCGCGGGACGAGGTAATAAAGGCTTCGTCGATATCGTCCGGCACCAGACCCATATCAGCGCAGTTATCACGGTAGAAAATCAGCGGAAAAGTCTCTTCATCTTTAATCCCCAGGATCACCATGCCAGTCAGGCGTTTTGCATCGGTGATCAGGGCATCGGTGTTACAGCCCACGCGCTGCAATTCCTCACGCAGAAAGCGACCATTATGCTCATCTCCCACCCGCGCCAGCATCGCTGATTTCAGCCCCTGAATCGCGGTGCCATAAGCGACGTTGCCCGACGATCCCCCCAGATATTTAGCAAAGGAGGTGACATCTTCCAGCCGCGCTCCGATTTGCTGGCCATAAAAATCAACGGCGATGCGCCCGATACAAATCACATCAAGCGGCTTCTGTTGTGTACTCATACCTGTGGTTTCCTTCTGTGATTCGCAGAGCTGGTGGGCGAAAAAACCGATCCAGGCAGGCTCTGCTTCCGGGTCTGTGGGTATCTGGCTGACTATGAGGGGAGTATGAGGAATAAAAATTCCATATTCAATATGAAATGAAATATCCATCGCAATTTTGTGAACCAGGTAAAACTCCTGATTGCCGCCCACCTGCACGATCTCTGCTGCTACGATGTGCGGTATGTCAGGGTTGTGAAGGCGATCGCAGGAATCAGCACGCCAGTCAGGCAAGCTGCTGCATTGAAATGAATTTTTTCATCATGAACCACTCTCTGCTAAACGTTCCAGATTTCCCCGTCGTGATCGCTCGCCAGTCCTGCTGCCATCGTTAAATTTGATCTCACTCGCAAAATGAAATGTTTCTTCTGTAATCGTGTTTTATGAAAAATATATTTGTTTATAATCGCCTCACGTTTCAGTTATTCCGGCCGCTTTTCCGCCAATGACAACGCCTGGCGCGCTGTCGCGGAAGTCGGGGTCCACCAGCATGTAAGGAAGAAACATGGGCACAATCAGACTGACCACGGCACAGGCGCTGGTTAAATTTCTTGATAATCAATTCATCGATGTTGATGGCGTTGAGACGAAGTTCGTCAAAGGCATCTTCGCCATCTTCGGCCATGGCAACGTGCTGGGGCTGGGCCAGGCGCTGGAACAGGACAGCGGCGATCTGGTGGTCTGGCAGGGGCGTAATGAGCAGGGCATGGCCCATGCTGCCACTGGCTTTGCCCGTCAGTCGCTGCGCCGTCAGATTATCGCCTGCAGTTCGTCTGTAGGACCGGGTGCGGCTAACATGATTACTGCCGCCGCCACTGCGACCGCTAACCGCATTCCTCTGTTGCTACTGCCCGGCGACGTCTTCGCCACGCGCCAGCCCGATCCGGTGCTGCAGCAGATTGAGCAGAGCTACGATCTCAGCATCAGCACTAACGACGCCTTCCGCGCCGTCAGCAAATACTGGGATCGTGTCAGCCGCCCTGAGCAGCTGATGTCCGCCTGTATCAATGCCATGCGCGTGCTGACCGATCCGGCCGAAACCGGCGCGGTCACGCTGTCGCTGCCGCAGGATGTGCAGGGCGAAGCCTGGGATTACCCGGACTACTTCTTCCAGAAACGCGTGCACCGTCTGGATCGTCGCCTGCCGGTCGCGGCGCAGCTGGCGGATGCCCTGACGCTGATTAACCGTAAGCGCAAGCCGATAATTATCTGCGGCGGCGGGGTAAAATATTCCGAAGCGGGCGAGGCACTGCGCCAGTTTGCCGAACGCTATCAGATTCCCTTTGCCGAGACGCAGGCGGGCAAGGGCACGCTGGTCTCTGACCATCCGCTGAATGTCGGCGGCGTAGGCGAAACCGGCTGTCTGGCCGCTAACCTGCTGGCGAAAGAGGCCGATTTAGTCATCGGCATCGGCACCCGCTACACCGACTTCACCACCGCATCCAAATGGATTTTCCAGCATCCCGATGTCAGCTTCCTGAACATCAACGTCAGCAACTTCGACAGCTACAAGCTCGATGGTGTGCAGCTGCTGGCCGATGCCCGTGAAGGGCTGACCGCGCTCACTGCTGCGCTGGCCTCACAGCACTACAGCAATGACTGGGGCAATCAGATTGAGCAGGCGCAGAGTCAGCTGCTGAAAGAGACGCAGCGCGTCTATCAGGTGGAATATCACGATGGCGACTTTGTGCCGGAGATTGCTGACCATCTCGATCGCGAAGCGGTGTTCGCAGAATTTAACCGCCTGACTCAGTCACTGCTGACGCAAAGCAGCGTGCTCGGCACCTTAAATGAGCAACTGCCGAAAGATGCGGTCGTGGTAGCCGCCGCAGGCAGCCTGCCGGGCGACCTGCAGCGCGTCTGGCGCACCAAAGATTACAACGCCTACCACGTCGAATATGGCTACTCCTGCATGGGCTATGAAGTGAATGCCGCGCTGGGTGCAAAACTGGCGCAGCCGCAACGCGAGGTCTATGCGCTGGTCGGCGACGGCTCCTTTATGATGCTGCACTCTGAGCTGGTCACCTCGATTCAGGAAAGGGCGAAGATCAACGTCGTGCTGCTGGATAACATGACTAACGGCTGTATCAACAACCTGCAGATGGAACACGGTATGGACAGCTTCACCACCGAGTTCCGTTTCCGTAACGCGGAAAGCGGCAGGCTGGACGGTGGCTTTATCCCGGTCGATTTCGCGGCCATTGCTGCCGGTTATGGCTGCAAAACTTATCGCGTCACCAGCCTGGAGCAGCTTAAAGCGGCGCTGGAAGATGCCCGCACCCAGACGGTTTCTACCCTTATCGACATCAAAGTGCTGCCAAAAACCATGATCCACAAATATTTCAGCTGGTGGCACGTCGGCGTAGCACAGGCGTCGAAAACCGAACGCGCTCAGGCGGTGGCGGACAAGCTCAACAGCCATCTGGATCAGGCGCGCAAATACTGATTTCCGGGCCGTGCTGCGGCCCGTTTTCCTCTTCTCCGTACGAACCCTACACAGGTGTAATTATGACTTTGAAACTTGGCGTCATCGGTACAGGTGCAATTGGTCAGGAACATATTCGCCGCTGCAGCCATGTGCTGCAGGGGGCTCAGGTGGTTGCCGTCTCTGACATCAATGTTGACGGCGCGCGGGCTGCACTGCAACGCCTGAACATAGAGGCGGAGGTGTTTGAAAATGGTCATGATGTGATTCAGTCATCCAACGTCGATGCGGTGCTGGTCACCTCATGGGATCCGACCCACGAAGAGTTCACCTTAGCGGCAATTGCCGCCGGTAAACCGGTCTTCTGTGAGAAGCCGCTGGCGATGAGCGCCGAGGGCTGCCGCCGGGTAGTGGATGCAGAGATTCAGGCGGGTAAACGCCTGGTGCAGGTTGGCTTTATGCGCCCTTACGATGCAGGCTATCGCGCCCTGAAAAAAGTGATCACCGATGGCGATATCGGTGAACCGCTGATGCTGCACTGCGCGCACCGCAACCCGACCGTGCCAGAAAACTACACCACGCCGATGGCGATTACGAATACCCTGATCCACGAGCTGGATGTGCTGCGCTGGCTGACCAGTGACGACTATAAAACGGTGCAGGTGATCTTCCCGCGCGTGACGTCAAAGTCTCATGGTCAGCTGAAAGACCCGCAGATCGTCCTGTTCGAAACTCACAAAGGGGTCCGCATTGACGTCGAGATCTTCGTTAACTGCGCTTACGGCTATGACATTCAGTGTGAAGTGGTCGGTGAAGAGGGCATTGCCCGCCTGCCAGAGCCTTCTTCGGTGCAGCTGCGCAAAGATGCCCGCCTGTCGAACACCATTCTGGTGGACTGGAAAGATCGCTTTATCGAGGCGTATGACGTTGAGCTGCAGGCGTTTATCAACGATATCAACGCGGGCCAGCTTACTGGTCCTTCTGCCTGGGATGGCTTTGCTGCCTCGGTGGCCGCCGATGCCTGCATCAAAGCGCAGAACAGTGGTGCGATCGAGACGGTAGAGATGCCACCGCGTCCCGCTTTCTATAACTGATTCAGCTGTCTATGCGGCCTGGCCGCTCTCCGCCTGGGAATGAGAAGATGAACAAAGAGAATGTAAAACTGGCGATCGCGCCGATCGGCTGGACCAACGATGACATGCCGGATCTCGGCAGTGAAAACACCTTTCAGCAGACCGTCAGTGAGATGGCGCTGGCGGGCTTTACCGGTAGCGAAGTGGGCAGCAAATACCCGCGGGATCCGGCGATTCTGAAACCGATGCTCGATATTCGCGGCATCGAAATCTGCAATGCCTGGTTCAGCACCTTTTTTGCCAACGGCGATAAAGAGAAAACCATCGAACAGTTCATCGAGCACATGAACTTCCTGCATGCGATGGGCGCGCGGGTGATTGGCTGTTCTGAGCAGAGTAAAAGTATTCAGGGCACCGGGCTTGCGGTGTTTGAAGAGAAAGCGATTTTCAGCGATGAAGAGTGGCGGTTAACGGCAGAGGGCTACAACGAACTGGCCCGCATCGCAGCGGACAAGGGGATGCGCGTGACGCTGCATCACCACATGGGCACCGGCATTCAGACCACTGAAGAGATTGACCGGTTTATGACGATGACTGACGAGCAGGTTGGTTTACTCTATGACACCGGCCACGTCTACTACTCCGAAGGCTCCCAGCAGAAGATGCTGGCGGTACTGGAAAAATATCTGCCGCGCATCTTCCATGTTCATCTTAAGGATGTGCGTGATGAAGTGGTGGCTGAGGTGCGCGAGAACCATCTCTCATTCCTGGAGGGCGTCAAAAAGGGCACCTTTACCGTACCTGGCGATGGCGTGATCGACTTCAAACCCGTGTTTAAAATCCTGGACGATTACGGCTACAAAGGCTGGATGGTGGTGGAAGCGGAGCAGGATCCGGCGCTGGCCAATCCGTTTGAGTATGCGGTGAAAGCGCGGAAATATATCCGGGAAAATACAGGCTTATAAAGTTCTGTGAACAAAGGCGTGCTTCCCGGTGGGAAGCCCGCCTTTTGTTTTACTTCAGCGTAATGCTTTTCACAATGTTGTCAGCATCGCTCTGTGCCTGCTGCTGATTATCGCCTGGCAGCGTAATCTGCAGTGTCACCAGCTTGCCATCCACTTTTGCCAGAACCACGGAAGACCATGAGGTCTGGTTGTTAGCAGAAATCACCGTATCCAGCTGCTGGGCGGGCTGATCTTTCAGCGTCACAGATTTGTTCGACACCACCTGCAACTGTGGATCGCGGTTACGCTGCTGCTGTTCCATGCGCTGCGACAGCACATCCAGACCATCATTGGTCGGGTCACCGGCGATCACAATAATGGCGCGGGCACCGGTTTCATCCGCATAAACGTGCATGTTCGTAGTCTGCGAACCCAGTTTACCGCTTTTATCGGACATGCCTGGTGGCAGCGAGAAGCTCAGTTTGCCATCCATCAGCGTGACGGTCTGCGCCGACTGACTGGCGCTGACGCCGTTGTCGTTCGCCGCTTCATCTTTCTTCTGGTCACAGGCCGCCAGGCCAAGTACCAGTAAACCCATTCCTACATATTTCACCAGGTTGCGCATCAGAATCCCTTTTTAAGTTTCCAGTCAGGCATTAATACAACAGGAATCAGGTTGCAAACGCAACCTGATGATTGTCAGAAGATCTTAGCGGATAGGAGTGGAAACCGTATGGGCACTTAGCCGAAATTGACCTGGCGGGCGGTCTGGCGTTCAGCCAGACGTTTCAGCGCGGCATTGAGCAGTACGCCGTAGGCGGGCAGGAAGAAGACCATGCAGATCAGCACCTTGAAGCTGTAATCTACCAGAGCAATCTCAACCCAGTGCTGCGCCATAAACGCATCGGGGCTTTTATAGAAGGCGATAAAGAAGAAGGCCAGCGTATCGCTGATATTCCCCAGGAACATGGCGCAGCCGGGTGCTATCCACCACTGAGGCAGACGACGCAGACGGTTAAAGACATGAACGTCGAGGATCTGACCCAGTGCATAAGCCATAAAGCTGGCGCAGGCGATACGGGCCACAAACAGGTTCATCACTTCCAGCGCCTGCCAGCCCTGCCATTCACCCTGATAGAACAGCGCCGAGACGCCATAAGAGATAAACAGCGCCGGGATCATTACGGCCAGAATAATGCGTCGGGCCAGCGGTGCGCCAAAAATACGCACGGTGAGATCGGTCGCAAGGAAGATAAACGGGAAGCTGAACGCGCCCCAGGTGGTGTGGAAGCCAAAGACGGAGATCGGCAACTGAACCAGGTAGTTACTGGAGGTGATCACCAGCAGGTGAAACAGCGATAGCCAGAAAAGCGCATGCATGCGCTGACGTGAAGAAAATGCGAGCATATTCAACCTTTTTAATGTTGGGGTGAGGGAACCCATTGCGGGACGCCGTTCGGGCAGCGCCTGGCAGTTTTATGAGCAAAAAGCGGCGGCATATTACCGCGTTGTGCTTTTTATGCAATGGTTAATTTTAACGCAATCGTTATCGCCTTGCTTCACCGCCAGCACGCGCTAGAATGAGCGCCCCTTACCTGAACCGAGTTGATTATGAGCGATGCCTTTTCCTCTGCCGACCATCAGCTGGACGCCCGTGGCCTGCGTTGCCCGGAGCCGGTGATGATGGTGCGCAAAACCGTACGCAGCCTGCAGGATGGCGAGACGTTACTGATCATCGCCGATGATCCGGCAACGACCCGCGATATTCCCGGCTTCTGCCGCTTTATGGAACATGGCCTGCTGGCGCAGCAGACCGACACGCTGCCCTATCAGTTTCTGATCCGCAAAGGTATAGCCGGTTAACAGCAGCCGTTCAGGCCGCCGTTAACCGCACTCTTCAGACAGCGCTTTTTACTCAGGCGCGACGTCGCAGTAACCGCAGCGCGTTGGCCGTGACCAGCGCGGTCGCCCCGGAATCTGCCAGCACGGCCAGCCAGAGTCCGGTCAGACCCAGCAGGGTAGTGATCAGGAAAATCGCCTTCAGCCCCAGCGCAATACCGACATTCTGGCGGATGATGCGCCGTGTCCGGCGTGCCAGTGCTATCATCGGCACCAGATTGCTGAGCTGATTACGCGTCAGGGCCGCATCGGCCGCTTCCAGCGCGACATCGGTGCCGCTGCCCATCGCAATGCCCAGCGTTGCCGCTTTCATTGCTGGCGCGTCGTTAATGCCATCCCCGACCATCGCCAGCGGCTGTTGCTGACTCAGTTCACGGATCGCCGCGACTTTATCGGCGGGCAGCAGGCTGGCGCGATAATCAATATCCAGCTGGCGGGCAATGGTCGCCGCAGCGCGCGGGTTATCACCGGTCAGCATCAGGCTCTCAATACCCAGCTTTTTCAGCGCTTTTAACGCATCGGCGGCGTCGTCGCGCAGCTGATCGCGCAGAGCCAGCGCACCCAGTGCTTCGCCATTGCGCATCAGCACCACCAGCGTTTCACCTTCGGCTTCCTGTTGCGCTATCTGCGCATTTTGCTGCGGCGTCAGACCGGGCGTATGGCTGGGCGTCAGCAGCTGAATCTGCTGGCCTGAGACCTGCGCACGGATGCCGCGTCCCGCCTGCACCTGCTGATCCTGCGCGTCAGGAATCACCAGGTTACGCGCCTGCGCGGCCGCCACGATAGCGCTGGCCAGTGGATGGGTGGCACCCTGTTCCGCAGCGGCGCTCAGCGCCAGCATCTCTGACTCGCTGGCCGTACCAAAGCGCAGGATCTGCGTCAGCTGTGGCTTGCCCAGCGTCAGTGTACCGGTTTTATCAAACGCCATTCTGCGCACCGAACTCAGCCGCTCCAGCGCCGCACCGCCTTTGATCAGTGCGCCCTGACGCGCCGCCGCAGCCAGCCCCGAGGTAATGGCTGCTGGCACTGAGATCACCAGTGCACAGGGGCAGCCAATCAGTAACAGGGTCAGCCCTTTATAGATCCACGGCTGCCAGTCGCCTGCGAAGAGCAGGGGCGGCACCATCATGACCAGCAGCGACAGCAGCATCACCAGCGGCGTGTAGATGCGGCTGAACTGGTCGATAAAGCGTTCGACCGGCGCACGGTGCGTTTCCGCTTCCTCGATCAGTTGCAGGATACGGTCAATCGCGCTTTCACCCGGCTTCGATACCACTTCCAGCATCACCAGCCGATCCACGCTGGTGGCACCGGCAAGGATTTTTTCACCCTTGGTGTGCGTCACCGGCAGCGACTCACCGGTCAGCGCGCTCTCATCGAAACTGGCGAGCGGGCTGATTAAACAGCCATCGACCGGCAGGCGGCTGCCCGCCGCGACTTCAATCACATCACCCGGTTGCAGCGCCGCCAGCGGCACTTCACTGCGTTTGCCCTGTTCCAGACGAATCGCCGATTCAGGCCGCAACGCCATCAGACTGGTGACGCCGCTGCGTGCCCTGGAGGCGGCATAGCTTTCCAGCTTTTCGCCCAGCTGAAACAGCATCAGCACCATCGCGGCTTCGGCGTGCGCGCCAATGATCAGTGCGCCAGCCGACGCCAGGGTCATTAAGGTTTCAATGGTAAAAGGCGATCCGCTGCGCAGACGCTGCCAGGCACCGCGCGCCACCGGGATCAGGCCGACCAGGGTGGTCAGCACAAACAGCCGATCGCCCCAGACGGGTGCGAACTGGCTGAGAACGCTGCTGGCGATCACCAGCAGTGCCAGTAAAATCAGCATGCGGTTATGTTGCCAGTCGGGCTTAGCGGGGAATGTGGCCGACGTGGCTGATGGGGTTGCGAGCTGGAAGCCGGCTTTTTTCACCGCCTGTTCAACGGCGTTCAGTACATCGTGGTCAGCGTTAACCACCAGCTTCTCGCTGCTGAACAGCACACGGGCGTCGGTCACACCACTTATCTGACGGACAGCGGTTTCAATAGTGCGGGCACACGACGGGCAATCCATCCCGCTGACCTGCCAGCTAAAGGGATAACTGTCGGCACCTCGCCGGTCGCTTTCCTCAGCGGGGTCGGTGTCGTTGCCAGGGCTGCTGTTGCAGTCACAGCAACAGCCTGCCGTCTCCGCAGGTACAGGCGTCGCGGCGTGAATAGAAAGGGAGAGGGGGCGAGCCTGGCGAACCTGGCACAGCGGTTTTGCTGCGGCGTGACTGGCACGGGGTTTGCCGCAGCCACAGGCGTGATGTTGATGCATATGACCTCCGGATAATGGGATGAGCAACGCTGCCCATCCCGCTATCCTACACTCTGGAGTGAACTCCAGAGTCAAGGCTATTTTCTCAGACGACCCACAACGAGCGCACGATCATAAAGTGACCGGCGAAGTAGCAGGCGGCAACAATCGCGCTGTCGGCGGTAAAGCGGCGACGATAGTGTGAGATAAACCAGACGGCGTTTGCCAGCAGCAGCAGACCGGCACCCACCATGATCGAGAAGCTGTAATCGGTCGGGCGGAAGAAGTACTGCTCGGTCGCTATCCAGGTCATTACCAGCGTCATGCCGATAAAGGTGCAGACAGGCCAGCGCAGATCTTCCAGTCGGCTCCAGATGACGCCAATCAGAGCGGCACCGATGATGAGCAGCGTTAGCGGGATCGGCCAGAAGAAGGTCATGGTCATGCTGGCGGCGAAGCAGAGGGTATAAAGCAGGTGCGACAGGAAGAAAGCCCCGACGGCATAGAGCATCTGCTGACGCGGCAGCAGCGTTAACGCATCACCGACCAGCGTCGCGACCAGACCGGCCAGAATCAGGTAGTCCGTAGTCTGCAGCACAGGTGCCTGCCAGGCCAGCCCGACAAGCAGCAGCAGCGTGACCGGTTTAAATAACCAGCGTTGCCATTGCGGGCCGCGATAGGTGGCGTCGACATAGAGCCAGCCGGAGAAAAGTACAGCGAGGAAAGACCAGAGCATTGTTTCTCCCTTTTTTATTCAAAATGGTGAAAGATCCCAAAATATCCTTTCCAGTTTAGGTTAAGCCTCTGAGATGTGACAATCAGGCAACTCTGGTTGTATGCTTTGCCGCCTGATTAATCATTCTGCAGGCACCAGATCGCTATGAGCAAACCGCCGCTAATCTTTATTATCGTTCTGGCGATTATCGCCGTGCTGGCGACCCGTCAGTTCATTAAGCAACGCCGGGAAGTGGCGGTGAATGACGCTTCACCCGAGCGTTCTCTGCAGGTTGAGGTCAAAACCAAACGTGAATTTCCTGCACCCAATCGCCGTTCACGGCAGCGGGAAGTTATCGCCGGGGAAGAGATGCGCTACGAGGTGCTGCTTCACCCGCTGAACGGTGCCAGCGACATCAAAGTGCAGCTTAAAGAGGCGGAATATCATCAGCTGGACAAGGGTGCCAAAGGCGAGCTGAAGATGCAGGGCACGCGCTTTATCAGCTTCACACCCCGGCAGTAACAGGCGGGCATTGCGCCCGCCCGGGTTTATTTCTTACGTGGGAAGTTTTTCTTCTGCCAGGCGACCAGTTCGAATACCCCGAACAGAAACACTTTGGCCTGGGTGACGCGGTCAATCGGCGGCGCATCTTTGGTCTGCGTGGTGCGCAGTAACACCAGCTGCAGACCATGCATCAGGATCATGAAAATCAGTGCAACGTTGATAAAATAAGTCAGTGGCTTCGGGTAGGGATGGACCAGATTAGCCAGTAAAAATCCCCACACGCATAGCATCAACAGACGCCCCAAATTAAGTAACATCCTGCGTCTCCTGTTGACGTTGATACAAACGATAAGCCACTTGTCCGGCTATTTTCTCGCGATAAAGATCCCACTCTGGCGGCACCGGCGGTGCGCCATTTTCCACTTCACTTTCGACGTAAATCAGCGCCTGGTCGGCCAGCCAGTGATTCTGCTCCAGCAACTGTAACGTCTGTTCCAGCAATCCCTGACGAAACGGCGGATCAATAAACACCACATCAAAGGGTGTACCCGCCTGTGCCAGCCAGTTTAGCGCATTGGTCTGAACCACGGTGCCATTCGTGGCGCGCAGCGTCTGCAGATTTTTTGATAACTGCTGTGCTACCGGACGTTCCAGCTCCAGCAGCGTCGCCGATCCCGCGTAACGCGACAGCGCTTCCAGTCCTAATGCGCCGCTACCGGCAAAGCAGTCGAGGCAGCGCGCTTCTGGCAGCACCGGGGCCAGCCAGTTAAACAGCGTCTCGCGAACCCGATCGGTCGTGGGGCGCAGTCCGGCGCTGTCCGGCACCGGCAGTTTGCGTCCGCGCCACTGGCCGCCAATGATGCGAATCTGCCCGGCACCGCCTGTACTGCGGGGGTTTTTATTCATCTTGCTCACAACTCGTCATAATTTGTTGCGTAGTTTAACGGGCGAATCGGTGAGAAGAAACGTTAAAAAAGGGTGCTGTGGTGAGCTGGCTGGAAAGTGTTAGACTACTGAGTTGCTGAAGTCATGCATTATTCTGCGGTTTACGCCGGTCTGGCGCTGACCAATTTCATTGATTTACCCCTGGAAACCACGCGCGACCGGGACAAAGCCATCGAGGAGTGTCGTCACACAATGGCAAAAGAGAAAAAACGTGGCTTTTTTTCCTGGCTGGGATTTGGCAAAGAGGAAGAGAAACAACCTGTAGCGGAGGAGCAGACACCAGAGGTCGCTGAACCCGCACAGCAGCAGACAGAACAGGAAGCCCCGGCATTAAGCCAGGCTGAAGCACAAGCGGAAGAGACTGTCGTCATCACCGAAACGGTGGCCGGGCAGCAGCGTGAGGCGGAAGTCACTGCGGCAGCGCCGCATGAATCAGCACCTGCGGTGCTGGATGAGGCTGAGCCGATTGAGGCCGACCCTGAAGCGCTGCTGGAGGTTGCCGCACCTGAACATGATGCGACGCCGGTCATAGACGCCGACGACGTGGTCACGCCGATCGCTGACGCGGAACCCGCAGACGCGCCGTTAAGCGAAGAAGAGCTGACGGCACTGGCGCTCGGCGACGCAGAAATCGTTGACATCCCGCACAGCGAAACCGACGCGCCGTTAAGCGAAGAAGAGCTGACGGCGCTGGCGCTGGGCGATGCAGAGATCGTCGAAACCCCGCACAGTGAAGCACAGTTAAACGACGAAGTGCCCAGGCCACAGGTGCTGGATGACGCCGCGAGCGCTGAAACGCAGGATAGCGAAGCAGACGCGCCGCTGACTGAGGAAGAGCTGACTGCACTGGCACTGGATGACGCCGATGTCACGGACCAGGAACCGACTGAGTCGCTATCCGATACCGTCAGCGATCTGCCGCTGGCCGCCGCGCCGCTCATCGTGCAGGAGCAGGAGCGTCCCAGCAAAGAGGGCTTCTTCTCCCGCCTGAAGCGCAGCCTGGTCAAAACCCGTCAGAACCTCGGTTCCGGTTTTATCAGCCTGTTCCGTGGCAAAAAGATTGATGATGACCTGTTTGACGAGCTGGAAGAGCAGTTGCTGATTGCGGATGTGGGCGTGGATACCACGCGTCGCATCATCACCAACCTGACCCAGCAGGCAAACCGCAAGCAGTTGCGTGACGCGGAAGCGCTCTACAGCCTGCTGAAAGCAGAGATGGCCTCGATTCTGGCGAAAGTGGATGCGCCACTGGATGTCTCAGGTAAAACGCCATTTGTCATCCTGATGGTGGGCGTCAATGGCGTGGGTAAAACCACCACCATCGGTAAGCTGGCACGCCAGTATCAGGCCGAGGGCAAGTCCGTGATGTTAGCGGCCGGTGATACCTTCCGCGCCGCAGCGGTTGAGCAACTGCAGGTGTGGGGCCAGCGCAATAACATTCCGGTCATTGCGCAGCACACCGGCGCAGATTCCGCTTCGGTGATTTTCGATGCCATTCAGGCCGCGAAATCACGCGGCGTTGACGTGCTGATTGCCGATACGGCGGGTCGTCTGCAGAACAAATCGCACCTGATGGAAGAGCTGAAAAAAATCACCCGCGTGATGAAAAAGCTGGATGATTCCGCACCTCACGAAGTGATGCTGACGCTGGATGCCAGCACCGGACAGAATGCGGTCAGCCAGGCCCGACTGTTTAATGAAGCCGTCGGCCTGACCGGGATTGCGCTTACCAAGCTGGATGGCACCGCCAAAGGCGGCGTGATCTTCTCGGTGGCCGATCAGTTCGGTATTCCGATTCGCTACATCGGCGTCGGTGAAGGCATTGAAGATTTACGGCCGTTTAAGGCGGAAGATTTTATTGAGGCACTGTTTGCCCGAGAGGACTAATTAGGATGATTCGCTTTGAAGAGGTCAGTAAGGCATATCTCGGCGGACGTCAGGCGCTGCAGGGGGTAGATTTCCATCTGCGTCCCGGCGAAATGGCGTTTCTGACCGGCCACTCCGGTGCCGGTAAAAGTACCTTGCTGAAGCTGATTTGTGGCATTGAGCGCCCGAGTGCCGGAAGAATCTGGTTCAGCGGCCATGACATTTCCCGCCTGCGTAACAGTGAGGTGCCTTTCCTGCGTCGTCAGATTGGCATGATCTTCCAGGATCACCACCTGCTGATGGATCGGTCGGTTTATGACAATGTGGCGATCCCGCTGATTATTTCCGGTGCCAGCGGCGAGGATATCCGTCGTCGCGTCTCGGCGGCGCTGGATAAAGTAGGCCTGCTCGACAAAGCGAAAAGTTATCCGATTCAGCTTTCGGGCGGTGAGCAGCAGCGTGTGGGCATCGCCCGTGCGGTGGTGAACAAGCCGGCCGTACTGCTGGCCGATGAACCGACCGGTAACCTCGACGACGCGCTGTCAGAAGACATTCTGCGCCTGTTCGAAGAGTTTAACCGCGTCGGCGTCACCGTCCTGATGGCGACGCATGACAGCGGCCTGATCGCCCGACGCAACTACCGGATGATGACGCTGAATCAGGGACGTCTGCACGGAGGCCACGATGGTCAATAAACGCATTAAACGTCCGGCTGCGCCGAAAGCTAAGCAGCCGTCGAAGTCGAAGAGTAAAGCGCTGAAGGGCGGCTGGCAGGAGCAGTGGCGCTATGCGCTGCGCGGTACGCTTTCGGATATGTGGCGTCAGCCGCTGGCTACACTGCTGACGGTGATGGTCATCGCCATTTCTCTGACGCTGCCCAGCGTCTGCTACATGGTGTGGAAAAACGTCAGTCAGGCGGCCACGCAGTGGTATCCGGCGCCGCAGTTGACCGTTTATCTCTCCAAAACGCTGGATGACACGGCGGCAGAAAACGTAGTGGCGCAGCTCAAGCAGGTCGAAGGCGTAGATAACGTCAACTACCTGACGCGGGAAGAGGCGCTGAATGAGTTCCGTAACTGGTCGGGCTTTGGTGGCGCAATGGATATGCTGGAGCAGAATCCGCTGCCTGCGGTAGCCATCATCACGCCTAAGCTCAACTTCCAGAACTCAGACACCATGCAGAGCCTGCGCGATCGGGTGAGCAAAGTGCAGGGCGTGGATGAAGTGCGAATGGATGACAGCTGGTTTGCGCGGCTGGCGGCACTGACCGGGTTGGTGGGGCAGATTGCCTCCATGATTGGCGTGCTGATGATTGTGGCGGTGTTCCTGGTGATCGGTAACAGTGTCCGCCTCAGCATCTTTGCGCGACGCGACACCATTAACGTGCAGAAGCTCATTGGTGCCACCGATGGCTTTATCCTGCGTCCGTTCCTCTATGGCGGCGCGCTGCTGGGCTTCAGCGGTGCGGTGCTGTCGCTGCTGCTGTCAGAAGTGCTGGTGCTGCGTCTGCAGTCGGTCGTCGCCAGTGTGGCAACCGTATTTGGTACCACCTTCTCGCTGGAAGGTTTCTCCTGGGATGAAGCGCTGCTGTTGCTACTGATTGCGGCCATCATCGGCTGGGTGGCAGCCTGGCTGGCAACGGTACAACATTTACGTCGATTTACGCCGCAGTAAACGCCTGCAACATTTTTTTGTTATAATGGTCCTCTGCTACCGATAGTGGGTGCAGAGGATTTTTCCCCTCTTCCCTTCCTGTCATCTGTGTGTAAAATATTCACTGCTATAATTGAACTTGTGGATAACTTTATCACTCTAAGTAGCACAGATTGCTTTCGGATCTCGCGCGACGTTGACGTAATGTATCGTCTGCGCAGGGAAATGTGCGGCAATTCCACTGAATTTGTGAGGGTTTGAATGACCAAAGAAATGCAAACTTTAGCTATTGCTCCTCTTGGCAACCTGGAGTCTTACGTCCGGGCTGCGAATACCTGGCCGATGCTCTCGGCTGAAGAGGAAAAAGCGTTGGCTGAACGGCTGCATTACCAGGGCGATCTGGAAGCAGCAAAGACGCTGATCCTGTCTCACCTACGCTTTGTAGTTCATATCGCTCGTAATTACTCCGGCTATGGTCTGCCACAGGCTGACCTGGTCCAGGAAGGCAACATCGGCCTGATGAAAGCGGTGCGTCGCTTCAACCCTGAAGTGGGCGTGCGTCTGGTTTCGTTCGCCGTGCACTGGATTAAAGCGGAGATTCACGAATACGTGCTGCGTAACTGGCGTATTGTGAAAGTCGCGACCACCAAAGCACAGCGTAAGCTGTTCTTTAACCTGCGTAAAACCAAGCAGCGTCTGGGCTGGTTCAATCAGGACGAAGTCGAGATGGTTGCGCGCGAGCTGGGCGTAAGCAGCAAAGACGTGCGCGAAATGGAATCGCGTATGGCCGCGCAGGATATGACCTTTGATATGTCTGCCGACGACGAGAGCAGCGAAGGCCGTTCGATGGCACCGGTGCTGTATCTGCAGGATAAAACCTCTGACTTTGCCGACGGCATCGAAGAGGATAACTGGGATGCGCATGCGGCTGACAAGCTGAGCTATGCGATGGAAGGTCTGGATGAGCGCAGTCAGCACATCATTCGCGCCCGCTGGCTGGACGAAGACAATAAAACCACGCTGCAGGAACTGGCCGATCAGTACGGCGTATCCGCCGAACGTGTCCGGCAGCTGGAAAAGAACGCCATGAAGAAACTGCGTATGGCGATTGAAGCGTAACGCACTTCAACACCTTAAGGGGCGACAGATGATGTCGCCCTTTTTGTTTTCTGCGTCCGGCTAGTCTGCCGCCCGTATCCAGCCATCACTCTGCGCCCTGAAGCCACACGCCTGCATAAACGCCGCGCGTACCTGCTGATCGTCACTGCCATCATCGGCAATCCACCAGTCCGCGATTGAACCATTCTGCCTGATTGTCTCCTCCAGCAAATACTGTCCTACCCCGCGTCGCCGGGTGACATCGCGCACCGCCAGCCGGTGAACCTTGCCATGGATGCCGGAGATTTCCAGCTGCAAACCTGCCAGCAGACGGTCATTAAAACGCGCTGCGTAAAGACGATGAGACTCACTTAAACCCTGTTCCAGTTTTTCCATCTCCAGATCCGGCCAGACTTTGCCAAGATCGATGCGGTCCTGCGGCGTCAGCGCGGTCAGGCGCTGGATAGTGAGCTTCATAACAAAAACCTCTAAAAAAGGGGAAAGTGTAGCGAAAGTATACAACCAGAGGGCCACCACATTTTCATCAATAAAACAGGTCAAAAGATGGCCTGGATGCCAGGATAACAGGAGTAAACCTGGATAGCGGGCGAAGAATCCAGCATAACACGCTGGCAAAGTGGTCATAAACCGGCCATTGCATCCAGTGTATTATGCTGTTTAACCCGGTCAATTCTGAATGTGTCAGTTGATTTACAGAAGAAACTTCCTGTTTAATAACCTGAAAAATAAAGCCTTATTACTAATAAATGTCAGAAAAGTACGCTAACTCATTCATCATTAATCAGTTTTCGACTTTATCTGGCAACGCAAGCACTCACAACATACACGACAAAATAAATGGGGTAGTCAGGATGAAAATGAAAGGGCGCGCATTACTGGCGGGATGTGTAGCACTGGCGATGAGCCATGCGGCGCTGGCTGAAGATATCAAAGTGGCAATTGTCGGCGCAATGTCAGGTCCGGTAGCGCAGTACGGCGACATGCAGTTCGCCGGTGCAACGCAGGCGATTGAAGATATTAACGCCAAAGGCGGCGTTAACGGCAACAAACTGGTGGCGGTGAAATATGATGACGCCTGTGACCCGAAACAGGCGGTTGCGGTCGCGAACAAGGTGATTAACGATGGCATCCGCTACGTCATCGGCCACCTCTGCTCTTCCTCCACCCAGCCGGCGTCTGACATCTATGAAGATGAAGGCGTGCTGATGATCACCCCGGCCGCGACCGCACCTGACCTGACTTCCCGTGGCTATAAACTGATTATGCGCACCACCGGCCTCGACTCCGATCAGGGGCCGACCGCCGCGAAATATGTGATGACCGAGCTGAAACCGCAGCGTATCGCAGTGGTTCACGACAAACAGCAGTATGGCGAAGGCCTGGCGCGCTCCGTGCAGGAGAGCCTGAAAAAGCAGGGCGCTAATATCGTGATGTTTGAAGGAATCACCGCGGGCGATAAAGATTTCTCTACGCTGGTAGCCCGCTTCAAGAAAGAGAACGTCGATTTCGTCTATTTCGGCGGTTACTACCCGGAAATGGGCCAAATCGTGCGTCAGGCACGTGCTGCTGGCCTGAAAACCCAGTTTATGGGACCAGAGGGTGTGGGTAACGCCTCGCTGTCGAACATTGCTGGTGCGGCTTCTGAAGGCATGCTGGTGACCCTGCCGAAACGTTACGACCAGGTCGAAACTAACAAACCGATCGTTGACGCGCTGAAAGCGAAGAAACTGGATCCGACCGGCCCGTTCGTCTGGACCACCTATGCCGCTCTGCAGTCGCTGGCAACCGGTATGGAGCGCAGCAAGAGTGCTGAGCCGGATGCTATCGTAAAAAACCTCAAGGAAGGTGCCGCGGTGCCAACCGTGATGGGCAACCTGAACTGGGATGAGAAGGGCGATCTCAAGGGCTTTGAATTCGGCGTCTTCAAATGGCATGCCGATGGCACCTCGACGGCTGTGAAGTAAACCAGGCTGTTTTGTGGTGAGCGGGAGGCCGGGTAACCGGTTTCCCCTGACCAGCGACACGAACGCCTGGTGCTCGTCTGCCAGGCGTTTTTTGTACCCCGATCGCCTGCGATCGGTTAAGTAAGGGTCAAGGTATGTCCGAGCAGTTCCTCTATTTTATTCAGCAGATGTTTAACGGTGTGACCCTGGGTAGCACTTACGCGCTGATCGCCATCGGTTACACCATGGTTTACGGCATTATCGGCATGATCAACTTCGCCCACGGCGAGGTCTACATGATCGGTAGCTATGTCTCCTTTATCGTGATCGCCGCCCTGATGATGATGGGCATCGACACTACCTGGCTGATGATTGCTGCTGGCTTTGTGATGGCGGTGATTATCTCCAGCGCCTACGGCTGGAGCATTGAGCGCGTCGCCTACCGGCCTGTGCGTTCATCCAAGCGCCTGATTGCGCTGATCTCCGCCATCGGGATGTCGATATTCCTGCAAAACTACGTCAGCCTGACGCAGGGTTCACGCGACCTGGCGCTGCCGAGCCTGATCACCGGACAGTGGACGGTAGGCGAGAGCAACGGGTTTGCCGCCACGATTTCTACCATGCAGATTGTGATCTGGGTGGTGACGTTCCTGGCGATGCTGGCGCTGACCACCTTTATCCGCTATTCCCGTATGGGCCGCGCCTGTCGCGCCTGCGCTGAAGACCTGAAAATGGCCAGCCTGCTGGGGATTAACACCGACCGCGTGATCTCGCTGACCTTTGTGATCGGTGCCGCGATGGCGGCAGTCGCAGGCGTGCTGCTGGGCCAGTTCTATGGGTCGATCAACCCCTTCATCGGCTTTATGGCGGGCATGAAAGCCTTTACCGCCGCGGTGCTGGGCGGAATTGGCAGTATTCCGGGCGCAATGATTGGCGGCCTGGTACTGGGCATCGCTGAAGCGCTGACTTCTGCGTATCTCAGCACGGAATATAAAGATGTGGTCTCGTTTGCCCTGCTGATTGTGGTGCTGCTGGTGATGCCGACCGGGATTCTGGGTCGCCCGGAGGTTGAAAAAGTATGAAGATCTCCTTTATCAATGCCCTGATCTCGTCGGTGATGCTGCTGGTGCTTGCCACCTTTTTTATGGGATTGCGCCTGAATCTGGACGGCACGAATCTGGTAGTGCAGAACGCGGGTAGCGTGCGCTGGAACTGGATCGCCGCAGGCTGTGCGGTGGTGTTTCTGTTCCAGCTGTTGCGTCCGGTGTGGCAAAGCGGCCTGAAGAAAATCTCCGGTCCGGCGCTGGTTTTGCCTGGCCTGGATGGCTCGACGCCAAAGCAGAAGCTGGTGATGGCAGTGATGATTATCGCCGCCATTGCCTGGCCATTCCTGGTGTCACGCGGCACCGTCGATATCGCCACCATGACGCTGATCTATGTGATGCTCGGTCTGGGCTTAAACGTGGTGGTCGGTCTCTCTGGCCTGCTGGTACTGGGTTATGGCGGCTTTTACGCCATCGGTGCCTACACTTTTGCGCTGCTGAATCACTATTACGGTCTTGGCTTCTGGCAATGCCTGCCGCTTTCCGGCATGGTCGCTGCATTGTTTGGTCTGCTGCTGGGCTTCCCGGTGCTGCGACTGCGCGGCGACTATCTGGCGATTGTGACGCTGGGCTTCGGTGAGATCGTGCGTATTCTGCTGCTGAACAATACCGCCCTGACCGGCGGGCCGAATGGCATCAGCCAGATCCCGAAACCGACGCTGTTTGGTCTGGAGTTTGGCCGTACGCCCCGTGAAGGCGGCTGGGATACCTTCCATAACTTCTTTGGGCTGAAGTACGATCCCAGCGACCGCATCATCTTCCTCTACCTGGTGGCGCTGCTGCTGGTGGTATTGACGCTGTTCGTGATCAACCGGCTGCTGCGGATGCCGCTGGGCCGGGCCTGGGAAGCGCTGCGCGAAGATGAGATTGCCTGTCGTTCACTGGGCCTGAGTCCGACCCGCATCAAGCTGACTGCCTTTACCATCAGTGCCGCGTTTGCCGGTTTTGCCGGCAGTCTCTTCGCGGCGCGTCAGGGCTTTGTCAGCCCGGAATCCTTTACCTTTGTCGAGTCCGCCTTTGTGCTGGCGATTGTGGTATTGGGCGGGATGGGCTCGCAGTTTGCGGTCATTCTGGCCGCCATTCTGCTGGTGGTGTCACGCGAGCTGATGCGTGACCTGAATGAATACAGCATGCTGGTGCTGGGTGGCCTGATGGTGCTGATGATGATCTGGCGTCCGCAGGGCCTGTTGCCGATGAAGCGTCCGCATCTGAAGCTCAGAACCGGTAAACAAGGAGAACAGGCATGATTCAGCCTTTATTAGCCGTTGAAGGCCTGATGATGCGCTTCGGCGGTCTGTTAGCCGTGAACAATGTGGCACTGGAGCTGCGTCCACAGGAGATCGTTTCACTGATTGGTCCCAACGGTGCCGGTAAAACCACCGTGTTCAACTGCCTGACCGGCTTTTACAAACCCACCGGTGGCACGATCAAACTGCGTGAGCAGCATCTGGAAGGGTTGCCGGGCCAGAAGATTGCGCGGATGGGCATCGTGCGGACTTTCCAGCACGTGCGTCTGTTCCGTGAGATGACGGTGATTGAGAACCTGCTGGTCGCGCAGCATCAGCATCTGAAAAGCGGCGTATTTTCCGGCCTGCTGAAAACCCCGGCGTTTCGCCGCAGTGAGAGCGAGGCGCTGGATCGTGCGGCGACCTGGCTGGAGCGGGTGGGTCTGCTGGATCTGGCGAACCGTCAGGCGGGCAATCTGGCCTATGGTCAGCAGCGCCGTCTGGAGATTGCGCGCTGTATGGTGACGCGCCCGGAGATTCTGATGCTGGATGAACCGGCGGCGGGTCTTAACCCCAAAGAGACCCACGAGCTGGACGCGCTGATTGCGGAACTGCGTGGTGAACACAAGGTGTCGGTGCTGCTGATTGAACATGATATGAAGCTGGTGATGGGTATTTCTGACCGTATTTACGTGGTTAATCAGGGAACGCCGCTGGCTAACGGAACGCCGGAGGAGATTCGTAATAATCCGGATGTCATTCGTGCCTATTTAGGAGAGGCCTGAGATGGCAAATGCGATGTTAACCATTGAGAACGTCAGCGCTCACTACGGCAAAATTCAGGCGCTGCACAACGTTAGTCTCTATATCAATCAGGGCGAAATCGTCACCCTGATTGGCGCTAACGGCGCCGGAAAAACCACGCTGCTGGGCACGCTGTGCGGCGAGCCGCGCGCGACCCAGGGCACCATCACTTTTGATGGCAAAGCCATTACCGACTGGCAAACGGCGCGCATCATGCGTGAAGCGATCGCCATCGTGCCAGAGGGACGGCGGGTGTTTTCGCGCATGACGGTGGAAGAGAACCTGGCGATGGGCGGCTTTTTTGCCAGCCGCCCGGAGTATCTGACGCGGATTAAGCGCGTGTATGAACTCTTTCCACGGCTGGAGGAGCGTAAAATCCAGCGTGCCGGGACGATGTCAGGCGGCGAACAGCAGATGCTGGCGATTGGCCGTGCGCTGATGAGCCAGCCGCGCCTGCTGTTGCTGGATGAGCCGTCGCTGGGACTGGCACCGATCATTATTCAGCAGATCTTCGACACGATTGAGCAGTTGCGCAGCGAAGGGATGACGATTTTCCTGGTGGAGCAGAATGCCAATCAGGCGCTGAAGCTGGCTGATCGGGGCTATGTGCTGGAGAACGGGCATGTCGTGCTCGAAGATAGCGGTGCAGCGCTCCTATCAAACGAAGCCGTCCGCAGCGCTTACTTAGGTGCCTGATGGGGCACGGCCTGGCTTACTTGCCAGGTTCCGGTTGGGCAGTGCTCGCCATCCTCACGTACTACGTGTACGCTCCGGTGGCTGCGCGCTGTCCGCCCGCAACCTGGCTGCGCCGCCGACGGCCTTTGAAAGTGATGCGGAATGTGTCGCTGACGGCCTTGAGTGTTGGTTTGAGTGGAGCCGCCGACGGCCTTCGACTTCAGTGAAGTGAAAACCTCAGTAAGGTATTTTCAGCTTCCAGTCGCTCTGCAATTTATGTAACTAAAAACTGGTATCGCAGGCGTTTTGCCGCCGTGCTGCCAGCGTCCTCTTTTTCTCAATAAAGCCTGTCACCCGCCTGTCATCTTCCTGTTATTAATCCGTCATTTCCCCGTGTCATGTTACTTCGCGAACCAGAAATCCGTGATTTCACGCGTATTTACCTGCACAGGAAAATTCTATGTCCGTCGTTACCTTTCGTCGTAGCCTGATGAGCGTGCTGCTCGGTCTGACACTCAGCAGCCATGCCATGGCCGCCACTGAGATTCCTTTCTGGCACTCTATGGAAGGCGAGTTAGGCAAAGAAGTGGATTCGCTGGCACAGCGTTTTAACCAGACGCATCCCGATTACAAAATTGTTCCGACCTACAAAGGTAACTACGAGCAGAGCCTGGCGGCAGGGATTGCGGCCGTGCGCAGCGGCAAAGCCCCCGCGGTGCTGCAGGTCTATGAAGTCGGTACGGCGACCATGATGGCTTCTAAGGCGATTGTGCCGGTGCATCAGGTTTTCAAAGATGCTGGCATCCCCTTTGATGAAAAGCAGTTCGTACCAACGGTGGCGGGCTACTACAGCGACAGCAAAGGTCAGCTGATCTCTCAGCCGTTCAACAGTTCGACGCCGGTGCTCTACTACAACAAAGATGCCTTCAAAAAAGCGGGCCTTAACCCGGATCAACCCCCTAAAACCTGGCAGGAGCTGGCGACGGATGCCGCCGCACTGCGCAAATCGGGGATGAGCTGTGGCTACGCCAGCGGCTGGCAGGGCTGGATCCAGATTGAAAACTTCAGCGCCTGGCATGCGCTGCCGGTGGCGACAGAGAACAACGGATTTGATGGGCTCAACGCGGTGCTGGAGTTCAACAAGCCGGTACAGGTTCGTCACATCGACCTGCTGGAAGCGATGAACAAAAAAGGGGACTTCACCTACTTTGGCCGCAAAGATGAGTCCACCGCCAAGTTCTACAACGGTGACTGCGGTATCACTACCGCCTCATCCGGATCGCTGGCTGATATCCGCCACTACGCTAAATTCAACTTCGGCGTCGGCATGATGCCGTATGACGACACCGTGCCGAATGCACCGCAGAACGCCCTGATCGGCGGGGCCAGCCTGTGGGTGATGAAAGGCAAAGATGCGGCAACCTACAAAGGCGTGGCCGAGTTCATGCAGTTCCTGGCTAAACCGGAAATCGCCGCGGAATGGCACCAGAAAACCGGCTATCTGCCGATTACCACCGCCGCCTACGAGCTGACGAAACAGCAGGGCTTCTACGATAAGAATCCGGGTGCAGATATTGCGACCCGCCAGATGATGAACAAGCCGCCACTGCCGTTCACCAAAGGCATGCGTCTGGGCAACATGCCGCAGATTCGTACCGTGATCGACGAGGAGCTGGAAAGCGTCTGGACCGGCAAACAGTCGCCGCAAATCGCGCTGGATAACGCAGTGAAACGCGGCAACGAACTGCTGCGCCGCTTTCAGCAGCAGGTGAAATAATCTCTCCTCTGGCCAGCCCAGGCTGGCCCCTCTTTTCTGACGCCAGGTACGCCATGTCTTCATCCCGTCCGGTTTTTCGCACCAGCCTGTTGCCCTATCTTCTGGTGCTGCCGCAACTGCTGATTACCGCCATCTTCTTTCTCTGGCCTGCCGGTGAAGCGCTGTGGTACTCGCTGCAAAGCCTCGACCCCTTTGGCATCTCCAGCAGCTTTGTCGGGCTGGAAAACTTCAGACGCCTGTTTGCCGATCCCTACTATCTGGACTCGTTCTGGACCACGATAAAATTCAGCGGCATGGTCACGGTGTTCGGCATGGTCTTTTCGCTGCTGCTGGCGGCGCTGGTGGATTATGTGGTGCGACTGCGCCGCCTCTATCAGACCCTGCTGCTGCTGCCCTACGCCGTTGCGCCTGTGGTGGCTGCGGTGCTGTGGATGTTTCTGTTTAACCCCGGTCTGGGCCTGTTCAGCTATCTGCTGAACCACATCGGCTACAACTGGAACTATGCGCAAAACAGCGGTCAGGCGATGTTCCTGATTGTGCTGGCATCAATCTGGCAGCAGATGAGCTACAACTTCCTGTTCTTTTTTGCCGCCCTGCAATCTATTCCCAAATCGCTGGTGGAAGCCGCCGCCATTGACGGTGCCGGGCCGGTGCGTCGCTTCTTCAACCTCTCACTGCCGCTGATCACGCCCGTGAGTTTCTTTCTGCTGGTGGTGAACCTCATCTACGCCTTCTTCGATACCTTCCCGGTGATTGATGCCGCGACCGGCGGCGGGCCGGTGCAGGCAACCACCACGCTGATCTACAAAATCTATCGTGAAGGCTTTACCGGTCTGGATCTCTCCTCGTCCGCGGCGCAGTCGGTGGTGCTGATGCTGCTGGTCATCGGGCTGACGGTGCTCCAGTTCCGCTTTGTTGAACGTAAGGTGCAATACCAATGATTGAGAATCGACGCGGGCTGGATATCTTCAGCCACATCGTGCTGGTGCTGGGCGTGCTCACTATCCTGTTTCCGCTCTATGTCGCCTTTGTGGCGGCGACGCTGGATAACGAGGCGGTCTATCAGGTGCCGATGACGCTGGTGCCCGGTACGCACCTGTGGGAGAACATCTCGCGCATCTGGACCCATGGCGTCAACGGCAGCGGGCCAGCGTTTGGCCTGATGCTGCTCAACAGCATGATCATGGCGCTGGGCATCACCTTCGGCAAAATCACCGTGTCGATGCTGTCGGCGTTTGCGCTGGTCTGGTTCCGTTTTCCGCTGCGCACGCTCTTTTTCTGGCTGATCTTCATCACCCTGATGCTGCCGGTAGAGGTGCGTATCTTTCCTACGGTTCAGGTGATTGCCGATCTCAACCTGCTCGACAGCTACAGCGGATTAACCCTGCCACTGATGGCATCGGCAACCGCGACCTTTCTGTTCCGCCAGTTCTTTATGTCACTGCCGGATGAGCTGGTGGAAGCGGCGCGCATCGACGGTGCCAGCGCGATGCGCTTCTTTATCGACATTGTTCTGCCGCTGTCAAAAACCAATCTGGCGGCGCTGTTTGTCATCACCTTTATCTACGGCTGGAACCAGTATCTCTGGCCGCTGCTGATTATCAATGACGCCAGCCTCGGCACGGCGGTGGCAGGGATCAAAAGCATGATCTCCTCCAGCGGTTCGCCGACCCAGTGGAACGAAGTGATGGCGGCAATGTTATTAACCCTGATCCCACCGCTGGTGATGGTGTTAGTCATGCAGCGTGCCTTTGTGCGCGGTCTGGTTGAGAGTGAGAAATAAGATGGCAGGCGTAACCCTTCAGGCAGTAACCAAGTCCTACGATGGCAAAAATCAGATCATTCAGCCGCTGAACGTCACCATCAATGACGGCGAATTTATGGTGATGGTCGGGCCGTCCGGCTGCGGCAAATCGACCCTGCTGCGCATGGTGGCCGGACTGGAGCGCGTCACCTCCGGCGATATCTATATCGATAACCGGCGCGTCACTCAGGAAGAGCCGAAAGATCGCGGCATTGCGATGGTGTTCCAGAACTACGCGCTCTATCCCCATATGTCGGTGGAGGAGAACATGGCCTATGGCCTGAAAATCCGCGGTATGGGCAAAGAGCAGATTCGCCAGCGGGTACTTGAAACGGCGCGCAGTCTGGAGCTGGATCACCTGCTGATGCGGCGGCCTCGCGAGCTGTCTGGCGGACAGCGCCAGCGCGTGGCGATGGGGCGCGCCATCGTACGTGAACCGGCAGTGTTTCTGTTTGATGAGCCGTTGTCGAATCTTGATGCCCGCCTGCGGGTGCAGATGCGGCTGGAACTGCAACAGCTGCATCGCCGCTTACAGACCACCAGCCTCTATGTCACGCATGATCAGGTGGAGGCGATGACGCTGGCGCAGCGGGTGATGGTAATGAACAAAGGGGTGGTCGAGCAGCTTGGCACGCCGGTTGAGGTGTATGAACGTCCTGCCAGCCAGTTTGTTGCCTCGTTTATCGGCGCGCCTGCCATGAACCTGCTGAAAGGACAGTTCAGCAGCGACGGATCGCGCTTTGACCTCGACGCCTCGCATGCCCTGACGCTCAGCGACACAAAAGCGAAATGGGCCAACCGGCCGGTGGTGCTGGGCATCCGGCCAGAGCACATCCGGCTCAGTAGCCGCGAGCAGGGCGGCGTGCCGCTGCGGGTCGATACGCTGGAGATGCTGGGTGCCGATAATCTGGCCCATGGTCGCATCGGTGACACGCCACTGGTGGTACGCTTAGCCCACAGCGAACGGCCGCAGCCAGGCAGTACGCTGTGGCTGCATCTGCCGTCAGATGCGTTACACTTCTTCGATTCAACTCATGGAAAGCGTCTGGAATGAGCACACAACACTGGCCTTATCCCCGCATCGTCGCCCATCGTGGCGGCGGTAAACTGGCACCAGAAAACACGCTGGCCGCGATCGACACTGGCGCGAAGTATGGTCATCAGATGATTGAATTTGATGCCAAATTATCGGCGGATGCGCAGATCTTCCTGCTGCATGACGACACGCTGGATCGCACCAGTAACGGCTGGGGCGTCGCGGGTCAGCTGCCGTGGGAGAAGCTGTCGCAGCTCGACGCGGGCAGCTGGTTTGGCAACGCGTTTACCGGCGAGAAGCTGGCGCGGCTGGATGAAGTCGCGGCCCGCTGTCGTCAGCATCAGATGATGGTGAACATCGAAATCAAACCGACCACCGGCAGTGACGCCGAAACCGGACGCGCCGTGGCGCAGGCTGCCGCGATCCTGTGGCAGGGTCAGACCGCACCGTTGCTCTCTTCGTTCTCTTTTGAAGCACTGGAAGCGGCGATGCAGGTCGAGCCAGGGCTGCCGCGTGGCCTGCTGTCGCACAGCTGGGATCCACAGTGGCAGGAAAAAACCACGGCGCTGGCGTGCGTATCCATCCACCTCAACCATAAAGTGCTGACTGCGGAGCGGGTTGCAGAGCTGAAAAGTGCGGGCCTGAAGATTCTGGTCTATACCGTGAACAGCCCGGACCGGGCGCGGGAATTGCTGACGTGGGGCGTCGATGCCATCTGTACCGACAGCATCGACATCATTGGCCCCGATTTTCATTAGTTCTGATTCGGACTCTGGTTCTGCTGGCCCGGCTGTGTGGTTATCACCCGCTGTTGGGCGCTGTTGCGCTGCTCCTGCATTTTACGCTGCATGTCCTGCGTCTGACGCTGCTGATCCTGGCGCAGCTTCAGCTGTTGCTGCTGTTGCTGGCTCTGCATCTGCGACTGCATCCGCTGCTGGCTCGGGTTATAGCCCGGTTTATTTGGATCGTTGGTGCTGTTCAGCGTGTTCGCCTGACTGGCGAAAGGCAGCAGGGCGGCTAAAACAATCATCCACTTTTTCATCTTTGCTCCTTCCTTTATCGCGACAGGTTTTTTGGGTGCACAACGGCGCACACCGATATCAGGGTCGCACCCATAAGTTTACGCGATATCACAGACCTTACTTTCCGATCTATTCCTGATTTGACTTAACCCCGGTTATTTTGCTGTATTTGTAGGCACTTGCAGAAATGATAAAAAAATGTAAATAACAACATGGGATGGTGGCAGGATGAAAATGCAGCAGACAGTGCGTCAGCTTAGCTGGTCGCTGGTGATGAGCTTTACCATGGTGGCAGGCACTTATGCCGCGCCCACTCAGGCACCACCGGTCTCCTACGGCGTGGACAGTGATACCTTTCACCCGGTAAAAGCGCAGCACGGCATGGTAGCGTCGGTGGATGCGCTTGCAACCCAGGTGGGCGTGGAAATTCTGCGTCAGGGCGGTAATGCGGTAGATGCCGCGGTCGCCGTGGGCTTTGCGCTGGCTGTGACCCATCCGCAGGCGGGCAACCTGGGCGGCGGCGGCTTTATGCTGCTGCGCACTGCCTCTGGCCGCGCGACCGCTATCGATTTCCGTGAAATGGCACCGGGCCATGCGTCGCGCGATATGTTTCTGGATAAGCAGGGCAACGCCGACAGTAAGCTGTCGCTGACGTCACACCTTGCTTCCGGCACGCCGGGCACCGTTGCCGGACTGGCGCTGGCTGCGCAGAAATATGGCACCCTGCCGCTGAGCACGCTGCTGGCACCAGCGATCAAACTGGCGCGTGACGGTATTCCGGTCAACGATGCGCTGGCGGATGACCTGAAGACCTACGGCAAAGAAGTGTTGATCACCCATCCGAACAGTAAAGCGATTTTCTATAAACCGGACGGCACGCCGTGGCAGAAGGGCGATCGGCTGGTGCAGAAAAACCTGGCCCACAGCCTGCAACTGATTGCCCGTCAGGGACCGGATGCGTTTTACAAAGGTGAAATCGCGGATGAGATCGCCGGCGAGATGGCGCAGCATGGCGGCCTGATCAACAAAGCTGATCTGGCGGCCTATCGTGCGGTCGAGCGAACGCCTGTCAGCGGAACATACCGTGGCTATGAAGTCTTCTCTATGCCGCCGCCGTCATCCGGTGGTATCCACATCGTGCAGATCCTCAATATCCTGGAGAACTTCGATCTGGCGAAGATGGGCTTTGGCAGTGCTGACGCCATGCAGGTGATGGCAGAAGCGGAGAAATATGCCTACGCGGACCGCTCGGAATATCTTGGCGATCCCGATTTCGTGAAGGTACCGTGGCAGGCGCTGACCAGTAAAGCCTATGCCAAAACCCTGGCGCAGCAGATCGATGTAGCAAAGGCGCGCCCTTCCAGCGAGATCAAGCCCGGTAAGCTCGAACCTTACGAAAGTAATCAGACCACCCATTTCTCGGTGGTGGATAAGCAGGGCAATGCCGTTGCGGTAACCTATACCCTTAACACCTATTTCGGCAGCGGAATTGTGGCGGGCAAGAGTGGCATCCTGATGAATAATGAGATGGATGACTTCTCTGCCAAGCCAGGCACGCCAAATGTCTACGGGCTGGTCGGCGGGGAAGCGAATGCGGTGCAACCGGCGAAACGTCCGTTGTCATCGATGTCGCCGACTATCGTCGCCAAAGGGGGCAAAACCTGGCTGGTGACCGGCAGTCCTGGCGGCAGCCGCATTATCACCACGGTATTGCAGATGGTGGTTAACAGCATCGATTTCGGGATGAATGTGGCGGAAGCCACCAATGCGCCGCGCTTCCATCATCAGTGGCTGCCGGATCAGCTGCGGGTGGAGAAGGGCTTCAGTCCCGATACGCTGCGTCTGCTGGAAACCAAAGGTCAGCATGTGAAGGTACTTCCGTCGATGGGCAGTACGCAGAGCATCATGATCGGGCCGGATGGCATGCTCTACGGCGCTTCCGATCCGCGCAGCATCGATGATTTGAGTGCGGGTTATTGAGATTTGAGACTGCTGACAAACTCAAACCCGGGTGAATCTGACAGCAATAAATAAGCTTAACGCGCAGGGAACTGGGTCAGAAGAGGAAAGCGTCCCGCGACTGGGACAAAAACGCCGGGAGCGTTTTTGAACAACGCAACGCGTTGGCCCGGATACGGGCGCACCTCATGGATGAGGTGCGTAATCGCGCGGGCCGAGCATGTCATGGATGACGGCTTTTGCGTCTTTCCGATCTGACCCTGTTTCCTGCGCAGCCGCTAACTGACAGCGAACCTTGTCAGGGTTTATCAGCAGAAAGCGCGCCTTCGGTGCTCTTTCTGCTTCCACACGTCAGGCTTTAACCCGCGCCATATAATGCGCGTCAATCAGTTCACCGTGTCGCATTGCGAAGCCTTTAGCCGTTCCCTCAATCTCAAACCCGAAACGCTGATACAGGGCGATAGCCGGGCCATTATCCACGAACACCGTCAGCTCCATTCGGCTCACCTGTAGCCAGTTGTCACATAACGAGACCATTTCACGCATGAGTGCCGTACCGACGCCTCGCTGCCGGTAGCGTTCATCCACGCCCATCCCCAGCGAGGCGACGTGACGGCGTCTGGGACGTGCTACTGCGTCCAGCGCACACTGGCCTACAACCTCTTCGTCGATACAGGCCACCAGCAGATGCGAATGGGGCGGTGGTGTAGCGAGGCGGGTCTGCCACATCTGTAGCGATGAGTGAGGCAGATGCAGCGTGCTGGCCTGGGTATCTGGCTGACTGTAAATCCTGTGCAGCGCAGCAGCATCTTCTGGCATGACGTGGCGGACAACTATTTCACTCATGGTCTCTCCTTTAGTCCATAAAAACCTTTTAAACATCAAGGTATTCACCGCGTTAATCAGGGTAAAAAATGTGAAAAGAACTTTACAGACGCGAATGATAATGATTATTATTGCTATGCGTTTCCGGGAGGTCGCCCGACAGCCTGGAAAAGCACGACATTGCTCACATTGCTTCCAGTATTATTTCGCCAGCTTAGATGCTGGCTTTTTTTTGCCTGCACTCCTTCAATCCTTTTCAGCCACTGCGTCGCACTCATTCAATGAATTTGAAAAGAGGCGTGAAGTTTTTCAGCTATCAATCAAACCGCCTCAGGGACACACTATAAAAAACATTGAGGAGATTTGAACATGATCTATGTACGCAAAGCTGAAGAACGCGGTCACGCAAACCATGGCTGGCTGGATAGCTGGCATACCTTCTCTTTCGCCAGCTATCACGATGCGAACTTCATGGGGTTCTCCGCGCTGCGGGTCATCAATGAAGATGTGATCGATGGCGGTCAGGGATTTGGCACCCATCCGCATAAAGATATGGAAATTCTGACCTACGTGCTCTCCGGTACGGTTGAGCATCATGACAGCATGGGCAACAAAGAGCAGATCCCGGCAGGGGAGTTCCAGATCATGAGCGCCGGCACCGGCGTACGTCACTCTGAGTACAACGCCAGCGAAAGCGAGCCGTTGCACCTCTATCAGATCTGGATCATTCCTGAGCGCACCGGCATTGAACCACGCTACGATCAGCGCCGCTTCCCGGATGTGCAGGGACGTCAGCTGGTGTTAAGCCCCGATGCCCGTGAAGGATCGCTGAAAGTTTATCAGGACATGACCTTATCGCGCTGGGTACTGGCTGCCGGTGAGCAGGATAACGTCGCGATTGATGCGGGACGCCGTATCTGGATTCAGGTCGTGAAAGGTGATGTTACCGTTAACGGCAACGCAGTTAACACCAGCGACGCCCTGGCGATCTGGGACGAAAGCGCGCTGACGATTGAAGCCAGCTCGGCTGCCGAAGTTCTGCTATTTGATCTGCCACCCGTCTAAGCAGATAACGGGCGCGACTCGTCGCGCCCGGTTAGGAATTTTGTGACAGAAAAGTGATAGACTCATCGTACTTTAGCTTTCAGGGCGATCCCAGGCGCTACGATGAAGAAGAAAAGACCGGTATTACAGGATGTTGCCGATCGCGTCGGCATTACAAAAATGACCGTCAGCCGTTACCTGCGTAATCCTGAGCAGGTCTCTGTTGCCCTGCGGGACAAGATTGCAGTGGCACTGGATGAGCTGGGTTATATCCCCAATCGCGCCCCCGATATGCTTTCTAACGCTACCAGCCGTGCCATCGGCGTACTGCTGCCATCACTCACTAACCAGGTTTTTGCTGACGTATTGCGCGGCATTGAAGCCGTCACTGACGAAGCCAACTATCAGACGCTGGTCGCCCACTTTGGTTACAACCCGCAAAAAGAGGAGCTGCAACTGCGCTCGCTGCTGGGCTGGAACATTGATGGCGTTATCCTCACCGAACGCACCCATACGCCAGGCACGCTGCGTATGCTGGAAGTGGCCGGTATTCCGGTGATTGAGGTGATGGACAGCGTTACACCCTGCCTGGATATGGCGGTCGGCTTTGATAACGTCGAAGCGGCCCGGCAGATGACGCAGGCGATCCTCAGTAAAGGCCATCGTCACACCGTCTATCTTGGCGCACGCCTTGATGAACGTACGCTGCAAAAGCAGCGCGGTTATGAAATCGCCATGCACGAAGCGGGTCTGACGCCGCACAGCGTGATGATGGAAGATGCCTCATCATTCAGCGCCGGTGGCGATTTGCTGCGTGAGGCGCAACGTCTCTATCCTGAAACGGATAGCCTGTTCTGTACCAATGATGACCTGGCGGTCGGCGCGATGTTTGAGTGTCAGCGCCAGGGATTGCAGGTACCCATTCAGATGGCGATTGCGGGTTTTCACGGCCATGATATCAGTCAGGTCGTCACACCACAGCTGGCGACCGTGCTGACGCCACGCGACCGCATGGGGCGTGAAGCGGCGGCGATGTTGCTGGCGCGTATTGCCGGTGAGAACAGTGATAATCCGCTTCGGGATATCGGTTTTGAGATCAGTGAAGGTGGCAGCATCTGATTGTGATGTTTTTATGAGTCAGCTCACACTTTTATGCTTTTCCTGGTAAAAAGGTTGCCAGGCTGTTAACCGGCCAGGAGAATGAGAAACGACATTGTTATCGGTAACATTGGCAAATTCTCACCTGCCGGAGCAGAAAAATGACAACGCAATCCCCGTCGCATCACGTTTTTATCCTGATGGGCGTTTCAGGCAGCGGAAAGTCTGCTGTCGCCAACCAGGTCTCTCACCAGCTGAATACAGCCTTTCTTGACGGTGATTTTCTCCACCCGCGCGCCAATATCCTGAAGATGGCCGATGGTCATCCGCTGGATGACAGCGATCGCCAGCCGTGGTTACAGGCGCTGAATGATGCCGCATTTGCCATGCAGCGGACCCAGGCGATCTCCATCATTGTCTGCTCAGCCCTGAAAAAAAGTTATCGCGACATTCTGCGTCAGGGCAATGACAACCTGCGTTTTGTCTACCTGAAAGGCGATTTTGACACCATCGAAGCCCGCCTGAAGGCGCGTAAGGGCCACTTCTTCAAGCCGCAGATGCTGGTAACCCAGTTTGCCACGCTGGAAGAGCCAGGGCGGGACGAGCCGGATGTCCTGGTCGTGGATATCGCGCATTCACTGGACGAGGTGGTAGCGGCTACGGTTGCAACTATTCAGGACGCTATCAGCCAGGGTTAGAGATGAATACCGCAACACTCGTTTTGACCGCAGCAGGCTCCGTCCTGCTGCTGCTTTTTCTGGTGATGAAGGCACGGATGCACGCCTTTGTCGCGCTGATGTTAGTCTCCATCGGTGCCGGATTGTTCTCCGGCATGCCACTGAACAAAATCGCGGAAACCATGCAGAAGGGGATGGGCGGCACGCTCGGCTTCCTCGCCATTGTGGTTGCACTGGGCGCAATGTTCGGCAAAATCCTGCATGAAACCGGCGCCGTGGATCAAATCGCGATCCGGATGCTGAAAACCTTTGGTCAGAGCCGCGCCCATTATGCGATGGGCATTGCCGGTCTGATCTGCGCGCTGCCGCTTTTCTTTGAGGTGGCGGTGGTGCTGTTGATCAGCATCGCGTTTGCGGTGGCGCGGCGAACTGGTGGCAATCTGGTGAAGCTGGTCATTCCGCTGTTTGCCGGTGTGGCCGCGTCGGCGGCGTTCCTGCTGCCCGGACCGGCTCCGATGCTGCTGGCTTCACAGATGCACGCGGACTTTGGCTGGATGATTTTGCTGGGTCTTTGTGCGGCGATCCCGGGCATGCTGATTGCCGGGCCGCTGTTTGGCAACTTCATCGGCAATCACGTGACGTTCAGTGCGCCACCGGAAGATCATCAGCCGGATGTTGATGAGAGTAAACTGCCGTCGTTTGGCTTCAGCCTCTCACTGATTCTGTTCCCGCTGGTGCTGGTCGGCCTGAAAACCATCGGCGCACGCTTCACAACCGAAGGCACCACGCTGTATGAGTGGCTGGAATTTATCGGCCATCCTTTCACCGCCATCCTGCTGGCGCTGCTGGTCGCGATTTATGGTCTGGCTTACCGTCAGGGTATGGATAAAGAGCGGGTGATGCAGGTGTGCGGCAGCGCGCTGCAACCGGCCGGGATTATCCTGCTGGTGATTGGCGCAGGCGGCGTGTTCAAGCAGGTGCTGGTGGATTCCGGCGTCGGCCCGGTGCTGGGCAATGCGCTGACCGGCGCGGGCCTGCCGATTGCGCTGGCCTGCTTTATCCTGTCGGGCGCGGTGAGGGTGATTCAGGGGTCGGCGACGGTCGCCTGTCTGACCACGGTCGGCTTAATCATGCCGGTGATTGAACCGCTGCATTACAGCGGTGCTCAGCTGGCGGCGCTGTCGATCTGCATCGGCGGTGGCTCGATTATTATCAGCCATGTGAACGATGCCGGGTTCTGGCTGTTTGGCCGCTTCACCGGAGCCAGCGAAGCGGAAACGCTGAAGACCTGGACGCTGATGGAGACCATTCTCGGCACCGTGGGTGCAGTTGTTGGAATGATTGCTTTCGAACTGCTTTCCTGACCAACCCGACGGGCTATCTGCCCGTCAGTTTTTTCCCGCGAGCCGGGGAAGAGTAAAAAAGGGAACAGCAGATAAGGTGCCACTACCAAAAGGGCAATGACGCCGCGTGAATAGCCGGCGTCATTTATTCTTCTCACCCCGCAGGAAAATAGAGGCAAAACAAACAGCAGCAGCGCGATTAAGCTTATTTCATGCTCTGGCCCGGTAAACCATTGCAGATAACAGCAGAACCAGACCAGCTGAAACAGCAGGAAAATAAAATAGCTCGTCCTTCCTTCACGCCCTTCATAGTTAAACGTGCGCAGCAGACAGCTTTTGATAATTTGCAGCAGCCTGTTCATGCCCATTTTCTTCTTATCAGAGCAAAAACAACCAGCGTGATAGCGGCGGCAAGCAAGTAAACCCAGGCCAAATCAGTGACGTCAACTTGCATCAGTTGCACGTCATTCAGCGCCGCTTTCTGGCTCGGGACAGATAATACGGTCAGGCCAGCTAAACAGAGTATATTTGCCAGAAAGAATAGCGCCTGAAAAACTGTTTCTTTAGCCACGGACAGGGCGGCAATTTTTCTGAAATCCCACCAGGCTACCAGATAAACCAGTAGCCAGAGCAACGCGCAGAGTAGTGGGGCAACCAGATAACTGCGCATATCTGTGATCACCCCTGAATGGCCGCTGCTGGCATACTCCAGGACTTCCTGAAGGGAGACGTAACCTGTTATCAGATAGAGCGCGCCGAAGAAAAAGGGTAATAACAACCTCATTGCATTTCCCTCCGGGTTTTCAGACGCTGTATCTAACTTTCGATACTACCCGCCATAGATATCTCCTTTTTTACAGCATTATATAAATAATATTGTTCATTTCAATGCCGTAACTATGTGATAAACAGGCTGAACTGATGCGGCTGCCTGCCTGTCAGTGTAAAAGGACAAAGGCGCGCTTATAACTTCAGATAAGCCCGAATGCCATCCAGGAACATCTGGGTGGCCAGCATAATCAGTATTAATCCCATCAGACGTTCCAGCGCATTCACACCCTTATCGCCCAGCAGACGCAGGAACAGACCTGACATCAGCAGAATAGCGACCGTTACGCCCCAGGCGATCAGCAGCGCGCCTACCAGATGCGACATCTGATGCGGATACTGATGCGACAGCAGCATCAATGTGGCCAGCAGCGATGGCCCGGCCACCAGTGGAATCGCCAGCGGCACCAGGAACGGCTCTTCACCCGCCGGTAAGCCAGAACTGCTGCTTTCAGCCGACGGGAAAATCATCTTGATGGCGATCAGAAACAGGATGATCCCGCCGGAAATCGACACTGTTTCGGTGCGCAGATTTAAAAACGCCAGGATGCGTTCGCCGGTAAACAGGAACAGCAGCATGATGATCAGGGCAATCAGCATTTCGCGGATTAGCACCACCCGCCGCCGTTTCGGCTCCAGATGCTTCAAAACCGACATAAAAATCGGCAGATTGCCCAGCGGATCCATAATTAACAACAATAATATTGTTGCCGAAATCATTTCAGTCATCGGTTTTGCGCCATGTTGTTCGCGAAAAAGCGGAGTTATTAGTTACGCTGCTGAAAAAGTTAGCGTAATCGAATTAATTCACTTGCTACCCGGCCTGCATTTTGTAGAGTGAGGGGACACAGGTAAATCCTATTATTACGCAGAGCGGCGTGAAAATAGCACGCCGCTCTCTCCTCTGAAATGAAAAGCAGGTGTAACTGCCTTAGACGGACACGACATGAAGAATGTAGGTTTTGTTGGTTGGCGCGGCATGGTCGGCTCAGTGCTGATGTCCCGCATGAGTGAAGAGCGTGATTTTGATGCAATCAATCCGGTCTTCTTCTCGACGTCGCAGCATGGTCAGGCGGCACCCGCGTTTGCGGGCAAACAGCAGGGCACCCTGCAGGATGCGTTTGATATTGAAGCGCTACGCGCGCTGGATATCATTATCACCTGCCAGGGCGGCGACTACACCAGTGACGTCTATCCAAAGCTGCGCGCCAGCGGCTGGCAGGGATACTGGATTGATGCGGCCTCTACGCTGCGCATGAAAGATGATGCCATCATCATCCTCGATCCGGTCAACCATGCGGTGATTCGCCAGGGCATCGACCGTGGCATCAAAACCTTTGTGGGTGGTAACTGTACTGTCAGCCTCATGCTGATGTCGCTGGGCGGCCTGTTTGCGCAGGATCTGGTGGAGTGGGCCTCGGTTGCCACCTATCAGGCAGCCTCTGGCGGCGGCGCGCGCCACATGCGCGAACTGCTGACCCAGATGGGCATGCTGCACGATCACGTTGCGCCTGCGTTGCAGAACCCGGCTTCGGCCATTCTCGACATTGAGCGTAGCGTGACCGACTTTACCCGTTCCGGCACTTTACCAACCGACAACTTCGGCGTACCGCTGGCAGGCAGCCTGATTCCATGGATTGATAAGCAGCTGGATAACGGCCAGAGCCGCGAAGAGTGGAAAGGCCAGGCGGAGACCAACAAGATCCTCGCCACCTCTAAAGTCATTCCGGTTGATGGCTTGTGCGTGCGCGTCGGGGCGCTGCGCTGCCACAGCCAGGCCTTTACGCTGAAGCTGAAACGCGACCTGCCGCTGGCTGAAATTGAGCAACTGCTGGCCTCTCACAATGAGTGGGTCAAAGTGGTGCCGAATGATCGCGAGCTGACGATGCGTGAACTGACGCCAGCCGCTGTTACCGGCACGCTGACCACACCGGTTGGCCGCTTGCGTAAACTGAATATGGGGCCGGAATATCTCTCCGCCTTCACGGTGGGCGATCAGCTGTTATGGGGCGCAGCCGAACCGCTGCGTCGCATGCTGCGGTTGTTAACCAACTAAACAGCAAACATCGCCACAGGGCGGATTGATAATCAATGCCGATCAGATGAAACAATGGATCGGCTAACCGCCTGGTCGCTATGTGAAAGCCCGTAATCATTACTGATGGTTGCGGGCTTTTTGTTTAGTTAAAATTAAATGCAATGTTATGAGCGGGTATAACTTAAAAAAGCCTCAAGGGGCTTTTTTATGTCTCTATTGCCATTATCAGGCAGAGCGCCAGTGATCAGGATTGCCTTTGCTGGTATTTCTTACTCGGGCGACTAGCGGATTATGGCCTGCCTTTTTGGCTGCCTGAATTGCGCTGTCTTGAGTTGAATGATTCAATCCATCAATACTCTGACCTCCAGCATATTCGACGGTATAATGTGTGATCGCTGATCCTTCCGGGCGTCCGGTAGGCTGTGGTTCTACATAAACGTTAGACATAAAATAAACCTCGCTTCTTGAAAGTTATTTTCCAACCACTTTTAATATGATTGTTTATTTTTTCATTTCCAGTCAGGATTGCTTAATCGCTTAATATCTAAAGTGTGATGATGTTCAAAAAAGAATGACTTGCTAATTTTTATTATGTTAGCGCTGTGTTTTTACAGGGTGAATAAAGTTAAAGAAAGTTTGCGCTGTTACTGGCTTGATTGTTTTTTTAATTAATGAAGTTTCTGGATTATTTTTTATTATAACGACTACCCACTGATACTGGCGTACCACTTTACGACTGCACCAGTGGGTAAAATTCACGGCGATTTTCAGCTAATCCTTTTTTTAATTAATCCTTTTCAGCCATGCTTTTCTTTCCGATGCGCTATGCCCGTACATTCCAGTCATCCGTATACTGCACATTTCCATCAACATAACGCCATGTAATTTTGTCATACATCATGGATATCGATTCCATATGATTAATTTGCGCATTACCTGACATTTTAGCATTTGGCATGCCGGGATTCACACCGGTAATCTTTACCCCCTCGATAGTCATAACAAAGTAACACTCTTCCTGACCGGCATGGTTGATTCTGTACCAGCGGATTTCCGCACTTTGCAGCGTCTGACCCGTCGCCACCGCCTTGTACAGATAAGGACTGGAGCTATCAAACTCCTTTTCAATCATCATCGGTGAGTGTGAACGCTTGCCGGTAATCTTGCCGTTGGCGCTGTCTACAGGAATATTCAGCCTATGACTGAAACCCACAATCTCAATGCTGCCATCACGATCCTGGACATCAACGGAGCCTTTAATATGAGCGCCGCCATCATCTTTGAGCCACATATAAGCAGGAATTGACATGTTAATATCTCCTTATTTTTGTGATTAACTTCATTGTCAGGAAAAAAACCACCACAGTAATAACTATATTAGCGAGGAAACTAATATAGAAAAACGTATCATCTATTGCCTCTGCGCCAATTTCACCAGGGCCATAAAGCAGGTTTCCTATCTTCAAAACGAAATCATAGTTAATCCAGTTATACGGTTCACCCATAGTCCGCCCCACACAAAGTAAAATCAGAAGGAAAAAGGCTACCTTCCCTGATTTACGGGCAAGTATCGCCATAAGTGATTACCTCAATGGTGCCATAGGCTTTTAAGTCGCTGCCCGGAATCGGGGTTCTGGACGTTCTTAGCAGAGCATTTCTCAGCATGTCGAAATCGGATTGCCAGGCAAGAGTAATGCAACCCTCTGAGACATGACCAGGATGAAGCCTGAAACCGCCCCGGGCTACGCCCCGAAAGAATGTGCTATCGTCGATCATGTTATCTGCACGAAAAAGGGCAAACCATTCTGAATGATCAACATGATACTTAAAAGCAGATTTTATTTCGTCAATTGCCCATGCTCTGACGCTGTTGATCCAACTACCAGAAGGGCGGTCAACAATGTAGTAACGTCCGGCAGGTAATGGTCCCTTATTAATTATCATCCCGCAACCACCCTTGTTACGATAGATGCCATTACCAGAAAACGCTTAAAACGTTCCTACTCCCGGAAAACTCAGTGGTGAATAATCAGCGTTATTGATTACAAACTTTCCGTATAAAATCATAGCCATTTCTTTGCCTCTGTTATTTTTATTTGCATGCTAATACAAAGAAAAAAACAGACGAATGGCTATTTCTGTAAAAAATTAAGCTTGTGAAGCCGATTCACTTCCAGCCCTGTTGGTGTCCCAAATCCTGCCAATCCCAGAAACATGCCGTTAACCATCGCTTTACAACACGTTATCAGGTAGCTTTTCTTGATCGTTGTCTGCACTCCACGCTTCCGGAGGCTGACCAGGGTCGGCGGCAGAGCTATCGTTTCGATCCAGTAAAAAATGTTGCTTCATCAGTTGGGGCATTTCGGGCAGCTTAAATGAAAATAATCATCCATTTACTTGGCTTTTTCATCACTGTCGTACACGAAACAATCTACCGTTTCGCTTACTCAGTGATCTGCTTCCCTTTTTTGCCGATCGCTAAAGAATATTTTGCTTAAGTCCATGGCAACTCCCGTGACCAAGCTATGATTTAACCATGATGTGCCACAGGTCACTCTTGTGCTTTCCGGATTAAATGGTTGTGGTACACGGCAAAAACACTTTTCCCACGGAATGGCCTGACTTCTTTGTCGTTGTACGTATGGCTCAATGAAGAGCAGCGCAGATGAACCGCGACAGGCTGTGTCGCGTTCATTTCGGCTGCCAATTATCACAGGAAGAAAGTCATGTCAGAGCTTCCCGATCGCGATGCGATCAATGCCCTGTTTGCGGGTAATTATGCCGACCCTTTTTCGTTACTAGGGATGCACCGAACTCAGCAAGGCCTTGAAGTCAGGGCATTGCTTCCCGAAGCGCTTGAAGTGTGGGTCATTGAAACCTCCACCGGGCGCAAACTGGCTCAGCTGGTGTGTGAAGATGCACGCGGCTTCTTCAGTGGCGTCATTCCACGCCGCAAAAACCCGTTCCGCTATCAGCTGGCGGTGAACTGGCACGGCCAGCAAAACCTGGTAGACGATGCCTATCGCTTTGGTCCGCTGCTGCAGGAGATGGATCTGTGGCTGCTGGCGGAAGGGACACACCTGCGCCCTTATGAGACGCTGGGCGCGCACGGCGACGTCATTGATGGCGTCTTCGGCACCCGCTTCTGCGTCTGGGCACCCAACGCCCGTCGCGTGTCAGTGGTTGGCGATTTCAACTTCTGGGATGGCCGCCGTCATCCGATGCGTCTGCGTCAGGAGCTGGGCATCTGGGAGCTTTTTGTACCGGGCGCGGTCAATGGCCAGCTCTACAAGTATGAAATCATCGACGCCAATGGCGAACTGCGCATCAAAGCGGACCCGTACGCGTTTGAGGCGCAGATGCGTCCGCAGACTGCGTCGATGATCTGTGGTCTGCCAGAGCCGGTTGAGATGAAAGCGGAGCGCAAGGCGGCCAACGCCTTCGACGCGCCGATCTCCATCTATGAAGTGCATCTGGGCTCCTGGCGTCGTCACACCGACAACAACTTCTGGCTGAGCTACAAAGAGCTGGCTGAACAGCTGGTGCCCTACGTCAAAGAGATGGGCTTTACCCATATCGAACTGCTGCCGATCAACGAACATCCGTTTGATGGCAGCTGGGGCTATCAGCCGCTGGGCATGTATGCGCCGACCCGACGTTTTGGTACCCGTGACGAGTTCCGCGCCTTCATTGACGCCGCCCATGACGCGGGCCTCAACGTGCTGCTCGACTGGGTGCCGGGTCATTTCCCCAGCGATGATTTCGGTCTGGCGCGCTTCGACGGAACGCAGCTCTATGAGCACAGCGACCCGCGTGAAGGCTTCCACCAGGACTGGAACACCCTGATCTACAACTTTGGTCGCCGGGAAGTGAGCAACTACCTGTCGGGCAATGCGCTCTACTGGACCGAACGCTTTGGCATCGATGGCCTGCGTGTGGATGCGGTCGCGTCGATGATCTACCGCGATTACAGCCGCAACGAAGGAGAGTGGGTGCCGAATCAGTTCGGTGGCCGCGAGAACCTCGAAGCGATCGAATTCCTGCGTTACACCAACCGCACGCTCGGCACTGTGGCATCCGGGTCGGTAACCATGGCTGAAGAGTCAACCGACTATCCTGGCGTGACGCGTCCGACCGAAGGCGGCGGGCTGGGCTTCTGGTTCAAATGGAACCTGGGCTGGATGCACGACACGCTCGACTACATGCAGGTCGATCCCATCTACCGCAAGCACCATCACAACCTGATGAGCTTCGGCATGATGTATAACTACACCGAAAACTTTGTGCTGCCGTTGTCGCATGACGAAGTGGTGCACGGTAAGCGCTCAATTCTCGATCGTATGCCGGGCGACGCCTGGCAGAAGTTCGCCAACCTGCGTGCCTACTATGGCTGGATGTGGGGCTTCCCGGGCAAGAAACTGCTGTTTATGGGCAACGAATTTGCTCAGGGCCGCGAGTGGAACCACGACGTCAGCCTGGACTGGCACCTGCTGGAAGGGGATGACAACTGGCACAACGGCGTTCAGCGTCTGGTGCGCGATCTCAACCACACCTATCAGCACTACACGCCGTTGCATCAGCTCGACTTTGATCCGGCAGGGTTTGAGTGGCTGGTGGTGAACGATGCGGAACACTCCGTCTTCGCTTTCGTCCGCCGCGACCGTGAAGGCAACGAAGTAATCGTCATCAGTAACTTCACCCCGGTGCCGCGTCCGGGCTATCGCTTTGGCGTTAATCAGCCTGGCTACTGGCGAGAAGTACTGAACACCGATCAGCATGAGTATCACGGTAGTGACGTGCGCATTCATCGGGTGCATACCGATGAGCAGGAGAGCCACGGACGACCGCAGTCGCTGAGTCTTGATCTGCCACCGCTGGCAACAGTCTGGCTGGTGCGGGAGGCTGAATGACCATTACTGCCGGAGATCCCGAACCGCTGGGTGCCAGTTATGATGGCAAAGGCGTTAACTTCACTCTGTTCTCACAGCATGCGGAGCGCGTAGAGCTCTGCCTGTTTGATGAACAGGGCGCAGAACAGCGTCTTGAGCTGCCTGGCCGCAGTGGGGATATCTGGCACGGTTATGTTCCGGCGTTAAAACCGGGACAGCGCTACGGCTACCGGGTGCATGGGCCCTGGGCGCCGCAGCAGGGACATCGCTTTAACCCGGCGAAGTTACTGGTCGATCCCTGCGCTCGCGCGGTGGAAGGCGATGTTCCGGATGACCCGCTATTTCATGGCGGCGAGGCGCAACCCGATCCGCATGACAACGCGGCGATTGCGCCCAGGTCGCGGGTGGTCGCAGAGGATTTCGACTGGCAGGACGATGTCGCACCGCGCGTGCCGTGGGGCAACACGGTAATTTATGAAGCCCACGTGCGCGGCCTGACGCAGCAGCATCCGGAAATTCCGGAAACGCTGCGCGGGACTTACGCGGCGCTGGGTCATCCTGTTATGGTGGATTACCTGCGCAAGCTGGGGATCACCACCCTTGAACTGCTGCCCGTGGCCCATTTCGCCAGCGAACCGCGACTGTTGCAGCTCGGCCTCAGCAACTACTGGGGCTACAACCCCTTTGCGCTCTGGGCGGTGGACCCTCGTTACGCCTCCGGTCAGCCGGGCGTGACGCCGTTGCAGGAGTTTCAGCAGGCGGTCAAAAGCCTGCACGCTGCGGGTATCGAAGTGGTGCTGGATGTGGTGTTCAACCATACCGCCGAACTGGATGAGATTGGCCCGACAATCTCCATGCGTGGCATTGATAACGCCAGCTACTACTGGCTGGATGAGCAGGGCGATTATCAGAACTGGACCGGCTGCGGCAACACGCTGAATATCCACCATCCGCAGGTAATGGCGTGGGCCCTGGAGGCGCTGCGCTACTGGGTGCGGGTCTGCCACGTCGACGGCTTCCGCTTTGACCTCGCACCAGTACTGGGTCGTACACCCGATTACCAGCGTGATGCGCCCTTTTTCGAGGCGATACGCGCCTGTCCGCTGCTCTCCCAGGTCAAGCTGATTGCGGAACCCTGGGATATCGGCCCTGACGGCTATCAGGTTGGCCGTTTTCCGCCGCCGTTTACCGAGTGGAACGATAAGTTTCGCGACACCGCACGTCGTTACTGGCTGCACGGCGACGTAAGCAACGGCGATTTTGTTCGCCGCTTTGCCGCCTCCAGCGATCTCTACCAGCATGATGACCGGCTGCCACACGCCACGGTTAACCTGATCACCGCCCATGACGGTTTTACGCTGTGGGATGTGGTGAGCTTCGAACGTAAACACAACGAAGCGAACGGGGAAGATAACCGTGATGGCCACGGTGATAACTACAGCCACAATCACGGCAAAGAGGGGCTGAACGTCAGCTTTGACGTGATCGAACGCCGCCGTCGCAGCGTACGGGCACTGCTGACGACGTTGCTGCTGTCACAGGGCACGCCGATGCTGCTGGCCGGCGATGAGCGCGGCCACACCCAGCACGGCAACAACAACGCCTACTGTCAGGATAACGCTCTGAGCTGGCTTGACTGGCAGGCGGATGAGAAGGGATTAGTCGGATTCACCGCAGCACTGATTGCTCTGCGCCAGCGCATTCCGGCGCTGACCGCAGATCGCTGGTGGCAGGACGGTGACGGCAATGTGCAGTGGCTCAATGCCGGTGGCCAGCCACTGCAACACGATGAATGGGCACAGGGGATGCACAGATTGCAGATCCTGCTGTCCGGCCGCTGGTTAATAACAATAAACGCCACGGATACGGTGAATGACATCGTGTTACCAGACGGAGAATGGCGTGCCCTTCCTCCTTTCGCCGGGGACGACAACCCCATCCTGCTAACTGTCTGGCATGGTCCCGCACACGGTGTGTGCGTGTTCCAAAAGCAATCATAAGGAGTCAGACATGGTTAAGTTAGATAGAACAGATCACCTGATGCTGGCCCGCCAGCTCCCTACACAGACGGTTGCTCTGATCCTTGCCGGCGGACGCGGCACGCGCCTGGTCGATTTAACGGCCAAACGTGCTAAACCGGCGGTGCATTTCGGCGGCAAGTTCCGCATTATCGACTTTGCCCTCTCCAACTGCGTCAACTCCGGTATCCGACGGATTGGCGTAATTACCCAGTATCAGTCCCATACCCTGACTCAGCATATCCAGCGTGGCTGGTCGATCTTCAATGAAGAGATGAATGAGTTTGTCGATTTGCTGCCAGCGCAGCAGCGCTTTTCGACCGAACAGTGGTATCGCGGAACGGCCGATGCCGTGACGCAAAACCTTGATGTGATTCGCCGCTATCAGGCGCAGTACATTGTGATCCTTGCCGGGGACCACATTTATAAGATGGATTATTCACGCATGCTGCTGGATCACGTGGTGAACGAGGCGAAATGTACCATCGCCTGTTTACCCGTGCCGGTGCATGAGGCCACGGCCTTTGGCGTGATGGCGGTGAACGAAGATAACATGGTGATCGACTTCGTAGAGAAACCCGCGAAACCGCCCACCATGCCGGGTGATGACACGCAGTCGCTCGCCAGTATGGGGATCTACGTGTTTAACGCGGATTATCTCTATGCGCTGTTGGAAGAGGATCTGCAGACGCCTGGCTCTAATCATGATTTCGGCAAAGATATCCTGCCGAAAATCGTGGCAAGCGGCGAAGGCTATGCGCACTCCTTTGCGCTCTCCTGCGTCCAGAACGATGACAATGCGCCGCCTTACTGGCGCGACGTCGGCACGCTGGAAGCCTACTGGCGCGCCAATCTCGACCTGGCATCGGTGATGCCTGAGCTTGATATGTATGACGTTACCTGGCCGATTCGTACTCACATGGAGCCGCTGCCGCCGGCGAAATTTGTTCAGGACCGTTCCGGCAGTCACGGAATGACTATGAACTCACTGGTATCGGGCGGTTGCATCATCTCCGGTTCGGTGGTGGTCAATTCAGTGCTGTTCCCACGCGTTCGCGTTAACTCGTTTTGCAATATTGATTCAACTGTACTGCTGCCCGATGTGGTAGTGGGCCGATCGTGTCGCCTGCGTCGCTGCGTGATTGATCGTGCCTGCGAACTGCCGGAAGGCATGGTTATTGGCGAAAACCCCGATGAAGACAGTCGCCGTTTTCACCGTTCGGATGAAGGGATCGTACTGGTCACCCGCGCCATGCTGGCCAGGCTGGCCAAAGCGGGGCTGTAAGCGATAAGCGGAACTTACGCAATCGGCACGCGGAGCGTGCCGGATAACTTAATGAGGTCGAGGATGCAGGTTTTACATGTCTGTTCAGAACTTTTCCCGCTGCTGAAAACGGGCGGACTGGCTGATGTAGTTGGGGCATTACCTCAGGCGCAGATTGCGGGCGGCACGGATACACGGGTACTGTTGCCCGCTTTTCCCGCATTGCGCAAAGGCATACCTGATCTCCAGGTCGTGACAGAGCGAGAGACATTTGCCGGTCATATACGTCTGTTATTTGGTGAATTTAATGGTGTGGGCATCTACTTAATTGATGCGCCTGGCCTCTACGATCGCCCCGGCAGTCCTTACCATGACGAGTCGCAGTTTGCGTATGTCGACAACTATCTGCGCTTTGCGCTGCTGGGTTGGGTCGGCTGTGAACTGGCGTGCGGCATGGACGCTATGTGGCGTCCCGAGATCGTGCATGCGCATGACTGGCATGCTGGCCTGACCTGTGCCTATCTGGAAGCGCGCGGTCGTCCGGCTAAATCAGTCTTTACCGTGCACAACCTGGCGTACCAGGGGCTATTCATGGCGCATCACATGGATGAGATTGGCCTGCCGTGGTCGTTCTTTAACATGCATGGGCTGGAGTTCTTCGGACAGATCTCCTTCCTGAAAGCGGGACTCTTTTACGCTGACCATATCACGGCGGTAAGCCCGACTTACGCTCATGAAATTACCTCTGCCGAATATGCTTATGGCATGGAAAGCCTGCTGGCACAGCGGATGCTGGAAGGCCGTCTTAGCGGGATCCTTAATGGCGTCGATCCCTCTATCTGGGACCCGGCGCACGATCTGCTGTTGAGCGCGCGCTATAACCGCGACACGCTGGAAGCGAAAGCGGAAAACAAACGGCAGCTGCAGGTGGCGATGGGGCTGAAGGTGGATGATAAAGCGCCGGTATTCTGCGTGATCAGCCGTCTGACCAAACAGAAAGGGCTGGACCTGGTGCTGGAAGCGCTGCCTGGCCTGCTGGCGCAGGGCGGACAGCTGGTGCTGCTGGGACAGGGTGATGCCGAACTGCAACAGGGATTCCTGGCGGCGGCGGCGGAGCATCCGGGCAGTGTCGGCGTACAGATTGGCTATCACGAAGCGTTCTCCCACCGTATTGTCGGTGGCGCGGATGTGATCGTGGTGCCGAGTCGCTTTGAGCCCTGCGGCCTGACACAACTTTATGGCCTGAAGTATGGTACGTTGCCGTTAGTGCGCCGCACCGGCGGGCTGGCGGATACCGTCAATGACAGCTCTCTGGAGAACCTGGCCGACGGTATTGCCAGTGGCTTCAGCTTTGAAGATGCCAATGCCTGGTCGCTGTTACGGGCCATCCGGCGCGCGTTTGTGTTGTGGTCCCGTCCTTCACTGTGGCGTTACGTTCAGCGCCAGGCGATGGCGATGGACTTTAGCTGGCAGGTGGCCGCACAAGCCTACCGTGATCTCTACCAACGTTTGATGTAACGGATTGGGAAAACTGGATATGAATGCACCTTTCACTTACGCCTCACCAACGTTGACGGTTGATGCCTTAAAGCATTCGATTGCCTACAAACTGATGTTTACCATCGGCAAAGATCCCTCGATCGCCAACAAGCACGAGTGGCTCAATGCCTCGTTGCTGGCGGTGCGCGACCGGATGGTGGAGCGCTGGCTGCGTTCCAGCCGTGCCCAGCTCTCTCAGGATGTCCGCCAGGTCTATTACCTGTCGATGGAGTTCCTGATGGGTCGCACCTTAGGGAATGCCCTGCTGGCGATGGGGATCTATGACGATCTCAACCAGGCGCTGGATGAGATGGGTCTGGATCTGGCCGAGCTGATGGAAGAGGAGAACGATCCGGGGCTGGGCAACGGTGGTCTGGGTCGCCTGGCGGCCTGTTTCCTCGATTCACTGGCGACGCTGGGCATGCCGGGCCGCGGTTATGGCATCCGCTATGATTACGGCATGTTCAAACAGAACATTGTGGAAGGTGAGCAGAAAGAGTCGCCGGATTACTGGCTTGAGTATGGTAATCCATGGGAATTCCAGCGTTTCAATACCCGTTACAAAGTACGATTTGGCGGTCGCGTTCAGCACGAAGGCACCAAAGTGCGCTGGCTGGAGACTGAAGAGATTCTGGCGATGGCCTATGACCAGATCATTCCCGGCTTCGACACTGATGCCACAAACACCCTGCGGCTATGGGGCGCGCAGGCCAGCAACGAGATCAACCTCGGTAAGTTCAACCAAGGCGACTACTTCGCGGCAGTGGAAGACAAAAACCACTCAGAGAACGTGTCGCGCGTGCTTTATCCGGATGATTCGACCTACTCAGGCCGTGAGCTGCGTCTGCGTCAGGAGTATTTCCTTGTCTCCGCGACGGTGCAGGACATTCTGAACCGTCACTGGCGGATGCATCAGACCTGGGACAACCTGGCGGATAAAATCGCCATTCACCTGAATGATACCCATCCGGTGCTGGCGATTCCCGAACTGATGCGCCTGCTGATCGACGAACATAAATTCAGCTGGGACAGCGCTTTTGACGTCTGCTGTCAGGTCTTCTCGTATACCAACCATACGCTGATGACTGAAGCGCTCGAGACCTGGCCGGTCGATATGATCGGTAAGATCCTGCCGCGCCACCTCAGCATCATTTTCGAGATTAACGACTTCTTCCTTAAGACGATTCAGGATCACTATCCTGATGACCTGGATCTGCTGTCGCGCATTTCGATCATCGACGAGAACGATGGACGCCGGGTACGCATGGGCTGGCTGGCCGTCGTCGTCAGTCATAAAGTGAATGGCGTGTCAGAGCTGCACTCTAACCTGATGGTCCAGTCGCTGTTTGCCGACTTCTCCCGTCTGTTCCCGGGCCGCTTCTGCAATAAAACCAACGGCGTCACCCCCCGTCGCTGGCTGGCGCTGGCGAACCCGGCGCTATCAGAGGTACTGGATGAGGAGATTGGTCGCAACTGGCGTACCGATCTCAGCCAGCTGGATGAGCTGAAAGCACAGATCGACTATCCGGCGTTTATTGAAAAAGTCGCGGTTGCCAAGCATCAGAACAAGCGTCGGCTGGCAGACTGGGTGGCGAAGAATCTGGATGTGGTGCTCGACCCGAACGCGCTGTTTGATGTCCAGATCAAGCGTATTCACGAGTACAAACGTCAGTTGCTCAACGTGCTGCATGTGATCACCCGTTACAACCGCATCAAGGCCGATCCGCAGGCGGATTGGGTGCCGCGCGTGAATATCTTTGCCGGTAAAGCAGCGTCGGCCTATTACGTCGCCAAGCATATTATTCATCTGATTAACGATGTCGCGAATGTGATCAACAATGATCCACAGGTGAAGAACAAACTGAAGGTGGTCTTCATCCCGAACTACAGCGTGAGTCTGGCGCAGATCATTATCCCGGCGGCCGATCTCTCTGAGCAGATCTCGACCGCAGGGACGGAAGCGTCCGGCACCAGTAACATGAAGTTTGCGCTGAACGGCGCGCTGACAATAGGTACGCTGGATGGGGCCAATGTTGAGATGCTGGATCACGTCGGGGAAGAGAACATCTTTATCTTTGGTAATACCACGCCGCAGGTCGAAGCGCTGCGTAAGGGCGGCTATAACCCGCGTGACTATTACGAAGGGGATGAAGAGCTGCACCAGGTGCTGACTCAGATTGCCTCTGGCGTGTTTAGTCCGCAGGATCCGGGCCGTTACCGCAATCTGTTCGACTCTCTGGTTAACTTTGGCGATCACTACCAGTTACTGGCGGATTATCGCAGCTATGTGGATACCCAGGATAAGGTGGATGCGCTCTACCGTAAACCGGATGAGTGGCAGCGCCGCGCGGCGAAAAATATCGCGGGCATGGGCTACTTCTCGTCGGACCGTACCATCCAGGAGTACGCCGATGAGATCTGGAACATTACACCAATAAGGCTGTAGGGTCGGGCAGTATGCCTTTCTGACGTTCTTTGCGGCCGGGTAACCGGCCGCATTGTCATCTTTTCTCATGGCATTCCCGCCACCCCGTCGCTTTTTCAGAAGGTTCAGCATCTTATGACCTCGGTGCCTGTATCTGCCCACAGAGCGAACCAGATCATTACACTCCGGCTGAGAATCGCTACTATGCGGAAAAGCAAAACGATCCGACAGGCAACCGCAGCCCATGAGTGACAACATCAATCAGGAAATTACCTTCCGCAAGCTCAGCGTTTTTATGATGTTTATGAGCAAAGGGAATATCGCCCGCACAGCGGAAGCGCTGGCGCTGAGCAGTGTCAGCGTGCATCGCGCGCTGCACACGCTGGAAGAGGGCATTGACTGTCCGCTGTTTATTCACAAAGGCCGTAATCTGGTGCCGCTGCCTGCCGCCTGGACGCTGCTGGACTACTGTCGCGACGTGACTACCCTGATGGGTAAAGGTATTGAAGAGGCGCGCAAGGTGGCGGGTATCGGCGTGGGTCGTCTGCGGCTTGGCACACTCTACTCGCTAACGCTTGAAACCATTCCCCGGCTGATCATGGGCATGAAACTGCGTCGGCCCACGCTCGAGCTTGATCTGACCATGGGCTCCAATCAGATGCTCATGAATATGCTGGAAGATGACGTGCTGGATGCGATTCTGATCGCCACCGATGAGGGCGAACTCAGCGATGCGCATTTTGATGTGATTCCGCTGTTTGAAGACAGTATTTTTCTGGCTGCGCCAGCCGGGGAGACGCGGGAGGAAACCGGCCCGGTGGATCTGCGTGATTTTGCCGACCGGGATTTTGTTTCACTGGCTGAGGGATTTGCCACCTATACCGGTTCGCAGGAGGCGTTTCAGATAGCCGGATTTGAACCGCGCATAGTCACCCAGGTAAATGACATCTTCTCAATGATAAGCCTGGTGCAGGCGGGCATTGGCCTGGCGCTGATTCCGGGACGAATGAAGAAGGTGTATGAAAACAACATTCAGTTGCTGCCGCTCGCTGAGCCTTGTCAGATGCGTCAGCAGATCTCGATTGTCTACTCACATCGTCGCGAACGCGATAATGACCTGCTGGCCCTGGCGGCAGAAGGGCGGATGTACGCCCGCAGCCTTACTGACTGAGCCGTTTAGCCAGATGCAGCGCCACCCCGACGCTGTTGCGCTCCATGCAGATCGCTTCGCCCTGCCAGCCCGCCTGCAGTGTCAGGCCCGTCAGCACATTGCCCGGCGGCATCTCGATCGCCAGTCGGGCATCGCGCTGATTAGCGGCAACCATCGCATCATTCCACTGCACCGTGCGCGCCATATTAAAGGCGAGATCGTCAGCAATCTTCTCCGGTTCCCAAATCACCCGTCCGGTTGAGCCGCTGAGATAAGCGCAATCGGGCCGGGAGAGGGTGACGGATGCAAACGCGCGCGCCAGTTCGGCGGCGGGCTTGTCCAGCAGCGCGCAGTGCGACGGCACGCTCACCGCGAGTCTGATCGCTTTGCTGGCACCGGCATCCAGCGCTTTCTGCGCCACGACAGCCATATCCTCATCACGACCGGCAATCACAATCTGCGTTTCCGCATTCAGGTTGGCGATGTAGGTATTGCTGCCAGCCAGCAGCTTCTCCAGACGATTCAGCGTTAAACCGGTGATGGCGGTCAGGCCATATCCGTGCGGGTAAGCCTGCTCCATCAGATCGCCGCGCAGTGCAACCAGCCGCAGGGCGTCGCTGAAATCGAGCGCACCGGCGATCACCGCAGCGGGAAATGCACCAATCGACAGACCACTGACGATGTCCGGTTTCACTCCACGGCGGATCAGCTCGCGCGCCCAGGCGACTCCGGCAATCAGCAGACAGAGCTGCACGGCGCGGGTGTGGCGCAGCGCATCAGTGCTGTCGAGCCGGTCGGTCTCGTCGCCCAGTACCGCGCGCACGCTGTTTAATACCGCGTCGCCGTCGGGCAGATGCTGCAGCATCCCGGCTCGTTGGGTGCCCTGGCCGGGAAAGGTAAAGAGTATTTTCATGAATTCTCCCTGCTCCAGGGTGAAGCGGTCAGTATCGGTCCGGTATCGGTTTTTAACAGCACGCGACCCTCACGCAGCCACTCGTTCAGCGCAAACGCGCCAGACGGCGTTTCCACCTGGGTATCCACCCGGCAGTCCAGCGAGTCGGTCAGCGTCTGCCACTGTTGCAGCGCATCGCGCGGCAGCGGCTGCGGGGCGCGGATCACTAAATCAAGATCGCTGGCAGCATGCAGCGTGGGCCGTTGCGTCGCCAGCGCATAACCGGTGCTGCCGGTTATGCCCCAATGCCAGGGCCAGAGAGACTCGCTGAGCGTAATCGCCGCGCGAACCGGCGCATAAGCGGTAAAGGGTGAATCCAGCAGCCATGCCCGTTCTGCCACTCTCTCTGGCGTCACCATCCGGACAATATCGGCTGGATTAATCCAGCCGGCGGCGCGCTGCTCACGTCGCTCACCGCGCACACCCACCGGAATCAGACCGGATTCACGGTGATCGCGCCGTACCACCACCGGCAGATCGGGATGCCAGAATGTGCTGACCCAGTTCTCTTTAATCGCAGCTAACGCGTCGCTGTGACGCAGCCAGAGCAGATCGTGGGGGCGCGGCGCACTCATATTACATTCCTGATGTCAGCGTGATGAACAGCGGTAACGATAAAATACACAGAATCGAACTCAACAGTAGCACGGCTTCAGCATCGGGCGACTGCACGCCAAAGCGGTTGCCGAATACCACGCCGAAGAAACCGGCTGACAGCGCAATCATCAGGATAGCGGTAATGGCCACTGAACCGTTAAGCCCCAGCGCCAGTACCAGACCCCAGGCGATAAAGGGCTGAATCAGCAGTTTAGTCACCGTGCCGACGCCCACCACCGCGTTAAGTTTCAGTTTGCGTGCCGACAGGATGACACCGGTCAGGAAGAGTGCAGCGGCGGTGGCAGCAAGACCCAGCGGTTTGATGGCGGCCAGCACCAGATCAGGCATTTTAACGCCCAGCGCTGATAACACCACGCCAATCAACGGTCCCAGTACGATCGGTTTTTTCACTGAACGCCACATCAGAATCGGCAGCATGGTCAGGGTTGAACCGTGCTCGGTGCCGTCGGCAAACGCTTTTTCACGTTCCAGAATCAGCAGGCAAAGCGGTGTAAGCAGCACTGAACCACAGGCGATGGAGACCGCTACCGAGAGCGAAGTGGCACCATTTTCACCCAGCACGCTGGCCAGAATGGGCAGGCCCAGCGCGGCGTAATTTGGCAGCGCCACCGTCAGTGTTAACACAGCCGCATCCTGCGGTGACTTTTTGAAAACTTTTGTAGCCGCGAAATAGACAGCTCCATAAGTAATCCACATTGCGCCGGTAATAACCACAATCAGCGGCCATTGCGCCACGATGCCCGGCCAGGGCGTTTGTACCGTTGCGCTGAACAGCGCGGCGGGCAGTGCAAAATCCATGACGAAAATATTCAGCAGAGAGACGTCTTTGTTGTTGACCATTCCGGCCTTACCGGCCCAGAAACCCAGCAGCATAATGACAAAGATCGGAGCAAGGGCATGAACAATTATATAAATCATAAATCACCTGTAATTAAGAAGAATTCTTTAAAAAACAGCGATGTTTATAATTCTGAACACGGCCACTGCTCCGGGGCGCAGTTAGCGATGCGCCCCGTCAGACCGGTTTCGGCAGGTTTATTTTTTTTATGATTACCAGGTCGCGCGCATCCGTTCGCGAACCAGGGAGGAGCTGTGACGATTGGATGCACCCAGGCGGCTTTTCAGGCTCGGATCCTGACGAGCGTCGCTAATCGCCTTGTGCAGCGCAATCTCGACCATCGCCACATCAGCGTCAGACGGCGCATCAGGATTGCCCACGTTCAGCAGATCGGAGAGCAGGCCCAGCGTGGCGAAGTTATTCACGTCGTAAGCCATCGGTGGAATGGTCGCAGCCAGTTTTTCCAGCGCTTCCACGGAGCGCAGCGTAATACGCGCCGCCGATGCTTTGCCCATGGCATGCACCAGCACACCCTGATCGTTAAGCGCAATCAGTCGGTTAGCCTGATAGCCGTGTGCCAGGAACGCACCGGACATCGCTTTGCCAACAATCAGGCCAATCACCGGATGACCGTCAAGGCGTGCGTTGGCATAAGCCCCCGCCGCACCGGCCAGCGCCTGATGAATACCAAATGCCTCTTCGCGGCGGCCATAGGCCTGACTCGGCACATCAATCACCGCCACAATCGGGCGTTTCACGGCACTGTTTTTGTCTGCTTCGCGCGTTTCATTCACCACTTTCGCCAGCGTCCAGCCCTCCAGCAGACCGACTTCACCCTGCGCGGCGCGCGGATAGTGGTTTTGGGGATCGGGCACAACGGCAATAAAGCGTACGTTTTCGCCATTGAGCTGGCCGTCAGCCACCTGAACAGAGGCACACAGGCCGCTAAGACGCTGTGCATTGGGTGCGAGTTTTTCCAGCCAGGTTGCACCGCGGCTGCTTGTCTGAGTCATTATTTCTCCTCCCGGGCGAAAAGCTGTTTAATCTGCGCGGTGTCCGCCTGCTGGCGGGTATCAAACTGCGACAGACGTGACAGGAAATCGGCATAGTTATCACTGCGGTTCTGGGCCGGAACGCCTTTGGCAATAAAGTCATTCATGGCGGTTTTCACCGCGTTGATGCCGTCACTCACCAGCGCATCGACCAGGCCGCTGGCGTAGCGGATTTCGCCGCCGGTCATGCTCCAGATAAACGGGCGATCGCGTGAGTCATACTCTTCAATGCCTGCTTCCTGCTCAATCACCTGCGGACCGTTCAGCCCCAGACGGGCTTCGCGCGTGACAATCAGGTAGCTGCACAGCGCGGCAGCAATAGACATCCCGCCGAAGCAGCCAACGGTGCCGCTGACGATGCCGATAACCGGGGTGTAGCGACGCAGATCGACAATCGCTGCGTGAATATCCGCAATCGCCGCCAGGCCAAGATTTGCTTCCTGTAAACGCACGCCACCGGTTTCCAGGCAGAGCACCGCCTGAGTCGGAATGCCGTTGCGGTTGTCTTCTGCCGCCAGCTCCAGCGCTGCCGCCATTTTCGCCCCGGAAACTTCGCCCATGCTGCCGCCCTGGAAGGTGCCTTCAATGGCGACAACCACTGCAGGCTGACCATTCAGGGTACCGCGCGCCACTACCATGCCGTCATCTGACTGAGGCACCACGCCCTGCGGGGCCAGCCATGGCGACATAATGCCTTCAAACGGATCAAGCAGTTCGCGATAGCTGCCTGCATCCAGCAGCGCATGGGCGCGTTCACGAGCCCGTAATTCAATAAAACTGGCATCGTTACGCATGGCTCACCTCTTCAAAAACCTGTTCAATACGGATACGCGCTACGCCGGGTGTCGCGCCGAAATCGTGAATAATCAGCTCTCCGGCGGGCAGGCCGTTTATTAAGTTCAGGCGATCAAACAGCGCCTTCCAGCGCGCGTCGCTGTTATCCAGTGAGGTGGTGATATCGATGTTCAGTGTCTGGCCTTCAGTTGCGGTGTACAGCACTTCCATATCACCGGAACCAACGACCCCGGCCAGCGCTCTGCCATTGAGCAGGCGGTTAGCAGGTAAAGATAATGTGATGTGTTCCATAATGGCCTCTAAAAATAAGAAAGTTCAGGCGAGCAGACCCGATCAATAAACAGCGTCGTGGCCAGCAAATCGGCGGCCCCGCCAGGCGAAGCATTGAGCGCCAGCATGCGCTGGTCGAGCTGCGACAGCGCCACCTGACCTGCGGCTGTGCGGCAGCCTCCCGCCAGCAGTACGGCGCGTGCGCCCTGCTGCATGGCGTTCAGTCCGGTCATACCCGCACGAGACAGCACGCAGGTATCGCTGAGCGAGGTCATGATCGCCATCAGCGCATCCAGGCGGGCTTCGCTCTCACTGGCACCCACCGCCCGGCTGGACAGCAGCTGCGGCAGCGCCAGCTTCATCACATGAGGAAACGCCTGTTGCGCCTCTTCGCGTGCGCCGGGCACCTGATAGCGGTGCGTCGCTTTCAAACCTTTGCTGAACAGCTTTGGTGCTGCCCGGTCGGGCAGGCTGGCCAGTGCAGCGGCGGTGCGGGTCAGCTGGTCGGCACTGGCAGCGCCGCCGTGCATGGCCGCGGCACTCACCAGCAATCCCAGCGCCCAGATTGCGCCACGATGGGTGTTAACGCCGCCGGTTGCCGCCATCATCTGCTGCTCACCGTCACGGCCCAGGCGGCCTACCGTTTCGCGCAGGGCGATATCAGCAGGACGCAGCCAGCTGTGACGGGCCAGCGCCAGAAAGGCTGGCATCAGGCTGTGAGCGGAACGCTCCATCAGCGCCAGCGTCAGATCCTGATGCGCGCCGTTTCCCCGACTGTCGACCAGACCCGGCTTAGGGCTCAGACGTGCTTCATCGATCAGACAATCGCGCGCCATCGTTGCCAGCTGGCTGGACTGCGCCTCGGCTTGAGTCTGTGACAGGAGTTTCATTTACCAGCTCCGGAATTTAGCAGGTGGGTTGTACAGGCCATCTGACCATTCAACCAGGTCAGCGACGCTGCCCGCTGCCAGCAGTGAACGCGTGGCGTCAGAGCGGCGGATACCCATATCTTCCGGGTAGACCACTTTGCCGCTTTTACGCAGGGCTGCGACGCGTGCCGCATCCACACCCAGACCGATGTCGGTAATGCCCGCAACAGCAGCAACCATAGCGCGACGCTCTTCAAGACTTTCTGCGCGATAGAGATAGGCGATACCTTCCTCGGTCAGCACATGGGTCACGTCATCGCCGTAAATCATGACCGGTGCCAGCGGCATGCCGGAGGTTTTGGCGACCTCAACCGCATCAAGGGTTTCAACGAAGGTCGGTTTCGCGCCTGCCTGGAAGGTCTCGACCATCTGCACCACCAGTTTTTTACCGCGCTGCATCGGGTCTGGCTCAGTGATCATGTTCAGCCAGGCGGGCGTGGCGTGACGACGGCCATGGGGATCGTGGCCCATGTTCGGTGCACCGCCGAAGCCGGAAAGACGACCACGCGTCACGGTAGAGGAGTTTGCCAGCCCATCAACCTGCAGGGTGGCACCGATAAACATATCGACCGCGTACTGGCCGGCCAGCTGACAGAAGGCGCGGTTAGAGCGCATTGAGCCGTCGCTGCCGGTAAAGAAGATGTCAGGACGGGCGCGGATATACTCTTCCATTCCCAGCTCACCGCCGAAGCAGTGCACACTCTCGACCCAGCCGCTCTCAATCGCCGGGATCAGCGTTGGATGCGGGTTCAGCGTCCAGTGTTTACAGATTTTACCTTTCAGACCGAGCTGCTCGCCGTAGGTTGGCAGCAGCAGTTCAATGGCGGCAGTGTTAAAACCGATACCGTGGTTCAGCGACTGCACCTGGTGTTCGGCGTAGATGCCTTTAATCGCCATCATCGCCATCAGGATATGTTCCTGTTTAATCAGGCGTGGATCGCGGGTAAACAGCGGTTCGATGAAGAACGGTTTGTCTGCGACGACGACGTAGTCAATCCAGGAGCCGGGGATATCGACGCGCGGCAGGTCGGTTTCGTCATCGACCAGTTCATTGACCTGGGCTATCACAATACCGTCACGAAACGCGGCGGCTTCCACCAGTGCCGGGGTATCTTCGGTGCTCGGGCCGGTATAAAGGTTGCCCTTGCGGTCGGCTTTGTATCCTGCAATCAACGCCACATTTGGGCTAAGATCAACATAGAGGCGGGAATAGAGTTCGATATAGGTATGGATAGCGCCGATTTCCAACTGGCCATCCTGTAACAGCTGAGACATGCGCAGACTTTGCGGACCGGAAAAAGAGAAGTCGAGTTTGCGGGCGATGCCTTTTTCAAAAATATCGAGATGCTCACTGCGGCCGACGCTCGGCATAATCATATGCAGGTCGTGAATCTTTGCCGGATTCACCGCTGCCAGCGTGCGGGATAAGAAGTCAGCCTGTTTCTGGTTATTCCCTTCAAGCACCACGCGGTCGCCTGGTGCAATGAGTGTTTCCAGGGCTTCTGTAGCTCTTTCTGAAGGAATGACTTTGCCATCAAGGGGAAAGGAAGCCATACGACGCGCTTTTTCACTGCGGCGTGTGTTCCACTCCCGGGCAGGCGTTTGGCCTGTGTTCATTTCAACCTCCTGATTAGAATCGCTGTTGCTTCGTTTATGCTGAAGAAAGTCTGAGCTTTCTTAATGCATCGTTCAATTAAGCAAAAAAGCTGAACGTTAGATTTAAGGTAACGATAGAGAAAGGGAGTAAGAGATAAGCGAAGGGATGAGTTTAGGCTGCGATACATGAAGTAAAAGTTACAGCAGTGAATATTGCTGGTCGTAACTGATTATCAAAAAAAAGTGTGATCCAGAGTTAATTTTCATCTAGCGTTTACTCTGGACGTGAGTATTGAAATAGATCCGAATAGTTGTCCGATGAACCGCCATAAAAAAAGCAGGCCGAAGCCTGCTTTCTGTATTTTAACTCTCTGCTCAGGAGGCCAGTGACAGGACGGGTTTCGCTTTCGCTGCCAGCCACTCGGCAACGCGAGCCTGCTGCTCTTTGGTCAGCCACATACCCTGTTTGGTACGACGCCAGATAGCATCATCCAGTTCACGCACCCACTCATGCTGTACCAGGTAACGCAGTTCCGCTTCGTAGAATTCGTGTCCGAAGTTCTCACCCAGGTCATCCAGACTTTTCGCGCCAGCAAGCAGGGTTTCCGTGCTGCTGCCGTAAGTGCGCGAGAAGTGGCGCGCCATATTTTCGCTGATGAATGGATAACGACGACGCAGACTGGCTGCATAATCTTCACGGGTGCCGGAGATATTGCCACCCGGCAATACGCAGTTTTTGGTCCAGGCCGGACCCGCGTTCGGGTAGTACTTCACCAGTTTTTCCAGCGCATGTTCCGCCAGCTTACGATAGGTGGTCAGCTTGCCGCCAAATACGGAAAGCAGCGGTGCCTGACCATTATCGTCGCGCACGTCCAGCGTGTAATCACGGGTGATCGCCTGCGGTGAATCGGATTCATCATCACACAACGGACGGACACCGGAATAGGACCAGACGATATCGTCAGCGGTCAGCTGCTTTTTAAAGTGTCCGTTGAACACTTTCAGCAGATAGGCTGTCTCGTTGTCGTCGATATTGACGTTTTTCGGATCGCCTTTGTACTCCACATCGGTGGTACCGATGATTGAGAACTCATCCATCCACGGGATGACAAACACAATACGGTTATCTTCGTTCTGCAGAATATAAGCCTGCTTCTCGGTATGAACGCGCGGCACCACAATGTGGCTGCCTTTGATCAGACGAATACCGTAAGGCGATTTCAGCTTCAGGCTGTCATCAAACAGCTGCTTAACCCATGGGCCAGCGGCGTTGACCAGGCCTTTCGCCTGCCAGGTGAAGGTTTTGCCGCTGTCGACATCTTCCGCTTCAACTTTCCACAGGCCGCCTTCGCGCCAGGCTCGGGTCACGCGGGTGCGGGTACGGACTTCACCACCACGCTTCACCACTTCCTGCGCGTTCAGTACCACCATGCGGGCATCATCGACCCAGCAGTCAGAATATTCGAATCCGCGCGTAATTTCCGGCTTCAGGGCCGAATCCGCGCCAAACCGCAGACTTTTACTGCCTGGCAGACTCGTACGCTTACCGAGATGGTCATACATGAACAGACCAGTGCGGATCATCCACGCCGGGCGCAGGTGCGGACGGTGCGGCAGACGGAAGCGCATCGGGAACGCCAGATGCGGCGCCATTTTCAGCAGGACTTCACGCTCGGCCAGTGCTTCACTGACCAGACGGAATTCGTAATGTTCAAGGTAGCGCAAGCCGCCGTGAATCAGTTTTGAACTGGCAGAGGAGGTCGCGCAAGCCAGATCCCGCGCCTCCAGCATTAACACCGACAGTCCGCGTCCTGCAGCGTCTGCTGCAATGCCGGCACCGTTGATGCCGCCGCCGATCACGATCAGGTCTTTGGTTTCCACGTCATCTCCTCCGATGTTCGGAATAGTTCATTAATGTTCGTTTTCGAGCATAATCATAATCGCAAACCAACATTGACGCCAGCTTTTAACTGGGTAAAAACATTTTTGCGTGATATAGCTAACATTCTGCCCACCAAAAAAACAGATAGCCGTAACGATTGTCAGGTTATCGGCGTGGATTCTCGGGTTACACTACGCACCATTACGACGCTGTTATGAGAGATCCCATGGAAATGTTCGAATGTATTGACGTGAAGCAGGCGCAGGCGCATCTGGCTGAGGGTGCACTGCTGGTGGATATCCGCGATCCGCAAAGTTATGCCCTGGGTCATGCGACAGGCGCGCTGCATCTGACCAACACCAACCTCAGCGCCTTTATCAGTGGCGCAGACCACAGCCTGCCGGTGCTGGTGATGTGCTATCACGGCAACAGCAGCAAAAGCGCGGCGCAATATCTGCTGGGACAGGGTTTCAGCGCGGCCTACAGCATTGATGGCGGCTTTGATGCCTGGCGTGCCGCCTTCCCTCAGCAGGTTGCCCCCGGCAGCGAATAAGTTGCTGCCCGTCACATGGAGAGTTACTGATGCGCATTACCCAGTTTAATCAGCCGCGCATGGCGCAGGCGTTTGTGGACTACATGGCGACGCAGGGCATCACGCTGCGCATCGAGCATGAAAATCACTACGTCATCATGCTGGATGACGAGAGCAAGATCTCAGTGGTCGAAAACGAGCTTCAGCAGTTTTTGCACGATCCTAACCATCCGCGCTATCAGGCCGCCAGCTGGCATAGCGGCAAGACCGACAGCGGTCTGCGCTATGAGCGCAGCAACATCTGGGCGAACATCCGCGAGCGGGCCGGTCCGCTGACCCTGTCCCTGATGGTGCTCTGTATCGCCGTGTTTATTCTGATGCAGGTGATGGGCGATCAGGCCGTAATGGCGTGGCTCTCCTGGCCGGATGCCGACCAGCATCTGCAGGTCTGGCGCTGGTTCAGCCATGCGCTGCTGCACTTTTCACTGCTGCACATCCTGTTTAATCTGATGTGGTGGTGGTATCTCGGCGGCGCGGTCGAAAAGCGTCTTGGCAGCGGCAAACTGTTCGTGATTATGCTGATTTCGGCGCTGCTCAGCGGCTGGCTGCAGGCGAAGTTCAGTGGCATCTGGTTTGGCGGCCTGTCGGGCGTGGTGTATGCGCTGATGGGTTACTGCTGGCTGCGCGGCGAGCGCGATCCAGACAGCGGCGTCTATCTTGAAAGGGGATTGATCGGTTTTGCGCTGGTCTGGCTGGTGATTGGCTGGTTCGGCGTCTTTGGTCTGGCGATTGCTAACGCGGCGCACGTCGCCGGTCTGGTCGTCGGGCTGGCAATGGCGCTGGTGGATACGCGTAACGTCACGCGTCGTTAGACAGGATATAAGCGGGTTAACAGGAGAGGAACGTGAAGCAGACGCAACGTCATGATGCGATTATCGATTTAGTCCGTCGTCAGGGATATGTCAGTACTGAGGAGCTGGTGGATCACTTTGAGGTCAGCCCGCAAACCATTCGTCGCGATCTCAACGATCTGGCCGATCAGAATAAAATTCAGCGTCACCACGGCGGCGCGGCGCTTCCTTCCAGCTCTGAGAATACCGCCTGGCACGATCGTAAAATGATGTGGTCAGCGGAGAAAGCGCGGATTGCGCAGCGTGTTGCCAGTCAGATCCCGGATGGGGCCACGCTGTTTATCGACATCGGCACCACGCCGGAAGCGGTGGCGCATGCACTGCTCAACCATAGCGACTTACGCGTGGTGACCAACAACCTCAACGTCGCGATGCTGTTGATGGGCAAGCCCGATTTCCGGGTAATTATCGCAGGCGGTGAAGTACGGACCCGCGATGGCGCGGTGATGGGGGAAGCGACGCTCGACTTCATTTCCCAGTTCCGGCTCGATTACGGCATCCTGGGGATCAGCGGCATCGATATGGATGGATCGCTGCTGGAGTTCGACTATCACGAAGTCCGCACCAAGCGCGCCATCATTGAAAATTCACGCTGTGTGATGCTGGTGGTGGATCACTCGAAGTTTGGCCGTAACGCCATGGTTAACCTTGGCAACATGAGTCTGCTGGACTATCTCTACACCGACAAAATGCCGCCCGCCAGCGTCATGAAAGTGATTGAGCAGCATGAGGTTCACCTCGAACTCTGCTGATTCCTGTCACGCCAGCCGCCCGGCTGGCGTTTTTCTTTGATTGCTGTCGCTTTTTTCCTCACTCCCGTCTTTACTTAACGATTGCTGGTACCCGGTTGCCAGCCCGTGCGCTTTCTATTTTTGCTTCACCTCATTGCGTAACAGAAGGGAGTGCTATGCCGCAGCAGAAATTTAATAAAGCCCGTTTTAACGCCGCATTGACCCGCCAGTGGCAGCAGTTAAGTCTCCTCTCCGCACAACAGATGACCCCGCATCAGGCGTGGCAGGCAGTGAGTGCGGTGCTGGCAGAACTGCTGGCCGCGCAACCGGCACCGCGTCCGGCGGTGCAGCAGCGCCATGTTAATTATCTGTCGATGGAGTTTCTGATTGGTCGTCTGACCGGCAACAATCTGCTGAATCTCGGCTGGTATGACGAGGTTAAGGCGGCGCTGGCTGAGCAGCAGCTCGATTTAACCGAACTGCTGGAGCAGGAGGTCGATCCGGCGCTCGGTAACGGCGGGCTGGGACGACTGGCCGCCTGCTACATGGATTCAATGGCAACGGTAGGGCAGTCTGCCACCGGTCACGGGCTTAATTACCAGTACGGCCTGTTCCGCCAGTCTTTTGACGAGGGTAAGCAGATTGAAACGCCCGATGACTGGCAGCGCGAGCGCTATCCGTGGTTCCGTCACAACGCGGCGCTGGATGTTGACGTCGCGATGGGCGGCCGGGTTGAAAAACTGGAAAACGGTGGTGTACGCTGGCATCCCGATTTTACGCTGCGCGGCGAGGCCTGGGATTTGCCGGTTACCGGCTATCGAAACGGCGTGACGCTGCCGCTGCGCCTGTGGCAGGCCGTAAGCGCGCATCCGTTTGATCTCAGCGCCTTTAACGACGGCCACTTCCTGCAGGCAGAGCAGCCCGGCATCGAAGCGGCAAAGCTCACCAAGGTTCTTTATCCCAATGACAACCATCAGGCTGGCAAGCGGCTGCGCCTGATGCAGCAATATTTCCAGTGCGCCTGTGCGGTGGCGGATATCCTGCGGCGTCACCATCTGGCGGGGCGCAGCATTCACAGCCTGCCGGATTTCGAAGTGATCCAGCTCAACGATACCCATCCGACCATCGCTATACCGGAGATGCTGCGCGTGCTGCTGGATGAGCATCAGCTGAGCTGGGATGAAGCATGGCAGATCACCAGCCGGTTGTTTGCCTACACCAACCACACGCTGATGCCAGAGGCGCTGGAGCGCTGGGATGAGAAGCTGATGCGCAGTCTGCTGCCGCGCCACATGCTGATTATCAAAGAGATTAATCAGCGACTGAAGAAGCAGGTGAAGCAGCGCTGGCCGGATGACAAAGCGATGTGGCACAAGCTGGCGGTGGTGGCTGACGGTCAGGTGCGAATGGCCAATCTCTGCGTCGTCAGCGGCTTTGCGGTCAACGGCGTGGCAGCGCTGCACTCCCGTCTGGTGGTCAGCGATCTCTTTCCGGAGTATCACCAGCTCTGGCCGCAAAAATTCCATAACGTCACCAACGGCATTACGCCGCGCCGCTGGCTGAAGCAGTGTAACCCGGCGCTGGCCGGGCTGATTGATGAGACGCTGAAAATCGAGTGGGCCAGTAACCTTGATGCATTGATCGGTCTGGAGGCTTATGCCGACGATCAGGCGTTTCGTCAGCGCTATCGCAGCATCAAACAGCAGAACAAAGCGCAGCTTACAGAGTATATCGCGCGGCATACCGGCATCATCGTGAATCCGGCTGCGCTGTTCGATGTGCAGATCAAGCGACTGCATGAGTACAAGCGGCAGCATCTCAGCCTGCTGCATATCCTCTACTGCTATCAGACGCTCTGTAACAACCCGGAAGATGTCACCTTTACGCCACGGGTATTCCTGTTCGGGGCTAAGGCCGCGCCGGGCTATTACCTCGCCAAAAATATCATCTACGCCATTAACAAAGTGGCGGAGGTGGTGAACAACGATCCGCGGGTTGGCGACAGACTCAAAGTGGTGTTTATCCCCGACTACCGTATCACCGTGGCCGAGCAGATGATCCCGGCAGCCGATCTCTCTGAGCAGATCTCCACCGCCGGTTATGAAGCCTCCGGCACCGGCAACATGAAGCTGGCGCTGAACGGTGCGCTGACGATTGGCACGCTCGATGGTGCCAACGTCGAAATTGCCGAACAGGTGGGCGAGGAAAACATCTTTATCTTCGGCCACACCGTGGATGAGGTGAAGGCGCTCAAGGCGAAAGGCTACAACCCGAAAAAAGTGCGTAAGCAGAACAAGCCGCTGGACGATTTACTGAAATCGCTGGAGAAGGGCAAATTCAGCGACGGGGATAAGCACGCCTTTGACCTGACGCTGGAAAGCCTGACCAAACATGGCGATCCCTGGCTGGTGCTGGCCGATTTCCAGGCCTATATCGAGGCGCAGCAACGGGTGGAAGCGCTATGGCGTGACCCCGAAGGCTGGACCCGCGCCGCCATCCTCAATACGGCACGAACCGGCATGTTCAGTTCGGACCGTTCCATTCGTGACTATCAGCAACGTATCTGGCAGGCACCGCGCTAAGGAGCAGCAATGCAGCAAAATTCACTCGATCAGGCCGCCCGTGCCGCAGGCATTTCACTGGATTACATCGACGTCAACGGCAGGAAAGAGGCCGTCAGCGATGAGACCAAACGCGCGCTGCTGGCGGTGATGGCAGAACCGCAGAAGGCCAGTAAATCCCCGCTGCCGCCGGTCGCGGTCTTCAGCGGCAGCAGTAAGCGACAGCTGACGCCTCAGGGCAGTGGCACTTACCGCTGGCAGTTGCAGACCGAAAAGGGCAAACAGCACAGCGGTGAGTTAACCGCCGGGGAGCCTTTTACGCTGCCGGGACCGCTGACCCAGGGTTATCACCAGCTGACGCTCAACAAAGGGAAGAAAAGCTGGCAGACGCAGATTATTGTCGCGCCGCGGCGCTGCTATCTGCCTCCGGCGCTGGAGGCCGGGGAAAAACGCTGGGGTGCACTGGTTCAGCTTTATACCGTGCGCTCTGAACAGAACTGGGGCATCGGCGACTTCGGCGATCTCTATCAATTGCTGGTCCAGCTGGCTGAGCGCGGCGGCGATTTCGTGGGGCTGAATCCGCTGCATGCGCTCTATCCTGCCAGCGCCGGTTTTGCCAGCCCGTATAGTCCGTCATCGCGCCGCTGGCTGAACGTGATCTATATCGACGTCAGTCAGGTGGACGATTTTCAGCAAAGCGCGGCAGCGCAGAAATGGTGGAAAAGCGCGAAAACACAGAAGGCGCTGACCAAAGCGCGTGAGGCGGAGCAGGTCGACTACGACGCCGTGATGGCGCTGAAGCTGGCGGCGTTGCGCCATGCCTGGACACACTTTCAGGCGCGTGACAGTCAGAGCGAAGAGCCTCTCTCCTTTGCAGCCTTTGTGCGTGAAGGCGGTGACAGCCTGCGTTATCAGGCTGCCTACGATGGCATACAGCTGGAGCGGCAGGCAGACAAGTCACAGCAGGGCGGCTGGCCTGCCTGGCCAGAGGCGTGGCGCAACAGTCAGTCGCCGGAAGTGCAGCAGTGGTGTGAACAGCATGAAGAGGAGATCGCCTTCTGGCAGTGGCTGCAATGGCTGGCGCAGCAGCAGTTCTCAGGCTGCTGGGCGCACAGTCAGGCGCTGGGCATGAGCGTCGGTCTCTACCGTGACCTGGCGGTGGGCGTGGCGGAAGGCAGTGCGGAGACCTGGCACGACCCGGAGCTTTATCGCCTCAAGGCCTCGGTGGGCGCACCGCCTGACCGTCTGGGACCGCTGGGACAAAACTGGGGCTTACCGCCGATGGATCCGCATGTGATGCAGGCGCGCGCCTACCAGCCGTTTATCGACATGCTGCGCGCCAATATGCGTGACTGTGGCGCGCTGCGTATCGACCATGTGATGTCGCTGCTGCGTCTGTGGTGGGTGCCAGCCGGAGAAACGGCAGATAAAGGTGCTTATGTAGCCTATCCGGTCAACGATCTGCTGGCTATTCTGGCACTGGAGAGCCACCGGCTGCGCTGTATGGTGATTGGCGAAGACCTTGGCACCGTGCCTCAGGAGATCGTCAGCCTGCTGCGCAAAAGCGGCGTCTTTTCATGGAAGGTGCTGTGGTTTGAGCAGGAGAAAGATCAGCGCTATCGCGCGCCGCAGGACTATCCACGTCAGTCTATCGCCAGCGCCAGTACCCATGACCTGCCGACGCTGACCGGCTTCTGGGAGCAGGGCGATCTGGAACTGGGCGAGAAGCTGGGTCTTTATCCGGGCGATGCGGTGAAAGCGTTACATGCGCAGCGTGCCGCGCAGAAGCAGGCGCTGCTGGATGCGCTGCATCAGGCGGGTGCCTTACCGGCTCGCAGCCAGAAGAAGGCGGAGAAGCTGGCTATGACGCCTGCGCTGAACCGGGCGATCCATCGTTTCCTGGCAGATACCGACAGTGCGCTGCTGGGCCTGCAGCCTGAGGACTGGCTTGGGATGACCACGCCGGTCAACGTGCCGGGCACCGTGGATCAGTATCCGAACTGGCGACGCAAGCTGAGCAAAACGCTGGAGGAGATCTTTGCGGACAAGGAAGTGAATGCGTTACTGAAGGTAGTGAGTCAGCAGCGTCAGTCAGGAAAGAAAGAGAAGTAAGAAGGGCGCGGCAGCCGGGCTGCCGCGCTTTATCATCAGTAGAACGAGTGTTCGCCGCGCTGATGCTCGGTAATATCGCGCACGCCTTTCAGTTCCGGGAAGGCGGCCAGCAGCTCTTTCTCAATACCGTCTTTCAGAGTCACGTCGATCATCGAACAGCCGTTACAGCCGCCGCCAAACTGCAGAATGGCGTAACCCTCATCGGTAATCTCCATCAGCGACACGCGACCGCCGTGGCCAGCCAGCTGTGGGTTGATCTGCGCCTGAAGCAGATACTCAACGCGCTCAACCATTGGCGCATCATCAGAGACTTTGCGCATCTTGGCATTCGGTGCTTTCAGCGTCAGCTGGGAACCCAGATTGTCGGTAACGAAATCGATTTCTGCATCTTCCAGATACGGCTTGCTCAGCTCATCAATATACGCTGAGAGCTTTTCGAACTTCAGTTCGGTGTCGGTGGCTTCAACCGCATCGGGCGGACAGTAAGAGACGCCGCATTCTGCTGTTGGCGTACCCGGGTTAATCACGAATACGCGAATCTGGGTGCCATCTTCTTGTTTGGATAGCAGTTTAGAAAAATGTTCCTGGGCAGAGTCAGTAATTCGGATCATGTCGATTGCTCAATAGTTGACTAATTTAGTTGGTTATAATACGCCCATCAAAGACGCTCTACAAGGTACGGCACAGGCACCAGACCTGCACGCTGGCCGCACCCTGTGCCAGTAACAGACGACTGATTTCATCTACGGTACTGCCGGTCGTAATGACGTCATCAAGCAGCGCGATATGGCGTCCCTGCACCGCCATTTCAAGGCGAAAGGCACCGCGTAAGTTGGTGCGTCGCTGCCGGGCGCTGAGCTGATGCTGTAGGGCGCCCCTTCGCCTGCGGGAAACACCTTCACGCCATTCACATCCCAGCCAGTGCGCCAGCGGAGCGGCCAGCAGTACCGTCTGATTGAAGCCGCGCTGCCAGCGTCGTCGCCGGTGCAGCGGAACCGGCAGCAGCAGATCGGGACGCGGCACCGTGCCACGCCGGTAAACATTCAGCCAGCTTAGCAAAAGCAGCCGCGCCAGCATCACCCTGAGTGCGGTTATGTGAGAAAATTTAAGCTGGTTAACCCACTGGCTGAACGGCGGACAGTAGTCATTGACGCAGACCAGCGCCTGCCAGGCGGGCGGTTTAAGCTGGCAACGGCCACAGGCGACCTTTGCTGAGCCAGCCGGCAATCCGCAGCGCGGACAGAGCAATGGCAACGGCGGTAATCCGCGCAGGCATAAACTGCAGATGCCGTGCCGGGCTATCCGTAACGGCATCCGGCATAGCCAACACAGGGCGGGCATTGCTAGCATAGCGACCTCCTTATCAATTTCGGGATAGTAACTGATGATGTCGCTCTACTGGCACACCTGCGGGGAAGGAAAACGCGATCTTGTGCTGCTGCACGGATGGGGACTGAACGCCGAAGTCTGGCAAAGCATTATTCCGCGACTCAGCCCGCACTATCGCCTGCATCTGGTCGATCTGCCGGGTTATGGCCGCAGCCAGCATTTCGGTGCGCTGACGCTGGCGCAGATGGCAGAAGAGTTACTGCCTTTGCTGCCACCGCAGGCGATTGTGGTGGGCTGGTCGCTGGGCGGACTGGTGGCGACGCAGCTTGCGCTGAGCGCGCCAGAAAAACTGGCTGCACTGATCACCGTTGCCTCGTCGCCCTGTTTCACCGCCACAGAGAGCTGGCCCGGCATTAAACCGGAGACGCTGCAGAACTTTCAGCAGATGCTCAGCAATGATTTCCAGCGCACGGTGGAGCGCTTTCTGGCGCTGCAGACGCTGGGTACCGAAACGGCTCGCGCCGATGCGCGGCAGTTGAAAGAGGTGGTGCTGTCGCAGCCGATGCCGGAGGTGGCGGTGCTGGATGGCGGGCTGGAGATTTTGCGCCAGGTCGATCTGCGCGACGCGTTACCGCAGATTACGCTGCCGTTCCTGCGACTCTACGGGGCGCTGGATGGACTGGTGCCGCGCCGGATAGCCGCTGAGATAGATGAAATGTTGCCAGCATCGCCTTCAGTGGTTATCGAAAAAGCCGCACATGCGCCTTTTATTTCCCATCCTGAGCGCTTTTGCCAGCATATTGTTAATTTTATCAGTAATCTGCCGTGATAATGACGCTTTGAACTGGCAAAATCGCAGACAGCAGCAATACTTCTCTCTGTGAGCAAGGCCGCTGCATTTTATGTGATTAGTCACGGAAATGACTATGCCGTTCCATACTGCCTTACGCGTTTAGCGGCTGCTTACATCTCACAATGGATCATGAATGAGGGTAAACATAATGAAGGTTTTTAAATGGGTTGTGGCTTCAATGATGATGGGCGCGATTTCATTTTCTGCGATGGCAGCGAAAGAAGTCACCCAGGAAGAAGTTAAAACAATGAACCTGCAAAAGATCGGCAACGTTAACACCACGGCGGAAACTACCTCGCCAATGGATGCTAAGAAAGTGTTGTCGAAGCTCGCTGACGAAAAGGGCGGTAAATACTACCGCGTGATCGCAGGCCGCGAACACGGTAAATTCAGCGCCACCGCTGAAGTCTACAAGTAATTAACGTAGCCACATGAACTGCCAGGCATCCAGCTTAACCGGCTGGGTGCCATCAATTTTCTCTCCGCTCACCACATCCTGCAACGTATGCGCCATTGGCAGTCGCGTCTCCACTGATCGTCCACTGAGATTAAATACGCAAAGCAGTCCGTCGCCGCTTTCCGCCTGATGACGGCTGAGCACCAGCACGGCATTTTCGCTGTCATACAGCGTCATCGGATTATCGGGATGGAATGCAGGCTGGCGACGACGCAGCTGTATCAACTGGCCGAGCCGGGTATAAATCTGCTGCCGCAGCCAGTCACCGCCCGCCAGCGCCGCTTCAATCAGCTGCAAATCATACTTCTGACGGTTAATCGCCCGGTTGTGTCCGGCGGCCCGCACGCCATCATAATGGTTACGACCGCCCAGAATGCTCTGGATATAGATGGCAGGCACGCCAGGAAAGACCAGCAGAATCGCATGGGCCAGCAAAAAGCGTTTCAGTCGCGTGTCGTCATCGTCAGCCTCGCTATTTAACGCATCCAGATAGGTGACGTTGATTTCATAGGGACTGGTGGTGCCGTCGGGGTTATTTTTATAGGAGACGAGCGCGCCTTCCAGTGCCAGATCGCGCACCAGCGCCACAATCTCCACTTCAGACAAAATGCCGCGCGCCGGATTCAGCCCGATGCCATCGTGTGACGCCAGAAAGTTGAAGAAGGTGGTGTCGTTGCTGCTGAGATCCAGCGAACTGGCCCACTGCCGCAGTGCGCGCGCCGATCCGGTATGAATGGCATGCAGGACCAGCGGCGGCAGTGAAAACTGATAGACCATCTGCGCCTCATCGTGCCCGTTGCCCAGATAACTGATGTTGTCCTGATGCGGCACGTTGGTCTCGGTGATAATCACCGTGCCAGGCGCGACATGGTCGGCAATGGCGCGGAACAGCTTCACCAGCTGATGGGTTTTTTCCAGATGAATACAGCGCGTGCCGGGCGTTTTCCACATATAACCGACCGCATCGAGACGTACATAGTCAGCGCCACGAATCAGATAGTCGAGCAGTACGTTGACCATGCGCAGCAACACCTCAGGATTGGCAAAGTTAAGGTCGATCTGGTCGGCGCTGAAGGTGGTCCAGATAAAACGGGTGTCGCCATCGGCCATCTTAAACGGCGTCAGCAGCGGCGAGGTGCGCGGTCGCGTGACGGCGCTGAGATCGGTGGCGGGCGGCATGCTGATAAAGAAATCATCCCAGCCAGGATCCTGCGCCAGGAAGTGGCTGAACCAGACGCTCCGTGACGACATATGGTTACAGACGAAGTCAAACATCAGCCGGGTTTCCTGATGCAGGCGCGCAATGTCCTGCCAGTCGCCGCACTGCGGATCGACCTGATGGTAATCAATCACTGAAAAGCCGTCATCGGACGACCAGGGGAAAAAGGGCAGCAGGTGAACCAGCGGAAACGTGGATTGCAGATGCTGCTGATAGAAACGGGAAAAGGTGCTGAGCGTGGGTTTACCGGCTTCACGAAACTGGTCGGCGTAGGTGATCAGCACCACATCCTGTTCATCCCAGTGTGCCTTACGGGGCAGCTTAATCGCCTCGCGGGCGGTAGCGATGTCAGCCTGCAGGCGCGCAAAGGTCGCCTCCGGGAATGTGCCAGCATAAATCTTCTCAATCAGATCGGTGATCGTATCCATCGTGAATTGGGTGCCACAGCAGGTGTTGTTTTTATGACAGGCGTCTTTTTAGCGTAGCGCGATGATGGGGATTTTCAACCGGGGGAGAGGACGAGAAGAGGGGGCCAGATGTGGCCCCCTGAAAAGCTTAGCGTTTTTTACCGAATGCTGCGGCCAGCGCATCACCCATCGCGCTATTACCCGCAGAGGAACTGACCGGACGTGGACGGCCTTTACCGGCGGCCGGACGTTTCTCTTCGCGCGGGGCGGCGTTTCTCGCGCCGCCACGTGCATTGCCTTCGCCCGGCTGCTCATCAAGACGCATGGTCAGGGCAATACGTTTGCGCTGGAGATCGACTTCCATCACTTTCACTTTGACGATATCGCCCGCTTTCACCACCTGATGGGGGTCTTCCACAAAGCGGTCTGAAAGCGACGAGATATGGACCAGGCCATCCTGATGCACGCCAATATCCACAAACGCACCGAAGTTGGTGACGTTGGTGACGGCGCCTTCGAGGATCATGCCCGGCAACAGATCGTTCAGTGTTTCCACACCTTCTGCAAACTGCGCAGTTTTAAACTCGGGACGCGGATCGCGGCCCGGCTTCTCCAGCTCTTTCATGATGTCGGTAACGGTCGGCAGACCAAAACGTTCATCAATGAAATCGTGGGCGCTGAGGTTACGCAGGCTGCCCGCGTTGCCCATCAGATCGCTCAGCGCCTGCTCGGTGGCGGCCAGAATACGCTCCACGACCGGGTAGGCTTCCGGGTGGACGGTCGAGGCATCCAGCGGGTTATCGCCGTGGTTGATGCGCAGGAAGCCCGCACACTGCTCAAAGGCTTTTGGCCCAAGACGGCTCACTTTCAGCAGCTGCTGGCGATTCTGGAAGCGGCCGTTCTCATCACGCCAGCCGACAATGTTCTGCGCCATCATGCGCGTCAGGCCCGCGACGCGGGTCAGCAGCGGCACCGAGGCGGTGTTAAGGTCAACGCCGACGGCATTTACGCAATCCTCTACTACGGCGTCGAGTTTCTTCGCCAGCTGGCTCTGACTGACGTCATGCTGATACTGACCGACACCGATCGATTTCGGGTCTATTTTCACCAGCTCAGCCAGTGGATCCTGCAGACGGCGGGCAATCGACACCGCGCCGCGCAGCGAAACATCAAGATCCGGAAATTCCAGCGCCGCCAGTTCAGAGGCAGAGTAGACCGATGCGCCAGCTTCACTGACAATCACTTTCTGTGCCGTGACCTGTGGGAACTGCTGCTGCAGATCCAGGAAGAAGCGCTCGGTTTCACGGGACGCGGTGCCGTTGCCAATCGCCACCAGCTCGACCTGGTGCTTAATGCAGAGCGCGGCAACCGCGGCAGCCGCTTTGGCGGTCTGACCGGTGTGTGGATAAACGGTATCGGTCGCCACGACTTTACCGGTGGCATCGACCACAGCGACTTTAACGCCGGTACGCAGGCCGGGATCCAGTCCCATGGTGGCACGCATCCCGGCCGGGGCGGCCATCAGCAGATCGTGCAGGTTGCGGGCAAAGACGTTGATCGCTTCATCTTCTGCGCGTTCACGCACCGTACCCATCAGTTCGGTTTCCAGATGCAGCATCACCTTGATGCGCCACGTCCAGCTCACGACGGCTTTACGCCAGCTGTCGGCAGGGGCGTTATTCAGGCGCAGATTCAGGTGTTCAGCAATCAGGGTTTCGCCGTGGCTTTCACGCGGTGCTTCATCAAACTGCGGATCGGCATTCAGCGAGAGTTGCAGCACACCTTCGTTGCGGCCACGCAGCATCGCCAGCGCACGATGCGACGGCACGGTGCTCAGCGCTTCGTGATGATCAAAGTAGTCACGGAACTTCGCGCCCGCTTCCTCTTTGCCTTCCACTACACGAGAGACCAGGTGGGCATTTTTCCACAGGTAGTTACGCACTTTGGCAAGCAGCGCGGCATCCTCGGCGAAACGCTCCATCAGAATGTAGCGGGCACCATCCAGCGCGGCACGGACGTCGGCAACGCCTTTATCAGCATCGACATACTGCTCAGCCAGCTGCTCAGGGGTGTGCGACGGATCCTGCCAGAGCGTGTCCGCCAGCGGTTCCAGACCCGCTTCAATCGCGATCTGTCCACGCGTACGGCGTTTCTGCTTGTAGGGCAGGTAGAGGTCTTCAAGCTCGGTTTTGCTGAGGGTGGTATTGATGGCGCGGGCGAGGTCGTCAGTCAGTTTTCCCTGATCGTCAATCGACTTCAGAATTGACTGGCGTCGCTCTTCAAGTTCACGCAGATAGCTGAGGCGGGTTTCCAGCTGGCGGAGTTGGGTATCATCCAGACCGCCGGTGACCTCTTTACGATAGCGTGCGATAAACGGCACGGTATTCCCTTCATCTAACAGGCGAACGGCGGCGTCAACCTGCTCTGGTCGCGCCTGTAGCTCACTGGCAATTATCTGGCTCAGAACTTTCATCATCAGGACTGTCTTGCTTTCCGGGTTGAGAAATAGCCGACAGTTATACGGATTGATAATCAAAATTGCCAGAGACGCGGGCGGCTTTCAGCGATAATCTGAATCGTTATTGCGGGTAGTCAATCGCGTTGATATACCACAGTGCCGGACCCACTGGCGTCTCAACGGTGGCGGCATCGCCGACCTCTTTTTTCAGCAGCGCCCGCGCCATGGGTGAGTCGATAGAGATGTAATCTTTACGGCCAAAAATCTCATCGTAGCCCACAATGCGGAAGCGTTTGAGGTCGCCCTCATCGTTTTCAATTTCTACCCAGGCACCAAAGAAGACTTTGCCATCCTGCTGGGGTGAGTAGTCAACGATACGCAGCTGTTCAAGACTTTTGGTCAGATAGCGAACGCGGCGGTCAATTTCACGCAGCCGTTTTTTGTTGTACTGATAATCGGCATTTTCACTGCGATCGCCAAGGCTGGCAGCCCAGGTGACTTTTTTCGTCACTTCCGGTCGCTCTTCACGCCATAAATAGTCGAGTTCCGCTTTCAGCTTATCGAAGCCTTCACGGGTAATAAGTCGGGTTTTCATGCTATACCGGCCACAGAAATCTCAGGAGCGACAGTGTAAGGCAAAGAGGGCACGGCAAAAAAGAGTCGGGGAAAGGGTTTTTAAAGGCTAAAAACCCACGTTAATTTCCCCGGCGGCGAAAGGGTTGATGCTGTGATGCAAAATGAAACCAGTAATCTGAAGCCAGCAGGGTGCTTAAACTTATTTTCCGGCGTGAGTCGCCGTAGTGGTCGAGGTGCCGGTGCTATGACCGTCACCGCCGCCGCCGCCCATAGTGGCCAGCGCAACGCCCAGCAGGGCTGCGACTGCACCCACGCCGATGGCGTCAGAGTTACCTTTTGCAGTGGTTGTCGCTGCTGCGCCGGCGGCTTCACCGGTGGCTGTGGCAGCATAACCTGGGCTGACGCTGCTTAATGCCAGCGCGCTCAGCAGTAAAATTGTTTTTTTCATTGTGTATTCCCCGTTGAGACATCGAATGTTGCCAGAGCAGTCTGGTTCAAAACGAGAGGGGCGAAAAGTTGGCTTTACTGATTGATTTAAAGAGCTTTAATTTAAACTGGCCTTGCTGAACGTGCTGCTGAAACTAATCCGAGAGGAGCATGAGGTGTCAGGCAGATTTACTGGAATATTATGCTGCCGCAACGCTGTTGAGGTAGATTATCTGGAGCTTATCTACAATGATGGCTGATCATTAAGTCAAATTATCTGCTAACTCACTGAATTGATTCATCGATTAAAAACTGGCTCGCTTCTGACGCCAGCGATACAGAGAAACAGGGCCATTTTTTCAGATTTGCCGTATCAGAAGCCAGGCAGGGGTAAACGGGTTGAAACGACCCCACAATCGCCTTAATTCAAATATAAGCTCCTGTTTAATATGCTTTGTAACAATTTTGGCTAGAATATAAACCAATAATGACTGTCACTATAAGGCATCTTTTTTTAACAATGTTGGCTCAGGCAATAGCGCCTTTGGGAGTTGAAAATGCAAGAGAACTACAAAATTCTGGTCGTCGATGATGATATGCGTCTGCGTGCACTGCTTGAACGCTATCTCACCGAGCAGGGCTTTCAGGTGCGCAGTGTCGCTAATGCCGAGCAGATGGATCGTCTGTTAACCCGTGAATCCTTTCATCTGATGGTGCTGGACCTGATGTTGCCGGGCGAAGATGGCCTCTCTATCTGCCGTCGTCTGCGCAGTCAGAGCAACCCGATGCCGATTATTATGGTGACTGCCAAGGGCGAAGAGGTGGACCGTATCGTGGGGCTGGAGATCGGCGCTGACGACTACATTCCCAAGCCTTTCAACCCGCGTGAGCTGCTGGCGCGTATCCGCGCGGTGCTGCGCCGTCAGGCTAATGAACTGCCAGGCGCACCGTCGCAGGAAGAGGCGATTATTGCCTTCGGTAAATTCAAACTTAACCTCGGCACCCGCGAGATGTTTCGTGAAGATGAGCCGATGCCGCTGACCAGCGGTGAGTTTGCGGTGCTGAAAGCGCTGGTAAGCCACCCGCGTGAGCCGCTGTCCCGTGACAAGCTGATGAACCTGGCGCGTGGCCGTGAATACAGCGCCATGGAGCGTTCGATCGACGTCCAGATCTCCCGCCTGCGTCGCATGGTGGAAGAGGATCCTGCGCATCCGCGCTATATCCAGACCGTCTGGGGTCTGGGCTACGTCTTTGTGCCGGACGGCAGTAAAGCATGAAGCGACTGCGCTTCTCGCCACGTAGTTCGTTTGCCCGCACCCTGCTGCTGATCGTTACCCTGCTGTTCGTCAGCCTGGTAACGACCTATCTGGTGGTGCTGAACTTCGCTATTCTTCCCAGCCTGCAACAGTTCAATAAGGTGCTCGCTTACGAAGTTCGTATGCTGATGACCGACCGGTTGCAGCTGGAAGATGGCACGCAGCTGGAAGTGCCCCCGGCGTTTCGCCGGGAAATCTACCGCGAGCTGGGGATCTCGCTCTACACCAATGCAGCAGCAGAGGAGAGCGGATTGCGTTGGGCGCAGCACTATGAATTCCTGAGCGAGCAGATGGGCCAGCAGCTTGGCGGTCCCACCGATGTCCGGGTGGAGGTGAACAAAAACTCGCCGGTGGTCTGGCTGAAAACCTGGCTGTCGCCCGATATCTGGGTGCGGGTGCCGCTGACGGAGATTCATCAGGGCGACTTCTCACCGCTGTTCCGCTACACCCTGGCGATCATGCTGCTGGCGATAGGCGGTGCCTGGCTGTTTATCCGTATTCAGAACCGACCCCTGGTGGATCTGGAGCACGCCGCGCTACAGGTCGGACGCGGGATTATTCCGCCGCCGCTGCGCGAATACGGTGCATCAGAAGTGCGATCGGTAACGCGCGCCTTTAATCAGATGGCGGCTGGCGTGAAGCAGCTGGCGGATGACCGCACGCTGCTAATGGCGGGTGTCAGCCACGATCTACGTACGCCGCTGACCCGCATTCGTCTCGCCACCGAGATGATGAGCGAGCAGGATGGCTATCTGGCCGAATCGATTAATAAAGATATCGAAGAGTGCAACGCCATCATTGAACAGTTCATTGACTACCTGCGCACTGGTCAGGAGATGCAGACCGAGCGTGCCGACCTGAACAGCGTGCTGGGCGAGGTCGTGGCGGCTGAAAGCGGCTATGAGCGTGAAATCGAAAATGCGGTGATGCCGGAAGAGTTAATGCTGGATATTAACCCGCTGTCGATTAAACGCGCACTGGCTAACCTGGTCGTCAACGCCGCACGCTACGGCAATGGCTGGATCAAGGTCAGTAGCGGACGGGAACTGCATCGGGCATGGTTTCAGGTGGAAGATGACGGACCTGGCATCAAGCCGGATCAGCTGGCGCATCTGTTCCAGCCGTTTGTGCGCGGTGACAGCGCCCGCAGCACCAGCGGGACTGGTCTGGGCCTGGCGATCGTGCAGCGTATTATTGATGCCCATCAGGGCTCGCTGGAGATTGGTGAGAGCGAACGCGGCGGTTTACGCATTCGTGCCTGGTTGCCGTTAGTGGAAAGCATGGCGCTGAGCCACAACAACGGCAGCAACAGCGTGTCGGGATGATAAAAACGGCGCGGCAGTTTCATTGCCGCGCCGGTTCTTTTAGCGTTGCGGGCCAGCTTTCACCAGCGCAGCACCTGCGGCGTTATCCGTGTACTTGTCGAAGTTATCAATAAAGCGCTGTGCCAGACCTTCGGCGGCAGCGGTCCACTTCTCTTCGCTCTCCCAGCTACGACGCGGATCGAGCGTGTCACTGTCCAGCTCGCCCAGCGCAACCGGCATCTGCAGATTAAAGATTGGCAGCGTTTCTGTCGGTGCATCATCCAGCTCACCCGCCAGGATCGCATTGATAATGGCGCGGGTATTCTTCAGTGAGATGCGTTTGCCACTGCCGTTCCAGCCGGTATTGACCAGATAAGCCTGCGCACCGGACGCCTCCATCCGCTTCACCAGCACTTCAGCGTACTGCGTCGGATGCAGCGTCAGGAATGCCGCGCCGAAACAGGCGGAAAAGGTTGGGGTCGGCGCCGTCACGCCACGCTCGGTACCCGCCAGTTTGGCGGTGAAGCCTGACAGGAAATGATACTGCGTCTGCTCCGGCGTCAGACGTGAAACCGGTGGCAGCACGCCAAACGCATCGGCGGTCAGGAAAATCACCTTCTTCGCGTGGCCCGCTTTTGAGACCGGCTGCACGATATTGTCGATGTGATTAATCGGATAGGAGACGCGGGTGTTCTCTGTTTTGCTGCCGTCGGCGTAATCAACGCTGCCATCTTCGCGCACTACCACGTTTTCCAGCAATGCATTGCGGCGAATGGCGCGGTAGATCTCCGGCTCAGCCTGCTCAGAAAGGTTGATGGTTTTGGCGTAGCAACCGCCCTCGAAGTTAAACACGCCATCATCGTCCCAGCCGTGCTCATCATCGCCGATCAACTGGCGGTCAGGATCGGTGGAGAGTGTGGTTTTGCCGGTGCCGGAGAGACCAAAGAAGACCGCCACATCACCTGCTTTACCGACGTTAGCTGAACAGTGCATTGAAGCAATGCCTTTCAGCGGCAGCAGGTAGTTCATGATGGCGAACAGACCTTTCTTCATCTCGCCACCGTACCAGGTGCCGCCAATCAGCTGCATGCGTTCCGTCAGATTGAAGGCAACAAAGTTCTCCGAGTGCAGACCCTGCGCCTGCCAGTCAGGATTGGTGCATTTCGCTCCGTTCATCACCACAAAGTCAGGCGTGAAGTCGGCCAGCTCAGCGTCTGTAGGCTGGATGAACATGTTTTTCACGAAGTGAGCCTGCCAGGCAACTTCAGTGACGAAACGTACGCTCAGACGTGAATCGGCATTGGCACCACAGAACGCATCCACTACAAACAGACGCTTGCCGGAAAGCTGGCGGGTAACACAGCTTTTCAGTGCGTTCCAGGTCTCCTGTGACAGAGGCTGATTGTCGTTTTTGCCGGTGCCCTGGTCGTTCCACCACAGGGTATCGCGCGTGGTGTCGTCACGCACAATGTACTTATCCTTTGGCGATCGCCCGGTGAAAATCCCGGTGTCTACTGCAATCGCGTCGCTCTGCGTCAGGGTGCCACGAGCAAAACCTTCGAGGTCCGGGCGCGTCTCTTCCTGAAATAGCGTGTCGTAATCAGGGTTGTAAACCACTTCCGTGGTATCCACGATGCCCAAAGCGGCAAGGTCTTGCGAGGTCAGGCCGTTAACGCGCATTTTACTGCTCCTTAAATCGGTGTCTGTTCTGCAAAGCAGAGATAGGTTGGGATCGTGCCACCGGCTGTGGTATCGGGTGCGGTGAATCACTGACGGTTTACTGCGCGTCGTTACGACAGCCTGCAAAGCTAACCGGGCTATTCAGGGCATCTGCCCCAGGCGTCCGGGCGTTTGCACGATCGCGCGCAGTTTACTCTTCTGCGAAGAGGGAAAAAGGGCAGTGATCTAAAAATGCGACTCAGGGCGCGTTAAGGCTATGTTTCGAACGTTTAAAAGATGTTATGAAAGTAAAAAAAGATAATTTGTCAGAAAAATTATGGGGATAGCGCGGGGGAAAAGAGAAGGGGCGGCAGACGCCGCCCGATTAATCAGTGCAGTCGGTCGTTATTCTCATGGGAGTGGCTACGGATGCCGGCAATGTCTACGGCGTCAAACACGTAGTTTGAGCCGCAATAGTCGCAGTGCATGTCGATTTTGCCATCTTCCGCGATGATCTCATCCACTTCTTCCTGCGGCAGCGTGGTCAGCACTTCGCCACAGCGTTCACGCGAGCAGGTGCACTTGTAGATCACCGGCTGCGGATCGTAGAGGGTAACCTCTTCCTGATGGTAGAGACGCCACAGCGCTTCATTAGCAGGCAGATCGATCAGCTCTTCCGTTTTGATGGTTTCGGTCAGTGTCGCCAGGTGTTCGAAGACCTCTTTCTCTGTATCCTGCGCTGGCAGTACCTGCAACAGAATACCGGCAGCGCCTTTGTCGCTGGTGCGGATAAACAGGCGCGTGGGCAACTGCTCGGAGCGCATAAAGTAATCTTCCAGGCACGCCGCCAGAGTGTCACCTTCCAGCCCGACCACGCCCTGATAACGTTCACCCTTTTCAGGGGAGATGGTGATCACCAGATAACCATTGCCGACCATGCTTTTCAGGGTGCTGTCATCCGGGATGTCGCCTTTGATACGTGCAACGCCGCGCAGCTCCTGATTATTGTTACCGTTGATCACTGCCAGCGACAGCGGACCGTCACCCTGCAACTGCACGGTGATTTCGCCATCGAACTTCAGCGTGGCGGTCAGCAGGCTGGTGGCGACCAGCATCTCACCCAGCAGCGTTTTAACCGGTGCCGGATAGTCGTGGTTCTTCACGGTTTCACGCCAGGTGTCAGAGACGTTCACCAGCTCGCCGCGCACGGCGGCATTTTCAAACAGATAACGGTGCAGTTGATCCTGGACTGACATATTTTTTCTCTCACTGGGACGGGGCGATGGTGCGTCAGCGAAGACGGCGTTATTCATCGCCCGATAATTTAAACTTCATCAAATCGCGACGCTCTTTTTTGTCTGGTCGCCGATCGGGATGCGGCATAGTCAGCGCATTCATCTTGCGCGCCTGCGCCATTTTTTCGCGTTTTTCAATGCTGGCATCGGTTTCGCGATAGAGCTGCTGGGCCTCGCTGGCGGGACGGCGCTGCGCGGTGATGCCAGCCACTACTACGGTGCGTTCATCATTGCCCTGACGCAGTGTCAGTTCCGCATTCAGCTCTACCACTTTGCCGGGTTTGCTACGCTGGCCGTTGTAATGCACCTTGCCGCCTTCAATCATTTCCCGCGCCATTGCCCGGGTTTTGTAGAAGCGCGCGGCCCACAGCCACTTGTCGAGGCGGACCTCTTCGCTGCTTTTCTCTTTCATTGCTGCTCCTGACTCAGATCAGCGTCCGGTAATCGTCCGTGGCGCGGTGACGCTGAAAGATTTGCTCAGGACGACCCGAATCGGGGTTCTTCACGCCTAAGCACTCACCGATGCCCCATAGCTTCGCAGCATCCAGAATCACTTCGCTATCGTCGATAAACAGCGTGCGCGGCGCAGAAAAGCCGGTGTGCTGTTGTACCGCGTGCCATAAACGCGGGTCTTCTTTCGGATACCCAAAGGTATGGGTGGAAAGTAATAAATCAAGGTGCGGCGCTAAACCTGTCTGCGCCAGTTTGACGTCCAGATTGTAAGGATGCGCATTGGTCAGCAGAATCGTGGACTTTCCGGCGCGACGCAGGGCCTGCAAAAAAGGCAGCGTATCGTCACGCAGTGCGATCCGGCTGCGCATCGCCCAGGTCATGGCACGGATGTCCAGCGACAGCGCCTCTGCCCAGTAATCCAGACAATACCAGTTTAGCGTATGGGCAGCGGCCTGATACTTTTCCGCGATGATCGCGTCGGCTTCTGCCCGGCTGATGTCGCGTTGCTGGCTGAGCTGTTCAGGGACATGCTCCAGCCAGAAATAGCGATCGAATGCCAGATCCAGCAGCGTGCCATCCATGTCGAGCAGCACGGTATCAATCTCAGACCAGTTGAGCATCGTAGTGTCAGACCCTGTAAAAAACCGGGCGACAGGGTAGCACAGAAGGGCAGGGCTCAGAATATCGAGCGCACGCTCTGCAAAGTGCCGAGGTTATGGTTGAAACACTTGTCGTAGTATTGCTGGATATCGATCATGCGCTGGCGATTACGGTGCATGCGGCGCAGCGCCAGCAGTCCGTTGATTACGCTGCAGGCCAGCAGCACCAGCAGCAGCAATACGGTGCCGAGATAGCGCCACTGCGCCATAGCATCCGGTTCATTGTGCAGCATGATGTGACGTGTGCCGTTGGCATCGGTCGAAATGCCAGTAATGATGCCGCTTGCGCTGAACGGCGTGTGCAGCAGCATGGCGGAAATACGTTGCAGCTCGCGCCACTGGGAGGGGGGATCGAGATCAAACAGCGATACGGAAGGCTGCGGCTGATTGACCAACTGGCGACCCTCGTCGCTGACGATCAGGAATCCCCCAGGTGGCGGGCTATTAAGGTTTTCTGCCGCCCGGCGTGTTTCGCGGAAAAAGAAGGTCGAGGTAGCGGTATTGACCAGATTTTCCAGGGCTTCCGCACTGACCGGCCGCAGCAGGACATTCATGCCGTTTAGCTGGCCGGAATCTGCCCGGCGCATCAGCGCTTCCCAGTCTTTGGCATTGCCCAGGTTCACCAGCGCATTTTTCAGGCGCATACAGTCTTGCGGCTGATTGCAGAGATCCTGCGTTTTCATCACCAGATCGGAAAAATCATCCAGCAGGATCATGCCTGACTTCTGAATCGCGGAGGCCAGTTGTGGATTGAGTTTGGGATCGGTATTGGTTTCCGGATGCAGCTGCTTTGTGGTGGTATCCAGCAGCGCCGCGGCTTTGTCGATGATGTCCGATTGTGGCTGCGGCAATGGCGTGGCGTTATTCCAGTAGACCGCCGAGCAGTCAAACGGCATATAGGCGTAACTGCGGTTGCTCTGGTAGTTGTCTGGCACGGAACACATGCCGGTGCCACTCACTTTGAGGTTGTCGCCAATATTCAGCGGCACGCTGCTGAGTTTATCGACGCTGCTGACCTCCAGACTGTCGGTGCCTCTGGCCCAGGCCAGACTGAGCTTAATCGGCATACCAAGCGGGATCCAGGTGACCAGCATGGTCAGCACCATCAGCGAACCACAGGCCAGCACCACGTTTTTTCGCCAGCGCTGGATAGGGAAATTTTTGACTTCATCCTGCAGCGACAGGAAACGTCCCTGACGCACGACCTGACGATTGAGGTAGATTTCCACATCGGTCACCTGACCGAGATCGTGTGCCACATAAGGCTGCCAGTGCGGAGGATAGGCGAGGTCAATAATCCCCAGTGTGATGTTGCTCTGCTCCTGGTTCGACTCACTGAACAGGCCCCAGCGCTTTGGCGCGCCGCGCAGGCAGTGGATATCACGCAGTCCGCGCTCACCCGGAATGCGATAGAGCAGCCACAGACTAGCCGCGATCGTGACTGCGCCGGTCAGGACCAGCCAGATCATCAGTGTGGTGGGCACTAACAGGCTGAAGAAGAAGAGTAAGAAGGCAAGGGAGATCATCACCGCTTCACGCGTGCCGTCTGGCCGCGAGAGGCGATATTCTTCCGCTGTCTCTTTACGCACCTGCAGCAGTTCGACGTTTTCCGTTTCTGCTTTGCGGATAGAGGCGTTAGTCGACACAGGGCGCATCAGTGTCGGCAGCGATTGCTGGTCGACGGCGTAATCCACCAGCGAGTGGCCATTCAGTGAGATCACCAGCGGAATGGACTGGGTGCGGATTAACTCAACGTAGTTTTCGTCAGTGATGTACTGTTCCCACAGCGGCGGCAGATGAACTTCAACTTCATCCAGGTAGTAGCGCCATTTATGGGGATCGTCAGTAGAGAGGCCATAGCGTGTAATGGCGCGGGTAACCGGATAGACATTGTTGCTCTGCGCCGTCAGTGTCAGACGTTCAGACGCGCTGCGCTTATCCGTAGTCAGTGTGGTACGGGGCTGCTTTTCAAGCGCGGCGACATATTTATCGACCGCCTCACGCTCCTGGGCAGAAAGTTTACGGCAGGGCGGACTGATGAATGGCAGCGGTTTCGCCAACGGCGGGCGATGCCGCATAGCGTACCAGAACCCAATACCTGCCAGGATTGAACAGGTCAGCACTATGGCCAGGATCATAAAGATTGTGCTCATGCTCTGCTCAATTCAGCCAAAATGCTGCCTTCACTTTAAACTTTCGCCTCCGGTTATGCTCACTATAAAAGAGGCATTCCGGAAGATTATATAACCCTGAGGAGTCAGGCACCCGATGAAATAGTGCCAGCGTATATCTGACTGGCATTTTTTAAACCCTGCCTTGTCCGAATGGTAACTGGCACAGACTGGATTAAATATCGGTATTATCTGAAACTTATCGCAGCATATTGACTAATGCAAATTTAGTCTTAACTGATAACCAAAGGCTGTTATTCAATCGCTGTAATCTATGCAACGATAACGACACTGTCTGACTGTCGCACAATTGCCTGTGGTTAGGTATGCTAATTCGCTCCAGATAGCCGGCGCAGAATAATTTGAGGCTGATATGAAAATTCCAAAAAAACCTGACATCCTCAATATCACCGCCGTGGCGCGTTCACGGTTATTCACTATTGAGTCGGTCGATCTGGCTTTCAGCAATGGGGCGCATCGCGTTTATGAGCGGATGAAGCCCTCTGAGCGTGAAGCGGTGATGATTGTGCCGATTATTGATGACCATCTGATCCTGATTCAGGAGTATGCCGTCGGACTGGAAACCTATGAGCTGGGTTTTCCGAAAGGGCTGATCGATGCAGGTGAAACCGTGAATGAAGCGGCGGTGCGTGAACTCAAAGAAGAGGTGGGTTTTGGTGCCGAACAGCTGACCACGCTGGGCAAGCTCACGATGGCCCCCTCCTATTTTTCCAGTAAGATGAATATTGTGATAGCGGAAGGTCTCTACGCTGAAAAGCTGGAAGGCGATGAGCCGGAGCCGCTGATTGTCCACCGCTGGCCGCTGAGCGATATGATGTCGCTGCTGGATGAACCCGATTTCCGCGAGGCACGTAATGTCAGTGCGCTGTTTATGGCGCGCGAATGGCTGGTGAAGCAGGGGCGGCTGAGTTACTGAGCGAGCGCATAAGTAAGGAAACGCGCCTGTCAGCAGGCGCGTTTCGATTTTATTCTGCTCTTGCATTTTCCTGTATGGCTGATGCAGGCTTCAACAGGGGGGCGGTTAACAGATAAACCACGCATGCCACGAGAATCGAATTAAGTACCGGTACGCCGCGCTCAACCAACAGTCCGGTGGCTCCGCCCGCTGCACTGGCTATGAGCGCGGGCCAGCCGATAAGCTGAGACGTTGCCGGTAAGGAATTGCTGTTGCGGCTCAGCGCCAGCGTCTGGCGGTCAGTTTTCAGCACATAGTAGTCAATGATCATCACGCCCAGTACCGGCGGGAAGATGACCCCCAGAAGTTCCAGAAAATCGACAAAACGATCAAGAATCCCAAGAATTGAACAGAGTGTGCCGAGCATACCGAGCAGCAGCGTAATCACAGGATAACGCGGCTTATAGCCGGTTAAGCCTTCAATCGCATTGGCGATGCCCAGCGTTGACGAATAGAGATTCAGGTCGTTAATGCGCAGGGTAGAAAAGACCACAACCAGCAAACCCAGTGAGCTGGTAGTTTGCGTAATGATCGCGATGATGTCTGAGGTCTTCAGTTCTCTGGCAATCAGAATGGCCAGCCCATTAATCCCATATTCTCCCGCCAGAATGGTCAGCAGCGTAATGGCGAAGACATCTTTACCGTTACGTGAGAAACGCGTCAGGTCGGGCGTCATCAGACTGGCCAGGATTGCACCGCCAATTACCATGGTAATGGCGGCGCTCACGGTAATGGCCTGGCTGGCGATAACCGGCGGTGTGTGCTGGCCAGGCTGGCCGTGGAACGCGTGCCAGAAAATCCAGCCGATCAGTGCGATGAAGAGTGGAACCGCAATGCGTGCGGTAAAGCGCAGCGCCTTAAAGCCAAAGGTAACCAGTAACGTCAACACGGCCCCTGAAAGTGCTGCCGACTCTGAGAAGCTGAGTGTGCCGTTCAGGGCATAGCTCAGCGATCGGGCGAAAACGGCATTCTGAATGCCGAACCAGCCCAGCAGACTGACCGCGACCAGCAGACCAATGAACACTGAGCCGTGGCGACCAAAACCACACCAGCGAGCCAGCAGACTGCCCGGCAATCCCTCGCGCATTCCTGCATAGCCGAGCGCGAAGGTCAGCACGCCAAATAGCAGGCTGGCCAGCGTGATGGCGGTAAACGCCTCGCCTGGCGTCATACTGTTGCCCAGAACCGCGCCAAGCATAAACTGATCCAGCGCAGTCAGCATGCCCATATGCACAATAGCGACGCTCAGCAGTGAGAGCCTTTTATTTGCAGGAACAGGGCTCAGAGGATAATCATCAAATTTACTCACAACAGGGTTTCCTTACCGGTTTATATATAAATAATGCCTGTGCGGAGAAACCGCTCTGGCAGATAATTCTCCAGTGACTCCGCACGACAGTAGTTCTCAAATTGTTGTAGCGAATGCACACCCGCTTTTTGATAAAGCATGGTGATGCGGTTACCGATAGTTTTTGCGCTGAGGTTATAGATGCGGGCGATCTCTTTCGCGCTGAAGCGTCGTAGCAGCAGGAAAATGACATCCAGCTCGGCGGGGGTAAACAGGGCGTGTTCCAGGCGCGTCGTCAGTACAGAGGATTTTCTGGGATCGATAAAGCTCATTGCCGTAAGGTTATCCACCGGACGTGCATTCCAGATACAGCCCAGCCACTGATTTTGATCGTCGAAAACAGGGTATTTTTCGCTGATAAAAGGGGTGAGGTAGTTGTTGCCATACCAGTAGTGGGTTTCAATCACGGCCACGCGACTGTTATTCAATTTTACCTGTTGATCGTGCTCGCAGAATTCATCGGCGCAATCACTCCAGGGGGTGGGAAACTCACTGTCTCTTTTTCCCTCAAATAAATAACCTTTCGGCGTAGCGGTATACTTTTTTGCAGCTTCATTCATATAAAGATGCTGCGATGCGGCATTCTTAAACCCCCAGGGTGTCGGTAATAAATCCATGGTGGTGGCGAATGCAGAAATGAATTCATCAATACTACGGTATGGGCTGTCCATAGCGCCTCGCTGAAAGCATTCAGATTATAATCTTTTTGCCAGATAATAACGGGCATAGCGCTGCGCATAGCCATCCTGTTCGCCATAGACGCGATAGCCCAGTTTTTCGTAAAAACCCCGTGCCTGGAAACTTAACGTGTCAACAACGGCCATATGGCAGCCGCGATTGCGCGCTTCCTCTTCCGCGGCCTGCATCAGCTGACGTCCGGAGCCATGCAGGCGCCAGGCATCCTCTATCCATAAATAATGAATATCCAGCGTGCCACACCAGGTATGGGCTAACAGGCCACCCTGGATATTTTTCTGTTCGTCATACAGGATAACATTCAGCGTTTTCATATTGATGTCAGCAAAGCGTCCATTATGCTGCCAGAGTCGCTGAATAATATATTCTTCAGTTTCGGGGTCTTGCGTATGGCCCACTTTAATTTCCATATATAAAAGTATCCATAGGTGATTAAATCAAAATAGAGGTTTTCGAACTTTCCATTCTTATCATGATGGTAAGCGATGCGCAAGAGTTAATATCCCTCCTGTTATTGGGCGCAATAAATATTAAACTGGTTATCGTTGTTCAGCGGACATGCCAATAATTATATTTGCTGGCACCAGGGAAGACTAAGCTAATCATAGCGATATAATAACGATATTCTTTTTTAGGTTCACTTTCTGAATCACTTCATACACATTGCTTTATATTATCTGACTGATTTAATGCCGATCGCTCAGGGTGATCGGCATTTTCCTCAGCAACAGATGATGATCTCTCTCCGGCTTTACCTTTCTTTTTTTCCCATCCCAGTTGACTGAGTCGCTCAGGCACGAAAAGCATCGCGTGTTTCATCATGATAAGCGGGCCAATAAAAAAGGCTGATCACGTCAGGTGACCAGCCTCAGATATTTCACATTGCAGATATCACATCAGAACAGCTCGTGACTCTCACCGTTATCCATAATGGTAGTCCCCACATCATGCACCGAATATTCGGTTGGCTGGGTGCCATTGATGAAGTACTCCTGACGGGTGTTGCCACCGCCATTGGCCAGCTTGCCGGTGCTGCGATCGATCGTCACAGTGACCACACCATCCGGCGGCGTTAACGGCTGTACCGGTACACCATCCAGCGCACTCTTCATGTACTCATCCCATGCCGGTTGTGCGCTCTTAGCGCCGCCTTCATAGCCCGAAATCTGATCGGGAATGGCACCGGAGAGCGTGCTGCGGCCCAGATTGCGGCGCGCATCATCAAAACCAATCCAGACTGAAGTCACCACGCCAGGGCCGTAACCCGAGAACCAGGCATCTTTCGAGCTGTTGGTGGTACCGGTTTTACCGCCGATATCATTACGCTTGAGGTCACGCCCGGCACGCCAGCCAGTTCCCATCCAGCCCGGTTCGCCAAAGATATTACTGTTCAGCGCGCTCTTAATCAGGAAGGTGAGTGGGGTATTAATCACGTGCGGCGCATATTGCTGCTCACCCTGCTGTGCCTGCGCCGGAACCTGCTCCAGTTCAGGCTGAGGAACGGCCTGATTCTGGTTGTTATTTGAGGCGGCAACGTTCTCGACGCTCTCTTCATTTAACGCCAGCGCTTTTTTGGTCTCACCGTAGATGACCGGCAGATTGCACTGTGGACAGGCGATCTTCGGTTTCTCTTCAAATACGGTGCCGCCCTGTTCGTTCTCAATTTTAGTAATGAAGTAAGGATCGACCAGGAAGCCGCCATTCGCCATCACGGAGTAGCCGCGCACCACCTGTAACGGTGTGAATGAGGCCGCACCTAATGCCAGCGACTCGGTGTGCACAATGTTCTGAGCCGGGAAACCAAAGCGCTGCAGATACTCTGCGGCGTAGTCCACACCCATCGCACGCATCGCACGTACCATGACGACGTTTTTCGACTGACCGAGTCCCTGACGCAGACGAATCGGACCATCATATGTCGGCGGGGAGTTCTTTGGACGCCAGTCAGCCCCGGCACCCGCATCCCAGCGGGAAATCGGCACATCGTTAAGGATGGAGGCGAGCGTCAGCCCGCGATCCATGGCGGCAGTATAGAGGAAAGGCTTGATGTTAGAACCGACCTGGCGCAGCGCCTGGGTCGCACGGTTAAACATGCTCTGGTTAAAGGCGAAACCGCCGACCAGCGCGCGCACCGCACCATCATTTGGATCCAGCGAGACCAGCGCCGAGTTCACATCCGGCACCTGGCCCAGCCACCAGTCATCACCCACTTTTCGCACCCAGATCTGCTGGCCAGCCTGCAGGACCTGCGTCACGCTTTTCGGCGTCGGGCCCTGTACGGTGTCAGACTTATAAGGACGTGCCCAGCGCACACCAGCCAGTGCCAGCGACACATTGCTGCCATCTTTCAGCATTACGGTCGCTTCATCGCTGCGTGCTTCTGTGACCACGGCCGGATGCAACGGTCCATAGACCGGCAGCGTCTTCAGCGCCTTCTCAATCTTTGTCTGATCCCAGGCAGGTTCACCCACTTTCCACAGCACGCTGGTCGGGCCGCGATAGCCATGACGCATATCGTAAGCCATGACGTTATTGCGCACCGAGGTCTGAGCGGCTTCCTGCAGACGGCGGGTGACAGTGGTGTAAACCTTGTAACCGTCAGTATAGGCATTGTCGCCGTAGCGTTTCACCATCTCCTGACGCACCATCTCGCTGAGATAGGGTGCAGAGAAGGCGATTTCCGGACCGTGATACTTCGCCACCAGCGGCGTATTCCGTGCCTCGTCATACTGCTGCTGCGTGATGTAATGCTGATCCAGCATACGCGCCAGTACCACGTTACGGCGCGACAGGGCGCGGCTCGGCGAGTACAGCGGGTTAAAGGTGGATGGCGCTTTTGGCAGACCGGCAATCATCGCCATCTCACTCAGCGACAGCTGGTCAACCGGCTTACCAAAATAGACCTGTGCGGCGGCACCGACGCCATAAGCACGGTAGCCGAGGTAGATCTTATTCAGGTAAAGCTCAAGAATTTCATCTTTGTTCAGCAGTTGCTCAATGCGGATCGCCAGGAACGCTTCCTTTATTTTACGCATCAGGGTGCGTTCCGGGCTCAGGAAGAAGTTACGGGCCAGCTGCTGAGTGATAGTACTGGCACCTTGTGAGGCGTGACCGGAAACCAGCGCAATGCTGGCCGCACGGAAAATACCCACCGGGTCAACACCATGGTGCTCATAGAAACGGCTGTCTTCGGTCGCAATAAACGCTTTCACCATCACAGGTGGCACTTGCTGCAGAGTCAAAGGGATACGGCGCATTTCGCCATACTGGGCGATTAAATCGCCATCGGCGCTGTAAACCTGCATCGGGGTTTGCAGACGCACATCTTTCAGCGTGTTTACGTCGGGCAGCTGTGGCTCTATGTATTTGTATAAACCATAAATCGAGCCAGCTCCCAACAGGATGCAACACACTGCAAGGATCAATAAATACTTTACGAACTTCACCTGGAATTTCCCATCTCTTGTCGTTTGAGCAGTTTATAAACAACCGCGCGGTAGTATAAAGGCAAGCCAGACGCTTTGATATGTCCATCTTTCCCGGACGATAAGGAGATCGCGCACATGGCTTTTCATACCTGGCAAATTGGGCTGGATATTCAGAATAGGCAGATTTGTGCCCTGGCCCTCCAGCCTCATCGTGATGGCTGGCAGCTACGCCACTGGTGGCAGCAGCGGCTGCCGCAAGATACGTTAAGAAACGGCGTGCTGCAATCTTCGCCTGAATTACTGGCAGCCTTAACGGCCTGGCGTCATCGGTTGCCGCGTCGTTACTCGCTGCGGGTCGCGCTGCCCACCCGGCTGGTCCTGCAGCGCCAGCTCCCGCTGCCTGTTCAGTCGCTCAATGAGCCTGCGCTGGGGCACTACGTGCAGGCGGCTGCGCGCCGTCTCTTTCCACTGGAGCCTGCTGCGCTGGCGCTGGATTACCGCATGGATGCACAGAGCGGCCAGCTCTGCGTCACGGCGGCCCGGCTGGAGATTATAGACCAGTGGGCAGCGCCACTGCTGCAGGCGGGATTAAAGCCGCAGGTGTTTGAACTGACTACCGAAGCGCTCAGGCGGTTAGCCCGCCAGGCTGCGTTGCAGGATGGCGCGGTGCTGGTCCTGCAGCAGGATAACCGCTGGCTCTGGAGCGATGTGCATACCGCGGCTGAGAACGGCGAAGCCACTTCGCTTGCGGCACTGCAGCAACAGGCCTTCCCCGACGCCCCTTCTGTCGCCTGGTGCTCAGCCGATAATTCTGCGCTGCCCGCTGACGCCCGCGCGTTTTCCCCCTTTGATCTGTTCCGTTATAAACAGCCGCCGTTACCGGAAATTCCGGGTGCCTTTGCGCTGGCGACCGGGCTGGCGCTGCGCGACGGAGATAAATGATGGTCGCCGTGAATCTGCTGCCGTGGCGGCAGTGCCGTCAGCAACAGCAGCGGCGACAGAGCCTTGTCGTGCTGTCACTGATGCTGAGTGCTGTTCTGGTGGGAATCATCCAGCAAAGCTGGCGCATCTATCAGGTGCGTGAGCAGGTGGCCCAGACGAGCAGGATGCAGCAGCAGGCACTGCAAAATCTGGACGTGCAGCTGGCGCAGCAGAAGACGTTACTGGCGCAGCTCGCGGTAGTGCAAAAACAGCAGTCGAAGCAGCGCCAGCAGGCTGCACAACTTGCTGCATGGCATCAGTTCTGGATCGATTTACCCGCGTTATTGCCTGACACCGCCTGGCTGACCCGGCTGGAGAAGCGCGACAATCGTCTCACGCTGGAGGGGCTGGCGCAGGATATGGCGGCGGTTCGGCAGTTCCGTGAGCAGTTAACCACCGTCGTTCTGTTTGGTCAGGTGAGGCAGGGCAGCGTTAAGCGTCAGGCTGATAGTCATTATCGCTTTTCACTGCGGGCAGAGGTGCAGGAGGTGGCTGATGAATGAGTGGTGGGATCGCTGGTGGCAGATGGCTGCACTTCCACGCTACGGCATGCTCGCCGCCCTCTCATCCGGCCTGCTACTGATCTCATGGGTATTATGGTTGCGGCCACAGCAGCAGGCGCTGATCGCTGAACAGCAGACACTGTTGCAGTTGAACCGTATCCTTCAGCAACGCCAGCAGCAGTGGCATCAGAATCCCGATAATGCACAGTTGCAGGCGCAGCTGCAGTCGATGCCGCTCACGAGATCTGCACCGGGCGCATCGGGCCGGGCAGTGGAAGCGATCCTGGCGGCACGACGTCATCAGCTCGAAGAGTGGCAGCCGGATTCTCCTTCACGCACGCTGACCCTGCATCTGCAGTGGCCGGCGTTTCAGTCACTTTTTGCTGAGCTTGCCGATACTTCCCTGGTGTTTCCGGTGCATTTCCAGCTGCTGGCGCAGCCGCAGCAACTGGTGGCCCAACTCTGGCTGGAGCCTGACGATGCGCCATAACCTGCTGATTTTACTGCTGTGCTGTGGCGGTGTGCTGGCGCGTGATCCGTTCCGTCCTGTTGCCGGATCAGTTTGTGAGGCGCCTGCAGAGCCGCTTACCGGCTGGCGTCTGCAGGGGATTATTGGCCGTAAGACGCATTTTCATGCCTGGCTACTGAACCCGCAGGGAGAGAGCGTCGCAGTCCGTACAGGCAAGCCATTTCCCCTGCCGCCCTGGCAACTCGCTGATATGACCCGCCGCAGCATCTCCTTAACGGTATCGAATAGCTGCACTGCTCAACAGACTTCGTTTTATTTAAAAGGACGTTCGCATGAAAAGGATAGCCACTCTGCTGCTGCTCATAAACTGCCTGCTGCCGGTTTACGCCGCTGATGAGGAGCCTCTCAGCCTGACGTTTGATAACGCGCCGGTAGCGCGTATTTTGCAGGCGCTGGCTGACTATCAGCAGATCAACCTGATGATTGCGCCAGAAGTTGAAGGGGCGTTATCGCTGCGGCTCGATAACCTGCCGTGGCATCAGGCGCTGGAGCTGGTGGCGCGCATGGCAAAGCTGACGCTGATAGAACAGGGTAATGTCCTGCTGGTCTATCCGGAAAGCTGGCAACAGGAACAGCAGCAGACACGGCAGGCTGAGCAGCAGGCCCGGTTGCTGCAGGAGCCTTTGCAGCAGCGCGCCGTGATATTGCGTTACGCCAGCGCCAGTGAGGTGCATGCCAGTCTGCTGAGTGAGCGGCAGTCGCTGATGAGTGAGCGCGGCAGCGTAACGGTCGATAAACGCACCAATGCCCTGTTACTGCGCGATACGGCGGCAGCGTTGAAAGAGACGGAGCGCTGGATACGGGCGCTGGACCTGCCACTGGAGCAGATCGAGCTATCGGCGCATATCGTCACCATCAGCGAAGAGCATCTGCAGGAGCTGGGTGTGAAGTGGGGATTGCAGGCGGGTGACGCCGCCGTGACTGACATCCTGCATCATCCCCGGCTGGATATTCCGCTGGCGGTCAGTTCGCCCGGCGTCAGCGTGGGTATGGCACTGGCGCGCATCGGCGGTCAGCTTCTGGACCTGGAATTAAGTGCGCTGGAGCAGGAGAACCAGATTGAAATCATCGCCAGTCCACGCCTCTTTACCTCACATCAACAGACCGCGTCGATTAAGCAGGGCACTGAGATTCCTTATGAAGTGTCGGCGGGAAACAGCGGAGCCACCAGTATTGAGTTCAAAGAAGCGGTGCTGGGCATGGAGGTGACACCGACGATTTCCGGGCATGGCCGCATCCAGCTGAAGATCCATATCAGTCAGAACATGCCGGGTCGCAGCATCAGAACCGGCGACAGCGACATATTATCCATTGATAAACAGGAAATTGAGACGCAGGTCACGGTCAGTGACGGGCAAACACTGGCGTTAGGGGGTATCTTTCAGCAGCAGCGCAGTCACGGAGAGAATAAGGTGCCGCTGCTGGGAAAGGTGCCGCTGATTGGCGGGTTGTTTCGTCAGCAATCAGAGCAGCGCAAAAAAAGAGAGCTGGTGATCTTCATAACGCCGCGATTGGTCAGGGAAGCAGCGCTTACGGCTGGATAAAACGGAAAATGCGTCCCTTAAGGCCATCTGCGTTGACGCAGGAGAGGAATTAGCTTACAAGGTTTAGCGATTTTCAATACGGTGTAACCGTCTATGCAGGGTAAATCCCGGCAAACAGATCAGAAAACTCCTCTGTAAGCAGCGTTGTAAAGACGCAGCGCTGGCGCGTTACAGTTTCGCGAACACAGGCCAATTCAGAAATGGATGTGCTGAAGGCAATATAATCGGTTGCCAAACAGCCTTGAGTGTTGAGATAATTTTTCATCTGACTCTTGCTAACGCTCATGAGGTCTCAGTTCCTGTCCCGCCAGCAAATGCTGAACGCGGGGTATCATTAACGAATTCTTAGTAATACCGACAAAATGGCAGAGAAACGCAATATCTTTCTGGTTGGGCCGATGGGTGCCGGCAAAAGCACTATTGGCCGTCAGTTGGCTCAGCAACTCAACATGGAGTTCTTCGATTCCGATCAGGAAATTGAGCGACGCACCGGAGCGGATGTGGGCTGGGTTTTTGATGTCGAAGGCGAAGCTGGCTTTCGCGATCGCGAAGAAAAAATCATTAACGAACTGACCGAGAAGCAAGGCATCGTCCTGGCGACAGGCGGTGGTTCCGTCAAATCCCGGGAAACGCGTAATCGTCTCTCCGCCCGCGGTGTTGTGGTTTATCTTGAAACCACCATCGAGAAGCAACTGGCGCGCACCCAACGTGACAAAAAACGTCCGTTGCTGCAGGTGGATTCACCGCCGCGCGAAGTGCTTGAAGCGCTGGCTGGCGAACGCAACCCGCTCTACGAAGAGATCGCCGATGTCACCATTCGCACAGATGATCAGAGTGCGAAAGTGGTGGCGAATCAGATTATCCACATGTTGGAAAAAAGTTGATCCAACGTTCGAAGGCTTTTTAACAGGTATCGGGCATCATGGAGAAGATCACCGTCTCACTGGGGGAACGCAGTTACCCCATCACTATCGCCGCCGGACTGTTTAACGATCCGGCTTCTTTTTGGCCGCTGACCGCGGGCGAAAACGCCATGGTGGTGACAAACCAGACGCTGGCTCCGCTCTATCTTGACCAGCTGACAGCACGGCTGACGGCGGCAGGTGTAAAAGTGGATCAGGTGATCTTACCCGATGGCGAGCAATATAAGACGCTGACCGTGATGGATCAGGTCTTTACTGCGCTCCTGCAAAAGCCTCACGGTCGTGATACAACGCTTGTCGCCTTAGGCGGCGGCGTCATTGGCGATCTTACCGGTTTTGCTGCGGCCAGTTATCAGCGTGGCGTACGCTTTATTCAGGTACCGACCACCTTACTGTCGCAGGTTGATTCTTCGGTTGGCGGCAAAACGGCCGTTAACCATCCGCTGGGCAAAAACATGATCGGCGCGTTTTATCAACCCGCCTCGGTGGTGATTGATACGGCCTGTCTGAAGACGCTGCCCGCGCGCGAACTGGCGTCTGGTCTGGCGGAAGTCATAAAGTACGGCATCATCCTCGACGGTGCGTTCTTCGAGTGGCTGGAGCAGAATCTTGATGCGCTGTTGGCACTGGATGAACAGGCGCTGTCGTACTGCATTCGTCGCTGCTGTGAACTGAAAGCAGAGGTTGTAGCGGCCGATGAGCGTGAAAACGGTCAGCGGGCATTGCTTAATCTGGGCCATACTTTTGGTCATGCGATTGAAGCGCACATGGGCTACGGCAACTGGCTGCACGGTGAAGCGATTGCGGCGGGCATGGTGATGGCAGCACGTACGGCTGAACGTCTGGGACAGTTCCAGCCGCAGGAGACCGACCGCATTATTGCCCTGTTCCAGCGTGCCGGTTTGCCGGTGCATGGGCCGCAGGCGATGAGTGCAGAGATGTATCTGCCACACATGATGCGCGATAAAAAAGTTCTGGCGGGCGAACTGCGGCTGATACTCCCGCTGTCGATTGGCCGCTCTGAAGTGCGTGGTGGCGTGGCACATGATATGGTGCTGGCTGCAATTAACGATTGTCAGCAACCCTGAGATTAAGCAGTTGAGTGGTGACGCGGCGCGCAGGGTGCGCAGTGCGGAATGCCGCTTTACGGAGGAGCCAAAATGGATGAGTTTAAACCGGAAGACGAGTTAAAACCTGACGCCAGCGACCGCCGTCCCTCGCGCCCTCGTAAGTCGTCTACTGCGGCCAAAACACCGGTTTCGCGCCAGCGTATCATGATGGGTGTCGGGATCCTGGTTCTGCTGTTACTGGTGCTGGGGATTGGTTCGGCGCTGAATGGCCCGGATGAGAAAAAACCGGCCACGGCGGGCACAACCCCTGCCGCCAATGGCGGTTCCGGCAGCGAAAAGAATATTGACCTGGGCGGCTCCTCTTCCATGTCCGGTGGACAGACTCCTCCGTCAGATGCGCAGACTACCCCCGCCACCAGCGAAAATAACGCGGCGACCAGCGGTGATGCTGCCTCTAATCCGCAGCGCGACATCTCGATGCCGCCTGTGGCTTCAACGCCTACGCAGGCCGCACCGGTTGAGGCACCCGCAAATCAGCAGCGTGTCACGCTGCCGGGCGATCTGAACAGCGCGCTGACTAATCAGCAGCAGCAGGTTGACAGTGCCGCGATGGGCACGCAGAACGGCAGTTCACTGCCAACGGCGCCAGCAACGGTCAGCGGCAATGCCGGAACGGCTGCCAATCCTGTCACGGCACCTTCAGTCCGTCAGACACCGAACAAATCAAATACGGCTGCTCGTCCGGCGCACGATTCATCGCATAAAACAGCGTCGAAGCCAGTAACCCGTGACAGCAAAACGCATACCACGCCAGCGCGTACGCCAGTGAGTTCTGCGCCAGCTACCACGGCAGCGGGCAGCAATTCAGCCAGCAAATCACTGCCAGGGGGCAGTTATACTCTGCAGCTGAGCGGTGCATCAAAGCCGGAAAGCCTGAATGCCTGGGCTAAGCAACAGAATCTGAGTGGATATCACGTCTACAAAACCACCCGTAACGGTCAGTCGTGGTACGTGCTGGTGAGTGGCTCCTATGCCACACCGGCCGATGCCAAACGCGCTGTAGCATCGCTGCCTGCAGACGTGCGTGCGAAGAACCCGTGGGTAAAACCAGTCAGCCAGGTGAAGAAAGAAGCCAGCCAATAGCGGATGTGGGGCCAGGCTCTGGCCCCGTTTTAAGCGCAGATCTGCTGTCGGTCCAGCCACAGCCTCACAATAAGATGTAATAACCACGACAGCATGAAAAAAAATCGCGCTTTCCTGAAATGGGCAGGGGGAAAATTTCCCTTAGTAGAAGAGATCCATCGTCATCTGCCGCAAGGCGACTGTCTGGTTGAGCCATTTGTTGGCGCAGGTTCGGTGTTTCTGAACACTGAGTTTGATCGCTACCATCTGGCTGATATCAACAGTGACCTGATTAATCTCTACAATATTGTCAAAACGCGCACGGCGGATTTCATCCGTGACGCGCAGCTGCTGTTTACGCCGGAGGGTAACAACGAAATCTGTTATTACCAGCGGCGCACCGAATTTAATAGCAGCACCGACGCCTACCAGCGCGCGCTGCTGTTCCTCTATCTGAACCGTCACTGTTACAACGGCCTCTGCCGCTATAACCTGCGTGGTGAGTTCAACGTGCCGTTTGGCCGCTATCGCAAACCCTACTTTCCTGAAGCCGAATTGTTGTGGTTTGCCGAGCGTGCGCAAAAAGCGACGTTTGTCTGTGAATCGTACGATGTTACCCTGACCAGTGCCGGTAAAGGCTCGGTGGTCTATTGCGATCCGCCTTATGCACCGCTGTCGGCCACGGCCAATTTTACGGCTTATCACACCAACAGCTTCAGCCTGCGTGAGCAGGAGAATCTGGCGGCGTTAGCGGCACAGCTGGCTGCGTCGGAGCACCGGATTCCGGTACTGATTTCTAACCACGACACTGCGCTGACACGTTTATGGTATCAGGATGCAGTGTTACATGTGGTCAAAGCCCGGCGTTCTATCAGCCGGAGCATAGCCGGTCGCACCAAGGTCGACGAACTGCTGGCACTTTATCGCTAGTCTGTTTCGTCCGCGACCAACGCATTACGCCAGCCGCAGGGCTGGCGCACAACAGTGGGAGAATCGGATGAAACAATATTTGCTGGCCCCTTCAATCCTGTCGGCGGACTTTGCCCGCCTGGGCGAAGACACAGCCAAAGCGCTGGCGGCCGGAGGTGACGTGGTTCACTTCGACGTAATGGACAACCACTACGTCCCTAATCTGACCATGGGTCCGATGGTGCTGAAAGCACTGCGCGACTATGGCATCACTGCGCCTATCGACGTGCATCTGATGGTGAAACCAGTGGATGCGCTGATCCCGGAGTTTGCCAAAGCCGGTGCCACCTATATTACCTTTCATCCCGAAGCCAGCGAACACGTTGACCGTACTCTGCAACTGATCAAGGAGCATGGCTGTAAAGCGGGTATGGTCTTTAATCCGGCGACCCCGCTGAGCTACCTCGATTACGTCATGGATAAGCTGGATATCATTCTGCTGATGTCCGTGAACCCTGGTTTTGGCGGGCAGTCATTTATTCCCGGCACCCTGGATAAACTGCGGGAAGCACGCCGACGTATCGATCAGAGCGGCTACAACATTCGTCTTGAAGTGGATGGCGGCGTGAAGATCGACAATATCCGCGAGATTGCGGCTGCCGGTGCCGATATGTTTGTCGCGGGTTCTGCCATCTTCGGTCATCCTGACTATAAAAAAGTGATCGATGATATGCGCAATGAACTGGAGAAAGCCAATGGCTCATTTCACTGATATTCGTGCGCTGGCGTTTGATCTTGATGGCACGCTGGTGGATAGCGCGCCAGGCCTTGCCGATGCGATCGACCGCACGCTGAACGATCTCCGCCTGCCGCAGGCGGGCCTTGAGCGCGTCTCAACCTGGATTGGCAACGGTGCCGATATCATGATGGCCCGTGCGCTGACCTTTGCGCTGGGCCGTGAGCCGCAGCCGGAAGAGCAGCGCGATGCACGCGCGCTGTTTGACCGCCACTATGCCGACACTGTGGATGCGGGCAGCACGCTGTTCCCACAGGTGAAGCAGACGCTGGATGCCTTAAAAGCTTCCGGGCTGCCGATGGCGATTGTGACCAACAAGCCGACGCCGTTTGTGGCACCGCTGCTTGAATCGCTTGGCATTGCCGATGCATTTTCGCTGATTATCGGTGGCGACGATGTGCCGGTTAAAAAACCGCACCCTGCAGCGATCTTTATGGTGCTGGGCACCTTCGGCGTCCTGCCGAACGAGTTGCTGTTTGTTGGCGACTCACGCAATGATATCCAGGCGGCGCAGGCGGCGGGCGTGCCCAACGTCGGTATGACCTTTGGCTATAACTATGGCGAGCCGATTGCAACCAGCCAGCCCGATTTAACCCTCGACTCTTTCGACGAACTTTTGCCCACACTGGGGCTGTAAATATCAGGACTTAAGTATGAAACCCATCGTTTTCAGCGGCGCACAGCCGTCCGGCGAACTGACCATTGGCAACTATATGGGAGCGCTGCGTCAGTGGGTGCAGATGCAGGATGATTTCCACTGCATTTACTGCATTGTTGATCTGCACGCGATCACCGTGCGTCAGGATCCTGCTGCACTGCGTAAAGCGACGCTGGATACGCTGGCGCTCTATCTGGCCTGTGGTATCGACCCGCAAAAAAGCACCATCTTTGTTCAGTCGCATGTGCCAGAGCACACGCAGCTGAGCTGGATCCTGAACTGCTACGCCTATTTCGGTGAACTGAGCCGTATGACGCAGTTCAAGGACAAATCAGCACGTTACGAAGAGAACATCAACGCCGGTCTGTTCGACTACCCGGTTCTGATGGCGGCTGACATTCTGCTCTATCAGACCAATCAGGTGCCGGTCGGTGAAGATCAGAAGCAGCATCTGGAGCTGAGCCGCGATATCGCACATCGCTTCAATGCGATCTATGGCGATATCTTCAGGGTACCAGAGCCGTTCATTCCGAAGTCTGGCGCGCGCGTGATGTCGCTGCTGGAGCCGACCAAAAAAATGTCCAAGTCTGACGACAACCGCAACAACGTTATCGGCCTGCTGGAAGATCCAAAAGCGGTCGTGAAGAAGATCAAACGCGCCGTTACTGACTCTGAAGAGCCGCCAGTGGTGCGCTACGACATCAAAGAGAAAGCGGGCGTCTCTAACCTGCTGGATATTCTGTCGGGCGTGACCGGTAAAACCATCGCCGAGCTGGAGCAGGAGTTCGAAGGCAAGATGTATGGCCACCTGAAAGGCGCAGTAGCCGATGCGGTGTCAGGCATGCTTTCTGAGCTGCAGGAGCGTTATCACAGCTTCCGCAACGATGAAGCACTGCTGGAGCAGGTGATGCGTGATGGTGCGGCTAAAGCACGCGCACAGGCGCAGGAAACGCTGAAGAAGGTTTATGAAGCGGTAGGCTTTGTCGCGATGCCGTAATGGCTGAGCGGACAAACAGAACGGCGGGCGTTATGCCCGCCGTTTTTATTTGCCGATTCAGAACCAGCGCAGGCTGTCGCGCAGACTCACTACGCTACCGATAATCATCAGGCTGGGACTGATCACCTGAGCGGCTAACGCTTCCAGTTCGTCCAGTCTCCCGGTGACCACGCGCTGACGCGTGCTGGTGCCGTTTTCCACCAGTGCTACCGGCATATCACTGCGCATTCCATGTTTTATCAGCTGCTGCTGAATTTCTCCGGCCTGGGCCAGCCCCATATAAAAGACCAGCGTCTGCTGCTCTGCCGCCAGCATCTGCCAGGCGAGCGTGCCGGATTTCTGCAGATGCCCGGTAACCAGTCTGACGCTCTGTGCATGATCGCGGTGGGTCAGCGGAATACCGCTGTAGGCCGCACAACCCGATGCCGCGGTGATCCCCGGCACCACGCTGAACGGAATCTTCAGCTGTGCCAGCGCTTCCAGCTCTTCACCGCCGCGACCAAAGATAAAGGGATCGCCGCCTTTCAGCCGCACCACCCGTTTTCCGCGTAGCGCCTGTTCGCAGAGCAGCTGATTGATCGCATCCTGCGGTACGCAGTGATGTCCGGCGCGTTTCCCGACAAAAATGCGTTCGGCATCACGGCGCACCAGATTCAGGATCTCATCGGAAACCAGCCGGTCATAGACGATGACATCCGCCTGCTGGATCAGCTGTAAACCTTTGAGGGTGAGTAATCCGGCATCGCCCGGACCGGCACCCACCAGCGCCACGTCACCCTGTTGCGAGAGGTCTGCGCTAAAAAGCGCGTCGGTAATCTGTTCCGCGCGTTCACCGTCGCCGTTAGCCAGCGTCTGGGCCAGCCGTTCGCTGTTAAAGTAGCGCTCCCAGAAGTGACGGCGGGCATTGATGGAGCCGAATTGCTTTTTCACCCGTGCACGCAGGCCGCCGGCCCGCTGCGCCAGCTGGCCGAGATGCTGCGGCAGTATCGCCTCCAGCTTCTCCCGCAACAGACGCGCCAGCACCGGCGCGCGTCCGCCAGAAGAGACGGCAACCATCAGCGGGGAGCGGTCGATAATCGACGGCATAATCGCGCTGGCCTCCTGCGGCGCATCCACCAGATTGCAGAAGATCTGCTGTGTTTCGGCCGCTTCTGCCACCTGCTGATTGACCGCGTCATCACTGGTGGCGGCGACCACCAGCCAGCAGCCGGTGAGCCACCCGGGATCGAAAGGCCCTGGCAGCAGCGTGATGGCTTTCTGCTGCGCCCATTCCTGGAAGGTGGGGGAGAACTCACGGGCACCGACCCACAGCTCGGCACCGGCCTCCAGCAGCAGGCGCGCTTTCCGCTCAGCCACGTCACCCGCGCCGACCAGCAGGCAGCGACGGCCCTGCAGGCGGCAGAACAAGGGGAAGTAGTCCATCAGAGGTCCTTAAAAAAGCCCGCGCAGGCGGGCTGTTGAGGGGCGTTACAGGCAAACTTCAACCTGTCCGGCATTGACCCGCACCGGCCATGCCGCCACGGAGCGCGTTTCGTCCTCCATGCAGTAGCCATCGCTGAGGCGGAAATGCTGTTTCTTCAGCGGGCTGGCCACCCAGAGCGCATCCTGATGTTCGGCAATAATGCCGCGTGACAGCACGCTGGCATCGGCAAACGGATCGATATTGCTGATGGCATAAAGCTGCTCATCGTTGCGTGGACGGAAGATAGCCACCTGCTGACCTTTGACCAGCGCGCAGACGCCCGTGGCGGGCAGGATCTGCGTCAGCGGGCACACCGGATTCCACTGGCTCATGATTCGGTCTCCTCAATCAGTGTCACGGCAATGCGTTCTTCGGGGCGCGCCGGGCGATGCTGGTCGCGCTCTGCTACCTGTTGTACAGCGGGATCGCGCTGCGGCGAGTTGATAAAGTGGGCAAAGCGCGTCAGCTGGTTCTCATCTTCCAGCGTCGCCTGCCATTCACAGCAAACGCTGGCGCGCAGCGCGGCGAGCTGCTGTTCCATCTGGCTGTTAAGGCCGAGTTTGTCATCCACGATCACGCTACGCAGATAGTCGATGCCACCCTCCAGACTCTCCAGCCATAGCGAGGTGCGCTGCAAACGGTCGGCGGTGCGGATATAGAACATCATGAAGCGGTCGAGATAGCTGATCAGCGTCTGCTGATCGAGATCGGCCGCCAGCAGATCGCCATGACGCGGTTTCATGCCGCCGTTGCCGCAGACGTAGAGATTCCAGCCTTTTTCGGTAGCGATAATGCCGACATCTTTGCCCTGGGCTTCTGCGCATTCACGGGTGCAACCGGAGACACCAAACTTCATTTTGTGCGGTGTGCGGATGCCTTTATAGCGGTTCTCCAGCATTACGCCGAAGCCGAGGCTGTCGCCCACGCCGTAACGGCACCAGGCGCTGCCGACGCAGGTTTTCGCCATACGCAGTGCTTTAGCGTAGGCCTGACCGGTTTCAAATCCGGCCTCGATCAGCTGTGACCAGATAGCGGGCAGATCGTCTTTCTGCGCGCCAAACAAGCCGATGCGCTGCGAGCCGGTGATTTTGGTATAGAGCTGATAGCGTTCGGCGATCTCGCCAATCACCTTCAGTCCGTGCGGCGTGATTTCACCGCCGGGCGAGCGCGGGATCACCGAATAGGTGCCATCTTTCTGGATATTACCCAGATAGAGGTCGTTGCTGTCCTGCAACGGCGCGTGATGCGGCTTGAGTACGTATTCGTTCCAGCAGGAGGCGAGCAGAGACCCCACCGCAGGCTTGCATATTTCACAGCCGTAACCCTGACCATAGCGGACCAGCAGTTCATCAAAGGTTTTGATCTCTTCCACCTGAATCAGGTGATAAAGCTCCTGGCGTGACCAGGCGAAGTGGGCACAAAGGTGGTTATTGACCTCAATGCCCTGACGGCTGAGTTCGCTGTTAAGTACCTGGGTAATAAGGGGAATACAGCCGCCGCAGCCCGTACCGGCTCGGGTGCTGCTTTTCAGCGCGGCCACGGTGTGACAGCCACCCTGAACCGCTTTGATGATGTTGCCTTTGCTGACGTCGAAGCAGGAGCAGATTTGCGCGTTGTCAGGCAGGGAATCGACGCCGATGGCCGGTTTATCCCCGCTGCCCGCTGGCAGAATCAGTGCTTCCGGGTTATCCGGCAGCGTAATACCATTCAGCACCAGTTGCAGCAGGTTGCCATAGTCGCTGGTGTCGCCCACCAGCACCGCACCCAGCAGAGTTTTCTGATCTTCGCTGATAATCAGGCGTTTGTAGACCGATTTGCTTTCATCCAGCCAGACCACACTGCGTGCACCTGGCGTGGTACCGCGCGCATCGCCAATCCCACCGACATCGACACCCAGCAGCTTGAGTTTGGCGCTCATGTCCGCACCGGTAAACGCATTGTCGCGGCCCAGCAGATGGTCGCTGGCGACCTGCGCCATTTTATACCCCGGCGCCACCAGGCCATAGACGCGATTCTGCCAGGCGGCACACTCACCGATGGCGTAAATGGCGGGATCGCTGGTGCGGCACTGGTCATCAATGGCGATGCCGCCACGCGGACCCAGGGTTAATCCACACTGTTTTGCCAGTTTGTCCTGCGGGCGAATGCCGGTGGAGAAGACAATGAAATCGACCTCCAGCGCACTGCCGTCGGCGAACTGCAGCGTTTTGCCGCCGTGCTCGTGATGCACAATCTGTTGGGTGTTTTTGCCGGTGTGGACCCGCACGCCCATCTGCTCAATCTTACGACGCAACTGTTCCCCGCCTTGCTGATCGAGCTGTTCTGCCATCAGCACCGGCGCAAATTCAATAACGTGAGTTTCAATACCCAGATTTTTCAGTGCGCCCGCCGCTTCCAGTCCCAGCAGACCGCCGCCAATCACCGCACCGCGTTTGCTGCGGCGTGAGCAGGCTTCAATGGCATTGAGATCTTCGATGGTGCGGTAGACAAAGCAGTCGCTACCTTCGGCACCGTTAATCGGCGGGATCCATGGATAAGAGCCGGTGGCAAAAATCAGCGTGTCGTAGTGAACCGCGCGACCGGTGCTGGAGTGGATGAGCTTTTCATCACGGTTAATGGTGAGAGCGCGCTCACCCAGCAGCAGATTGACCTGATGTTTGTCGTAATAGCCTTCACGAACCAGCGACAGCTCTTCGGCGGTGTGATGGGAGAAGTAAGCGGACAGATGGACACGGTCGTAGGCGACGCGGGGTTCTTCACAAAAGACGGTCAGCGAAAACTGGTCGGGTTCCGCTTTCTCAAGTAACTCTTCTATGAAGCGGTGGCCGACCATGCCGTTACCGATAACGACGACATTGTGCTTGCTCATTTTTGCCTCAAATTTGCGATATCTGCGGCTACAATAGCGCGCCCTTTCTGACGCTTATTGATATGTATCAACCACAACGCCATATACCTATTAAGAGGTATGTAGTTGATTTTAATTTGGTTTATCGGATACGGCTAACCTGCTGAATATCCTGCATTGCTGCTGAGGGTATGAATCGTGTTAGTTTTAACCATACAGGTTAATCGGATAAGGAATCAGCCATGCTGTCACCCAAGTGGATCAATAATGTGCGTTTGCCCTGGCGGGAAGGGTTGTGGCAAATCGAAATCGCCGACGGAAAAATTGCCCGCATCTCAGCCCAGCCGCAGCAGCCTTCTCCGGTGGGACAATCGCTGGACGGCGAGGGCGGCTTAGCCTGCGCGCCCTTTATTGAGCCGCATATTCATCTGGATACCACCCAGACGGCGGGTGAACCGGCATGGAATCAGTCTGGCACGCTGTTTGAGGGGATTGAACGCTGGGCTGAGCGCAAGGCGCTGCTCAGCCACGAAGATGTGAAACAGCGGGCGTTGCAGACGCTGAAGTGGCAGATCGCCAACGGCATTCAGTTTGTGCGCACTCATGTTGACGTGTCAGACCCCTCACTGACGGCGCTGAAAGCGATGCTGGAGCTGAAAGCGGAGATGGCGCCCTGGATCACGATTCAGATAGTGGCGTTTCCCCAGGAGGGCATTCTCTCCTATCCCAACGGCGAAGCATTGCTGGAAGAAGCCTTGCGGCTGGGCGCGGATGTCGTCGGCGCCATACCGCACTACGAATTCACCCGCGAATATGGCGTCGAGTCGCTGCATAAAACTTTTGCGCTGGCTGACCGCTATGACCGGCTGATCGATGTTCACTGCGATGAGATCGATGATGAACAGTCGCGCTTTGTGGAAACCGTGGCGGCGCTGGCCCATCGCGACGGCAACGGCGCACGCGTGACGGCCAGTCATACCACCGCGATGCACTCTTACAATGGCGCGTACGCCTCACGACTTTTCCGGCTGCTGAAGCTGTCGGGCATTAACTTTGTCGCCAATCCGCTGGTCAATATTCACCTGCAGGGCCGCTTCGATACCTATCCCAGGCGGCGCGGCATTACGCGGGTAAAAGAGATGCTGGAGGCCGAGATTAACGTCTGCTTCGGCCACGACGATGTGTTTGATCCCTGGTATCCGCTGGGGACCGCCAACATGCTGCAGGTGCTGCATATGGGATTACATGTCTGTCAGCTGATGGGCTATGAGCAGATTGATGCCGGTCTGGATCTGATTACGCACAACAGTGCGAAGACGATGCAGCTTGCAGGCTATGGCATTCAGAGCGGCAACGAGGCCAGTCTGATTATACTGCCAGCAGAGAGCGGTTTTGATGCGGTAAGAAGGCAGGTCCCGGTGCGCTATTCACTGCGTCGCGGTGTGGTCGTGGCGGAGACGAAGCCTGCAGAAAGCGAGATTTACTGGCGGGAACGGGAGCGCGTAAACTTCCGGCGTTAACGAGCAGGGCGGCGATCGCTCGCCGCCCTGAAGGATTAATGCGTGACGTGACCGTGAGTACGATGACGGCTGACAAAGCCGAGCAGGGCACACATTACAAATACCACGGCGTAGAGCGCGTTCGCCGTCGCCAGTGCGGTATGCACACCACTTTTCTCAACGATAGGCGCCGTGACCACAAAGGTCAGCATGGTGCCGACGGTGCCGCAGGTCAGAATGAAGTTCACCAGCTTCGGTGACGCCACTCTGGTCTGCAATGAACCCAGGGTGATGATGGTGGTGTAGATAGCACTTGAGCTGAAGCCAAGAATCATGATGATCCATTTCAGCATGCTGGCATCGTTGCTGCTGACGAACCAGTACATCAGTACGGTCGCCAGACCCGCCAGCACCATCAGAATGCGTTGCAGATCGAAGAAGCGCAGCAGGAAGCTGAAGGCCCACATACCCACCATATACGCCGTCCAGAAGCTGCCCACCAGTTGTCCGGCGTCATTGATATTCATGCCCATGACTTTGGTGGCATATTCCGGCACCCAGGAGATAAAGCCGAGCTGGCCCAGAATATAGCAGAGTGCCGCGACAGCCAGCAGCAGCACGCCCACACCCCATTTCTCTTTCTCAACCGTCGGGCTGTTTTCAGGCTTACGCAGTACCGGGAACTCCACAAACAGCGTCATGACGAAAATGGCGACGTAGATAACGCCGATGCAGACATAGACCCAGTACCACGGCAGCTGACGCGCCAGCAGAATGCCTGCCAGCACCGGAAACAGCGTGCCCGCCATGCTGAAGAAGGAGTCGGTAAACAGCAGGCGTGAACCGCGCTGACGGCCTTCATACAGGTGAGTGATCAGGAAGGTACCGATCGACATGGTGATGCCGCTGACCACACCCAGCACAAACATACAGAGCGAGAAGATGGTGAGATCGCGGCTGGTCATCAGCCCGATTATCGCCAGCACCATCAGGACGAAGCCGAAAATCAGCTGGCGCTTCAGTGGCACAATCACCATCAGCCAGGCGTTCAGGAAAACCGCCGCCAGGATGCCGCTGTTGAGGAAGGTGAAGGTATTACTCATGCTGGAGATGGGAATCTGGAAATCTTTTGCGATATCGCCCATTACCATGCCGGTAACGATCACCAGCGCGCCGGTCAGCGCGTAGGAGAAGAAGCTTATCCAGGTAAGGCCAATACGATTACGGTTTGTCATGTTCTGAACCTGTTGAGAACCGGGTGCCAAAAAGTGTCAGAAAGTGTAAACGGAACTGTGATCTTAATAAACAAGCAGTGAAACTACAGATCTAGATTTCATGTGTTGTGTGATTTTAATCACGCAATTAGGGTTGTTTAACGTTTGCTCAGTGCATTTGCCGCAACAGCGTAAATATAAGTAAAACGCTGGCTCATGGAATAGAGTGTCTTTACAATCAATCACGTTTTTGTGCCCGCTCTCCCAGGTAAGGAATCTTTCATGTTTAAACGTACTTTAACAGCGGCCATCACCCTGTTAGCGCTCTCTACCGTTTCCGCCCAGGCGCTGGCCGCAAAAGGTGACACCCACGTTCTGCTCACCACCTCCGCCGGCAATATCGAACTCGAACTGAATAACCAGAAAGCGCCGGTTTCTGTGAAAAACTTCGTTGATTACGTCAACAACGGTTTTTACAACAACACTATTTTTCATCGCGTGATCCCGGGCTTTATGGTGCAGGGTGGTGGTTTCACCACGGATATGCAGCAGAAGCAGACCAACGCGCCAATTAAAAACGAAGCGGACAATGGACTGCGTAACCTGCGCGGTACCATCTCTATGGCGCGTACCGCCGATAAAGACAGTGCCACCAGCCAGTTCTTCCTCAACGTCGCGGATAATGCGTTCCTCGACCACGGCCAGCGCGATTTCGGCTATGCCGTATTTGGTAAGATTGTGAAAGGTCAGGATGTGGTTGAAAAAATTTCTCAGGTTCCGACCAAAGATGTGGGTCCGTACCAGAATGTGCCGTCCAAACCGGTAGTTATCCTCTCCGCCAAAGTCCTGCCTTAACGCTTTTTGTCGCCATCTGCGGATGGCGACCGCCTGCCGCTTCCGGCAAAGCCAGAATTTGCTCTTATACTTAGGGCAAAAACCTGAGCAGGAGGCGGTATGGCGAACAAACTCACCGAAAAACAGAAGGTCACTCTGTGGCAACAGCGGCGTAGCGCCAGCTATCAGGCCAGCTGTCGGCTGGAAGGCTTCTCATCGAATGAAACCAGCGTAAACAGCGATGATGCAGCCGCGCGTCTGGCGTCACTGAGGAGGCAATATGGACTCTAATACCGCAGTGACCCAGGATCCCTACCTGTGGCAGCACGACAACGTGCTGAAAAACCTGCCCGATATTCATGATGCCGCCCAACTGCGTAAGGCGGAGCTGAGCTTCAGTGCAGCGCGTGCCGCCACCCTGGAACTGGGACCGCGTAATGCCGGATTGCCTTACCTGCGCCAGATCCATCGCACGCTGTTCCAGGACGTTTACAGCTGGGCCGGCGAACTGCGCACCATCGATATCTGGCGAGATGAAACGCCGTTCTGCCATTTTGAATATATCGAAAAGGAAGGCAACGCGCTGATGGCTGCGCTGGAAGAGGAGAAAGGACTCGCTGAGTTGCCGCGCGACGCGTTTATTCAGCGCATCGCCCACTACTACTGCGAAATCAATATGCTGCATCCTTTCCGTCATGGAAATGGCCGGGCACAGCGGATTTTCTTTGAACAGCTGGCGCTGCATGCCGGTTATCTGCTGTCGTGGGAAGAGACGGACGCGGAGAGCTGGAAAGCTGCTAATCAGGCGGGTGTAGCCGGCGATCTGACGCCGCTGGAGCAGGTGTTTGCGAAAGTGGTGAGTGAGGCGGCTTAACCGCGTAGAATAGCGGCGCGGTTTATCATTCTGGACGCGTCATGCTGCTGCTTATCGACAATTACGACTCCTTTACCTGGAATCTTTATCAATATTTCTGCGAGCTGGGCGCGCAGGTTCAGGTGGTGCGCAATGATGCCATCACCCTGGAGCAGATGGCAGCGTTACCGCTGACCCATCTGGTGATCTCTCCTGGCCCCTGCACGCCGTCAGAGTCGGGCATCTCGCTGGCGGCGATTCGGCATTTCGCCGGTAACGTGCCGGTGCTGGGTGTCTGCCTGGGCCATCAGGCGATCGCGCAGGCCTATGGCGCGCAGGTCGTGCGAGCCCGTCAGGTGATGCACGGCAAAACCTCCGAGATTCAGCACACCGGCCAGGGCGTGTTCCGCAATCTCAATAATCCCCTTACCGTGACCCGTTATCACTCGCTGATTGTGCAGCGCGACTCTCTGCCCGACGCATTCGAGGTAACGGCCTGGACGGTACGTGACGGCGAGCCTGACGAAATTATGGGGTTTCGCCATAAAACCCTGGCGCTGGAAGGCGTGCAGTTCCATCCCGAAAGCATTCTCAGCGAGCAGGGACATCAGCTGCTGCGCAATTTCCTTACGCAATAAGTTGCCTTTGAGTGATTTTTTATGCATATTTTGTGATTATTATTTCAATTCAGTACGACAATCATTCAGATGGGGTTACTAATGGCAGCCGAAAAAATTGCGGTCACGCGGGAGACGTTCGATAACGTTATTTTGCCTGTTTATGCACCTGCGCAGTTCGTGCCGGTAAAAGGCAAGGGCAGTCGCGTATGGGATCAGCAGGGCAAAGAGTATATCGACTTCTCGGGTGGTATTGCTGTTACCGCACTTGGACACTGCCATCCTGCGCTGGTGGAAACACTGAAAAGCCAGGGCGAGACGCTGTGGCACACCAGCAATGTCTTTACCAACGAACCGGCACTGCGTCTCGCCAGTAAGCTCATTCAGGCGACCTTTGCCGATCGCGTCTTCTTCGCCAACTCCGGTGCCGAAGCCAATGAAGCTGCGTTTAAGCTGGCGCGCTACTATGCCTGCAAACGTCACAGTCCGTTCAAAAGTAAAATCATCGCGTTTCATAATGCTTTTCATGGCCGGACGCTGTTTACCGTTACGGTCGGCGGCCAGCCAAAATATTCTGACGGATTCGGTCCGAAACCGGCGGATATTGTCCACGTGCCGTTCAATGACCTGGATGCTGTAAAAGCGGTCATTGACGATCACACCTGCGCCATTGTGGTTGAACCGATTCAGGGTGAGGGCGGCGTCATGCCTGCGACGCAGGAATTTATGCAGGGACTGCGTGCGCTTTGCGATCAGCATCAGGCGCTGCTGGTACTGGACGAAGTGCAGAGCGGCATGGGACGCAGCGGCAAGCTGTTCGCCTATGAGCATTATGGCGTCCAGCCCGATATCCTGACTTCAGCCAAAGCGCTGGGCGGCGGTTTCCCGGTCAGCGCCATGCTGACCACCAACGAGATTGCTTCAACCATGGCACCGGGCGTGCATGGCACCACCTATGGCGGCAACCCGCTCGCCTGTGCCATTGCCGAAACCGCGCTGGATATTATCAACACGCCGGAGGTGCTGGCGGGCGTAGAGATGCGTCGCCAGCACTTTGTCACGGCGCTGCAGGCTATTGACGCGAAGTATGACCTGTTCAGTGACATTCGCGGCAAAGGTCTGCTGATTGGCGCGGCACTGAAACCTCAGCATGCCGGCAGGTCGCGCGACATTCTGAATGCCGCCGCCGCTGAAGGTGTGATGGTGCTGGTAGCTGGCACCGATGTGATGCGTTTTGCCCCGTCGCTGATCATCGAACCGGCCGACATTGAAGAGGGCATGAGCCGCTTCGCCACCGCCGTCGGCAAAGTGCTTAACGGCTAGCTTAGTTTTTACGTAAGCGTCTGATCAGCCAGCGGCCATGTTGCGGTCGCTGGTTCCACGCCAGCGATGAAATGGTGTACATCACGCTCAGATGATCGAGAATGCGCCGCACATGCTGCTCCACCACAGTAATCGGTCCCTCACTGATGTTTTCCAGGTCATCCAGCAGATTCACCTGTGAGCTTTCACCATCATATTCCAGCCGCTGCTGACACCGCTGCAGCGCAATTTCGCAGGATTGCAGATAGCGTTGAGCCAGCGAGGCGGTCAGCATAGTGTGCTCGCGCGCCAGAATCGTTATCGCATTGATATGCTCGACAATAAACTGACTGTGGGTGACCCAGAGCCGCATATCACTCAGGTAACGGGAGTTGAACGCGGGTTCCTGCATTGCCTGATTCAGTGAGTTAAACAGCGCATTGTGCGCCTGATTAACCTTCACGCGCTGATAAGCCAGTTTCTCTGGCGACTGTTCGTCGCCCAGTAACAGCCGCAGCGCATCCTGATAGGTTTCCAGCGCGTCGTGGGCGTTCTGCCGTAGTAAGCCGCTCTGCCACTGCGGCCACAGCCACAGCATCCCACCAAAGGCGATCAGACAGCCCATCAGCGTATCCATCAATCGCGGCAGCAGAAACTGCGCGCCATTCAGTGACAGCAGTTGCAGCGAGTAAACTGCCGTGACCGTAAAGCCAATCATCGACCAGCCATAGAACTGGCGGGTAAAGCGATAGCTGATAAAGGTTATCGCCAGCATGATCAGCAGCACCAGTGACTCCGGTACCGCGAGCCGCAGCGTAGCGGCCGCGATGACCAGGCCGGCAAAGGTGCCCAGCGCCCGGTGCTGAATGCGGACACGGGTGGCGCTGTAGCCGTTCTGGCTGACGAACATAATGGTCATCAGGATCCAGTAGGGTTTAGGGATGTTGAAGAACAGCGCCAGCGCGCTGCCCAGCATCAGCATCACCGCAAAGCGACCCGCCGTGCGCAGCGACGACGAGCGAAACGAGAGATAACTGCGCAGCGCCGGTAACAGCGGCAGGCGGCGCTGGCGGTCTGCCATCAGATCGCGCTGGTAAAGCGGTTTCTGGGTGCGTAGCACCCGCGCAATGCGGTTGAAGTGATAAAGGCAGAAGTTACCCACCGGATTATCGGGATGCTGATGGGCAATTTTCTCCAGTGCGCCGAGCTGTTTATCCATCGCAAAGCGGTCGGGTAACTGGTGATAAAGAATGTTATCTGCCAGCACCCGCAGCCGGGCCGAGATGGTTTTGGCATTCCAGCGGATCACCGCTTCAGCATGGCTTTGCTCCACCAGCTTCTGGACTTCTTCCGGCCGATGCAGGCTGACCGAGATATGCTCCTGCAGATCGAGGGCCACCTGGAAAGCGCGCGTCAGCCTTTTATGGCTGTGATCGCGGCTTGCCGACAGCATATGCATCTGCTGATAACAGGTGTTAATCAGATCGACCACTTTCTGCTGACGGGCCAGCAGTGGCGGCAGCGCCTTTTCCGGATCGGTCAGCTGCGTCAGCAGGGTGTATTTCGCGTCGCAGTAGTTAGCCAGCTCGCGGTAGATCAGGCTCAGGCTTTCGCGCATTGGCTGCTCTTTCCACAGCCAGAACCAGAACCAGTTAAACAGCCCGTACCACAGCGTGCCGCCGATATAGAGCAGCGGGGTGACATAGATGGGCATGCGGCCAATCAGGCTCAGGGTAAAGATGGCGGCAATCAGGGTGCCGGGCAGCAGACGGCCATGCAGCGGGCTGATCTCACCCGTGACGCCGAGCAGCAAAGGCATAGCGAAGAGGATCAGCGGCAGTGGAATCGCATGCAGGGTGAGCCACTGGATCAGAAAGCTGCCGAGGGCAAACAGGCTACCGCCCACAATCAGACGTTTGAAAAAGCGTTTATGCGGCGTATCGAGACCGGCGATATTGCAGCAGGCGGGCACTAATGAGAACAGCAGACCTTTTTGCAGGTCGCCAGCCAGCCAGCCCAGCGCCACCGGCAGACAGAGCACCAGCGTTTGCCGCAAGGCATAATTGACTTCAGGATGGTAAATGATTCGACGCCACATCGGCCCAACACAAACAATAACGGCGTGATGTTGCCATCACGCCGTGGATGACAGGAATTAGCGGGTGCCGTAAACGACGATGGTTTTGCCGTGTGCGGAGATCAGGTTCTGATCTTCCAGCATCTTCAAAATACGGCCCACGGTTTCACGTGAACAACCCACAATCTGACCAATTTCCTGACGAGTGATTTTAATTTGCATGCCGTCGGGATGCGTCATGGCATCTGGCTGCTTCGCCAGGTTAAGCAGAGTCTGTGCAATGCGGCCGGTAACGTCGAGGAAAGCGAGGTTACCCACTTTTTCAGACGTCACCTGCAGGCGACGCGCCATCTGCGATGAGAGTCGCATCAGGATATCGGGGTTAACCTGGATCAGCTGACGGAATTTCTTGTAAGAAATCTCCGCCACTTCGCACGCGCTTTTCGCACGTACCCAGGCGCTGCGTTCCTGACCTTCTTCGAACAGGCCAAGCTCACCAATAAAATCGCCCTGATTCAGGTAGGAAAGAATCATCTCTTTGCCTTCTTCATCTTTAATCAGAACCGCGACGGAACCTTTCACGATGTAGTAAAGCGTTTCTGCTTTTTCACCTTGGTGAATCAGCGTACTTTTGGATGGATACTTGTGAATATGGCAATGGGACAGGAACCATTCGAGTGTAGGGTCTGTTTGCGGTTTGCCGAGAACCATTCGCTATTATCCTCTGTTGTAATCGTGCCCAAAATACAGGGGGCAGTTTTCCCTGTCAGGCGGTGAAAGCTTCAAGCGTTTCCTTTTCAGGAAATTATTCGGGCCGCATCAGGCGCAGTGCGCATCATTCTTCCCGGCTTCGCCATCGGGTGACGAAAAATATTTTCAGCACTGTTTGTAGCACAGCTTTTGCCGACTGTCTTCTGTTGTCTCGCTTCAGCTACAGGCGGATTTCTCTGGATTGCTGTTTACCAGGCGAAAGCGTACTCTGGCGACAAAACAGCGTATTCCGGAGCAAAAATCATGCAGGCAAGAGTGAAATGGGTAGAAGGGCTGACATTCCTTGGAGAATCCTCATCCGGCCATCAGATACTGATGGATGGCAATTCAGGTGATAAAGCGCCCAGCCCAATGGAAATGGTGCTGATGGCGGCAGGTGGATGCAGCGCGATTGACGTGGTATCAATTCTGCAAAAAGGCCGCAACGATGTGGCTGATTGTGAAGTAAAACTGACCTCAGAACGTCGTGAAGAGGCGCCGCGAATCTTTACGCACATCAACCTGCATTTTATCGTGAGTGGCAAAGCGCTCCAGGATAAAGCGGTCTCACGCGCGGTCGATCTTTCGGCTGAAAAATATTGCTCGGTGGCCATCATGCTGGGTAAAGGCGTCAACATTACACATAGCTATGAAGTGATCGAACTTTAGTAGCCGCAGGGGTTATTGCAGACCTGCTAACTTCACTTCCAGTATCTGATGCAGGTTGCTTTAAGACTGTGCCTGGTCCGGAAATCCGCTTTGAGATTGTGCCTGCGTTGTGAACAGGGTCAGAGCGGTTTTTGTCGGTCCGCTGTCAGATTGTGCCTGCATAGGGAATCCGCGTTGATACTGTGCCTGCGCTGGGAACCGGGTCAGATCGGAAAGTCGCTTAAGCCAATCCCTGGCCGCTCGTCCCGCGCCGTCCCTGGCGCGGGACGCTTTCCTTTTCTGACCCGGTTCCCTGCGTGTTAAGCATTTTCGCTGCTGTCAGATTGATCCTGCATTGGCATTAGTCTGGAAAGGCCCTTTTGACCTCTTACTCTATCCGCTTACCTTCCATCAGCCGCTTCACCAGCGGACCCATGATCAACTCCATCGCCAGACCCATTTTGCCGCCGGGCACCACCAGCGTATTGATGTGCGAGATAAACGAGCCCTGCAGCATTGCCAGCAGGTAGGGGAAGTCGATATCTTCCAGCGCCTGAAAGTGGATCACCACAAAACTCTCATCCAGTGACGGAATGGCGCGGGCTGCGAACGGGTTGGAGGTATCGATGGTTGGAACGCGCTGAAAGTTGATATGGGTGCGTGAAAACTGCGGTGTGATGTAGTTGATGTAATCTTCCATTGAGCGCACCACGGAATCCATTACGGCTTCACGTGAATGACCGCGCTCGCCAGTGTCGCGTACCAGCTTCTGAATCCACTCCAGGTTAACAATCGGTACCACGCCCACCAGCAGATCGACCTGTTCCGCCACGTTGTGCTGCGCTGTCACCACACCGCCATGCAATCCTTCATAAAAAAGAATATCGGTGTTCTGCGGTAGCGGCTGCCAGGGTGTAAAAGTGCCGGGCACCTGATTCCACGGCACCGCCTCATCGTAAGTGTGCAGATATTTACGCGACTGCCCCTCCCCGCTGAGACCATACTCTTTAAAGCTCTGCTCCAGCAGGCCAAAGTCATTGGCTTCCGGGCCGAAGTAGCTGACATGACGTCCCAGATCGCGTGCCTTACGAATCGCCATATCCATTTCAGGGCGGGTAAAGCGGTGAAAACTGTCACCTTCCAGCTCCGCCGCATGCAGGTCAAGCTGCTGAAAAATTTTGCGGAACGCCAGGCTGGTGGTGGTGGTTCCTGCGCCGCTGGAACCGGTCACCGCGATAATGGGATGACGTGCAGACATAGAAAAGCTCCCTGTGAGGTCGGACGATGAGCATTGTTATCATGAAAGGGTGCCGGGTGCATCAGCCACGAAATTCTTTACGCGGCATGATATTGACCGATTCATGCAGTTCCGACCACACCAGCACCACTTCACCGGTTTCCAGCTGGCGTCGCACATCAGCCACCTTGTCCAGCAGGCTACGTTCATGCTCGCCATAGTCAGTGCCTTCACGCAGCACAAAGGTTTCAATCAGATTTTCAAGGGTCTCAGGAGAGACCTGTTGCCAGGGAATAATCACGAGATCAGGTATCCAGAAAAGGGGCGATCCACTGCGGGATGCGCTGTTCCAGCCACATTTCGGGCTGGCGTAACGTCCCGCCGACGAAACCGACGTGGCCGCCGTGTGGTGTCAGTTGATAAGTAATAGTGGCAGATAATTGGCTGCTGTGCGGAATCACCTCATCACTCATAAAGGGATCGTCTTTGGCGTGGATGATTAGCAGCGGTTTCTCTGCGCGTTTGAGCCAGGGCATGGCGCTGGCCCGATGATAGTAATCGGCCGCATCGACAAAACCGTGGGCGCGGGCGGTAATCGCATCATCAAAATCGCGCAGTCGCCGCAGCGCTTTTAACTGCGCCAGATTGACCGGCAGCGTATCCGGCCAGGCGTGCAGTTTGCGGCGGGCATTTTTCTTCAGCTGCGCCAGCAAATAGTATTGATAGAAGCGTGAAAAGCCATGTTCCAGTTTTACGCTACATGGCTCCAGCAGCAGTGGGGCGGAGACAATGACGCCTGCCTCCACTTCGGCAGCTGCGCCCTGCTGGCCCAGCAGGCAGCCCAGCATATTGCCGCCTAGCGAAAAACCGACGGCCACGGTCGGCACCTGGCCCCAGCGGGTACGCAGCCAGTGCAGAAAAAAGCGGGCATCTTCCGTTTCGCCGGAATGATAGATGCGATTGAGCCGGTTGGGTTTGCCGCTGCAGCCGCGAAAATGCATCACTACCGCCAGCCAGCCGCGCGCGCGGCAGATCGCCATCAGGCCATGAATATAGGGGCTGTGAAAGCTGCCCTCCAGCCCATGAAACAGCACGACGCGCGGCTTATTCTGCGCCTGTTGGGGATCTTCGCTCCAGGCGAGATCGACAAAATCGCCATCCGGCAGATCGAGTCGCTGCCAGTAAGGCGCGAACGTGACACGGCGACGCAGCAGGCGCGGCAGCATTGTCTGCAGGTGGGCGTTACGCAGGCTGTCAGGCGGCGTGAACTGCTCGTTTTCCGGTCCGGTAAATTTCATGTGGTAAAAGCTTGTCTGTTCCATATCTCACTGTTAGCTTCGATAAGTTTTTTCTTGCAGGGGTAAGGAGTACCCGATTGCCATGGAACTCAGTCTTTTTTTATCAATGTTGGGCTTTCTTTGGGTCGCGGCGATTACGCCCGGGCCTAATAATATGTTACTCACCGCCTCAGGCGCTAATTTTGGCTTTATGCGCACCATTCCGCTGATGATCGGCATCATGATTGGTATGCAGGTGATGCTGCTGATGGTGGCCTTTGGCGTAGGCGGTCTGATCCTGCTTTATCCTTCGTTGCACCTGGTGCTGAAAATCGCCGGTAGCCTCTATCTGCTCTGGCTGGCATGGAAAATCGCTACCGCCAGTTATGAAAAGCTGGAAACTGACCAGGCGCCGGATGCGCCGATGCCGTTCTGGCAGGGTGGGCTGCTGCAGCTGATCAATCCAAAGGCCTGGCTGATGGCACTGGGCGCGGTCGCCAGCTTCAGTCTGGCCGGTGATGCGTATCGCCATTCGGTGATGGCGATAAGCGTCGGTATGTTTCTGGTTAATCTCGTCTCGGGCGTGATCTGGATGGGATTTGGCGCGATGATCGGCCGCATTCTGCGCAGCCGTCGTGCCTGGAAAATCTTTAACCTCGCTATGGGGCTACTGACTGCGGCCTGCGTGCTGTTAATCTGGCATTAAGTCAGCTGGATGCGCGTTCAACGCGCGTCCAGGGCAGCACTTCACGGATGACCGGCGCATTCGGATTACGGATCTTCTGCAGCAGCAGCTGCACGCTGCGCGCGCCCAGCTGGTTCATCGGTTGCTCGATGGTGGTCAGCGGCGGATTCAGGCTGCGGGTAAACGGCACGCCATCGAACCCGACGACCGCCAGATCTTCCGGCACGCGCAGACCTGCTTCCAGTGCCGCATGTACCACGCCCACCGCCAATACATCTGATACCGCAAACACCGCATCCGGCGGTTCCGGCAGCGCCATCAACTCCCGCAGCCCCTGACTGCCTGCTTCAGGGGAGATCTCACAGGTATAAGAGACGCCGGACCACGCATACCCCAGCTCCTCAATCGCCTGCCGGTAGCCTTTTTCACGATGATGCGAGTAGAGGTAGCGCATGTCGCCATTGACCAGCCCGATGCGTTTACGCCCTTTACCGGCGAGGTAATGGACGGTGTCACGCGCCGCTTCAAGGTGATCAATGCTGACTGAGGAGGCGGGGATGTCGGGATTAAATTCACAGCACTGCACCCAGGGGGCTCCGGCGATCAGCGCCTGCAAATCCTGTAAGCCGGAGGCCGCATCCATGGTAATCACACCATCCACCACTTTGCCGGTCAGCAAACTCAGATAGGCGGCTTCGCGCTGAAGCTGCGAGGCGGAGTTACAGAGCAGGATATGATAGCCGTGCAGTTCCGCTTCGGCCTCAATGCCCTGAACCACGCGTGAACAGAAGGGGTTAGTGATATCCGAGATCAGCACCAGCAGCATGTTGCTTTGCGCCGTACGCAGCTGACGCGCCAGCAGATTGGGCTGATAGTCGCAGGCAGAGATTGCCGCCAGAACTTTCTCACGCGTATCGGGCTTTACGCCGGGATGCGCGTTGAGAACCCGCGATACCGTGGCTTTGGAGACGCCAGCCAGCTGAGCGACTTTCTCGATCGACATCGGATACAGAGACCTTAACAGGCAAAAATTGGTAACGCATATCAATAGCACAGGGACAATGTGAGCGCCTGACATTTTTGCTTACTTTAGCTATTTTCAGCATTTGCGATTTTTGACTTAGTTTTGCAGATAGTGATCTAAGAACTTATTTCTATTAGGGATAATTTTTAATTCCTTTATGAAACTATAGGGGCCATAGACACTGCCTCCACGATAAAAACGGTGGGGTAAGGATCATGGCAGCAACACGTTTAACTTTTTTAGCCGCAGCGCTGGCGCTGCTGGCGTTTCAGGCTGATGCGGTCAATGTCACCGTGGCGTACCAGACCTCCGCCGAACCCGCGAAAGTGGCGCAGGCTGACAACAGTTTTGCGAAAGAGAGCGGGGCCAGCGTTGACTGGCGTAAGTTTGACAGCGGCGCAGGCGTCTTACGCGCACTGGCTTCCGGCGACGTGCAGATTGGCAACATCGGTTCCAGCCCGTTAGCGGTTGCGGCGGCGCAGAAGCTGCCGATTGAAGCATTCTTACTCGCCTCTCAGCTGGGTAACTCTGAAGCGCTGGTGGTGAAAAAGAACATTACTACTCCCAAAGATCTTATCGGCAAACGCATCGCGGTGCCGTTCATCTCCACCACCCACTACAGCCTGCTGGCTGCACTGAAACACTGGGGCATTAAGCCGTCACAGGTGCAGCTGATAAACCTGCAGCCGCCAGCGATTATCGCGGCCTGGCAGCGTGGCGATATTGATGGTGCCTATGTCTGGGCCCCTGCAGTCAATGAGCTGGAGAAAGAGGGCAAAGTGTTAACCGACTCTGCGGAAGTGGGGAGCTGGGGTTCGCCGACGCTGGACGTCTGGGTAGTACGCAAAGATTTTGCCGAACAGCATCCCGAGATCGTCACCGCTTTTGCCCGCAGCGCGATCGATGCGCAGCAGGCCTATCTTAACAGTCCCGACAGCTGGCTGAAGCAGCCCGATAACCTCAGCAAACTTTCACGCCTCAGTGGCGTGCCGGAAGCGCAGGTTCCCGGTCTGGTGAAGGGCAATACCTACCTGACGGCGCAGCAGCAGGTTGAGCAGCTGGGTAAACCGGTCAATAAGGCGATCGTCGATACCGCGCAGTTCCTGAAAGCGCAGGGCCGGGTGCCGCAGGCAGATAACGACTACAGCAGTTATGTAACCTCCCGCTTCGTCGCGCCATTAGTTAAACCATAAGGAGGCACTATGCTGCGTATCGCTCACCTTAATGCCCGTTATGCCGGACAGCCGGTGTTGCAGGATATCAATCTGCACCTGGACAGCCACGAATTGCTGGTCGTGCTCGGCCCCTCCGGCTGTGGCAAAACCACGCTGCTGAATCTGGTGGCCGGATTCCTGCCGGTGGAGTCGGGCAGCATCACGCTGGATAACCAGCCGGTGATCGGGCCAGGCGCGGAGCGCGGCGTGGTGTTTCAGCATGAAGGGTTACTGCCGTGGCGCAACGTACTGGATAACGTTTCCTTTGGACTGCAACTGGCGGGGATGCCGCGCCAGGCACGTGAGGTCATAGCGCGGAAACTTATCAGGCAGGTCGGGCTGGAAGGGGCGGAAAAGCGCGCCATCTGGCAGTTGTCCGGCGGTCAGCGTCAACGGGTAGGTATTGCGCGCGCGCTGGCCACCGATCCGCAACTGCTGTTGCTGGATGAGCCGTTTGGCGCACTGGATGCTTTTACCCGTGAGCAGATGCAGACACTGCTGCTGACGCTGTGGCGCGACAGCGGTAAACAGATCCTGCTGATTACACACGATATAGAAGAGGCGATTTTCCTCGCCAGCGAACTGATTCTGCTGTCGCCTGGACCGGGCCGCATCGTGGAGCGGCTGCGGCCCGAATTTGGCCGCCGTTTTGCCGCCGGAGAGTCGTGCCGCAGCATCAAATCCGATCCGCAGTTTATCGCTCAGCGCGAATATGTGCTGAGCCGGGTGTTTGATCAGCGGGAGGCGTTTGCATGAGCGCGTTAATCCACGATAAGTCTCTGCCGATGCGCCGCAGGCTGCGCTGGCCATTTTCAACCGCCTTTACGCTGAGCGTGCTGAGCCTCTCTCTGCTGTTACTGCTCTGGTGGGGCGTCACCGCGCTGGGCCTGATTGCTCCGCTGTTCCTGCCGTCGCCGCAGCAGGTGTTCAGCAAGCTGCTGGTGATTGCCAGCGCGCAGGGCTTTATGGATGCCACGCTGTGGCAGCATCTGGCTGCCAGCCTGACGCGGATGCTGATTGCGCTGACGGCTGCTGCCGCTATCGGTATTCCGGTGGGGATTCTGATGGGCCTCAGCCCGGTCGCTCGCGGCCTGCTCGATCCGCTGATCGAGCTCTATCGCCCGATTCCGCCACTCGCCTATCTGCCGCTGATGGTGATCTGGTTCGGCATTGGTGAGACGTCGAAAATCCTGCTGATCTATCTGGCGATCTTCGCGCCCGTAACACTCTCTACCCTGGCCGGGGTGCGTAACACGCAGCAGGTACGGATTCGCGCCGCTCGCTCGCTGGGGGCTAACCGCTGGCAGCTGCTGCGCTGGGTGATCCTGCCGGGCGCGCTGCCAGAGATTCTGACCGGTCTGCGCATCGGGCTGGGAGTGGGCTGGTCAACGCTGGTGGCAGCGGAGCTGATTGCCGCCACGCGCGGCCTCGGTTTCATGGTGCAGTCAGCGGGAGAGTTTCTCGCCACCGATGTGGTACTGGCGGGTATCGCAGTGATCGCCTTTATCGCTTTTAGCTTAGAACTCGGGCTCCGCGCGTTACAGCGCCGTCTGACGCCCTGGAGTGGAGAACAGTCATGAATGAACGTCTCAGTTTTACCCCGCTTGGCCCCTATATCGGCGCGCAGGTCTCTAACCTGGATGTTTCCCGGCCATTAAGTGATGCGCAGTTTGAACAGCTTTACCATGGCCTGCTGCGTCATCAGGTGCTGTTTCTGCGTGACCAGAAGATGACGCCGGAGCAGCACCGCGCACTGGCGATTCGCTTTGGCGACCTGCATATCCATCCGGTCTATCCCCACGCAGAAGGCGTTGAGGAGATAATCGTGCTGGATACGCATCGGGATAATCCGCCAGATAACGACAACTGGCACACCGATGTCACCTTTATCGACACGCCACCGGCTATCGCTTTACTGGCCTCAAAAGTGTTGCCGGAAGCGGGCGGTGACACGCTCTGGACCAGTGGCATTGCGGCTTACGAGGCGCTTTCGGAACCTTTTAAGCAACTGCTGGCCGGGTTAAACGCCGAGCATGATTTCAAAAAGTCATTTCAGGAGTACAAGTACCGCAAAACCGAAGAGGAGCATCAGCGCTGGCAGCAGGCGGTGGCTAAGCATCCACCGGTGCAGCATCCGGTGATCCGTACGCATCCGGTCAGCGGCAAAAAAGCGCTGTTTGTGAATGAGGGTTTTACCACGCGGATTGTGGAGTTAAGCGAGAAGGAGAGTGATGCGCTGCTGGGCTTCCTGTTTGCGCATGCGACTAAACCGGAGTTCCAGGTGCGCTGGCGCTGGCAGCCAGACGATCTGGCAATCTGGGATAATAGGGTCACGCAGCATTACGCCAATGCCGACTACTATCCTGCCCGGCGGATCATGCAGCGGGCAACCGTGCTGGGGGATAAACCCCGTTAAATAAGAATCTCAGACTGCTGACAAACCCAGTCAGGGTTGCCCTGCCAGTAACGCATTAGCTAAAAGCGCAGGGAGAACGGACAGAGGAGGCAAGCGTCCCGCGCCTGGGACAAAAACGCCAGGCGTTTTTGAACAACGCAACGCGTTGGCCCGGCTACGGGCGCACCTCAGGGATGAGGTGCGTAATCGCGCGGGCCGAGCGGCCATGGAGGGTTTAAGCGACTTTCCGAACGGCGCGTTTTCCCTTCGCATGCTCGATCTCACCGCTGGCCGGGGCAGACTTTGTCAACAATCTCAATCTCCTCGCGAACGGGGAGATTGTTTTTATGAGGCCATCATCTGTTCGAGCTGTTCCTGGGCTTCCAGCCATGCCATCTCAACCTCTTCCAGCGCAGATTTACTCTCCGCCTGACGCTGCAGCGCGGCGGTCAGGTCCGCTTTACGGCTCTGATCATAAATCGCACTGTCTGAGAGCTGCGCTTCAGCATCGGCCAGCTGGCTCTGCCATTTGCTCATCTGCTTTTCCAGCTTCTCTATCTCTTTGCGTAACGGCTGCGTCTGGGTCCGCAGTTCGGCATCACGGCGCTTCTGGTCTTTACGCGCCTGGGCGCTGTTGCCGTTATCCTGCTTCGGCGCGGCATCCTGTTGCGCCTGCTGTTTCTGCAGATCGCTCAGCCACTGCTGATAATCATCAAGGTCGCCCTCAAACACATCCACTTTGCCATCATGAACCAGATAGAGATCGTCGGTGGTGGCGCGCAGCAGGTGACGGTCGTGCGAGACCACGACCAGCGCACCTTCGAAGTCGATCAGTGCTTCGGTCAGTGCCTGGCGCATATCGAGATCCAGGTGGTTGGTCGGTTCATCCAGCAGCAGCAGGTTAGGGCGCTGCCAGACAATCAGCGCCAGCACCAGTCGCGCTTTCTCACCGCCGGAGAAGCGTTCGGTGTTTTCAGTGACTTTATCGCCGCGGAAATCGAAGCCGCCCAGATAGTCACGCAGTTGCTGTTCCAGCACTTTAGGTGCTATGCGCGACAGATGCTGCAGCGGCGACTCATCAGCCCGCAGGTACTCCAGCTGATGCTGGGCGAAGTAACCGAGCTTGATCCCTTTCGCCAGCCCCATCTTGCCGTCCATCGCTTCCAGCTCACCCGCCAGAAGCTTGATCAGGGTCGATTTACCGGCGCCGTTACGTCCCAGCAGGCCGATGCGCGATCCCGGCACCAGGTTGAGTTTGATGGCGTCGAGAATGATACGGTCGCCATAGCCCGCAGTGACCTTCTCCATTTTCATCAGCGGATTAGGCAGGTTCTCCGGCTTGCGGAAGGTGAAGCTGAACGGGTTGTCGACATGGGCCGGCGCGATCATCTCCATGCGCTCCAGCATCTTGATGCGGCTCTGCGCCTGCCTGGCTTTGGTGGCCTGGGCGCGGAAGCGATCAATATAGCTGTGTAAATGCGCTACTTTCTCCTGCTGACTCTCATACAGCGCCTGCTGCTGAGCCAGTTTGGCGACACGCTGCCGCTCGAAGGAGCTGTAGTTGCCGGTGTATTCGAACATCGACTCCTGTTCGATATGGATAATTTTGTCGATGACCGGATCGAGGAAGTCACGATCGTGCGAGATCAGGATCAGCGTGCCTTCATAACTCTTCAGCCAGCGTTCCAGCCAGATGACCGCATCGAGATCGAGGTGGTTGGTCGGTTCATCCAGCAGCAGCAGATCGGAACGGCAAATCAGCGCCTGTGCCAGGTTAAGGCGCATACGCCAGCCACCGGAGAAATCGCTGACCGGACGCTGCAATTGTTCCTGACTGAAGCCCAGACCGTGTAGCAGGCTTGAGGCGCGTGCATGGATGCTCCACGCCTGCACCGCGTCCAACTGACCGTGCAACAGCGCAATGGCATTGCCATCGTCACGCAGATTGGCTTCCGCCAGTTCTGCTTCAAGCTGGCGATACTGGCGATCGCCATCAATCACATACTCCAGCGCGGCTTTATCCAGCGCAGGGGTTTCCTGATTCACCCAGGCCAGCGCCCAGTGTGTGGGGAACGTGACGGTACCGGCATCGCTGGTGATTTCACCTTTTAACAGCGACAGCAGCGTGGATTTCCCACAGCCGTTTTTACCCACCAGTCCGACCTTCTGGCCGGGATTAATGGTGGCGGTGGCATTGTCGAGCAGGACGCGGATGCCGCGGCGAATTTGTAAGGCTGAGAAGACAATCATGTAAGCGCCGTATCGTCAGAATATGTTAATTTACTGGCAACATAATGAGATTTTGCTGCGTCGTGCATGGTAGCGGAAAACCGCACCAATGACGACGCTTTGGAGGGAAAGGATGTCGCAGCCACCCAGAGTTTTGCTGCTTTATGCTCATCCGGAATCACAGGATTCGATCGCAAATCGGATTCTGCTACAGCCGGCTCAGGCACTGGAACACGTCACCGTGCACGATCTGTACGCGACCTATCCGGATTTTTTTATCGATATTCACTATGAACAACAGCTGCTGCGCGAACACGACGTCATCATTTTCCAGCATCCGCTCTATACCTATAGCTGTCCGGCGCTGCTGAAAGAGTGGCTGGATCGCGTTCTGTCACGCGGTTTCGCCAATGGTGTGGATGGCAATGCGCTGGAAGGCAAGTACTGGCGCAGCGTGGTGACGACCGGGGAACCGGAAAGTGCCTTTAAACAGCAGGGTCTGAACCGCTATTCGCTCAATGACATTATGCGTCCTTTTGAGCTGACCGCGCAGATGTGCCGTATGCACTGGATGCCACCGATGATCGTCTACTGGGCGCGTCGGCAGAGCCCGGAGTTAATGAAAAATTATGCCCGCGCCTATGGCGACTGGCTGGCAGCACCGCTGCCGAATGGAGGGGTATAGATGGAAGGGCAAACGCTGCTGACCGCCGGGGTGATTTATCTGGTCGCGGCGGTCTTGATTGTACCGGTGGCGGCTCGCCTCGGTATTGGTGCAGTTCTGGGCTATCTGGTGGCAGGTATCGCCATCGGCCCGTGGGGATTAGGCTTTATCAGCGACGTCGATGAGATTCTCCACTTCTCTGAGCTCGGCGTGGTTTTCCTGATGTTTATTATCGGGCTGGAGCTGAACCCGGCAAAGCTGTGGGCGCTGCGCCGCTCCATTTTTGGCGTCGGCGCGGCGCAGGTGATCTTCTCAGCGGCTATTCTGGGCGGCTTATTGTGGCTGACCAACTTTAGCTGGCAGGCGGCAATCATCGGCGGGATTGGTCTGGCGATGTCTTCGACCGCCATGGCGCTGCAGCTGATGATGGATAAGGGCATGAACCGCAGCGAAGCGGGGCAACTGGGCTTTTCGGTGCTGCTGTTTCAGGATATCGCGGTCATCCCGGCACTGGCGCTGATCCCGCTGCTGGCCGGCACCGACAGCGGTCACATAGACTGGATGAAGGTCGGCATGAAAGTGCTGGCGTTTGCCGGCATGCTGGTGGGCGGACGCTATCTGCTGCGGCCGATCTTCCGTTACATCGCGGCATCAGGCGTGCGCGAAGTCTTTACCGCAGCGTCGCTGCTGCTGGTACTGGGTTCCGCGCTGTTTATGGATGCGCTCGGGCTGTCGATGGCGCTGGGCACCTTTATTGCCGGGATCCTGCTGGCAGAAAGTGAATACCGGCATGAGCTGGAAGTCGCTATCGACCCGTTTAAGGGTCTGCTGCTGGGCCTGTTCTTTATTTCGGTGGGCATGGCGCTCAACCTCGGTGTGCTCTATACCCATATTGTGACCATCCTGCTGGGCGTGGTGACGCTGGTGGCAGTGAAAACGCTGGTGCTCTATCTGCTGGCGCGCATTTATGGCCTGCGCAGTTCCGAGCGTCAGCAGTTCGCGGGCGTGCTGAGTCAGGGCGGCGAGTTTGCCTTTGTCCTCTTTTCAGCGGCCTCGTCGGCAAAGCTCTTCTCAGGCGATCAACTGCCGATGCTGCTGGTGACGGTGACGCTGTCGATGATGACCACGCCGTTGCTGATGAAGGGTATCGACCGACTGCTGGCACGCCGCTTTAATGAGCCGGACGAAAATGCAGAGAAACACTTTGTCGAAGATGATCAGCCGCAGGTGATTGTGGTGGGCTTTGGTCGCTTCGGTCAGGTGATCGGCCGCCTGCTGATGGCGAACAACACACGCATTACCGTGCTGGAGCGCGATATCAGTGTGGTGAGTCTGATGCGTAAATATGGCTACAAGGTCTATTACGGTGATGCCACCGAGCTGGAGTTACTGCGTGCCGCCGGTGCAGCCAGCGCCCAGTCGATTGTAATCACCTGTAATGAGCCGGAAGATGTGATGACTCTCGTGCATCTGTGCCAGCAGCATTTTCCGCACCTGCAGATTCAGGCGCGCGCCCGGGGCCGTGTGGAAGCGCATGAGCTGCTACAGGCAGGCGTCACGCAGTTCTCACGTGAGACCTTCTCCAGTGCGCTGGAGCTGGGCCGTAAGACATTGATGTCGCTGGGGATGCATCCCCATCAGGCGCACCGTGCTCAGCAGCATTTTCGCCGACTTGATATGCGGATGCTGCGCGAGCTGGTGCCAACGCTCTCTGAAAGCGCGGCGCAGGCCTCACGCGTCCGTGAAGCGCGGCGTGAACTGGAAGATATCTTCCAGCGCGAAATGCAGCGCGAAAAGCGGCAGATCGACGGCTGGGACGATGATCAATAACCTTTTTAAACAGGCAGAACCTAATGCGTAAACGTTTTATTGCTGGTGCGACATGCCCGCACTGCCAGGAGAAGGACACGCTGGCGATGTGGCGTGAAAACAATGTCGATGTGGTGGAGTGCGTAAAGTGTGGTCACCAGATGCGTGAGGCAGATAAGCAGGCGCGCGAGCAGGTTCGGACCAATGAGCAGGTTATCGGCATTTTCCATCCTGAATAGCGTAATCGGGCAGCTTTTTTTACGCTTAAACTTACAGCGGGATTGAATTCCGTTACAATTGACGCCATTAAGGCTGAAGTCGCAAGAGAAAGTGAAACCCCTCTTGCACTCAACCCCGAACCTTTCTGGTTGGTGTTATTGCACGCAAAAATAGACCAATGAGACGGGATCTCAGCTCTCAACGGTTAGGAGATATCATGAAAGTAGCAAAAGACCTGGTGGTAAGCCTGGCCTATCAGGTACGTACAGAAGACGGCGTGTTGGTTGATGAGTCACCGGTGAGTGCACCGTTAGACTACCTGCACGGTCATGGTTCCCTGATTTCTGGTCTGGAAAATGCGCTGGAAGATCACGTTGCCGGCGACAAGTTTGACGTGCATATCCCGGCAAACGATGCTTACGGTCAGTACGATGACAACCTGGTGCAGCGTGTGCCTAAAGACGTCTTCATGGGCGTTGATGAACTTCAGGTTGGCATGCGCTTCCTGGCAGAGACCGATCAGGGTCCGGTACCGGTAGAAATCACCGAAGTGGAAGACGATCACGTCGTGGTTGATGGTAACCACATACTGGCGGGTCAGAACCTGAACTTCAACGTTGAAGTGGTCGCTATCCGTGAAGCCACACCGGAAGAACTGGCTCATGGCCACGTTCACGGTGCAGATGGTCATCATCATGACCACGATCACAGCCATGATCACGACCACGACCACGGTAAAGGCGGTTGTGGTACTGGCGGTTGCGGCTGCAGCCACTAACTCTCAACAGAGCTTTAAAGGCCACCTCCGGGTGGCCTTTCTTTTGGCTGTCACTCTGGTTCTGACCGGCTAACCGGAGCCAGATAGCCCACGATCAGTAGTGCGGGGGCGGGATCTCTTCAGACTGTGAGGCGACGATCGAGGGCGCATTCGCTTTGAGCTTGTCGGTTAAGATGCGCATCTGCTCACGCATCTTATTCATCTCCAGCTCATGCTGAACCACCGCGCTGTTCAGCTGATCTATCGTCATCTCCTGAAAGGCCAGTTTGCTCTCTAACGTCTCCAGACGCTGTTCCCACTCAGATTGTTGCATGACCTGTTCCTCTGTTAAGGTGCGACTCGGGGCGTGATTCTACGACCTGAAGGCCAGGAATCACCTGTTTTTTTTACGCCCGGAGGCGTTGCGCTTGAAAAAAGCCAGCGCGGCATCATCTCTGATGAAACTTCCCGATGTTATAAAGGTCGGAGGTAGACCGGGTAATTACATTGTGGGAGTGTTCGACACTGCCACGTAAAGTTATAGTGTGGGCCCTGAAGTCCGCAATGTTTCCCGAGGTTAGACGCTTCGGTTTTGGAGAATGGATGAAATCACTGTTTAAAGTCACATTGTTAGCTACCACCATGGCTGTTGCGCTGAATGCATCAATGGCAATGGCAGCAGACACCGCTGCGGCGCCACAGGCTGCACCAGCTGCCGCGCCACAGTCCGCGCCTCAGGCACCTAAGAATGCTGCTTTCAAAGATGAAGACCAGCAGTCTGCCTACGCACTGGGTGCTTCACTGGGTCGCTACATGGACAACTCCCTGAAGGAACAGGAAAAACTGGGCATCAAACTGGATAAGCAGCAGCTTATTGCGGGTGTTCAGGATGCGTTTGGTGGCAAGAGCAAACTGTCTGACGAAGAGATTGAGCAGACGCTGCAATCCTTTGAAGGCCGCGTGAAAGGCGCAGCCTCAGCGAAAATGGAAAAAGATGCGAAAGAGAACGCCGAAAAGGGCGACGCTTTCGCGACCAAATTTGCTAAAGAGAGCGGCGTGAAGAAAACCGAAAGCGGCCTGTTGTATAAAGTTGAGAAAGAGGGTACCGGCGACGCACCTAAAGACAGCGACACTGTCGTGGTGAACTACAAAGGTACGCTGATCGACGGTAATGAATTCGACAACTCTTATACCCGTGGCGAGCCACTCTCGTTCCGTCTGGACGGTGTTATCCCAGGCTGGACTGAAGGTCTGAAGCACGTGAAGAAAGGCGGCAAGATCAAGCTGGTGATCCCACCGAATCTGGCTTATGGCAAAAATGGCGTTCCGGGCATTCCGGCTAACTCCACTCTGGTCTTTGATGTTGAACTGCTTGATATCAAACCCGCGCCTAAAGCAGATGAAAAAGCACAGGCCCCTGCGCCTGCTGCTGCAGAAAAAGCGCAGTAATCTGCTGACCGCCGCCTCAGGGCGGCGGTTTCATTTTAGCTTCACGACAAACCTCTGGCATAAGCCGACGACATTTGCCAGACTAATGCCTGCCTAATTATCCCAATATTGAGTCTGCCCATAAGCCGCTGTGACAGGCTCCAGCCATTCAGGGTGATACTCTTCAATGTCTAATCCATTCAATCCGGGTGAACTGAGCGACTTCGATCTTCTGGAGCAGCGCCCGTTCGAAGAAACTGATTACGATATTCTGAAATCGTACGAGGCTGTCGTGGATGGCCTGGCGATGTTGATCGGCTCGCATTGTGAAATCGTCCTGCATTCGCTGGAAGATCTGAAGTGTTCGGCCGTGCGTATCGCCAATGGTGAGCACACGGGTCGTAAAGTCGGTTCGCCGATTACCGACCTGGCCCTGCGTATGCTGCATGATATGCATGGCGCGGACAGCAACGTGTCACGTGCCTATTTCACGCGTGCCAAAAGCGGCGTGCTGATGAAGTCAGTCACCATTGCGATTCGCAACCGTCAGCAACGGGTTATTGGCCTGCTTTGCATCAACATGAATCTTGATGTGCCGTTCTCACAGATCATGTCGACCTTTATGCCGCCCGAGATGCAGCAGGTTGACTCCAACGTCAACTTTGCCAGTTCGGTCGATGATCTGGTGATGCAGACTCTGGAGTTCACCATTGAAGAAGTCAGCGCTGATCGCAATGTGTCGAACAACGCCAAGAATCGCCAGATTGTGCTCAACCTGTATGAGAAGGGAATCTTCGATATCAAAGATGCCATCAACCAGGTGGCCGATCGGCTGAACATTTCGAAGCACACCGTTTATCTCTACATCCGCCAGTTTAAAAATGGCGACTTTCAGGGACAGGATCGGTAATGCGCTATACCCTGCTGGTCACCGGCCCGGCTTACGGTACGCAACAGGCGACCAGTGCATATCTGTTTGCCCGTGCACTGCTGACGGCAGGTCATCAGCTTGACAGCGTTTTCTTTTATCGCGAAGGCGTGTTGAACGCTAATCAGCTGACCGCACCGGCCAGTGATGAGTTTGATCTGGTGCGCGCGTGGCAGGCATTACATCAGGAGCAGGGTGTGGCACTGAACATCTGTGTAGCGGCTGCGCTGCGGCGTGGCGTCAGCGATCAGCAGGAAGCGGCCCGACTCCAGCTGGCGGGCAGTAACCTGCAGCCAGGCTTTACGCTGAGTGGCCTGGGTGCGCTGGCGGAAGCGGCGCTAAGCTGTGAACGCGTGGTGCAGTTCTGATGAATCGTGTCGCATTTGTCTTTACCCAGGCGCCGCATGGCAGCAGTGCAGGGCGCGAAGGGCTGGATGCCGCGCTGGCTACGGGTGCACTCAGTGAAGATATCGGCCTGTTTTTTATTGGTGATGGCGTGCTGCAGCTCAATCTGCACCAGCAGCCTGAGGCGATTAAGAGTCGTCACTATGCCGCGACCTTTGGCGTGCTGACGCTGTATGACATTGAACAGTGCTATCTCTGCCGGGCATCGCTGATAGCGCGTGGATTAGCGGTTGACGCTGACCGGTTGCTGGATGTTACGCTACTGGACGCGCCGGAGCTGCGGCAGACGCTGGCCAGCTACGATCGCATTCTGACTTTTTAAGAGACGTTAATGCTGCACACCTTAATGCATTCACCCGCATACTGTGACCTCGAAACCCTGCTTTTAATCGCGGGTGAGGGTGATGACCTGCTGCTGCTGCAGGATGGCGTGCTGGCTGCCTTAGCGGGCAGTCGCGCACTGATGCGGCTGTCAGAATGTGAAGCCACGTTGTGGGTGCTGGATGAAGATGTTCAGGCTCGCGGTCTTGCTGGACAAATTTCGACCAGTGTGCAGTCAATAGACTATACTGGCTTTGTCACGCTAACGATCAGGCATCAGCAACAAATGGTCTGGTAATCGGCTAAAACCTGGTTATTTCTTGACACCCCTTTGACTCAGCCCTAAAATTCTGCCTCCTCGTAATTCTACGAGGCGATTTATTACGTGTTTACGAAGCAAAAGCAAATCCAGGAGCTATTTAATGGCAACAGTTAACCAGCTGGTTCGCAAACCACGCGTCCGCAAAGTTGCAAAGAGCAACGTGCCGGCGCTGGAAGCTTGCCCGCAAAAACGTGGCGTTTGTACTCGTGTGTACACCACCACTCCTAAGAAACCAAACTCCGCACTGCGTAAAGTCTGCCGTGTGCGTTTGACCAACGGTTTTGAAGTTACCTCCTACATCGGCGGTGAAGGTCATAACCTGCAGGAACACTCCGTGATCCTGATCCGTGGCGGTCGTGTAAAAGACCTGCCAGGTGTGCGTTACCACACCGTTCGTGGCGCGCTGGACTGCTCAGGTGTTAAAGACCGTAAGCAGGCTCGCTCCAAGTACGGCGTGAAGAAGCCAAAGGCTTAATGGTTCTCCGTTAAGTAAGGCCAAACGTTTTAAATTAAATGTCATAATAAACTCATAGAGTTTTGGACAATCCTGAATTAACAACGGAGTATTTCCATGCCACGTCGTCGCGTCATTGGTCAGCGTAAAATTCTGCCAGATCCTAAGTTCGGATCAGAGCTGCTGGCCAAATTTGTAAATATCCTGATGGTAGATGGTAAAAAATCTACTGCAGAATCAATCGTTTATACCGCGCTTGAGACCCTGGCTCAGCGTTCAGGTAAAAACTCCCTGGAAGCCTTTGAAGTAGCGCTGGAAAACGTGCGTCCGACTGTCGAAGTTAAGTCACGTCGCGTTGGTGGTTCTACTTATCAGGTACCAGTTGAAGTCCGTCCGGTTCGTCGTAATGCCCTGGCAATGCGCTGGATCGTAGATGCTGCTCGTAAACGCGGTGATAAATCAATGGCTCTTCGCCTGGCGAACGAACTTTCTGATGCTGCAGAGAACAAAGGTACTGCAGTTAAGAAACGTGAAGACGTTCACCGTATGGCTGAAGCCAACAAGGCGTTCGCACACTACCGCTGGTAACAGTCGCGTAGTTGTTAAACCAGCGGGCGCCCAGAGGGCCAACCCGCTGGGGTTGACTAATTTTGAACGTCCGAAAAACCGAGGAATCAAATGGCTCGTAAAACACCCATTGCTCGCTACCGTAACATCGGTATCAGTGCGCACATCGACGCCGGTAAGACTACCACTACCGAACGCGTTCTGTTCTACACCGGTGTAAACCACAAAATCGGTGAAGTACATGACGGCGCAGCAACCATGGACTGGATGGAGCAGGAACAGGAACGTGGTATTACCATCACTTCCGCTGCGACCACCTGTTACTGGTCTGGTATGGCCAAGCAGTTTGAACCACACCACATCAACATCATCGACACCCCAGGACACGTTGACTTCACCATCGAAGTTGAACGTTCTATGCGTGTGCTTGATGGCGCGGTAATGGTTTACTGTGCAGTTGGTGGCGTTCAGCCACAGTCTGAGACCGTATGGCGTCAGGCTAACAAATATAAAGTTCCACGCATTGCGTTCGTTAACAAAATGGACCGCATGGGTGCTAACTTCCTGAAAGTTGTTAACCAGATGGAAGTTCGTCTGGGCGCAACTCCAGTTCCTCTGCAGCTGGCTATTGGCGCAGAAGAGAAATTCACCGGTGTTGTTGACCTGGTGAAAATGAAAGCAATCAACTGGAACGACGAAGATCAGGGTGTGACCTTCGTTTACGAAGATATCCCAGCTGATATGCAGGAACTGGCTGAAGAATGGCGTGCAAAGCTGGTTGAAGCCGCTGCTGAAGGCTCTGATGAGCTGATGGAGAAATTCTTCGGTGGTGAAGAACTGACTGAAGAAGAGATCAAAACCTCTCTGCGTAAGCGTGTTCTGAACAACGAAATCATCCTGGTAACCTGTGGTTCTGCATTTAAGAACAAAGGTGTTCAGGCGATGCTGGATGCAGTTGTTGAATATCTGCCAGCACCGACTGACGTAACCGCGATCAACGGTATGCTGGACGACGGTAAAGACACGCCGGCTGTTCGTCACTCAGACGACAACGAGCCGTTTGCTGCACTGGCGTTCAAAATCGCTACTGACCCGTTTGTAGGTAACCTGACCTTCTTCCGCGTTTACTCTGGTGTTGTTAATACGGGTGACACCGTGTTCAACCCGGTTAAGTCAAACCGTGAGCGTTTGGGCCGTATCGTTCAGATGCACGCTAACAAGCGTGAAGAGATCAAAGAAGTCCGTGCGGGTGATATCGCAGCTGCAATCGGCCTGAAAGATGTGACCACTGGTGACACCCTGTGTGACCCAGAGAACGTCATCATCCTTGAGCGCATGGAATTCCCGGAGCCGGTAATCTCTATCGCCGTTGAACCAAAAACCAAAGCTGACCAGGAAAAAATGGGTCTGGCTCTGGGCCGTCTGGCGAAAGAAGACCCATCATTCCGTGTATGGACTGATGAAGAATCTAACCAGACCATCATCGCGGGTATGGGTGAATTGCACCTCGACATCATCGTTGACCGCATGAAGCGTGAGTTCAACGTTGAAGCAAACGTGGGTAAACCACAGGTTGCTTACCGTGAAGCGATTCGTAACAAAGTTACCGATGTTGAAGGTAAACACGCCAAGCAGTCTGGTGGTCGTGGTCAGTACGGTCATGTTGTTATCGACATGTACCCACTGGAGCCAGGTTCGAATCCGAAAGGCTATGAATTTGTCAACGACATCAAAGGTGGTGTGATTCCTGGTGAATACATCCCTGCGGTTGACAAAGGTATCCAGGAGCAGCTGAAATCAGGCCCTCTGGCGGGTTATCCGGTGGTGGATCTGGGCGTGCGTCTGCACTTCGGTTCTTACCATGATGTCGACTCCTCAGAGCTGGCGTTTAAACTGGCCGCGTCTATTGCCTTCAAACAAGGCTTTAAACAAGCGACACCTGTTCTGCTTGAGCCTATCATGAAGGTTGAAGTTGAAACGCCAGAAGAGAACACGGGCGATGTCATCGGTGACCTTAGTCGTCGTCGTGGTATGCTCAAAGGGCAGGAATCTAACGCTACTGGCGTTCAGATTCACGCTGAAGTTCCGTTGTCTGAGATGTTCGGATACGCAACTCAGCTGCGTTCTCTGACCAAAGGTCGTGCTTCTTACTCCATGGAGTTCCTGAAGTATGACGATGCGCCGAACAACGTAGCGCAGGCCGTTATTGAAGCTCGTAGCAAATAAGCTACGGTTTAAATTTGAACTGATGCCTTCACCCAGATGGTGAAGGCACAACGTAAGGAATTATCGCCATGGCGAAAGAGCAATTTCAGCGTAACAAACTGCACGTAAACGTGGGCACCATCGGTCACGTCGACCACGGTAAAACCACCCTGACTGCAGCTATTACCACCGTACTGTCTAAAACTTACGGCGGCCAGGCTCGTGCATTCGATCAGATCGATAACGCACCAGAAGAGAAAGCTCGTGGTATCACCATCAACACTTCACACGTTGAGTATGAAACCCCGACTCGTCACTACGCACACGTTGACTGCCCAGGCCACGCCGACTATGTGAAAAACATGATCACCGGTGCTGCGCAGATGGACGGCGCGATCCTGGTTGTTGCTGCGACTGATGGCCCGATGCCACAGACCCGTGAGCACATCCTGCTGGGTCGTCAGGTTGGCGTTCCTTACATCATCGTGTTCCTGAACAAATGTGACATGGTTGATGATGAAGAGCTGCTGGAACTGGTAGAGATGGAAGTTCGTGACCTGCTGTCAGCATATGACTTCCCAGGCGACGACACCCCAATCGTTCGTGGTTCTGCGCTGAAAGCGTTGGAAGGCGAAGCTGAGTGGGAAGCGAAAATCATCGAACTGGCTGAGCATCTGGACAACTACATCCCAGAACCACAGCGTGCGATCGACATGCCGTTCCTGCTGCCAATCGAAGACGTCTTCTCAATCTCTGGCCGTGGTACTGTTGTTACCGGTCGTGTTGAGCGCGGCATCGTTAAAGTCGGCGACGAAGTTGA
>NZ_JBQEPW010000005.1:0-258406 GCF_052045955.1 Pantoea sp. 22096 | reverse complement strand
GGAGCCGGGCTCCATGCCGCCCCCGTTAATGGTCGGGGTGCTGTCGCTGGTGCTTGCGCCGTCGGCGACCGGGTTACCGGCGTCGTCGGTCATGCCGGGCACGGTTTCGCTGGTGTCGACGTTCACGTTCACGGTGTCGCTGCTGGCGTTGCCGTTCGCGTCGGTGCCGTCGATGACGAGTGCATGCTCGCCGTCGTCCAGCGGATTTTCCGGCGTGAAGGTCCAGCTGCCGTCCTCACCCACGGTGGCGGTGCCGAGCTCGGTGTCGCCGTCGGAGATCACCACGGTGGAGCCAGGCTCCATGCCGCCGCCGTTAATGGTCGGGGTACTGTCGCTGGTAGTGCTGCCGTCCGCCACCGGGTTACCGGCGTCGTCGGTCAGGCCCGGTACGGTTTCGCTGGTGTCGACCGTCACGTTCACGGTGTCGCTGACCGCATTGCCGTTTGCGTCGGTGCCGTCAACGACCAGCGCGTGCTCGCCGTCATCCAGCGGATTTTCCGGCGTGAAGGTCCAGCTGCCGTCCGCGTCCACGGTGGCGGTGCCGAGCTCGGTGTCGCCGTCAGAGATCACCACGGTGGAGCCGGGCTCCATGCCGCCGCCGTTAATGGTCGGGGTGCTGTCGCTGGTGCTTGCGCCGTCGGCCACTGCGTTACCGGCGTCGTCGGTCAGGCCCGGTACGGTAGCGCTGGTGTCGCCTTCTGCCGGGTTACCTGCGTTGTCCCCCGCGCCCGGGGTAGAATCACTGCCATTGTCTTCTGCCGGGATACCTGCATCATCACTCACGCCCGACGTTGTGTCGTCGGTGTCGATGATAACGTCGACAGTGCTGCTGCTGGCGTTGCCGCTGGCGTCGGTGCCGTCAACCACGAGCGCGTGCTCGCCGTCGGCCAGCGGAGCGTCCGGGGTAAAGGTCCAGTTACCGTCCGCGTCGACGGTGGCGGTGCCGAGTTCGGTGTCGCCGTCGGTGATCACCACGGTGGAGCCGGGCTGCATGCCGCCGCCGCTGATGGTCGGCGTGCTGTCGCTGGTGCTTGCGCCGTCCGCCACCGGGTTACCGGCGTCGTCGATGAGAGATGGCGTTGTGGCAGGAACAACGCTGGCAGCACTATTGTCTTCACTGGTTGCTGCAGAGTTATCTTCATTCGCTGCTACAGAGTTGTTATTTCTTGAACCCCCACTGCCACCAGAGTTTGACGCTGCAGCCACACCAATCAATGCAGCAAGACCACCTAAAACACCTCCCGCTACATAGACATTGTCCGCGATAAGGGGATCCGTCGAGGTCGAAACAAGTTCATAAACGCTATTAACCGAATCATAGTCATACGCGTAAATCACACCGTCTGAACCAGAGGCTGTCATGACCGGTATTTCTTCTGCGCTGACGTTCTGCAGGATGATGTCATACTGCTCACCCGTGACATCATCCACCAGCCTGAATTTCATCTGGCCATTCGCTTTTGACGCAATGATCTTCTGGGGAGGCTGCCCATCAACACTGTGAACTTCATAGGACGCAGCCTGTGGCATTGACTCCAATGCCAGCGACTTTCCAGGTTGTAAAGCATGTTTAGCAATAACATTGCCCTGAGTATCTTTAATAATTAATTGTGTTTTCATTTTTCACCAATAGTGTTGAAATGAATCTGGCGGTTAAAAAGTAGCCAGATGCTGCTGTGTTATTTTGATAAAAAATTTTAAAACAGTGAGTTAACCTCCAGATGGCAGTGAGTTATGGCCCGATAACGCGGTGTCATAAAAATGACTAAAAATATATTTTTATCTTAACGCTTAATAATTAGTGTGATTTGACACTCTGTTTAATAATGCTGACCGGTTTTTTCTTAGCTCTGCTATAGGGTTGGTTATTCATTGCCATGGCAAGGTTTTATCCTGTTTGATGGCTAAGCACTTATCTGAGTAGATAGATAAGTGTTTATCACTTTCATCACTCATATCTTATAGAGAGAAGGATGGTTTAGTTAGTTCTTTAACTTTAATCTGTATTCTTACAAATAAAATCATGAAAGGGAATTTACACACTCTTATCCACACGCTGTAGAGGAGTAATCTAAGTTGAGTTAATCAGACAGTATAAAATAAGTTATTATGGATTTTTTTCGATTTTAAACTCCGAAAAACAACTGATCAGACCTTGCATGCAGGAATTTTTTGTCAATCTTGTGTAAATGTATTTAATAATCCGCTACCAGCGCAGAAATGATTTTCGTTTGTTTCTGTTTTTATTAATAATTAATAATATCAGTAGCTTATATGTATTTATTCGGCCTGATTGAGCATTTTCATTATAAATTTAAACGTAGAAAATACGATTGGAGTTAATGCTGTTTTAACAAGAAATAATCGTGCATTATCACATGGCAATAAATAACATCGTTTCATATTTAGCAATAAATGCACTTTTCAAAATCAGCTCATTGATAAGAACGATAGATCGCAATTTTATAACTGTTGTTAAAATAAAGATGTATATCTATCAGGGTTTATAGGGAGTGATAAACCCGGGCAGGCTATACCTGATTTGAAGTTAATGATGGGTTTTTAAACGCAACATTTTTGCTTTTTAACGATGTAGAGTGAAAAATTATTAACTTTCATTCCTGATCGGGAAGGGTGCTTAATACAGAAGGGTAAAATCGTGCTTACCTCAGCGATAAGCATGTTGCTGTTCAGACCGTAGACTGTTTAATCGGGGAAGGTAACGGATAGATAATCTGGCGAGACCTGCCGGGCGGTGGTAACACCCGGCAAGTGATTGAGCTAATCAGTCAATTAATGAAGACAGCACTGCTTATACTTTTTGCCGCTGCCGCACGGGCAGGGATCGTTACGGCCGGGCAGTTTCTCAGCTGAAACAGGTTTCTGTGGCACGGGAATCGCTTCCGGCTGGGAGATCCAGTGGTCATGCAGCGCCAGCGCAGCAGGGCGGATTGCCTCAATGCTGGCTTCCATCTCCTCCGGCGTCATAGCGTCAATCTTTTCGAGGTTCTCTTCCACGCCGTGCAGGGCGATAGCATCCAGCGCAGGCTGCAGATCCGCTGGCAGAGCAGACCAGTCGGTCAGCGCGACACCGCGCATATAGCCGAAGCACCACTCTTCAACCACGGTAAACTCCAGACCCTCCATCTCGCGGATGCCAAACAGCGGTTCGAACTGCTCCGGGAATTCAGATAAGCGATCAGCCACATCATTCATATGCTGGAAGCACAGCGACATAAAACGCGTCATTTCACGCTCGTTGCTCCATTTTGGAATCTGCTTCTCGCCACCCCACAGCGCCACCAACCACTGGCTGGGTTCGACGGTCACAGGGCCGGAGAGAACGGCAGTCAGCAGACCATCCAGTTCGGAGACATCAATAATCGACGCTTCGCTGCCATATTTTTCCAGCATATCTTCCAGCCATTGCAGCTCTTTTTCGGACAGTGGGCCTTCTTTCATGCGGTTGCCTCCCGGGCATATCAAATTTCAGCGCGGCGTTAAGCCTCAAAACCGCAGCAGTGTACACCCTTGTGGGCTGCAACACAGCTAACCCTGTTCGGGCATTCCCTGGCAGTTAAACCGTGTTCAGCCTCTCTGTCACCTGTTATGCAACTACAGTCACGTACGTTCTGGCGCTGCCGCCGCTCAGCTACGCGTTAAATAAATGACTGACAGAAGGAAAACAGCGTTTCCTGCAGCATGGTTTTGGCTGGCTTTTTCACACGGATCGTCGCTATCGGCCAGTGGATGGACAGATTAACAATGCGACCTAATCTGCCTGCTGGCGGATGGTATCACCTTCTCGCAGATCTCCGCGCTGTCGGGCTATATCGGCGCCTACGCCAGTTTTATCGGCTACGACAAACGTCACGGTAATGCGGTTGTGGTGCTGCAGAGCGGCTTTAACCGGAGCAACAATTCAGGCATTGCGTTGTTGGTCGATCTGGCAACTCAGGATAAAGTGGTCTGATCCGTTATCTGGCCTGTGTGCAGTAAGGCAAACAGCGCTGTTTTCCCTGCACATAGCATCAGCACAACGGAACGGAAGTGCGATAAACTTTAGCCTGACTGTCAAAATTCAACGTGGAAATCATTATGCGCAGGACTCAACGTGTACTTTTATCAATGGGATTACTGGTTGGCTCGCTGAGCCTGATCCCCGCTGTACAGGCTGCTGGCGAAGCAACGGATACCGTTCCGCCACCGCCGCAGATCCAGCCCGCTAATCCTGATGCTCAGACCGCGACGCCTGATACCGGCAGCGTTCAGCCAGATGCCGGTGCGGCGCAAAACCAGGCACCGACCAGCTCACAGTCTAATGATGGTATTACGCCCACCACGCCAAACACGCCGTCAACGGTGAATGGTGCGCGCCCTGATTATGAACTCAGCACCATCATCATCGACTACAAACAGTACAAAATCGGTGACATCGTGCCAGAGAAGTACACCGATAAAACTTTCACCATTACCGAGTGGCAAAAGCGTAATCTGCCTGCCCCGCAGGAAAATACTCACTGGGCGTATATCAACGCCAACTACATTCTGATTACCAATGACACTGGCAAAATCGTCATGGGTAAATCGGGTGATATCTTCTTCCGTGGCTAATTCCGTGGATAAATAAAATCAGCCGGTCGTGATGACCGGCTTTTTTTTAGCTGAAACGTTCTGCACTAAAGCTGGCCAGCATCGGATGCTTCTCACCGCTTACGATCTCCTCCGCCAGTAATTCCCCGACAATCAGCGCCAGCGTTGCGCCCGAATGCGTGAACGCCACATAACAGCCCGGCACCTTTTGCAGTTGTCCCAGCACCGGATCGCCATCGCCCGGAATCGGCTTCAGGCCAGTCTTCCAGCTCTGAACGCTGAGCGGCTCGTCACCCCGTAACAGCTTGCTCGCTTCGTCCGCCAGCTTTGCCACGACCTGCTCATCAATATAGTAATCACCTCCGGCCAGCGGCTGGATATCCTCTTCATACCAGTCATGATCCAGCGCGTAACGGTTGCCGGGATTAGGCCGGATGGCGGCGCGGGGCGTGTTCAGCACCGCTTTCAACTCATGGCTGCCTGGTTCCGTGATGACCAGCATGGAGACCGGCGATCCGTTGGGGATCGTCACGCCGAGAGGTGCTACCACATCCGGTGTCCAGGGGCCACAGGCGACCACCACCGCATCTGCCCGCAGCTCACCCTGTTCAGTGCGGATGCCACAGGCGCGGCCCTGATCGGTGAGCACGCTGGCTTTACCGGCATGTTCTATCACTTCACCCCCGCGCGCCCGAAACTGATTCACCAGATACTCTGTAAGGTGTGGCAGGCTGACCCAGCCTTCACCAGGATTAAATATTGCCTGCGGCGGCAGCGCGTCGGGATTGATGGCCGCATCCGCCTGCGCCACGTTATCCGCAGTCATGAGTTGTGAGTCGTAGCCGTGGGTTTTCTCATAAGCATGCCGTGTCTGGGTTCCGGCTGCATCGTCTTTAAACCAGCAGAGCCCGCCATCGAAACGTAGCCAGTCAAGGTCAGGATGTTGAGCAAACAGGGTGCGATAGCGATCGATACCCGCCATGCGCAGCGCATGGTAGGGCAGGGAGCGCTCACCCGCTGAGTTGAGCCACGACAGTGAACGTCCCGATGCGCCGGAGCAGAGTGCAGCTTCGGTCACCAGCGTCACCGCCGCTCCGCGTTTTGTCAACTCCAGCGCCGTCGACACACCGATGACGCCACCGCCCAGTACCACCACTTTTATTTCATTTTTTAACGCCATTATCAGGTTCCTTGCTCAGTTACAGCACTTCAGAGAGAAAACGTTGCAGTCGCGGCGACTGCGGTGCATCAAAAATGGCACCCGGCGGTCCGGCTTCAACAATCTCGCCTTCGTCCATAAACACCACCTGATCTGCCACCTTGCGTGCAAAGCCCATTTCATGGGTCACTACAACCATTGTCATGCCGCGACGGCAGAGATCCGCCATCAGCGTCAGGACACCTTTCACCAGTTCGGGATCGAGCGCGGAGGTCGCCTCGTCAAACAGCATCACCTCGGGATCCATCGCCAGCGCGCGGGCAATCGCGACGCGCTGCTGCTGACCGCCGGAGAGATCGCGTGGCCGGTGATCGGCGCGTTGCCCCAGGCCCACCTCTTCCAGCCGCTGACGCGCAATCGCCATCGCCTGCGCTTTAGGCAAGCCTTTAACCCGCCACGGGGCCAGCGCCACGTTCTCCAGCGCGCTGTGGTCGGGGAAGAGATTGAAATGCTGAAACACCATGCCAATCCGCAGCCGCAGCGCATCGGGTTTGTCGTGCAGCACCGATCGGTCAGCCAGCAGCACATCCCCGGACTGCGGTTCATGCAGCCGGTTGATGCCGCGCAGCAGCGTCGATTTACCCGAGCCGGATGGTCCGATAATGCAGGTAGTACTGCCAGGCGCGACCCGCAGCGAGACGTTACGCAGCACCTCAATCGGGCCATAGGCCAGCGTCAGATCGCGCAGCTCCAGGCTGGCGCCGTGCCAGCTCGCGCCGTTCAGGTTATTCATGGGGGCCTCCGATTCGGGGTTGCGTGACCAGTGAAACCCCGGGCGCTCTGACTTCATCCACTTCTTTTAAGCCGCTTTTCGGTGCCGTCAGGCGACGGCGGCCGGTGCGATAGCGCACATCGACATAGTTGACCATGTGTGTCAGCGGCACCGTGATGATCAGATAGAACAGCCCGGCCAGCATCAGGGGCGAGAGGTTGCCAGTGAGCACTGCCGCATCCTGACCCACGCGAAACAGCTCCCGCTGCTGGGTCATCAGGCCCAGCAGGTAGACCAGCGATGAATCTTTGATAATGGCGATGAACTGGTTAACGATGGCGGGCAGCACACGGCGGATCCCCTGCGGGATGACCACCAGCCGCATTGCCCGGCCATAACTCATCCCCAGCGCCCGGCAGGCCTCCATCTGGCCGCATTCCACGCTCTGAATACCGGCGCGGAAAATCTCGCCCATATAGGCGCTGGCGATCAGGCTGAGGGCGAAGATCCCCAGCGGATAGGGTGTAGGACCGAACAGCTGATAGCTGAATCGCGCCAGGCCCTGACCAATCAGCAGAATGGTCAGAATCGAAGGCAGACCGCGGAACAGATCGGTATAGAGCCGGGCAGGTAGTCGCAGCCAGCGTGAGGACGAGATGCCCATCAGCGCCAGCAGAAGACCAGATAGCGTGCCGAGCAGCGTAGCTGCCAGCGAGATAATCACCGTGTTGACCAGCCCGATGGTCAGCATCTGCGGCAGTACTTCCATCATTGATGGAAAATCAAAGAAGGTGCGGGAAAGAATCGTGAGCAGGTCCATCGCCGTCTCCATGCAGGGTGGGGGATCCCCCGGTTAACTCAGGACGCGGACGTCCGCATCTTTACTGCCCGCCAGGCAGATACTGTTTTGGCATCGGCGATCCGGGGAACCACTTCTCGTAAAGTCGTTTCCAGGTGCCATCCTGCATCGCGGCTTTGATGGCGCCGTCCAGCGCAGCCTTAAAGGCGGGTTTGCCTTTGGCGATGGCAATGCCGGCCGGTGCATCAAACGAGGGGATGTCGGCGGCAGAGACCAGCTTAAAGCGGTCGGCATAGCTTTTTGCTGCCTCGTAGTCGAGGAAGATCGCGTCGAGCGTACCGTTGTTGAGCGCGGAAACTGCGCTGTTGTTATCCGGGAAGCGCACGAGATCGGTCTGGGTGAAGTGTTCGACGGCATAGCTCTCCTGCAGCGTACCCTGGACCACCCCGAGCCGGCGTTTTGCCAGGGTGGCGACATTCTTGACGCCGCTGTCAGAGCGGGTCAGCACGGTGAGAAATCCCGCCAGATAACCCGTCGAAAAGTCGACCGTCTTTTCCCGCGCCGGAGTGATACCGATAGCCGCCACCGCCGCGTCATACTGACCGTTAGCCACGGCCGGCATAATCGCCGAGAAGTCCTGACCAATAAAATCGACCTTATCGATTCCGATTCGGTGGGCGACATTCCGGAAGAACTCGACGTCAAAGCCGGTAAACTCACCGCTGGCATCCGTGAAGGTGTAAGGTTTTGAGTCGCCGACGCTGGCGATGCGTAGCTGACCCGGTTCGATCAGCCCATAAGGATTGTTATCGCTGGCAGCCAGCGTACAGAACGAAAGTGAACAGAGTGCGAGCGTGGTGCCGAGCAGCTTGCCCAGGGTGGTTTGCGATTTCATAGCTCATCCGTTTTTGCAGGTTTAAACATCAGAGACAGTTGAGCCAGCAATTATAATTGAGACCGGTCTCAACGCAGGTGGCACCTCAAGACGTGGGCATTGTGAGACCGGTCTCAAGGGGTTATAATGAGTTTAAGCACAGCCTTTTTTCGGCGTCAATATTCCTGTCATCAACCTGTGATTCAAAATAATTATGACGAGTCAGAAACGACAATCGAAAGCGCCTACCGTGGCGGATGTGGCACGTGCAGCAAACGTCTCTAAAGCTCAGGCGGCCCGTGCGCTGGGCGGTTATGGGGCCGTCAGTGATGAGGTGCAGGAGCGGGTCAGCAGCGCGGCCTCAGCGCTGGGCTACCGTCCGAATGCTTTGGCCCGCAGCATGAATACCGGGCGTTCTCATACCATCGGTGTGATTGTCGGTGATATCGAAAACCCTCACTTTGGCCTTGCGCTGCGCGGCATGGCCGATGTAGCGCGCACGGCCGGTTACCATCTGCTGCTTAGCAACAGCGATGAGAAACTGCAGGCTGAGCAGGATGCAGTGCGGGTGATGCTGGAAAAGCGGGTCGACGGCATTATCGTTGCGCCATGCTGTTCGGAGCACCAGCACAACAGCCATCTGACGCAGGTACTGGAAGAGGGCAGAGCGCTGAAATTATTTGATCGCGCAGTGACTGACCTTAATGTGGAAGCGATCTGCTGCGAATTTACGGATGTCGCCGCAGAAGCGACCGCCCGATTGCTGGAGGCAGGTCATCGTCATATCGCCTATGTTACCAGCATGGCGCTGGCAACCGATTACAGAGCACCAGAGGATTTTGGCCTGACGCCGGTTGCTCAGCGCGTTAGCGGCATGATGCAGGCCTTTGCTGCCGCGGGCGTGGAGTTTGATCCAACGCTGGTGAAAGTGAACGCGCTGGATGAAACGGAGATTGCCCGTATTGTGGCTGAGCTGTGGCAGCGTCCGCAGCCGCCCACGGCGCTGGTGGCCTCTGACAGCGTGGTCGCGATGTGGCTGCTGCGGGAAGTCACGCAGCGCGGACTGCGCATCCCTGCCGATCTCTCATTTGTGATGTATGACAATTTTCCGTGGAGTGAGATTGTCACGCCGCCGCTGACGGTGGTGGCGCAACCGGTCTATGAGATGGGCCGTGAGGCGGCACGACGCCTGATTGCGGAGATACGCGGCGAGGCAGCCGGGCCAATGCCGCGCTTTGACGCCCGCCTGATGATTCGCCAGTCGATTGCTGCGCCGGCCAGCCTGATCAGCGCGGAATGATCAGGTTATCCGGGCCAGCTGAGCAGGCGACTTAGCTGGCGCGTAGCTGCGGTAATTTGCGTGTCGCTGCAGTTGCCATAGCCAATAACCAGCCCCTGCTGCACCCGTTCCTGCAGATAGAAGGTCGAGAGAGCCGTGGGTGCGTATCCCGCCTGGAGCAGTTTGCGGGTGATAGCGACGTCATCCCGATGAGGATCGAGTGGCAGCACCAGATGCATACCGCTGTTACCGCCCAGCAGCGGAATCGACTGACCCGCAGCGCGCTGCAGTTCGGTTCGCAGCCATGCCTGTCGCTGACGATAGAGACGACGCATTTTACCGAGATGGCGGCGATAATCACCACTGAGAATAAAATGCGTCAGTGCCTGCTGCTCCAGACGGTTTCCGCCGCGCAGTAGCTGATGAAGCGCTGGTCGCAGTCGACTGACCAGCGGGGCGGGCAGTACCATAAAACCGATGCGCAGCGCAGGGAACAACGTCTTGCTGAAAGAACCAAGATAGATAACCGGGGCATTATCGGTCATGCCCTGCATCGCCATGACAGGCTCGCCGTGGTAATGGAAGTCGCCATCATAATCATCTTCAATAATCCAGGCCTGGTGCTGCTGCGCAGCAGCAATCAGCGCCAGACGCCGGGCCGCGCTCATTACCGCGCCGGTGGGATACTGATGGGTAGGCGTTGTATAAATCAGACGGGGCGGAGTCCGTTCCCAGTGTATCGGCTCGGGGGCAAGACCCTGCTGATCGATGGGGATCGGGACAACGTTAAGCTCCCCGGCCTGCAGAGCGGCTTTGGCACCGCGATAGCCGGGCTCTTCAATCCAGCCATGGTCGCCAGGATTGCTTAACAGGGCGACGCACAACGTTAGCGCCTGCTGCACACCTTCGGTAATCACAATCTGTCCGGCATCACAACGTACACCACGCGTGAGACGCAACTGCTGCGCCAGTACATCACGCAGTTCGGGATCGCCAAACGGATCGCCATAGCCGAGTAGCTGCGGTGGCGTGTGACTCAATATCTGATTCAGCGTCCGGCGCCATGCAGCCAGCGGGAAATGGGTCAGAGCGGGGATACCGGGACGCAGGGGCAATGCGCCGCTGTCCATTTCCCTGCTGTGGTGAAAGAGATCAATTCGTTTTGCCAGCGGCCAGCTGGCTAACGTATCGTCATCCGTCTGTACGGCAGGTAAAGCCAGCGGGCTGATGCGGCTGCCTTGCCGATCGCTCATCAGATAGCCCTCTGCCTGTAGCTGTGTCCAGACGTTAAGCACCGTATTCCGTGAAACCTTTAGCTCAGGTGCCAGCTGACGCGTGGACGGTAACATCGTTCCGGCAGCAAGCTGACCCTGCAAAATGCCCTGTTTTATCCGCCGATAAAGTTGCTGCTGCAGTGTGGTCCCTGCTGCTGGTATCAATGGAGCCAGCAGCAAATCTGGGATCTCTGGCTTCATGACCTGCTCCGTGGATCCATCATTTTTCATGATTGTGGTACTTTTTAACCCACCATGATAGTGGCAATCTGCAGATATCATCTGTAGCCGGGAGGCGATATGTCACAACACCTGAATCAATTCGGTCAGCCGGTCGGTCAGCCTTTACCAGACTGGCAACCCCGTCCTTTGCCCCAGCATCAGGTTTTCACCGGCGAGTCGTGTCGGCTGGAGCCGTTCAGTGCAGCACGGCATGGTGATGCACTGTCTGAGGCCTGGGAGATGGCTGAGGATGGACGCGACTGGACTTACCTGCCAGCCGGTCCCTTTACCGAACGCCAGGCATGGCAGGCGTATGCCGCACAGCTTGAAGTGAGCCGCGATCCGCTGCATTTTGCTGTGATCGATCTCGCCACCGACCAGGCGGTGGGGAGCCTGTCGTTAATGCGCATCCAGCCTGAATATGGCGTGATGGAAGTCGGGCATGTCATGTTTTCGGCCCGGCTGAAGCAGACCCGCATGGCAACGGAGGCGCATTTCCTGCTAATGCGTTACGCATTTGAGACGCTGGGTTATCGTCGCTATGAATGGAAATGCGACAGCTGTAATGCCCCGTCGCGTAAGGCGGCGGCACGGCTGGGCTTCCGGTATGAAGGCGAGTTCCGTCAGGCAATCGTCTACAAAGGGCGTTCGCGTGACACCAGCTGGTTTTCGATTATCGACAGCGAATGGCCGCAGGTGAAAAAGGGCCTGAAGCGCTGGCTGGCGGAGGATAACTTTACCGCCGAGGGTCAGCAGCGCGAAAAGCTGGAGGCGCTTCGCGACAGACCCTGACCGGGCGATAACGGGATCACATTACACAATCTTTCAGGACCGCCGCCAGCAGGGTGGTGGTCATCAGGATAGACAACCGTTTGATCCAGCGCATATCGGTGGTCAGGGTCACAACGTCATTTCTCAGGCTGTCGACAGCCGAAGTTAATCGGAAATTCATTTCACTGAGAGCGACATCCAGCTTATCCACTTTGCCTTCTGACTGATTAAAACGGATGGCCAGTTTGTCTGTTTTTCTTTCAACATGGCCAAGCCGCTCATCTATCTGATCGACTTTGGCCGTAAGTTTGCCGAGTCGATCGTCCATCTGGTCGATTTTGGTCGTGAGGTTACCGATCCGATCGTCTGTCTGGTCTGCTTTTGTCTGAAGCTGGCCGATCCGGACGTCAATATGATTGGTTTTGGTCTGAATCTGACCGAGTTGCTTCCCGACCTGTGCGCCTGGCGGCCTCTGCTGCATATCGTTAAACACCTCCACCATCGCCTCCGCTTGCTGATCGTTGATCCCTGCCTGTTGCAGCGCTTTAAAGGCTTTATGGGTACTCATCATTGTGCTTGTCATCACGACACCTCCCTGTGTACTCCAGCGATAACCGCATCATGACAGGCACAAAGCGTATCCCCACTCAACCGGTTATATTTTGCGCGACATGCCGAAAAATATCAATTAGTTCAACAGGTAACGTGCAGCGAAGTACGGGCTGGTTCGCAACAGAGAGCTGATGACAGTATGAGGTGCCTCTGCGGATTACCGCAGAGGCGGAAGGGGAAAAAACGGCGTTATGGCTGTGGTACGATTTTAATTTCAACCATACCGATGCCCAGTTTGCGCGGATCCTGGCCGGTGATATTGCCGATGTTACTCAGCTGCGGTTCCAGTGGCGCAATCACCAGCTGATGGCTGGCGTTTGGGTTATCGAAATGCAGAGTATGCGTCGATACCTCTTCGCCCAGCGACAGCAGTTGCTGCTGATCGCCAACCCGAACCGGGATCGCGCGGTGTGCGTTGGGGCCATATGCACGTGCGGTAATGACCAGATCAAACTTAGCCGGGAGCGCATCGACATAATCGATATGCACTTCTGGCGCGAGATTGGCGTTTGACCAGCGCCCCCAGCTCTCTGGCCGTGAGATGCCGCTGAAGCTTTTAACCGTTTCTGGCGCGCCAGGCACGTCGAGCCGGAAGCTGTCAGCGCTATAGCGAATGTTGTTATCTTCAATCCGGATCTGCGCCAGGTTCTGCTGGTAACGTGCCTCGCTGACAGCGCCGTCCGGAAACTGCACTTTGCCTTTCCATTGCGGTTTGTCGACATGCGTCACGGTTGGCGTGCCGCCAAGCTGCCCCATCGCCACACAGAGATCGCCGGAGAGGGCCAGCGAAGGCTGCCAGAGTCGTGCCATTTTAAAACAGCGATCCACCCAGAGAAATTTATCGGCTGAGGCGAAATCGGCCAGCTGATAGCGCAGCGGGGCCGAATATTCCCCTTCCGGCATCGGCTCCACATGCTTATCGCTGATGCGGAACAGAATCGGCAGTTTAAAGGTGGTGCCTGAGAAGCTGAACGTATTCTTCGCCTGATCCACCGTGAAGTTGTCTATCTTCTTCGGGAAATTCCAGAGCTGAATAATGTCAGGTTTCCAGCTCGCCACCTTACTCTTCATATCGTCGAACTGGGTGGAAAGTGAAAGAGAAGAAAGGCTGCTGCGGCCCAGGCCAATCGCGTTATCGCCGCCGAGAATATCCAGCAGCGTTGCGCCATTATCCAGTGTGCTGCGCTTCGCTTCCATCAGTTCCGCCTGCGGTTTATCACCCCGGATCACCATGAATAGATTACGACGAGGTTGTTTGACCAGCCACGGATGCGCCGTGTTATTCATGGCCAGATGATCGGAGCTCACCACAATCACGGTATTTTTAAACCACGGCGACGCTTTGATGCGCGCAATCAGTCGCGCCACATGTTCCTGCGAGCAGGCGACCGCACTGAAGGACTGATTCGGTTTGCCTTCAATGCTGTAGCTTCTGCGATCGCAACTGCGTGAGATAAACCCGTCCGGGTGATGCGTATCGACGGTCAGCGTAAACAGCGCAAAAGGTTTACCGGCCTGGGAGAGTTCCTGATACTTTTCAAAGACTTCGTCCAGCACCGTATCGTCGTAATAACCCCAGTTATTGCGGTAAGCAGGATCGGCAACGCGACTTTTCAGCTCCTGCGAACCATAAAGATTTTCAGGGTCGAAACCGTGCGATTTCAGGAAGACATCTTTACCGGCAAAACGGAGATCGGCACCCTGAATAAACCAGTTCTGGTAGCCGGAGTTTTTCAGGATGTCGCCCAGACAGACGTTTTGCGGATAGAAGCTGGAGAGCGACGCCGACGCATTGCCGTCAAACGGCGCAAACAGCGGAATGCCGCACTGTGAGGCGACCATACCTGCAATGGTGTAGTCGGTGCCGGGTAACTGTTCGGTTTCGCTGAAGTCGATACTCTGCTCTTTCTGCCGGCTCAGCTCAGGCGCCAGGCCGGGAAAGGCGATGGGGTCGAAATAGGTGCGCTCTAAGCTTTCACCATAGATGTAAACCACGTTGAGGCGCGGCTGTTCAATGCGATTACGCGGCACTTTATAAAAGTTGTCGAAGTCAGAATCGGCCATCTGGGTATGCGACACGATGAGCGTCGCAACCTGACGAAAGGCCGGGGTAGTCTGCACTGAGCCGAGTGCGCAGGCGGCCGCCAGCAGCGACCAGCCCATGTGATGCGGACGCTTACGCCGACGCAGAATCCACGACAGCAGGCAGAACAGCAGGAACAGCACAATAATCAGCCCAATCGCGGGCACCACATACTTACTGACACCCGCGCCGGTCAGGCTATTGGTCAGGGTATAGAGCACCGCATCGTTGATGCCGTCTCCGGTAAAATAGTTGCTGGCATACAGGGTGGCGTTCAGCACAACGAAAAGCACCAGCAGGATAAGAACTAGAATAAACCAGAATTTGTTACGCCCGGCTTTACAGGAATAGATTGCAATAGCGGCCAGAAACAGCACGACGGAGACCAATTCGGACAACGGTAAATCCTCTCTCTACAGGGTTGCACGAGGCTTCACGCAACCGGCCACCTTCGGGGGATGGTTTTTCGACAATCTATATTGGCTGTCATCCGGCTGCAACATATCCGGCCCGATTTGTGCGGTGTAGAGCAGATTGGTTAAGAAGAGAGGTTTTCAGGCGTGACGGTGGCTGGCGCACCGTCAGCAGAGCAGAAGTCAGGACGTTTTTCAGAGTTTGCCGGTGAGGTATTGCGCTTCGCCGTCGGCAAAACTCCAGTCACCTTTGTCGTTGGTGATAAAGCTGATCATTAAATCGTTGCCCTGCACGCCACAGTGCTCACGCAGCTCACGCGCCAGCTCCGCCATAAAATGCTGCTTCTGTTCACGGCTGCGTGGGCTGGTATAAACCCGCACCATCACCAGATTATCGCTGCGGCTGAATCCCAGGCCGGTATCCTGAAACACCATCTGATAGCGCTTGTTTTCCTGAACAATCTGATAACGATCGCGTTCAGGCACGTTAAAAGCTGTCAGCACGGCACGGTGCGCTGCATCCAGCAGTGTACGCAGCTCTGATTCTGAACGACCCTGAATAACATCGAATTGCAGTAGTGGCATAGTGAACTCCTCATCGTGATTAATGCGCCTATGGTGACTTCTTTATCCGGCGGGAAAAAGCGCGTAGCCTGAAATGATTATTCAATATAATGAACAATCGCAATGAAAGAGATGAAAACGGATACGCTATGGGATCATCTTCACTGGCTGACCGTACTGGCTGAGCAGGGCAGCTTTACCCGCGCGGCAGAGCGGCTGGACGTCAGCAAAGCGGCGATGAGTCAGAAAATCAAAGAGCTGGAGCAGATAGCCGGTGTACTGCTGGTACAGCGCACCACACGCAGCGTGCGGCTGACATCGGCGGGTGAGAAGCTGGTGGAGGAGTTGCGCGAGCCTTTTGCCCGCATCGAACAGAGTTTTTTCAGCGTGCGCGATACCGCCGGGCCAGTGCGTGGTCTGGTGCGTATTACCGCGCCGGTGGCGTTTGCCCGACAGCAACTGGTGCCGATTATTGGTGAGTTTCTGCGTGACTATCCGCAGGTGCGTCTGCAGCTGGATGTGACGGATCGCATTGTGTCGCTGAGCAGTGAGGGATTTGATCTGGCAATCCGGCACAGTGACACGCTGCCGGAAACCCATGTGGCGCTGCCGCTGTGTGATACGCAGACAGTACTGGTGGCCTCACCCGCCTATCTTAACGAACAGGGTATACCGAACACGCCGCAGGATCTGGTGCAGCATAACTGTCTTTACTATCCGCGTGGTGTTGAATCACCGCGCTGGCGGTTTGCTACCGCAGCGGATGGCGAAGAGGTGCAGGTCCGGATTCAGGGCAGTTTTGCCACCAACAACAGTGAGTCGATACGCGATGCCGCTCTGCAGGGACTGGGAATCGCGATGCTGCCCGACTTCAGCGCCCGTGAAGCGCTGGCCGCGGGCTCATTGCAGCAGGTGTTATCTGAGTGGCAGCCGGTTGAAGCCTTTGCCGCCCGCCTGTGGATCGTCCGACCCTGGGCGGCGCAGGTGCCCCGCGCAGTCACCACCTTTACGCACTGGCTACGCGCGCGTTTTGACCGTTGATGGCAATGCCAGCGCAGGTGATGGGGTGTCCATCATCTCGCCAATCAGGCTGCTGCGGTTATACAAACCCAGCCGCAGATTGAAGTCGAGATGCAGTCGCTCGTTGCCGGTTAATTTGATAATCGGTGGTGGCGTCTCTGGCCGCTGCTGAAACATCACCGACTGCGCAAAGGCGGTGCTGCTGTCGGCATGCAGGCGCTGATAGTACCAGGCGCTGGCTTCCCCTTTACGCAGATAAAGATTGGCTCGCCGGTATTCGCGCATCGCGATCTGCTGCGCCAGTGACAGGAGCTGACGTGACGGATTATCTACATTTTGCACAATCAGCGGAAAATCATCCCGCTTTTTAAGCTCATGGAAATAGTTGCGGATACCGACGTTTTTAACCGGTGCCAGCTGTTTCAGCCATTCGCGAATGAAGGCATTTTGCGGCGGCGCGGCAATAAACCAGCTCTCGGTGACCGGCGCAAGCAGGTTCAGCGTTGATTGCTCGCGATAGTAGCCGATGAGATCCATTGGCCGCGTCTTGTGAACGCGGTGTACCCAGGCGAGATTCTCAAACAGCAGGGTGCTGCAGTCGATACCGATACCGCCATAGCGGTGAATCAGCTCAAGCCGGATGATTTCACTTTTATGTGCCAGCGTCAGATCGGAAGAGATAAAGCTGAGTTCGGGCAGCCACTGCGACAGGGTGCGCTGCGTAACCAGATAAACCTGGTGATCAGGATTGTCCCGCCGGATTTTACTGATATTCAGCGCCATTGACGTCGGCAGCTGATCGTTATGCCAGACCATCCAGACAATCTTTGGAATCTCAGGCAGATCTTTCTGCTGAGCGATCAATACGACATTATCTTCCTGTCCTGGATCATATTCCGGTGCCTGACAGAGGCTCTGTTGTTTCTTATTCCATAACATCTGGCTACTGAACGATATTCTTTTCCAGTTACGCCAGATTTTATGCGCTGAACGTTGGCGATGTGAAGTCATGGTACACCTGTTATTTTTATTTTCCCGCGATAGTTCAGGCTCTGGCCGTTACGCCTGAGGCGTGAACGGACGGCATTGAATAATGGCTCATCCCGATGAATGCGGGAATTAATGAATAGTTTTCCCTGGTGGCGACGCAGTGCGGGAGCGCGCGATAGTTTCCTCACGGCTTTTTAATTGCACTGCACCTTTTTAATAAAACATTATTTACACATTAGCTATGTCTTTTTTTGACTTTAGGATAATACGGAAATCATCCGGTCACCCTATTGGAATAATAATATCGGCATGGTTAATCAGTTATTTAAATGTGTCTGAACACATAACTAAAGAATATCTGAATATTATGCTGAGCCTTTGGGTTTTCTCAGGGCCCGGACATCAGGATCAGTGAATATTGCGCTTAACGTGTAGCGTAAGCCCGGCTCAACAATTCCCGGAATCGTACAGCCTGAAGAGGATTGTCTACGCTTAAGAAGAACTTACTGAGAAAGGAGCGCGCATGCAGAGTGAATCCTATGGTTTACTGGCGGTTGATAAGCAGGGTAATCGCGTCCTGTTTCTTAATCCGGAAACCTTCGCGGTCGAGCGCGAGCTGAACGCTTTTCCACCGCGGCCGCATGAACTCCTGATGCTGGCCCCCTGGGGCAAAGCGTATGTGCCCATCTATGGTGACGGCGTTCATGGCAATAACCCGCATCCGGGTCACAAAGTGGCGATCATTGATTTGCAGCGTCGCGAGATCAGCGGCTTTATCGATCTGTCGCCGTTGCGTGCCCCACACAGTGGGCAACTGGGCCGTGATGGCAAAGTCTATCTCTGCTGTGAGCAGAGCGCCGCTGTAGCCGTGATCGATCCGCAGACCGACAAAGTGGAAAAGATCATCCCGATTCCTTCTCACAACGCGCATCGCCTGACGCTGTCACCCAGCGGCCGCAAACTGTTCACCGATAACGAAGAGGATGCGACCATCACCGTCGTGGATCTCTGTGAAGCAGAGGGACGGGTCATCGATACGATTCTGCTGCCGGGTCCGATTGCGGGCATCGCCGCCTCACCAAAACACCCTTATCTGGTCGCCAGCGCCGCGGATGCGCCGTTACTTTATGTGATCGACCGACAGAGCCACCGTATTCGCCAGCGCATTACGCTGCCAGGTCATCAGCAGCCCTGCCAGGTGGTTCGCTTCAGCGCCGATGGCGAACAGCTGGTGGCGATTGGCGATCAGGAACCACTGGTAACGCTGTTTGACGACCTGCTGAATCCGCTGGGCGATATCAGCGTGGGCAACATGCCGATGGATGGCTGCTTCACGCCAGACAGGCAACAGCTGCTGATTGCTAATCAGGATGATGGCACGCTGAGCGTGATCGATCTGGCGCAGGGTAAAGTGATTGCCACGCCGCGTGTCGGAACAGGCTGTGAGGTGCTGGGCTATTTTCCGATTGGTCAGATAAACGGACGGTGATAGATCGCGGAACTCCAGTGGCGGCTGCTGGCATGTTTTTCTGCCTGCCAGCCGCGTTTACGTAATTCGCGCGCAATCATCTTGTTCATGATGCCGTGGCCCAGCAGCAACACTGTGCCACGCTGTGAGTGTCCTATCAGCTTCTCTGCCGCCGCCGAGGCGCGGCTGCGCGCATGTTGCAGCGACTCCGCTTCACCCGCATAACCGCAGAACCACAACAGCCGCAGTAAGGCCAGCCAGCAGATCGTTGGCAGCTGAAAGGCCCCCGTCCGCAGCAGCGGTACGGCGACTTCGCTGTAGAGCGCATCAATCTCATGAGGCTGCAGGCCAAGCTGGCTCAGAGAGGATTGTGCGCGGGGCAGAGGACTGCAGACAATAATCGCGGCCTGACGGGCGATCTCAATACTGCGCGGTGGCGGCCCGTCACTGACTCCGGACTGATCGTAAGCTTCGCACCAGTCTGCAAGTGTCTGCACGCTCTGACGACCTGCGGCCTGGTGGTCAGGTTTACCGTGTCGCATCAGAATAATGGTCATAACACCTCTGTCAGGCTTTTTTTCAGGGTAACGCATTGTCTGCGCTTGCAGAGATTTTTCAGAATAAAGACGAAGTGTCATCTGCAGGTAATCAGGGTGTGCGACAACAGAACCCGATGAAAGGATTTTAGCCTCGCTTATAACGCTCAATGATTAGAGAAAATGCTAACTTACCGTGCAGAGTGATTTTTTATTGTGCGATATGGTGGAGTTAACTGGCTGAATTTGCGCTGAAAATGTGCGATGACGCAATGTGATAGTGAAGTTTTACTAACAAATTTCGTCGGGATGCCTTGATTTATCTACGCGCGTAGATACACTAGGTCCCCAGTGATTGCTCACGGTGCGATGCATAGTAGGCTCCATTGATTGTTAAGTTACATTCGCTCAGTTTAAGCGACCGGTGAAAAATACATCGGCGAAACGGGGCGAAGAACAAGATTCCAACACCAGGGAATCCTTTAACCTTTCATCATGGTTAGTCAACTGAACGTCGCCACCGGGGGAATTCCGCTTTCATCAGGGAATCGACCCATGGACGGGCGTTTATCAATCTGCATACTCATTCAGGGATAGGGTTATGACGGCACACAATTCCGTTAAGCAGCAGGCATCACTGTCTTCCACCTCAGCCGCCGACGAGCGGTTTAACACTTCTTCAGGCCGAAAAGATTTCTGGCGCGCCACTTTCTCATGCTGGCTCGGAACGGCAATGGAGTACGCGGATTTCGCACTCTACGGCCTGGCTGCCGGTATCATCTTTGGCGACGTCTTCTTTCCGGAATCGACTCCCGCGATGGCACTGCTCTCCAGCTTTGCGACCTGGTCCGTCGGGTTTATTGCCCGGCCTATCGGCGCGCTTTTTTTCGGCTGGCTCGGCGACCGCAAAGGCCGTAAGGTGGTGATGATCTCCACCATCATTCTGATGGGCGCTTCCACCACCTTTATCGGCTTAATACCGAGCTATGCCGCGATTGGCGTCTGGGCTCCGGCCTGTCTGGTGCTGCTTCGCTTTACCCAGGGTTTCGGCGCGGGCGCAGAGTTATCGGGCGGCACGGTGATGTTGGGTGAGTATGCGCCGACAGAGCGTCGCGGACTGGTTTCTTCCGTGATCGCACTGGGCTCCAATAGCGGCACGCTACTGGCCTCACTGGTCTGGCTGCTGGTGGTGCAGATGGATCAGCAGAGCCTGCTGGAGTGGGGCTGGCGTATTCCCTTTCTCAGCAGTGCCTTGATTGCCCTGGTTGCGCTGTGGATTCGACGTCATCTGCGTGAAACGCCGGTGTTTGAGCGCAGAAAAGCGGAGATCGAAGCGGAACGTGCAGGCGTACTGGCGGCGCCGGTAGTGGATCAGCGACCGTTCTTCCAGCGTACACGTGCCTTCTGGACCATGGTTGGCCTGCGTATCGGGGAAAATGGCCCGTCCTATCTGGCGCAGGGCTTTATCGTCGGTTACGTCGCGAAGGTACTGATGGTGGATAAGTCCGTGCCGACAACGGCCGTGTTCCTTGCCTCACTGCTGGGCTTCCTGATTATTCCTTTTGCAGGCTGGCTCTCCGACCGTTTTGGTCGCCGGGTGGTGTATCGCGTCTTCTGTCTGTTACTGATGATCTACGCCTGGCCTGCCTTTACCCTGCTGGACACGCGTGAACCGATGCTGGTTATCCCGGTTATCGTGGTCGGTATGGCACTGGCGTCACTGGGTATCTTTGGTGTGCAGGCTGCATGGGGCGTGGAAATGTTCGGTGTTCATCATCGCTACACTAAAATGGCGGTGGCCAAAGAGCTTGGCTCGATTTTATCCGGCGGCACGGCACCGCTTATTGCCGCTGCTATGCTCTCTTATACCGGTCACTGGTGGCCGATTGCGGTCTACTTCTCTGCAATGGCCGCCATTGGATTCTTTACCACCTTTGTCGCTCCTGAGACGCGAGGGCGGAATCTCAATCTGCCTGAAGATGCCATCTAGATTTGCCTGAGGGTGCCATCTGCCATGGGAGAGCGATAAACAGCAGGCCGTGTAAAGCGGCCTGTTTTTTTTATGGAGGAACGTGATGTGCCTAAGTCGTTAACGGGAAAAGTGACCCGCAGTGAAGTTGCGAAAGCGGCAGGCACCTCAGTGGCAGTCGTCAGTTATGTCATTAACAACGGGCCTCGTCCGGTCGCTGAGGCGACCCGCCAGCGGGTACTGGAGGCGATTAAAGCGACCGGTTACCGGCCAAATGCGGCAGCACGCGCCCTGGCATCCGGTAATACCAAAACGTTTGGACTGGTGGTGCCCAACATCGGCAATCCCTTCGTGGCGTCAATGGCGCACGTGTTGTTGCAGGAGTCGATGAACCACGGTCACGTCATGCTGCTGGGTGATGCAGGTGACGATCGCAAACGCGAACTGGAGTTGATTCAGGGGCTGCTCAACCGGCAGGTCGATGGACTGTTTTACAATAGCGTCGATCGCCATCCTTACATCGACCTGATTAAAGCAAGCGGAACGCCACTGGTGATGCTGGAGCGGGTTGAGCCTCAGCCGGGTGTGAACATGCTGCGGGTCAATGAACGTCAGGCCGCGTGGCAGGTGACGGCACATCTGTTGAGTCACGGTTATCAGCAGGTGGGGATCATCAGCGGCCCGGTCGATATGCTCAACGCGCAGGATCGTATTCAGGGCTGGCGCGATGCCATGCACGATCGTGGCCTGCCGGTTGATGAGTCGCTGATGTTTCCTGCCAGCTACACCCCACAGGGCGGTTACGAGGCGGCACAAACCATGATCGCCCGCGGCTGTGTGCCTCGTGCGTTGTTTACCAGTAATGAAGGTCAGGCGATTGGCGCGCTTCGCGCCTTTTCCGAACATCACATTCGCGTGCCGCAGGATGTGGCACTGGTCTGCTTTAACGGGACCAATCACTCGTCGTTTCATGTCCCGACATTAACCACCGTGCGTCAGCCACTGCGTGAGATGGCACGCTCTGCGATTCAGATGCTGAAAGAGGGGCAGAGCGAAGCGCAATTAAAGGAGTTTCCACACTATCTTGAAATCGGTGAATCCTGCGGCTGTCAGCCGCAAAGTCAGAGTTAATTTATAAAAATATGAAAAGAATCATTATTGATTGCGATCCCGGCAATGGTATCGCGGGTGCCAACACCGATGATGGGCTGGCAATTGCGCTGGCCTTAGCTTCACCAGCCCTGTCGCTGGAATTGATCACCACCGTAGCGGGTAACACGCCATCTGACGTGGGCGCTCGCGTTGCCAAAGATCTGATCGTCCGGCTGGGATTATCTATTCCGGTCGTACAGGGCGCGACGCAGGCGTTACAGGAAGATCCTGCGCCATGGCGCGAGATGCTGGATCATCGGGTCAATCAGCTTGCGCAGGGAAAACTCTGGCAGGATGTGCGTCAGCCAGCCGATGTTGCGGCGGATGCGCTTGATGCGGCTGACGCTATCGGCAAACTGATTTGCGACAATCCGGGCGAGATTACGCTGGTGGCAATTGGCCCGCTGACGAATGTGGCGCTGGCGATGCAGCGTTATCCCGCCATGGCAGAATCGGTGGCGGAAATTGTGATCATGGGCGGCGTCTTCTCGCTGGATGACTACATCAAAGACACCAATTTTGGTCTGGATCCCGAGGCGGCGCATCAGGTGTTGCACAGCGGTGCTACAGTGACACTGGTGCCGATGGATGTCACCACGCAGACGCTGCTGACCCAGCAGGATCTGACCCGCCTCACCGCCGTCGATCATCCGCTGACCGAATTTGTGCGCGACACGCTGCGACCGTGGATCGACTATTCAATGGAAACCCGTCAGCTGGCGGGATGCTGGATCCACGATGCGCTGGTGGTCGCCTGGTTGCTGAATCAGCGAGTCGCCTCAGGCATCGATTACCGGGTTGATATCGAACTGCGTCCCGGTGCGACGCGTGGCAAAAGCTGGCGTTATCGTCAGCCGCTTCGGCTCACTGTCGGTGTGCCTGATCACTGCGGCGCATCGGTGCATGTGCTGCATAGCGTCGATAACACGCTGCTGTTGTCGATCATTGAACAGGCATTTATGCGCCTGACATCCTGAAGTCATGGGCGATTAACTGCGCCCGCTTACTGCGCGTGATCGGCTGCCATGATAAGGCAGTGATTATCAGCGGCTGACAAAATTTGTCAGGTTGTCAGTAGCATTCGGGCGCAGGCAGAAGATGTAGGGTTTATCAACCAATACAAAGCGTTAGATCGCTTCACACACGTCGATCCAGCGGGCGTTAGTCAGTTCAGCCATCTGCTGTGGCGAGATACGGACGGCGCTGTGGATAGCGCCAGCGGCGGGCAGGACTTCATCAAAGCTGCGCAGTGAAACATCACAGTAGACGGTCAGCGGATTCTCCAGACCGAACGGACAAACGCCGCCCACTGGGTGGCCGGTCCAGTTAATCACCTCGTCGACGCTCAGCATCCGCGCTTTCGCGCCCAGCGCTGCTTTCAGCTTGCGATTATCCAGCCGGGCATCACCGCGTGTCACAATCAGCACCACGTCGTTTTTGACTTTCAGTGACAGGGTCTTGGCAATCTCTCCTGGTGTCACGCCATGGGCGCGTGCAGCCATCCCGACCGTTGCAGTGCTTTCTGCCAGTTCAATAATTTCAATTTCAGGGGCGTGTTCGGCAAAGAACTGGCGCACGGACTCCAGACTCATCTTTCTCTCCAGGCTTATCGAAGGCGTAAAAATTGCCACAAGCCTCAGTGCCTGTAAACGAGATAAACGGAGAATTCGCTGTAATTAAGTCTGTTTAGCTGCCGCTCAGTGTGCAGTTGCCGCATTGTTGGACATCAGGGATGCGATAACGCTGGCAACAGCTGCGACGGACCAGTTCGCCGTTACGCGGGATCATGGTGCGGTAAAGGGGGTTTGCGCTGCCATCCAGCAGCCGCTGGTTGAAGAACAGCGCCTGCTCCAGTTGCAGGATCAGCGCCTCATCGATCTGGCTTTTCAGCTCACCCAGGAACCACTGGAATGAGTAGCCCATGTTGTTCCAGATGAGTCGGGCGTTAATATCACCATGCTGCGTAATGCTATCGACCACCGGGATCAGATGCTGCTGAATCAGCCGATCAATGCGCTGCAGGGAATTAAGATAGCGCGCTTCTTCATCTTCCTGCACATCGATCCAGAACGTGGCCGGATGGCCATTCTCATGAAATCCGACGCGAATATGCTCAGGCGAGCAGTCCAGCGCACGTGACTCCTGCAACAACGCCATAATGAGCGGTGGCAGCAGCAGGCCAAAATACCACTGTGCCCAGAGTGACAGCACCGGTTTCGCTTCACGAACGGCATCAGGATGATCGCGATAGAGATAATCACTATAGCGCTGGATGAGCGGACCAAAGGCCTCTGACGCCGACCAGGCGGCAAGTGTCAGCGTATCGCGCGGAGCAGACTGGTTGAACTTCGTCGATTCAAGCAGATAGCTGCGCTGTTGCTGCAGCCGCTCATGCAGACTTTCCGCCAGCGGGCGGTCATTCTGCCGGAAGATCATCGACTGAGCGCTAAAACGCTGTTCCTGAGCTGAAGCAGTTGCCATGACGACTCGCAGAAAGTGTAGATAAGAAAGCAAATGATAATCGTTATTGATTAACTCTACAAGTCGCGTAAAAAAACGTCGCTGCTGGCGGGAAAAAGGCGGGGATTGAGAGCGGTCATCAGGCCGGACAGGGCAGCACTTCGCTCGCCACCGTTCCGTTCAGTAACGACCGCATTATGCTTACTCAGGCATGTTCGCTGGACGTCTGAGGCTGCTGTCGGGGCAAATCTTCCCAGGCCAGGATGGTATTGCGACCCTGATTTTTAGCCACATATAACGCGCTGTCCGCATTGGCGACCGCCAGATCGAACTCATTATCATAAATGGGCGCGATACCCGCACTGATAGTAACGTGGGTTGAAACGGTCTCATTGAAAAGGTGAGGGATTTCTAAATCCAGCACATACTGGCGGATTCGCTCTGCCAGCTTCATGGCGATGGAACTGTTCACATTGGTCATCAGCACCAGAAACTCTTCGCCGCCGTAGCGGGTGACGACATCACGCGAACGCACTGCATCACGAATCGCGACAGAGACCCGCGCCAGCGCCTGGTCGCCCATCGCATGTCCATAGTTATCGTTGTAGGCCTTGAAGTGATCGATATCCAGCAGCAGCACGTAGTGGCTGCCAGCATGGTTTTCCAGAATATTATCGAGCCGGTTCTTCAGGCCGCGGCGGTTATAGAGTCCGGTCAGCGGATCGAGCATGCTGAGATCGCTGAATGTCTCTTTCTCTTCATAGAGCTGATGCATGAGGCGCAGGGTAAAGCTGTCGGCACGGCGGCGCATCAGATGCTGCAGGGAGAAACCGATCAGGGGCAGGATGATCGTCAGCAGGATCAGCGGCAGATGCTGTCCATTGTCGAGCAATAGTACGGTGAATACCGGCGGCGCGACGTGCAGACAAAAAGCACCCAGATAATCGCTCAGGGCGATGGCACTGATAAATAACACACTGATCAAACTGATAATAAGAAAGCCACCATCAAAATAGAACACCTGATGAAAGCGATAATTAATGTGCAAAGCCCAGAGCATGCCGAGCAGGAGTGCTACAGGATTTAACAGGGGAAGTTTTAGTCTGGGCCATATTAAATAGGTAATTAACATGATGCCGCTAAACGCAGCGACACAAATTACCGGCAGGGTCGCGTCATTTGTCTCATTGCTCATTACGGGCAGCAGATAAAATAGCGAAACGGCGATATTTAAAAAGAGAAAAAGCATCACTGAAAGCCGGTATTTACTCTGTTTCAGTTCTTCATATGATTGTAATTTCATTATAAATACTCGTGACGGCCCTGAAATACCAAAGCGCAAGCCGGCAAAAAAAAGATTCTGCCAGAGAGTGAGCAAATTATTGCTGTTGCTGTTATTAAAAGTGTTATCGGCCGCAATCTAGCATTTTCCAACTGGTCTGTCATCTTCGTTGCCGGACGTGACAAAAACAGGCTGCAAGGCCGTTAAAACTGTCATATGATAATGGGAATGCTTATCATTTGAGGTTTGCGTCATGGGGATAGCGATTATTGCGGCCTGCGGCCTGTGGGGAGTCAGCTGGGCATTGGGTAAAAAGCTGGATAGTGCGTGGGGCGTATTGCTGCCCTGCATCGCACTGCCGCTGTTCGCCTTGTGGGAACCGAGCTTCAGTCAGTGGCGGATGGTGATGACGGTTGCACTGCTACTGACGGTCGTAATGCTGTTTAGCCCGCGTCTGCGTCACTATCTGCTGCTGCCCTCCTGTCTGGCGTTAGCAGGCGGACTGGCGGCTATCTCTGTGAATTTTCATCTGATTTAATCGGGGCGGAGCGGCTGAAAATTGTCGTACAGCATGAAGCGACCGGATGAGCGAAATCAGGCTGAAAAAATGAGGTGAGCAGGGGATAAAACGATACTGCAAAGGAAGCTGAAGAGCATTGCGGGAAAAACTGAGGATGACAACGTTGGTGCGAAGAGAGGGACTTGAACCCTCACGTCCGTTAAGACACTAACACCTGAAGCTAGCGCGTCTACCAATTCCGCCACCTTCGCATCGAGTTGTCTGTTCATATCACCGCAATGGTGCGAAGAGAGGGACTTGAACCCTCACGTCCGTTAAGACACTAACACCTGAAGCTAGCGCGTCTACCAATTCCGCCACCTTCGCGCAGTGCTCGCGATATGAAACATGTGATTTTGGTGCGAAGAGAGGGACTTGAACCCTCACATCCGTTAGGACACTAACACCTGAAGCTAGCGCGTCTACCAATTCCGCCACCTTCGCATACCCGTAACATCCTGAGAATGTTACAACCACGGAGGCGCATTCTAGAGATTTTACTCTTTGCGTCAACAACTATTTCGTCGGGCTGAAACGATCGCTGTAAAAAGCAACGTTTTCAGCCCGGCAACGCAGTTAACGCCGGGAAAAGCGCTTAGCGCGTTTTGGCTCCGCGACCGTAAACAGCACGATAAACTTTAAAACGACCGGTCTGCGCGATAACTTCGTGACTGCCGAAGGCTTCATCCAGCGCCTGCGGGTAGGGCAGGAAGGTGTTTGCGACGATACGCAGTTCACCGCCGGTGTTCAGGTGTTTCACTGCGCCACGGATCAGCGCCTGGGCGGCGTCGAGGCTGGTCTGGGTACCTTCATGGAACGGCGGGTTCGAGATAATCATGTCGAAACGCCCCGTGACGTCAGAGAAGACGTTGCTGGCGAAGACTTCGCCCTCAATGCCATTGGCGGCCAGCGTCAATTTACTCGCTTCAATGGCAGCCGCGTGCACGTCGCACAGCCACAAACGTACTTTAGGCGAACGGGCCGGCAGAGAGGCGGCAATCACGCCTGCGCCACAGCCCATATCCAGCACTTTACCTTTGGTATGTGGAGTAAAGGTCGAGAGCAGCAGGGCACTGCCGCTGTCCAGGCCGTCACGGCTGAAGACGCCAGGCAGGGTATGAATCGTCAGACCATCCAGCTGATACTGATGACCAAAGCTGCTGGCATCAAACTCAGGCTGTTTGTCCAGACGACCATGGTAGAGACCACAGCGACGCGCGCTGTCGATTTTCTCCAGTTTCACCCACGACTCCACCATACCTTCAGCACTGCGCACGCCGCTGCGGTTTTCACCGACCACGAACACGTCACAGCCGACCGGCAGCAGAGAGAGCAGGTTCTGCAGCTGGAACTGCACTTCCGGCTTATTCTTGGTCCAGAAGTAGACCAGCGTATCGCAGCCCTGCACATCTTCTGCCTGCGCAACCATGCCGTAACGCGCCTGCTCGCCCATACGACGGCTGAGGTTTTGCCAGTGATGATATTGCTGGGTGTGAACGCGCGACGAGGCGGTTTCCAGCTGAGCGGGCAGGTCATCCTGCAGATCGCCAGCAAATAAAACATGGCGGGCGGTAAATTCATCACTGTGGCGCAGAATGACTTCGCTGGCCGGGGTTAAAGCAGACATGTAGGGCTCCTGTAAGATCTGAGCGGGGATTATAGTGGTTTGTTGGCGCATGTTCGATGGGTTTGCTAGCATAGCGACGCATTCAGGCAGCAGAACAGGTATCACCATGACGTCCAGGCGCGACTGGCTTTTACAGCAAATGGGAATTACACAGTACCAGCTGCGCCGCCCGCGCGTGCTTCAGGGCGAAATTGCCGTCACGCTGGCACCGGATACGCAGTTAATTATTGTCGCTGACGCACCGCCCGGTCTGCATGAACCGCTGATGCGCGACGTGCTGCATGCTCTCAATCTGCAACCCGAACAGGTCATGACCGTGACGCCGGATCAGCTGCAAATGCTGCCGGAGACGCTGAACTGCGCGGGCTGGCTGCTCGGCGTAGAGAGCGAACAGACTTTCAATGGCGTAGCATTAACCAGCGCCTCTTTCAATGAACTAATCAGCAGCGGCGTCGCCAAACGCGCGCTCTGGCAACAGATGTGTAACCATGACAGCCATCTCTTTACTCACCCCTGACGATCTGGCGCAGGCCTACGCCATTGAGTGTCGTAGTCACGCGTTTCCCTGGAGTGAAAAGACGTTTGCCAGCAATCAGGGCGAGCGCTTTATCAATTTACGTCTCGATGTTGACGGCAAAATGGCCGCCTTTGCGATTACGCAGGTGGTACTGGACGAAGCCTCGCTGTTTAACATCGCGGTCGATCCCGCTTTTCAGCGCCGGGGATTGGGCCGCCAGTTGCTGCAGCATCTGATCGATGAACTGATTAAACGCGACGTGCTGACGCTGTGGCTGGAAGTGCGGGCCTCGAACCAGCCCGCCATTGCGCTCTATGAGCAGCTTGGATTCAATCAGGTCAGTCGTCGCCCCAACTATTATCCCACCGCCAGCGGCCGTGAAGATGCCATTCTCATGGCCCTGACGCCGTAGTGGTGTTAAGGAGCTTTAATGATCGATAACTGGGACTGCATCCTGTTTGATGCGGACGATACCCTTTTTCATTTCGACGCCTATGCTGGTTTACAGCGCCTGTTTGCGGGTTATGACGTGCAGTTCACCGACCAGGATTACAGCGATTATCAGGCTGTCAACAAACCGCTGTGGGTCGATTATCAGAACGGCACCATCTCAGCGTTACAGCTGCAGACTCAGCGTTTTAACCACTGGAGCGAAAAGCTCAGCGTGGCGCCAGAGATCCTCAACAGCGGCTTCCTCAGCGCGATGGGCGAGATCTGCACGCCGCTGCCGGGTGCAGTCAGCCTGATGAATCAACTGCATGGCAAGGTAAAGATGGGGATCATTACCAACGGCTTTACCGCGCTGCAGCAGACGCGTCTTGAGCGCACCGGTTTCCGCGATTACTTCCCGGTGCTGGTGATCTCTGAGCAGGTCGGCGTGCCTAAACCGGCGGCAGAGATCTTTGATTATGCGCTGGAACGTATGGGCAATCCGGATCGGCAGCGGGTGCTGATGGTGGGTGATACACCAGAATCAGATATTCTGGGCGGCATGAATGCTGGCGTGAAAACATGCTGGCTCGATCATGGCACCCGGCCGCTGCCGGGACATATCAAACCAACCTGGCAAGTCAAATCGCTGAGTGAGCTGGAAGCGCTGCTGATCGGCTGATGGAAGCTGCCTCGCAAATCCGCAACTTTCCTGTAAAAAAGGCCCGCACAGCGGGCCTTTCTCGTTTTATCTTTACCGCAGCGCAGGCGCGTTACTCTTTCTTCTCGTCGTCCTCATCCCGATCCTCTTTCACCGGAGTGCTGGCGGTAAGCAGAAACGGCGACTGCTGCCAGCGGGTGCGGCGATGGCGCAGCAGGGTACGGGAGAGAATAATGCCGATCGCCAGCGCCAGCAGCATCATCAGACGCAGAATATTGGTGGTGTTATCGACCTGATGTGAGTCGGTGACCAGCACGTGGGTATCCAGCGTTACGCGCAAAAAGCCCAGCGGGCCATCGTTTCCGGCCAGCGGCTGCACAATCTGGTGGTTGAAATAGCTGCCCGCGCGCTTGCCGTCGAGCGCCAGCCGGTCGCGGACATTGATGTTTTCACCGCTGTGCGCCACCAGACTGCCGTCTCCGTCATATACGGATGCATCCAGAATACGGCTGTTCGCCGTCATCTGATTAAGGATGGCTTCGATCTGATTCCGGTTATTTTCACTGTTGTCCATCAAGGGCTTAAGGCTGAACGCCACCTGGCTGGTCAGCGTATGCGCCAACTCCTCGACCTGCTCAGAACGCGCCGTCTGATGGCCGAGACTAAACCAGGAGGCGCCTTGCATCAGCACGACCAGCAGCGCCATCGAGATAAGAACGATCACGGTACGATGTAAGCGAAATTTCAGTGCGGTTTTAGCCATTAATCATCCGGGTCATATCACAACAGAAAGCCTGGAGATTATGTTGCCAGAAGCGACGCAGACAAGGTAGCCTCTTGCGTGGTTTTGTTGTCCCTACAGGAGCTCTGATGCCAAATCGTTTAACCTGGTGCGATCTTCCCGCCGATGTCTCCCTCTGGCCGGGTTTGCCCCTTTCTCTTAGCGGTGATGAAGTGATGCCGCTGGATTATCGTGCTGGCCGTACCGGCTGGCTGCTGTATGGCCGCGGTCTGGATAAGCAGCGGCTGACCGATTACCAGCACCAGCTGGGTGCGGCGATGGTGATCGTCAGCGCCTGGAACGTCGATGAGTATCAGGTGATTCGCCTGGCGGGATCGCTGACGCCGTTTGCCAGCAAGCTGGCGCACGACGCCGGGCTGGACGTGGCACCGCTGGGAAAAATCCCGCATCTCAAAACGCCAGGCCTGCTGGTGATGGATATGGACTCCACCGCGATTCAGATCGAGTGCATCGATGAGATTGCAAAACTGGCGGGCTGCGGCGAGCAGGTGGCGGAAGTCACGGAACGCGCGATGCGCGGCGAACTCGACTTCACCGCCAGCCTGCGTCAGCGCGTGGCCACGCTGCAGGGGGCGGACGCCAATATTCTGAAACAGGTGCGTGATGCCCTGCCGCTGATGCCAGGCTTAACCACCCTGACGCAGAAGCTGCAGGCGCTGGGCTGGCAGATTGCCATCGCGTCTGGCGGCTTTACCTACTACGCCGAATACCTGCGCGACAAGCTGCATCTGTCGGCGGTGGTCGCTAATGAACTTGAAATTCGCGACGGCAAACTGACCGGCAACGTGCTGGGACCGATTGTCGACGCACAATACAAAGCCGATACCCTGAAGAAGCTGGCGCAGCGTTTTGACATCTCGCCGGAACAGACGGTGGCGATCGGCGATGGGGCCAATGACCTGCTGATGATCAAAGCCTCAGCGCTGGGCATTGCGTTCCATGCTAAACCTAAGGTGAATGAGCAGACTGCGGTCACCATTCGCCATGCCGATTTAATGGGGGTGTTCTGCATCCTCACCGGCAGCCTGATCCACGAAGAGCGTTAACAGAGGTATTGATTTGGCCAAAGCGGCAAAACGCGCATTTGTCTGTAACGAATGTGGCGCAGATTACCCACGCTGGCAGGGGCAATGCAGCGCCTGTCACGCCTGGAACACCATCACCGAGGTGCGCATCGCCGCCTCGCCCGCCGCTGCGCGTAACGAGCGCCTGAGTGGTTATGCCGGCAGCGCTGGCACCAGCCGGGTGCAGAAGCTCTCTGAAATCAGTCTGGAGGCGTTACCGCGCTTCTCGACCAGCTTCAAAGAGTTTGACCGGGTACTGGGCGGCGGCGTCGTGCCGGGCAGCGCTATTCTGATTGGCGGCAGTCCGGGCGCGGGCAAATCCACGCTGCTGCTGCAGGTGATGTGCCGGTTGTCCGAAGGGATGAAAACCCTTTACGTCACCGGTGAAGAGTCACTGCAACAGGTGGCGATGCGCGCCCATCGTCTGGGATTACCCACCGAAAATGTCAATATGCTGTCGGAAACCAGCATTGAGCAGATCTGCCTGATCGCCGAGCAGGAGCAGCCGCAACTGATGGTGATCGACTCGATCCAGGTCATGCACATGGCGGAGATCCAGTCATCGCCGGGCAGCGTTGCTCAGGTGCGTGAAACCGCCGCTTACCTGACGCGCTTCGCCAAAACGCGCGGCGTGGCGATCATCATGGTCGGCCACGTCACCAAAGATGGTTCGCTGGCCGGGCCGAAAGTGCTGGAGCACTGCATCGACTGTTCAGTGCTGCTGGATGGCGATGCTGATTCCCGCTTCCGCACGCTGCGCAGCCATAAAAACCGCTTCGGCGCGGTGAATGAGCTGGGTGTGTTTGCCATGACCGAGCAGGGCATGCGTGAAGTCAGCAACCCGTCAGCTATTTTCCTGTCGCGCGGCGAAGAGATCACCTCGGGCAGTTCGGTGATGGTGCTGTGGGAGGGGACGCGTCCGCTGCTGGTGGAGATTCAGGCGCTGGTCGATCACTCGATGATGGGCAATCCACGCCGCGTGGCGGTGGGGCTGGAGCAGAACCGCCTGGCGATTCTGCTGGCGGTTTTACACCGCCACGGCGGATTGCAGATGGCGGATCAGGATGTGTTCGTCAACGTCGTGGGCGGCGTCAAAGTCACCGAAACCAGTGCAGACCTGGCGCTGATGCTGTCGATGGTGTCGAGCCTGCGCGATCGTCCGTTGCCGCAGGATCTGGTGATCTTCGGCGAAGTAGGACTGGCGGGCGAGATCCGTCCGGTGCCCAGCGGGCAGGAGCGCATCGCTGAAGCGGCGAAGCATGGCTTCAAACGCGCCATTGTGCCGGCAGGGAATGCACCGAAAAAACCGATTGCCGGGATGCAGGTTTTTAGCGCGAAGAAGCTGGCCGATGCGCTGGCGATTCTGGACGATCTGTAACGCGCCTGCGGCCGCCAGCGAAAAGCCGCTGGCTGGCCGCTCCCACCTTAACCGCATTGATGCAGGAGGCACGACATGTCGTCGTTTGATTATCTGAAAACGGCCATTCGCCAGCAGGGCCATACGCTGCAACAGGTCGCTGATGCCAGCGGCATGACCAAAGGCTATCTGAGCCAGTTACTCAATGCCAAAATCAAAAGCCCCAGCGCGCAAAAGCTGGAGGCGCTGCACCGCTTTCTGGGACTGGAGTTTCCGCGCCGCGATAAAACGGTGGGCGTGGTGTTTGGTAAGTTCTATCCGCTGCATACCGGCCATATTTATCTGATTCAGCGCGCCTGTAGTCAGGTGGATGAGCTGCATATCATTATGGGTTATGACGAGCCGCGCGACCGCGAGCTGTTTGAGAACAGCGCGATGTCACAGCAGCCGACAGTCAGCGATCGCCTGCGCTGGCTGCTGCAGACCTTTAAGTATCAGAAAAATATTCGTATTCACGCCTTTGATGAAGAGGGGATCGAACCCTATCCGCACGGCTGGGATGTGTGGAGTAAAGGCGTCAGCGCGTTTCTCAGCGAGCACGGCATTGCGCCGGACTGCATCTACACCAGCGAAGCGCCCGATGCGGAGATGTACCAGCAGCACCTGGGCATTCAGACCGTGCTGGTCGATCCCAACCGATCCTTTATGAGCATCAGCGGCGCGCAGATTCGTCAGGATCCGTTCCGCTTCTGGGACTACATCCCGACTGAAGTGAAACCGTTCTTTGTGCGTACCGTGGCGATCCTCGGCGGAGAGTCGAGCGGTAAATCGACGCTGGTGAATAAACTCGCCAACATCTTCAACACTACCAGTGCCTGGGAATATGGCCGCGACTATGTCTTTTCCCATCTGGGCGGTGACGAAATGGCGCTGCAATATTCCGATTACGACAAGATCGCGCTGGGACAGGCGCAGTACATCGATTTCGCCGTCAAATACGCGAATAAAGTGGCGTTTATCGACACCGACTTTGTGACCACGCAGGCGTTTTGTCTCAAATATGAAGGGCGTGAACATCCCTTTGTGCAGGCGCTGATCGATGAGTATCGTTTTGATCTGGTGATCCTGCTGGAGAACAACGTGCCCTGGGTCGCGGATGGCTTGCGCAGCCTGGGCAGTTCAGTGGATCGGCGGGAGTTTCAGTCGATGCTGGTCACGATGCTGCGGGAAAATAACATCGAATTCCTGCACGTGAAGGAAGATGATTATGACGCCCGTTTCCTGCGCTGTATTGAGCTGGTGAAAGCGATGCTGGGCGAGAAAAACGCCCAGCCGTAACGCATGCATTGGCCCGGTCTGCCGCACGGCAGCCGGGTCAGGGCATTAATAGACCATCACCACTTTGCCGCGCATGTGGCCTTCCAGCACGCGCTGGTGGGCGGCGGTTAAAGTCTCAACGCTTAAGCCATGCAGTGTTTCGCTCAGCGTGGTCTGCAGCTTACCTTCATCCAGCAACGCCGATACCGCATCCAGAATCTCGCCCTGACGCGCCATATCCGGTGTATTGAACATGCTGCGGGTATACATCAGCTCGAAGTGCAGTGCCGCACTCTTCAGCTTCAGCTGGTCCATCGACAGGGGATGTTCGTTTTCCACGATGGTGCAGATATGACCCTGCGGAGCGATCAGCTTCGCCATGGTTTCCCAGTGACCGTCGGTGTCATTCAGGCAGAAGATATAATCGACCTGCTTAATGCCCTGTTTCTCCAGCTCACCGATCATATCTTTGTAGTTGATCACCAGATCGGCTCCGCGATCGCGGCACCACTGGGCGGAATCTTCACGCGAGGCTGTCGCAATGATCTTCACCTTGCTGCGCAGTTTCGCCAGCGGGATCGCCAGCGATCCGACACCGCCCGCGCCGCCGACGATCAGCAGCGTCTGATCTTCCGTTGCGGTCTCCAGGTTCAGTCGCTCAAACAGGCCTTCCCAGGCGGTCAGGGCCGTTAGCGGGATCGCCGCCGACTGCGCCCAGTCCAGGCTCTCTGGCTTGTGACCGGTGATGCGTGAGTCAACCAGCTGTTCGGTGCTGTTACTGCCAGGGCGGGTCAGATCGCCCGCATAGAAGACTTCATCGCCAGGCTTAAAGTTGCTGACTGAGCTGCCCACTTCCAGCACAACGCCACTGGCATCCCAGCCGAGAATGCGTGGCTGCTGTAAGCCGTTCTTCTTCGCCCCTTTGTGCACCTTGGTATCGACCGGGTTGACCGACGCGGCTTTGACTTCGACCCGCAGGTCATACTCACCTGGCGTAGGGGTTTCAGGAAAAATTTCGGTAAAGTTTTCCGGATTTTCGGGATTAACTGCGATAGCGCGAATAGACATAAAGATTCTCCTTGGTCAGTGTCTTAAGTGTAGAACCTGATTTTAGCGGTGATAAGATGGACAATCTCTCATAGAGTGTTCGTCTGAGGTGAACAATGGCATTTCGTCAGTGGCAGGATATGGCGCTGTTTGCGCTGGTGGCGGAATGCGGCAGCTTTACCGGCGCGGCAGAACGCGCGGGTCTGCCCAAATCGAGCGTCAGTCAGCGCATCAGTCAGCTGGAACAGCGGCTGGGGATCCGGCTGCTGAATCGCACCACCCGCCAGCTCAACCTGACCTTTGCCGGTGAGCGCTATCTGCTGCATTGCCAGGAGATGATGCAGGCCAGTGAGCGCGCCGATCAGGCGATTGCCAGCCTGCGGGAAAACCCCAGCGGGCGCCTGCGCATTACCAGCCCGGCAGGCATTGGTGCCACGCTGCTGGCGCGCTGTAATGCAGAGTTTTTACGTCTTTATCCTGATGTGACGCTGGATGTCTCGATCTCCGATGAGATGCGCGATCTGGTACAGGAGGGCTTTGATGTGGCGCTGCGCACCGGTCAGCCGCAGGAGTCCTCGCTGATTGGCCGCCGGATAGGCAACTGCCCGCGACTGCTGGTGGCTTCTCAGCACTATCTTAATCAGCATCCACCGCTGCTTCACCCACAGCAGCTCTCGGCCCACCGCTGTATTGCGCATCGCGCCTGGAATGAATGGGTGTTGCAGCGCGATGACGAGTTCTATCGCTGGCTGCTGCCGCCAGGCCATCTCACCGACAATTTACTCTATGCGCGCGAATCGGCGCTGGGCGATGCGGGTATTACGCTGCTGCCGCGCTTTCTGACCGACGGGGCGATGGCGGATCCCCGACTGGTGCCGGTACTGCCGGAATGGGAAATCGAGGGGAATGAGCTGTGGCTGGTCTATCCGGGCCGTAAACTGAATTCACCTGCGCTGGCGCGCTTTATTGAGTTCGCGCTGCAGTCACCGGTGTTCAGGGAGTTTTATCGCTGAACTTAAAATAAAAGTTATAACCGTAACCTGTAACTTTGACACCCGTAGCAGAAAATTACATTGCATTAATTACGATGGCATTTCCCGTTCTTCTCAAAGGAAGAGAAATGTTATGAAAGCTCAAAATTTAAAAAGTGCATGTATTAAAACTTTATCAAAAAGTGAACTTTATGATCAAAGAGAGTTTAATGGTGTAGCAGCTCTTAAAAATATTTTAGGTAATGAAAATAAAGATATTGAAGCAGATTTTGTACTCAGGGGCAGTGATGTCAGCTGTAGTGCATCACTGACTTGGTATGATGCCAGAAAGTCACATGAAAGCCGGTCTGAATTTCGGCTTTATTATGAAGGCAATCCGGTAATGGAGCTCGCAGTGCCTGGTGATAATATTGTCATTGGTTATGATAAAAAAAGTAAATTAACCTGCATTTTATTTAAAACACATGATGATGAGCATCAAGGGCATGTTGAAGAATGGATGCCGCTTTAAAAAAATAAAAAAGGGAAGCATCCGCTTCCCTTTTTAGTATTAATCAGACTGCGATTACTTCGTCATACGTTTGTACTTGATGCGCTTCGGCTCCAGCGCGTCGGCGCCGAGGGTACGCTTCTTGTACTCTTCATATTCGGTAAAGTTACCTTCGAAGAATTCGATGTTGCCCTCATCCTGATAATCCAGAATGTGCGTGGCGATACGGTCCAGGAACCAGCGGTCATGCGAGATCACCATCGCACAGCCCGGGAACTCCAGCAGGGCGTTTTCCAGCGCGCGCAGGGTTTCAATGTCCAGGTCGTTGGTTGGCTCATCGAGCAGCAGCATGTTGCCGCCAACCTGCAGCAGCTTCGCGAGGTGCAGACGACCACGCTCACCACCCGACAGTTCGCCCACGCGTTTGCCCTGATCGACGCCTTTAAAGTTAAAGCGGCCGACATAGGCGCGGCTTGGCATCTCGGTGTTACCGATACGCATGATGTCCTGACCACCGGAAACTTCTTCCCACACGGTTTTGGAATTGTCCATGCTGTCGCGGAACTGATCGACGGAGGCCAGCTTAACGGTCTCACCCAGCACGATGCTGCCGGAATCAGGCTGTTCCTGACCGGACATCATACGGAACAGGGTGGATTTACCCGCGCCGTTCGGACCGATAATCCCGACAATCGCGCCTTTTGGCACAGAGAACGAGAGATCGTCAATCAGCACACGGTCGCCATAGGACTTACGCAGATTGCTGACTTCCAGCACTTTGTCACCCAGACGGGCACCTGGCGGAATGAACAGTTCGTTGGTTTCGTTACGCTTCTGGTAGTCGGTGTTATTCAGCTCTTCAAAGCGTGCCAGACGGGCTTTGCCTTTAGACTGCTGGCCTTTTGGTCCTTTACGAACCCACTCCAGCTCTTTCTCAATCGACTTACGACGAGCCGCTTCAGAAGAGGCTTCCTGCGCCAGACGCGCATCTTTCTGCTCCAGCCAGGAGGAGTAGTTGCCTTCCCACGGAATACCTTCACCGCGGTCAAGTTCCAGAATCCAGCCTGCCACGTTATCCAGGAAGTAACGGTCATGCGTGATCGCCACGACGGTGCCTTCGAAGTCATGCAGGAAACGCTCCAGCCAGGCGACAGATTCGGCGTCCAGGTGGTTCGTTGGTTCGTCCAGCAGCAGCATGTCTGGTTTTTCCAGCAGCAGGCGGCACAGGGCGACGCGGCGACGTTCACCACCGGAAAGGGTGGCGATTTTCGCGTCCCAGTCTGGCAGGCGCAGCGCATCGGCAGCACGTTCCAGCTGGGTATTCAGGTTGTGACCATCGTGTGCCTGGATGATCTCTTCCAGACGGCCCTGCTCGGCGGCCAGCTTGTCGAAGTCTGCACCCTCTTCGGCATAGAGCGCATAGACTTCGTCGAGACGTTTCAGTGCGCCAACCACTTCTGACAGTGCTTCTTCAACCGACTCACGCACGGTGTGTTCAAGGTTAAGCTGCGGCTCCTGCGGCAGGTAGCCAATCTTGATGCCTGGCTGCGGACGCGCTTCCCCTTCGATATCTTTATCGATGCCGGCCATGATGCGCAGCAGGGTAGATTTACCCGCACCGTTCAGGCCGAGTACGCCGATTTTTGCGCCAGGGAAGAAGCTGAGCGAGATGTTTTTCAGGATATGACGCTTCGGCGGAACTACTTTGCCGACGCGATGCATGCTATAGACGAATTGAGCCACGTTGGTTTGAGCCTCTGGGTCTGTTGGTCGTTGGAATGATGTCGAAGTTTAGCCTTTTTCACCGTTTAATCCCAGCCAGGGGGCGGCGAATATTCGCCGGGCAGAAGGGATGCCGGACGGCGTGCGGGATAACTGACTGATTTCCGCGCTCAATTGCTGACGATAGTACCGGGGCAGCCCTCAGGGCAGGCGCAGTGGTATCGCCTGCTGTGCCAGCCAGTTCTGCAATGCCTGGTCGGGCGCGCTGTCACTCACCAGCAGATCAAAGCGCTGTAGCCCGGCGATGCGGGCGGGCAGCACTTTGCCATATTTACTGCTGTCCGCCACCAGCACCGACTTTTGGGCACGCAGCATGGCGTGATGTTTCATCATCAGCTCATTGGTGTTGTAGCAGGTCGCCCCCTGATCTTTGTCGATGCCCGCCGCAGAGATAAAGGCCAGCGTCGGACAGAGATCGTCCAGGAGGGTATGCACGCCAATCGGCGTAAACAGCGCATTGTCGGCATGAAATTCACCGCCGCTCAGAATCACACTACAGGCCGGTTTCTCTTTCAGGGTCAGAAAGGTGTTCATGGCGCAGCAGATGGCAGTAAATGACAGCGTGTCAGGAATGGCATCAACGATATAGGGCAGGGTAGTGCCGCAGTCAAAGAAGACCGTATCGTTTTCGCTGATCAGGCTGGCTGCCGTCTGCGCCAGCCGCTGCTTTCTGGCGGCATTCTGCCCATGCTGATCGCTGACAAAATAGTGACCGGCATGACTTTTCGGGTCGCTGACGATATAGCCGCCCAGCAGGACCACGCTGGAGCCTGGCTCGGTTAAATCACGGCGAACCGTCATCTCTGAGACGCCTAACAAGTGGGCCGCATCTTTCAGATGCAGTTTGTCGGTGCGTTTAAGCGCCTGGGTCAGCTTGTGAATGCGTTCGTCGCGCCGGGTTTCCATGGTCATCTCTCTGTTACCTATCCTGTAGTGCGGAGCAGGAACGCCGGAATCGACGCTATATCGCGACAAACCTCACAGATTTGAATGAGTTGCGTCTCATCCGCCAGGCTGGCAGTCAATCTTACCCGCAATCTGTAAGAGCCGCAAACCTCCGCCGTGCGGTGATCCCGGCCCATCATCACTGGCGGTAACATCTCTCAGCCGTCATGGCCCCTGATGTTATCTTGTTATAATAGTAACACTTTAAATCCCCCTTTATGCCGTTTACCGCCGGTATCTGCCACTTCAGGATGTGGTTTTTGTCACATATTTAACCTTTAAGAAAGGTTATTGTTAATTTAATAACATTTTAAGTGTGAAAAACATCCGGGAGTTCTGTCATGACAATTGCGGTTATCGGCTCAAACATGGTCGATCTGATTACCTATACCAACAGCCTGCCGAAAGCGGGCGAAACCCTTGAAGCGCCCGACTTTGCCATTGGCTGCGGCGGTAAAGGCGCTAACCAGGCGGTCGCGGCCGCGAAAATGGGTGGCAACGTAATGATGGTCAGCAAGGTCGGCGACGATCTCTTTGCTCCCAACACCGTTGCTAATCTGCAGCAGCAGGGCGTGGACACGCGCTTTGTCACTACTGCAACAGGCGTCTCCAGCGGCGTGGCACCGATTTTTGTCGATGACCAGTCGCAGAACCGCATTCTGATCATCAAAGGGGCCAACCAGCAGCTGAAACCGGCCGATATCGACGACGCGGCAGAGGCGCTGAAAGCCTGTGAGCTGATCATCCTGCAACTGGAGATCCCGCTGGAAACGGTCTATTACGCCATCGATTTTGCCCGCCAGCATCAGATCAGCGTGATCCTGAATCCGGCGCCGGCCGTCGCCACGCTGGATATTCACTACGCCTGCAAATGCGACTTCTTTATGCCGAACGAAACCGAGCTGGAGATCCTCACCGGCCTGCCGGTCAACACTGATGAAGAGGTGATCCTGGCCGGGCAGTCGCTGCTGAAGCATGGCCTTAAAAATCTGATTATCACGTTGGGCAGCCGGGGCTCGGTCTGGATGAGCGGCGACGAGATCCATCGCGTGGCCGCCACGCCGGTTCAGGCGGTGGATACCAGCGGTGCGGGCGATGCCTTTATCGGCTGTTTCGCGTATCTGCTGGTGAAAACCGGCGATGTGGTCGCCGCTATGACCCAGGCCTCTGCTTATGCCGCCTGCAGCGTCACCGGGCGCGGCACGCAGCGCGCTTATCCCGACGCCGAGTGTTTCCAGCGTTTTCTCAACCGTAACTGAGGTTCTGCTATGCAACAGAAAATTGTTCAGCAATCTGATGGCTATCTGAATAAAACGCCGCTGTTCCAGTTCATTCTGCTGTCGTGCCTCTTTCCGCTCTGGGGTTGTGCAGCGAGTCTTAACGATATCCTGATCACCCAGTTTAAAAGCGTGTTCGCCCTGAGCGATTTTGCCAGTGCGCTGGTGCAGAGCGCCTTTTATGGCGGCTATTTTCTGATTGCGATCCCCGCCTCGCTGGTGATCCGTAAAACCAGTTACAAGATGGCAATCATGATCGGCCTGGCACTCTATATCGCTGGCTGTATCGCCTTTTATCCCGCTTCGCACATGGCGACCTACACCATGTTCCTGGCGGCGATCTTTGCTATCGCCATCGGCCTGAGCTTCCTGGAAACTGCGGCCAATACCTACAGCTCGATGATTGGTCATCGTGACCATGCGACGCTGCGCCTCAACGTCAGCCAGACCTTCTATCCGATTGGTGCGCTGATGGGGATCGTGCTGGGTAAATATCTGGTGTTCCAGGAGGGCGACAGCCTGGAGAGTCAGATGGCGACGATGACGGCAGAGCAGGCGCATGCCTTCCGTCTGACGATGCTGGAGCACACGCTGGAGCCTTACAAATATCTGGTGATGGTGCTGGTAGTCGTAATGCTGCTGTTTATGTTCACCCGCTATCCGCGCTGCAAACCTGAGAGTAATGAGAGATCGCGCCCCTCGCTGGGCGAGACCTTCCGCTATCTGGCCGCTAATCGTCACTTTAAACGCGGCATTGTGACCCAGTTCCTCTATGTTGGCATGCAGGTCGCGGTCTGGTCGTTTACCATTCGTCTGGCGCTGACGCTGGGGGCGACCAACGAACGTCACGCCTCTAACTTTATGATCTACAGCTTCGTCTGCTTTTTTATCGGTAAGTTCGTGGCGAACTTCCTGATGACCCGCTTCCGTGCCGAGAAAGTGCTGATCGCCTATTCGGTGCTGGGCGTGCTGACGCTGGCCTATGTGATGCTGGTGCCGAACTTTACCGCCGTCTACGCCGCTGTGTTTGTCAGCGTGCTGTTTGGTCCCTGCTGGGCGACGATCTACGCGGGAACGCTGGCGACGGTCGATAACAAATACACCGAAGTCGCAGGCGCGTTTATCGTGATGGCGATTGTCGGTGCGGCCTTTGTCCCGGCGCTGCAGGGCCTGGTTTCGGACTCACTGGGTTCGATGCAGCGGGCATTTGGCGTCTCGCTGCTCTGTTTCGCCTGGGTCGGATTCTACTTCTATGGCGAACTGCGCCATAAAAAACAGCTGGTTGCGACCGGTCGTCTGGCGGAGGAGTCACCATGAAAACCCGTTTACCTTTAGCCCGTGAACAGTTTCACACCACACCCTGGGTGCTGTTAGAGAGCGATGACTTCCGGGTTGAGTTGTTTCGCTATCCGGCGGGCATTGAGGCGGTGCGCATTCATAACCGGCGCGGCAGCGTGACCGTGCTGCCATTTCTCGGACAGATGGTCTGGGACGTGCAGTTCGACGAGCACAATCTGACCATGGGCCACAGTTTTAAACAGCCGCTGCCCGCCAAGTCGATCATCGACACTTACGGCTGTTTTGCCTTTCATTCGGGACTGCTGGCCAACGGCTGTCCCGCACCAGAGGACGATCATCCGCTGCACGGTGAGATGGCCTGCGCCCGCATGGACAGCGCCTGGCTGGTGCTGGAGGATCAGACGCTGTCGCTGGAAGGGGAGTGTGAATATGTTAAAGGCTTCGGCCATCACTACCTTGCGGCACCTGCCGTCCGCCTTCAGGCCGATCGGCCCCGTCTGACGATAGCGATGACGGTGACCAATCTGGCGGGCGCGGCGATGCCGCTGCAGTATATGTGTCACCTCAACAGCGCGTGGATCGACCAGGGACGCTTCCGGCAGTCGATCCCCGATCGGGCATTCCAGCTGCGTCGCTCGATCCCCGCACACCTTAAACCCACACCTGCCTGGCGCGAGTACACGGATCACTTATCGCGCGATCCACAGGCGTTACAACAGCTCGATCAGCCGCAACTCTGCGATCCGGAGATCGTCTTCTTCGCGGACGATCTGCCGCAGTATGGCGATGACGTGCAGTTTGAGCTGCATTCGCCGCAGGGCTATGCGCTGATGACGCGCTTCTCTACCGCGCAGTTTCCGCACGCGACCCGCTGGCTGCTGCATAACCACGATCAGCAGGTGGCGGCCTACATTCTGCCCGCCACCTGTCGTCCAGAGGGCTTTCTGGCCGCGCAGCAGGCCGGTACGCTGATCACCCTGGCCAGCGGCGAAGAGCGGCACTTCTCCGTCGAGACCGGCCTGCTCTGAGCCGGATTTAAATCGCCACCAGGCCGCGCACACCCTCAGCTTCCATGGTGTCGCCGCGGCCACGCTGCACGATCTCCCCGCGCGACATCACCAGATAACTGTCCGCCAGCTCCGCTGCGAAGTCATAAAACTGCTCCACCAGCAGGATCGCCATATCGCCCCGCTGCGCCAGCTGGCGGATTACCGCGCCGATCTCTTTGATCACCGAAGGCTGGATCCCTTCGGTCGGCTCGTCGAGGATCAGCAGCTGTGGCCGGCAGGCCAGCGCCCGGCCGATCGCCAGTTGCTGCTGCTGACCGCCTGAGAGATCGCCGCCCCGGCGTGACTTCATCGCCAGCAGCACCGGAAAAAGTTGGTAGATCTCCTCCGGTACTTCACGTGCCTGGGCAGCCGGAAAGCGTGACAGGCCCATCAGCAGGTTCTCTTCCACCGTCAGACGCGGAAAGATTTCCCGACCCTGCGGCACATAGGCGATGCCCGCCTGCACCCGCTGGTGCGGCTTGCGGCCATTCATGCGCTGCTGCTGCCAGTGAATCTCGCCTGACTTCGCCGGAATCAGCCCCATCAGGCATTTCAGCAGCGTGGTTTTCCCCACGCCGTTGCGCCCCAGCAGACAGGTAATTTCGCCAATCTTAACCTCAAATGACAGGCCGCGCAGAATATGACTGCCGCCATAATATTGATTCAGTTCAGTAACCTGTAACATTTCAGCGCCCCAGATAAACGTCGATAACCTGCTCGTTGGACTGCACGTCGCGCAGCGAACCCTCGGCCAGCACCTGTCCCTGATGCAGCACGGTGACATGGTCGGCGATAGTCTCGACAAAGCCCATGTCATGCTCCACCACCATCAGCGAATGCTTGCCCGCCAGGCTGCGGAACAGCTCGGCGGTGTAGGCCGTTTCGGCATCGGTCATACCCGCGGCCGGTTCATCCAGCAGCAGCAGATGCGGCTCCTGCACCAGCAGCATGCCGATCTCCAGAAACTGCTTCTGGCCGTGTGACAGCAGGCCCGCGCGACGCTGGCGTTCGCCGCCCAGCCGCAGCAGTTTCAGCACCTCATCAATGCGGTCACGCTGTTCGCCGCTGAGGCGGGCGCGCAGGCTGGCCCAGACCGATTTGTCGTCTTTGAGCGCGATCTCCAGATTCTCGAACACGGTTAACGCCTCAAACACCGTGGGTTTCTGGAACTTACGGCCGATACCGGCGCGGGCGATCTCCACCGGTGAAAGGCGGGTCAGATCGCTATCCTGGTCGTAGATCACCCGGCCAGCGTCAGGACGTGTTTTGCCGGTAATCACATCCATCAGCGTGGTTTTGCCCGCACCGTTAGGGCCGATCACGCAGCGCAGTTCACCGACGCCGATCTGTAGCGACAGATCGGTCAGCGCCCGGAAGCCGTCAAACGACACGCTGATTTTCTCCAGTTGCAGCACCGGATCGCGCTGCGCCCGATGGCGATCCGCCAGTTGAGTCTGGGTAAACAGGACATCACTCATTTTTTCCTCCGACGCAGCAGGCCAATCACGCCGTGCGGCAGAAACAGCGTGACCAGGATAAACATCAGTCCCAGGAAGAAGAGCCAGTATTCAGGGAAGGCGACGGTGAAGAAGCTGCGCGCGCCGTTCACAATCGCCGCGCCCAGCAGTGGGCCTATCAGCGTGCCGCGTCCGCCCAGCGCCACCCAGATTGCCGCTTCTATCGAGTTGGCCGGTGACATCTCACCCGGATTGATAATGCCGACCTGCGGCACATAGAGCGCCCCGGCCAGGCCGCACAGCACGGCGGAGAGCGTCCAGACAAACAGCTTGAAGCCGCGCGGGTCGTAACCACAGAACATCAGACGGTTTTCGGCATCGCGTACTGCGGTCAGCACCCGGCCAAACTTGCTGCGCGCCAGGGCAAAGCCGATCCCCAGGCTCAGCAGCAGCAGCAACACGGTGGCGATAAACAGCCCGATGCGGGTGCCGGTCGCCGTCACCGAAAAGCCGAGCAGGGTGGTAAAGCCGGTAAAGCCGTTGTTGCCGCCAAAACCGGTTTCGTTGCGGAAGAACAGCAGCATTCCGGCGTAGGTCAGCGCCTGGGTCATGATGGAGAAGTAGACGCCTTTGATCTTCGAGCGAAAGGCGAAGAAGCCAAACACCAGCGCCAGCAGGCCCGGCACCAGCATGCTCAGACAGAGCGCCCAGACGAAATAGTCGGTGCCGGTCCAGAACCAGGGAAGTTCACGCCAGGAGAGAAAGGACATGAAGGCGGGCAAACCCTCACCGGCAGCCTGGCGCATCAGGTACATGCCCATGGCATATCCGCCCAGGGCAAAGAACAGGCCGTGACCCAGCGACAACAGTCCGGCGTAGCCCCACACCAGATCCAGCGCCACCGCGATCACCGCATAGCAGAGGATTTTGCCGACCAGCGTCAGGGTATAGGTGGAGATCGCCAGCGGATGCGTGGCGGGCAGCAGCGCCAGAAATGGCATCACCAGTAATGCCAGAGTGATCGCCACGCCGATGCCGATCGTCAGGCGCGGCGCGGTGCGCGCCACGCGAAGCGTGATGGGTTGCGTCATCAGTCAGTCACCCTTCCTTTAACCGCAAACAGCCCCTGCGGGCGTTTCTGAATAAACAGCACGATAATCACCAGAATCAGGATCTTGCCCAGCACCGCGCCAATCTGCGGCTCCAGCACTTTGTTCAGAATCCCCAGGCTGAACGCGGCAACCACGGTGCCCGCTAACTGGCCGACGCCACCCAGCACCACCACCAGGAACGAGTCGATGATGTAGCCCTGACCCAGCTCCGGCCCGACGTTTCCGAGCTGTGACAGCGCCACGCCGCCCAGCCCGGCAATGCCCGAACCGAGGCCAAATGCCAGCATATCGACGCGGCCGGTCGGCACGCCGCAGCACTCCGCCATGGCGCGGTTCTGGGTCACGGCGCGCACGTTCATGCCAAGGCGGGTCCGGTTCAGCAGCAGCCAGGTCAGCGCCAGTACAAACACCACAAACAGGATTACCGCGATGCGGTTCCACGGCAGCACCAGATTAGGCAGCAGCTGTAAGCCGCCGGAGAGCCACGACGGGTTCGCCACCTCCAGGTTCTGCGCCCCGAACAGCACCCGCACCAGCTGGATCAGCATCAGGCTGATCCCCCAGGTAGCAAGCAGCGTCTCCAGCGGACGGCCATAGAGATGGCGAATGATGGTGCGCTCCAGTGCCATACCGATAGCGGCAGTGACCATAAAGGCGACCGGCAGCGCCAGCAGCGGATACCAGGCTAAATAGTCCGGTGCAAACTGCTGGAACAGGCTCTGAACCCACCAGGTGGCGTACGCGCCGAGCATCAGCATTTCACCGTGCGCCATGTTGATCACCCCCAGCAGGCCATAGGTGATCGCCAGGCCCAGCGCGGCCAGCAGCAGGATGGAGCCCAGTGACAGGCCGCTAAACGCCTGCCCCAGCAGATCACCCCACATCAGCCGTTTCTGAATCTGTTGCAGGCTTTCCGCCGCGGCTGCCCGCACCGTGGCGTCCGGCTCATTCGCGGGCTGAGTCAGGCGTTGCAGACTGGCCTGCGTGTTAGGATCGCTGGATTCGCCCAGCAGTTTTACCGCCCGCAGGCGCACCATCGGCTCGTCATCCGCCAGTTGCAGGTTCGCCAGCGCCAGCGCTAATGCGGCATGCACCCGGCTGTCCTGTTCGGCGGCCAGGCGCTGTTCCAGCAGCGGCAACTGGTCAGCGGCACCCCCATTCTGCAACTGCTGCGCTGCGCGCAGGCGCAGTGCCGCATCGCTGCTCACCAGCTGGTGGGCGGCCAGCGCATTGTTAACCAGCACGCGCAGGCGATTGTTCATAAACAGCTTTTTCAGGTTTCCTGTGGGCTGCGCCACCGCATCCAGCGGCTGCAGCGTGGATCCCTGCTGGCTGAACGGCTGTTTATTCTGGTCGATGACCACCGTTTCGGCATGCAGCGCTTCCAGCAGCGGCAGGCGATGACTGTCCGGTGCGGTGGCCCACTGTTGCAGCAGCGTGGCCTGCTGGCTGCGGCTGGCGGCGGCAAAGTCAGCCGCCGGTCCGGCACTCGCAAACAGCGGGAGCAGCAGCAGCAGGCTGAAAAAGCAGCGACATAGATTCATAAAAGGAGCCTCGTTTGGGAAGGTCAGCACGGCAGCCTGTTGAGTGCTGCCGTGCTGCCGCGTCACAGCGGGTGACGCTTTCTCATCAGCAACGCGCGCTTACTGCGCGGTCTTCACCGGGTGATCGGGCTTCTTGTCGTTACCGGCAATGTACGGGCTCCACGGCTGTGCGCGCACCGGCTTATCGGTCTGCCACACCACGCTGAACTGACCGTTCTCTTCTACTTCGCCAATCATGACCGGCTTATGCAGATGATGGTTGGTCTGATCCATGGTCAGGGTAAAGCCATCCGGCGCGTTGAAGGTCTGACCGGCCATCGCCGCGCGTACTTTGTCCACATCCGTCGTGCCCGCTTTTTCCACCGCCTGCGCCCACATATGGATGCCAACATAAGTTGCTTCCATCGGGTCGTTGGTGACGACGGTAGCCGCATTCGGCAGGTTGTGTGCTTTGGCGTAGGCGCGGTAATCGGCGACGAACTTCGCGTTGGTCGGATTATCGATCGACTCGAAATAGTTCCAGGCCGCTAACTGACCCACCAGCGGTTTGGTGTCGATGCCGCGCAGCTCCTCTTCGCCCACCGAAAAGGCGACCACTGGAATGTCAGTAGCTTTGATGCCCTGGTTCGCCAGCTCTTTGTAGAACGGTACGTTGGAGTCGCCGTTGATGGTCGAGACCACCGCCGTTTTACCGCCTGCCGCGAACTTTTTGATGTTGGACACGATGGTCTGGTAGTCGCTGTAACCAAACGGCGTGTAGACCTCTTCGATATCTTTGTCGGCCACGCCTTTGCTGTGCAGGAAGGCGCGCAGGATTTTGTTGGTGGTGCGCGGATAGACGTAGTCGGTACCCAGCAGGAAAAAGCGTTTCGCGCTGCCGCCATCTTCGCTCATCAGGTACTCCACCGCCGGAATCGCCTGCTGGTTAGGCGCCGCGCCGGTGTAGAAGACGTTGGGTGACATCTCTTCCCCTTCATACTGCACCGGATAGAACAGCAGGCCGTTCAGCTCTTCAAACACCGGCAGTACCGATTTGCGTGACACTGAAGTCCAGCAGCCAAACACCACTGCCGCTTTATCCTGAGTGAGCAGCTGCCGCGCTTTCTCGGCAAATAACGGCCAGTTAGAGGCGGGATCGACCACCACCGGCTCCAGCTTTTTCCCCAGCACGCCGCCTTTTGCGTTGATCTCATCAATGGTCATCAGCGCCACATCTTTCAGTGGCGTTTCAGAAATCGCCATGGTGCCGGAGAGCGAATGCATGATACCCACTTTGATGGTGTCAGCCGCCTGCGCACTCCAGGCGAACCCCATGCTGATAACGGTAGCGGAGAGGGCGAAAGCCTTGATCAACGAACGTCTTTTCATCATTTAAACCCCTGGGTGGTTGTTATGTTATTCGGTAAGCTGGAGCCGGGCCTGCTGGAGGCGGTGCAGGGTGATCTTCCTGACCTCCGCCTTACTGACGGCGATGTGATCGGTCAGGATGCGTTGTGCCTCGATGGTCTGCTGCTGAAAGATCGCCTGTAAAATCTGCGCATGTTCCTGATAAGTGGCACAGACGCGGTCATCACGGGTGAAGTCGAGCCGACGGATAATGCGGATCTTCTCCGTGAGTTCGGCGTGAATGCGTGCCATCTCCGGGTTACCCGCTGCCGCGACCAGCGTCATGTGAAACGCCTCGTCATGCTGCGACACCACCAGGCCCTCGGTGAGCGCCTCTGCCTCACACCAGAACTGATTCAGTTCGCTTAACAGCGCGCCAGACTGCGGCGCAGGCAGGGCGCAGAGGCGTTTTACCGCCTCGCACTCCAGCACCGTGCGCAGGTCATACAGCGATTCGAACCAGGCGAAATCGAAATTTTTAATCTGCCAGCCGTTGCGGAACCACACTTCGACAAAGCCTTCGCGCTCCAGCCGGAACAGCGCCTGGCGCACCGGCGTGCGGCTGACCGCCATCCGTCCGGCGATTTCGCTTTCGCTGAAACGATCGCCCGGCATCAGGCGAAAGGCGAAAATATCGGCCTTCAGCGCCTGATAGACCCGTTCGGCCAGCGCTTCCGGGCGCGCTTTAGGGGATTGAGGTTGGGTTGTCATCGGCGCTCCTTATTCCAGCCACAGCAGGGTGTCGCCAGGACTGACCGGACGGCCCGCCTGACAGGCAATCCGCGTTACCCGACCGGCCTGCGGGGCGACAATCGCCAGCTCCATCTTCATCGCCTCGACGATAATCAGCGTCTGCCCGGCGCTGACTGCGTCGCCCGGCTGCACCAGCACTTTCCAGATGTTGCCATTGAGGTCCGCCTGCACCGGCAGCCCGTTCTCCTCCTCTTCGATGACGCTGGCAGGCGTGTCATCCGCCTGCGTTGCGTTCTGCTCTTCCTGCGCCCAGAGCTGCACTTCCTGTTCAAAGGCGGTGGCCTGGCGCTGGCGAAACGCGGCAATCTCTGCGGCGTGGTCGGCGAGGAACTGTTGGTGGGCGGCAAAATCAAACTGCGTCTCTTCAATACGCAGGCTGGCACGACCTTCCCGGAAATCTTCGCGCAGCTGGTTCAGTTCGGTTTCACTTACCGGATAGAAGCGCACCTGATCGAAGAAGCGCAGCAGCCACGGCGCATCAGGCGTGAACTGCGGGTTTTTCAGGAAGGTGTTCCAGATAGGCAGCGTGCGGCCCACCAGCTGATAGCCGCCGGGCGAATCCATGCCGTAGATACACATATACATGCCGCCAATCCCGACGGTGCCTTCGGCGGTGAAGGTGCGCGCCGGACTGTATTTGGAACTCAGCAGGCGATGGCGCGGATCGATCGGCACGGCACAGGGTGCGCCAAGATAGACGTCGCCCAGCCCCAGCACCAGATAGCTGGCGTCGAACAGGGTGTCGCGTACCTCATCGCGGCTGCTTAAACCGTTAATGCGCTGGATAAAATCGACGTTGTTGGGCAGCCAGGGCGCGCTGGCACGCACCGTCTCCTGATAGCGGCTGACCGCACCCAGCGTGGCGCTGTCTTCAAATGCCATCGGCATCCACACCACGCGGGAGGGCACTTTCAGCGTGCTGACGTCGCCCAGCGTCGCTTCCAGCGCCAGCAGCAGTGACATCAGCCGGGACTGGCTAATGATGCGGCTGTCGTAACGCACCTGCAGCGAACGCACGCCAGGCGACAGCTCCCCGACACCCGTCTCCGCCTGCGCCGTTAGCGCATTCATCAGCAGATGGACGCGCAGGCGCAGCGCCAGGTCCAGCACGTTGTCACCATACTCAATCAGCACATATTTATCGCCCGCCTGGCGATAGACCACTTTTGGCGTGCTGTTGGTAGCCTCAATGGCGGCCAGAATCGTGGCGGAGCCGTGAGCGGTTTCGGCCAGCGACGGCACGGCAAAGGTTGGTGGATGTTCCGGTCGCAGGGTGTCGACCAGGTGCATCTGTGCTTTTTCCCGCGCCAGCGCATCGTCTGCCGTAATGGGATGGAAGCGGATGGTGTCGCCAGGTTTGACCTGACCCACTTTCCACAGCTCGGCTTTGGCGATAGTTACCGGACAGACAAAGCCGCCCAGGCTCGGGCCATCGTGCGTCAGGATCACCGGGAAGTCGCCGGTGAAATTGACCGCGCCGATGGCATATTCACAGTCGTGAACGTTGGAGGGGTGCAGGCCCGCTTCGCCGCCGTTGGCGCGGGTCCAGGTCGGTTTCGGGCCAACCAGCCGCACGCCGAGGCGGTTGGAGTTGTAGTGCACCTGCCAGTCGCTGGCAAAGAACTCGTCGATGGCAGCCTGGGTGAAGAAGTCTGGTGCGCCGTGCGGGCCGTAGAGCACGCCGATGCGCCATTCACTGCCGTAGTGCGGAATCAGTGCGGTATCGAGTGGCTGCGGATCGCTGACTGGCGCAGGCGTGGTGCAGGCTGCCCGTTCAGGCTGTGAGATCGCCAGCATATCGGCCACGCGCAGGGTACGTCCGGCGTGACCGCCAAACTGTCCCAGTGAAAAGGTGCTGCGGCTGCCCAGATATTCCGGCACGTCGAAGCCGTTACGCACCGCCAGATAGCTGCGGCAGCCGGTCCGCGCGCGTCCCAGCGCCAGAGTCTGTCCCGCTTTCACGGCCAGCGGCTGCCAGGTGCTGACCGGTTCTCCATCAAGCCGGGCGTTGCAGTCCGCGCCGGTCAGCGCCAGAATGGCATCGCAGTGGAAACGCAGCGTCGGTCCCTGCAGAGTAAATTCCAGGCCTGCGGCTGATTCATGGTTACCGACGATGCGGTTCGCCAACCGGAACGCGAGGTCATCCATCGGGCCGGAAGGCGGCACACCAATATCCCAGTAGCCGAGGCGACCAGGGTAGTCCTGAACCGAACTGAAGGTGCCGGGCTGCAGCACTTCCACTACGGAGGAGGCAGGGACGACGCTGTCGAGGTAGCGCGTCCAGACGTTGCCACTGCGAAAAGCGTCGCTGGTGGTGATCTGGCGCAGATAGTCGAGGTTGGTGGCGATGCCATGCAGCTGCGTGGCATCCAGCGCCTGGTGTAGTTTTTCCAGCGCCGCATCGCGGGTGCTGGCATGCACAATCAGCTTGGCGATCATTGGATCGTAGAAGCTGGAGACCTCGCTACCGGTTTCGATGCCGCTGTCGACCCGCACGCCGTCAGGGAAGGTAACGCCGGTGAGCAGGCCGGGGCTGGGCTGAAAGTTCTTCAGCGGATCTTCCGCGTAGAGCCGCACCTCAATGGCCGCGCCCTTTGGAGGCCGCTGCAGACGTGCCCAGTCCACCGCATCGCCCGCCGCCACCTGCAACATGCATTCGACCAGATCGAGTCCGGTGACGCATTCTGTGACCGGATGTTCCACCTGCAGACGGGTGTTCACTTCCAGAAAGTAAAAGGTCTGCTGGTCGACGTCGTAGATATACTCCACGGTACCTGCGCTGCGGTAGTTAACCCGCTCGCCGAGCCGAACCGCCGAGGCGAGCAGGGCGTCACGCGTCGCCTGCGATAAACCGGGTGCCGGCGTCTCTTCCACCACCTTCTGATTGCGGCGCTGCAGTGAGCAGTCGCGTTCGCCCAGTGCCACCACGGTGCCGGTGCCATCACCAAAAATCTGCACTTCAACGTGGCGGGCGCGATCGATACAGCGCTCCAGAAAAACGCCGGCATCACTGAAGAACTGTTCGCCCAGACGGCGCACGCTCTCCCAGGCGCTGGCGAGCGCATCGGCATCGGCGCAGCGCGTCAGGCCAATGCCGCCGCCGCCCGCCGTGCTTTTCAGCATCACCGGATAGCCTATTTCATCGGCGGCCTGTAACGCCGCCTCCAGCGAGGCGAGCAGCGGTGTACCTGGTGTCATCGGGACACCCGCGCTGGCTGCCAGCTCACGGGCGCGGTGCTTCAGGCCGAACTCACCAATCTGCTGCGCGGTAGGGCCGACAAAGGCGATGCCCGCCGCGTCGCAGGCGTCAGCAAACGGCTGGCTTTCAGAAAGAAAACCGTAGCCTGGCCAGATCGCCTGCGCGCCGCTCTGCTGCGCCGCCGCCAGGATTTTGTCGATACGAAGATAGCTGTCGCTGGCTTTGTCGCCGCCCAGCGCGATAGCGATATCGGCCTGCTTAACGTGCTGCGCGTTGCGGTCAGCGTCGGAGTAGACTGCGACGCTTGTCACCCCGAGGCGCTTCAGAGTGCGGATGGCGCGGCAGGCAATTTCGCCGCGGTTGGCAATCAGTACGGTGGTGAACATGCTCAGTGACTCCCCTGTGATGCCAGCCAGTTGCGCCAGCCGCCTGTTTCAGTAATCTCCAGCGCGGTCTTCAGCGCCGAGCCTTCGCAGATAAAGCCTTTCACCACCCGGCCATCAGCCAGCGTCAGGCTGCCGATACCCAGCGGGGCGGGGATCTCCGCCACAAACTCGCCAAAACGCGCGACCGGGATATCCCACAGTTCAACGGTGATCGCAGCGCCCTGTTCATCACGCATCAGGCCGGGCTTTTTGATCGCGCCCTCCAGCAGGGCGAAGAGGCGATAGTGTGGCGCGGTCTGCGTCTCTTCGACCCAGACGGCCTTGCGTTCAGTGAGCTGGAAATTAAGTGGCATGCCGGTCAGATGCGCGCCCACGACCGCCAGCCGGACGTGGTCGGGTGAAGCGGGCAGCGAAGTGCGCCGGGTCGGAAAGGGCTGGCCGGTCGCGCCCAGCGGCAGCGCGAGCTGCTGCTGCCAGCGAAGACCAAATTCCGCCAGCGCCCGATCGTGCCAGGCTGGCGCAATCAGTGTGATGCCAGCCGGGAGATCGTCGTTGCGGAACGGGCCGGGCAGCGCCAGCGCTGAGAGGTCGGCAAGATTGGTGAAGTTGGTATAGGTGCCGAAATGTGAGTTGTAGAGAATCGGCTCCTGCTTCATCTCCTCCAGGGTGTGGATGGTGGGCGAGGTCGGCACGACCAGCGCATCAAACTGTGCCAGCGTCTGGTGTATCTGGCGCGTCAGCTCCGCCCGCAGATACTCCGCCTTATAAGCATCGACCGCGCTGTATTTCAGGCCGCTGGCGACGATCTCATTCACCACCGGGTCCATCTCCGCCGGATGATCGAGCATCCCGCCCACCGCCGCCGTGCGTTCGGCGACCCAGGCGCCGTAATAGAGCTGTTCAGCCAGCTTGCTGAACGGGGTGAAGTCGATAGGGTGCAGCGTTGCGCCGCCCGTCTGTAATGCCTCCAGCGCCTGATCCCAGGCTGCTTCGGCCGCAGCATCATCAAAAAATTCCGGGTTCAAAGGTACAGCAAAATGGGGATGAACCGGCAGGCTGGCCGGGGCGGTGCGCGGATTCACACGCGAATAGGCGTCACCGGCATCATAACCTCCCATGACGCTGGCGACGCTAAACGCATCTTCTGCCGTCAGCGCAAACACCGAAAGGGTGTCGTTGAGGCGACAGGCGGGCACCACGCCGCGCGCAGAGAACCAGCCTTTGGTCGGCTTGAGGCCGACTATATTGTTAAAGCCTGCCGGCACACGGCCCGAACCGGCGGTATCGGTGCCCAGCGAAAAAGCGACCAGCCCGCGCGCCAGCACGGATGCCGAGCCGGAGCTGGAGCCGCCACTGACATAATCAGCATCAAAGGTGTTACTGACCGCACCATAAGGCGAGCGGATTCCCACCAGACCGGTCGCGAACTGATCGAGGTTGGTTTTGCCGATGACGACGGCGCCAGCGGCTTTCAGCCGGGCGACGGCGACCGCGTCTTCGCTGGCGGTATAGGTAAAGGCAGGGCAGGCAGCGCTGGTGGGCCAGCCCGCCACATCAATATTGTCTTTGACCGCAAAGGGCACACCAAACAGCGGCAGCGAGCCGGGATCGCGCTGATAGTCCGCCAGCAGTGGCGCAATCTGTGCCGCTAACTGATCCGGGGTCGCGAGATAGATCCAGGCATTATCACGGGTATCCATCGCTGCCAGGTGTGCGCTCAGCAGTGAGGTTATCTGTTGCGGAGCCTGCTGATAGCGCTGCTGCCAGGCGGCAAGTGTCAGGCCGAGGGTTGAAGTCATAGGAAGAATTCCAGCTGGTATACAAGATGGGATTCAACAGAGCAAAGGATGTGCCACTTTTTTAAGACGATGATTCAACAGTTTAATGCATTCAGTGATAAGATTTTCTGATGATAATTTGCACAATGACGGCGCGCACGCTGAGCGATGACGGTGCGTTTAATGTCCGTATGCGTAAATTTTGCGAAGAACATGGCAAGAGTCCGGTGGCCCGGTTAGCATGAAAGACTGTCTGGCAACTCGCCGGCGCCCAGCAACAGAGGAGATTTACGTGGTGAAGTGGCGTAACTGGATGATAGGGATCTGCCTGGTCGGTTCGGCCAGCAGCGCATGGGCCGATTCGCTGGATCAACAACGGCAACGTTATCAACAAATTAAACAGGCCTGGGACAGTAACCAGATGGCGACTGTGGATCAGCTGTTGCCGACGCTCCAGGATTATCCGCTCTACCCTTATCTGCAATATCGCCTGCTGGCACAGGATCTCGATCAGGAAACCGCCCTGGCCGTGCAGAACTTTATTCGCCAGTATCCGACGCTGCCACCCGCACGCTCGCTCAGTACCCGCTTTATCAATGTGCTGGCCTGGCGTCAGGACTGGCAGGGCGTGCTGAACTTCAGTCCGACCGAACCCAAGCCGGTGCAGGCACGATGTAACTGGTATTACGCCAAGTGGGCCACCGGTCAGCAGCAGGCCGCGTTTGATGGCGCAAAGCAGATCTGGCTGCGTGGCACAGCCCTGCCCGCCGACTGCGATAAGCTCTTCTCGGTATGGCAGGCTTCCGGTCAGGTTTCGCCTATTACCATCCTGGAACGTATCCGGCTGGCGATGAAAGCGGGCAACGACAGCCTGGTGAGTTATCTGGCGAAAACGTTACCTGCTGACTATCAGACCATGTCTGACGCGATACAGTCCCTGCAGCAGGATCCGTTAACGGTCAGCACGTTTGCCAGCGCCGTTGGGCCAACCGACTTCACCCGTCAGGCCACGATTTACGCCTTTACGCGCGTGGCGCGGCAGGACATGGAAAATGCCCGCAGCCTGATTCCGATACTGGTCCGGGCGCAGAAGATGGGGCCGGAAGATGAGCAGGCGCTGAAAGAGATTGTGGTCTGGCGCATGATGGGCAGCGATCTCACTTCTGAGCAGGCGCGCTGGCGCGATGCGGTGGTGATGAACAGTGAGTCAACCGCGCTGGTGGAACGCCGGGTGCGCCTGGCGCTTTCTCAGCATGACAGACGCGGTCTGAACACCTGGATCGCCCGTCTGCCGCTGGAGGCCAAAGAGAAAGATGAGTGGCAGTACTGGCAGGCTGACCTGCTATTTGAGAAAGATCGTAAAGAGGAAGCGGAAGAGATTCTGCGTAAGCTGATGCAGGCGCGTGGCTTCTATCCGATGGTGGCCGCCCAGCGGCTTGGCGTTGACTACCCGTTGCAGGTGGATGAAGCGCCGAAGCCTGACAGTGCCACTGTGCAGGGACCGGAGCTGGCCCGCGTGCGCGAACTGATGTACTGGGGGCTGGATAATCTGGCACGCAGCGAGTGGAGCAATCTGATTGCCAGCCGCACCCACACGCAGCAGCAGATGCTGGCGCGTTACGCCAATGAGCAGGACTGGTGGGATCTCAGCGTGCAGGCGACCATCACCGCAAAAATGTGGGACAGCCTGAAAGAGCGCTTCCCGCTGGCGTGGCAGAGCGTCTATGAGCGTAACACCGAGGTCAAACAGATCCCGCCGAGCTATGCGATGGCGATTTCGCGTCAGGAAAGCGCCTGGAACCCAAAAGCGCATTCGCCGGTCGGGGCGAGTGGTCTTATGCAAATTATGCCTGCCACCGCGGCGCACACCGTGAAGATGTATAACATTCCTGGCTACAGCAATACCAGCCAGCTGCTGGATCCGGAAACCAATATCCAGATCGGCACGCAGTATCTGGAATATGTCTATCAACAGTTTAACCAGAACCGGATCTTCGCCTCCGCCGCCTATAATGCCGGGCCGGGCCGGGTGCGAAGCTGGCAGAAAACCAGTGCAGGCAATCTCGACGCCGTCGCGTTTATTGAGACCATTCCGTTCTCTGAAACGCGCGGCTACGTGAAGAATGTGCTGGCGTATGACGCCTACTATCGTCACTTCATGGGCAAGCCTGACAAGATCCTGTCAGATGCTGAGTGGAATCGCCGTTACTAGCTGTGCTAAGCTTCCGTACTCTTTAGCGAGTACGGAAGCCTCTTCATGACCCATTCTGATTCCCCCTCTACCGATGCGCATTCGCCAGAAGATAGCTGGCAACGCTTTGTCGTGCTGATGCAGCAGGCCTTTGCCGATGGTCATGCATTGCCCCTGATGCAACTGATGATGACGCCTGATGAGCGGGAAGCATTCGGCACCCGACTGCGGATTATCGAAGAGTTGATGAACGGCGAAATGAGCCAGCGCGAGCTGAAAAATGAGCTCGGCGTCGGCATCGCAACTATTACCCGTGGCTCTAACAGCCTGAAAGAGGCGCCCCCAGAGCTGAAACGCTGGCTGGAAGCGCATCTGGGACGCACCTGATCACTGCTGGTAAAGCGGATGGACGAACGGGCAGAGTGCCAGAATCAGTGCCTGATGATAGACACTGGAGCGACTGAGCAGGCCGTTCGTGAACGCCCCGATAGCACCACCCTGGTGTTTGATATTGTCGATGCCGGTTAACCGCGCCATCTCGTCGCCCAGCTCACGGCCTTCACGCAGGCCTGCCAGCACGACTGGCGGCAGGGTAAAACTGGCCGAGCGCGATTCGCCGCGCTGCTTCTGGTTTTCCACGACCATCCAGGCAAATGCGGTGTCATCTTCGATGCCTGCCTCAATCGCTACCCAGAACGCCGCTTCAGGCCGGACCTGTCGGGCATTCATGACGCGCTGACGTGCGCCTGTTCGCGTTTCCAGATGGGTTAACGGTTGTGCTGCTACGCCGCTATCGACCTCGACCCCTTCAATATGGCAGGATCCCTCGCCGAAAACGTCGCTGAAAGCCTGAGCAATCGCGTGAATCTTCGCTGGGTTGGTTGTGGCTGCGACAACATGGTACATAATTGATTGAACCCTCAGGTGATTAAGAGCCTGGCCCATCAGGCGATTTTATGGGCTGGTCTGAACCTGGGCAGTGCCACGATCCTCGCGTACTCCGTGTACGCCGGATTATTCCGCACGCTCCGTGTCCAGACTGTCTGCAACAATGACGCCTGATGGGACAGGCTCTGAGACGATTTTTGTCGCAGTATAACGGAAACTAACATGCTACAGGTCTATCTTGTTCGTCACGGTGAAACGGTATGGAATGCGGAACGCCGCATTCAGGGGCAATCCGACAGTCCGCTGACGGAAAAAGGTGAGCAACAGGCTTATCAGGTGGGTGAGCGCGTCAAACATCTGGGCATCACGCACGTGATTGCCAGCGATCTGGGACGTACGCGCCGCACCGCGGAGATTATTGCGGACGCCTGCGGATGCGCAGTGACGCTGGATCCGCGGCTGCGTGAGTTGAATATGGGCGTACTGGAGAAGCGTCCGCTGGATGGTTTAACGGCGGAGGAAGAGCAGTGGCGCGCCACGCTGGTCAACGGCACCGAAGGCGGTCGCATTCCAGAAGGCGAGTCGATGACGGAGATGGCGACGCGCATGCACGCCGCGCTGAATGCCTGTCGCGAACTGCCTGTCGGAAGCCGTCCGCTGCTGGTCAGTCACGGTATGGCACTGGGATCGCTGGTCAGTACGATTCTCGGTCTGCCCGCGTATGCGGAACGTCGCCTGCGTCTGCGTAACTGTTCAATCTCACGTGTCGATTATCAGCAGAGTGCCTGGCTGGCAGAAGGGTGGATTGTGGAGACGGCGGGGGATATTTCCCATCTTGACGCGCCTGCGCTCGACGAGCTGCAACGCTGATGTCGTGAAAGCTGCCGTCCACAGACGGCAGCCCTGATCTTAGCTGGCGACAGTCTGACGGCGAATCGGAATCAGATATTCGCACCGAATCTCGGTCGGTGGCTCGCTAAGCTTTTTACCGCCATGAGTATAAAAGCGTTCGATGTCCTGTCCCTGACGACGGGTCAGTCCCAGCGTTGGCATGCAGGTGCCATAAAGCAGCAGGATAAATTCCTGCAGATTGACGCGCGGGCCGTTGTAGGTGAACTGCACGTAATCGCCCGCTTCCAGAATAACACTCTGGCCGGAGTGCAGGTTGACCGCGCTGTCAGCAGGCACCGCCGTGGTGTAGAGAATCTCCTGCTCATCATCTTTGTCCTGGCTGGCACGCACCTGATGCAGGCCATACAGCACCGGCGGAACCGTGTCCGTTTCCAGCAGGAACTGCTTCCAGAAGTGAATCCGCATCTCGTCGCGATAGCTGGAGATCTGCTCCAGAATACAGGTGTAGTTCTGGGTTTGTCCCACCAGTACCGTTTCCGGCAGGGTAACGAAAGCCGGTTCCGGCTGCGTCTCATCGTCCAGGCGAATCGGGGGACGAATACCGAATGAGTTCCAGTCGGAAGAGCGACGATACCAGGCCGGAGTCTGAGCAAACTGCTTTTTGAATGCGCGAGTAAAAGTTTGCTGTGAATCAAAACGATACTGCAGGGCGATGTCCAGAATCGGGCGACTGGTCAGCCGCAGCGCGACAGCAGCTTTCGACAGACGACGCGCACGGATATAGGCACCTATTGCGTGACCGGTTACGTCCTTGAACATCCTTTGTAAATGCCATTTAGAGTAACCGGCTTTCTGGGCAACATTGTCCAGTGAAAGGGGTTGATCCAGATGGCTCTCCAGCCAGACAAGCAAATCGCGAATGATACCGGCTTGGTCCATAAAACATCCTCATACTCTGGTGGTGCAGCTAAACGCATTCGAAGAATATTAGCACTCATTGCTCAAAAGACGTGGGCCGTTTTCCGGGGAAGGTTGTGCTAAATCAGTACGGGCTTAAACCCGTTTTAGTTTGGTCATTAATTCGTTTGACAGTACATTACATTCTCATCTATTCCATTTGCAATGGTAACTCCATGACAATAACGCGTCTTATGATCGCTGTGCTGACCACGCTGACCTTTTCCAGCCCGCTGCTTGCCGAACAGATTGGCTCTGTTGATACGGTATTCAAGATATTCGGGCCTGACCACAAAATCATTGTTGAAGCATTCGATGACCCGGACGTTAAAAATGTAACCTGTTATATCAGCCGGGCGAAGACCGGCGGTATTAAAGGCGGACTGGGGCTGGCAGAAGATACCTCTGATGCCGCGATTTCCTGTCAGCAGGTCGGTCCGGTCGAACTGAGTGATAAAATTGCGCAGGGCAAAGCGGAGGGAGAAGTGGTCTTCCGCCAGCGTACCTCTCTAATCTTCAAGAAGCTGCAGGTTGTACGCTTCTTCGACAAAAAGCGCAATGCTCTGGTCTATCTGACCTACTCCGATAAAGTGGTCGACGGTTCACCGAAAAATGCGCTCAGCGCCGTGCCGATTATGCCGTGGCACTGATTAACCTGCTGTATTGAGCGCAAAAAAAACGCCCGCAGGGGCGTTTATTGTTTATCGCATCTGACAGCTGCTTAATCCTGCAGATCACCACAGAAGCGATAACCTTCACCATGGATGGTGGCGATGATCTCAGGCGTGTCCGGCGTAGATTCGAAATGCTTGCGGATACGACGGATGGTGACATCAACGGTGCGATCGTGCGGCTTAAGGTCGCGGCCGGTCATTTTTTTCAGCAAATCGGCACGGGTCTGAATTTTGCCTGGATTTTCGCAGAAGTGCAGCATGGCGCGGAACTCACTGCGTGGCAATTTGTAGTGCTCGCCGTTCGGGTTGATCAGTGAGCGGCTGTTGATATCCAGCTCCCAACCGTTGAATTTGTAACTCTCTACCTGACGGCGCTCTTCGCCTGGCATCGCCAGGTTCATGGTGCGCGACAGCAGGTTGCGGGCACGAATAGTCAGCTCACGCGGGTTAAACGGTTTGGTGATGTAGTCGTCAGCGCCAATTTCCAGACCAAGAATTTTATCGACTTCGTTGTCACGGCCGGTCAGGAACATCAGAGCGACATTGGCCTGCTCACGCAGTTCACGGGCCAGTAGCAGGCCGTTTTTACCGGGCAGGTTGATGTCCATAATGACCAGGTTAACGTCATTGTCAGTCAGCACCTGATGCATTTCAGCGCCATCAGTCGCCTCGTACACCACATAACCTTCCGCCTCAAAAATGCTCTTGAGGGTATTACGCGTGACCAGTTCGTCTTCAACGATAAGAATGTGCGGGGTCTGCATGTTTAGCTACCTAAAATTTGCCAACAAATTGAAAACAGGGCGTACAGCGGTATGGCGTTCTCCATCATCGAGAGCGGCGGGCCGCGCTGAACCGTTGTACGAAATCATATTTTGATAAGCCATCTATCAACGTCAACAACAGTATTAGCTCAGCCAGTCAGGATGAAAATTGCATGCCCCGGGCGTTAATGATAATGGCGCATATCCTAACTGTATTAACAGCAACCTAACAGCACCAACTACAACCGATAAGCATAAAAACAACGCTTCGTTGACTTATATCAAATGCAATTGTAGCACGTTAACACTTTTGTGAAAAACTTCTCGCAGAATGCCTGTTTAGCTCACAAAAAGCATCATTTACGTTACATTTATCACGCCTGTGACCCAAAATGAAACCAGCGGGTAATCACATTCTATCTCTTTGAAGTTAAATAAATTAATAATGATTTCTTTAATAAGGCGGGTTTCGGGGATAAAAATATTCAGGGCATCACTTTTCACTGGTTTTAACATTGTTAACACCCGATTTTCTTGTCGCCTTCTGACAACTGGATCATTAACAGTCATGTTAATATGGCGTTATGTAAATGGACCAATGGAATAAATATGCTTTTTCCCCTGATTCTCGTCTCGCCCGCGCGGCCAGAAAATATCGGCGCTGCGGCGCGTGCCATGAAAACTATGGGGTTCAGCCAGCTGCGCATCGTTGCCAGCGACGCCTGGCAGGATCCGGCAGCGCGCCGGGTAGCCCATGGCGCAGGTGAGATCCTCGATAATGTTCAGGCCTTTACTACGCTTGCCGAGGCTTTAGCGGATATCGATTTTTCGGTCGCGACGACGGCGCGCAGCCGGGCAAAGTTCCGTTACTATGCCACACCCGAGCAGGTTGAAACGCAACTGCTGGAAAAGCGTCAGTGGGTCAACAGCATGGCGCTGGTGTTTGGCCGCGAAGATAGCGGGCTGACCAACGAGGAGCTGGAGCAGGTCGATCTGCTGACCGGCATCCCGATGGCAAATGATTATCCTTCACTGAATCTCGGTCAGGCAGTGATGGTTTACTGCTATCAGCTGTCGAAGCTGAATCAGGTTGAAGCGCCGGTCGCGTCCGCTGCCGACGGGCAGCAGCTGCAGGCGCTGCGTCAGCGTTTCCATCAGCTGCTGGCGCAACTCGATGTCAGTGATGATGAGAAGCTGTCAGACTGGATCGATCAGCGAGTGGGTTTGCTGGAACAGCGTGACAGCGCGATGCTGCATCGTCTGCTGCACGATATTGAAAAAAAACTCACAGATAAATCCTCGGCAAAAAGCTGATTTTACAGCAACAGATCGCAGGGAATTTCTGCATCGCAAACGATCGAACAGCGTTTTGCGATTTGACCGGAGGCTGTGCGCAGTGGTGGAAAACTGTCCGCCGGACAAATCGGGTTGACTTAATGTGCGCTTTGCTTTACTTCTGGAAGCAAGACGGACAGACAAAAACAGACAGAAAATAAATCTAAATGCGTAAAATCAGCCTGAACACCACAATTATTACCACCACCATTACCTCAGGTAACGGTGCGGGCTGACGCATACAGGAAAAACAGAAAACAAGCCCGCACCTAAACAGTGCGGGCTTTTTTTTCGGCTTAAATTCAGGAGAGTTAATATTATGCGAGTGCTGAAATTCGGCGGGACCTCGGTAGCGAATGCGGAGCGTTTCCTTCGCGTCGCTGACATTCTGGAAAGCAATGCGCAACAAGGACAGGTTGCAACCGTGCTCTCTGCACCTGCGAAGATCACTAACCATCTGGTGGCGATGATTGAAAAAACCATCAGTGGTCAGGACGCTTTACCGAATATCAGCGACGCCGAACGCATCTTCAGCGAGCTGCTGCAGGGGCTCGCTGACGCGCAGCCGGGCTTTGAGTTCGATCGACTGAAAACCCGCGTTGATCTGGAGTTTGCTCAGCTAAAACAGGTACTGCACGGCATCAGCCTGCTGGGCCAGTGCCCGGACAGCGTCAACGCAGCGATTATCTGTCGTGGTGAAAAACTCTCGATTGCGATCATGGAAGCGCTGCTGCAGGCGCGCGGTCATGAGGTGAGCGTGATTGATCCGGTCGAGAAATTGCTGGCGGTCGGCCACTACCTCGAATCGACTGTCGACATCCCTGAATCAACCCGCCGTATTGAAGCGAGTCAAATCCCGCCGCAGAACATGATCCTGATGGCTGGCTTTACCGCCGGTAACGAGCGCGGCGAGCTGGTGGTGCTGGGCCGTAATGGCTCTGATTATTCAGCTGCCGTGCTGGCCGCCTGTCTGCGTGCCGACTGCTGCGAAATCTGGACCGATGTGGATGGCGTCTATACCTGCGATCCGCGTCAGGTGCCGGATGCACGCCTGCTGAAGTCAATGTCGTATCAGGAGGCGATGGAGCTCTCCTATTTCGGCGCCAAAGTGCTGCATCCCCGCACTATCGCGCCTATCGCCCAGTTCCAGATCCCTTGCCTGATCAAAAACACCGCTAATCCGCAGGCGCCCGGCACCCTGATTGGTGCTGAAGGCGAACAGGATGAGAGCCCGGTAAAAGGCATCACCAATCTGAATAATATGGCGATGGTCAACGTCTCCGGCCCCGGCATGAAAGGGATGGTTGGAATGGCGGCCAGAGTCTTTGCGGCGATGTCGCGCACCGGTATCTCTGTGGTGCTGATCACTCAATCCTCTTCCGAATACAGCATCAGTTTCTGCGTGCCGCAGAGCGAGCTGGCGCGGGCGCGTCATGTGCTGGAAGAAGAGTTCTACCTGGAGCTGAAAGATGGCCTGCTGGATCCGCTGGATATCATTGAAAACCTGGCGGTGATCTCGGTGGTGGGCGATGGCATGCGCACGCTGCGTGGCATCTCAGCGAAATTCTTCTCGGCACTGGCACGCGCCAATATCAATATCGTGGCGATTGCGCAGGGCTCCTCTGAGCGCTCCATCTCGGTGGTGGTTAATAATGACGAAGTGATCACCGGCGTGCGCGTGGTGCATCAGATGCTGTTCGCCACCGATCAGGTGATCGAAGTGTTTGTGGTCGGTGTCGGCGGTGTCGGCGGTGCGCTGCTGGATCAGTTACATCGCCAGCAGGCGTGGCTGAAGCAGAAGCACATTGATCTGCGGGTCTGCGGCATTGCGAACTCGCATGCGCTGTTAACAAATGTCCACGGCATCGATTTAAGCAACTGGCAGGCGGCACTCGCCGAAGCGAAAGAGCCGTTCAATCTCGGACGCCTGACCCGTCTGGTGAAAGAGTATCACCTGCTTAATCCGGTCATTGTGGATTGTACCTCCAGCCAGGCCGTTGCCGATCAGTACGCGGATTTCCTCAGCGAAGGCTTCCATGTGGTAACGCCGAACAAAAAGGCGAATACCTCCTCCTGGAATTACTATCAGCAGATGCGCGCCGCCGCCGCCAACTCACGACGTAAATTCCTTTATGATACCAACGTCGGTGCCGGACTGCCGGTGATTGAGAACCTGCAGAACCTGATGAACGCGGGTGATGAACTGCTGCGCTTCTCCGGTATTCTTTCCGGATCGCTTTCGTTCATCTTCGGCAAGCTGGACGAAGGGATCTCGCTGTCGCAAGCCACTAACATGGCGCGTGAAATGGGCTTTACCGAACCCGATCCGCGAGACGATCTCGCCGGCACCGATGTGGCGCGTAAGCTGCTTATTCTGGCGCGTGAAGCGGGTCATCAGCTTGAGCTGAGTGATATTGAGATCGAGCCGCTGCTGCCCGCCAGCCTTGTCGAAATTCAGGATGTGGAGCAGTTTATGCAGCGTCTGCCTGAGCTGGATAACGCCTTTGCTGACCGCGTTGCACAGGCGCAGAGTGAGGGCAAAGTGCTGCGCTACGTGGGCGTGATTGAAGAGGGCGGCGTCTGCAAAGTGAAGATCGACGCCGTTGACGGTAACGATCCGCTCTATAAAGTGAAAAACGGTGAGAACGCGCTGGCGTTTTACAGCCGCTACTATCAGCCGATTCCGCTGGTGCTGCGCGGATACGGTGCAGGAAATGATGTTACAGCGGCCGGTGTCTTTGCCGACCTGCTGCGTACGCTGTCATGGAAGTTGGGAGTTTAATCATGGTAAAAATTTACGCACCGGCCTCGATTGGTAACGTCAGCGTCGGCTTCGATGTGCTGGGCGCGGCGGTTTCGCCGGTAGATCGCTCCCTGCTGGGTGACTGCGTCTCCGTGGAAGCGGCAGAGCAGTTTTCACTGACCAACGCCGGACGTTTTGTCAGTAAGCTGCCCGCCGATCCCAAAGAGAACATCGTTTATCAGTGCTGGCAGCGTTTCTGCGAGGCGATTGGCAAAGAGATCCCGGTGGCGATGACGCTGGAGAAGAATATGCCCATTGGCTCCGGGCTGGGTTCCAGCGCCTGCTCGGTGGTGGCCGGTTTAATGGCGATGAACGAGTTTTGCGGCAAGCCTCTCAGCGACAGCACGCTACTGACGCTGATGGGTGAGCTGGAAGGGCGAATCTCCGGCAGCGTACATTATGATAATGTCGCTCCCTGCTTCCTCGGCGGCATTCAACTGATGCTTCAGGAGAATGACATCATCAGCCAGGCGGTGCCAGGCTTTGCGGACTGGCTGTGGGTAATGGCCTACCCGGGCATTAAAGTGTCGACCGCAGAAGCACGCGCCATTTTACCGGCGCAGTACCGTAAAGAAGACTGCATTAAGCATGGCCGCCTGCTGGCCGGCTTCATTCACGCCTGCCATACGCGTCAGCCGCAGCTGGCAGCTAAACTTATGCAGGATGTGATTGCCGAACCTTATCGGACCCGGCTGCTGCCAGGTTTCGCCGAGGCGCGGCAGGCCGCGAAAGAGATTGGCGCACTGGCGTGCGGCATCTCCGGCTCTGGTCCGACACTTTTCGCCGTTTGCAATCAGATGGAAACGGCAGAGCGGATGGCTGACTGGCTGAGCCAGCACTATCTGCAGAATGATGAAGGCTTCGTCCATATCTGCCGTCTCGACACGGCTGGCGCACGACAATTGGGATAACGCATGAAACTCTACAATCTTAAGGATCACAACGAGCAGGTCAGCTTCGCCCAGGCGGTGAAACAGGGTCTGGGTTCGCAGCAGGGTCTGTTCTTTCCGCTGGAACTGCCGGAGTTTGAACTGACCGACATCGACGCGATGCTGGAGATGGATTTTGTCAGCCGCAGCAGCAAAATTCTCTCGGCTTTCATTGGTGACGAGATTCCGGCCCATCAGCTGCATGAGCGTGTTAAAGCCGCTTTTGCTTTTCCGGCCCCGGTGAAACAGGTCAGCGAAGATATCGCCTGTCTGGAGCTGTTCCACGGTCCGACGCTGGCGTTTAAAGATTTCGGCGGCCGTTTCATGGCGCAGATGCTGTCGTATGTTTCAGGCTCAGATGAGCAGATCACCATTCTGACCGCCACCTCCGGTGATACCGGCGCGGCCGTGGCGCACGCGTTCTACGGCATGAAGAACGTGCGCGTGGTGATCCTCTATCCGCAGGGCAAAATCAGTCCGTTGCAGGAGAAACTCTTCTGTACCCTGGGCGGTAACATCGAAACCATCGCTATCGACGGCGATTTTGATGCCTGCCAGTCGCTGGTCAAACAGGCGTTTGATGATGAAGAGCTGAAAAAGACGATTGGTCTGAACTCGGCAAACTCTATCAACATCAGCCGCCTGCTCGCGCAGATCTGCTACTACTTTGAAGCAGTCGCGCAGCTGCCGCAGGAAAAACGTAATCAGCTGGTGGTATCCGTGCCGAGTGGCAACTTTGGTGATTTGACCGCCGGTCTGCTGGCGAAATCGCTGGGCCTGCCGATCAAACGCTTTATCGCCGCCACCAACGCCAATGACACGGTGCCGCGCTTCCTTGGCAACGGCGAATGGCAGCCTAACCTGACGGTCTCTACGCTGTCGAATGCGATGGATGTCAGCCAGCCGAACAACTGGCCGCGTGTGGAAGAGCTGTTCCGCCGTAAAACCTGGCGCTTAACCGATCTCGCCTGTGGTGCGGTCTCTGATGAGACCACGCGCGCCGCCATGCGTGAACTGGCTCAGATTGGCTATGTTTCCGAGCCGCATGCTGCCATCGCCTGGCGTCTGCTGCGCGATCAGCTGCAGGAAGGGGAATATGGTGTGTTCCTCGGTACCGCGCACCCTGCGAAATTCCGCGAAAGTGTGGAAGCGATTCTTGAACAGACTCTGACGCTGCCGCCAGAGTTAGCGGAGCGCGCTGATCTGCCGCTCCTGTCGCACGAGATGACGGCGGACTTCGCCTCACTGCGGGCCTTCCTGCTGAAGTAGTGCTGTAAATGGCTTCCCGGCGGCGGGAAGCCTATTCGCGGAGAGACATTACGCGCGGGGTATTACTGCTCCGCGCGCTTAAAGACCAGCTCGCTCTCCCTGCTGCTGGCTGCATCAAAACGATAGCCATCCAGATCAAACGCTTTAAGCTGCTCCGGCTTTGTCAGGCGCTGCTGAATCACATAGCGGCTCATTAATCCACGCGCCTTTTTGGCATAGAAGCTAATCACTTTATAACTGCCGTTCTTCTCATCGAGGAACACCGGCTTAATCATTTGTGCTTTCAGCTTCTTCGGCTTAACTGCTCTGAAATATTCGTCCGAGGCGAGGTTAATCAGTACCTCATCACCCTGTTCCGCCAGCGCGGCATTCAGCCGTTCAGTGATAACATCGCCCCAGAATGTGTAGAGTTCTTTGCCCGCCGGATTGGCCAGACGAATGCCCATCTCCAGTCGGTAAGGCTGCATGAGATCGAGCGGACGCAGCACGCCATAGAGGCCTGACAGCATACGCAGATGCTGCTGAGCAAAATTGAAATCCTCATCACTGAAGGTTTCGGCCTGCAGGCCCGTGTAGACATCGCCTTTGAACGCCAGGATGGCCTGACGGGCATTCTGCGGGGAAAAATCGGGGTGCCAGCTGTTAAATCGTTCGGCATTGAGGTGTGCCAGTTTGTCGCTGATGCCCATTAACGAGGCGATGCTGGCGGGTGACAGCTCGCGCGCAATCTCAATCAGCTGTTGTGACTTTTCTAACAGCGCAGGCTGGGTAAAACGCGTGGTCGCCAGCGGGCTTTCATAATCGAGCGTCTTGGCAGGAGAGATCACCATCAACATTGTTGCTTCCTCGGTTAATGCCTGGTTTAACAGGGCATTGGCTGCTTATCAGGCTTTGCAGTGTACCAAAAAAGCCGCAAAGAATGACGAATCACACCTATTTGTTCGCGCTATCGTAAACGGCATTCCCTGACCTTGCGCGACCGTTGGCGCGTGATATTATCCCAACAGCCTTTTTTCACACTGACAGTTAACTAAGAGAAAAGAACATGACGGACAAACTTACCTCCCTGCGTCAGCTCACCACCGTCGTTGCCGACACCGGTGATATTGCAGCCATGAAGCTGTATCAGCCGCAGGACGCTACCACCAACCCTTCTCTGATTCTTAACGCCGCACAAATTCCTGAATACCGTAAACTGATCGATGAAGCGATCGGCTGGGCGCGTGAGCAGAGCAGCAACAAAGAAGAGCAACTGCAGCTGGTTTCTGACAAGCTGGCCGTAAACATTGGTCTGGAAATCCTGAAGCTGATCCCAGGCCGTATCTCGACTGAAGTCGATGCGCGTCTCTCTTACGACACGGAAGGCAGCATCGCTAAAGCCCGCAGCCTGATCAAACTCTACAATGATGCCGGTATCAGCAATGACCGCATCCTGATCAAACTGGCCTCTACCTGGCAGGGCATCCGTGCTGCAGAGCAGCTGGAAAAAGAGGGTATCAACTGTAACCTGACCCTGCTGTTCTCCTTTGCTCAGGCGCGTGCCTGTGCTGAAGCGGGCGTGTTCCTGATCTCTCCGTTTGTTGGCCGCATCCTCGACTGGTACAAAGCCAACACCGACAAGAAAGAGTATGCCGCGCACGAAGATCCAGGCGTGGTTTCAGTCTCTGAAATCTACAACTACTACAAGCAGCATGGCTATGAAACCGTGGTGATGGGCGCGAGCTTCCGTAACGTTGGCGAAATCATCGAGCTGGCCGGCTGTGACCGTCTGACCATTTCGCCTGCGCTGCTGAAAGAGCTGGCAGAGAGCGAAGGCACCCTGGAGCGTAAACTGAGCTACAGCGGCGAAGTGAAAGCGCGTCCGGCCCGCATGACCGAGTCTGAGTTCCTGTGGCAGCACAACCAGGATCCCATGGCGGTAGCTAAGCTGGCAGAAGGTATCCGCAACTTTGCCGTTGATCAGGGCAAACTTGAGAAAATGCTGGCAGAACTGCTGTAATCTGCTGACCGTGGCGGCGCAGGCTGCCACGGTTTTCTCTTTTCCGACCCTTTCACTTTATATTATCCTTTCTGCTATTCCCCTTTTACTCCACCGCACCGCGGTAAATCACAGCGAAGCTCATCATGAATACATTACGCATTGGCCTGATCTCGGTCTCCGATCGCGCCGCGAACGGCATCTATCAGGATCAGGGGATTCCCGCACTGGAGAGCTGGCTTGGCAGCGCAATCAGCAGTCCGTTTGAGATTGAGTCCCGACTGGTACCGGACGAGCAGCCGATGATTGAGCACGCCATTTGCGAACTGGTCGATGAACGTTTTTGCCATCTGGTGTTAACCACTGGCGGCACCGGTCCGGCCCGACGCGATGTCACGCCCGACGCCACCTTAGCCGTTGCCGATCGGGAAATGCCTGGCTTTGGTGAGCAGATGCGTCAGATAAGCCTGCAGTTTGTGCCGACCGCGATTCTGTCGCGTCAGGTCGGGGTGATCCGCAAACAGTCGCTTATCCTCAATCTGCCGGGTCAGCCGAAGTCGATCAAAGAGACGCTGGAAGGGCTGAAGGATGAGCAGGGCAACGTAAAAGTGCACGGCATCTTTGCTTCTGTACCTTATTGTTTACAGCTTCTGGACGGGCCTTACGTCGAGACGCATTCTGAGGTAGTAGCAGCATTTCGCCCTAAAAGCGCGATACGTGAGATAAATAACTAAATATTGCGCATTTCAGGCATAAGCTATAGCCCTGCTGGTGTGGCAAAAGATTGACGATATAGTAAGAGTATCTTTACAACCTTGCCTCTTTTGCCTCTGGACTATTATGAATCCGACTTACACGCAGCGTCTGACCGGTAAGGATTACAAAACTCTGGCGCTGGCCGCGCTGGGCGGCGCGCTGGAATTTTACGACTTCATCATCTTTGTCTTCTTCGCCACCGTAATTGGCGAACTCTTTTTCCCTTCAGATATTCCGGAATGGCTGCGTCAGCTGCAGACGTTTGCCATTTTTGCCGCAGGCTATCTGGCACGCCCGCTGGGCGGCATCGTGATGGCGCATTTTGGCGACAAGCTCGGACGCAAAAAGATGTTCAGCCTGAGTATTCTGCTGATGGCGCTGCCAACCCTGATGATGGGCGCTCTGCCTACCTGGCAGACGATTGGCATTGCTGCGCCACTGCTGATGCTGTTGATGCGGATGCTGCAGGGCGCAGCGATTGGCGGCGAAGTGCCGGGTGCGTGGGTGTTTGTCGCTGAGCACGTGCCTTACAAACGTATCGGCATCGCCTGTGGCACGCTGACGGCCGGGCTGACCATCGGCATTTTACTGGGGTCGCTGGTGGCGACGCTGATTAATACCTCGATGTCGCAGCAGGCGATTCATGACGGCGGCTGGCGTATTCCGTTCTTCCTCGGTGGCGTGTTTGGTCTTATCGCAATGTACCTGCGGCGCTGGCTGCATGAGACGCCGGTCTTTGTTGAGATGCAGCAGCGTAAAGCGCTGGCTGAAACCCTGCCGCTGAAGACCGTGCTGGCGGAGCATAAAAAGTCGGTTGTGATTTCCATGCTGCTGACCTGGCTGCTCTCCGCCTGCATCGTGGTCGTGATCCTGATGTCGCCGGTCTGGCTGCAGAAGCAGCTGGGCATCGCGCCCGCGCTGACCCTGCAGGCCAACAGTATCGCCACCGTGATGCTCTGCATCGGCTGCATTATTGCCGGACTCGCTGTCGATCGCGTTGGTGCCAGTCGTACCTTATGTGTCGGCAGCCTGCTGCTGGCAATCTGTAGCTGGCAGTTCTATCACCTGACCGCTCTCTATCCGCAGCAGCTGTTCCTGCTCTATGGCGTGGCGGGCCTGAGCGTCGGTATTGTCGGCGTCGTGCCCTTTGTGATGGTGCGCGCCTTCCCGGCAGAGGTGCGTTTTACCGGCCTCTCGTTTTCCTACAACCTCTCCTACGCGATCTTCGGCGGGCTGACACCCATCTTTGTGTCGCTGCTGATGAACGTCTCAGTGATGGCACCCTGCTGGTATGTGATGGCGCTGGCGCTGGTGGGATTGTTGACGGGGATCTGGCTGCGGCGTGATGTCAGCCACGAGCCTGGCCTGCAGCAGGGAATAAACTCTTTGTAATGCGGGGACGCGGAGACAGGCTCCGCGTCTTTTTCAGGCGTAAAGGCAGGCTTAAAGCGATTTCGCGCCAATCGGCAGAAGAGTGCGGCCAAAGGTGTCGTTCAGCACTTCACCCATTGCCAGATAGCAGGCGCTGGCACCACAAAGTATGCCGACCCAGCCCGCAGACACCTCCAGCGAAGGCAGGTGCATAAGGTGAGCCACGGCCAGCAGCAGAAACAGTAGCGTGAGCGAGCCAAAGACAAACTGCAGCATCCGCGCACCTTTCAGCGTGCCGATAAACATAAACAGCGTGAAGATGCCCCACAGTGCCAGCCAGGCACCCAGGAAGCGTTCATCAGGCGCTTTCGCCAGACCCATCTGCGGTAACAGCAGAATCGCCACAAAGCTTAACCAGAACATGCCGTAAGAGGTAAAGGCTGTCAGCCCAAAAGTGTTGTTCTTTTTAAATTCCAGCAGACCGGCCAGCACCTGCGCGATTCCGCCATAAAAAATCCCCATCGCTAAAATTGCCACGTCCATGTCAAACAGACCCGTGTTGTGCAGGTTCAGCAAAATGGTTGTCATGCCAAATCCCATTAAGCCCAGCGGGGCAGGATTAGCCAGCGTTGAATTTGCCATAGTTCCTCGGCAGTCAGTTGATCGTTAATGAAATAAAAGGACTTCAGCCTGCTCACAGAAAGGAGTAAGGCGACGCATCATATTCAGTGGGTTAACCGTGTTCTTTGATCCCGGCAGGGCCAGAGGTAGAAAAATTTTTTTGGTTTAGCCCTTGATGCGCATCGAAGCGGCCCCATTTACTTGTCATCGAGCGTTGTGAACGTTGGAAAAAAAGCATGTGCTGGCAGGTTGAATGCAAACAACCCGCCCACATAACAGGTTCACAACCCAAATTGGCAACGAATTTAAGTGGGAGATGTTTAGATGGGTAAGATTATTGGTATTGACCTGGGTACAACCAACTCTTGTGTTGCGATCATGGATGGCACTAAAGCACGCGTGCTGGAAAATGCCGAGGGCGATCGCACCACGCCTTCAATTATTGCGTATACACAGGATGGCGAAATTCTGGTCGGTCAACCGGCTAAACGTCAGGCAGTGACTAACCCGCAGAATACCCTGTTCGCAATCAAGCGTCTGATTGGTCGTCGTTTCCAGGACGAAGAAGTGCAGCGTGATATTAAAATCATGCCGTACAAAATCACCGGCGCTGACAACGGCGACGCCTGGCTGGAAGTGAAAGGCCAGAGAATGGCACCACCGCAGATCTCTGCTGAAGTGCTGAAGAAAATGAAAAAGACCGCCGAAGATTACCTCGGTGAGCCAGTGACCGAAGCGGTCATTACCGTACCGGCTTACTTCAACGATGCGCAGCGTCAGGCGACCAAAGATGCCGGCCGTATCGCGGGTCTGGAAGTCAAACGTATCATTAACGAACCGACAGCTGCTGCACTGGCATACGGTCTGGACAAAGGCCAGGGCAACCGCACCATCGCGGTTTATGACCTGGGTGGCGGTACCTTCGATATCTCAATCATCGAGATCGACGAAGTTGACGGCGAAAAAACCTTTGAAGTTCTGGCGACCAACGGTGACACCCACCTGGGTGGTGAAGACTTTGACAGCCGCCTGATTAACTATCTGGTTGCTGAATTCAAGAAAGACCAGGGCATCGATCTGCACAACGATCCACTGGCAATGCAGCGTCTGAAAGAAGCGGCAGAGAAAGCGAAAATCGAACTTTCTTCTGCACAGCAGACCGATGTTAACCTGCCATACATCACGGCAGATGCGACCGGTCCTAAGCACCTGAACATCAAAGTGACCCGCTCTAAACTGGAGTCACTGGTTGAAGATCTGGTTGCACGCTCAATCGCGCCACTGAAAGTTGCGCTGCAGGATGCGGGCCTGTCTGTATCAGACATCAACGACGTTATCCTGGTGGGTGGTCAGACCCGTATGCCACTGGTTCAGGCGAAAGTGACCGAATTCTTCGGTAAAGAGCCGCGTAAAGACGTGAACCCGGACGAAGCCGTTGCCGTTGGTGCTGCGGTTCAGGGTGGTGTACTGGGTGGCGACGTGAAAGACGTGCTGCTGCTGGACGTTACCCCGCTGTCACTGGGTATCGAAACCATGGGTGGCGTGATGACTTCGCTGATCAGCAAGAACACCACCATCCCAACCAAGCACAGCCAGGTCTTCTCGACGGCTGAAGATAACCAGTCAGCCGTGACCATTCATGTGCTGCAGGGTGAGCGTAAGCGCGCCAATGACAACAAGTCACTGGGCCAGTTCAACCTCGACGGTATTCAGAATGCGCCACGCGGTATGCCGCAGATCGAAGTGACCTTCGACATCGATGCGGATGGTATCCTGCACGTGTCGGCGAAGGATAAGAACAGCGGTAAAGAGCAGAAGATCACCATCAAAGCCTCTTCAGGTCTGAGCGATGAAGAGATCCAGAAAATGGTGCGTGATGCAGAAGCGAACGCTGAATCTGACCGTAAGTTCGAAGAGCTGGTTCAGACGCGTAACCAGGGTGACCAGATTGCCCACAGCACACGTAAGCAGCTGGATGAAGCAGGCGACAAACTGTCAGCTGATGACAAAGCGCCAATTGAAGCCGCACTGGCCGCGCTGGAAACTGCGCTGAAAGGCGAAGACAAAGCGGAAATCGACGCCAAAATGCAGGCGCTGATGGAAGTGTCCGGCAAACTGATGGAAGCAGCACAGCAGTCTCAGGCGGGTGCAGCGGATGCCGGTGACGCGTCAGCGAAGAAAGATGATGACGTTGTCGATGCTGAATTCGAAGAAGTGAAAGACAACAAGAAATAATTGCCCCTGACCGGGCGCGACGGTTGGCCTGACAGCCGTTGAAACCAGCACGGGCGTAGGAGATCTCTCCACGCCCGTGCGATCATGTTAAGGGCTAAAAAAACATGGCGAAGAGTGATTACTACGAGATTTTAGGCGTCGCCAAATCCGCGGACGAGCGTGAAATCAAAAAGGCTTACAAACGCCTGGCAATGAAATTTCACCCGGACCGCAATCCCGGTGACAAAGAGGCCGAAGCTAAATTCAAAGAGGTCAAGGAAGCGTACGAAATCCTGACCGATGCGCAGAAGCGTGCGGCCTACGATCAGTATGGTCATGCAGCCTTTGAACAGGGCGGTATGGGTGGCGGTGGATTCGGCGGCGGCGGCTTTGGTGGCGGCGGTGCAGACTTCAGCGATATCTTTGGCGACGTATTCGGTGACATCTTTGGTGGTGGACGCCGTCAGCGCGCCTCACGTGGCGCCGATTTACGCTACAACATGGAGCTGTCGCTGGAAGAAGCGGTACGCGGCGTGACCAAAGAGATCCGCATTCCAACCCTGGAAGAGTGTGATGTCTGCCACGGCAGCGGCGCGAAAGCGGGAACGCAGCCACAAACCTGTTCAACCTGTCATGGTGCAGGCCAGGTGCAGATGCGCCAGGGCTTCTTCACTGTCCAGCAGGCCTGTCCGACCTGTCATGGTCGCGGCTCGGTGATTAAAGATCCGTGCAACGCCTGTCATGGCCATGGCCGCGTTGAGAAGTCGAAGACGCTGTCAGTGAAAATCCCTGCTGGGGTTGACACCGGCGATCGTATTCGTCTGAGTGGCGAAGGCGAAGCGGGCGAGCAGGGCGCACCAGCCGGCGATCTCTACGTTCAGGTCTCGGTGAAGAAACACCCGATCTTCGAGCGTGAAGAGAACAATCTCTACTGCGAAGTGCCAATCAACTTTGCGATGGCGGCGCTGGGCGGCGAGATTGAAGTGCCGACACTGGATGGTCGCGTGAAGCTGAAAGTGCCGTCAGAAACGCAGACCGGCAAGCTGTTCCGCATGCGCGGACGTGGCGTCAAATCGGTACGTGGCGGCGCGGTCGGCGACCTGTTATGTCGCGTCGTGGTGGAAACACCGGTCAGCCTGAATGAGAAACAGAAAGCGCTGTTGCGTGAACTGGAAGAGAGTTTTGGCGGCCCGAGCGGCGAGCATAACAGCCCGCGCTCAAAGAGCTTCTTCGACGGCGTGAAAAAATTCTTTGATGACTTAACCCGTTAAGTTCATCCACGCTGAAAGCCAGCGCCTGCCGCTGGCTTTTTTTTACCTGCGATCAACGCTTCGTTATTTCCGAACAATCCCCGCTAAATAAACTGTTTTTTTCGAGCTGTTATTACCGTTACTCTTAGGGACTTTGATTGATCTCTGGATTAAGGACAACGCGTGTGAATATCAGATTAAAAAAAATAGTTGAAAGCGACGCTACCGGCGGTGTGGTGCTGATTATTGCGGCTGCGCTGGCGATGGTACTGGCCAATAGCGGAGCGACGCAGCAGGGCTATCGCGATTTGCTGGCCATTCCGGTGGAGTTTCGCTTTGGCAGTCTCGATATCAGCAAAGACCTGCTGCTGTGGATTAACGATGCGCTGATGGCGCTGTTCTTCCTGATGGTAGGACTTGAGGTCAAACGCGAACTGGTGATGGGCGCGCTGGCTAAACGTGAACAGGCGCTGTTCCCGCTGATTGCGGCGCTGGGTGGCATGATCGCCCCGGCGATCATTTTTCTGCTGTTTAACGGTGCCGATGCCGCCACCCGCAGCGGCTGGGCGATCCCGACCGCCACCGATATCGCCTTTGCGCTGGGCATCCTGGCGCTGCTGGGAAGCCGCGTGCCGCCTGCTCTGAAAATCTTCCTGATGGCGCTGGCGATCATCGACGATCTCGGGGCTATCGTGATTATCGCGCTGTTTTACACGCATCACCTTTCGATGGCCTCGCTGGGCGTTGCCGCCGCTGCCATTGCCGTGCTGGCGCTGATGAACCTGCTCAACGTGCGCAACACCGGTCTCTATCTGCTGGTGGGGCTGGTGCTATGGGTGGCGGTGCTGAAGTCGGGTGTTCATGCGACGCTGGCGGGTGTCGTGGTCGGCTTCCTGATTCCGCTGGCGAAGAAAGAGGGACACTCTCCGGCGATTCATCTTGAGCATGCGCTGCATCCCTGGGTGCGCTGGGTGATCCTGCCCCTGTTTGCCTTTGCTAATGCGGGTGTGTCGCTGACGGGTGTCTCGTTCGGTAGCCTCTTCTCGCTGCTGCCGCTGGGCATCATGGCCGGTCTGCTGATCGGTAAGCCACTGGGCATTACGCTGTTCTGCTGGCTGGCAGATAAAACCGGCATAGCCAGACTGCCGGAAAATACTCACATCAAAGATATTGCGGCGGTGGGGGTGCTGTGCGGTATTGGCTTCACCATGTCGATATTTATCGCCTCGCTGGCCTACGGCGACATCAGTGCTGAACTGATGACGCTGGCGAAGCTGGGGATTCTGTCAGGTTCGATTCTGTCGGCGGTGCTGGGCTATATGATCCTTGGCTGGCGTCTTAAGCAGCGTGCGGCGTAGGGCATCCTATGGCGCACATTAATTACAATCATCTCTACTACTTCTGGCACGCCTGCCGTGCGGGATCGATTACGGCGGCAGCAGAGGCACTCTCCCTGACGCCACAGACCATTACCGGGCAGATTAAGGCACTGGAGGAGCGCCTGCAGGGCAAGCTGTTCCGGCGTCAGGGACGGGGTCTGGTACCGACGGAACTGGGACAGTTGGTGTTCCGCTACGCTGACCGCATGTTTATGCTGGGTCAGGAGATGCTGGATATCGTTAACTACCGCAAAGAGTCTCATCTGCTGCTGGATGTTGGCGTGGCAGATGCGCTCTCTAAGCAACTGGTCAGTAAGGTACTGGAGACCGCAGTGGTTGCAGAGGAGAAGATTCACCTGCGCTGTTTTGAGTCGACCCACGAAATGCTGCTGGAACAGCTCAGTCAGCATAAGCTGGATATGATTATCTCTGACTGCTCCATCGATCCCACCCAGCAGGAAGGGCTGTTTTCGGTGAAGCTGGGGGAGTGCCCGATCAGTTTCTGGTCCGCGCAGCCGATCACCGATCTCTCTTTTCCGGCTTGTCTTGAGACGCGCCCCCTGCTGATTCCGGGTCGCCGCTCGATGCTGGGGCGCAAAATCCTCAACTGGATCACAACCCAGGGGCTGCAGGTGGAGATTCTCGGTGAGTTTGATGATGCAGCTCTGATGAACGCATTTGGTGCGCGTCAGAAGGCGGTTTTTGTAGCAGCAGCGCTGGACAGGGATCAGCAGGAGGGGAGTTATGAAGTCGGCCGGCTCGATGCGGTGTCAGAGGAGTACCATATACTCTTCGCCGAGCGGATGATTCAGCATCCGGCGGTGCAGCGTCTCTGTCACGCTGACTTCAGCGGACTCTTTCCCCGTCAGAGTACAGACGAAAAAAAACCGGCGTAAGCCGGCTTTTTTAACAAAGCGATAAACAACGGGCGATTAAGCCAGTTTGTTGATCTGTGCAGTCAGGTTTGATTTATAACGTGCAGCTTTGTTTTTGTGGATCAGACCTTTAGCGGCCTGACGATCCACGAGTGGTTGCATTTCATTGAATGCGTTCTGCGCAGCAGCTTTGTCGCCTGAAGCGATCGCCGCGTATACTTTCTTAACGAAGGTACGCATCATTGAGCGGCGGCTAGCGTTATGCTTGCGGCGTTTCTCAGATGTTACGGCGCGTTTCTTAGCTGATTTGATATTAGCCAAGGTCCAACTCCCAAATGTGTTCTATAGAGACAAATCAAAGGCCGAGGACTATGCCCTTCTAACCTGATTTTGTCAATGGATTTGTGCAAATAAGCGTCGCTCTATGAGCAGCACTCGGTTACGTATTTGATGGCGCAAGATTCTACCAGCTTCCCCTCGCTGAATACAGTATTTCGCGACAAAATTCTTAACATGCGCATCTGCAACAGGAAATGCAGCACCTAAAGCATGAAAGGCGTGCTGACGGGTTAACCTGAGTCGCTTTCAAGGGTATAATCCGCCGATTTCCACCGGTTTGGGCCAGCCATGAAGTTTATCCGCGGTATTCATAATCTTAACGAGCAGCATCGCGGCTGCGTTCTGACCATTGGTAATTTCGATGGTGTGCACCGCGGGCATCAGGCGCTGATGTCCCGGCTGTGTGAAGAGGGGCGTAAGCGTAATCTGCCGGTCGTGGTCATGGTGTTTGAGCCACAGCCGCTGGAGCTGTTTGCCGGTGATAAAGCCCCGGCACGCCTGACGCGCCTGCGTGAAAAACTGCGCTATATGGCTGAAGCCGGCGTCGATAAAGTGCTGTGTGTGCGGTTCGACCGTCGCTTCGCAGCCCTGTCCGCCCAGCGTTTTATCAGTGACCTGCTGGTGGACAAGCTGGACGTAAAGTACCTCGCAGTAGGCGATGATTTCCGCTTCGGCGCTGGTCGCCAGGGGGATTTCCTGTTATTACAGAAAGCCGGTGCGGAGTATGGTTTTGAGGTCGTGAGCACCGAAACCTTCTGTGACGGCGGGAAGCGAATCAGCAGCACCGCCGTGCGTCAGGCGCTGGCCGCAGATGATTTAGCGCTGGCGCAGTCGCTGTTAGGTCATCCATTCACCATTTCCGGCCGCGTCGTGCACGGTGATGCACTGGGACGCACGCTGGGTTTCCCCACTGCGAACCTTCCTTTACGCCGCAGCGTCTCACCGGTGAAAGGGGTCTATGCGGTGGAGGTACAGGGTCTGACGCCTGAGCCACTGCCGGGTGTTGCCAATATCGGCACTCGCCCGACCGTAAAAGGTTTACGCCAGCAGCTTGAAGTTCACCTGCTCGACATCAATATGGATCTCTATGGTCGTCACATTGATGTGGTGCTGAAACAGAAAATACGAAACGAGCAGCGCTTTGCCTCACTGGAGGCGTTGAAAGAACAAATTGCGAACGATGTGGTAACGGCCCGGCAGTTCTTTGGGCTGCTTTAACCTGAGCGAAAAACGGAATCGAGAATCTGATGAGTGACTATAAATCTACCCTGAATTTGCCGGAAACGGGATTCCCGATGCGTGGCGATCTGGCCAAACGCGAACCGGGAATGTTGCAACGCTGGTATGCCGACAACCTGTACGGCATCATCCGCGAAGCCAAAAAAGGGAAAAAAACCTTTATCCTGCATGATGGCCCTCCGTATGCGAACGGCAGCATTCATATTGGTCACTCTGTTAACAAGATTCTGAAAGACATTATCGTTAAGTCGAAAGGCATGGCGGGTTATGACTCGCCGTATGTGCCGGGCTGGGACTGTCACGGTCTGCCAATCGAACACAAAGTTGAGCAGATGATCGGCAAGCCAGGCGAGAAAGTCACCGCCGCTGAATTCCGTGCCGCGTGCCGCAAGTACGCTGCTGAACAGGTTGAAGGCCAGAAGGCCGACTTTATCCGTCTGGGCGTGCTGGGCGACTGGGATCGTCCTTACCTGACCATGGATTTCGGCACCGAAGCCAACATCATCCGTGCGCTGGGTAAAATCATCGGCAACGGCCACCTGCATAAAGGCGCGAAGCCAGTGCACTGGTGCCTGGATTGCCGTTCGGCCTTAGCAGAAGCCGAAGTGGAGTATTACGACAAAACGTCACCGTCAATTGATGTGATGTTCAACGCCATCGATGCCGACGCGGTGCGTCAGGCATTTGGCGTAGCACAGGTCAATGGCCCAATCTCACTGGTGATCTGGACAACGACGCCGTGGACATTACCGGCTAACCGCGCCATCTCTCTGCATCCTGAATTTGAGTACCAGTTGATCCAGATCGAGGGCCGTGCCCTGATCCTGGCGAAAGAGCTGGTTGAGAGCGTCATGAAGCGCGCCGGTGTCAGCGAATGGCAGGTACTGGGCGAATGTCAGGGCGCTGCGCTGGAGCTGCAGAAATTCCAGCATCCGTTCCTGGCGCTGGCGTCGCTGGTGGTGCTGGGCGATCACGTGACGCTGGACGCGGGTACTGGTGCAGTTCACACCGCTCCAGGCCACGGTCCGGATGACTATGTCATCGGTCAGAAATATGGCATCGAAACGGCGAATCCGGTCGGACCGGATGGCACTTATCTGCCAGGCACATATCCGACGCTGGATGGGATTAACGTTTTTAAAGCCAACGACATGATCGTTGAGCTGCTGAAAGAGAAGGGCGCGCTGCTGCACGTTGAGAAACTGCTGCACAGCTACCCGCACTGCTGGCGCCATAAAACGCCGATCATCTTCCGCGCCACGCCGCAATGGTTCATCAGCATGGATCAGAAAGGACTGCGTGCGCAGTCGCTGAAAGAGATCAAAGGCGTACAGTGGATCCCGGACTGGGGCCAGGCGCGTATCGAATCGATGGTAGCGAACCGTCCTGACTGGTGTATCTCCCGTCAGCGTACGTGGGGCGTCCCAATGGCGCTGTTCGTTCATAAAGAGAGCGAAGAGCTGCACCCGGACACGCTGGCGCTGATGGAGAAAGTGGCGCAGCGCGTTGAGCAGGATGGGATTCAGGCCTGGTGGGATCTCGACCCGCGCGAACTGATGGGCGACGATGCCGATCATTACGTTAAAGTGCCGGATACGCTGGATGTCTGGTTTGACTCCGGTTCTACCAGCTACTCCGTGGTGGATGCGCGTCCTGAATTTGGCGGACATGCGCCTGATCTCTATCTGGAAGGCTCCGATCAGCATCGCGGCTGGTTTATGTCCTCGCTGATGATCTCCACGGCGATGAAGGGCAAAGCGCCTTATCGTCAGGTACTGACGCACGGTTTCACCGTGGATGGTCAGGGCCGCAAGATGTCGAAGTCGATCGGCAACACCGTTGCACCGCAGGATGTGATGAACAAACTGGGCGCCGATATTCTGCGTCTGTGGGTGGCCTCAACCGACTACTCGGGTGAAATGGCGGTCTCCGATGAGATCCTGAAGCGCTCTGCCGATGCCTATCGTCGTATCCGTAACACCGCGCGTTTCCTGCTGGCTAACCTCAGCGGCTTCAACCCGGCCACCGATCTGGTGAAACCGGAAGAGATGGTGGTGGTGGATCGCTGGGCAGTGGGTCGCGCACAGGCGGCACAGGCCGATATCGTTGCCTCTTACGAGAACTACGATTTCCACGAAGTGATCCAGCGTCTGATGCAGTTCTGCTCAATTGAGATGGGCAGCTTCTATCTCGACATCATCAAGGATCGTCAGTACACCGCGAAAGGCGATGGCCTGGCGCGTCGCAGCTGTCAGACCGCGCTGTGGCATATCGTCGAAGCGCTGGTACGCTGGATGGCACCGATCATGTCCTTTACAGCGGATGAGATCTGGGGCTACCTGCCAGGCGAACGTGCACAGTATGTCTTCACCGAAGAGTGGTATCAGGGTCTGTTTGGCCTGGCAGAAGATGAAGCGCTGAATGACGCCTACTGGGCTGAGCTGCTGAAAGTGCGTGGCGAAGTGAACAAGGTGATCGAGCAGGCGCGTGCGGATAAACGTATCGGTGGCGCACTGGAAGCGACGGTGACGCTCTATGCCGATCCGGAACTGGCTGCTAAGCTGCAGGCGCTGGGCAATGAGCTGCGTTTTGTGCTGCTGACCTCTGGCGCACAGGTAGCGGATTACGCACTGGCGAATGACGAAGCGCAGCAGAGTGAGCTGCTGAAAGGTCTGAAAATCGCGCTGCACAAGGCGGAAGGCGAGAAATGTCAGCGCTGCTGGCATTACACTACCGACGTCGGACAGAATCCTGAGCATGCTGAGGTCTGTGGTCGTTGTTACACTAACGTAGCCGGTGACGGCGAACAGCGTGAATTTGCCTGATGCGTAAACCTATTTTATCAACCGGATTGCGCTGGCTGTGGCTGGTGCTGGTGGTGATTGTTGTCGACTTCGCCAGTAAGCAGTGGGTGATGAACAACATGATGCTGCATGAAACCCAGCCGCTGATGCCTTATCTGAATCTGTTCTACGCGCACAACTATGGCGCGGCGTTCAGTTTCCTGGCGGACAAAGGCGGCTGGCAGCGCTGGTTCTTTGCCGGTATTGCGCTGGCTATCGTGATCTCGCTGGTGGTGATGATGTACCGCAATCACGCCAGCCAGAAGATGGCTAACATCGCCTATGCTCTGATCATCGGCGGCGCGATAGGCAATTTGTTCGATCGCTCATACCATGGCTTTGTGGTCGATTTTATCGATTTCTATGTCGGTAACTGGCACTTCGCTACATTTAATATCGCTGACTGCGGCATCTGTATCGGTGCGGCATTGGTGGTGCTGGAGGGCTTTTTCAGCCCGAACGGCAAACAGGCTAAACAGAAAGGGTAAGTGATGACTGAGTGCGTACAGCGCGAAAGCGCGGTGTTGGTGCATTTTACGCTGAAGCTGGAAGATGGCTCGACGGCGGAATCGACCCGTGCAAACGGCAAGCCCGCGCTGTTCCGTCTCGGTGATGGCAGCCTCTCTGCAGCACTTGAGCAGGCACTGCTGGGGCTGAAAGCGGGTGAAACTAAACAGTTTACCCTGGAACCGGACGACGCCTTTGGCGGCGTCAGCCCTGACCTGATCCAGTATTTCTCGCGTCGGGACTTTATCGATGCGGGTGAGCCGGAAGTGGGAGCCATCATGCTGTTCAGCGGCATGGGCGGCAGTGAAATGCCTGGCGTGATCCGTGAAATCTCCGGTGACTCTATCACTGTGGATTTCAACCATCCGCTGGCAGGTCGTCGTATTCAGTTTGATGTAGAGGTGCTGGAAATCGATCCCGCACTGGAGGCCAACGATGCAAATCCTGTTAGCTAATCCGCGCGGCTTCTGCGCTGGCGTTGATCGTGCCATCAGTATTGTTGAGCGCGCGCTGGAGATGTATGGCGCGCCCATCTACGTCCGTCACGAAGTGGTGCATAACCGTTATGTGGTAAACAGCCTGCGTGAGCGCGGTGCCATCTTCATTGAAGAGATCAGTGAAGTGCCGGATAACGCGATTCTGATCTTCTCCGCGCACGGTGTTTCTCAGGCAGTGCGTGCCGAAGCTAAAGCGCGCAATCTGACTATGCTGTTCGACGCCACCTGTCCGCTGGTGACCAAGGTGCATATGGAAGTGGCACGCGCCAGCCGTAAAGGCGTTGAGGCAATACTGATTGGTCATGCGGGGCATCCGGAAGTCGAAGGCACCATGGGGCAGTACAACAACCCTAATGGCGGCATGTATCTGGTGGAGTCACCGGAAGATGTCTTCAGACTGACCGTCAAAGACGAAAACAATCTGAGCTTCATGACGCAGACCACGCTGTCGGTGGATGACACCTCTGACATCATTGATGCTTTGCGCCAGCGCTTCCCGGCGATTATCGGGCCGCGTAAAGATGATATCTGCTACGCCACCACCAACCGTCAGGAAGCCGTTCGTACGCTGGCGAAAGATGCGGAAGTGGTGCTGGTGGTAGGGTCGAAGAACTCCTCGAACTCCAACCGCCTGGCCGAACTGGCACAGCGTGCCGGTAAGCTGGCGAAGCTGATCGACTCTGCGGATGATATTCAGGAAGAGTGGGTAAAAGGCGTAGCCTGTATTGGTGTAACCGCGGGTGCCTCAGCCCCCGATATTCTGGTGCAGCAGGTGATCCAGCGACTGCGTGAGCTGGGTGGCGAAGCGGCGATTGAGCTGATTGGTCGTGAAGAGAATATCGTCTTCGAAGTGCCAAAAGAGCTACGTGTCGACGTACGCAACGTGCAGTAGCGTTCTGATTTACCTGCTAAAAAGGCCGACTCTGTTCGGCCTTTTTTGTTTTTTTGGTCAGACAGAAAAGACTGTTTTTTGCGGGCGTAATTGCTTTTACTGATAATCACAGGCGGCTGGCATAAAATTCTTATTATCACGGATTAATAGTGGCGTGACTGTTAACTCGTCGTTAACCTGATGACGCTTTGTATGCATAGATTTGCTTTAGGAATGAATAAATATGAACACTATCCGGATTGCTATTGTGGGCGCGCCGGGCCGAATGGGCCGTAATCTGATTCAGGCGACACAGCAGGCAGAGGGCGTAGAACTGGGTGCAGCACTGGTACGCCCGGGTTCATCGCTGACGGGCAGCGACGCTGGTGAATTAGCAGGCATCGGGAAGAATGGCATCCTCATCGCAGACGATTTACGCGCGGTGATTAACGACTTTGATGTGTTGATCGACTTCACCCGGCCGGAAGGCACGCTGGAGTATATGGCGATCTGCCGTGAGCAGGGTAAAGCGATGGTCATTGGCACCACCGGTTTTGATGAGGCAGGCAAAGCGGCCATTCGTGCGGCGGCGGAAGATATCGCCATCGTGTTCGCCGCTAACTTCAGTGTGGGGGTTAACCTGGTGCTGAAGCTGCTGGAGAAGGCCGCTAAAGTGATGGGCGAGTATGCGGACATTGAGATCGTTGAAGCGCACCACCGTCATAAAGTGGATGCGCCGTCTGGCACCGCGCTGGCGATGGGGGAGGCAATAGCCGACGCGATGCAGTGGAAACTGGATGAGCATGCAGTCTATACACGTGAAGGCCATACGGGTGAACGCCAGCCACAGACCATCGGTTTTGCGACGGTGCGCGCAGGTGACATCGTCGGTGAGCATACGGCGATGTTTGCAGATGTTGGCGAGCGGGTAGAGATTACACACAAGGCTTCGAGCCGTATGACCTTTGCAAATGGCGCAGTTAAGTCGGCTTTATGGTTGAAAGATAAGAAATCAGGGCTTTACGATATGCGCGATGTGCTGGATTTGTCGATGTTGTAAGTGTTGTGAACCATCGTGATGTGGTTATTTCAATCGTTAATAACTTGATTGAAAAGGGGCAATGATTTCATTGCCCTTAATTTTATCTAAAAACCAGGGTTAGGATGTAAAATTCTGCTCTGGCGCTTATTTTTATCCATTTACGTCCTTTTATTACCCGGCTGGATGCTATTTTTGACCATTTGGTCAAAAATAAAGAGGCGGTTGCGCTAATTTAGTTTTTAGGCTGCCTGGCAAACGATTATTTAGCCGAGTTTTCCCCTCTTTTTGCCGCTCATGCCCGTTTTTTTCCTCATAAGGCAGATAAGTATGAAAAAATTCCACTGCAGGGTAGACAATGACCAGGGCGATCATTAGAATGCGCGCAATTTGCCAAAAATCGACAATTCAGGCGGTTTTTGCATTGATTCAGGCGGCTGTTTTGAATTAATATGCAGATATATTGACTGTTTATTCCCTGGAGGATGTTTTGATCAAGTCAGCAATCCTGGTTCTGGAAGACGGAACCCAATTCCACGGTCGGGCCATAGGGGCAACAGGATCGGCAGTGGGAGAAGTCGTTTTCAACACTTCAATGACCGGTTATCAAGAAATCCTCACTGATCCTTCCTATTCCCGCCAAATCGTCACTCTCACTTATCCCCATATCGGTAATGTCGGTGCTAATGCCGCCGACGAAGAATCCAGCCAGATTCATGCGCAGGGCCTGGTTATTCGTGACCTGCCGCTGATTGCCAGCAACTTCCGTAGCGAAGAGGGCTTATCTGCTTACCTGCAGCGCAACAACATCGTGGCGATTGCCGATATTGATACCCGCAAGCTGACGCGCCTGCTGCGTGAGAAAGGGGCGCAGAACGGCTGCATCATTGCGGGCGATAATCCGGATGCTGCGCTGGCGCTGCAAAAAGCCCAGGCGTTTCCGGGACTGAAAGGAATGGATCTGGCGAAAGAGGTCTGCACTACGGAGACTTACAGCTGGCAGCAGGGCAGCTGGACGCTGGACGCGGGTCTGCCAGAGCAGGCTACTGCGGAGTCGCTGCCTTATCATGTAGTGGCTTACGATTACGGCGCTAAGCGCAACATCCTGCGCATGCTAGTCGATCGCGGCTGTCGTCTGACCGTGGTTCCGGCACAGACACCTGCCGAAGAGGTTCTGAAGCTGAGTCCTGACGGCATTTTCCTCTCCAACGGTCCCGGTGACCCGGAGCCGTGCGACTACGCGATCAGCGCGATTCAGTCCTTCCTGAAGACAGAGATTCCGGTATTCGGTATCTGCCTGGGGCATCAGCTGCTGGCGCTGGCCAGCGGGGCTAAGACCGTGAAGATGAAGCTCGGCCACCACGGCGGCAACCATCCGGTGAAAGATCTCGAAAAAAACCGCGTGATGATTACCGCGCAGAACCACGGTTTTGCGGTCGATGAGAACAATCTGCCTGCGAACCTGCGTGTCACCCACATTTCGTTGTTCGATAAAACGGTGCAGGGCATTCATCGCACTGATAAGCCTGCATTCAGCTTCCAGGGACACCCGGAAGCCAGCCCGGGTCCGGGTGATGCCGCACCGCTGTTTGACCACTTTATTGAATTGATTGACGCATTCCGTCTGCAAGCGAAGTAATCAGGAGCTAATACATGCCAAAACGTACAGACCTAAAATCCATCCTGATTCTTGGTGCCGGTCCGATTGTGATCGGCCAGGCCTGCGAATTTGACTATTCCGGTGCGCAGGCGTGTAAAGCGCTGCGTGAAGAGGGTTACCGCGTCATTCTGGTAAACTCGAACCCGGCGACGATCATGACCGACCCGGAAATGGCCGATGCGACCTACATTGAGCCGATTCACTGGGAAGTGGTGCGCAAAATCATCGAAAAAGAGCGCCCGGATGCGGTATTGCCAACGATGGGCGGACAGACAGCGCTGAACTGTGCGCTGGAGCTGGAGCGTCATGGCGTGCTGGAAGAGTTTGGCGTCACGATGATTGGCGCGACGGCTGATGCGATCGACAAAGCGGAAGATCGTCGTCGCTTCGACGTGGCGATGAAAAGCATCGGTCTGGATACCGCGCGCTCCGGCATTGCGCACACCATGGAAGAAGCGCTGGCCGTGGCAGAAGATGTTGGCTTCCCGTGCATTATCCGTCCCTCATTTACTATGGGCGGAACCGGTGGCGGCATCGCCTACAACCGCGAAGAGTTTGAAGAGATTTGCGAACGTGGTCTCGACCTCTCACCAACCAATGAGCTGCTGATTGATGAGTCGCTGATTGGCTGGAAAGAGTATGAGATGGAAGTAGTGCGCGATAAAAACGACAACTGCATCATCGTCTGCTCAATTGAAAACTTCGATGCGATGGGGATCCACACCGGTGACTCCATCACGGTGGCGCCTGCCCAGACGCTGACCGACAAAGAGTATCAGATCATGCGTAACGCCTCGCTGGCGGTACTGCGTGAAATCGGTGTTGAGACCGGTGGCTCCAACGTGCAGTTCTCGGTTAACCCGAAAGATGGCCGCCTGATTGTCATTGAGATGAACCCACGCGTGTCGCGCTCTTCGGCGCTGGCGTCAAAAGCGACTGGCTTCCCGATTGCTAAAGTGGCGGCCAAACTGGCAGTCGGCTACACCCTCGACGAGCTGATGAACGATATCACTGGCGGTTTAACACCAGCCTCGTTTGAACCGTCAATCGACTACGTCGTCACCAAGATCCCGCGTTTCAACTTTGAGAAATTTGCCGGTGCCAACGATCGCCTGACCACGCAGATGAAATCGGTGGGTGAAGTGATGGCGATTGGCCGTACTTTCCAGGAGTCCATGCAGAAAGCGCTGCGCGGCCTGGAAGTCGGCGCTAACGGTTTTGACCCGAAAGTGCACCTTGATGACCCGGAAGCGTTAACCCGCATCCGCCGCGAGCTGAAAGATGCCGGTTCAGACCGCATCTGGTACATCGCTGATGCATTCCGTGCCGGTATGTCAGTAGATGGCGTGTTCAATCTGACCAACATTGACCGCTGGTTCCTGGTGCAGATTGAAGAGCTGGTACGGCTGGAAGATCAGGTGGCAAGCGAAGGGGTGAATAGCCTGGATGCCACGTTCCTGCGTACTCTGAAGCGTAAAGGCTTTGCCGATGCGCGGCTGGCGACGCTGGCAGGTGTGGCTGAGAGCGAAATCCGCAAGCTGCGTCAGCAGTTTAACCTGCATCCGGTTTATAAGCGGGTGGATACCTGTGCCGCCGAGTTCGCGACGAATACGGCCTATATGTACTCCACCTATGAGGAGGAGTGCGAAGCCAACCCGAGTCCGGATCGTGAAAAAATCATGATTCTGGGGGGGGGGCCAAACCGTATCGGTCAGGGTATCGAATTCGACTACTGCTGCGTTCATGCCGCTCTGGCGCTGCGTGAAGATGGTTACCAGACCATTATGGTGAACTGTAACCCGGAAACGGTCTCGACCGATTACGACACCTCTGACCGCCTCTACTTTGAGCCGGTCACGCTGGAAGATGTGCTGGAGATTGTGCGCATCGAGCAGCCAAAAGGCGTCATCGTACAGTATGGCGGTCAGACCCCGCTGAAACTGGCGCGTGCGCTGGAAGCCGCAGGCGTACCGGTTATCGGCACCAGCCCGGATTCTATTGACCGTGCGGAAGACCGTGAACGTTTCCAGCAGGCGGTTGATCGCCTGAAACTGAAGCAACCAGCTAACGCCACGGTAGCGACGCTGGAGCAGGCAGTCGAGAAAGCGGCTGGCCTGGGTTATCCGCTGGTGGTGCGTCCTTCTTATGTACTGGGTGGCCGTGCCATGGAGATCGTCTACGACGAGATCGACCTCAGACGTTACTTCCAGACGGCAGTCTCGGTTTCCAATGATGCGCCGGTACTGCTGGATCGCTTCCTGGATGATGCTGTCGAAGTGGATGTGGATGCGATTTGCGACGGTGAGCGGGTGCTGATTGGCGGCATTATGGAACACATTGAGCAGGCTGGTGTTCACTCCGGTGACTCCGCCTGTTCACTGCCGGCCTACACGCTGAATCAGGAGATTCAGAATGTGATGCGCCAGCAGGTTGAGAAACTGGCGTTTGAGCTGAACGTTCGTGGCCTGATGAACGTTCAGTTCGCGGTGAAAGACAACGAAGTCTATCTGATCGAAGTGAACCCACGTGCGGCGCGTACCGTTCCGTTCGTTTCTAAAGCGACCGGTGTACCGCTGGCGAAAGTGGCTGCGCGCGTGATGGCAGGTAAAACACTGGCAGAGCAGGGCGTGACGGAAGAGGTGATCCCGCCTTACTACTCGGTCAAAGAAGTGGTGCTGCCGTTCAACAAGTTCCAGGGCGTTGACCCGATTCTGGGTCCAGAAATGCGCTCAACTGGTGAAGTCATGGGTGTGGGCCGCACGTTCGCTGAGGCGTTCTCCAAAGCGATGCTGGGTGCCCAGAGCAATATGAAGAAGTCAGGCCGTGCGCTGCTGTCTGTGCGTGAAGGCGACAAGAAACGTATCGTCGACCTGGCCGCGAAGCTGCAGAAGTTTGGTTTCGAACTGGATGCGACTCACGGCACCGCGGTGGTGCTGGGCGAAGCGGGCATCAACCCGCGCCTGGTCAACAAGGTGCATGAAGGACGTCCGCACATTCAGGACCGCCTGAAGAATGGCGAGTATAGCTACATCGTCAATACAACGGCGGGTCGTCAGGCGATTGAAGATTCGAAGCTGATTCGCCGCAGCGCACTGCAGTATAAAGTGCATTACGACACCACGCTGAACGGCGGCTTCGCCACCGCGATGGCGCTGAATGCAGACCCGACGGAACAGGTTATCTCCGTTCAGGAAATGCATGCCCAGATAAAGGCGATGTAAGGTAATGTAATGTGAAAAACGGCTCCTTCGGGAGCCGTTTTTTTTGCCACTTCTCTAGCGATAATCCGAAATTGAGGTCCAGGAAGAGTCTGGAGTTTGCGTTAAAGTAACTGATTTGGCTTAATTTTTTAGCTATAGGTGCGAATAACGCCGGTTCGCACAAATTTATAAGATAAACACTTCCTGTGCGGATTTTTCGCCAGTACTATGCCTGCCGCTCATCACTGGAGCGTATCAGGACATAAATAAAAAATGAAAATGCGTACTTTTTCTCTGAGTGCAGTGGCTGCACTGATGGCTATTCTTCCTTTCGCCAGCCAGGCGGAAATTACCCTGTTGAAACAGGATCCGCAGGCGGGCGATCCACTTAGCCGCCTTACGCTGAATGTTGGCGGCAGCATCCGTGCTCAGGTCAATCATCAGACCGGCGTGGATGACAAATCCTACAAGCGCGACGGTTTCGATGGTGGCACCCGTTTCCGTTTTGGCGCTGACTATTACCTGTTTGATGACGTGAGCTGGATCAGCTACTACGAGCTGGGTGTTAACGTTCCGGCGGTGTTCAGCTGGGATCGTCACTATGCCGATGGTGCCAATAACACCACGCGTCGCCAGCTCTACACCGGTCTGAAAAGTAAAACCTGGGGTCAGCTTACCTTTGGTCAGCAGAACAGCGTCTATTATGACACCGTGGGCGCCAAAACGGATATCTGGGATTACGACATGATCGGCCAGGCACCGGGCAACGGAATCAACGGCGACTATGATGGATCTTACCGTTCACGTAAGCAGCTGAAGTACAAAAACAGCTTCGGCGACGCGGATATCTACGCTTCTTATCTGTTCGAAGATAACGAGTATCTGCCAGGCAACGGCCTGCGCTATAAGCGCAAAGGCGGCGGCTCACTGGGCGTGGATTACCACATCACTGAGGATCTGAGCTGGGGCACGGCGTGGAACTACACTCGCGCGGCGATGCGTAATCCGAACAACGGCGACAGCCGCGATTACGACCAGAACATCTACGGCACCGCACTGAGCTGGACACCAGGCAACTGGACGCTGTCAGCCGGTGGCGGCTGGTATCAGAACTTCATGACCACCAAACGCAAAGATGTGCATGACTACTTTGCTGGCGATGCGTGGGGCATTGAATATTTCGCCGGTTACAAGATCCCGGTGGCGCAGTACGGTCTGAAAGCCATCCAGCCTTATGTCATGGGTGACCGCATCGAGTATGCGACTGGCCGTGATTACCAGCGCATCGACAACGGTCTGGGTGTGACGCTGTTCCTCGACTACGGTTTCCGTGTTGATTACGAACATGTCTTTACCTCCAGCACCGATAACCTGGGTGATATGAATCTGGTGCGTCTGCGCTACGACTTCTGATAACCCTGACGGCTCCTGCGGGAGCCGTTTTCTTTTGCGCACGCTTTTTGTGCCAGCCTGAGGCCAGTCGCTGGCGCGCTGCGGCAAACTGACGCGATTACGCGGTGAAAAACGCTGCACAGGCCGCGAAAAACGGCATCATGAAAAGCTTTACGCAAATAGACCTTTCCCCCTATCGACGAAAGTTTCACCTTTACGTATCATGGCGCCAATTTTTTTCAGTGAGTGGTTAACATGATTAGTCTTATCGCGGCATTAGCAGCAGATCGCATTATTGGAATGGAGAACGCCATGCCGTGGGACCTGCCTGCAGATCTGGCGTGGTTCAAGTGCAATACGCTGAAGAAACCGGTGATTATGGGGCGATTGACCTTTGAATCCATTGGCCGTCCGTTACCTGGACGACTGAACATTGTTGTCAGCAGTAAGCCAGGCACCACAGAAGGCGTGACCTGGGTTACGTCGCTGGATGAGGCGTTACAGGCAGCCGGAGACGCTGAGGAGATCATGGTGATTGGCGGTGGCCGCGTCTATGAGCAGATGCTGAAGCGTGCCGATCGTCTTTATCTGACGCACATTGATGCGGAAGTAGAAGGTGATACGCAGTTCCCGGATTACGAGCCGGACGAATGGCAGTCCACTTTCAGCGAATTCCACGACGCTGATGAGCAGAACTCTCACAGCTACTGTTTTGAGATCCTCGACCGTCGCCGTTAATCCTCTTTCCGCCTGGCTGTAACCTGGCTGTCATCTCTGTTCATTAGCATTGCTTCTTTTCTGGGATCGTCATAAAGGAAGCAATCAATAATGAAAACCGAACTCTCCGCATTAAGCACTGACCGCCTTCGTGATCCACATCGTCGTAAATTTCTTGCCGGTTCCGGCGCGATAGGGCTGACCGGCTTTCTCAGCGGCAGCCTCACGCTTTCAGGAAACGTACTGGCGCAGACAAAGCCTGCCGGCAGCCCACTGCTGGGCTTTCAGGCGATTGCCGCATCTACGGCCGATGAGGTTGTGGTCGCACCGGGCTATCGTGCTGACGTGCTGATCTCCTGGGGTGATCCGCTGGTGAATGGCGCGGTCGCGTTTGACCCGCACGGCAACAATAGCGCAGAAGATCAGGAAAAGCAGTTCGGTGACAACAACGATGGGATGAGCTTCTTCGCGATTAATGACCAGCGTGGCGTGATGGCGATTAACAATGAATACGTGAACGAGCCGACGCTATTTGCCCACGGCGGCAGTAAAGCGACCAGCCTGGAAGATGTCAAAAAGTCGCAGGCGGCGCACGGTATCTCCATCGTTGAAGTCAAACGGGGTGAGGACAATCGCTGGCAGGTGGTACGTCCTTCTGACTATAACCGCCGCATTACCGCCAATACCCCGATGCGCTTCTCCGGTCCGGCCGCAGGGGATAAAGCGCTGCAGACTGCGGCCGATCCGCAGGGAATGAATGTCCTGGGCACCTTTGGTAACTGCGCCAACGGCAAAACGCCGTGGGGCACCTATCTCACCTGTGAAGAGAACTACGATACCTACTTTGGTACCCATCAGGCCGACTTTACCCCGACCCCACAGCAGAAGCGCTATACCCTGAATGCCGCCGAGCCGGAGCGCAACTGGTCTGACTTTGATCCCCGCTTCGATATCGCTAAGAATCCCAACGAATTCAACCGTCACGGCTGGATCGTCGAAATCGATCCTTTCGATCCTCACTCCGTGCCGGTAAAGCGGACCGCGCTGGGCCGCTTTAAGCACGAGAATGCCGCCGTGACGGTCGCGAAAACCGGCCAGCTGGTGGTTTATATGGGCGACGACGAGCGCGGCGAATATATCTATAAATATGTCTCCGACGACAAGGTCATCCCGGATGATGCTAAAGCCAATCACGGACTGCTGGATAAGGGCACGCTCTATGTGGCGCAGTTCAACGGTGATGCGCAGGGCACACCGCTGAAAGGCACCGGGCGCTGGCTGGCGCTGAAGTGGGGCGAAAATGGACTCACTGCTGAAAAGGGATTCAATAGCCAGGCAGATGTTTTGATCAATGCGCGTGCGGCGGCCGATGTCGTTAACGCCACGCGGATGGACCGGCCCGAGTGGATTGCCGTTAACCCACACGATGGTCGTGCCTACTGCACGCTGACCAACAACAACAAGCGCGGGAATGAAGGCATGCCGGTCAATGCAGCGAATCCGCGGCCAAAAAATATTTACGGTCAGATTATCCGCTGGGATGAGAAGGGCGATGCTACTGCACAGACCTTTGAGTGGGATATCTATGCCTTGTGCGGCAACCCGATAGCACATCCTGAAGGGGTTTATCGCGGCACACCTAACATCACGGCGGAGAACACCTTCAACAGCCCGGATGGCCTGGGATTTGATGCGCAGGGGCGCTTGTGGATCCTGACCGACGGCAAGTACAGTAACAAAGAGGATTATCAGGGGCAGGGGAATAATCAGATGCTGGTGGGAGATCCTGACAGTGGAGAGATCCGCCGGTTTATGGTCGGCCCCAAATCGTGCGAGCTTACCGGTATTACCTTCACGCCCGACTACAAAACGCTGTTCGTGAATGTGCAGCATCCCGGTGAAGAGGGTGACTCACACTTTCCCAATAACAGCCCGCGTCCACGTTCGTCGGTGATCATGATCACCCGCGAAGATGGCGGCATTATCGGTGCATAAAACAGGATGCTGGCCTGACTGACCAGCATCGCCGTTATAACGCAGGCGGTGCGAGACTGTCGCTGGAGGCCAGCGCTTGTTCGCGATTGGAAGGCTGCACGACATAACGCTGATCTTCCCAGTGCAGCAGGGTCAGCGTTCCGCCCCAGCAGCAGCCGGTATCCAGACCGATAATGCCGTCTGGTGTCCCTTTGCCTTCCAGTGATGCCCAGTGACCAAACACGATGGTGTAGTCACGTGCAACCGGCCCCTCGATGTTAAACCAGGGTTTCAGCGGCGGAAGGGCGGATTCAGGGGCATCTTTGCAGATCATGTCCAGCTGACCGTTGGGGAAGCAGTAACGCATGCGCGTCAGGGCGTTGGTGCTAAAGCGCAGACGCGCCAGGCCGGTCAAATCCTCACTCCAGTTGTTCGGCATATCGCCATACATGGCATCCAGGAACAGCGGATAACTGTCGCTGGCGAGAACCGCTTCCACTTCACGCGCACACTTTTTCGCGGTTTCGATATCCCACTGCGGTGTGATACCGGCGTGGCCCATCACCAGTTTTTTCTCTTCATCAACCTGTAATAGCGGCTGACGACGTAGCCAGTTGATCAGCTCATCTGCATCGTCCGCTTCGAGCAGGGGGGTCAGGCGATCTTTAGGCTTGTTACGGCTGATCCCGGCGTAAACCGCCAGCAGATGCAAATCGTGATTGCCCAGCACCAGACGTACCGCGTCACCCAGCGATTTCACGTAGCGCAGGACGTCAAGGGAGCCTGGACCGCGTGCCACCAGGTCGCCGGTCAGCCACAGCGTATCCTGCTCAGGATTGAAATCGACCTGTTGCAGCAACGCACGTAATTCATCGTAGCAACCGTGAACATCGCCAATCAGGTATGTGCTCATAACGTTTTATCCATCAGGAAGGTGCCCGATTTAACGGGCAAAAAGCGTGTAAATCAATGAATGTGGGTCTGAATGGCGAGGCGGAACACCGGGATCTCGACGTGGAAGGTATCACCCTGTTCGTCGACCATCACGTAATGTCCCTGCATGGTGCCCATCGGCGTTTCGATCACCGCACCGCTGGTGTACTGAAATTCATTACCAGGCGCAATACATGGCTGTTCACCGACCACGCCTTCACCCTGAACCTCCGTTTCGCGGCCGTTACCATTGGTAATCAGCCAGTAACGTCCCAGCAGTTGCACAGCGGAACGGCCCAGATTGCGTATCGTAATGGTATAGGCGAAGACGTAGCGATCGTCATCCGGTGAGGATTGTGAGGCGACGTACTGGCTTTGCACATGGACGGAGACGCGGGCCGTTTCACTCATGACTTACTCCTGCGATTTTCCCTGATGATTGGCCAGCCAGTTCGCCAGCTGACAATATTGCGCGACGGAGACGTTCTCGGCACGCAGGGTTGGATCTATGGATAACTCTTCCAGCGCACCGGCAGCCACCATGTGGCTCAGGCTGTTGCGCAGCGTTTTACGTCGCTGGCCGAACGCTTCAGTGGTAATGCGGCTCAGAATACGCACATCGCTGACCGGATATGGTGGCTCGGCATACGGCACCAGACGCACCACGGCAGAGTCTACTTTCGGTGGCGGTGTAAAAGAGTGCGGAGGCACTTCCAGCACCGGAATGACCTGGCAGTAATATTGCGCCATCACCGTCAGACGACCGTAGGTCTTACTACCCGGACCGGCGACCAGACGATTGACCACTTCTTTCTGCAGCATGAAGTGCATATCTTTGATCGAACCAGTATAGCTGAAAAGGTGGAACATCAGCGGGGTCGAAATATTGTACGGCAGGTTACCAAATACCCGCAGCGGCTGGCCTCTCTCCTGCGCCAGCGCGGCGAAGTCGAAGGTCATGGCATCCTGCTGGAAGATAGTCAGTTTAGGGCCAAGGAACGGATGCGTTTCCAGACGCGCAGCGAGGTCGCGGTCCAGCTCTATCACCGTTAATTTATCGAGGCGTTCGCCGACCGGTTCGGTCAGGGCACCCAGGCCCGGACCGATCTCTACCAGCGCTTCATCGCGCTGTGGATGGATGGCGGAGACAATGCTGTCGATAATGTACTGATCGTTCAGGAAGTTCTGCCCGAAACGTTTACGGGCATAGTGCCCCTGATGGACGCGATTATTCATTACTGCTCTTGATCATAGTGATGGCGAGGTTAAGCGCCGTGATGAAGCTGCCCGGTTCAGCCTGACCCAGACCGGCGAGTTCAAGCGCAGTGCCATGGTCAACTGAAGTCCGGATAAAGGGCAGGCCCAGGGTGATATTCACCGCCCGGCCAAACCCCTGGAATTTGAGTACCGGCAGGCCCTGGTCGTGATACATCGCCAGCACCGCATCGGCATATTGCAGATATTTAGGCTGAAAAAGGGTATCCGCAGGCAGCGGGCCGGTCAGGTTAATGCCCTGCTGACGCAGTTCATTGAGTGCCGGCGTGATGGTCTCGATCTCTTCCCGACCCATGTGGCCGCTTTCGCCCGCATGAGGATTAAGACCACAGACGTAAATATGCGGCTCGGCAATGGCAAACTTCTGCTGCAGATCACGATGCAGAATCGTAATCACTTCATGCAGACAGTCGCGGGTTACCGCAGCGGGGACATCTTTCAGCGGCAGATGGGTAGTTGCCAGTGCGACGCGCAGCTCTTCTGTCGCCAGCATCATCACGACACGATGGCCGCCCGCGCGATCGGCGAAGAATTCGGTATGGCCGGTAAAGGCGATGCCGGCATCATTGATGACGCCTTTGTGCACCGGGCCGGTAATCAGGGCAGTGAACTCACCATCGAGACAACCGTCACAGGCGCGCGCCAGGGTGGCCAGCACATAGTCGCTGTTGGCGACGCAAAGCTCGCCGGGCGTGACTGGCGCTGCCGTTTCGATGGGCAGGATAGTCAGCGTACCCGCCTGCTGCGGCAATGCTGCCATGCCAGGCTGATAGGGACGCAGGGTCAGCGGCAAACCGAGTTGTGCCGCACGCTGCTGCAACAGGGCAGGTGAGGCGCAGACTACCAGTTCAACCGGCCACGACTGCTGGGCCAGCTGAACAGTAAGATCGGGACCAATCCCGGCAGGTTCGCCGGGGGTGATCACTACACGGGCATTACTGCGCATTGCCATCCAGAATCTTCACGTAGGCACTGGCGCGTTGTTCCTGCATCCAGGTCTGTGCTTCTTCTGCGAACTTACGGTTAAACAGCATACGGTAAGCACGCTCTTTCTGGGCTGCATCGGTTTTATCCACCTGACGGGTATCCAGCAACTGAATCAGATGCCAGCCGAAAGAGGAGTGAACTGGCTGACTCGTCTGACCTTTTTTCAGGCGCAGCAGTGCGTCACGAAACGCCGGATCAAAGACTTCCGGAGAGGTCCAGCCGAGATCGCCGCCCTGGTTCGCCGAACCCGGGTCATCAGAGTACTGTTTGGCCGCCGCGGCGAAAGTGGTTTTGCCACTGCGGATGTCAGCCGCGATCTGTTCCAGCTGCGCGCGTGCCTGTTCATCTGTGAGAATCGGCGATGGCTTCAGCAGAATGTGACGCGAATGCACTTCGGTGACAGAGACATTTTTGCTCTCGCCACGCAGGTCATTCACTTTCAGGATATGGAAGCCGACACCTGAGCGAACGGGTCCGACGATATCGCCTTTTTTCGCGGTCGCCAGCGCCTGCGCAAACAGGGTTGGTAACTCTTCGATTTTGCCCCAGCCCATGTTGCCGCCTTTCAGCGCCTGAGAGTCAGCAGAGTAGGTTACGGCCATCTTGCCGAAGTCCGCGCCATTTTTCAGTTCGCCAACCAGCTGTTTCGCCAGTGTTTCCTGCTCATCAACCTGCTGCTGCGTCGGGTTTTCCGGCAGCGGCAGCAGAATATGGCTGACGTTCAGTTCTGTCCCCTGACTGTTCTGAGAACCGATCTGGTTAGCCAGCGTATCGACTTCCTGCGGCAGAATGGTGACGCGACGACGCACTTCGTTATTGCGCACTTCAGCAATGGTCATCTCTTTACGGATCTGAGAACGATAAACGCTGTAATTCATGCCGTCATAAGCCAGACGACTGCGCAACTGATCAAGGCTCATCCTGTTCTGCGCAGCGATGTTCTGAATCGCCTGGTCCAGTTGCTCGTCGCTGATCTGGATCCCCGCTTTTTCACCCATCTGCAGAATGATGTTGTCCATGATCTGACGTTCCAGAATCTGATGGCGCAACGTTTTATCATCCGGCAACTGCTGACCTGCCTGCTGGGCCTGAGATTTAACCGTGCCCATCATGCCGTCCACGTCACTCTCAAGAACCACGCCGTTATTGACCACGGCTGCAACTTTATCAACGACTTGTGGTGCTGCGAACGCGGTGTTAGCACTGATTGCCACACCAAGAATCAGCATTCTCCAGTTCTTCATACTTTATCCATTGTTGGTTCCGCACTGCGGGATTGCCTGTCAAACATCACAACATCAGAAAGCGGGCTGGTAAGGGATAATGCCCTGACGCAGCATATCGTTGGTGCCTAAGCCATAGTTAGAACTCAGACCACGCAGCTCAATGTTGAATGAGATTTGGTTGTCATATTTACTGTCGTTGTTTTCCCAGCCGTTAATTTTGCGTTCGTAACCGACCCGGATCGCGTAACAGCATGAACTGTATTGCAGTCCAACCAGCTGCGACGCCGGACGCGTGTTGCGAGTATCGTAGTAGTAAGCGCCTACCACGGACCATGCATCCGCAATCGGCCAGCTGGCCGTAGTGCCCACCTGTGAAATCCCGTTTTTAAAGATAGGATTTGTCACCAGCGCACTGTTGTTCAGCGCCGTTGCCACATATTCCGGGCTGCTGTAACGGTAGCTCAGTTGCACCATACGGTCGGCATCACGACGGTATTCCAGTACGGTATTGCCCTGGGAGACGTTGTCGAGTTTGGTGTCATATTGCAGCCCACCTCTGACGCCCCAGCGATCGCTGATTTTCCAGTATGTATCACCAGCCCAAATCAGGCTGCCGGTATCATCTTCTTTACTGGTTTGATTCACACCAGTACGAGAAGGGGTAAACGAGTAGATTTGACCCACAGAAACGTTAAAACGTTCAACCAGATCGGTATCATAAATACGCGAGGTGACACCGGTAGCCACTTCATTGGCTGACGCGATGCGATCCAGCCCGCTATAAGTACGGTCGCGGAACAGACCGGTGTAGTCGGTTTGCAGCAATGTTGAGTCGTAGGGATAGATATTGCTTTGATTGCGGTACGGGATATAGAGGTACTGTACGCGCGGTTCCAGCGTCTGGGTATAGCCCGCAGCCGAGTTCATATCGCGGTCAAACACCAGCCGTCCATCCACTTTAAACTGCGGCAGGGTACGGTTGACCGACTCATCCAGCTCGCCGCTCTGATCACCCCTGAGGCCATTGGCCGCATTATTATAGTAATCAACGTCAGTCTGCTGATAGTGGGTCGCCAGGAACTTCGCTTCGGTATCCAGACTGGCCCAGCCGTTTGACAGCGGCAGGTTCAGCGTCGGCTCAATGTGCAAACGGGTTGCTTCAGGGTAGTGATCGCTGACGTTGGTAAATTTCACCGCCTGAGCATAGATCCGGCCATCAAACGGGCCAATATCGTTCTGATAGAGATTAACGTCCAGCTGCGGCATCGCGCGGTAAACGTTATCGCTGCTGCTATTGCCGAATACCTGGAAATCTTTAGTGGAGAGCGTCGCGTCCCAGTTAGTGTCGGCATAGCCTATGCTGAATTTCTGCGTGGCGTAGTTATCAGTCGAGCTGTAGTACTTCGAGTCGAGATCATTGAAGTAATATTTGTCGCTGACCTTAGTGTAGTCCGCGTTGAAACGCCAGTGCTGGTCATAAACACCCGCATGACGCCAGTAGAACAGCCAGCGATCGGAGCTGTCATCGTCGGCGATGCCGCGCAGCGCTTTGTCGTTGTCATACTGTTTATCGGAGCCGAGGTAGTCAAATTCCATCAGACCGGCACCCAGCGTGGTCAGATAACGGAATTCATTTTCAAACTTCATGCCGCGCTTACTGATGTAGTGCGGCGTGATGGTCGCATCGGCCTGCGGCGCGATGTTCCAGTAATAGGGCAGAATGAACTCGAAGCCATTATTGCTGCCATATTTTGCGTTCGGGATCAGGAAACCGGACCGGCGACGATCGCCAATCGGTAACTGCAGATAGGGGCTGTAGAACACCGGAACGGAACCGAGCTTAAAGCGGGCGTTCCAGATCTCCGCCACTTCCTCTTCGCGATCCTGGATCACTTCTGAACCCACTACGCTCCAGCTGTTGGAGCCAGGCAGACAGGACGTAAATGTACCGTTTTCCAGGATGGTATAGCGGTTATCGCCGCGCAGCTTCATCTGGTCTGCAGTCCCGCGTCCCTGACGATCCACCATCTGGTATTGGCCATTCCAGACGTTGGTATCTTTGCTGTTGAGGTTTGACCAGGCTTTCGGACCTTTCAGGATGACCTGATTGTCATCGTAGTGCACATTACCCAGGGCATCGACGGTACGCACTGGCGCGGTCTGGCCTTCCTGCTGACGCTGATGAAGCTGAACTTCATCCGCCTGCATACGGCTGTTGCCCTGCTCAATGTTTACATTGCCGGTGAAGACCGCATCATCGGGATAGTTCCCTTTCGCGGCATCAGAGTGAATGGTGACAGGCAGCTGGTTCGTATTACCGTTCACCAGCGGGCGGTTATAACTCGGCACGCCTAACATACACTGCGACATCAAATCGTCGGCAAAGGCTTGCTGGCTAATGGCTGCGCCGATCAGTGTGGCCAGCAGGGTAGGTATATGTTTTTTCATACGCGGTATCGAGAATTCCATGAAAACTGGCATCATGCCGACAATCGGGTCAGAGACTAACTTACTGCCCGGCGTTGTGCCAGTGTTAATCCTGGTCTGTCAGCGTTGCCGTTAGGCGCTGAGATAAATGACAGGTATGATAATGCAATTTTCAGCCGCAAGCATGGCGAATTGAGGAGTTTATGCGCTACTGGGGAAAAGTTATGGGTCTGGCGGTGGGATTACTTTCCGGCGCAGGCTTTTGGGGTATTGTGATTGGCTTGATCATTGGCCATATGATTGACAAAGTACGCGGTGCGCAAGGCAAGGCTTACTTCTCAAATAATCAGACCCGACAGACGCTGTTTTTCAGCACCACCTTTCAGGTGATGGGCCATCTGACCAAGTCAAAAGGGCGCGTCACGGAAGCGGATATTCAGATTGCTTCGCTGCTAATGGAACGGATGCAGCTGCATGGTGACTCCCGCAGTGCAGCCCAGCGCGCGTTCCGCGAAGGCAAGCAGGCGGATTACCCGTTACGCAGTAAATTGCGTGAACTGCGCAGCGCCTGTTTTGGCCGGTTCGATCTGATCCGGATGTTCCTGGAGATCCAGATTCAGGCCGCCTTTGCCGACGGCTCACTGCATCCCAACGAGCGTCAGGTGCTCTATGTGATTGCTGAAGAGCTGGGCATTTCGCGTGTCCAGTTCGATCAGTTTCTGCGCATGATGGAGGGTGGCCAGCAGTTTGGCGGTGGTCAGCGCAGTTCGGGCGGTTTCCAGCAGGCGCAACGCGGCCCAACGCTGGAAGATGCCTGTAGCGTGCTAGGTGTGAAGAGCAGCGATGACGCCACCACGATTAAACGCGCGTACCGTAAACTCATGAGCGAGCATCATCCTGACAAGCTGGTGGCGAAAGGGCTGCCGCCAGAGATGATGGAGATGGCGAAGCAGAAAGCGCAGGAAATTCAGGCAGCGTACGATCTGATTCGCAAAGAGAAAGGCTTTAAGTAATCACTATGTCTCCTGGCCTCTTCTGCAACAGAGGAGGCCACGGTGACAGGCAGTAGATTTCAAAAATCGGCGGGCTGGCGAAACGTCATGGCATTACCAAATGCCGGATGGGTAATGGTCAGTGACTCTGCATGCAGCAGCAAACGGGCTGCCATCGCTTTAGCCTCCGGATGCGCATAGAAGTTATCCCCCAGAATCGGATGGCCCAGCGCCAGCATATGCACCCGCAGCTGGTGTGAACGGCCGGTAATCGGCTTCAGCAACAGGCGCGCACAGTTATCCGCACGATATTCCAGCACCTGATACTCCGTCTGCGCGGCTTTGCCGGTCTCGAAGCAAACCATCTGCTTTGGACGATTTGGCCAGTCACAAATCAGCGGCAGATCAACCAGTCCTTCTTCCTTCTCCGGATGCCCCCAGATGCAGGCCACGTAGGTTTTGGAAGGCTCGCGCTCACGGAACTGGCGCTTCAGCTCGCGTTCAGCCGCTTTGGTCAGCGCCACCACCATTACGCCGCTGGTCGCCATATCGAGCCGGTGAACGGATTCTGCTTGCGGGAAATCACGCTGTATCCGCGTCATCACGCTATCTTTGTGCTCATCCAGACGACCGGGTACCGAGAGCAGACCGCTGGGTTTGTTCACGACCATGATGTGTGCATCCTGATAAAGGATGTGCAGCCAGGGTTCACGCGGTGGGTTGTAAGGTTCCATGGGGCTTTCCAAAAATAAGGGGCCAGTGGCCCCTGAGCTTACTGGTGCGTCACCACAATCAGGCGCAGCGCGTCGAGACGCCAGTTAGCCTGATCGAGACTTTCCAGCACCTGTTCGCGATTGCTTTCCAGTGCCTCGACTTCATCGTCGCGGATGTTCGGGTTGACGGCTTTCAGCGCGTTAAGACGCGAAAGCTCGGCACCCAGCTTCTCGTTCGCTTCAGCACGTGCCGCATCGATCACCGCGCGCGCTTCGCTGACCACACTCTCTTCGGCCTGCGTCAGAATCGCATGCACATCCTGCTGCACCGCATTCACCAGTTTACTGGCGGTATGACGGTTAACGGCATTCAGCTGACGGTTAAAGCTTTCGAACTCCACTTTTCCCGCCAGGTTGGTGCCTTTGGTATCCATCAGCAGACGGATTGGCGTCGGTGGCAGGAAACGGGTCAGTTGCAGATGCTTCGGTGCCTGCGCTTCAACGACATAGATCAGCTCAACCAGCAGGGTCCCCACCGGCAGCGCCTTGTTCTTAAGCAGTGACAGTGCGCTGCTGCCGGTATCACCTGACAGGATCAGATCCAGTCCGTTACGAATCAGCGGGTGTTCCCAGGTAATAAACTGGGTATCCTCGCGCGACAGCGCCTGATCGCGGTTAAAGGTGATGGTGCAGCCATCTTCCGGCAAACCAGGGAAATCAGGCACCAGCATGTGGTCGGAAGGGGTCAGCACAATCAGATTATCGCTGCGATCTTCCTGATTGATGCCGACGATATCAAAGAGGTTGAGCGCGAAGTTCACCAGGCCGGTGTCGTTATCCTGCTCGCTGATGGCATTGGCCAGCAACTGCGCCGATTCACCCCCGTTAGAGTTCAGCTCCAGCAGGCGATCACGACCCTGTTCCAGCTGCGATTTCAGCGTGTCGTGCTGTTTACGGCAGTCAGTGATAAACGCATCGAAGCCTTCATTGTTTTCCGGCGCGGCCAGATAGCCGATCAGCTGTGAATGAACGCTGTCATAGATGGTGCGGCCGGTCGGGCAGGTGTGTTCAAACGCGTCCAGTCCTTCGTGGTACCAGCGCAGCAGCACCGCCTGTGCGGTCTGCTCCAGCCACGGTACCAGAACCTGAATGTCGTGCGCCTGACCGATACGATCCAGACGACCGATACGCTGTTCCAGCAGGTCCGGGTTAAACGGCAGGTCGAACATCACCAGACGGCTGGCAAACTGGAAGTTGCGGCCCTCTGAACCGATCTCAGAGCAAAGCAGCACCTGAGCGCCGTTCTCTTCTGAGGCAAACCAGGCCGCGGCGCGGTCGCGCTCAATGATCGACAGCCCCTCGTGGAACACCGCGGCGCGGATACCTTCGCGCTCGCGCAGTACCTGCTCCAGCTGCAGCGCGGTGGCCGCTTTGGCACAGATCACCAGCACCTTCTCTTTACGGTTAGTGGTGAGATAGCCCATCAGCCATTCCACGCGCGGATCGAAGTTCCACCAGGTGCCGCTGTCACCTTCAAATTCCTGATAAATCTGTTCCGGGTAGAGCAGGTCACGCGCCCGCTCTTCTGCGCTTTTGCGCGCGCCCATGATGCCGGAAACTTTAATCGCCGTCTGATACTGCGCTGGCAGCGGCAGGCGGATCTGATGCAGTTCGCGTTTCGGGAAGCCTTTAACCCCATTACGGGTGTTTCGGAACAGTACGCGACTGGTGCCGTGGCGGTCCATCAGCATGGATATCAGCTCCTGACGCGCTTCCAGCTTGCCGTCACGATCGCTGTTGGCGACCTGTAGCAGCGGCTCAATGTCCTGCTCGCCGACCAGATCGTTGATTCGGTTCATCTCCTCCTGGGAGATTGCTTTGTCTGCCAGCAGTGCTGTGACAGCATCGGCAATCGGGCGGAAATGCTGCTGCTCTTCAACAAAGGCGGCAAAGTCATGGAAACGGTCCGGGTCGAGCAGGCGCAGACGGGCGAAGTGGCTCTCCATACCCAGCTGTTCTGGTGTTGCAGTCAGCAGCAGAACGCCAGCAGTTTTCTCCGCCAGCTTTTCGATAACCTGATATTCGCGGCTTGGCTCGCCTTCTGACCAGGCCAGATGGTGCGCTTCATCCACCACCAGCAGATCCCATTCGGCATCGGCCAGCATCTCAAGGCGCTGTTTGTTACGGCGCACAAAGTCCAGCGAGCAGATAATCAGCTGCTCCGTTTCAAACGGGTTGTCACTGTCGTGCTGCGCTTCGGTATAGCGATCGTCATCAAACAGCGCAAAGCGCAGGTTGAAGCGGCGCAGCATTTCGACCAGCCACTGGTGCTGTAAGGTTTCAGGCACCACGATCAGGACACGCTCAGCACGACCCGCCAGCAGCTGCTGCTGGATGATCATCCCGGCTTCAATGGTTTTACCCAGGCCAACTTCATCGGCCAGCAGCACGCGCGGCGCATGGCGGCGACCCACATCATGGGCGATATGCAACTGGTGAGGGATCAGGTTGGTGCGCATACCGCGTAAGCCGCTGATAGGCAGACGATATTGCTCGCTCTGGTATTTACGGGCGCGGAAGCGGAGGGCGAAACGATCCATCCGGTCAAGCTGGCCGGCAAACAGGCGATCCTGCGGCTTACTGAACACCAGCTTGCTGTCGAGCATGACTTCGCGCAGCATCACGTCGCTTTCTTCGGTGTCCAGCCGGGTACCGATATAGGTCATCAGGTCATTTTCGTTGCGTACTTCATCGACGCGCATCTGCCAGCCTTCGTGACTGGTGATGGTATCACCCGGATTAAAGATGACGCGGGTAACCGGCGAATCGTTGCGGGCGTAGAGGCGGTTTTCCCCCGTGGCCGGAAACAGCAGGGTAATCATGCGGGTATCGATCGCCACCACGGTGCCCAGTCCCAGTTCACTTTCCGTATCACTAATCCAGCGCTGACCTAATGTAAAAACCATATTTTTTTGCTCAAATTTTAACGTTTTTAGAGGTGTTCCCAAAGCTCAGGCAATAGCGCTACCGCCAGACAAACGAGATCTGGAGCGGGAGTAAGAGCGGTGAGTTTCAGGAAGGGCGCTATGGTACTGGATGGCAGGGCGTTCGTCACCTGTCAAAAAAGCCCCAGTTGCCCTGTAATCAGTGTAGCAAAATCCCCTTCAACAAAGGGCAGAATCCCCTCTGCGATCGGCTGAAGTTGCTTCGTCACGTAGTGGTCATAGTCCAGTGGCGTGCGGCGCGCTTCCAGTGGTTCCGGACCTGCCGTCGCCATAACGTAACGAATACGGCCTCCCTTCTGGTACTGCAATGGCCGGTTTAATTTACGATTCTGCTCATCGGCCAGCCGGGCGGCACGCACATGCGGGGGCACGTTTCGTTCATATTCATTCAGCGGCCGCCGCAGACGCTTTTTGTAGATCAGCTGATCGTCGAGTTCACCGGCCAGCAACTGCGCTACGGTCGTGCGGATGTAGTCCTGCCACGGCTCACGGTGAAAAATGCGATGGTAGAGCTGCTGCTGAAACTGTTTGGCCAGCGGCGTCCAGTCGGTTCGTACCGATTCCAGCCCCTTGAAGACCATGCGCTCACCGGCAGCGTCACGAATCAGTCCGGCGTAGCGTTTCTTGCTGCCCTGTTCCGCGCCGCGAATGGTTGGCATCAGGAAGCGGCAGAAGTGGCTTTCATACTCCAGTTCCAGTGCGCTGGTCAGCCCCTGGGTTTGCTGCAGGTGGGCTCGCCACCAGGCATTCACTTTCTGCACCAGCTGCTGACCAATCGCGGCGGCCTGCTCTTCGCTGTGGGCGGACTTCAGCCAGACAAACGTGGAGTCGGTGTCGCCATAGATAACGTCGTAGCCTTCCGCCTCAATCAGTGCGCGGGTCTGCTGCATGATGGCGTGACCGCGCAGGGTAATTGAGGAGGCGAGACGCGGATCAAAGAAGCGGCAGGCGCTGGTGCCCAGCACGCCGTAAAAGGCATTCATGATGATCTTCAGTGCCTGAGACAGCGGCTGGTTGTTCTGCTTTTTCGCCGCTTCACGACCCAGCCAGATCTGCTCAACAATCGCGGGCAGACAGTGGGTATGCCGTGAGAAACGCGCTTCGCGGAAACCTTCGACTGAATCGGCATCATCAGGATGGGCCAGTCCCTCTACCAGACCCACCGGGTCGATCAGGAAGGTGCGGATAATCGACGGATAGAGGCTTTTGTAATCCAGCACCAGCACCGAGTCATACAGGCCGGGGCGCGAATCCATCACATAGCCGCCCGGACTCGCTTCCGGGGCGACATCACCCATGTTCGGGGCGACAAATCCGGCGCGATGCATCCGCGGAATATAAAGATGACCAAAGGCCGCCACCGAACCGCCGTGGCGATCGACCGCAAGGCCATTCACCGCCGCGCGTTCCAGCAGAAACGGCATAATCGCGGTTTTGTGAAAAATGCGCGTCACCAGCTCGCAGTCTTTCAGGTTATAGCGTGCCAGCGCCGGTTTATCGTTGGCAAAGCGCCAGTTGATCTCCTCCATTCGCTGCCAGGGATTATCAATCGCTTTCCCTTCACCCAGCAGCTGTTGCGACACCGACTCCAGGCTGAACGACGGGAAATCCCAGAACGCCGATTTCAGTGCGTCGATGCCATCGATAATTAACCGACCGCTGGCCTGAGCGAAAAAAACGCCGGGCTTGAAGCCATGTTCACGCCACTCCAGCGCGGCCTGCTGGCGGCCAAGACGCAACGGAATACCATAGCGATCGGCATGCTTTTGCAGCACCCGCAGGTCAAACTGCACCACGTTCCAGCCAATCAACACGTCCGGGTCATGCTCTGCAAACCACTGGTTTAGTGCTTCAAGCAGTTGCGGGCGGCTGTCGAGATAGATCAGCTCAAAATCCAGCATGCTGGCATCACCGTTTGGCGGGCCGAGCATAAAGACCTGGCGCTGACCGCACCCCTCCAGCCCGATGCAGTAAAGCTCGCCGTGCTGCGTGGTTTCAATGTCCAGCGAGACCCATTTCAGCGGCGGGCGATAGTCGGGATGAGGTTTGAGCCGCGCATTAATCATGCTGTCGCCGTGCTGCTCGCCGTCAAACCAGACCGGGGCGGTAATAAAACGCTCCATCAGGTAGCGCTCCGGCGGACGGATATCCGCCTCATAGACCGGAATGCCCTGTTCACGCAGCCGTTTTTCGATGCGCTGTAGCTGACGATTCTGCGGGCAATAGAGACCAAAAACCGGACGGCGGCGGAAATCTTTCAGCGCTAGCGACTGAATCCGAAACTGACGTTCATCTTTAAGTAATTCGCTGACCTGCGCCTGAAATTCTTCAGGAATAAACGCGACAGACTCCTGCACCGGCAGCACCACGCGCTGCGCGCCGGCATCGGTGGCAAGCCAGAGGATAATTTCGCTGCCATGCGGGCTGTCGCGCCAGTGGCGGGTGAGCAGAAAACCTGCGCGGGGCATATTCAGATGGTCTCCGGACTCAGCAATTCAGGGGTGAGAAAACCGCTTAAGTATACCATGGATATTTATACAGTTCCCGTTACTGAGTTTTGTCAACATTGTCCTACAATTCTTGCCTTGACGCTGTGTGGCTGGCTCTGGACAATCCAGCCTTCTGCTTTTACTAAGGATGATTATGGAAGCCTGGATTCAACAACTGATTACGCAGTCTCTGGAGTGGGCGCTGTTTGCCGTTGCGCTGGTGACATTTCTGGAGTCGCTGGCGCTGGTCGGGCTGTTGCTGCCAGGTACGGTAATGATGGCCAGTCTGGGCGCGCTGGTCGGCAGTGGCGAACTTGGCCTTTACCCTGCCTGGGCTGCGGGCTTTGCCGGCTGTCTGATTGGTGATTGGGTCTCTTACGGCATCGGCTGGAAATTCCAGGGGCCGCTGCATCGCTGGAAGTATCTGCAAAAATATAAAGGCCTGCTGGATAAAACCGAGCACGCCCTGCATCAGCACAGCATGTTTACGATTCTGGTCGGTCGATTTGTAGGCCCTACGCGTCCGCTGATCCCGCTGGCGGCCGGTATGCTGGAGCTGCCGGTGCGTAAATTTCTGCCGCCAAACATTATTGGCTGCATTCTCTGGCCGCCGCTCTATCTGCTGCCCGGTATTCTGGCGGGGGTAGCGATCGATGTGCCCAAAGCCGCGCAGGGGAGCAGCTTTAAATGGCTGTTACTCGGCGCAGCACTGCTGATCTGGCTGGGTGGCTGGTTATGCTGGCGCTGGTGGCGCAGCGGCAAGAGCCGCGACTGGGCCACGGCCTGGCTGCCGCCTGAGCGTTTGCGCTGGGCAGGACCGCTGGGTCTGGTGGTCGCCGTCTCGGCGTTCGTCGGCATTCAGTTCCATCCGATGATGCCGGTTTTCCGGCATCTGCTGTGGCAGGTTTTCTTCGCCTGATGCTTAACGATGCGGGATACCGAGTACCTCGGCCTCCCGCGTCTCGCCCGACAGCAGCTGTCGGGTTTCGCCATCCCAGTACACCCGTCCATCCACAATCACCACGCTGCGCGGCGCAATCTGCTGGGCATCTTCCAGACTGTGCGACACCATCAGCAGCGTGATGCTGCGCGCTTCACACACCGAACGTACCAGTTGCAGCATCTCTCCGCGCAGCGCCGGGTCCAGCGCAGAAAAAGGCTCATCCAGCAGTAATACCGGACGATCACGCAACAGGCAGCGTGCCAGCGCCACGCGCTGTCGCTGTCCGCCCGACAGTTCGCCCGGCAGACGGGTAAGCAGATCGCCTAATCCCACCTGATCGGCCAGCGCAGCCAATTGCTGACGCTGCTCAGTGCTGAGTTTTAATCCCGGATGCAGCCCCAGCGCCATATTCTGCTGCACGCTGAGGTGCGGAAACAGGTTGTTCTCCTGAAACAGCATCGACACGGGCCGTCTGGCCGGCACGCTGTGGGTGTGCTCCTGGCCGTCAATCATCAGGGTGCCCTGTTTCACCGGCAGGAAACCGGCAATCAGGCTCAGCAGCGTGCTTTTACCGGCCCCGCTGGGGCCGAGGATCGCGATGCGCTCGCCGCGAGTGGCGTTGAGACTAAAGCGCATCGGCAGATGCTGATAAAGGTACGTGAGGTTATTCAGTGTCAGCATGGCGGTCTGGTAATTTTTCCATCAGGGTGAACAGCAACAAACAGAGCAGCAGCAGCAGCAGGGCAGTGACCGCGCCATCTGCGCCGCGATAGGCGCCGATCTGCTGATAAAGGTAGAATGGCAGCGTGCGGAAGTCGGCGCTGCCAAACAGCGCCACCACGCCAAAATCACCAATTGACAGCACGCAGGCAAAGGCCAGTGCCTGAGCCAGCGGACGCTTCAGCGCCCGCAGCTCAATCAGCCGCAGCCGGTTCCAGCCGTGGATATCCAGAGAATCGCAGAGTCTGCCATAGCGCTCTGCGACATCCCGCATCGGGTTTTCCAGCACTTTAAGCGCATAGGGAATGGCGATCAGCGCATTGGTAAAGATCACCAGCCCGTCGGCCGACTCGGGCAGGCCGATGGTGGCGTTGAACAACAGGAAAAAGCCGGTGGCGAGCACGATGCCTGGCATCGCCAGAATCAGCATGCCGCTGGTGTCGATAAGGGTTGCCGCCGCCGGGCGCTGACGCAGGCGCAGCTCGCGGCTGCTCCACAGCAGCATCATGGTCAGCACCACACAGAGCAGACCGGCGCCGGTGGCGATGCGCAATGAAGTCAACGTGGCCTGCCACAGTGCAGGCTGTGCCAGCGCGCCTCGCACTCCGCCGTGCAGACCATCGACGATGACCGCCGCCAGTGGAGGCAGCAGCAGGATCAGCGCCAGCAGGATCAGCAGCGCATCAACCAGCTGCGCCCCGCGCGAATCCTGCGGATCGCGCCAGCCGTTCAACTGACTGGTTCCGGCGGGAATCGCCTTGCTGAAGCGCTGGCTGAGCAGCACCAGCGTTACGCAGCAGCCAAGCTGGATCAGCGCCAGCAGTGCAGCGCGTCCGGGATCGTAGTCATAACTCAGCGCCTGGAATATCGCCAGCTCAATGGTCGTCGCCTGCGGGCCGCCGCCCAGCGAGAGCACGGTAGCAAAGCTGGCGAAACAGAGCATGAAGATCAGCGCGCCGGTCGGCAGCAGCTGACGCCGCAGCCATGGCCACTCCAGCAGACGAAAATGGTGCCAGCCGCGCAGGTCGAGCTGTGCCGCCAGCTGACGCTGTTCCGCCGGAATGCTCTCGAGCGCCTGCAGCATCAGGCGGGTCGCCAGCGGCAGGTTAAAGAAGACGTGCGCCAGCAAAATGCCCGATAAACCGTAGGGAGAGAAGTGGTAATCGATCCCTGCCAGCTGGCACAGCTGCGCCAGCCAGCCATTGCTACCGTAGACGGTTAGCAGCCCAAATACCGCCACCAGTACTGGCAGCACCAGCGTCATGGCGCACAAGCGCAGCAGCAGCTGGCGGCCTGGGAAACGACGTCGATAGAGCGCCCGCGCCAGCGGCACCGCAGGGAGCAGCGACAGCAGGGCGGAGAGCAGCGCCTGAGCAAACGAGAATGCGATAACGTGATGCAGATAGTCATCCTGCAGCACGCCGTGTAAGTCCGTGTCCGGCGCGGCGCGCCAGAGTGCACCGAAGGCCAGAAACGCCACAAGTGTCAGTAATGCTGTGGCGAGGGAACCGGGAATCAGCCAGCGCGGCATCAGCGGCTGACGGCGCGTTGCCACTGGCTAATCCAGCCCGAACGCTGGCTGGCAACCTCTTCCGGCGAGAACTGCAGGGCGGTGGAAGGCACGTCGAGCGCCGCGAAACCGGCAGGCAGCGGCGTGTCGATCACCGGGTACATCCAGTTGCCGGTGGGTATGGTGCGCTGGAAGTCAGGCGAGACCATAAACTTCATGAACTGCTGCGCCAGCGCTGGCTGTTTGCTGCTGGCTAACTGCGCGGCAACTTCAACCTGCAGATAGTGGCCCTCTGCAAACGGCGCGGCGGCATAGTTCTCTTTCTTCTCTTCGATGATGTGGTAAGCCGGAGAGGTGGTGTAGCTCAGCACCAGATCACCTTCGCCCTTGAGGAACAGGCCATAGGCTTCACTCCAGCCTTTGGTGACCGTCACTGTCTTCTGTGCCAGCTTTTGCCATGCCTGCGGTGCCTGATCGCCATAGACTTTCTGCATCCACAGCAATAGACCTAATCCGGGCGTGCTGGTGCGGGGATCTTCGTAGATCACGCGCCACTTCTCCGGGCTGTCGACCAGCTCTTTCAGGCTTTTTGGCGGATTCTTCAGCCGGGTTTTGTCATAGACAAACGCGAAGTAGCCATAATCAAACGGCACGAAGGTGGTGTTGTGCCAGCCATCGGGCAGTTTCAATGTCGAGGTGTCGACCTGACTTTCGGCAAACAGGCCGGTTTTCTGCGCCGACTGCACCAGATTGTTATCCAGCCCAAGCACCACATCCGCTTTACTGTTTTTGCCTTCCATGCGCACGCGGTTCAGCAGCGAGACGCCATCTTCCAGCGTGACGAATTTCAGCTCGCAATTGCACTGGGCTTCAAAGGCTTTTTTAACCGCCGGGCCAGGGCCCCAGTCGGCGGAGAAGGCGTCGTAGGTGTAGACCGTGAGAACCGGCTTGGCCGCCAGAACGGGGGCGGAGAGTAACAGCAGCACCGGCAGAACTTTGTTTAACACTTTGCGCTCCTTCAGGAGAATAGGGGATGAGTCGCAAAGGATCTGAGCACAGAGGCCTCTCAAATCCCTACGTCGGTATTAACCGAATCAGGTTCGACGGGTCTCTCTCAGCTGCTTGCTTGTGGCAGGCCGCACCCCGTTGAGAACGTCACATTCTAGTCATTTCAGCGCCAGGGCGAAAGCGTCACAGCGCCGGTGGCGCGAACCAGGCCGATTTAAAATCAAACCAGCCCAGGGTATTCATCCGCACACCGCGCATGCTGCGCTGGCCTTCCAGCAGCAGCCAGTGGTGAAACAGCGGATGCAGACCGGCTTCTTCGACCAGCTGTTTGCTCCATTCGGCCAGCGGCAGTGTTTTTTCGCGCCAGCGGGCCGCATCGCCGTGCCAGTCGATCGGCAGACAGTGATGCAGTAGCGGAATCTCATAAAGCTGCGCGAACAGCGAATAATTCAGCGGCAGGGTGAAGTTCACGCTGCCCAGCCAGATATCACTTTCCGCGTCGCCCTGATACCAGCTTTCGTAGCTAATCTCACGGGTCTCCAGCGTGACGCCATGCGCTGCCAGCAGCGGACGCAGCGCATTAGCGATGCCTTCATGCTCCACGTGCTGGCTGTACCAGGTCAGCGTCAGGTGCGTTAAGCCAGGCGGTTTTTCCACTGGCGTCAGGTCACGCCGGTGATGCCAGCGCGGCAGCAGGCCATACGCCGGAAACCAGTAACGCTGATAACCGACACCGGCATGATTGAGCAGGGCGATGGGGTTAAAGAGGTAACTGACCCAGCGGCGGACCGCCTCGTTGCGACCCTGCTCTGAACGCTGATCGAACAGCAGATAGTAGCAGCCCTCTTCAAGGCGGCTCTCCTCCTGAATCTCATCAATGCTGTCACCCTGCAGACGGACACCGGCATAGACCAGTTCATCGCTGATGTCGGGCAGTACCCAGATAGAGACATCATCAATCAGGGCGCGAAAACCGAAGTAGTCATCAAACGCTTCGATTTTCAGCTGGCTCTCCTGATTGCGTATCACCCGGTAAGGACCTGTGCCAACCGGCTGGCGGGCAAAATCACGCAGCGTCGGCCATTCGCGCGGCAGGATCATCGCACTGACGCTGCCCAGCAGCCAGGGCAAACCCTCGTCGGGCTGGCTTAAACGAATGTCCAGCGTCCAGGGGGCAGGTAAGTCAATCTGCTCTATATGGGAAAAGAGGGGATGGGTGCGCTGACGCTCCAGCGTGGCGAGCACATCCTCCATCTCCAGTTCTCTGCCGTGATGGAAGCGAATCGCCGGACGCACAAAGAAGCGCCAGTGAAGCGGAGAGGTCTGCTGCCAGTGGTGTGCAATATCAGGTTCAATTTCCCCGTTTTCCTCATTTATGCGCGTCAGGCCGTTGAAAATCTGTCGGGCAATATGCGTTTCCGAGCGCCGCAGCGCCGAACCGGGCAGCAGGTTAAGCAGCGGACGATAGTAGAGCACCCGCAGGATATGCTTGCCCTGCCGGAAACTGCGCCCCAGGTGTGCCCCAATCATCTGCCGCACCTGATTCTTATCGCCCACTAACTGGACCAGTTGATCGATGCGATCCTGTTCCAGCAAATCCTCGGCACGCTGCTGTTGTAAAGCCAGTCCGGTATAGCAGAAGGAGAGCTGTGAACGCTTGCCGCGTCCGGCTTCCGCCTGCCAGATCAGCCAGCCCGCGGCCTGCATCCGGTTGAGCAGATTGCGCATATGGCGGCGCGAGCAGTGCAGCAGGTCAGCCAGTTCGCTGAGGGTAATCTCCTGCGTTTGCCCCTGGCAGCTCTGCCACAGGCGAATGAACTGCTGCTTCAGACGTGATGAGGACATAAAAGGGGAACTCCCGGTGAAAAGCGCTCTGTTTTTTCTGCCCCATTTTAAGAGCAAACTTTGCGCTATGGGAAGAGCGGGAGGCATTCAGCACTGAATGGCGTTCGACCCTCACTTCGCTGTTCAGTGGAGTGCTTTTCTGAGTAGGGTGCATTTACACCGCCAGCAGATGATCTCTGCTGGCTTTTTTCATGTTGCGCGGTATCGTCTACCCTTCTTTTTCCCCTCTGTTTGTTCTGAAAGGGATTTCGCTATGAAATCGCTGTTAACGCGGCAGCGCCGCATCAATCCGGTTTACCTCGCTTTTATGGTCGCCTCGTTCATGCTGGGCATCGCAGGCGCACTACAGGCACCAACACTTAGCCTGTTTCTGACGCGCGAGGTACAGGCGCGGCCCTTCTGGGTCGGGCTGTTTTTCACCATCAATGCGGTGGCCGGTATCGTGGTGAGTATGCTGGTGGCTAAGCGCTCAGACAGTGTTGGCGATCGTCGGCATATTATTCTTTTTTGTTGCCTGATGGCGCTGGTGAATGCGCTGCTGTTTGCCTTTACCCGCCATTATCTGACCCTGCTGACGCTGGGTGTGCTGCTGTCGGCGCTGGCCAGCGTCTCTATGCCTCAGCTGTTTGCGCTGGCGCGGGAGTATGCCGATCAGTCGGCGCGTGAAGCGGTGATGTTCAGTTCGGTGATGCGTGCCCAGCTGTCGCTGGCATGGGTAATCGGGCCACCGTTGTCGTTCGCGCTGGCGCTGAACTACGGTTTTGTGACGCTGTTTATGGTGGCTGCCGCGCTGTTTCTGATCTGTATCCTGCTGGTCTGGTTTACGCTGCCGTCTGTGCCACGCACGCAGCCGCTGATGCAAAGCGGCGGGCTGCCGATAAGCGGCTGGCGCGATCGGGATGTGCGGTTGCTGTTCATCGCTTCCGTTGTGATGTGGACCTGCAACACGATGTATATCATCGATATGCCGCTCTATATCAGCACAACGCTGGGACTGCCGGAGAAGCTGGCCGGTCTGCTGATGGGGACGGCGGCCGGGCTGGAGATTCCGGTGATGCTGCTGGCGGGACATTACGCGCGTCGCATCGGTAAGCGCAGGTTAATGCTGATTGCGGTGGCGGCTGGCGTCCTGTTTTATCTGGGGCTGGTGCTGTTCAACTCCCGCACCTCGCTGATGGTGTTGCAGCTGTTCAACGCGGTGTTTGTCGGAATTATTGCGGGTATCGGGATGCTGTGGTTCCAGGATCTGATGCCCGGGCGGCCCGGTGCGGCGACAACAATGTTTACTAACTCGATCTCGACCGGCATGATTCTGGCAGGGGTGATTCAGGGAACGCTGAGTGAGCGGCTGGGGCATGAGGCGGTTTACTGGCTGGCATTCGGGCTGGCGATTGTGGCGCTGGTGATGTCGGCGCGGGTGCGCGACGTATAAAAGAGAAAGGCGACAGGATGTCACTCCTGGATTTCTGACAAACTCCGATTCGAGGGAGTCTGACCGCAACAACACGCTTTACACGAAGGCAACACGGGCAGAGGAGGAAAGCGTCCCGCGCCATGGACGGCGCGGGACGAGCGGCCAGGGAAGGTTTAAGCGACTTTCCGATCTGACCGTGTTGCCTTCGCAGGCTCGATCTCATAGCGGGCCAGAACCGAGATTGCCTGCAACCTCAGGCGACGGGATGTCGCCCTGTTTTAACTCAATCAGCGCAGGAAAGCGGGCTGATTCTGCTCGTACTGAGAAATCGAGGCTTCGTGCTGCAGCGTCAGGCCGATGCTGTCGAGGCCGTTAATCATGCAGTGGCGGCGGAAGCTGTCGAGCTCAAACGGATAGACTTTATCACCTGCGGTGACCGTCTGCGCTTCCAGATCAACCGTGAAGCTGATGCCCGGCTGGGCCGCAACCAGTCTGAACAGCTCATCCACTTCCTCTTCGCTTAATTTCACTGGCAGCAGCTGGTTGTTAAAGCTGTTGCCGTAAAAGATATCGGCGAAGCTCGGCGCAATCACCACGTGAAAACCGAAATCGGTCAGCGCCCAGGGGGCATGCTCACGTGATGAGCCGCAGCCAAAGTTCTCGCGTGCCAGCAGGATGCTGGTGCCTTTGAACGCCGGCTTGTTCAGCACAAAGCCGGGCGTTGGCACGGTGCCCGCGTCATCTTCAAAGCGCCAGTCGTGGAACAGGTGCTGACCGAAACCGGTACGGGTCACCTTCTGTAAAAACTGCTTGGGAATGATGGCATCCGTATCGACGTTCGCGGCGTCCAGCGGCGCAACAATGCCGGTGTGCTGAGTAAATTTATTCGCCATGACTTAAGCTCCTGTCGTCAGTTCACGGATGTCGGCAAAGTGGCCGGTCACGGCAGCCGCCGCGGCCATCGCCGGGCTGACCAGATGGGTACGTCCACCACGGCCCTGGCGACCTTCAAAGTTACGGTTGCTGGTAGATGCGCAACGCTCGCCCGGATTCAAACGGTCATTGTTCATCGCCAGGCACATTGAGCAGCCAGGCAGACGCCATTCAAAGCCCGCTTCCAGGAAGATTTTATCCAGACCTTCCGCTTCAGCCTGCGCTTTTACCGGGCCGGAACCTGGCACCACCATGGCGACCACGCCAGGCGCGACTTTGCGGCCTTTAGCGATGGCGGCGGCGGCACGCAGATCTTCAATACGCGAGTTGGTGCAGGAGCCGATAAAGACTTTATCAATCGCGACATCGGTCAGTCTGATGCCCGGCTGCAGGTTCATGTAGGCCAGCGCTTTTTCCGCGGAGGCACGCTCAACCGGATCGGCGAATGAGGCCGGGTTCGGGATCAGCTGATCAACGGCAATCACCTGACCCGGGTTGGTGCCCCAGGTGACCTGCGGTGCGATCTCTTCAGCATGCAGCGTCACTACCGCATCATACTTCGCGCCTTCATCAGATTTCAGGGTGCGCCAGTATTCAACGGCCTGCTCCCATTTCTCACCCTGGGGTGAGAACTGACGACCTTTCAGGTAGTTGAAGGTAGTGTCATCCGGTGCCACCAGGCCCGCTTTCGCGCCCATCTCAATCGCCATATTGCACAGGGTCATACGACCTTCCATGCTCAGCGCCTGAATAGCCGGGCCGCAGAATTCAACCACATAGCCGGTGCCGCCTGCGCTGCCGGTTTTGCCGATGATCGCCAGCACGATATCTTTTGCTGTAATGCCGGTTGACGCCTGGCCCAGCACTTCAATCTTCATGGTTTTCGCGCGACCCTGTTTCAGGGTCTGAGTGGCAAACACATGCTCCACTTCAGAGGTGCCGATACCAAAGGCCAGCGAGCCGAACGCGCCGTGCGTCGCGGTGTGCGAGTCGCCGCAGACAATCGTCATGCCCGGCAACGTCATGCCCTGCTCAGGGCCGATAACGTGGACGATGCCCTGGAATGGGTGATTCAGGTCATACAGCTGTACGCCAAATTCTTCGCAGTTCTTCATCAGCTCCTGCATCTGAATACGCGCCATCTCGCCCGACGCATTGATATCTTTGGTCTGTGTCGAAACGTTGTGATCCATGGTGGCGAAGGTTTTACCTGGCTGACGGACTTTGCGTCCGTGCGCACGCAGACCATCAAAGGCCTGTGGCGAGGTCACTTCATGAATCAGGTGACGATCGATGTAGAGTAACGGCGTTTCGTTCGGCGCTTCGTGGACGACATGTGCATCAAATAACTTCTGGTATAAGGTTTTCATTTTTTTATTTTTCCTCGGCGATAAAGCGGGCAATGATGCTGCCCATCTCATCTGTGCTGACTGCAGGGCCATCACCGGCTAAATCTTTGGTGCGGTAACCCTGTTCCAGCGCACGGCTGATGGCGCGTTCGATGCTGTCGGCAGCGGCATCGGCATTCAGGCTGTAACGCAGCAGCAGCGACAGCGACAGGATCTGAGCGACCGGGTTGGCAATATTCTGACCGGCGATGTCAGGGGCTGAACCACCCGCGGGTTCAAACAGGCCAAAGCCCGCTTCATTCAGGCTGGCGGACGGCAGCATACCCATTGAGCCGGTGATCATGGCGCACTCATCAGACAGAATGTCACCGAACAGGTTAGAGCAGAGCAGCACGTCAAACTGCGACGGGTCTTTGATCAACTGCATAGTCGCGTTGTCGATATAGATGTGGCTCAGCTGCACGTCCGGGTACTCTTTTGCTACTTCGTTGACGATTTCACGCCACATGACTGAGGTCTGCAGCACGTTAGCTTTGTCAACCGAGGTGACTTTGTTACGACGTTTGCGCGCCGATTCAAACGCGATACGGGCGATGCGTTCAATTTCGAAACGGTGGTAGACCTCGGTATCAAAAGCACGCTCTTCCGGGCCGCTGCCTTCGCGTCCTTTAGGCTGACCAAAATAGATACCGCCGGTCAGTTCACGCACGCACAGAATGTCAAAGCCTTTCGCGGCAATGTCGGCGCGCAGTGGGCAGAAGGCTTCCAGTCCGCTGTAGAGCGCCGCCGGACGCAGGTTACTGAACAGCTTAAAATGCTTGCGCAGCGGCAGCAGCGCACCGCGTTCCGGCTGTGATGCCGGGGGTAAATGCTCCCACTTCGGACCGCCAACGGAGCCAAACAGGATCGCGTCGGCCTGCTCGCAGCCTGCAACAGTTGCGGGCGGCAGGGGTTCGCCGTGCTGATCGATAGCAATGCCGCCGACCGCATATTCCTGGGTGGTAATCTGCATATCAAAGCGCTGACGAATGGCATCCAGCACTTTCATTGCCTGGGCCATCACTTCCGGGCCGATACCGTCGCCGGGTAAAACTGCGATATGAGAAGAGGTGGACATGGTTATACGGTTTCCTTCTGATCTTTAAATTTGCGCTGCAATTCTTGTTCAACCTGACGGGCACGCCAGATATTGTTCAGAGCGTTGACCATCGCTTTCGCAGAGGACTCGACGATATCGGTCGCCAGACCAATACCGTGGAATTTACGGCCGTTGTAGCTCACAACGATATCCACCTGTCCCAGCGCGTTTTCGCCGTGGCCTTTCGCGGTCAGCTTGTAGTTAACCAGCTCAGCGTCAAACTGCGTGATGCGGTTAATCGCCTGATAGACCGCGTCAACCGGACCGTTACCGGTAGCGGCATCCGATTTAGCGACATCACCGCAGCCCAGATTTACAGAGGCGGTAGCAGTCATGCTGGAACCGGTCTGGACGTTAAATTCGTGCAGCTGGAAATGCTCCGGCTCTTCATTCTGTTTATTGATGAAGGCCAGCGCTTCCAGGTCGTAATCAAAGACCTGACCTTTTTTGTCGGCCAGCTTCAGGAAGGCGTCATACAGCGTATCCAGATTGTAATCCTGCTCGGCATAGCCCATCTCTTCCATACGATGTTTAACCGCCGCACGGCCTGAACGTGAGGTCAGGTTCAGCTGGATTTTGTGTAAGCCAATTGACTCTGGCGTCAGGATTTCATAGTTCTCGCGATTCTTCAGTACGCCATCCTGATGAATACCGGAGGAGTGGGCGAAGGCGTTGGAGCCGACCACCGCTTTGTTAGCCGGAATCGGCATGTTGCAGATCTGGCTGACCATCTGGCTGGTGCGATAGATTTCCTGATGATTGATAGTGGTGTGAACATTCATGATCTGCTGACGGGTTTTAATCGCCATGATCACCTCTTCCAGCGCACAGTTACCGGCACGTTCACCCAGGCCATTCATCGTGCCTTCAACCTGACGCGCGCCTGCCTGAACGGCAGCCAGTGCGTTACCGGTGGCCATCCCCAGGTCGTCGTGGGTGTGGACAGAGATAATCGCTTTGTCGATATTGGGAACGCGATTCATCAGCTCACTGATGATATGTGCGTACTCGCCTGGCAGGGTGTAGCCAACGGTATCCGGGATGTTGATGGTGGTCGCACCGGCGTTAATCGTCGCTTCAACCATCCGGCACAGGTCATCAATTGGCGTACGGCCGCCATCTTCACAGGAGAACTCAACGTCACTGGTGTAGTTACGTGCACGCTTCACCATATGCACCGCACGCTCAATCACTTCCGGCAGCGTACTGCGCAGTTTTGTAGCGATGTGCATGGGTGACGTCGCGATAAAGGTATGGATACGGAAGGCTTCGGCAACGCGCAGTGATTCGTACGCCGCGTCGATGTCTTTCTCCACACAACGCGCCAGCCCGCAGACCCGGCTATTTTTGATGGTGCGGGCAATGGTCTGTACTGATTCAAAGTCGCCTGGTGAAGAGACCGGGAAACCCACTTCCATCACATCCACGCCCATACGCTCCAGCGCTAAGGCAATCTGCAATTTTTCTTTCACACTCAGGCTGGCCTGTAATGCCTGCTCACCATCGCGCAGAGTGGTATCGAAAATAATGACTTGCTGGCTCATCGTATTCATCCTTTTGCTTTTTCGGGCCTGGCAACGAGCATAAAAAAACCCGCGACAGGCGCGGGTTTTTAACTTTCAGCAGGTTTGAATCAGTGTTTGATTCCGCCCACAAGTCTACCGCGCAAGCTGAGTGCGTTTAGTAGTAGACCGAGAAGGCGAACAGAACGAAACATGGATTCAAACCTTATAAAATGTTGTGCTGTACATATTGGTACTGGAATCGCTCAGGGATGTCAACCTTCAATGCAGGGGTATTATCCGGGACGATGAAGAAAGATATTCTGTTATTTAACGGTCCGGCAGCGTAATGAACAGCGCATCAGTTGCGGCGGAAGCGAACATTGTCGGAATGCACTCTTTTACGGGCTGGTTGATGATTTATTTAATTGAAAGTAAAAGGTTTTATTGGTCTTTTGTCCAGCGGCGTCACAGGATTTATCACCTGCCGGTTAGCATAATCGAATGCGCTTGCGTGATTTACTGGTTAATTACGCCAGAAAAGAAAAGTGTCAGGCGATTGTGGGCTATTGCAGGCGGTAATAAGTTTTCGTTATTTCTTATATCACGCTGAAAATAATTTCTTACTTAGCATTTTCGTCTGCGGTTCTGCGACGTAATTAGTTTAATCCGCGCAGCCAATTCTTATCAGGCAGAGCCTTTACGTCCCGGCCTTTTAATTTACGCGGGTTTGTGGTTTGCCTGCCCGGTTAACTGCGGTTATGGTAATTGACCTACTCTCATAACAATGAACTCAACAGATTTCTCTGTAACAGGACAGCGGCACATGTTTTCGCTGTCGTGCATAAACATAAGATTTTGATTGGCAAAGCAGGCACCAGGGCAACGTGTTACGCACCAACGGGCGTAGTAACCGGGCCGGGTCCTCAAGCCTGGAGGCAGAAGATGGAGATGTTGTCAGGAGCCGAAATGGTCGTCCGTTCGTTAATCGATCAGGGCGTTAAGCAGGTATTCGGTTATCCGGGTGGCGCAGTCCTGGATATCTATGATGCGCTGCAAACCGTCGGGGGTATCGATCATATTCTGGTGCGCCATGAGCAGGGCGCAGTGCATATGGCTGACGGCCTGGCACGCGCCACTGGCGAAGTCGGCGTGGTGCTGGTTACCTCAGGACCGGGTGCAACCAATGCGATTACCGGTATCGCTACCGCCTATATGGACTCGATTCCGCTGGTGATTCTGTCGGGTCAGGTTCCTTCGTCGCTGATTGGCTATGACGCCTTTCAGGAGTGCGACATGGTCGGCATCTCTCGTCCGGTGGTGAAGCACAGCTTCCTGGTGAAAAGCACCGAAGAGATCCCAACCGTGCTGAAAAAGGCGTTCTGGCTGGCCTCCAGCGGACGTCCGGGACCGGTGGTGATCGACCTGCCAAAAGATATTCTGAACCCGGCCAATAAACTGCCTTATCACTGGCCAGAGTCAGTGAGCATGCGCTCTTATAACCCGACTATTCAGGGTCACAAAGGGCAGATTAAGCGTGCGCTGACGACGCTGCTGGCTGCGAAAAAGCCGGTGATCTACGCGGGTGGCGGTGCCATTACCGCAGGCTGCGAAGCGGAACTGTTACAGCTGGCTGAGAGCCTGAATATTCCGGTAACGACCTCGCTGATGGGCCTGGGCGCGTTTCCGGGTACCCATCGTCAGTGCGTTGGTATGCTGGGTATGCACGGTACCTATGAAGCCAACATGACGATGCACAATACCGACCTGATTTTTGGTATTGGTGTTCGCTTCGATGACCGCACCACCAACAATCTGGCGAAATATTGTCCCAACGCCACGGTGATGCATATCGATATCGACCCGACCTCTATCTCCAAGACGGTATCGGCGGATGTCCCGATTGTGGGTGATGCAAAACAGGTGCTGCAGCAGATGCTGGAGTTGCTGGCGCAAAGCGGCACTCCATCGCGCGCTGAGAGCCTGCACGAGTGGTGGCAGGCAATTGAGGGCTGGCGCAGTCGTCACTGTCTGGCGTTTGATCGCACCAGCGACAAAATCAAGCCGCAGGCCGTGATTGAAACTATCAGCCGTCTGACCAAAGGCGATGCGTACGTCACGTCGGATGTGGGACAGCATCAGATGTTTGCGGCGCTCTATTATCCTTTCGACAAACCGCGCCGCTGGATCAACTCTGGCGGTCTCGGCACCATGGGCTTCGGTCTGCCCGCAGCACTTGGCGTGAAGATGGCGCTGCCAGAAGAGACCGTCATCTGTGTAACGGGCGATGGCAGTATCCAGATGAACATTCAGGAGCTCTCTACCGCGCTGCAGTACGATCTGCCGGTGCTGGTGCTGAACCTGAATAACCGGGTGCTGGGCATGGTGAAGCAGTGGCAGGATATGATCTATTCCGGTCGTCACTCCCAGTCTTATATGGAATCGCTGCCTGACTTCGTGCGTCTGGCGGAAGCTTATGGACATGTCGGCATCGCGATTGAGCACCCGGCTGAGCTGGAAAAGAAACTGACGCTGGCGCTGGAAACGCTGGCGAAAGGACGTCTGGTGTTTGTGGATGTCACCGTTGACGGTAGCGAGCACGTTTACCCGATGCAGATTCGCGGTGGCAGCATGGATGAGATGTGGTTAAGCAAAACGGAGAGGACATAATTATGCGTCGCATTTTATCAGTTCTGCTGGAGAACGAATCCGGCGCATTATCCCGTGTCGTCGGTCTGTTTTCGCAGCGCGGCTATAACATTGAAAGCCTGACCGTGGCACCGACCGACGATCCGACACTGTCGCGGATGACCATTCAGACAGTGGGCGATCAGAAGGTGCTGGAGCAGATTGAAAAGCAGCTGCACAAGCTGGTGGATGTGTTGCGTGTCACCGAACTGGGGCAGGGCGCCTATGTTGAGCGCGAAATCATGCTGGTGAAGATTCAGGCCAGCGGTTATGGCCGTGAAGAGGTGAAGCGTAACGCCGAGATCTTCCGCGGTCAGATTATCGACGTGACGCCGACGCTGTACACGGTTCAGCTGGCAGGCACCAGTGACAAACTGGACGCCTTCCTGAATAGCGTTCGCGAGGTTGCCGAAATTGTTGAAGTGGCACGCTCCGGTATCGTGGGCGTTTCACGTGGCGATCGCATCATGCGTTAATCACGCTGCGTCACCATCGATCCTCACCTAACCCGGCGAAATGCCGGGTTTTTTTATTTTTTATGCGCCAGGCGGGTTACATTCAGAAAAGCGGTTGCTCCGCGCACTTTTCTGCTGTTAGATGATAGTCATAAGTTATCCATAGCTTAACTGCGGCTATTTTTGCCGTTAAAGCGGATTTGATGGTGGGGTTATCGTGAAACTGGATGAAATTGCGCGTCTGGCAGGCGTATCGCGCACCACGGCCAGTTATGTGATCAATGGCAAAGCGCGGCAGTATCGTGTCAGCGACAAAACCGTTGAGAAAGTCATGGCGGTGGTACGTGAGCATAATTATCACCCTAATGCGGTGGCTGCCGGGCTGCGCGCCGGGCGAACGCGCTCTATTGGGTTAGTCATTCCCGATCTGGAAAATACCAGCTATACCCGTATTGCGAACTATCTGGAGCGACAGGCGCGTCAGCGCGGCTATCAGCTGCTGATTGCCTGTTCTGAAGATCAGCCTGATAACGAAATGCGCTGCATTGAACATCTGTTACAGCGGCAGGTCGATGCGATAATCGTCTCTACCTCGTTACCGCCAGAGCATCCCTTTTATCAGCGGTGGATCAACGATCCCCTGCCGATTATCGCGTTAGACCGCGCGCTGGATCGTGAACATTTCACCAGCGTAGTGGGTGCCGATCAGGATGATGCACAGACGCTGGCCGCTGAATTGCGTCAGCTTGAGGTTAAAAATGTGCTGTTCCTTGGCGCGTTACCTGAGCTCTCAGTGAGTTTTCTGCGGGAGATGGGGTTCCGCGATGCCTGGAAAGACGATCCCCGCCCGATTGACTATATCTACTGCAACAGCTTCGAACGTACAGCCGCTGCGGCGCTGTTTGAAAAATACCTGGAAGATCACCCGATGCCGGAGGCGCTGTTTACCACCTCATTTGGTCTGCTGCAGGGTGTCATGGATGTGACGCTGAAACGTGACGGAAGACTGCCGACCGAGCTGGCCATTGCCACGTTTGGCGACCACGAATTACTGGACTTTCTTGAGTGTCCGGTCCTGGCGGTAGGGCAGCGTCATCGTGACGTAGCAGAGCGCGTACTGGAATTAGTTTTAGCCTCTTTAGATGAACCCAGAAAACCGAAACCGGGTTTAACCCGCATTCGTCGTAATTTATACCGTCGCGGACAATTAAGCAGAAAAGTTAAATGAGTAACGGGCAGTATTACGCTGCCCGCCCATTTTATTTCCGTAATGTACTGATTAAATAAACAGGTCGACGTAAAAAAGCGTAAATTCTGCTCATCAAATCTAACAAAGTCGAAAGGCTTATTTTTATTATCTGCTTACAACTTCAACAAACTTCCTGCCCCGTCTGGCCTGAAGCTGCTGTGCTTCCTTTCGGAAATCCCCTAAAATGCCGCCGCTGTCTCAGAAACTACGATAAATATTCAGCGCTTCACATTGTTTCATTTTTAGTCATTTTTGCCCGGATCCTTATTTTTATTCAGGTATTCATTGGCTTAATTTTTATATTCCTTTTTTATTCGTTTATATCGTCGCCAGAAATTAATTTTGCGCTCTGTAAAGAGTGTTATTCAACTACCGCTCCGGCTTGACAAGGATTTCATGGGATCCTTAAACTCGTTTCGTGGTAAAAAGTGGGATAAAGTGGCGTAAATGGGTGACCAGGAGGAGAGACTGGCATGTTCCGCGGAGCAACGTTAGTCAATCTCGACAGCAAAGGGCGGCTCGCCGTACCCACGCGATATCGCGATTTGCTGATTGGGGAGTCTCAGGGGCAGATGGTCTGTACCATCGACCTCCACCAGCCATGCCTGTTGCTTTATACCCTGCCCGAATGGGAAATCATTGAAAAAAAGCTGGCACGCCTTTCCAGTATGAATCCACTTGAGCGTCGCGTGCAGCGTTTGCTGCTGGGACATGCCAGTGAATGTCAGATGGACAATGCAGGCCGCCTGCTGCTGGCAAATACGCTTCGGCAGCATGCAAAATTAACCAAAGAAGTGATGCTGGTTGGACAGTTCAACAAGTTTGAGCTGTGGGATGAACAGACCTGGTATCAACAAGTCAGGGACGATATTGACGCAGAACAGTCGGCTCAGGAGCCTTTATCTGAGCGGTTGCAGGACTTGTCGCTATAGCTATGCAGGAAAATTTTAAACATACCACCGTACTGTTGGATGAGGCGGTTAACGGCCTCAATATCAGGGAAGACGGTATTTACATCGACGGTACTTTTGGCCGTGGTGGTCACTCACGCCTGATTCTTTCGCAACTGGGAGAGAAGGGAAGGCTGATCGCTATCGATCGCGATCCGCAAGCTATCGCCGCTGCTGCGGAGATCACCGACCCGCGTTTTTCAATTATTCATGGCCCTTTTTCCGCACTGGCAGAGTATGCCGCTGAACGGGATTTAGTCGGAAAAATTGACGGCATTTTACTCGATCTGGGGGTTTCATCACCGCAGCTGGATGATGCCGAACGCGGCTTCTCCTTTATGCGTGACGGACCGCTGGATATGCGCATGGATCCTTCGCGCGGTCACTCCGCCGCAGAATGGTTGCTGCACGCGGAAGAAGCGGATATCGCTTTCGTCCTGAAGACCTACGGTGAAGAACGATTCTCTAAACGTATTGCCCGGGCCATTGTCGAGCGCAATCGTGAACAGCCGATGACTCGCACCCGTGAGCTGGCTGAAGTCATCTCTGTCGCCATGCCCGTGAAAGATAAGTTTAAGCATCCGGCTACACGCAGCTTCCAGGCAATTCGTATCTGGATTAACAGCGAACTGGAAGAGATCGATATTGCGCTGAAAGGGGCGGTTGAGGTGCTGGCACCACAAGGTCGCCTCTCTGTCATCAGCTTCCATTCACTGGAAGATCGACTGGTGAAGCGCTTCATGCGCGATCAGAGTCGCGGGCCACAGGTGCCTGCAGGGATACCGATGACTGAACAGCAGCTGCGAGCCCTGGGCGGGCGTGAACTGAAGCTGCTTGGCAAGATGTCGCCAGGTGACGCTGAAGTCTCTGAAAATCCACGTGCGCGCAGTTCGGTATTACGTATCGCGGAGAAAACCGACGCATGATCGGCAATGAGCGCCACAGTCTGCCCGCCGTCATCGGCGGGGATTTGCTGCGAAAAGGCAAGATTCCGGTGCTGTTACTGATCGCTGTGGTGGTGTCTGCCGTGCTGGTGGTCACCACCACCCATAAAACACGCCTGCTTACCGCGCAGCGCGAACAGCTGGTGCTGGAGCGTGATGCGCTGGATATTGAGTGGCGCAACCTGATTCTGGAAGAGAATGCGCTGGGCGACCATAGCCGGGTTGAACGCATCGCCACCGAGAAGCTGCAGCTGCAGCACGTTGATCCTTCACAAGAAAATATCGTGGTGCAGAAATAAGGATTTCAGATAGCGAATGAGCGGCACAGGCAGAACGCTGAAGTTAAAGAAACCGGAAGATAAAGCCAGCTTTGTAAGCTGGCGTTTTGCGTTGCTGTGCGGCTGTATTTTACTGGCGCTGGGCGGTTTGCTGTCGCGTGTGGCCTGGCTGCAGGTGATCAATCCGGGCAAGCTGGTGAAAGAGGGCGATCTGCGCTCGCTGCGTGTTCAGGCCGTGCCGACTTCACGCGGGATGATCAGCGATCGCGCTGGCCGCCCATTGGCAGTCAGTGTACCGGTTAATGCCATCTGGGCTGATCCAAAAGAGCTGCATGCCGGTGGTGGCGTAACGCTGGACAGCCGCTGGAAAGCGCTGTCTGATGCGCTCTCTATTCCGCTTGATCAACTGGCGGCCCGCGTCAATGCCAATCCTAAAGGCCGCTTTGTCTATCTGGCGCGCCAGGTCAATCCGGCCATCGGTGAATACGTCAAAAAACTCAAACTTCCCGGTATTCATCTGCGCGAAGAGTCGCGTCGTTACTACCCTGCCGGGCAGGTGACCTCCCATCTGATTGGCTTTACCAATATCGACGGCCAGGGCATTGAAGGCATTGAAAAGAGCTTTGATAAATGGCTGACCGGTGCGCCGGGCGAGCGGACGGTACGCAAAGACCGTTATGGTCGCGTTATTGAAGATATCTCGTCAGTGGACAGCCGCGCCGCCCATAACCTGACTCTGAGTATTGATGAGCGCTTACAGGCGCTGGTCTACCGGGAACTGAATAATGCGGTGGCCTTTAACAAAGCGGAATCGGGCACCGCGGTGCTGGTGGATGTGAATACCGGTGAAGTGCTGGCGATGGCCAACAGTCCGGCTTACAACCCAAATAATCTCACCAACACGCCTAAAGATCTGATGCGTAACCGCGCAATTACCGACATCTTCGAGCCGGGTTCTACCGTGAAGCCGATGGTGGTGATGACCGCGCTGCAGCGCGGCGTGGTCAGAGAGAATAGCGTCCTGAATACCGTGCCGTACCGGGTCAATGGTCATGAGATCAAAGATGTGGCGCGCTACAACGAATTGACCCTGACAGGGGTTTTACAGAAGTCGAGTAACGTCGGTGTTTCACGTCTGGCGTTAGCGATGCCTTCCTCAGCGCTGGTAGAAACTTACGCGCGCTTTGGACTGGGCAAACCGACCAATTTGGGGCTGGTCGGGGAAAGCAGTGGCTTATACCCTAAAAAACAACGGTGGTCTGACATAGAGAGGGCCACCTTCTCTTTCGGCTACGGGCTAATGGTAACGCCGTTACAGTTAGCGCGAGTCTACGCAACGATTGGCAGCTATGGCATTAATCGCCCGCTGTCGATTACCAAAGTGGATCCGCCCGTCGCGGGACAACGCGTTTTCGATGAGTCACTGGTGAAAACCGTGATGCACATGATGGAAAGCGTGGCGCTGCCCGGTGGCGGTGGCGTTAAAGCGGCAATCAAGGGTTATCGCATTGCGATAAAAACCGGTACGGCGAAAAAAGTCGGGCCGGATGGACGCTACGTCAATAAATATATTGCTTATACCGCAGGCGTGGCGCCTGCCAGTCATCCCCGATTCGCGCTGGTGGTGGTGATCAACGATCCCCAGGCCGGCAAGTATTACGGCGGTGCGGTTTCTGCACCGGTGTTTGGTGCCATCATGGGCGGCGTACTGCGCACCATGAACATCGAGCCGGACGCATTACCGACGACCAATGACAGGAATGAGTTGGTGACTAACAGAAGTGAGGAATCAAGTGACAGATCGTAACCTGCGCGACTTACTCGGCCCCTGGGTGCCAGGTGCGCCGGCGCGCCCACTGCGCGACATGACCCTGGATAGCCGCATGGCGGCGTCTGGCGATCTGTTTGTCGCGGTTGCAGGCCATCAGGTCGATGGACGCCGTTTCATTCCGCAGGCGATTGCGCAGGGCGTCGCCGCCGTAGTGGCTGAAGCTGAGGATGAAGCGACCGACGGCGAAATCCGTGAGATGCACGGCGTACCGGTTATCTATCTGGCGCAGTTGAATCAGCGCCTTTCAGCCTTAGCAGGCCGCTTTTACCAGCAGCCGGGCGAGAAGCAGACGCTGATTGGCGTCACCGGCACCAACGGTAAAACCACGACTACCCAACTGCTGGCGCAGTGGGCGACGCTGCTGGGTGAGACCAGTGCGGTGATGGGCACCGTCGGCAACGGGCTGGTGGGGCACTTAGTCGCCGCAGAAAATACGACCGGTTCAGCAGTGGACGTTCAGCATACGCTGCACGAACTCGCTGAAAAAGGAGCGACCCTGACCGCGATGGAAGTCTCGTCACACGGTCTGGTGCAGCATCGCGTTGCAGCACTGCCGTTTGCCGCTGCGGTCTTCACCAACCTCAGTCGCGATCACCTCGATTACCACGGTGACATGCCGGGCTATGAGTCGGCCAAATGGCTGCTGTTTTCTGAGCATCAGGTTGGACAGGCGATTCTTAACGCTGATGATGAAGTTGGTCGTCGCTGGCTGGCGCGCTTACCTGATGCGGTTGCCGTCACCATGGAGGATAACCTTCAGCCGGGCTGCCATGGCCGCTGGCTGAAAGCCGATGCGGTGGAGTATCACGACAACGGTGCGCATATCCGTTTCAGCTCAAGCTGGGGCAACGGTGAAATCGACAGCCCGCTGATGGGCGCGTTCAACGTCAGTAATCTGCTGCTGGCACTGGCGACCCTGCTGTCACTGGATTATCCACTGGCGACGCTGGTCAGTGTTGCACCACGGTTACAGCCGGTTAACGGGCGTATGGAAGTCTTCAGCGCTGCAGGAAAACCGACGGTCGTAGTGGATTATGCCCACACGCCGGATGCGCTGGAAAAAGCGCTGGAAGCGGCACGTCTGCACTGCAAAGGAAAACTCTGGTGCCTGTTTGGCTGCGGCGGGGACCGTGACAAAGGCAAACGCCCGTTAATGGGTGCGATTGCTGAGCAATATGCGGATGTGGTGGTGATCACCGACGACAATCCGCGTAGCGAAGATCCGCAGGCGATAGTAAAAGACATTCTGACTGGTTTGCTCGAACCGGGCCGCGCCCGCGTGGTATCGGGTCGTGCGCAAGCGGTCACTAACGCCATTATGCAGGCACAGCCTGACGATATCGTGCTGGTGGCGGGTAAAGGCCATGAAGATTATCAGATCATCGGCAACCGTCGTCTCGACTACTCCGATCGTGCCACAGTAGCGGCACTGCTTGGAGGCGCAGCATGATTCCGGTTTCATTAAAGACCCTGGCGGAAATTACCGGCGGCACGCTGCACGGCAGCGATTTAACCCTGAATGATGTGACCACCGATACCCGCAAAGTGACGGCGGGCAGCCTGTTTGTCGCGCTGGTGGGCGAACGCTTTGATGCCCATGACTTCGCCGTAGATGCCATTGCTAGTGGCGCACAGGCGCTGCTGGTAAGTAAGCATTTACCTGTCGCCGTGCCTCAGGTGGTGGTTGAGGATACCCGGGTTGCCTTTGGCCGACTGGGTGCCTGGGTTCGTCAGCAGTCGACCGCCCGCGTAGTCGCGCTGACCGGCTCTTCCGGCAAAACCTCGGTTAAAGAGATGACCGCAGCGATTCTGCGTCAGTGTGGCGAGACGCTCTACACCTCGGGCAATCTCAACAACGATTATGGCGTACCGATGACGCTGCTCCGCCTGACCGCAGAACATCAGTACGCGGTTATCGAGCTGGGTGCTAATCATCAGGGCGAAATCGCCTACACCACTGACCTGGTTAAACCGGAAAGTGCACTGGTGAATAATCTGGCCGCGGCACACCTGGAGGGCTTTGGCTCACTGGCCGGTGTCGCTAAAGCGAAAGGTGAGATCTTTCAGGGTCTGCCGGCTCACGGCATTGCAATTCTCAACGAGGAGAGCAACGACTGGCCAAACTGGCAGACCACGCTGCAGGACAAAACCGTGTGGCGCTTCTCGCCGCAGGCGGCTGAGTGTGATTTCTCCGCCCGGGATATCCGCATTGCGCAGGATGGCACCCATTTTGTGATGAACACACCGCGTGGCACAGCTGAGATCGTATTACCGTTGCCGGGTCGTCATAACATCGCTAACGCTCTGGCGGCGGCGGCACTGGCTCTGTCGGTAGATGCCCCGCTTAGCGCCGTTCAGCAGGGACTGAAAAACCTGCAGTCGGTGCCAGGTCGCCTGTTCCCGGTACGTCTCTCTGCGCATCAACTGCTGCTGGATGACAGCTACAACGCTAACGTCGGATCGATGACCGCCGCCGTCCAGGTCCTGTCAGAGATGCCTGGTTACCAGGTGCTGGTCGCGGGTGATATGGCGGAACTGGGTGAAGAGACTGAAAAATGCCACTGCGAAATTGGCGAAGCGGCACGCGAAGCAGGCCTTGACCGCGTACTGACCTGTGGAAAATTCAGCCAATTCATCAGTGAAAGCAGTGGCGTTGGTGAACATTTCAGCGATAAGACGGCGCTGACTGAACGTTTACGAGAATTGTTGTCCCAACACTCAGAAATTACCGTCCTGATAAAAGGTTCACGTAGTGCCGCCATGGAGCAGGTAGTACAGAGCTTAAAGGAGAAAGGAACATGTTAGTTTGGCTGGCCGAGCATCTGGTCGCTTTTTATTCGGGCTTTAACGTCTTTTCCTATCTGACGTTTCGCGCCATTGTCAGCCTGCTGACCGCACTATTTATCTCACTCTGGATGGGGCCGCGCCTGATCGCCTGGCTGCAGAAATTACAGATTGGCCAGGTCGTCCGTAACGATGGCCCGGAATCGCACTTCAGTAAGCGCGGGACGCCTACCATGGGCGGCATCATGATTCTGACCTCCATCACCATTTCGGTGCTGATGTGGGCCTATCCGTCGAACCCCTATGTCTGGTGCGTGCTGTTCGTGCTGGTCGGCTTTGGCATCATCGGCTTTGTCGATGACTACCGTAAAGTGGTGCGCAAAGACACCAAAGGCCTGATCGCCCGCTGGAAATATTTCTGGATGTCGGTGATTTCGCTGGGTGTGGCGTTCGGACTTTATGCGGCGGGCAAAGATACCCCCGCGACTCAACTGGTCGTGCCGTTTTTCAAAGACATCATGCCGCAGCTTGGCCTTTTTTATGTGCTGCTTGCCTACTTTGTGATCGTCGGAACGGGTAACGCGGTCAATCTGACCGATGGCCTGGATGGGCTGGCGATTATGCCAACCGTCTTTGTCGCTGCGGGCTTCGCGCTGGTTGCCTGGGCAACCGGTAACGTGAAGTTTGCTGAATACCTTCATATTCCCTATCTGCGTCACGCCGGTGAGCTGGTGATTGTCTGTACCGCTATCGTCGGGGCAGGGCTGGGCTTCCTGTGGTTCAACACCTATCCGGCTCAGGTCTTTATGGGCGACGTCGGCTCGCTGGCTTTAGGCGGCGCGCTGGGCACTATCGCGGTGTTACTGCGTCAGGAATTTTTACTGGTGATCATGGGCGGCGTATTTGTGGTTGAAACGCTGTCGGTGATCCTGCAGGTGGGATCGTTCAAGTTGCGCGGCCAGCGTATTTTCCGCATGGCGCCGATCCATCACCACTATGAACTTAAGGGCTGGCCGGAACCGCGCGTTATCGTGCGCTTCTGGATTATTTCGCTAATGCTGGTGCTGATTGGCCTGGCCACGCTGAAGGTGCGTTAATCATGGCTGACTATCGGGGTAGAAAAGTCGTCATCATCGGACTGGGCCTTACCGGGCTCTCCTGTGTTGATTTCTTTTTAGCGCAGGGCGTCACGCCTCGCGTGATGGATACCCGTGTCTCGCCGCCGGGACTGGATAAATTACCCGGGCAGGTTGAACGCCATCTGGGCGGCATTAATGGTGACTGGTTACTGGCGGCCGATCTGATTGTTGCCAGCCCAGGCGTCGCGCTGGCGCATCCGATTCTCAGCGAAGCGGTTGAAGCCGGAATTGAAATCGTCGGTGACATTGAGCTGTTCTGCCGCGAGGCGCAGGCACCCATCGTGGCAATTACCGGTTCCAACGGCAAAAGCACCGTGACCACGCTGGTGGGTGAGATGGCGAAAGCCGCAGGCTGGCAGGCCGGCGTCGGCGGCAATATTGGTCTGCCCGCGCTGAGTCTGCTGCAATCACCGGCCCAACTCTATGTACTGGAACTTTCCAGCTTCCAGCTTGAGACTACGCACAGCCTGAAAGCGGCTGCGGCAACCGTGCTTAACGTTACCGAAGATCATATGGATCGCTATCCGCTGGGTATGCAGCAGTATCGTGCTGCCAAGCTGCGGGTCTATGAGAATGCGCAGATCTGCATCGTTAACGCCGATGATGCGCTGACGATGCCAGTACGTGGTGCGGATAAGCGCTGTGTCAGTTTTGGTGTCGATTTCGGCGACTACCACCTCAACAAGCAGCAGGGCAGTATCTGGCTGCGGGTAAAAGGCGAGAAAGTCCTGAACACCGCTGAAATGAAGATGGTGGGACAGCACAACTACACCAACGCGCTGGCGGCGCTGGCGCTGGCTGATGCGGTGGGGCTGCCACGCGCCTCCAGCCTCGCGGCTTTAACGCACTTTAACGGTCTGGCGCATCGCTTCCAGCTGGTCCATGAACACCATGGTGTGCGCTGGATTAATGACTCCAAAGCGACCAACGTCGGCAGCACCGAAGCGGCGCTGAATGGTCTGCAGGTAGAGGGAACGCTATGGCTGCTGATGGGCGGTGATGGTAAGTCAGCCGACTTTACGCCGCTGATCCCCTGGCTGCAGGGCGACAATGTGCGTATCTACTGTTTTGGCCGCGACGGCGATGCGCTGGCAGCGCTGCGTCCTGAGATCGCCGTACGCACGGAGACCATGCGTCAGGCGATGGAGCAGATCGCGCCGCAGGTCAAAGCAGGCGATATGGTTCTGCTGTCGCCGGCCTGCGCCAGCCTTGACCAGTTCCGTAACTTTGAGCAGCGCGGTGAGCAGTTCGCGCAACTGGCGAAGGAGCTGAGCTGATGCGTATTCCTGGCGCCGGACTGGCGGGTTACTTCTCAGGACGCCTGAAAGACTGGGTGATGGGCGCTCGCGAAAGTGATGACTCATCGCTGGTGCTTTATGACCGCACACTGTTATGGCTGACGCTGGGCCTGGCGGTAATTGGTTTTGTGATGGTGACGTCGGCGTCAATGCCGGTAGGTCAGCGTCTGAATGACGATCTTTTCTACTTCGCCAAACGTGATGCGTTTTACATCGTGCTGGCTTTAGGTATGGCGCTGGTCACGCTGCGGGTGCCGATGGATTTCTGGCAGCGCTACAGCAACGTGATGCTGATGGTCACGGTGGCGATGCTGCTGATTGTTCTGGTCGTCGGCAGCTCGGTTAACGGTGCCTCGCGCTGGATCGCGCTCGGGCCGCTGCGTATCCAGCCTGCGGAGCTGTCGAAGCTCTCCCTGTTCTGCTATCTCGCCAGCTACCTGGTGCGCAAAGTGGAAGAGGTGCGAAACAACTTCTGGGGCTTCTGTAAGCCGATGGGCGTGATGGTCGTGCTGGCTGTGTTACTGCTGGCGCAGCCGGACCTGGGTACGGTGGTGGTGCTGTTTGTCACTACGCTGGCGATGCTGTTCCTGGCCGGTGCCAAACTGTGGCAGTTCATGGCGATTATCGGCTCCGGTATTTTTGCGGTAATTCTGCTGATTATTGCCGAACCTTATCGTATGCGTCGTGTGACCTCGTTCTGGAACCCGTGGGAAGATCCGTTTGGTAGCGGCTACCAGCTGACGCAGTCTCTGATGGCATTTGGTCGCGGGGAATTCTGGGGGCAGGGGCTCGGTAACTCGGTGCAAAAGCTGGAATATCTGCCGGAAGCGCATACCGACTTTATTTTCGCCATCATCGGGGAAGAACTCGGCTATGTCGGTGTGGTAATGGCACTTTTAATGGTATTCTTCGTCGCTTTTCGTGCGATGTCGATTGGCCGTCGTGCTCTGGAACTGGATCAGCGTTTTTCCGGGTTTTTAGCCTGTTCAATCGGTGTCTGGTTCAGCTTCCAGGCGCTGGTTAACGTCGGGGCTGCAGCCGGTATGTTACCGACCAAAGGCCTGACCTTACCGCTGATCAGTTACGGTGGTTCGAGTCTGATCATTATGTCGACCGCCATCGTCTTTTTATTACGCATAGATTATGAAACGCGCCTGGCGAAAGCGCAGGCGTTTACCCGAGGTGGTCGATGAGCGGTAAGCGATTGATGGTGATGGCAGGCGGAACCGGTGGACATGTCTTTCCCGGTCTGGCTGTCGCCCATCATCTGATGGAACAGGGCTGGCAGGTTCGCTGGTTAGGCACCGCCGACCGTATGGAAGCCGATCTGGTGCCAAAACATGGCATCGACATCAACTTCATCCGCATCAGCGGGTTACGCGGGAAAGGCATGAAAGCGCTGCTGCTGGCACCGCTGCGCATCTTCAATGCATGGCGTCAGGCGCGTCGCATCATGAAAGCCTGGCAGCCGGATGTGGTGCTGGGCATGGGCGGCTACGTTTCTGGTCCTGGCGGCTTAGCGGCGTGGAGCTGTGGTATTCCGGTGGTGCTGCATGAGCAGAATGGGATCGCCGGGCTGACCAACAAATGGCTGGCGAAAATCGCCACCAAAGTTTTGCAGGCGTTTCCGGGCGCGTTTCCCGCCGCCGATGTGGTGGGAAATCCGGTTCGTACTGATGTTCTGGCTCTGCCTTTGCCCGCGCAACGTCTGGCGGATCGTCATGGCCCGATTCGGGTACTGGTGATTGGCGGCAGTCAGGGTGCGCGGATTCTGAACCAGACGCTACCGCAGGTTGCGGCGCTGGTGGGTGATGAGATCACCCTGTGGCATCAGACGGGTAAAGGGGCACAGCCCGAAACAGAGAAAGCGTATCAGCAGGTCGGACAGACGCAGCATAAGGTCACTGAGTTTATTGATGACATGGCTGCCGCCTACGCCTGGGCTGATGTGGTGGTATGTCGCTCCGGCGCATTAACCGTGAGCGAAGTCGCTGCCGCCGGATTACCGGCGATTTTCGTGCCGTTTCAGCACAAAGATCGCCAGCAGTACTGGAACGCGCTGCCGCTGGAGAAAGCGGGCGCCGCCAGAATTTTTGAGCAGCCGCAGTTTACTGCGGAGGCTGTAGCGGATCTGCTACGCCACTGGGATCGCGTAACACTGCTGACGATGGCTGAGCAGGCCCGTCAGGTGGCGATTCCCGATGCGACTGAACGAGTCGCTCAGGAAGTGGCTCGCGCCGCAAAGTAATCATTCCGGTCAGCGTGTCTGACCTGTACCCCGAGTGGGTACAAACTGAAATAGCAGGTAACTGAGAGCGATGAATACACAACAATTGGCAAAACTGCGTTCTATCGTGCCTGAGATGCGTCGCGTCCGGCACATCCACTTTGTCGGCATCGGTGGTGCTGGCATGGGCGGTATTGCCGAAGTGTTAGCAAATGAAGGCTACCATATCAGCGGTTCAGATCTGGCCCCTAACCCGGTGACACAGAACCTGATTGCGCTGGGTGCCACCATTTATTTTAACCATCGCCCCGAAAATGTGACCGATGCCAGCGTCGTAGTCGTCTCCAGCGCCGTATCGCAGGATAATCCGGAACTGGTGGCAGCACGTGAGCAGCGTATCCCGGTGATCCGTCGCGCGGAGATGCTGGCTGAACTGATGCGTTTCCGTCACGGCATCGCCGTTGCGGGTACGCATGGCAAAACGACCACCACGGCGATGGTGTCGAGTATTTATGCGGAAGCGGGTCTTGATCCAACCTTCGTTAACGGCGGTCTGGTTAAAGCAGCGGGTACTCATGCGCGTCTGGGTCACAGCCGCTATCTGATTGCCGAAGCAGATGAGAGCGATGCGTCGTTCCTCCATCTGCAGCCGATGGTGGCGATTGTGACCAACATCGAAGCTGACCATATGGACACCTATCAGGGCGATTTTGAGAACCTGAAGCAGACGTTTATTAACTTCCTGCATAACCTGCCGTTTTACGGTCGTGCGGTGATGTGTGTGGACGATGCGGTCATCCGTGATCTGATACCGCGTGTGGGACGTCATATCACCACGTACGGTTTCAGTGACGATGCTGACCTGCGCATTGAAAATTATGAGCAGAGTGGCGCGCAGGGGCATTTCACCCTGATCCGTCAGGACAAGGCGCCGCTGCAGATTACGCTGAACGCGCCGGGTCGCCATAACGCCCTGAACGCGGCGGCAGCGGTCGCCGTCGCCACTGAAGAGGGCATTGAAGACAATGCCATACTGGCTGCGCTGGAGAGCTTCCAGGGTACGGGGCGTCGCTTTGATCTGCTGGGTGAATTCCCGACAGAGCCGGTCAATGGACAGCCGGGCAGCGCGATGCTGGTAGATGATTACGGTCATCATCCCACCGAAGTGGACGCGACGATTAAAGCCGCGCGCGCAGGCTGGCCGGATAAAAAACTGGTGATGGTGTTTCAGCCGCACCGTTACAGCCGCACCCGCGATCTGTTTGATGATTTCGCCAACGTGCTGTCGCATGTCGATGTGTTGCTGATGCTGGATGTGTACTCCGCCGGTGAAACCGCGATTCCGGGTGCCGACAGCCGTTCGCTGTGCCGTGCCATTCGTAACCGGGGCAAGGTTGATCCGATTCTGGTGCCGGAACATGACGCGCTGCCGGAGATGCTGGCACCGCTGCTGTCAGGCAATGACCTGATTCTGGTACAGGGCGCCGGTAACGTCGGCAAGGTTGCCCGCAAGCTGGCGGAGACTAAGCTTCAGCCGGAACGTAAAGCGGAGGATCGTCATGGCGGATAAAGTTGCCGTATTAATGGGCGGCACCTCAGCAGAGCGTGAGGTTTCGCTGAACTCGGGTCAGGCCGTCGTCGCCGGACTGCGTGAAATGGGCATCGATGCGCATGGCATTGATACCCGCGATGTGTCGGTGCTGACGCTGAAAGAGCAGGGCTTTACCAAAGCCTTTATCGCGCTGCATGGCCGGGGCGGAGAAGATGGCACAATGCAGGCCGTACTGGAGTTTCTGCAACTGCCTTATACTGGCAGCGGCGTAATGGCATCGGCTGTGACCATGGATAAGCTGCGCACCAAACTGCTGTGGCAGGGTCGCGGATTACCGTCAGGAAAATTTGTCTGGCTGACGCGTCAGCAGTTCGATGCCGGGCTGGATGCCGAGAGCAACGCGGCGATTACAGCGCTGGGTCTGCCACTGTTTGTTAAGCCAGCCTGTGAAGGCTCCAGCGTGGGTATCAGCCGGGTTAACGAGCTGAGCGCGCTGTCTGCCGCACTGGAAATGGCGTTTAAGTACGACAATGACGTACTGGTCGAGGCGTTTCTCAGCGGCGCGGAGTATACCGTCGCGATTGTGGGCGATCATATTCTGCCCTCAATTGAAATAAAGAGCGCCAGTGAGTTCTATGACTATGAAGCTAAATACATTTCTGACGATACTCAGTACGTCTGTCCGGCCGGGTTAAGCGCTGAACGTGAAGCTGAATTACAGCAGCTGGTGCTGGCGGCCTGGCGTGCACTGGGCTGTCGTGGCTGGGGACGGGTTGATGTGATGACGGATGGGGCAGGGAATTTCCAGCTACTGGAAGCCAATACCTCGCCGGGCATGACCAGTCACAGTCTGGTTCCTATGGCAGCGAAACAGGCGGGCATGAGTTTCCCGCAGCTGGTTGCCCATATTCTGGAGCTGGCCGACTGATATGTCACAGGCGGCGATGAGAGTTCGAAACCGTGAACCGCAGGAGCGTATTCGCACCGGGCGCAGTAACGGAGCCCGACTGTTCGGCATTGTTTTTCTGCTGATCGTTATCGGGATTATGGTTGCTGGCGGGCTGGTAGTGTTGAAGTGGATGAACGATGCGTCCCGGCTGCCGCTTTCAAAGCTGGTGGTCACAGGACAGACGCACTACACGACTCACGACGATATCCGTCAGGCGATTCTATCGCTGGGTCCGCCTGGCACGTTTATGTCTCAGGATGTGGATATCCTGCAGCAGCAGATTGAGCGACTGCCGTGGATTAAGCAGGTCAGCGTACGTAAGCAGTGGCCAGACGAACTGAAAATCCATCTGGTGGAGTATACGCCAGTGGCGCGCTGGAACGATTTGCATATGGTGGATGCTGAAGGTGTCTCCTTCAGCGTACCCGCCAGTCATGCCGGCAAAGAGACAATGCCGATGTTGTATGGGCCTGAAGGGAGTGAGAAAGAGGTCCTGGCGGGCTATCACAGCATGGATGATGTGCTGAAAGCCCGGAAGTTTACTCTGAAGGTGGCGTCGATGACGGCCCGTCGTTCATGGCAGCTGGTTACCAGTGATGATGTACGCATCGAACTGGGGCGCAGCGACACTATGAAACGACTGAATCGCTTTATTGAGCTCTACCCGGTGCTGCAACAGCAAGGTCAGAACGAGAGCAAACGTATCAGCTACGTGGATTTGCGATATGACTCTGGCGCTTCTGTTGGCTGGACACCGGTCGTGATGGAGCCACAGGACAGTAATCAGCAACAGAACCAGGCACAGGCTAAACAACAATGATCAAGGCAACGGACAGAAAACTGGTAGTTGGACTCGAAATCGGCACTGCAAAGGTTGCCGCCCTGGTTGGGGAAGTTCTGCCCGATGGTATGGTCAACATTATTGGGGTGGGCAGTTGCCCTTCCCGCGGTATGGATAAAGGTGGCGTAAACGACCTTGAGTCGGTGGTGAAATGCGTTCAGCGCGCCATCGATCAGGCTGAGCTGATGGCAGATTGCCAGATCTCCTCCGTCTACCTTGCTTTATCGGGCAAACATATCAGTTGTCAGAACGAAATCGGGATGGTTCCGATTTCGGAAGAGGAAGTGACTCAGGATGATGTAGAGAACGTTGTACATACTGCCAAATCGGTAAGAGTACGTGACGAGCACCGCATCCTGCACGTGATTCCTCAGGAATACGCAATTGATTATCAGGAAGGGATTAAGAATCCGGTCGGACTGTCCGGCGTGCGCATGCAGGCAAAAGTGCACCTGATCACCTGCCACAACGATATGGCGAAGAACATCGTTAAAGCCGTTGAGCGTTGCGGACTGAAAGTGGATCAGCTGATTTTTGCCGGCCTCGCCTCCAGTTTTGCGGTTCTGACTGAAGACGAACGTGAGCTGGGCGTCTGTGTTGTCGATATTGGTGGCGGTACAATGGACATAGCCGTATATACCGGCGGCGCTTTACGGCACACTAAGGTGATTCCGTATGCAGGCAACGTTGTCACCAGCGATATCGCGTATGCGTTTGGTACACCACCAACGGATGCTGAGGCGATTAAAGTGCGCCATGGTTGCGCGCTGGGCTCGATTGTCGGCAAAGATGAGAACGTTGAAGTGCCGAGCGTAGGCGGACGTCCACCGCGCAGCCTGCAACGTCAGACGCTGGCGGAGGTGATTGAGCCGCGTTATACCGAACTTTTGAATCTGGTCAATGACGAGATTCTGCAGTTACAGGAACAACTGCGTCAGCAGGGCGTGAAACATCATCTGGCCGCAGGCATTGTCCTGACCGGTGGTGCAGCGCAAATCGAAGGACTGGCGGCCTGTGCGCAACGCGTATTCCATACGCAGGTGCGTATCGGACAGCCGCTGAATATTACCGGCCTGACTGACTATGCGCAGGAATCGTACTACTCCACCGCCGTGGGACTGTTGCATTACGGCAAAGAGTCGCACATGAACGGTGATGCAGAGACCGAAAAACGGGTTTCAGTAGGTAACTGGTTCAAGCGTATTAACAGTTGGTTAAAAAAAGAGTTTTAATTTTTGTGAAAGGGGATCATGCTGTTTTCTTTAGTGATCTCCAGGCGACAGGCACATAACGGAGAGAAATCATGTTTGAACCTATGGAATTAACCAACGACGCGGTGATTAAAGTCATCGGCGTCGGTGGCGGCGGCGGTAACGCCGTAGAGCACATGGTACGCGAACGTATCGAAGGTGTGGAATTCTTTGCTGTGAATACCGACGCGCAAGCGCTGCGTAAAACAGCTGTCGGCCAGACCATCCAGATCGGTAATAACATTACCAAAGGTCTGGGTGCGGGTGCGAACCCGGAAGTGGGCCGTAACTCTGCAGAAGAAGATCGCGAAGCACTGCGGGCTGCGCTGGAAGGGGCAGACATGGTCTTCATCGCAGCAGGCATGGGCGGCGGCACCGGTACCGGTGCAGCGCCTGTGGTCGCTGAAGTGGCCAAGGATCTCGGTATCCTGACGGTGGCAGTTGTCACCAAGCCATTCAACTTCGAAGGCAAGAAACGCATGGCGTTTGCCGAGCAGGGGATCGCTGAACTCTCCAAGCATGTCGATTCACTGATCACCATTCCAAACGACAAGCTGCTGAAAGTGCTGGGTCGTGGCATTTCCCTGCTGGATGCGTTTGGCGCGGCCAATGACGTGCTGAAAGGCGCAGTACAGGGTATCGCCGAACTGATCACCCGTCCGGGCCTGATGAACGTCGACTTTGCTGACGTGCGTACAGTGATGTCCGAAATGGGCTATGCAATGATGGGTTCAGGCGTGGCGTGCGGTGAAGATCGTGCGGAAGAAGCGGCTGAAATGGCGATCTCCAGCCCGCTGCTGGAAGATATCGACCTGTCAGGTGCCCGTGGCGTGCTGGTCAACATTACTGCGGGCTTCGACCTGCGTCTGGATGAGTTCGAAACCGTGGGTAACACTATCCGCGCCTTCGCTTCTGACAACGCGACCGTGGTAATCGGTACGTCGCTGGATCCGGAAATGAACGATGAACTGCGCGTTACCGTGGTGGCAACCGGTATCGGTATGGACAAGCGTCCGGAAATCACCCTGGTGACGAACAAGCCAGCCAGTCAGCCTGTGATGGATCATCGCTATCAGCAGCACGGTATGTCACCGCTGCCGCAGGAGCAGAAGCCTGCTGCCAAAGTCGTTAACGACCAGGCTGCGCAGTCGAATAAAGAGCCAGACTATCTTGATATTCCGGCCTTTTTACGTAAACAGGCCGACTAGGATTAACCCTATAATTGGGATTCTCCGCTCTTTGTGCTAAAGTGTCTGTCCGCTGGTAAAGTATACTGGCGGTCGGAAAGGTGATACTGCGAGATAATGCGATGATCAAACAAAGGACATTAAAACGTATTGTTCAGGCGACTGGTGTCGGTTTACATACCGGCAAAAAAGTCACACTGATATTACGCCCTGCGTCGGCTAATACCGGGGTCATCTATCGTCGCACCGACTTGAATCCACCGGTAGATTTTCCGGCTGATGCAAAATACGTGCGCGACACCATGCTGAGTACCTGCCTGGTGAACGATGAAGGCGTGCGTATTTCAACGGTTGAACACCTTAATGCCGCCCTGGCGGGTCTGGGTATTGACAACATTATTGTTGAAGTCGATGCGCCAGAAATCCCGATCATGGATGGCAGCGCAGCACCGTTTATCTATCTGCTGATGGATGCGGGCATCGAGCAGCTCAACAGCGCGAAGAAATTTGTGCGTGTTAAGCAGACCGTGCGTGTGGAAGAGGGTGACAAATGGGCTGAGATCAAACCGTATAACGGTTTTTCACTCGATTTCACCATCGACTTCAAACACCCGGCTATCGATTCCAGCTCACAGCGCTATGCGATGAACTTCTCTGCTGACGCCTTTGTTCGTCAAATCAGCCGGGCGCGTACATTTGGCTTTATGCGTGAAATCGAATATCTGCAGTCTAAAGGCCTGTGCCTGGGCGGTAGCTTAGATTGTGCGATAGGTCTGGATGATTTCCGCGTACTGAATGAAGAAGGTCTGCGTTTTGAAGATGAGTTTGTCCGTCACAAAATGCTGGACGCGATTGGCGACTTGTTTATGTGTGGTCACAACATCATTGGCGCATTCACTGCGTTCAAATCGGGCCACGCGCTGAACAACAAGCTGCTGCAAGCAGTTCTGGCTAAGCAGGAAGCCTGGGAATGGGCAACCTTCGAAGACGAAGCCGAACTGCCGCTGGCATTCAAAGCACCGAACCTGGTTCTGGCTTAATTACCCCAGAACGTGAAACGGCTGGTTATGCTGACACCCTCTCCGGTCAGTGGCACCAGCCGTTTTTTTATTGCCTTCCATAACACACCTGATAACGGCGACCTCGCCCGCAAAGCGTTGTCTTTTCTGCTGAATTGCTGAACAATTACACGCGTTTTCTCTCGCCGCCTCTTTAATCCCAGGTGTGGATGCCCCACATTAATGTTACTATCTGTGGCGCTTTTACAGGCCGAAATCCGTTGCGGCTCGCGGCGGGTACCAGAAAACAAGAGCGCAACAGAGCATGCGCGATGGAAAGGTTGTGATCGGGATTCTTCTGCGCTGGCGACAATTAGGTAGACGCTACTTCTGGCCCCATCTCCTGTTAGGGATGGTAGCGGCCAGCTTTGGCCTGCCAGCCTGTGCGCAAAGCTCCGAACTCAACGCCTCGTCTGAATCGCCGGCCAGCAGTCTCTTTCTGGGCAATGCTACCCGCTTTGATCATTTAATCCGGCTTAAGGAAGCATCCCGGCGACCGAGCTTCAGCGTGGATTACTGGCATCAGCACGCCATCCGTACCGTTATCCGTCACCTCTCTTTCACGCTGGCACCTCAGGTGCAGGCGGAGCAACAGCAATTACCGCTGGCGGCACAAAAGCTGGCGCTGATTGACTCACTGCATAATTTACTGACATCACATTCTGCGCTGCACACTGCACCGCAGCAGATATCTGCCCCCCCTCTTTTCATGGCCGCTACCCGCTCATGGGTAGAATGGCATGCCAGTGTGCATGGCATTCGCGCCGGACCCGCCCGATTGTTCTGCTAATATTTTTGGTTTTATTCACTCTGTTTAGATTTCGCAGTCCGGAATGCGCCGGCTGAATTGAGAATATATTTACTATGTTAAGCAAAATATTGACCAAGGTTTTTGGTAGCAGTAACGATCGTACGCTGCGCCGTATGCGCAAAGTGGTGGACGTCATCAATAAGATGGAGCCCGATTTTGAGAAGCTCTCTGACGATGAACTGAAAGCGAAAACCGACGAGTTCCGCGAGCGCCTGAAAAAAGGTGAATCGCTGGAAAGCCTGATCCCTGAAGCGTTCGCGACCGTGCGTGAAGCGAGTAAACGTGTGTTCGGTATGCGTCACTTCGACGTGCAGCTGATCGGCGGCATGGTGCTGAACGACCGCTGCATCGCTGAGATGCGTACCGGTGAAGGTAAAACCCTGACCGCAACGCTGCCAGCCTATCTGAATGCACTCTCTGGCAAAGGCGTTCACGTCGTGACCGTCAACGACTATCTGGCACAGCGTGATGCGGAAAACAACCGTCCACTGTTTGAGTTCCTGGGGTTAAGCATCGGTATCAACATGTCGGGTCTGCCAGCGGTGGCGAAGCGTGAAGCTTACGCTGCTGATATTACCTACGGCACCAACAACGAATATGGCTTTGATTACCTGCGCGACAACATGGCTTTCAGCCCGGAAGAGCGCGTGCAGCGTAAACTGCACTATGCGCTGGTGGATGAGGTCGACTCCATCCTGATCGATGAAGCGCGTACGCCGCTGATTATCTCCGGTCCGGCAGAAGACAGTTCTGAGCTTTATACCAAAGTGAACAAAATCATCCCTCATCTGGTACGCCAGGATAAAGAAGATACCGAAACCCATCAGGGTGAAGGCGACTTCTGGGTTGATGAGAAAGCGCGTCAGGCTCATATGTCTGAGCGTGGTCTGGTGAAAGTGGAGGAGCTGCTGGTCAGCCAGGGCATCATGGAAGCAGGCGAGTCTCTCTACTCACCGACCAACATCATGCTGATGCACCACGTCACTGCGGCGCTGCGTGCGCACGCACTCTTTACCCGCGATGTTGATTACATCGTGAAAGATGGCGAAGTGGTGATTGTTGATGAGCACACCGGCCGTACCATGCAGGGCCGTCGCTGGTCCGATGGTCTGCATCAGGCGATTGAAGCGAAAGAAGGCGTTGAGATTCAGAACGAGAACCAGACGCTGGCCTCTATCACCTTCCAGAACTACTTCCGTATTTACGAGAAGCTGGCCGGTATGACCGGTACTGCCGATACTGAAGCGTTTGAATTCAGCTCTATTTACAAGCTCGACACCATTGTGGTGCCGACTAACCGTCCGATGGTGCGTAAAGATCTGGCCGACCTGGTCTACATGACCGAGAAAGAGAAGATCGATGCCATTATCGAAGATATCCGTGAGCGTACTGCCAACGGTCAGCCAGTGCTGGTGGGAACCATCTCGATTGAAAAATCAGAAGTGGTTTCTAACGAACTGACCCGTGCCGGTATCAAACATAACGTCCTGAACGCCAAATTCCACGCCCGCGAAGCGGATATCGTGGCGCAGGCCGGTCAGCCGGGTGCGGTCACTATTGCCACCAACATGGCCGGACGTGGTACGGATATTATGCTGGGCGGTAGCTGGCATGCCGAGGTGGCTGAACTGGAAGAGCCAACTGAAGCGCAAATCGAAGAGATCAAAGCGGCATGGCAGATTCGTCATGATGCGGTGCTGGCGTCAGGTGGTTTGCACATTGTCGGTACTGAGCGTCACGAATCACGTCGTATCGATAATCAGCTGCGCGGTCGTGCCGGCCGTCAGGGTGATGCCGGTTCTTCGCGTTTCTACCTGTCGATGGAAGATGCGCTGATGCGTATTTTCGCCTCAGACCGCGTCTCCAACATGATGCGTAAACTGGGCATGAAGCCAGGCGAAGCGATTGAGCATCCATGGGTCACCAAAGCGATTGCCAATGCACAGCGCAAAGTTGAAAGCCGTAACTTCGATATTCGTAAGCAACTGCTGGAATATGATGATGTGGCGAATGACCAGCGTCGCGCAATCTACAGTCAGCGTAATGAGCTGCTGGATGTGTCTGATGTTAGCGAAACCATTAACAGCATTCGTCACGATGTTTACAAAGTGACGATTGATACCTACATTCCGCCACAGTCGCTGGAAGAAATGTGGGACGTGCCAGGCCTGGAAGAGCGTCTGCGTGCTGACTTCGATCTGAACCTGCCGATTGCAGAGTGGCTGGATAAAGAGCCTGACCTGCACGAAGAAGTGCTGCGTGAGCGCATCATGACCCACGCCACGGAAAGCTACGCTGAGAAAGAGCAGATCGTTGGCGCAGAGATGATGCGCAACTTCGAAAAAGGCGTGATGCTGCAGACGCTGGATTCATTGTGGAAAGAGCATCTGGCGGCGATGGACTACCTGCGTCAGGGTATTCATCTGCGCGGCTATGCGCAGAAAGATCCTAAGCAGGAGTACAAGCGTGAATCCTTCGCCATGTTTGCTGCGATGCTTGAATCACTGAAATATGAAGTGATCAGTACGCTGAGCAAAGTGCAGGTGCGTATGCCAGAAGAAGTTGAAGCGATGGAGCAACAGCGTCGTGAGGAAGCTGAACGTCTGGCGCAGCAACAGCAGCTAAGCCATGTAGAAGAAGATCTGCTGGCAGCCGAGCCTGTGGCGGAGCAGAGTGGCGAACGCAAAGTCGGCCGCAACGACCCCTGCCCATGTGGTTCCGGCAAAAAGTACAAACAGTGCCATGGCCGTATTGCCTGAGACTGAATGCTGATGAAAAAGGAGCCAATGGCTCCTTTTTTTATGCGCTCTGCTAACGTAATCTCTGCGCCAGCGCTGAGCTAAAGCGGTTAACTTCCGCTCCGGCATGCTCTAGAATCAGCCTTCATTCACCTATGACGACCGGATAGTTTCCATGAAGCACCTGCAGGTTGCAGTTGGCATCATTCGCAATGCCAATAAACAGATTTTCCTTGCCCAGCGCGCGGCAAGCTCTTACATGGCGAACAAGTGGGAGTTTCCTGGCGGTAAGATTGAAGCGGGCGAAAGCGCCGAACAGGGACTGATCAGGGAGCTACACGAAGAGACCGGGATTGACGTCACTGAGGCGCGCCCGATTGGTCATGCAGACCACAGCTATGACGATCTGCGCGTAACGCTGCATTTCTTTCTGGTTGAAGGGTGGAACGGCGAGCCGTGGGGCAAAGAGGGTCAGCCACAGCGTTGGGTTGATCAGCATGCGCTGGTGGCGGAGGAGTTTCCACCCGCGAATCACCAGCTGATTGCGCGACTGGTCGCGGGCGAACTCTGACTGAATGGGGCAGTGCGCCCCATCTTATCAACGATCTTCTTCACTCCAGTTGTCACTGTCGTTCATGTCGTTGCTGCTGGGAATGCGTTTTTCTTCTGCGGCCCATTCCCCTAAATCGATGAGCTGGCAGCGCTTACTGCAAAAAGGGCGCCACGGGCTGAGCTCATCCCAGATCACATCTTTGCCGCACTGCGGACAGGAAACGGTCATCACTTCTTGCTGCATTTTTACCTCTAACAACAGGCCAGTTGAAAATTAAGGCGGGCCGGAACTTCACCACGCTCACTATCAAGCGGCATAAAACGAATGGCGTAGCGGCTTTTATGTCCGGACACCTGTGGATAGAGCGCATCCTCCAGCGACAACTGCAGTCGCAGCAGATCGGCGCCTTCGGCATTATCCTGATAAAAACCATTAAGGCTGGTCTGCACATGAAACGCGCCAGACTGGCGGATCAGATCCAGTATCATCGCCAGCGCATGATGCAGTGGCTCCAGCGTCAACATCCAGGCTTCGACCTGCGCATCGCGTGCTTCCTGCGGCAGATGGAGCCAGATGTGCAGGCCCGGCAAATCAAAGCTGCAGCATCCACCGGGGATGCTCAGACGCTGCCGCACCAGGGCAATCAGACGATCCTCGCGGAGTTGCTGGCCCATACGTGGGGCATTCATCAACTGCGTTGACTGAATTTTGATCTTATCGCGCAGGGCATCCACCAGCGTCATATCGACGCCGGGCACGTCAGCCCACGCCCGTAATTTTTGCTGCTGGCGCTCAAGCTCTTTCAACAGTTCTGTCCGCATATCGCCGCGCTCAAAAATATCGAGCAGCTCGCTAATCAGGCGAAAAAAGGTCAGCGCATTAACGGTTTTATCCAGTGGTGTCGTTTCATCTAACTGATTAATCAAAAACTCAACCCGTAACCAGGTTCGCATTTTTTCATTCAGTGGGTGTTCAAACAGAACGGGTGTGCTCATGGTATTAATCCTGTTTCGTTGCCGCCAGCCTGAGATAGCGCTGATGGAGTTCGGCAACCTGTGGCAAGGCGTCGTCGGGCTCGCCACTGTTATCAATAATGTCGTCGGCACAGGCGAGGCGCTGCTGGCGCGTGGCCTGTGCGGCAAGAATACGTTTCGCCTGTTCGACGGAAAGATGGTCACGTTGCTGGGTGCGCGCTAACTGCGTTGCCTCATCAACATCGACTACCAGCACCCGATCAGCCTGGTGCTGTAACTGATTTTCCACCAGTAATGGCACCACCCAGAGCACATAAGGTGAGGTGGCCTGGGCGATCAGTTCTCGTGTCCGGGCGTTAATCAGCGGATGGAGCAGCGCGTTTAACCAGCTTTTCTCTTCCGGCTGCTGAAAAATAATGTCGCGAAGCTGTTTACGATCAAGCATTCCCTGATCCGTCACGATTGACGCGCCATAGCGTGCCTGAAGAGCCTGCAAAGCGGGCGTGCCAGGTTCAACAACTTCTCGGGCGATCAGGTCAGCGTCAATAATTTCCACACCAGACGCGGCGAATGCCTGGGCAATCGTACTCTTTCCACTGCCGATTCCCCCTGTAAGCGCGACGATATAGGGCATGTTTCTCACCTGACTTCATATTCCGACATAGGTTCAGGGTAATGATCTGGCTAAAAAAGGCAAAAATGCGCGGCAGATCACACCGATAAAGCACAACTAAATTTAACGGATTGTAGCGTAAATAAAGTGTAATTCGCAGTCTTGTCGCGCAGCGAGAGGCGCGTATCATAACGTCACTGGAGCTGTGCTTACTTCGTGAACGACGATTCATTGCCACTTACCAGGACACTGTTTATGCGTATTGAAGAAGATTTGAAACTGGGCTTTAAAGATGTCTTGATCCGCCCCAAACGTTCAACGCTGCAAAGTCGCTCACAGGTTGAGCTTGAGCGCAGCTTTACCTTCAGACATTCAGGTCTCAGCTGGAGCGGCGTACCGATCATCGCCGCCAACATGGATACCGTCGGCACATTTTCAATGGCTGAGGCGCTGGCCAGCTTCAATATCCTCACTGCCGTCCATAAGCATTACAGCGCAGACGACTGGCGGGCGTTTATTCAGCGCGTCCCCGCGACGGTATTGAAACATGTGATGGTTTCAACCGGCACGTCAGAAGCCGACCTCACTAAACTGGTCGCGATTATGGCGCTGTCTGACGATCTGCAGTTTATCTGCATTGACGTGGCCAACGGCTACTCACAGCATTTTGTCGATTTCCTGCAGCGTGCACGTGAAACCTTCCCGACTAAAACTATCTGTGCCGGAAACGTGGTCACAGGCGAAATGGTAGAGGAGCTCATCCTCTCCGGCGCGGATATCGTCAAAGTCGGTATTGGCCCGGGTTCGGTCTGTACAACCCGGGTGAAAACCGGCGTGGGCTATCCGCAGCTTTCTGCAGTCATTGAGTGTGCCGATGCGGCGCATGGCTTAAGCGGACAGATTGTCAGTGATGGCGGTTGTTCCGTGCCGGGTGATATTGCCAAAGCCTTTGGCGGCGGCGCTGACTTTGTGATGCTGGGTGGCATGCTGGCAGCACATGATGAGTGTGAAGGGCAGGTCGTCGAAGAGAATGGCGAAAGCTTTATGCTCTTTTACGGCATGAGTTCCGAATCAGCGATGAAGCGTCACGTTGGTGGTGTCGCCCAGTACCGTGCCGCCGAAGGTAAAACGGTGAAACTGCCATTGCGGGGGCCGGTCGCTGACACCGCGCGCGATATTCTGGGTGGACTGCGTTCTGCCTGTACTTACGTCGGAGCGGAGCGCCTGAAAGAGCTGACCAAGCGCACGACCTTTATCCGCGTTAACGAGCAGGAGAACCGGGTCTTCAACCGATAGGCATCCGGGGCGCAGCCCGCGCCCCTTAATGCATTACATCCCCCAGCCCAAACACCGGCAGATACATTGCAATCACCAGCGTGCCGACAATGCCGCCAATCACCACCATCATTATCGGTTCCAGCGACGCCGCCAGTGTGTCAGCGCGCTCTCGTGTTTCTGCCTCATGCCATTCCGCCAGCCGGGCCAGCATCAAATCCAGTGCGCCCGCCTCTTCCCCAACCCGAACCAACTGACCACATAAGGGCGTGAACAGCGGATGCTGCATCAGCGCCTGATGCAGAGGACTCCCCTGGGCAATATGCTGCTGCAGTCCGGTCATCGCTTCTCGCCAGAGTAATGAGGAGAGCGTGACTTCAACAGCAGCCAGTCCCTGTAACAGCGTTAACCCGGCTCGCTGTGTCAGATTCAGAATGGTGTAGATCTGCGTCAGCTGCGTGCCACGCCATAACCCGGAAAGCAGCGGGATGCGCAGGAAAATCGCCTGCTCACGGCGTTGCCAGCCCACAGAGCGTCGTCGTAACTGATGCCAGGCCACCAGCATCAGCGATACGCCGATGGCTAACACCGCTCCCCACTCCTGAAGTGCGGCAGATAACTGCATGACCGTGGCTGTAAAAGCGGGCAGAGGCGCGTCAAAAGAGTCATACACCGCAACGAACTCTGGCAGCACGAACAGCAACATGCCGCAGGTGACAGCGATTGCCACCAGCAGAATGAAGAGCGGATAGCGTAACGCCTTTGCCACCTGATGCCATAACTGCTGCTGGCGGATCTGCTGCTGAGCCAACTCACTGCAGCAAACATCCAGCTGCCCCGTCAGTTCGCCCACTTCCATCAGCGCCGGGTAGAGCGGCGGAAAAATCTGCGGCCATTCACGCAAAGCCTGTGAAAAAGGGGCACCGCTGAGTACCCGATGATGAAGGGCGAGCATCAGAGCCCGCCAGCCTGCATGAGGATGCCCCTCAGCCAGTAAAGCCAGACTTTCTGCCAGTGGCAGGCCCGCTTTGAGCAGGGTAGCCAGCTGACGAATCAGATCGGTTTTGTGCTGCCACGTCCAGTCCCTCTGACGCCAGATTTTTTCCCGCTTCCAGCTCACCGGCAGAAGATCGCGCTGCTCCAGGATGAGTAGCAGGTTGTCAGTGTCGACAGCCAGTAGCTGACCACTGAGTAACTGGCCCTGGCTGTCGACCGCCTGCCAGCTGAATAAAGCTGCGTTAGCCATCGTCCAGCCCAATCACCCGTTGCATCTCTTCCAGCGAGGTATCGCCCCGGCTTACCGCTTCCAGGCCGGAAACCAGTAAAGTGCGCAATCCTTGCTGTTTCGCCAGATTGAGGAGATTCTCCAGCGGCATCTCGGCTGCAATCGCATTCTGCAGTCTGGCATTGATCGGCAGAAGTTCAAACAGCGCCAGCCGGCCAAAATAACCGGAAAAGCAGTGGTCGCACCCGGACGCCCGCCAGGTTTGCAGGGTGCCGGGCCAGAGTTCCGCAGGATAGTGCGCCACCGCCTCAGCGGGTTGACGGCAATGGGGGCAGAGGCGCCGCACCAGACGCTGCGCAACAATCAGTTTCAGCGCCGACCCCAGCAGATAACCGGGAATCCCCATCTGTCGCAGCCGGGTCAGCGTCTCGGCGGTGGAGTTGGTGTGCAGCGTTGACAGTACCAGATGCCCGGTCTGCGCCGCTTTCACCGCAATCTCCGCTGTTTCGGCATCGCGGATCTCGCCCACCATGATCACATCCGGATCCTGTCTCAGCAGCGCCCGCAGCACACGGTTAAAATCAAGACCGTTTTTAGTGTGGATCTGTGTCTGGTTAATGCCGGGCAGCGGAATCTCAATCGGATCTTCAACGCTGCACAGATTTTTTTCTGGTTTATTCAGGGCACTGAGTCCGCTATAAAGCGTAAACGTCTTGCCGCTGCCGGTGGGGCCGGTGACCAGGATCAGTCCCTGCGGCTGGGCCAGTGCGGCACAGAACCGACGCAACTGGGCAGCCGGTAAGCCGAGCTTATCCAGAGACAGCGCCGCGCTTTCACTCTGCAGCAGCCGGACCACCGCTTTCTCGCCACCATAGATGGGTAAGGTCGCCAGGCGAAAAGAGGCGGGTTTACCGGCAATCTCCATGCTGAACTGACCATCCTGCGGTAACCGGCGTTCGGCGATATCCAGCCCGCCAAGGATCTTCAGTCGTGCCAGCAACGCCGCAGGCTGAGTGAAAGGCAGTGAAGAGAGCGGATGCAGTACGCCATCAATACGCAGTCGCACACGCAGACCCTCGCGGCAGGGTTCGATATGCACATCGGAGGCCCGTCGCTCCAGTGCCTGACGCAGGATGAGCTGTGTCGCTTCTATTGCTGACTCGGTGGGTGTCTCTTCGCGCGCCACCAGCCCTTTATCAGCGTGCTGGAGCTGGTCAAGCCGGGCCTGCGGCCAGCATTCGATCTCAATCTGACACTGGCTGGCAAAATTGAGCGCTTCAGCCAGTCCGGGCGGCACGCTCTCCGCAACGGCAACGCGCAGCAGACTGGCATCATGGTGCAGAACCAGAGCGCGATAGCGCTGGCATAATGCCATAATCGTCTCATCAGGCTTGCTCATCGCTGGCTCCTTTATCCGCAAAGCGGAATTGTTCCCGGCAATTGTCCCGCAGGCTGGTGTTATTGCTGGTGCAGCTGCGTTGCCAGCTGATGCCGCCCTCTATGCTGTCCCAGATTGGCAACATTTCAACACTCAGGCCATTCAGACTCTCCTGGCCAGTCAGCGTAATCACCCCGTTGGTTACGCTCAGTGCCGAGACATAGCGCGATCCTCTGGCGGCAGGAATACCCGCTTTTCCGGCCTGGCACTGCGTCGGGCCGCCGCGCTCCATGGCGCAAAGCTCTACGGCGGTCTTAAAGGGCACCATGGTTTGCAGCATGTCGGTAAGGGCAGCACGCTGCAGATAATTTTGATAAGCGGGCAGGCCGATGGCACTTAAGATTGCCACAATACCCACCACAATCATCAGTTCAACCAGCGTAAATCCACGTTGATAATTCATCACATCGTCTCCGTATTAAGAAGGCGACAGGGTAAAAATCGGGGACGGTGAAAGACAGTCAGAGATCGGCGAACTGGAAAGCATGATGTGAAGAGATTTCAGACTTACAGCGCAGTCGAAACTGCGCCGGAAGCGGGATCGCAAAATCGCTGTGTTGAGTGACGGCGAGGCAGGCTATTTTTGTTTAAAGCGCATCGAGAGATCCAGCGCCCGCACATGCTTGGTCAGCGCACCGACCGAGACGTAGTCCACGCCGGTCAGGGCGATCTGTGGCAGGGTGGTTTCGGTGACGTTGCCGGAGACCTCCAGCAGCGTCCGCCCCTGGTTGAGTTCGACGGCTTCACGCATCGCTTCCAGGCTGAAGTTATCCAGCATCACGATATCGGCTTCCGCTTCCAGCGCCTGACATAACTCCTCCAGCGATTCCACCTCAACTTCAACCGGCACATCGGGCTGCAGCCATTGCGCTCTTTCCACTGCCTGCTGAATCGAGCCGCTGGCAATAATATGGTTCTCTTTGATGAGATAAGCGTCAGAGAGACCCAGGCGATGATTGCTGCCTCCGCCGCACAGTACCGCATATTTCAGCGCAGTCCGCAGTCCGGGCAGGGTTTTACGCGTGTCCAGCAGTTGCGTCTGGCTTCCCGCCAGCAGCGCGACATAGCGGCTGACTTCGGTGGCAACGCCTGAGAGCGTCTGCACAAAATTAAGCGCCGTTCGCTCGGCGGTCAGCAGCAGCCGGGCAGGCCCCTCGATTTCAAACAGCAACTGGTCAGCCTCGATCTGATCACCATCTTCAACATGCCAGATCAGGGTCGCGTGCGAGCCGAGCTGAATGAAGACCTCTTCAACCCAGCGTTTACCACAGAAAACACCGGCTTCACGGGTGATGACCTGCGCATGGGCCTGGGTTTCAGCAGGTAACAGCTGCGCAGTAATGTCGCGTTCAGCGTCGATTTTACCACCGAGATCCTCTTTTAACGCCAGCGCAACCGCATCCGGAATGTCACTTTCACTACGTTTAATCAGTGCGTGACGGCGATTGTCGGGATCATAACCACGGGATGACATAGGCATTTTACTCCAGAAACAGAAAGGACAGAGGCGGTCACAATAGCCTGAACCGGCATCAGGTTCCAGCAACGGATGGTATTTTGTTTAGTATCCTTAACAATGGGCTATTTAATGTCACCGGACCGACACACTAAGAGGCAAGAATCCTTTATTATTCATGCTATTCTCAGCCTGGTGATATAAGGAAAAGCGGTATGAAAATCAAACAGGGCTGGCTGACCGGTGTGCGTCACGTGCCGTCAACACACTGCAATGAACGCCCTGACAATGAGGTGCCTTCACTGCTGGTGATCCACAATATCAGCCTGCCACCCGGTGAATTTGGCGGACCCTGGATCGACAGACTGTTTACCGGCACATTACCGCCTGATGCCCATCCCTATTTTGCGGATATCGCCGCGCTGAAAGTGGCAGCACACTGCCTGATTCGTCGTGACGGGGAGATCGTGCAGTATGTCCCTTTTGACAAACGCGCCTGGCATGCAGGCATTTCGCAGTTCGAAGGACGTGAGAACTGCAACGACTTCTCCATCGGTATTGAGCTGGAAGGAACTGACAGCGAGCCGTATAGCGAGGCGCAATATCGGGCCTTGCAGCAGGTCACGCAGTTACTGCTGCAACACTATCCGGTAACGCCTGCACGTATCACGGGGCACAGCGATATCGCGCCGGTACGCAAAACCGATCCCGGGCCTGCTTTTGACTGGGACTACTACAAACAGCTGTTAACGCAGCAAAAATCCTGATTTTTGCGGAGTCAGTATGACGTTGTTTACCTTGTTGTTGGTTTTAGGCTGGGAGCGCCTGTTTAAACTGGGCGAGCACTGGCAGCTCGAACACCGGCTGGAGCCGATTTTTCGCCATCGTCGCCATTACTCCATGATGCGTACTTTGCTGATGACCCTACTGGCAATGGCGCTGACCGCACTGGTGGTCTGGAGTCTGAAAGGATTGCTGTTTGGCGTGCTGCAGTTGCTGTTCTGGATTGTTGCCGGACTGCTCTGTATCGGTGCCGGCTCAGTGCGTCAGCACTACCATAACTATCTGAAGGCGGCCAGCCATGACGACGACGCGGCACATCAAGCGATGGCGGCTGAGCTGACGCTGATCCATGGTGTGCCGGTGGAGTGTAGCGAGCGTGAGTTTCTGCGCGAGCTGCAGAATGCGCTGATCTGGATAAACTTCCGTTTCTATCTCGCCCCGATGTTCTGGCTGGTGGTGGGTGGCCCGTGGGGGCCGGTGCTGCTGGTGGGTTACGCGTTTCTGCGCGCCTGGCAAGGCTGGCTGGCAAAATTCGGCACACCAATGGCGCGAGCGCAATCAGGCGTGGATGCGATTCTGCATTTGCTCGACTGGATCCCGGTGCGGCTGGCGGGTGTCGCTTACGCGCTGCTGGGCCATGGCGAAAAAGCGCTGCCCGCCTGGTTTGCCTCGCTGACCGATCGTCACCGTTCTCAGTATCACGTGCTGACGACGCTGGCGCAGTTCTCACTGTCGCGCGATCCGCACACCGATAAAGTTGAAACGCCACGGGTGGCCGTGGCGTTAGCGAAACGGACTTCGCTGGTGCTGGTTGTTGCCGTCGCGTTGCTGACGATTTACGGCACGCTGGTGTAATCAGCAGGTGGCACGCCGAAATCAGGCGTGCCATCTTCCCGCCAGCTGAAATATTTCAGTCGGGTATGGCGGTTCGGATCCCATAACGGATCGCCTTCAATTTCAGTGTAGTTACGCGCGTGGTACACCAGTACGTCGCGTCCTGCCTCATCCTGGGTAAAACTGTTGTGGCCCGGCCCGTACTGGTGGTTGTCCCAGCTGGTCACAAATACCGGACGCGCTGATTTCTGCCAGGCTGCGACATCAAGCGGGTTGGCATTCGCGGCAATCGACAGTATCCCCAGACAGTAATTTTCATCGGTGGCGCTGGCGGAATAGGTCACAAACAGCCGATCGCCGTGACGGATAACCGCCGGTCCTTCATTAACGCTGAACCCTGCACACTCCCACTCATATTCCGGCCGGCTCAGCATTACGGGCGTACCTTTTAGCGTCCAGGGATTCAGCAGCTCATCCAGGTAGAGGTTAGAGTTGCCGGGAATCAGGGGATCTTTCTGCGCCCAGAGATACCAGTTTTTGCCCTGATGCACGAAGTGGGTTGCATCCAGTGAGAAGCTGTCCAGGTGGGTGAAGACCCTGCGGCAGGGCTGCCATTCGCCCTGCAACGGATCTGCCGCCTCACACACCAGCGCATACATCCGGTGCTGAAACAGTCCCTCTTTGATTTCGCGTGTGGGTGCTGCTGCGAAATAGATGACCCACTGTCCGTTAATGTAGTGCAGCTCAGGTGCCCAGATTAACTCGCTAAAGGGGCCGCTCTCGGGCTTGCGCCAGACGACCACCGGCTCGGCGCTGCGCAGGCCGGCCAGCGTCGTGGCGCGACGGATCTCCAGCCGGTCATACTCAGGCACCGATGCCACAAAGTAATAGTACTGTTCATGACGCAAAATAAAGGGGTCGGCACGCTGCTCGATAAAAGGATTCGGCAAGATTGCGGTCATTTAACATCTCCGGTTGGCGTGACAACACCGTCGCGCAGGCGAACAGTGTGTAACTCATGGAAGTTTTCGCGGCGCAGCGCGAGATCCTGCTGGATGGTAATCATCATTTTGCGGTCGACCTTCATCAGTCGTACCACACCTGCGGTAATCAGATAGCCGACGCCAGGAATAATGGTGAAGAGCAGCATGATGCCGTTAATCGCCTCAGGTGACTGCTGCTTAGCGCCCGCATTGTAGCCATAGATCGACAGCAGAAAGCCGACCATCGCACCGGCCACTGCCAGCCCTACCTTAAGGAAAAAGAGGTTGCCGGAAAAGCTGATACCGGTAATGCGTTTGCCGGTTTTCCATTCGCCGTAGTCATCCACATCGGCCATCAGTGACCAGTGCAGCGGAGAGGGGATTTGATGCAGAATGTTCAGCACAAAATAGGCGACCACCACCATCACGGTAGCGTGGGGATCGATCCAGTAGAAGGCGCTGGAAAAAAGGGCCAGTGCGATATTGGTCCAGAAGAAGACTTTGAGTTTGCACCAGCGATCGGTGAGCAGTTTTGCCAGCGTGCTGCCGACCATCATGCCAATGACTCCCAGGCTGATAAACAGCGTGGCAAAGTGCGTTGACTGGCCCATGACCCAGGTCACGTAATACATGGTGGCCGCCATGCGGATGAAGCCAGGGCAGACGTTACAGAAGGTGAGCAGCAGAATGCGCACCCATTGGTCATTTTTCCAGACATCACGCAGATCTTTCTTCAGATCATCATTACTCGGCACGGCCGGGCGGATACGTTCACGTACCGTGGCAAAGCAGAACAGAAACATTGCCAGGCCAATGGTTGCCAGTACCGCCATCGCCATCTGGTAGCCGCGCGCTTTGTCTTCGCCACCGAACCACTCTGCCATCGGCAGCAGGGACAGAGAGAGTATCAGCGTGGCGAGGCCGACCATGACAAAGCGATAAGACTGACAGGAGACACGCTCACCGGGGTCGTTGGTAATCACGCCGCCCAGAGAACAGTAAGGAATGTTAATCGCTGTGTAAGTTAGCGACATCAGGAAATAGGTGACGAAGGCCCAGATCACCTTGTTGTGGTAAGTCCAGTCTGGCGTGGTGAACATCAGTACGCTGAAGACCACATAGGGCACGGAAACCCACAGCAGCCAGGGACGAAAACGGCCCCAGCGACTCTGGGTGCGATCGGCGATGGCACCCATAATCGGATCGGTGACTGCATCGAGCACCCTGACCGAGAGCAACAGAGTTCCCACCAGCGCCGGAGCCAGCCCGAAAACATCGGTATAGAAGTAGTTCAGGAACAACATGATGGCACCGCCAATCATGTTGCATCCGGCATCGCCCATGCCATAACCCAGCTTTTCTTTAAATGAGAGTGCTGCGGGCTTCATTTTGCTTCTCCTGCAAACCGTGAAGCCAGTGATTATTAGGGTCGAAGCCGTCTGTGACGCAGCAGCAATTGGTTACAAAGATGGACAAAACAGGCGGGCGCAAAAAAATGTGAACTGGTACGCACCAGCGAGCCAGTTCACATTAGTTTATAGAGGGTATTTTTAACGAAAGGGTGTTTACGCAGCGCTTTTGTTCTGGCCTTCAACCAGTCCGCCAACGAAGCTGCCGAGCCAGCCACCAATATTGCCAAAGAGAGTGCTGGCAACAGAACCTACTAAACCGGAAATAAATGGCACCGGGATCAGGGAGCCGAGTATGTTACCGATTAATGAACCGGCCTGCTTACCCACGGTGGTAGTAATATCCTGAATCATGCCACAGCCACTTACGGCCAAAATTTCTGATGGTGCGAGTTCCCGCATAATAATTTTTTCCTTAATCAGGTTAGAAGCAGGAAAAAATTACCATCTCAAGCCAGTAATAAAAATAGTAATAGAGCTAAAGTGGCCGGTGCGCCTGACAGCGCGCACCGGATGAGCAAAAAGATCAGGCTTTCTGCGTCTGGTTCTTAATAAAGTAACCAATACCCAGAATGACCAGCCAGACCGGGATAAGCCAGACAGAGATCGCCATGCCCGGCGTGGTCACCATCAGCACCAGAATCGCCGCCAGGAAGACCAGGCAAATCCAGTTACCCGCCGGATAGAGCAGCGCTTTGAAGCGGGTGGTGACGCCCTGCTGATCTTTCTTACGACGGAACTTGAGGTGCGCCAGGCTGATCATTGCCCAGTTGATGACCAGCGCGGAGACGACCAGCGACATCAGCAGGCCAAACGCTTCGCCCGGCATCAGGTAGTTGATCAGCACGCACAGTGCAGTGGCAACAGCCGAGACCAGAATCGTTAACACCGGCACACCGCGACGATCGACTTTCAGCAGCGCTTTCGGCGCATTGCCCTGCTGTGCCAGACCAAACAGCATACGGCTGTTGCAGTAAACGCAGCTGTTATAGACCGACAGGGCCGCCGTCAGGATCACCACGTTCAGCGCATTCGCCACCATGGCATCGCCCAGCTCGTGGAAGATAAAGACAAACGGGCTGACTTCTGACGTGACACGACTCCACGGCATCAGAGACAGCAGCACTGCCAACGAACCAATGTAGAAAATCAGGATACGCCACAGCACCTGGTTAGTTGCTTTTGGAATGCTCACTTCCGGGTTATCAGCCTCTGCTGCGGTGATACCTACCAGCTCCAGTCCGCCGAACGAGAACATGATAATTGCCATGACCGCGACGAGACCGCCGATGCCATGCGGGAAAAAGCCGCCCTGTTCCCACAGGTTGCGCACGGTCGCCTGCGGACCCGCGTGACCGCCGAACAGCAGCCAGCCACCGAACAGAATCATGCCGATGACCGCAACCACTTTAATGATGGCGAACCAGAACTCCATCTCACCGAACACTTTCACGTTGGTCAGGTTGATGGCGTTGATCATCACGAAGAAGATGGCGGCTGAGGCCCAGGTAGGAAAGTCTGGCCACCAGAACTGGATATATTTACCAACGGCAGTAAGTTCTGCCATGGCAACCAGTACGTAAAGGACCCAGTAGTTCCAGCCTGAGGCGAACCCGGCAAAGTTGCCCCAGTATTTATACGCGAAGTGGCTGAAGCTGCCGGCGACCGGCTCTTCCACCACCATTTCACCCAGCTGACGCATGATTAAAAAGGCAATAAAACCGGCAATCGCATAGCCCAGAATAACGGCCGGTCCGGCGGATTCAATGACCGATGCGCTGCCCAGAAACAGCCCGGTTCCCACTGCACCACCCAGCGCGATGAGCTGAATATGGCGGTTCTTAAGACCACGTTTCAGCGCTTCGCCTTGCTGTTGTTCCATACAAACCTCGTGATGTTTTTATTCTTCGTTCGCAGCGCAGTCCGCTGTAATGAAGTAGTTACAATAACGTATTGATTATTTTACGGTATCCGGCGTGCTGAATGCTGCCATCTGCTACCCTGGCGACAAGAATAGTGATAAGCGGATCGCTTTGCACCTGCTTTCGCCTTTCGTGCTGAGAGTTGACTGAAAAAACGCCGTCCTGGTCACGTCTGCCCACAGCAACTTCTGCCATGAAATGCCGTTAATGACGAATAGGTTTCACTTATGCCTGCCGCTGCGCTAACGCGCTAAGCGGGTGTAAGGTTTGGTAAAAGTGAAATTATTTAACATTTGTGGCAACGCGAATTTTTCATTTTTTTAACCGCAAGTTAGCGCCAGCACAGGCTTTGGGGGCAGGTGAATGTCGCAGACACCATATAGACACAAGGTGAATACTTTGTTACTTTACCGGCACCTCTTTGCAATTGGTATTACCAATTTACTCCGGACGATTGGCTTAATAAGAAGGGACGATGGCTTACAGTAAGATTCGCCAACCTAAGCTCTCCGACGCTATCGAGCAACAGCTCGAATCGCTGATTATGGAAGGGACCCTGCGTCCGGGAGAGAAGCTGCTGCCTGAGCGCGAACTCGCTAAACAATTCGATGTCTCACGTCCGTCCCTCCGCGAAGCGATCCAGCGCTTAGAAGCCAAAGGATTATTGCTGCGCCGACAGGGTGGCGGAACATTTGTACAGGAGCATCTCTGGCAAAGCATGAGCGATCCCCTCGTTGAGCTTCTCGCCGACCATCCGGAATCACAGTTTGATCTGCTGGAAACGCGCCATGCCTTAGAGGGCATCGCGGCTTATTACGCGGCACTGCGCGGCACAGAGGAAGACCTGCTGCGCATTCGCGACTGCCATGTGAATATCCAGCAGGCGCAGGACAGCGGCGACTTAGACGCCGAAGCGGACGCAGTGATGCAGTATCAGATCGCTGTCACAGAAGCGGCCCATAATGTTGTGCTTTTACATTTGCTACGCTCAATGGGCCCTATGCTGGAACAAAACGTCCGTCAGAATTTCGAATTGCTCTACTCGCGCCGGGAAATGCTGGCAAAAGTGAGCGGTCACCGCGCCAGAATCTTTGAGGCGATTGTGGCCCGTGAGCCAGAAAAAGCGCGCGAGGCTTCACACCGTCACCTGGCGTTCATAGAGGAAATCTTGCTGGACAGAAGTCGGGAGCAGAGCCGTCGGGAACGCTCCCTGCGTCGTTTACAGCAACGTAAGGAATAACGTGCGACAAAGATCGTACTGACATCAGACGAGCCTGCCGGCATCTGCTTTAACAGGCTCCCGATTATTCAACGTATTAGACACAGATAAGGAACACACCCATGTCAGAACGTTTACACAATGACGTGGATCCGATTGAAACTCGTGACTGGCTACAGGCGATCGAATCGGTCATCCGTGAAGAAGGTGTTGAACGTGCACAGTATCTGATTGATCAGGTACTGGGTGCAGCCCGCAAAGGCGGCGTAAAAGTGGCTGCAGGTTCGTCTGCAATCAGCAACTATATCAACTCTATTGCCGTTGAAGATGAACCCGATTATCCGGGCAACACCTCTCTTGAACGTCGTATCCGTTCCGCAATCCGCTGGAACGCCATCATGTCGGTGCTGCGCGCGTCGAAGAAAGATCTGGAACTCGGTGGCCACATGTCCTCCTTCCAGTCTTCTGCGACGATTTATGAAGTGTGCTTCAACCACTTCTTCCGCGCGCGCAGTGAGAAGGATGGCGGCGATCTGGTCTATTTCCAGGGCCACATCTCTCCGGGTATCTATGCCCGTGCGTTCCTTGAAGGTCGCCTGACCGAAGATCAGATGAATAACTTCCGTCAGGAAGTTGATGGCAAAGGCCTCTCTTCTTATCCGCACCCGAAATTAATGCCGGAGTTCTGGCAGTTCCCGACCGTATCAATGGGTCTGGGTCCATTGTCAGCGATCTATCAGGCGAAGTTCCTGAAGTATCTGGAACACCGTGGCCTGAAAGACACCTCTGCCCAGACCGTTTACGCCTTCCTGGGTGACGGTGAGATGGATGAGCCGGAATCAAAAGGTGCGATCACCATCGCCACCCGTGAAAAACTGGATAATCTGGTCTTCATCATCAACTGCAACCTGCAGCGTCTGGATGGCCCGGTAACCGGTAATGGCAAGATCATCAACGAGCTGGAAGGCATCTTTGCCGGTGCTGGCTGGGAAGTGATCAAGGTCATCTGGGGCGGTCGCTGGGACGAGCTGCTGCGCAAAGATACCAGCGGTAAGCTGATTCAGCTGATGAACGAAACCGTTGACGGTGACTACCAGACCTTCAAATCCCGTGATGGTGCCTACGTGCGTGAGCACTTCTTTGGCAAGTATCCGGAAACCGCGGCGCTGGTTAAAGATATGTCCGATGATGAAATCTGGGCATTAAACCGTGGCGGCCACGATCCGAAGAAAATCTATGCGGCACTGAAAAAAGCGCAGGATACCAAAGGCAAGCCAGTACTGATCCTGGCGCATACCATCAAAGGTTATGGTATGGGCGACACCGCGGAAGGCAAAAACATTGCCCACCAGGTGAAGAAGATGAACATGGATGGCGTACGCTATATCCGTGATCGCTTTAACGTGCCGGTTGCTGACGATAAAATCGAAGAACTGCCGTACGTCACCTTTGAGAAAGGCTCAGAAGAGCATACTTATCTGCACGGTCAGCGTGAGAAGTTAGGCGGTTACCTGCCAACGCGTCAGCCGAAGTTCACTGAAAAGCTGGAAATGCCAGCACTCGAAGAGTTCAGTGCGCTGCTGGATGAGCAGAACAAAGAGATCTCGACCACTATCGCCTTTGTGCGTGCCCTGAACGTGATGCTGAAGAACAAGTCGATCAAAGATCGTCTGGTTCCGATCCTCGCCGATGAAGCGCGTACCTTTGGTATGGAAGGTCTGTTCCGTCAGATCGGTATCTACAGCCCGAACGGTCAGCAGTATACCCCGCAGGACCGCGAGCAGGTTGCCTACTACAAAGAAGACGAGAAAGGCCAGATTCTGCAGGAAGGGATCAACGAGCTGGGCGCAGGTTCATCCTGGCTGGCTGCGGCGACCTCATACAGCACCAACAACCTGCCGATGATCCCGTTCTACATTTATTACTCGATGTTCGGCTTCCAGCGTATTGGCGATCTGATGTGGCTGGCGGGCGACCAGCAGGCGCGCGGCTTCCTGGTCGGCGGTACCTCAGGCCGTACGACGCTGAACGGCGAAGGTCTGCAGCATGAAGATGGTCACAGCCATATTCAGTCTCTGACTATCCCGAACTGTATCTCTTACGATCCATCTTACGCTTATGAAGTCGCAGTCATCATGCATGACGGTCTGGTGCGTATGTATGGCGAAGCGCAGGAGAACGTTTACTACTACATCACCACGCTGAATGAAAACTACCATATGCCAGCAATGCCGCAGGGCGTTGAAGAAGGTATCCGTAAGGGTATCTATAAGCTGGAAACGGTAGAAGGCAGCAAAGGTAAAGTGCAGCTGCTGGGCTCAGGTTCTATCCTGCGTCACGTGCGTGAAGCTGCGCAGATCCTGGCGAAAGATTACGGTATCGGCTCTGATGTCTACAGCGTGACCTCGTTCACCGAGCTGGCGCGTGATGGCCAGGATTGTGAGCGCTGGAACATGCTGCATCCGACTGAAGAAGCGCGCGTACCTTACATCGCTCAGGTGATGAACGACGCACCCGCTGTTGCTTCAACCGACTACATGAAACTGTTCGCTGAGCAGGTTCGTAGCTATGTCCCGGCCAGCGATTATCGCGTACTGGGTACCGATGGCTTTGGTCGCTCTGACAGCCGTGAGAATCTGCGTCATCACTTCGAAGTGGATGCATCTTATGTGGTGGTTGCCGCGCTGGGTGAGCTGGCTAAACGCGGCGAGATCGAGAAGAAAGTGGTGGCCGATGCGATCACCAAATTCAATATCGATGCCGATAAAGTTAACCCGCGTCTGGCTTAAGAGGTAATAGAGTAATGGCTATCGAAATTAAGGTACCGGATATCGGGTCTGACGAAGTTGAAGTCACCGAGATTCTGGTGAAAGTTGGCGACAAGGTGGAAGCCGAGCAGTCGCTGATCACCGTGGAAGGCGACAAAGCCTCAATGGAAGTGCCGTCGCCACAGGCTGGCGTAGTGAAAGAGATTAAGATCTCTACCGGTGACAAAGTTGAGACCGGCTCACTGATCATGGTGTTTGATGCTGAAGGCGCTGCGGAAGCAGCACCAGCACCGGCCGCAGAGAAAAAAGCGGACGCGGCGCCTGCGCCAGCCGCTGCTGCGGCGACGGCCAGCAAAGAAGTGGCTGTGCCGGATATCGGCGGTGATGAAGTCGAAGTCACTGAGATTCTGGTGAAGGTTGGCGACAAAGTTGAAGCCGAGCAGTCACTGATTGTGGTGGAAGGTGATAAAGCCTCAATGGAAGTTCCGGCTCCGTTCGCGGGTGTGGTCAAAGAGATCACCATTGCGACCGGCGACAAAGTCAGCACCGGTTCAGCCATCATGGTCTTTGAAGCAGAAGGCGCAGCACCGGCCTCTGATGCGAAGCCAGAAGTGAAAGAAGAAGCAGCATCGGCACCCGCTGCTGCTGCAGGCGCAAAAGAGGTCAACGTTCCGGATATCGGCGGTGATGAAGTCGAAGTTACCGAGATCCTGGTCAAAGTTGGCGACAAAGTTGAGGCTGAGCAGTCACTGATCGTGGTTGAAGGCGACAAAGCCTCAATGGAAGTCCCTGCGCCGTTTGCAGGTACTGTCAAAGAGCTGAAAGTCGCCACGGGCGATAAAGTCAGCACCGGCTCACTGATCATGGTGTTCGAAGTCGAAGGTGCTGCTCCGGCCGCCCCTGCGGCCGCGAAACAGGACGCCGCTCCGGCGCCTGCTGCGAAATCTGAGGCTAAGCCAGCCGCCGCGGCGCCAGCAGCCAAAGCCAACAGCAAAGGTGAGTTCGCAGAGAACGACGCTTACGTTCACGCGACCCCGGTGATCCGTCGCCTGGCGCGCGAGTTCGGTGTTAACCTGGCGAAAGTCAAAGGCACCGGCCGTAAAGGTCGCATTCTGAAAGAAGACGTGCAGACTTACGTGAAAGAGGCCGTGAAACGCGCTGAAGCAGCGCCTGCTGCGGCAAGCGGCGGTGGTCTGCCGGGCATGCTGCCATGGCCGAAAGTTGATTTCAGTAAGTTTGGCGAAATCGAAGAAGTCGAACTGGGTCGTATCCAGAAAATTTCTGGCGCGAACCTGAGCCGTAACTGGGTGATGATCCCGCACGTTACGCATTTCGACAAAACCGATATCACCGATCTGGAAGCGTTCCGTAAGCAGCAGAATGCTGAAGCAGAGAAGCGTAAGCTGGATGTGAAATACACGCCTGTCGTGTTCATCATGAAAGCGGTCGCGGCGGCGCTTGAGCAGATGCCACGCTTCAACAGCTCGCTGTCTGAAGATGCGCAGAAACTGACGCTGAAGAAATATATCAACATCGGTGTGGCGGTTGATACGCCAAACGGCCTGGTTGTTCCGGTCTTCAAAGACGTGAACAAGAAAGGCATCACCGAGCTGTCGCGTGAACTGATGGCAATTTCGAAGAAAGCGCGTGACGGTAAGCTGACAGCGGGCGACATGCAGGGCGGATGTTTCACCATCTCCAGCCTGGGCGGCCTGGGTACCACACACTTCGCGCCGATCGTTAACGCGCCGGAAGTGGCTATCCTGGGTGTCTCTAAATCGGCGATGGAGCCGGTGTGGAATGGTAAAGAGTTTACGCCGCGTCTGATGATGCCGATTTCTCTCTCCTTCGACCACCGCGTGATCGACGGTGCTGATGGTGCGCGATTCATCACCATTATCGGCAATATGTTGTCTGACATTCGTCGTTTAGTTATGTAAATGTGAAGAAGGCCGGCGGATGCCGGCCTTCCTTTAACGATTCGTCGCGCCGCTGTTGGCAGTTTGTTAACAATTCTGTAAACTCTTGCGGTGAAAGTCCCGGTGGAATAAGGGCATTATAAGAACGTCTGACCCGCCGGATATCAATTAAGAGGTCATGATGAGTACAGAGATTAAAACCCAGGTCGTGGTACTTGGGGCAGGTCCTGCAGGTTACTCTGCAGCCTTCCGTTGTGCGGATTTAGGTCTGGAAACCGTACTGGTAGAGCGTTACAGCACCCTCGGTGGTGTTTGTCTGAACGTCGGTTGTATCCCATCTAAAGCGCTGCTGCACGTTGCTAAAGTGATTGAAGAGGCAAAAGCCCTTGAAGAGCACGGCATTGTGTTTGGCCAGCCATCTACTGATATCAACAAGATTCGCAGCTGGAAAGAGAAGGTTATCAACCAGTTGACTGGCGGCCTGTCAGGTATGGCAAAAGGTCGTAAAGTCACCGTGGTGAATGGCCTGGGCAAATTCACCGGTGCTAACACCCTGGTGGTTGAAGGAGAAGGCGGCGCGACCACCATCAACTTCGATAATGCTATCATCGCTGCGGGTTCACGCCCAATCGAACTGCCATTCATTCCACATGAAGATCCACGCGTCTGGGACTCTACCGATGCGCTGGAACTGAAAGAAGTGCCGAAGCGTCTGCTGGTCATGGGCGGCGGTATCATCGGTCTGGAAATGGCGACGGTCTATCACGCGCTGGGTTCAGAGATCGATGTGGTTGAGATGTTCGACCAGGTTATCCCGGCTGCGGATAAAGACGTGGTGAAAGTCTTTACCAAGAAAATCAGCAAGAAATTTAACCTGATGCTGGAAACTAAAGTGACCGCCGTTGAAGCAAAAGACGATGGCATTTACGTTTCAATGGAAGGCAAAAAAGCACCAGGCGAAGCGCAGCGTTATGACGCGGTGCTGGTTGCTATCGGTCGTGTGCCGAACGGTAAAGGTCTGGATGCCGGTAAAGCGGGCGTGGAAGTGGACGATCGCGGCTTCATCCGCGTCGATAAACAGATGCGCACCAACGTGCCACACATCTATGCTATCGGCGACATCGTCGGTCAGCCAATGCTGGCGCACAAAGGCGTGCATGAAGGCCACGTAGCGGCTGAAGTGATCTCTGGTCTGAAGCACTACTTCGATCCGAAAGTGATCCCTTCAATTGCCTATACTGAGCCAGAAGTTGCCTGGGTCGGTCTGACCGAGAAAGAAGCGAAAGAGAAGGGCATCAGCTACGAGACCTCCACCTTCCCGTGGGCTGCCTCAGGCCGTGCTATCGCTTCTGATTGTGCAGACGGCATGACCAAGCTGATTTTCGACAAAGAGACGCACCGTATTATCGGTGGCGCGATTGTCGGTACTAACGGCGGCGAGCTGTTAGGCGAAATCGGTCTGGCGATTGAGATGGGTTGTGATGCGGAAGATATTGCGCTGACCATCCATGCTCACCCTACCCTGCATGAGTCAGTCGGTCTGGCTGCAGAAATCTTCGAAGGTAGCATCACCGATCTGCCTAACGCGAAAGCGAAGAAGAAGTAAGTTTCTGCTGCTGCAAAGAGAAAGCTCCCGTTATGGGGGCTTTTTTTTCGCTGTCATTTTGATCATAAGTGTCAGTAGATTCTGCCATTCATTCCTCTGACAGACACGTTAGGCCGAGGGAAAATCGCCCGGAATCGCACTTCAATATTACTGATATTCAGCCTTTGTGCTGCCGGACTAGCAATGACAGTAAGCCGTTAACCCCTAACCGTGAAGCGGTGTGTCAAAAAGCCCGGCAGGGGATGTGGGGCATCAGAACGGCTATATAGATTTAAGAGAAGGCATGTTACCTGCCAGAAATGTGCGGATGGCATTATCGATGACTTCACGCGTCAGCTCTGACTCTGCGACGATAATTTGCAGACCAATACCACTACGATAGCCGTGCTGGATGCGATAACCAGGGGTGATTACGGGTGGGGTGTCGCGGAGAATATCTGCCACGCGCTTGTTAATGTAATCATGATATGTCATCCCGCCGAACTGGGGATAAGCAACGCGGGTGCGTTTGACCTGCTTATAGCTGACAATCTTTCCTTTCGCGTCATAGCTGGACACTGTCTCTAAACGGAATTCATCCTCCAGTTGGGTCTGGTCAAGCATTGCAGTGGCCTCATTGAGTACCCGGTTTTCGATGATATCCATGCGAGCGACATCAGCAGTAACGATCTCAGCGTTCCAATAGATGGTGGGATCTTGATCATCCAGGAAAAGTACATCACTCCAGGTCCAGACCCAGCCCGCCGCAATAGCCTCTGCGTTTTCAGAATCACAATCATCGTAATGTAGCCCACCGCAGCGCTCACGCTCGCGATGGATAAGATTTTTGATGTGCTGAACACGCGTGCGACGGTGGCGGCGGGAAAGTGAGGTGAAAGGCTTGAATTTGCGGGTCATGGATTACTCTGCGCAATTTATGCTGGGAGGAATCCAGCCCCGCAGTTTAGCGAAAGGAAATGATGAGAGCTAGCGAAATAGCGGGGTTATAAGGAGCGAGCGGCCAGAAAGAGCTGCTGTACGCGTGCCCTTCGATTTACGTTCAGCGACGCACTTCCCACGCCGCCACCCGTTCAACAAACATCTGCGCCAGTTCAGCAATAGCGCTGTTGCCGGGCAGCCTCTCTTCATTGATGTACATCACCAGCGTACTACTGCGCCGGCGACCCTGGAGCAGCGGCAGGGGACGGAGTTCACCGCTCTCTAAGAGCCCCGCGATATTCTGTTCCGGCAGCCAGCCATAGCCTAGCTGGTGCTGGACCGCTTCAATTGCTGCCGACAGGGTAGTGAATGACCAGTTTTCTGCCTGATCGCCACTCACCTCTGACTGCTGCTGTTGCTGGCGATCCAGAATGGTAATACAGGGCCAGCGCGCCAGTGTGGCAGCATTAAGCGGGGCAGGTTCACTGTGCAGCGGGTGATGGCGATGTGCCACGGCAACGAAATCGACGCTCATCAGGCTTTCGCCAGCCAATGGTTCAGCGCCATATTGCGCCACCAGCCAGAGATCGGCCTGTTGTTCCGCCAGCCTGTCTGGCGTTTCGCTGCGGACAATTTCGCTGAACCAGATGCGCACATGTGGATAGCGTTGCTGAAATATACTGAGCACGTCGAACAGCAGAGGTTTAGGAAAAGTAGCATCTACCATTAAATCAATGCGCGAACGTTCACCCCGTCTCAGGGCACTGGCCTTAGCTTCGAGCGCGCTAAATCCTTCCAGCAGTGGACGTACCTGCGCAAGTAACTGATGTCCTTCAGCACTCAGAACGGCACGGCGTCCCACCTGCTCCAGCAGTTCCATGTCCAGCCGTTGTTGAAGCAGACCCAGCTGATAGCTTAATGAGGACTGGCTACGATTATTTTTCTCCGCTGCCAGCGCAAAACTCCCTTCCTTTACGACGGCGTCGAGCAGATACCATTGTTCCAGCGTTGTTTTGTACATGACAACCCATCTAAAAATTGAATTATTTAGTGCTAAAAATAGCGTTATTCATCGCTTTTGTAACGCGCAATAATCACCTCAAGGAAAACAAATGAGGAATTCATTATGAGCACTTTTGATAAACATGACCTGTCTGGCATCGTTGGCAAACATCTGGTTTACACCTATGACAATGGCTGGAATTACGAGCTTTACATTAAAAATGCCAGCACCATCGACTATCGCATTCACAGTGGCATGGTCGGCAATCGCTGGGTTAAAAACCAGCATGTTTATGTGGTTCGCCTGGCACAGGATGTCTATAAAGTTTCCTGGACTGAACCCACCGGCACTGATGTCAGCCTGGCCGTCAATCTGGCGGATAAAATTTTCCACGGCACCATCTTTTTCCCACGCTGGGTCATGAATAATCCGGAAAAAACCGTCTGCTTCCAGAATGATCATCTGGAAGAGATGGCGAAATTCCGCGAAGCGGGCCCGGCTTATCCAACCGAAGTGATTGATGAGTTCGCGACGCTGACCGTAATCCGCGATGTCGGTGAAAACAACGAAAGCGTCATTGACTGTCCGCCTGATCAGCTGCCCGCCAATTTTCCGGAAAACCTGAAAAATTAAGAGTGAACAGAAGAGGTCATCATGACCTCTTCTGCTTAGTTGTTTCTGACGTGCAGCTTCTGATGTGTAACGTATGAGGACGAAAAATGGATTTATCGACGAAGGTTTTTATCAGCAGCGATCAGCACGACGGTTTCGGTGTCAGTTCCACCATCATCATGGGCGAGAAAGAGGCGATGTTAGTCGACGCCCAGTTCACGCTGGCGAATGCGCATCGTTTAGTCGCTGAGATTATCGAAACCGGTCTCGACCTGAAACGCATCTTTATTACCCATCTGCATCCCGATCATTTTCTGGGTCTTGAAGTGATTAAGTCGGTTTTTCCGGCTGCTGAAATTCTCTCTTACAGGCAGGTCGCCGAAGACGTTAATGACGCCTTTGATTTCAAAATTGATTACTGGGGTAAGCAGGTTTTAAAAGAGAACGGTGCCCGCACTAAGTTTGCGATCACCGAACTGGAAGAGGATACGATCTGGCTGGAAGGGCAGGAGATTAAAATCCTGAGCGATCTCAGTGGCGATTGCATCCGGGTGACACCGCTCTGGATCCCCTCGACGAAAACATTGATCGCCTCCGATGTGGTCTTCGCGGATGCACATGTCTGGATTGCCGATATGCGCACGCCGGAGCGCATGGCGAAATGGATGGGCAGTCTGGATAAACTCGAAGCGCTGGCGCCGAAAGTCCTGATCCCTGGCCATTCGCGAACGACGCCATCGCTTAGCCCCTCAGCAATAGGCTTTACCCGCACCTATATCAACGATTTCATTAAGACGCTGCACAAGGTCAAAAACAGCGAAGAGCTGGTGCAGGAGATGGGGCGAATCTATCCCAACCTGCCGGTGAAAATCTGTCTCGACTACAGTGCGCGGATTCTGAAAGATCACTACGTCTGGCCGGGTGACTGGCCGGTATCACTGCGGGAAATGAAAACCACGTTGTAATCCTCTGACGCGAGAAGAGCACCAGGCTGATTTGCAGCCTGGTGTTGATCTGCTCCCGAACCCTCCTCTACTGTACACCAGACGCCTGCTGTTTCTATTCCTGCCAGTTATCTATTTCACTGAATCATTTCGTTAAAACCGCGGCAAAGCTGACGTCCTCGCGCTGTCATTTGAGCGGAATGCGGTACGCTGCTGAGAGAGCCAATCAGCTGACTTAGCTGGCTGATGCGGGATAATAAGCGGGTAAAATGGGCGCAGTGGATTATGTTGTATTTTTGTAAACAGATTAACAAACAGACGAAATCCTGCTATTCTGCCCTCCGCGAAACCGGGCACCTCAACCTGGACGAGAAAGGGAAGTGTGTTCTCCATAAGTGAGCAAGGTGGTCGGAAAGCCCTACATAATGAGAGCGAGGATAACGTCGTGCTAGAAGAATACCGTAAGCACGTTGCCGAGCGTGCTGCCCAGGGAATTGTACCTAAGCCTTTAGAGGCTTCCCAGATGGCCGCGCTGGTTGAACTGCTGAAAAATCCACCTGCGGGTGAAGAAGAATTTCTGACCGATTTATTGGTCAACCGCGTCCCACCTGGCGTCGATGAAGCGGCGTATGTCAAAGCCGGTTTCCTGGCGGCTGTCGCCAAAGGCGAAGCAACCTCTCCTCTGATATCTCCTGAAAAAGCGGTTGAACTGCTTGGCACCATGCAGGGCGGTTACAATATTCATCCGCTGATTGAGGCGCTGGACGATAGCAAACTGGCTCCGATTGCCGCGAAAGCCCTTTCACACACGCTGCTGATGTTCGACAACTTCTATGATGTCGAAGAGAAAGCGAAAGCGGGTAATGAATACGCGAAGCAGGTGATGCAATCCTGGGCAGATGCGGAATGGTATCTGTCACGGCCTGAACTGGCAGAGAAGATCACGGTTACAGTGTTTAAGGTCACTGGCGAAACCAACACCGACGATCTCTCTCCGGCCCAGGATGCCTGGTCACGTCCAGACATTCCTCTGCACGCCCTGGCGATGCTGAAAAATGCCCGTGAAGGCATTGAGCCTGATGAAGCGGGCAATATCGGCCCGATCAAACAGCTCGAAGCTCTGAAGACCAAAGGCTTCCCGCTGGCCTATGTCGGTGATGTTGTCGGAACCGGTTCTTCACGTAAATCCGCCACCAACTCGGTGCTGTGGTTTATGGGCGACGACATCCCGAACGTGCCAAATAAAAAAGGCGGCGGCGTGGTGCTGGGCAGCAAAATTGCACCCATCTTCTTCAACACCATGGAAGATGCGGGCGCACTGCCCATTGAAGTGGACGTAAACAACCTGAACATGGGCGATGTGATCGACATCTATCCATTCAAAGGCGAAGTCCGCAACCACGAAACCAATGAGCTGCTGGCCAGCTTCGAGCTCAAAACCGAAGTAGTGATTGACGAAGTGCGCGCCGGTGGCCGTATTCCGCTGATCATCGGTCGCGGTCTGACCACCAAAGCGCGCGAGTCGCTGGGTCTGCCGCACAGCACCGTATTCCGTCAGGCGAAAGATGTCGCGGAGAGTACCCGTGGGTTCTCGCTGGCGCAGAAAATGGTTGGCCGCGCCTGTGGCGTAACCGGCGTTCGTCCGGGTGCCTATTGCGAACCTAAAATGACCTCGGTTGGCTCGCAGGATACCACCGGCCCGATGACCCGTGACGAGCTGAAAGATCTGGCTTGCCTGGGCTTCTCGACCGATCTGGTGATGCAGTCCTTCTGTCACACCGCCGCCTATCCTAAGCCTGTGGATGTGAGCACGCACCATACACTGCCAGACTTCATCATGAACCGTGGCGGTGTGTCACTGCGTCCGGGTGACGGCATTATCCACAGCTGGCTGAACCGTATGCTGCTGCCGGATACCGTGGGTACCGGTGGTGATTCCCATACCCGTTTCCCTATCGGCATCTCTTTCCCGGCGGGTTCAGGCCTGGTGGCGTTTGCGGCAGCGACGGGCGTTATGCCGCTCGATATGCCGGAATCAGTGCTGGTGCGCTTCAAAGGTAAGATGGAGCCAGGCATTACCCTGCGCGATCTGGTTCACGCCATTCCGCTGTATGCCATCAAACAGGGTCTGCTGACCGTTGAGAAGAAAGGTAAGAAGAACATCTTCTCTGGCCGCATCCTTGAGATTGAAGGTCTGCCGGATCTGAAAGTCGAGCAGGCGTTTGAGCTGTCCGATGCGTCAGCCGAGCGTTCCGCTGCGGGCTGTACTATCAAGCTGGATAAAGCGCCGATTATCGAATACCTGAACTCCAACATCGTGCTGCTGAAGTGGATGATCGCAGAAGGCTACGGCGATCGTCGTACGCTTGAGCGTCGCGTTGAAAGCATGGAGAAATGGCTGGCCGATCCTCAGTTGCTGGAGCCGGACGCGGATGCTGAATATGCTGCCGTGATCGAAATCGATCTGGCTGAAATCAAAGAGCCGATCCTCTGTGCGCCAAACGATCCGGACGATGCCCGTCTGCTCTCTGACGTTCAGGGCGAGAAGATCGACGAAGTGTTCATCGGTTCGTGCATGACCAACATTGGTCACTTCCGTGCTGCCGGTAAACTGTTGGATAGCCACAAAGGCCAGCTGCCAACCCGTCTGTGGGTGGCTCCGCCAACCAAGATGGATGCGGCACAGCTGACCGAAGAGGGCTACTACAGCGTATTCGGCAAAAGCGGTGCGCGTATCGAGATCCCGGGCTGTTCACTCTGCATGGGTAACCAGGCACGTGTGGCTGATGGTTCGACGGTGGTGTCCACTTCGACCCGTAACTTCCCGAACCGTCTGGGTACCGGTGCTAATGTCTACCTGGCGTCAGCGGAGCTGGCTGCAGTCGCGTCTCTGCTTGGTAAACTGCCAACGCCGGATGAGTATCAGCAATTTATGGCGCAGGTCGATAAAACGGCCAGCGACACGTATCGCTATCTCAACTTCGACCAGCTGACGCAGTACACCGACAAAGCTGATGGCGTGATTTTCCAGACCGCGGTCTGATTCTTCACCTGTCAGTTATGACTAAGGGGCGATGATTCGCCCCTTTTTTACGTCTGTACATGGGGTAGAGAGACGATCAAAAGCTGGCTTTCGGCAGGCAGCCTGTAATAATGCGCGACGTGTCACACTGTGCCGCGAGAGCAGCACGAACACTTACCAGGTGACGCGATGACGTTAAGAGGAACGGGCGATGGAATATGAATTTTTACGCGATGTGACCGGACAGATTAAGGTTCGTATGTCGATGGATCATGAAGCGGTCGGCCACTGGTTCAACGAAGAGGTGAAAAACGATCCAGGATTGCTGGATGAAGTGGAAGCCGCAATCGAAGACGTCAAAGGCAGCGTGCGTCAGTGGCAGCGCATCGGCAGCGAGTACACCATCCTGCTGGATGAGGAAGAGGTGATGATTCGCGCTAATCTGCTGGCACTGGAAGATGACGGCATGGAAGAGGGGATGAATTACTACGACGAAGAGAGCCTCTCCTTCTGCGGTATTGAAGATTTTCAGCTGGTGATTGCCGCTTATCGCCAGTTTGTGAACCAGTATGGTAAACCCGTACGGTAATTTTTACGCTAATACAGGCCGGGCCACCTGAGCTGCCCGGCCTGCTAATTAATTCAGCGACGCACCACCGCACATCACCAGCTGCTGACCGGTGATCGCCGCTGCCGCCGGCGAAAGCAGGAAGCCGACCAGCCCGGCCACTTCCTGCGGCTGAATATAACGCCCGATTGGCGGCAAGCGCGGTGGTGAACTGGCCCGGCCCGGCTGTTGCAGCATCGGCGTTTCGGTGGCGCCTGGCGCTACAATATTTGCCGTAATGCCGAGCGGTGCCAGCTCTGCCGCCCAGCTGCGCACCATGCCGATCATCGCCGATTTGGTGGCCACATACTGACTGCGGCCCGACGCACCGCCTGACGTGCGGCTGCCCAGCAGCACGATTCTGCCACCCGCGCTCATCCGGGGCGCAAAATGATTGGCCAGCTGTTCTGCAGCGGCAACATGCAGTTGCCACAGGCGTGTGCTGGCGTTCAGATCCAGCTCCCCGAGCGGCGCGGCCTGCATCATTCCCGCTGCATGGATCACCGCCTGCGGCACCGGCAGTTTGTCCAGTAAAGCCTGCAATGCTGCGCTGTCGCTGATGTCGACCTGATGGCTCTGCCAGCCCGCGTCTGCCCGATTTATCGCCGAGCGGCTCAGGCCGGTAACCTGCCAGCCCTCATCAAGCAGGCGGTCCACAATCGCCTGACCGATGCCGGAGCTGGCTCCGGTCACCAGCGCCATCTTTTCAATCACGCATCACCCCCCCGCACCCAGGACTCGTCGACCCGCACATACTTGATCGCCTGGCGATACCAGGTGTAGGCGATATGTAGTTCGCCGTTTACGCCCTGTTTGATGCTGGGGTAAGAGAACTCACGGTTTAACTTTTGCTGAGAGTTATTGGTCATGCAGTAGCCATCGCCTTCGTCCAGATTGCGCTGTAGCGGCCAGCTTTTGCCGCCATCCGTTGAGATAGCCAGCGTCATGGGCGCACGTGGCGCGCCCCAGAAGGCGGTCCGCCCGCTGTGCACCACCGGCTCGGCGGCAACCGCAACGTCACTGTCCTCTTCATCATCTTCAATTTCGTCATACAGCGACAACCGGCGCTCGCTGGCACCTTCGGCGCTCATGGCATTGAACACCAGCGCCAGATGACCGTTGCGCAGCGTTGTGACCTGAATGGACGAGTTATTGTTGGGCAGCGACAGCGGCTCAGGCGCACTCCAGCTTTCACCCTGATCAAACGAGCGGCTCTGGTAGATATGGTCGGCCCAGCGACTGCGGTAGAGAGCCAGCAGCGAACCATCATCCAGCAGGGTGACGTTCATATGAACGCAGCCGGTGCTGTCAGGCACGCTGACGTCGCGCCAGCTCTGGCCTTTATCTTCCGAGATTTTTACCGCGCTGACGTCATAACTGCCGACCCACTTTTCGCCGGGCTGCGTCAGGCAGTAGAACACCGGCAGCAACCAGTTGCCGTTGGGCAACACCACAATCGGCTGGCGGATAAAGGTGCCGGGCTTATCCAGCAGCGTTTTGATCTCGCCCCAGTGCTTGCCGAAATCGTGAGACTGGCGATAGCGCACAATCGCGGTGTCCTGATTGCCCGATTTCTGTGCCGTCCACAGCAGCCACAGTATCTGGTCCGGATCGAGAAACAGCACCGGGTTCTGTTCTGAACGACCCGGATCGTCAGACAGCTTCTGCGCGTCACTCCAGCGATCGCTGCCTTTTGTCAGCCGGGAACACCAGACCGAGATATCGGCAATCCCTTCCTGCGTGCCACCAAACCAGACGCAAAGCAGATCGCCATCGGGCAGCGGCAGCAGGTTAGCCGCGTGGTTTTGCGGGCAGGAGGAGGGCAGCATCGCAATCTGCTGGGCGCTATCCTGCGGGTGCGGCGCAACCAGGCCGGTGCGTTCTGCGGTGACGGTTTCCTGAGTCATATTAGGCTCCACTATTTTGTGCATTGTGTTGCGGTTGAGGCTGAGACTGGCGTGACGGGATACAGCGGTCAATTACCATAATGATGGCCGGTGTAATCAGCGCCACATACATATTGTCGATACCGAAGGGGTTACCCATCAGGAACCAGACGGATGTGACCACGCAGGCACCAATCAGACCGGCGTTGGCACCGCGCGTGCTCTTAAACCATGGCAGATAGAACGCCATAATCGCTACCACGGTGATCGACAGGCGAATCGCGCGGGTAAAGAAGGAGAGCTTCAGCACTTCAGGGAAGAACAGGACAAACAGCAGCGGGAAGAAGCCGATGCCAATCGAAATCCAGCGCGTCATTTTGAATTCGCGCTCTGGCGTCGGGTTACGCCAGGGCACGTAAAAGTCTTTTACGACCAGCGAGGCGATGGCCAGCGCAACGGTGCCGACGCTGACGAAAATCGAGGCCACCAGCGAGGTGGTGACAATGCCTGCCAGCCACGGTGACATATCCTGCAGAAACACAGGCAGCGCATAGAGGCTCTTGATATCGGGGTGCGCAAACTTCGCCGCCACACCAATCAGCGCCATCGCCAGACCGATCGGCAGGCAGAAGATGAAGGCAACCCAGGTAGCGCGTTTCGCTGACTTCACATCTTTGGTGGATGAGATCGCCTGGATCACAAACTGCGTACAGAAGATCGAACCCACGGTCCCGATCAGCCAGGCCACAATGGTGCTGGCCCCGACGTGGCCATCCCACGTCCAGTAGAACGCCGGCATTTTCTCGATCATCGGAGCGACGCCGCCGGTCATCTTCAGTGCCACATAGAGGATGATCAGAATCCCCATATACTTGATGGCGCTGTGCAGCAGCGTAACCCACGCAACGCCTTTCATGCCGCCAAATGCAAAGTAGAAGGTACTTACCACTGCGGTAATAAAGGCCGCCTGCGTCAGGTCGATCTTCAGCACGGTTGAGATCGCCGCCGCACCGCTGATGTAGTTCCCGACGTTCACCAGCAGCAGCGCATAGATCATGATCAGCGAGATAATGTTCCTGGTCGAACGGCCATATTTCTCGGCGATAGCACCAGAGATCGTGATCTTCCCGGTGTTATAAATGCGTTTGACCAGAATCAGGCCAAACAGCGGAAAACCTATCGCGGCACCGATGACCGACCAGGAAGCGGCGAAGCCATCCTCAAAGGCTGCCTGCGCCGTGCCGATGGTCGATTTTGCCCCGATATACTCTGACATCAGCATGATGCCGACGATAAAGGCCGGCATGGCGCGGGAGCCTTCCATAAAGTCGCCGCTGGTTTTACTGCGTAAGCGCCATGTCAGCCAGGTGGTGAACAGGATATAGGCGACCACCATGCCGACGATCAGTAAGGTGCTCTCAGTTGAGAATGCTTTCATCGTAACCTCGATTGTTCTGGCAGATGGCGACCATCAGGTTCGTTCTCATCTGACCGATAGGGTGCAAAGGCGATGGACGTTATTGCAGGTAGTGGTTCACAATTTGACGGATCTGCTGCTGTTCGTCGGCGCTGAACTGCACCGCATAGCGGCTTTCACCCACTTCAAAGCCCTGCAGGCTGACCGCTTTTTTCACGGCGGCCGGTGAGAAACCGATGCTGTACAGCGCGGTGCGCAGGCCGGTAACGTTCTCCTGTGCCTGATGCGAACCGGCAATGTCACCGGCACTGAAGCGCGCCCAGATGGCGTTAATTGCTTCCGGTGCCACGTTTGCCAGCCCGGAAATGGAGGCGGAGCAGCCATCAACGAATCCCTGATGAATCAGTGAGTCAGGGCCGTTTAGCACATCAAAGCCCTCACAGTCGGCGGTAGCCTGCAGAAAACCGCTCAGACTTTCATAGCTGCCTGCGGAGTCTTTAATGCCGATGATGTTCGGGTGCGCGGCCAGCGTACGAACGGTCTCTGGCTGCAGGGTATTGCCGGTTCGCGCCGGAATGTTGTAGAGGAACAGCGGCACCGTCAGCGCGTCAGCCACGCGCTGATAGTGGTCGATCAGCTCCTGCTGCTTCAGCGGCACAAACCATGGCGTGATCGCCGAGACGGCATCCACGCCAAGGCGGGCGATCTGTTTGCCGAGCCGGATCGTTTCACGGGTCGAAATCTCGCCGATATGCGCCACGACGGCTGCACGGCCATTGACTTCATCGACGCAGGTGGTGGTAACGGCGATCTTCTCCTGCTCGTTCAGCACAAAGAACTCGCCGTTGGTGCCGCCACAGAAGATGCCGTTTCCGGCGTTGATCTGGCGTCTGACCTGCTCACGCTGCCTTACCGGGTCAAAGGCACCTTCACGGTCAAAGGTGGTGACGATGGCGGTCAGTACGCCGTTGATTTTCTTATTCATGACAATCCTCATTACGCCTGGCAGGAAGGGAACAGCGTCAGGTAGACGGCGCGCACATCATCGGCGGTGACCGCCATCGGCACGTTTTTCATGAGGCGCTGCACGTCGAGTGCCGCTTCCACTAAATAAGGCAGGTGATCCGGGCCGATGCCCAGCGCTTCCAGGCTGGCAGGCAACTGCAGCCGCGCAACCAGCGCGGTGAAGTAGTCGACCAGCGCGTGTGATTTCTCTTCATCGCTTAAACGGACGTCAGCGTCGGGCAGCAGGTCATAGGCCTGAGCGAATTTGCTCACTGCGGCCGGACGGACAAAGCGCATGCAGGGGGCTAGCAGAATGGCGTTGGCAACGCCGTGTGGCAGGTGATATTTGCCGCCAAGCGGATAGGACATCGCATGCACCAGATGCGTCCCGGCATGGGCAATCGATGCGCCGCCATAATAAGAGGCCCAGAGCATCTCGAGCCGTGCCTGCAAATTCTCCGGCTCGCGCAGCGTGGTTTCGAGATTCGCGAACAGCTTCTTCATCCCAATCAGCGCATAGTTGTCGCTGACCGGATTGGCAACGTTGGCGGTGAAGCACTCAATCAGGTGACACAGGGCATCAATGCCGGTAGACGAGGCGATGTGCGGCGGCATGCTGGTGGTGAGTTCCGGCACCAGCGCCACCACATCGGGCAGCATCACCGGTGAAATAATGCCGACTTTGGTCTCTTTCTCCGGGATCGCCAGAATCGCATTCGGGGTCGCTTCAGAGCCGGTGCCAGCAGTGGTCGGGATGAGCATTGAACGGGTGCGACGCTGCGGTTTTTCGCCTGCCAGCAGGGCGTCCAGCGACGGTGCGCCGTTGATGCACAGCACCGAGAGCAGCTTCGCCACATCCAGTACGCTGCCACCGCCGATGCCAATCACCATGTCGGCCTGGCGCTGCGAGAGCGTTTCTATAATCGCGGCCACATCATGCTGGCTCGGTTCAGGTGGAACGCTGTTGACCACGCTGATACGCGGGATCTGATCCCGGAGTTGCCCCATCAGCGCCTGTACCGCCGGAATCGCCTCAATGTTCCGGTCAGTGACCACGACTGCCGTCGCTATCCCATCCAGCAGATAGCGCATGTCGTTTAACGCCTGATAACCGCTGATCACCGTGCTGTTAATGTTCATTTCATACCCTTATTTCTGTCATGTCTGAGCAGATGATTAATTTTGCTCAGCGCAATGCGATGTCAGTCACTCTCTGTGGCTAATTTTATAAGGCATATCGATTTCGATTAATTTGAACTTGCTCACATATAATCAATCATGATTGAATATAATCAAATACAGCGGCAATAGCCTGACAGGAGTGAGGATGGGCTCATCAGTATGGAAAACCCCGGTGCTGGTTATCGCCGATGACTTTACCGGTGCCAACGATGCAGGTAGTGGACTGGCACAGGCCGGTGCCCGTGTACATGTGCTGTTCGGCTCCGCAGCAACGTTACCCGACGAGGCGGCGGATGTACTGGTAATCAGCACCGACAGCCGGGCTGTCAGTGCCACTCAGGCTGCAGAGCGCGTTACGCAGGTGGTGCAGCATTACGCGGCACAGCTTCAGCAGGGCTGGCTGTTTAAAAAGATAGACTCCACGCTGCGCGGCAATATCGGGGCTGAAACGGTGGCGGCACTGCGCGCCAGCGGCAAAAGGCTGGCGCTGGTGGCACCGGCCGTACCGCTTCTGGGCCGCATCACACGTGAGGGCAGCGTGTGGGTCAATCAGCGGTTACTGACAGACACCGAATTTGCCAGCGATCCTAAAACCCCGATCCGCAGCGCCCGCGTCATTCATCAGATGCAGATCGACGGCATGGAGATCGATCTCGCGACGCTGCATAGCGATCGGCTTGATGCTGTGTTAGCCGAAGCAGATGGCGTCGTGGTAGTGGATGCCGAAACGGAGGCCGACCTGGCGCGACTGATAACCGCTGCGTCGCGGCTGAGTGAGACGCCCCTGCTGGTCGGGGCCGCCGGATTAAGCGATGCGCTGGGCGCTGCGCTCTCCGTTCGCCCGTCGCAACCTGTGCTGGCGGTGGTGGGATCGATGAGTCGTCAGGCAGAGCAGCAGATCGCCGCGCTGCGTACTCAGCGCGCCGTTGAGGTCGTCGATGTCGATATCCGTCAGCTGTTTCAGCAGTCCGCCTGGCCTGAGCGGGATCGCTGGATCGAACAGGCGGCCACCGCACTGCGTGCCGGTCGCCATACGGTGATCCGCACCTGCCAGCATGCATCCCAGCGGCACGAGATCGAGGATCTTTGCCAGCAGCACCGCGTGACGCGCCAGCAGCTGGGTGAGGCGATCTGTCAGCTGCTAGGCGAAATCACCCTGAGTCTGTGTCGGGCACGGCTGCCGCATGCGCTCTATCTGTCAGGCGGCGACGTGGCGATTGCCGTCGCGCAGGCGCTGGGGGCCAGCGGCTTTAAAATTCAGGGTCTGGTGGCGGGCTGTGTGCCGCACGGGGTCCTGCTTAACAGTGAATTTACTCTGCCGGTGATGACCAAAGCGGGTGGCTTTGGTGATGAAAATACCCTGGTAGCAGCCATTAGTTTTATTGAGGAGAAGTCGAGTGAGTAAAATTATTGCGATCACCATGGGCGATCCGGCGGGCATCAGCCCGGAAATCATCATCAAAGCGCTCTCTGAAGGTGAGCTGAATGGCATCCCTGCCGTGGTGATTGGCTGTGCCAGTACGCTGCGCCGCATTATGGCGATGAACATCACCCCACAGGCCGAGCTGCGGGTGCTGGATCGGGTAGCCGATGCGCGCTTTGCGCCCGGCATTATCAATGTGATCGATGAGCCGCTGGCCGCTCCCGACGCGCTGAAACCTGGCGTGGTACAGAAAGAGGCGGGGGATCTGGCGTGGCGCTGCGTGAAGCGTGCTACCGAACTGGCACTGGCCGGTGACGTGCATGCGATTGCTACCGCGCCGCTGAATAAAGAGGCGATGCACGCGGCGGGCCACCTCTACCCGGGTCACACCGAACTGCTGGCGCATCTTACCGACACCAAAGATTACGCTATGGTGCTCTATACCGATAAGCTCAAGGTGATTCATGTCACGACCCATATTGCGCTGCGTAAGTTCCTCGATACGCTCAACCAGACACGTATCAAAACGGTGATTGGTATGGCGGACACCTTCCTGCGTCGTGTCGGTTACAGCGCACCACGCATCGCCGTCGCGGGTGTCAATCCGCACGCCGGTGAGAACGGGCTGTTTGGCGATGAGGAGATCACCACCGTTGCTCCCGCGATTGAAGCGATGAAAGCGGAGGGGATTGATGTCTTCGGGCCTTGCCCGCCGGACACGGTATTCCTGCAGTGCCAGGATGGACGCTATGACATGGTGGTGGCGATGTACCACGATCAGGGACACATCCCGCTTAAACTGCTGGGCTTCTATGATGGCGTGAACATTACCGCAGGCCTGCCGTTTATCCGCACCTCTGCTGACCACGGCACGGCATTTGATATCGCCTGGACAGGTAAAGCGAAGTCTGACAGCATGGCGATCTCGATTAAACTCGCGATGCAGCTCGCATAGGGAAATATGAAGGGACAGAGCCGTCTTGACCAGATTATGGATTACCTGAAAAGCCATAATCTGGTGACTGTTGAGCAACTGGTCAGTGCGATTTCCGCCTCACCCGCCACGATTCGACGTGATTTAATTAAGCTGGATAAAGAGGGCGTGATCAGCCGCAGTCATGGCGGCGTCACCCTGAATCGTTTTATTCCTGCCCAGCCGACCACGCTGGAGAAAATGCAGCGGAACCTGGCCGAGAAGCAGGCGATCGCGGAGTGCGCCGCCAGCTTTGTCCGGGCGGGGGATGCGGTGGTACTGGATGCCGGTACGACTATGCTGGAGCTGGCGCGACAGCTCACGCATCTGCCGCTGCGGGTGATTACCGCCGACCTGCACATTGCGCTGTTTCTGTCTGAGTTTAAGCAGATCGAAGTAACGATCATTGGCGGGCGGATTGATGACTCCAGTCAGTCCTGCGTGGGCGAACATGGACGGCGGTTGCTGCGCAGCATCAATCCGGATATCGCGTTTGTCAGCTGTAACTCATGGAGCCTTGAGCGCGGCATTACCACGCCGACTGAAGAGAAAGCGGGGCTGAAACACGATCTGCTGGCCAATGCGGCGCGCCGGGTCCTGCTGGCGGACAGCAGTAAATATGGCTCCTGGTCGCTGTTCTGCGCCTCACCGGTTGATGACCTGACCGATGTGGTGACCGACAGCCGGTTAGATCAGGAGGTGTGCCGCACGCTGCGCGAGCGTGGCATTACGCTGGCGCTGACTTCCACCTGAACTGAACGCGCCGTGCTTCTCTGACCTTATCCTGAAGCAGGGCGCGAGCAGCACCGCGCGTTTATCTTCTGCAATTGCCGCTAACGCGCGTAGGCGTCATGCTCTTCGCGCGTCATTGCCGGCGCGTCTACCGTAACCCGTTCAAAACTCAGATTCCTTACGCCCGCTATTTTGCCAAACTCCTGCGCCTGCAGTGTGATGTCGCTGAAACTCAGCCGTTCAATCGGATTTTCCGGCGTGCCTTCAATAAAAAAGGCGCGGGAAAACGCCGCAGGCTCAGTCAGGCTGCTGCTGATATGACTGATACTGATATTCTCAACCCGCGTCAGGCCAGCATCACCTGTGACGCCCGATGCCAGCTTACGCCAGTGTGGCGGCTGTTCGGTGTCGGCGGGCTGCTCACTGTAGCTATACTGCGGGAACCAGTTCAGCTGCAGCATAAACGGATAACAGACATCCTCCATCTTCAGATGGCGAACCACGATGTTTTTGATCCAGCCGCCGCGATTACGGGCTGACTTGATGCGAAAGCCGACACCCGTGCCGGAGAAACGGTTGTGTTCGATGATGACATTTTCGATACCGCCAGAGGTTTCGCTGCCCAGGGTAATGCCCGAGCCTTTCAGCAGAATGCAGTCGCGAATAATGATATCGCGTGCGGTTCTGCCGAGCTGCTGTGCTTCCGCGCCGCGACCCGATTTCACGCAGATATTGTCGTCATTGCAGGAGACCGTACAGCCTTCAACGCGAACCAACTGGCTGGAATCAATATCAATGCCGTCGGTGCTGGGTCCGGTAGCGTTCATCACACGTAGCCGCTGCAAATTAACCTGTTTCGAATAACAGACGTGCAGGTTCCAGAAGCCGGAATCCTGTGAGGTAAAGTCCTCCAGCGTCACGTATTCACTCTGATAAACCACCACGTTACGTGGACGTTTGCAGTCGTAATCCACCACCCAGCGCAGGCCGCGACGGGTATAGTCCGCCAGCATCCCGCTGTTTTCGTCTTCGCCCCAGAATTTATGCCACCAGACGGCACCGTGTCCGTCGAGCGTGCCATTGCCGCAGACAGTGACGTCGCGGCAATGATTGATGTTAAGCATCGCCGCGGGCCAGACCATATCAATCCCCGCCACGCGCGTAGCGATATCTGGGTAATCCTCCAGCCGCTCGCTGCCGAGCAGCACGGCATCTTTCGCCAGCTCCAGCGTCATCTCACTTTTCAGAAACAGCGCGCCCGTCAGAAAGCGGCCTGCCGGGATCAGCACCGTGTCGCCTGCTGATGCGCTATCAATCGCGCGCTGTATCGCCTGAGTGGAAAGTGAGGTGGCGTCCGGGACGGCAGCGAAATCAATAATGTTAATTCTTGCCATTTTTTTGCCTGTAGTCGATGAAGAAATAAGCGTTCAGCGCTGAAAGTAGCACGCTCTGACAGGCAAATTATTGCTGACGATCAGGGAATGCCGGCGGTTACCGTGATGAGAAGTCGGAGGGATAAGCGGGAAGAGACGCGCAGGTTATGGGGTGTCACGCTGCGCGTCTGATAATCAGAGGGTCTTCAGGCCCACTGAGGGGATATTTCTGCCGTAGTAGATCTCACGCATCTCTTTCCACAGCAGGTCAGTAATACGCTTATGCTCCTGCGGGCTGAGATCTTCCGGGCGGGTGTTAAACAGATAGTGTTTCAGGTCAAACTCTTTCAGCAACATCTTGGTGTGGAAGATGTTCTCCTGATAGACATTCACATCCACCATGTCATACATCGCTTTCATATCGTCGGACATGAAGTTCTGAATCGAATTGATCTCGTGATCGATAAAGTGCTTCATCCCTTTCACGTCACGGGTAAAACCGCGCACCCGGTAATCGACGGTAACAATGTCTGACTCCAGCTGGTGGATCAGGTAGTTCAGCGCCTTGAGCGGTGAGATCACGCCGCAGGTTGAGACTTCAATGTCCGCGCGGAAGGTGCAGAGCCCGCCTTCAGGATGGCTTTCCGGATAGGTGTGCACGCAGATATGGCTTTTATCCAGATGCGCCACCACCGAATTGGGCAGCGGGCCAGGATGCTCGGAGTTATCGATATCTTTGGGATCGATCGGCTCTTCGCTGACCAGAATCGTGACGCTGGCTCCCTGCGGTTCATAATCCTGGCGTGCAATATTAAGCACGTTAGCCCCGATAATGGAGCAGGTTTCGGTCAGGATTTCCGTCAGACGGTTGGCGTTATATTGTTCATCAATGTAGGCGATATAACCATCGCGTTCAGCTTCAGTATTCGCATAGCAGATATCGTAAATACAAAAACTCAGGCTTTTCGTCAGGTTGTTGAAGCCATGTAGTTTTAGCTTTTGCAATTTTGTTCACCCCCTTAAAAATGCACTGTCAGCACGCGGCCGATAGCGCATTTAACAGATATTGCGGCAGGGCAAAGCTGCCGGTATGGATCGCTGGTGTGTAGTAACGACACGCCAGGCCAGCGGCCTCGAAACGCACCTGCAGGGTGGCGGTATTGAGCTGGCGCAGCGCCGGATTATCGCTCGCCCAGGCAAAGGTCATGATGCCGCCGTAATAGGTCGGAATCGCCGCCTGATAGAAACTGACATCCGAAAAGTAATGGCCCAGCTTGCGATGGCTGTTTACGGCCTCATCCTGCTGCAGGAAGCAGACGCCATTCTGCGCCACGAAGATGCCATTTTCATTAAGGGCCGCTTTACAGCCGGCATAAAATTCGGAGGTAAACAGGCTCTCGCCCGGACCAATCGGATCGGTGCAGTCGGAGATGATGACATCGAACTTTTCCTGCGTCTGATTAACGAAGTTAACCCCGTCATCGATCACCAGCGTAAAGCGCGGATCGTCATAGGCACCTGCGCTGTGGTTCGGCAGATACTGGCGACAAAAGGTCACCACGCCTGCATCGATTTCCACCATGGTAATCTTTTCGATTTCCGGATGACGTGACACTTCGCGCAGCATTGCGCCGTCACCGCCGCCGATGATCAGGACGCTCTTCGCCGCGCCGTGCGCCAGCAGCGGAACGTGGGTCATCATTTCATGGTAGATAAATTCGTCGCGTTCGGTGGTCTGCACCACGCCGTCCAGCGCCATTACGCGGCCCATCGCGGCATTTTCGAAAATGATTAAATCCTGATGCGCAGTTTTTTCACGGTACAGCTCTTTATCTACCGTGAAATACTGGCCAAAACCGGCATGAAGGGTTTCATACCACGTTTCATTGTGGGCCATGGTGCTCTCCTCTGATGACATCGCCATGAAGATGGGCGGCACATGATAGCTAACACTGACCGTGGTTGCACGGTCAATGTCCGGCAGCAGAGGGCAGAGTAATTACCTGACGTAGGCCAGCAGGCTCAGTGAATCACGGGCCAGTGACTTGCACTTTTTGTCATTGGTGATGGCGATGCCGCTGAGATCGCGATAGCTGTCTTCACCCAGCGCTTTCATGTTGTAGTTGCTGTAGTTGCTTAAATCCCAGCGGTTCTGCTGAGCAAAAAAGACCAGCGCTTTGCGAATCTGTGCGTCCGGTAAATCCTGATAGCCACAATCATTTTTCAGATAGACGAAAACCGCCGTGAGATCGGCCAGATCTTCCGCTTCGGATTCGCTTAGGGCAAAACTGGTGGAGGAGAAGCCAAGGAGTCCCGTCAGCAGCAGGATCTTGATGCTTTGCTTCATAGTCGTTCTCTTCAATGGATATTGCTCATGACGTTAGCACAGTTATTCTCAGGTTTTCGATTAATTTGGCGCTGTGAGCCGCTGCACCGCCTTTTTTCATCAGATTCTCACGGCTAACACTTGACCTTCCCATAAGGTCAGGGTTTAGGCTGTGCGCTCTGATGTCACAAGGATGATCACCATGCAACGTCGTCACTTCCTGAAACTTACCGCCGCACTGAGTGCAGCCGGAGCCTTGCCGCTCTGGAGCCGTTCGCTGATGGCAGCCACCCGTCCGCTGCTGCCGATTCCATCACTGCTGGAAGCGGATGCCAGGGGCAGCTACAGCCTTACCGCGATGCAGGGCACCTCGCAGTGGAATGGCAAAGCCGTGCCGACCTGGGGCTATAACGGCAGCCTGCTGGGACCGGTGCTGAAGTTGCAGAGTGGCAAACCGGTGACGGTGAACATCCATAATCGACTCAGCGAAGCGACTACCCTGCACTGGCACGGGCTGGAAATCCCCGGCGCGGTAGATGGCGGTCCGCAGGCCGTGATTGCGCCTGGTGCTTCGCGTCAGGTCTCTTTTACCCCTGACCAGCCCGCCGCAACCTGCTGGTATCATCCGCATCTGCATGGCAAAACCGGGCATCAGGTCGCACACGGACTCGCGGGACTGATTTTGCTGGAAGATAAGGAGAGCGGCACACTGCGCCTGCCTGTGCAGTGGGGCGTGGATGATGTGCCACTGATTTTCCAGGATAAGCAGCTGAGTAAAGATGGCGGCCGGATCGATTATCAGCTCGACGTAATGCGCGCAGCCGTGGGCTGGTTTGGCGACATGATGCTGACCAACGGCGTGCAGTATCCGCAGCATGCGGTGCCGCGCGGCTGGCTGCGTCTGCGTCTGCTGAACGGCTGTAATGCCCGTTCGCTGCACGTTGCCGCCAGTGATAAACGTCCTCTTTATGTGATCGCCAGCGACGGTGGCCTGCTGGCTGAACCGGTGAAGCTCGGCGCACTGCCGATGCTGCCGGGCGAGCGTTTTGAGGTGATGATCGATACTTCTGACGGTAAAGCGTTTGATCTGGTTACGCTGCCGACCGAACAGATGGGCATGACGCTGCCGCCGTTTGACCAGCCGCTGCCGCTGGTACAGATCCTGCCGCTGCGGGTGATGGCCAGCGCCACGCTGCCGGATAAGCTGGCGACGCTGCCTGCGCTTCCCGCCACCGACGGACTGACGACACGCTGGCTGCAGCTGATGATGGACCCGCAGCTGGACCAGCAGGGGATGCAGGCGCTGATGCAGCGCTACGGCGAGAAAGCGATGGGCAAGGGCGGTCATCATTCGATGCCGGAGAAAACGGCTGCCGGGCCGATGCCGCCGATGGAAAACATGGAAGGGATGGATCACAGCATGCACGGCATGGCGAAGCCCGCCAGTTACGATTTCCGCAATGGCAATAAGATCAACGGCCAGGCTTTTGATATGACAAAGCCGTCATTTGCGGTGAAGCTGGGTGATTATGAGAAGTGGACGATTTCAGGAGAAGGCGACGCCATGCTGCATCCCTTCCATATTCACGGCACCCAGTTCCGCATTCTCTCCGAGAACGGCAAACCGCCCGCCCCGCATCGGCAGGGCTGGAAAGATATGGTGAATGTCGACGGCTGGCGCAGTGAAGTGCTGGTGCGCTTCAACTATGTCGCTGCCGCCGAGCACGCTTACATGGCCCACTGTCATCTGCTGGAGCATGAAGATACTGGCATGATGCTGGGCTTTACCGTGAGCTGATTACGCCTGATCCAGCGCCAGTCTGATGTCTTCAATCAGGTCACCGGCGTTCTCGATGCCAATCGACAGCCGCACCGTGGCGTCAGTAATACCAATACGCTGACGCACCGCCTGCGGCACGCCGGAGTGAGTGGTGCTGCCAGGATGGCTGGCCAGCGACTCGGTTCCGCCCAGGCTCACCGCCTGTTTGAACAGCGACAGCGCATTGAGAAAACGGAACGCAGCGGGCTGATCGCCGACGATATCGAACGAGAAGGTCGAACCCGCGCCGCTGCACTGCTCGCGATAGGTTTTCCCTTCGGCGCTCTCCGCATCCAGATAGGGCAGCCAGTGCAGCTTCGCCACTTTCGGGTGATCGCGCAGAAAGGCCGCGACCGCTTCTGCATTGTGAAAGGCTTTCTCCATCCGCAGCGACAGCGTTTCCAGCGAGCGGCTGAGCATCCAGCTTGAGTGCGGGTCCAGCTGCGTACCAATGGCGCTGCGCAGGGCGCGCACTTTCGCCATCAGCGCTTTACTGCCCATCGCGGCACCCGCAATCAGGTCAGAGTGACCGCCAACATATTTGGTCAGTGAGTAGAGTGACAGATCCGCGCCCAGCGTCAGCGGCTGCTGGAACAGCGGGCCGAGCAGGGTGTTATCACAGGCGATAATCGGTCGTGAACCCTGTTGCTGGTCAATTTCATCGGCAATGCGCGCCATCAGGCGGATATTGACCAGGCTGTTAGTCGGATTTGCGGGTGTTTCAATCAGGATGACCGCCACCCGGCCCTGGGCCATCGCCTGCTGAGCGGCTTCGCGCACCCTGACTTCATCATTCCCGTCGCTGAAACCAACTGCTTTAATATCCAGATTGTGCAGTGTTTTGCTGAGCAGCGTTTCGGTGCCGCCATACAGGGGCTGGGAGTGCAGGATCACCTCGCCCGGGCGGGCAAACGTCAGCAGGGCCGTGGAGATAGCGGCCATCCCGGAAGAGAAGAGTGAACAGCTCTCTGCCTGCTCATAGACCGCCAGCCGGTCTTCAACAATTTCGCTGTTCGGATGGTTAAAGCGCGAATAGACCAGCCCGCCCGATTTGCCTTCCGGCGGCTCACGACGACCAGAGACGTAATCAAAGAAATCCCGTCCCTCTTCGGCGCTGTCAAAGACAAAGGTCGATGTCAGAAACACCGGCGGCTTTACCGCACCTTCAGAGAGGCGGGGATCATAGCCATAGTTCAGCATCTGGGTTTCGGGGTGCAGCGGCCTGTCGCCGATATGCGTCTTTTTGCTTGATGATGAAGTCATTGTGATCTCCGGCCAGCGGCGCGAGTAGGGTAACGATCTGTTGGATAAAGGCTACCACGCAGCGAATCATGCTGGTAAATGCCAGAATGTTCTAAGGTAATGCGCCTTTCAGTGACTTAAAGGCCACAGGTAATAATTTTTGCGACGTAATCGTTTGCATACAGGGTCGCACAGTCGTCGCTGCGGCGTCTGTGATAGACTTCGGGGCTTTTCTGACGTAACCGGGCTGAACGCAATGAAACACACTGTTGAAGTGATGATCCCTGAACAGGCAATCGCCACGCGCATCGCTGAACTGGGGAAAGAGATTAACGAGCACTACCGCGACAGCGGCAGCGATATGGTGCTGGTGGGGCTGCTGCGCGGCTCATTCATGTTCATGGCTGATCTCTGTCGCGCCATTGATGTGCCGCATGAAGTCGACTTTATGACGGCGTCCAGTTACGGCAGCGGCATGTCCAGCACGCGTGATGTGAAAATCCTGAAAGATCTGGATGAAGACATTCGTGGCAAGGATGTGCTGATCGTCGAAGATATCATCGACTCCGGTAACACCCTGAGCAAAGTGCGTGAGATTCTGCAGCTGCGTCAGCCAAAATCACTGGCGATCTGTACTCTGCTGGATAAGCCTGAGCGCCGTGAAGTTGAAGTCAATGTCGAGTATGTCGGCTTTGCGATTCCGGATGAGTTTGTGGTGGGCTTTGGTATCGACTACGCTCAGCACTATCGCCATCTGCCTTACATCGGCAAAGTGGTGCCGCTGGAATCCTGATACTGCTCTGACCGCACATTCTTCCAAGGCCTGCACCGATTGCCTGGTGTAGGCTATGTCGCGCTTTACGCCGCGATCGGCTCAGGCCTGGCCGTTCATCTGCAGATTAGCAATGCCGTGACGATAGCGCTGTTCAAGGATCTCCCGGCTGTTTGCCGTGACATCCAGGTTACGCAGGCAGCCATCCTGAATGCCGTAAACCCAGCCGTGCAGGGAGACATCCTTGCCACGTTTCCAGGCAGATTGCAGAACGGTCGAGTGCCCCAGGTTATAGACCTGTTCAATAACGTTGATTTCGCACAGTTTGTCCAAACGCTTATCCGGCGGGAGTTCCCCCAGCAACACGCTATGCTTGTACCAGAGGTCGCGGATGTGCAGCAGCCAGTTGTCGATTAATCCCAGCTCCGGGTTATCCATCGCCGCCTGCACGCCGCCGCAGCCGTAGTGGCCGCATACGATAACGTGTTCCACTTCCAGCACTTCGATAGCGTACTGCACCACGGACAGACAGTTCAGATCGGTGTGGATTACCAGATTGGCGACGTTGCGGTGAACAAAGAGTTCGCCTGGTTCCAGTCCGGTCAGACGTTCGGCAGGGACACGGCTGTCAGAACAGCCAATCCACAGGAAGCGCGGTTTTTGTGCCTGGGCGAGCCGCTCAAAAAAACTGGGATCTTCTTCAACCAGCAGTTTTGACCATTCGCGGTTGTTTCTGATCAGGGTATTGATGTCTGTCATGGCGTTGAGCGACCGGTTACTGCGCAAAGTGCGCGCGCGTACTATATGCCAGGGCCTGATAAATTTAAACGGCATTGCAATGCCATCAAAACAGGGTATGGATGCAGAATGACTTATGCACTGGAACTTTCCCGGCTGACTAAGACCTATCCCGGCGGCGTGCAGGCGCTGAAGGGCATTGATCTTAACGTTGAAGCGGGTGACTTTTATGCGTTGCTGGGGCCAAACGGTGCCGGTAAATCGACCACCATCGGGATTATCAGTTCGCTGGTAAACAAATCCGAAGGCAGCGTGCGGGTGTTTGGCTACGATCTGGAAAAAGATGTGGTGAATGCCAAGCGCCAGCTCGGGCTGGTGCCGCAGGAGTTTAACTTCAACCCGTTTGAGACGGTGATGCAGATCGTCGTGAATCAGGCGGGTTACTACGGCGTTGAGCGTCGTGAAGCCAATGAGCGTGCGGAAAAGTATCTGAAGCAGCTCGACCTGTGGAGCAAACGCACTGAGCGTGCGCGCATGCTCTCCGGCGGGATGAAACGCCGCCTGATGATCGCCCGTGCACTGATGCACGAGCCAAAACTGTTGATTCTGGATGAGCCAACGGCTGGCGTGGATATCGAACTGCGTCGCTCAATGTGGGTGTTCCTGAAAGATCTCAATGCCAAAGGCACTACCATCATTCTCACTACCCACTATCTGGAAGAAGCCGAGATGCTGTGCCGCAACATCGGCATCATCCAGAGCGGTGAGCTGGTGGAAAACACCTCGATGAAAGAACTGCTGTCCAAGCTCAAATCAGAAACCTTTATCCTGGATCTGGCGCCGCGCAGTCCGCTGCCCAGGCTGGAGGGGTTCCAGTACCGGCTGACCGATACTTCAACGCTGGAAGTGGAAGTGCTGCGTGAGCAGGGCCTTAACAGCGTGTTCAGTCAGTTAAGTGCGCAGGGTGTGCAGGTGCTGAGTATGCGCAATAAAGCCAACCGTCTTGAAGAGCTGTTCGTTGGCCTGACGACGCAGGGAAAAACAGGAGCAAAAGCATGACACATTTGTACTGGGTGGCGCTGAAAAGCATCTGGGCCAAAGAAGTTAACCGTTTCGCCCGTATCTGGATCCAGACGCTGGTGCCGCCGGTCATCACCATGACGCTCTATTTCATCATCTTTGGCAACCTGATCGGGTCGCGCATTGGTGAGATGCACGGCTTCAGCTATATGCAGTTTATTGTGCCGGGATTGATCATGATGGCGGTGATCACCAATGCCTACGCCAATGTGGCATCGTCCTTCTTCAGTGCCAAGTTCCAGCGCAACATTGAAGAACTGCTCGTTGCACCCGTGCCGACCCACATTATCATTGCCGGCTATGTGGGCGGCGGTGTGGCGCGTGGCGTCTGCGTCGGCATTCTGGTGACGGCTATTTCGCTGTTCTTTGTGCCGTTCCACGTGCACTCCTGGTCGATGGTGGCGATTACGCTGCTGCTGACCGCGATTCTGTTTTCACTGGCCGGTTTGCTCAACGCCGTCTTTGCGCGCACCTTTGACGACATCAGCCTGATCCCGACCTTTGTGCTGACGCCACTGACCTATCTGGGCGGCGTATTCTATTCGCTGAGTCTGCTGCCGCCAATCTGGCAGGCTATCTCTAAACTGAATCCAATCGTTTATATGATTAGCGGATTCCGTTATGGCTTCCTGGGCATTAATGATGTGCCACTGGTGTTTACGCTCTCGGTACTGGTGGCCTTTATTCTGGTATTCTACTGGCTGGTCTATGCGCTGATTCAGCGCGGACGCGGACTGCGCACCTGACAATACATTGAATAGTAAGGGCCACGCTGCGATAAGGGCGTGGCTTTTTTTTGGTGAGTGAAAAACAACCCGAACGACGGTTCTCCCTGGCCTCGAAATCATCCTGAAACCTGCCTGCGATGAAAAAGTCATCGAAGCCGATGACAACCAAAGCGGTTTAATTGCAGAAGCAGAAATAAAAAGGGCCGCCCATTTTAATGGCGGCCCTTTTTTGTCAGCTGATCGATTACTCAGGCGATTTGTACCGGCAATGCTTTCGCCAGACGCTTCATCTGGTTGTCACCTTCAAAATAGGCGACCTTAGGCTGCCATTGACGCGCGACGGCATCCTCAACCTGCACATACGAGCAGATAATTAAAATATCGCCTTCGCAGGCGCAGCGGGCAGCAGCACCGTTGACCGAAATAATTTTCGAGCCACGCTCAGCCGCGATAGCGTAGGTAGAGAAGCGCTGACCGTTAGTGACGTTATAAATATCGATCGCTTCATATTGCAGAATGCCGGAAGCATCCAGGAAATCCTGATCGATAGCGCAGGAGCCTTCGTAATTGAGGTCCGCCTGCGTCACTTTTACGCGGTGCAATTTGCCTTGCAGAACTGTGCGAATCATAGCCAGAAACCTTATCAGAGAAATAAAATAACCTGCAGCGGGCGTACTTACAGCGTCAGGTCAACAGTTTGATTATCAATCAGTCGGGCTTTACCCAGCCAGGCGGCCATCAGCACCACCGCACGCTGGCTGTCCACCGTCAGCGGCTGCAACGTGTCCGCATCACAGATTGCCAGGCCATCAGGACGCAATCCCTGTGCCAGCAGTGTCTCGCGGGCTGCCTCAATAATCTCTTCAATGTGACGCTCGCCGTTCTCAAGTTGCTGAGCCATCTGATGCATCACCTGGCTCAGCACCGGTGCCAGCTTACGCTCATCGTCTGTCAGGTAGCCGTTGCGCGAACTCAGCGCCAGGCCATCTTTGGCCCGCACTGTTGGCACGCCAACAATCTCAATGTCGAAGCCCATATCAGCTACCATCTTACGAATGATAGCCAGCTGCTGAAAATCCTTTTCACCGAAACAGGCAATATCGGGCTGCACCAGATTAAACAGTTTGCTGACGATGGTCGCCACGCCGCGAAAATGGCCTGGACGCGTCGCGCCTTCCAGCAGGGAAGAGAGCACCGGCACCTCAACAAAGGTCTGATTCTGCGCGCCCTGCGGATAGACTTCAGCCGGTGACGGGGCAAAAACCACGTCAACCTGGTGACGGTTCAGCTTTTCACAATCTTCCTGCAGGGTGCGCGGGTAGCGGGCTAAATCATCGGCGCGATCGAACTGCATCGGATTGACGAATATCGAGACAATGACGATGTCCCCGCGCGACCGGGCTTCATCCACCAGCGTCAGATGGCCTTCATGCAGGTTGCCCATGGTCGGCACCAGCGCAATGCGTTTACCCTGCTGACGCCAGCGACGGACTTCCTTGCGCAGCATCAGCAGCGTTTCAATAATCAACACGGTGACTCTCCTGAATTACTGGAAACTGTGCTCTGCCGCCGGATAGGTTCCGGCCTCGACTTCGGCGATATAGTGGCGAATCGCCGCGCGAACATCGCCGGTCTCCGCCAGGAAATTTTTGGCAAATTTGGGAATGTGGCCGCCGGTCACGCCCAGCGCATCATGCATCACCAGAATCTGACCATCGGTGACGTTACCGGCACCGATGCCGATCACCGGGATAGTGAGCGCCTCGGTGATCCGCTGGGCCAGCGACACCGGCACGCACTCCAGCACCATCAGCTGTGCGCCTGCCGCTTCCAGCGCCAGCGCATCGGCCAGCAGCTGATCGGCACCGGCTTCATCACGGCCCTGCACTTTATAGCCGCCAAAGATATTGACCGATTGCGGGGTCAGGCCAAGATGACCGCACACCGGCACGGCGCGTTCGGTCAGCATCTGTACGGTCTCAGCCAGCCAGCTGCCGCCTTCCAGTTTCACCATATTGGCACCGGCACGCATCAGCTGTGCGGCACTCTCAAAGGTCTGCTGTGGCGTGGCATAACTCATAAAGGGCAGATCGGCGAGCAGCAGGGCCTGTGGCGCACCACGGCGCACGGCAGCGGTGTGATAGGCGATATCGCTGACCGTGACCGGCAGGGTGGAGTCGTGCCCCTGTACCGTCATCCCTAAGGAATCACCAACCAGCAGCACCTGAATGCCTTCATCGGCAAACAGACGGGCAAAACTGAAATCGTAGGCGGTCAGCGTCGCGAATTTTTTACCGCTGGCTTTCGCCTGACGCAGATGTGAAATCGTGGTGGGTTTCATGGCGCTCTCAACTCAGGAATTCTGATGGGCGCAGTTTACTGGATAGCGTGAAAGAGCGGAATCAGAGATGTGCGTTTGTCTGATCAGCCATGCCACAGCGTGATGCTACGACTGTCCAGGGTGGCCAGAACGGAGCTGAGTGCGCGGCCATCGGGCAGGCGGGCATCGGGCGCAATCGCCAGCAGTGGTACCAGCATAAAGGCGCGATTCAGCAGGTCGTAGTGCGGCACAATCAGCCGCTCAGTGTTGATTGCTTCGTCGCCAAACAGCATCAGATCGATATCCAGCGTGCGCGGCCCCCAGCGTTCCGCCTTACGCACCCGCCCATGATCCCGCTCAATCTGCTGGGTATGGTCAAGCAGGGTTTCTGCGCTGAGATGGGTCTCCAGCGCCACGGCGGCATTGAGAAAATCGGGCTGGTCGGGCGGGCCATAAGGCGGTGTACGGTAGAACGGCGAGGTCGCGATGCGTTGCGTCTGCGGCAACGCATCCAGTGCCGTCAGCGCTGCATCAACCTGATGCAGCGGGTCGGCCAGATTACTGCCTAATGCGAGGTAAACTCGTGTCATGACACGTTTTGATTGTCACGACGTGGTGCGGAAGAGCGGCGGCGCGGACGGCGTGATTTATTGCGCGGCACCGGATCGTCACCCAGATTATTCAGCATGTTTTTCTGATGCGGCGGTGCAGCCACCTGGAATTCCCCCCACCACTGGCTCAGACGCAGCAGTTCCGGGTTATTTTCCACTTCTGCACGCAACGCCAGCAGATCGTAAGCAGCGCGGAATTTCGGATGCTCCATCAGCTTCCAGGCGCGTTTACCGTGACGGCGTGACATGCGCAACTGCAGCAGCCAGATATCGCGGATCAGCGAGGTAATACGTTTTGGAATTGCCAGCGCACGGCAGGCTTCGTCCAGCGTATCGTTCATCGCCATCGCAAAGGCTTCGAAGTAGGTCAGGCCACTCTCCTGCGCAATGCGTTCGGCCGCTTCAAGCTGCGGATACCAGAACATCGCAGCAAACAGGAACGCCGGATTCACGCGCATATCATTATGAATGCGGTTGTCGGTGTTTTTCAGCACCTGTGCCAGCATCCGCTCCATGTGGCTGTCACTGTTTTCCGTGAAGTTGCGCGCCAGCGTCGGGAAGAGCGGCTGGAACAGCTGATATTCACACAGCTTGAGATAAGTACTGTAGCCATAACCTGCCTGCAATAGCTTCAGCGACTCTTCAAACAGACGCGCGGGCGGAATATCACGCAGCAGCGAGGCCAGACGTGGAATCGGCTCGGCGGTTTCCGGCGCAATGCTCATATTGAGCTTGGCGGCAAAGCGTGCGACGCGCAGCATGCGAACCGGATCTTCGCGGTAGCGGGTTTCCGGATCGCCAATCAGGCGAATGATGCCCTGTTCGAGATCGCTGATGCCACCAACGTAGTCACGTACGCTGAAATCAGCCACGCTGTAGTAGAGGCTGTTGATGGTGAGATCGCGGCGCTGGGCATCATCTTCAATAGAGCCGAAGATATTATCGCGCAGCAGCATACCGCTCTGGGCGCGCTGCGAACTGTTACGATCTTCTGCGATCTCTTCAACCTGATGATGGCCACGGAAGGTAGCGACTTCGATCACTTCCGGGCCAAACATCACGTGAGCCAGACGGAAACGCCGACCCACCAGGCGACAGTTGCGGAACAGCTTACGCATCTGCTCAGGCGTGGCGTTGGTGGTCACATCGAAATCTTTAGGTTTTTGCCCCAGTAGCAAATCGCGCACGCCACCGCCTACCAGATAGGCTTCATAACCGGCTTTATTCAGGCGATAGAGCACTTTGAGGGCATTTTCGCTGATGTCTTTACGTGAGATGTTGTGGCTTTCACGAGGGATAATGGCCATCAGACGTTCTGGTTCAACCTCTGCAGGGGCTTCCTCTTCATCACGCTTCAGGACTTTTCGGCAAAAATTAGCTACTCGGGTAAAAATGGGACACCTCGACAGTGGCAATTAGGGTGTAGGTAAAATCAGCGGCTAATCATAGCCTGTTGAGAACCGTTTGAGAATGCTGTTGTCTATGCATCCGGTTTCAGGGCGTTCTGTTGCGGCATCAAAGCGATATTCCACTGTGCTACCGCATCAGACAGCAGTTTGTCCTGCGTTAAGTCCTGCCAGCCACCTGAAACAGGCTGCCCGAGGAAGCGTAATGCCGCTACCAGCAGGGGTCTGGCATCGCCATCAGGCAGGGAAGGAGCATGATTCTGCTTCGATAACTTATTGCCATCGTGATTAAGCGCCAGAGGCAGGTGCAGCCAGGCCGGCACCGGCCAGCCAAACTGCTGATAAAGTGCAATCTGCCGTACCGTCGGCTCAATCAAATCTGCGCCGCGCACCACTTCGGTAATGCCCTGAAAATGATCGTCGACGACCACCGCCAGGTTGTAGGCAAACAAACCATCACGACGGTGAATAATAAAGTCTTCCTGTGCCAGACGTCTGTCCGCCTCTACGCACCCGCGTAATCGGTCTTCAAACGCAAAGACCGGCGCATGCTGGCGTAAACGCAGCGCGGCATTCTCTGGTCCGCGTTGCCGTTCACGGCAGTAACCATCATAGAAACCGCCAATCTCCTGAATGCGACGTCGGGGACAGGTGCAGAAATAGCTCTGACGATGCTGCTGCAGCCAGGCGAGCGCGTCACGGTAGGCCTCATGACGTTGCGACTGCCACAGCACTTCGCCATCCCACGTCAAACCATAGTGTTCCAGCTGATGCAGGATGCGGCTGGCGGCACCCGGCACTTCCCGCGGCGGATCGATATCTTCAATTCTCACCCGCCAGATGCCGTTTTGCGCGCGCGCGCTCAGGTAACTGCCCAGGGCAGCAATCAGCGAGCCAAAATGAAGTTCACCAGAGGGAGAAGGGGCGAAGCGACCAATGCAGGAGGATGACATAGGATTCAGAAGTGACCACGCAGTGGACAAAAAAGTCATTGTTCCACTGCGCGGTAACAGGATGGACGCGGCATCAGCCGGCCATTTGTTTCTCACGAATTTCTGCTAACGTCTTACAGTCGATGCAGAGATCGGCAGTAGGACGTGCTTCGAGACGGCGGATACCAATCTCAACGCCACAGGAATCGCAATAGCCGAAGTCGTCATCTTCAACTTTCTTCAGCGTCTTCTCGATCTTTTTAATCAGTTTACGTTCGCGATCGCGGTTACGCAGCTCCAGGCTGAACTCCTCTTCCTGCGCGGCACGGTCAACCGGGTCCGGGAAGTTAGCAGCTTCATCCTGCATATGCGATACGGTACGATCGACTTCGTCCCGCAATTGATTACGCCAGGCTTCCAGAATCTTGCGAAAATGGGTCAGCTGCGCGTCGTTCATATACTCTTCGCCAGGTTTAACCTGATAAGGCTCAACGCCAGCGATAGCGAGAATACTCAGGGACGATGTTTTACGGTTTTGACCTTCTTGCATGTTGCTTCTCCTGGATAACACGCACTATACCCTCTGACTGACGTCCCGCAGGGGCGTTGCTGCCGGCCTGCATCTGACGTCTGCGGGGTACATCGATCCCCCATTGGGGAAAAAAACAGGCCGCTATAAATAACAGAAGCAGTCAGGGTTGGCAATTCTTCATGAACACACCTTGACAAGCCTGTGAGGAACAGCGTAATCAGCCCTTAGCTCAGAACATTCTTACCACATAAAATTGCAAAAGATATTACAAGGTTACGTTGATCGGCGATTTAAGAAACATTCCCTCCGCCGATAAGTCTGCCTGATACGCTAAAACCTCTACACCTTCCCGTTGCGCCTGAGCCAGTTGTTCTGCATACGCCGCATCAATGTGGCGTGCCGGGGAAACGTCCTCAATCCCCGAGTGCAAAACGGCAAACAACAAAACGGCCCGATGACCCTCTGCCGCCACTGTCGCCAGCTCGCGCAGGTGTTTCTGTCCTCGAATCGTCACCGCATCCGGAAAATAGCCTTTACCTTCATGTAAAAGGGTTACGGATTTCACCTCAATATAGCAGTTGCGCCGTGCCTCTGCTTTGAGCAGGAAATCAATTCTGCTTTTTTCACTGCCATATTTTACTTCTGCCTGTCGATGCGAATAACCAGCCAGCGATGGCAACCGATCCTGGTCCAGCGCTTCAGCCACCAGCTGATTCGCGCGCAGGGTATTCACGCAGATCCAGTGGCCCTGCTGCGTTTCGGTCAGCTCCCAGCTGTGGGGATATTTGCGCGTCAGGCTGTCGGACGTGGAATACCAGACCCGATCGCCCGGCGTGGCGCAGCCGGTCATGGCACCGGTGTTGGCGCAATGAATCGTCAGCACCTCGCCCTCAGGCGTCTCGACATCGGCCAGGAAACGTTTGTAACGGGCGATCAGGCGGGCGGATTTAAGGGGCGGAGAGAAGTGCATGCGGATCCTGAGACGTTAACGGCCAGCTGGCCAGAGCGCGATAGCGGGTACGACCTCTGGCATAGTCAGAGACGAACAGTGAAAAGGTGGAGACGCGAAAACGCCAGTGAAAACCGCGTGGCGGTAATGCAACCGGCTGGGTGGCCTGGCGTAACAGCGTGATGTGCGGATGAAACGGTTGTGGGCTTTGATAACAGCCATGCCGGGCGGCCTGGGCCCGCAGCAGGCTGGCGAGCTGTAACAGATCGCGTGGCGCGCGCTGGCAGCCGAGCCAGACCACGCCGGGGCGCGGCCAGTGCCCGGCATCATCCAGGTCGAGATCGAAACCGGGCTGGACGATACGGGAGGCCAGCGTCTGCAGGCGTTGTGAGGTTTCCGGTGCGACCTCACCCAGAAACGCCAGCGTCAGGTGCAGGTTTGCTGCGACCACTGGCTGGCCGACCTCTGCAGGAAAGGTGTCCGCCCGCCAGCGCACCAGCTGTTGCTGCATTTCGTCAGGCAGGCTGATGGCAAAAAATAAGCGTTGTGTCGCCATGGCGCTCTCCGGCAAATATCACGTGCTACAATGCGCGCCATCTTAGCACAGGCAGAAGCGGAGTTTGCTGTGAGCGATTTACCGGTCAGCGCGGTGCTGCCTGACATCCTGGCGGCGCTGCGTGACGCCTCTCAAATCCTGCTGGCCGCCCCTACCGGCGCGGGCAAATCGACCTGGCTGCCGCTGCAGTTGTTGCAGCAGGCGGCGTTGCCGGGACGCATCATTATGCTGGAGCCACGCCGGCTGGCGGCACGTAATGTGGCGCAGCGGCTGGCAGAACAGCTCGGCGAACAGCCGGGAGCCACAGTGGGATTCCGGATGCGTGGCGAAAGCTGCGTCGGGCTAGAAACCCGGCTGGAAGTGGTCACCGAAGGGATGCTCACGCGCATGCTTCAGCACGATCCGATGCTGGAGGGCGTGTCGCTGGTGATCCTCGATGAATTTCACGAGCGCAGCCTGCAGGCCGACCTGGCGCTGGCGCTGCTGCTCGATGTGCAGCAGGGGCTGCGCGACGATCTTAAAATCATGCTGATGTCGGCCACGCTGGATAATACCCGGCTGGCGGCGCTGCTGCCGGATGCGCCACTGATTATTTCAGAAGGGCGCAGCTATCCGGTTGAACGGCGTTACGCGTCGCTGAATCAGAACGTACGCTTTGAAGAGGCGGTCGCGCGTGAAGTCGCCCAGCTGCTGCGCGACGAAGACGGCTCCCTGCTGCTGTTTCTGCCGGGCGTGGCGGAAATTGAACGCGTGAAACGCGAGCTGGAATCACGCATTAGTGACGATGTGGATCTGACACCGCTCTATGGCGCACTGCCGCTGGCGGCGCAGCGACGGGCGATCCTGCCCGCCGCCGCCGGACGTCGCAAAGTGGTGCTCGCCACCAATATCGCCGAGACCAGCCTGACCATTGAAGGGATTCGTCTGGTAGTCGACAGTGCGCTGGAACGCAGCGCCCTGTTTGACGCCCGCAGCGGCGTAACGCGTCTGCAGACGCAGCGCATCAGCCAGGCATCAATGATCCAGCGCGCAGGTCGCGCCGGGCGACTGATGCCGGGGATCTGTCTGCATCTTCTGCCGCAGGAGCAGGCGTCTCGTGCGGCGGCGCAGAGCGAACCGGAAATGGTTAACAGTGACCTTTCGTCGCTGTGGCTGGACCTGTTGCAGTGGGGCTGTACCGGGCCGCAACAGCTGCAGTGGCTGGATCAGCCGCCCGCCAGAAATCTGATGGCAGCGCAACAACAGCTGACCTGTCTGGGTGCACTGGACAGCAACGGCCTGCTTAACACGCTGGGACGGCGTATGGCAAAGCTGGGTTGCGATCCGCGGCTTGCTGCTATGCTCTGTGCCGCAGGCGATGAGCCGGATGCGGTCGCCAGCGCCGCACTGCTGGTGGCGATTCTGGAAGATCCTCCGCGCAGCGGCAGTGCCGATCTGCGTGATGCGCTGCATCGGCCACAGGCCCAATGGCAGCGGCGGGCGCAGCAGTGGCAGCAGCGGCTTAAAATTCGGGGCGGACGGGTCGATGAAGATCGCTTCGCTGGCCTGCTGGCGGTAGGGTTTGGCGATCGGCTGGCGCGGCGTCGCGACCAGAGCGGTCGCTATCAGCTGGCTAACGGGCTGGGGGCCAGACTCGATGAGCAGGATGGCCTGACGCGCAACGAATGGCTGATTACACCCGCCCTGTTGCAGGGCAGTGCGACGCCGGATGCCCGGATGTTGCTGGCACTGCCGGTCGATATTGAAACGCTATGCCAGCATCAGCCAGCGCTGATTGAGCGTCGGACCGAAGTGGAGTGGGATGAAGAGAAGGGCACGCTGCGTGCGTTCAGACGTGAGCAGATTGGCGCCCTGATCCTGAAGACCCAGCCGATGGCGCGCCCGGAGCCGGACGTGCTTCACGCGGCTATGCTGCGCTGGATCGCCGAAAAAGGTCTGTCGGTATTGGGCTGGACGCCGGATGCCGGGCAGTTGCGCCTGCGCATTCAGTGTGCTGCGCAGTGGCTGCCGGAAGAGAGCTGGCCCGCCATGGATGACGAAAGCCTGCTTGAGAGCCTGCCGCAGTGGCTGTTGCCGCAGATGTCAGCAGTGCGCGATCTGCGCAGCCTGCAGGCGGTGAACCTGACCACGGCGCTCTTACATTTACTCACATGGTCACAACGTCAGCGGCTGGATACTGTGCTGCCAACTCATTACACTGTGCCGACCGGAAGCCGGCTGCCAATCCGCTACGATGCGGATAAGCCGCCCGCGCTGGCAGTCAGGATTCAGGAGATGTTTGGCGAAGCGCAGAATCCCACCGTGGCGGAAGGACGCATCCCGCTGGTGCTCGAGCTGTTATCGCCCGCCCAGCGTCCGTTGCAGATCACCCGCGATCTGGCGGCGTTCTGGCGCGGTGCCTGGCCGGAGGTCAGGAAAGAGATGAAGGGACGCTATCCGAAACACCTCTGGCCAGAGGATCCGGCCACCGCCTTGCCAACAAGGCGAACCAAAAAAATGTCCCCGCAGGGTTGAGTCCGCTGGATCGAATTCAGAGGGTTCTGCCATGCGGCACGCGAGAAAGCAGTTAGAGTAGCGGCGCTGCCGTAAGCACTGCCTGGAGAAGAAAAGTAATGTCTGGGAACGATCGCGAACCAATAGGGCGCAAAGGTAAACCGTTGCCGCCGCGCAGCAGTGCGGGCCGGGGACGACGCAGGGATATCGAACAGGATATCGATCAGGACGATTTTAATGATGACGAGGAGGAAGCGCCGGTGCCACGTAAAGGTAAAGGTGGAAAACCGCCGCGCGGCAAACGCCGTTGGCTGGGATGGTTAATTAAACTGTTCCTGGTGTTTGTGGTGGTAATGGTCGCATGGGGCATCTACCTCGACTCGGAAATTCGCAGCCGGATTGACGGTAAGGTGTGGCAACTGCCTGCCACCGTCTATGGCCGCATGGTCAGCCTGGAACCGGGCATGGCCTACAACAAAAGTGAAATGGTGGCGCTGCTGGAAGGGACTCAGTATCGCGAAGTCTCCCGTATCACCCGCCCTGGCGAGTTTTCGGTGAAGGGCAACACCATTGATCTGCTGCGTCGCCCGTTTGATTTCCCCGACAGTAAAGAGGGGCAAATCCACGCGCGCATGAGCTTTACCAAAGATGAGCTGAGCGAGATTAAAAACCTCGAAACCGGCCGTGATTTTGGCTTTTTCCGCCTCGATCCGCGTCTGATCACCATGCTGCAGTCACCCAATGGTGAACAGCGACTCTTCGTGCCGCGCACCGGTTTCCCTGATTTGCTGGTCGATACGCTGATCGCCACTGAAGATCGCCATTTCTATGAGCATGATGGCATCAGTCCGTACTCCATTGGTCGCGCCTTCCTGGCGAACATCACGGCCGGGAAAGCGGTGCAGGGTGGCAGTACGCTGACGCAGCAGCTGGTTAAGAACCTGTTCCTGACCAATGAGCGTTCGCTGTGGCGTAAAGCGCGTGAAGCCTATATGGCGGTGATCATGGATGCGCGCTACAGCAAAGATCGCATCCTGGAGCTCTACCTGAATGAGGTCTATCTCGGTCAGGCGGGCAGCGATCAGATTCGCGGCTTCCCGCTGGCGAGCCTCTACTACTTTGGCCGTCCGGTTGATGAGCTGAGTCTGGATCAGCAGGCGATGCTGGTTGGCATGGTGAAAGGGGCGTCGCTCTATAACCCGTGGCGTAACCCGAAACTGGCGCTGGAACGCCGCAACCTGGTGCTGCGCCTGTTGCAGCAGCAGAAAGTGATCGACCAGGAGCTGTACGACATGCTGTCGGCGCGTCCATTGGGCGTGCAGCCAAAGGGCGGTGTGATCACGCCACAGCCTGCCTTTATGCAGATGGTGCGTAACGAGCTTCAGGCGAAACTGGGCGACAAGATTAAAGATCTCTCCGGCGTGAAGATCTTTACCACGCTGGATCCGGTCTCGCAGGATGCGGCCGAAAAAGCGGTGGTTGACGGCATTCCGACGCTGAAAAAACAGCGTGGTCTGAAGGATCTGGAAACCGCAATGGTGGTGGTTGACCGCTTCAGCGGCGAAGTCCGTGCTATGGTCGGCGGTGCCGATCCGCAGTATGCCGGTTATAACCGTGCGTTGCAGGCGCGTCGCTCTATTGGTTCCCTGGCGAAACCGGCGACCTACCTCACCGCGCTGAGCCAGCCAAACAGCTATCGCCTGAACAGCTGGATCGCCGATGAGCCGATTGCGCTGAAGCAGCCAAATGGCACCATCTGGAAACCGATGAACGACGACCGTCGCTTCAGCGGCAAAGTGATGCTGGTGGACGCGCTGACCAACTCCATGAACGTGCCGACGGTTAACCTCGGTATGACGCTGGGGCTGGATGCGGTAGTCGATACCTGGAACAAGCTGGGCGTGCCGAAAGAGCAGCTGCATCCGGTTCCGGCGATGCTGCTGGGTGCTTTAAACCTGACGCCAGTTGAAGTGGCACAGGCGTTCCAGTCGATCGCCAGCGGCGGCAATCGCGCGTCGCTGTCAGCGGTGCGTTCGGTGATTGCAGAAGATGGCAGCGTGCTCTATCAGAGCTATCCGCAGGCGCAGCGTGTGGAACCGGCGCAGGCCGCTTATCTGACGCTCTACACCATGCAACAGGTCGCTGACCACGGTACCGCCCGTGCGCTGGGCGCGCGTTTCCCGAATGCGCATCTGGCGGGCAAAACCGGTACTACCAACGATCTGGTGGACAGCTGGTTTGCCGGTATTGATGGCAAAGAAGTGGCGATCACCTGGGTAGGACGTGATAACAACCAGCCGACCAAACTCTACGGTGCCAGCGGTGCGATGCAGCTCTATCGTCGCTACCTCGACAATCAGGCACCCATGCCACTGCAGCTGACGCCGCCGGAAGATGTATCACTGATGAATGTGGATTCGGCCGGTAACTTTGTCTGTGGCACGGGCAGCAGCACCTGGCGTTCTCTGCCGGTGTGGGCGCTGGATCCGAATGCGCTGTGTCAGCAACAGCAGCAGCAGGTTCAGCAGCAGCAACAGCTGTTTGACCAGCAACAGCAGCAACAGCCGCAACAGCAACCGGCCCAGCAACCGCAGGAGCAGGAGCAGAAAGACAGCGACGGCGTAGCAGGTTGGATAAAAGATATGTTTGGCAAATAAATCAGTCAGACAGGTTAAAAAGGGCGCTTCGGCGCCCTTTTTTTGTTTTTGATCAATACGGGGAAACGGCTCTGCAAACGGCGTCACTGCTGGGATTTCTGCTTGCAGTCGTCGCTGAAGTTCGCATATTATCTAATCCGTTATAATAATCATTATCGTTTCGATTCGCTCGCCTGAGCCTATTTTAAGAGACACCTTTTTATGAATGCGCGAACGACTTTTGCAGACAACACCAAAAAAACATTTTCCCGGCCGCTTCTGGGCGTCATGATTTCACTGAGCCTGAGCTCCTCGCTTTATGCTGCGCAGACGGAGACCATGGTGGTCTCGGCGGATGGCGGCAGCGGCGTCGAGGCGGAAAGCGCCTGGGGGCCGGCACCGACCGTGGCGGCGAAGCGCAGCGCCACGGGCACCAAAACTGACACACCGATTGAAAAAAATCCGCAGTCTGTTTCCGTGGTTACCCGCGAAGAGATGGAGATGCGCAACGTGACCAGCGTGAAAGGGGCGTTTAACTATACGCCTGGCGTGCTGACCGGTAACCGTGGCAGCTCAGATGTGATTGATGCGTTATCCATTCGCGGCTTCAGCGAAACCAATACCAATCAGTATCTGGATGGCCTGAAGCTGCAGGGAGATAATTACTCTGAGTTTGCCATCGACCCCTATTTCCTGGAGCGCGCCGAACTGCTGCGCGGTCCGGTGTCGGTGCTCTATGGCAAAAGCAATCCGGGCGGTGTGGTCTCGCTGGTGAGCAAGCGTCCAACCCAGGAAACGCTGCGCGAAGTACAGTTCCAGATGGGCAACGACAACCTTTTTTCGACCGGCTTTGATTTTGGCGGCGCGCTGGATGATAACGGCGTCTACAGCTATCGCCTGACCGGTCAGGCGCGCAGTCAGGATGCGCAGCAGTCGATGAACAAAGAGAAGCGCTACACTATCGCTCCGTCATTCAGCTGGCGTCCCGACGATCGCACCCGCATTGATCTGCTGACCTATTTCCAGAACGAGCCAGAAACTGGTTATTACGGCTGGCTGCCGCGTCAGGGCACTGTGGTGCCGATCACCCGTGCCGATGGCAGCCAGTACAAACTGCCGACCGACTTCGACGAAGGCGAGCAGAGCAATAAGATTTCACGCACTACCAAAATGGTGGGCTATAACGCCGAGCACAGCCTTAACGACACCTGGACGCTGCGCCAGAACCTGCGTTACGCCGACCTGCGCACCGATTACCGCAGTATCTATGGCAATGGTTTCCTGCCGGAGACTCAGCAAATCACGCGCGGTTCGGCAGTTTCAGAAGAGACGCTCAACCAGTTGGCGGTCGATACCCAGGCGCAGGCGAAATTCGCCACCGGCCAGGTTGATCATACGCTGCTGTTGGGCGTGGACTTCCAGCGTACCCGCAATGATATCGACGCACAGTTTGGCACTGCTTCCAGCCTGAATGCAGTTAATCCGCAATATGGCGATAACGGCGTAACGCCATTTGCCGATCCTTATCAGCATCTGAATAAGCAGCGTCAGACCGGCCTCTATGCACAGGATCAGATGGAATGGAATCGCTGGGTGCTGACACTGGGTGGCCGCTACGACTACGCCATGACCTCGGTTTACGATCGGGTGGCGAATAGCGTTGATCGCCAGAACGATCAGGCCTTTACCTGGCGTGGGGGTCTGAACTATGTGTTTGATAACGGAATCGCGCCTTACTTCAGCTACAGTGAAGCCTTTATTCCGAATGCGGGTTCAACCTATGAGGGTCAGGCATTTGATCCGTCACGCGCTAAGCAGTATGAAGCGGGCGTGAAATATGTACCGAAAGATCGTCCGGTGGTGCTCACCGCAGCGCTTTACCAGCTGACCAAAACCAAAAATCTGACTGCCGATCCCGATCCAGACAGAGCTTTTTTCAGCGTTCAGAGCGGTGAAATCCGGTCACGGGGCGTAGAGCTGGAAGCTAAAGCGGCGCTCAATGCCAACGTTAACCTGACGGCCTCCTACACCTACACCGATGCGGAATATACTGAAGACACGTCGCTTAAAGGCAAAACGCCGGTGCAGGTGCCGAAACATATGGCCTCACTGTGGAGCGACTACACCTTCCACGAGACAGCTTTGTCAGGGGTGACGATCGGCGCTGGGGTCCGTTACGTGGGTGAAAGCCAGGGGCTGTATGCTGAAACCCCAACTAATACCTCTGCTGGACTCTCGAACCAGAACTTTAAGGTAGCCGGTTACACCACGGTGGATGCGGCGCTGAAGTATGATCTGGGTCGTTTCGGTCTGCCAGGCTCGACAGTGGGTGTTAACGTTAACAATCTGTTCAACCGCGAGTATGTCGCCAGCTGCTACCGTGAATACGCCTGCTACTGGGGTGCGGAACGCCAGATTGTCGGCACCGCGACCTTCAGATTCTGATTTAACCGGGCGCTTAGGCGCCCGTTCACAGGGATAACCATGCCGCATCCGCACGCAGAAGAGGCAACCTTCAGGCTGGAGAATGCCAGTTTCGAAGTGCCCGGCCGCACTCTCCTCCAGCCCCTGTCGCTGACTTTTCCACCGGGTAAAATGACCGCGCTGATTGGCCACAATGGCTCGGGCAAATCGACGCTGTTGAAAATGCTGGGTCGCCATCATGCGGCCAGCAGTGGAGAGGTTTTGCTGAATCAGCAGCCCGTCGGGCGCTGGAACAGTAAAGCCTTTGCCCGCGAGGTGGCCTATCTGCCGCAGCAGTTACCGGCCGCCGAAGGGATGACGGTGCGTGAGCTGGTAGCGATTGGCCGCTATCCCTGGCACGGGGCGCTGGGGCGCTTTGTTCAGGAGGATCGCGATAGGGTAGAGGATGCGATTGCGCAGGTCGGGCTAAAGCCCTTTGCCGGTCGGCTGGTGGACAGTCTGTCAGGCGGTGAGCGTCAGCGCGCCTGGCTGGCGATGATGGTGGCGCAGAACAGCCGCTGTCTGCTGCTGGATGAACCGACCTCGGCGCTGGATATTGCCCATCAGGTGGAGGTGCTGGCGCTGATAAAAGACCTGAGCCAGCAGCGCGGCCTGACCGTGATTGCGGTGCTGCACGATATCAACATGGCGGCACGCTACTGCGATCATCTGGTGGCGCTGCGTCAGGGTGCGATGATTGCCGGAGGTGACGCCGGAGCAATTATGCAGCCTGAGGTACTGGGTGCAATTTATGGCATTCCAATGGGCATTTTACCGCACCCGCAGGGCGGCGCGCCGGTCAGTTTTGTCTGTTAAGGAAAGGATGATGCCCGATCTTTATCGCCGCCGACTGTTGCTGGCGCTGGCGGCCTCGCCACTGTTCTGTGCGCTTCCTCTGCGTGCTGCCACGCCGGATCCGGGTCGGATTATTGCACTGGAGTGGTTACCCACCGAACTGCTGATTGCGTTGGGCGTTACGCCCTGGGGCGTGGCCGATCTGCACAACTACAACATCTGGGTAGGTGAGCCGAAGCTGTCTGCGGACGTGATCGACGTCGGCCTGCGCACCGAACCCAATCTTGAGCTGATGGCGCAAATGCAGCCGTCGCTGATCCTCTGCTCTAATGGCTACGGCCCGCCCAAAGAGAAACTGACGCGCATCGCACCCATCATGGGCTTTGATCTTCACAGCGGCGACGGAAAACCCTTCACCGCCGCGCGCGCATCGTTGCGTCAGCTGGCAGCGCGCCTGGGATTAAGCGAGCGGGCGGAGCAGCATCTGCGCGAGGTCGATGATCAGCTGGCGGCGGCGCGTGAGCGGCTGGCACCCTATGCCGGACGCACGCTTCTGCTGATGTCGCTGCTCGACAGTCGTCACGCCATTACCTTCGGTAAAAACAGTCTGTTCCTGGAAGTGATGACCCTGCTGGGCCTGAAAAATGGCTGGCAGGGCGAAACCAATTTCTGGGGCAGCGCAGTGATCGGCATCGAACAGCTGGCGCAGGCCGGGGAGGTAGATGTTATCTGTTTCGATCATGACAATGACGTGGAGATGCAGCAGCTGATGCGCAGTCCGCTGTGGCAGGCCATGCCGTTTCTCCGCACTGGACGCTTTCAGCGCGTCCCGGCGGTCTGGTATTACGGTGCAACGCTCTCGGCGCTGCACTTTGTTCGCGTGCTGGAACGCGCGCTGGAGACGCACTGATGCGCCATGCTCTGTTTCCCGCAGGCCTCCTCAGCCTGCTGTTTCTGCTCTCACTCAGCCTGACGCTGGTTAATCTGCACCAGGCACTGCCACAGGCTGAATGGTGGCAGGCATTCTGGTCACCAGCCGTCGATAGTCTGCCGCAGATGGTGTTTCACTACAGCCTGCTGCCGCGCACGGCGCTGGCGCTGCTGGTGGGTGCCGGACTGGGTCTTGCCGGTATGCTGTTTCAGCAGATCCTGCGCAACCCACTGGCGGAGCCGACCACGCTGGGTGTCTCTTCCGGCGCGCAGCTGGGGATTACCGTGGCAACGCTGTGGCATCTGCCCGGCGGGGCCATGACCCAGCAGTTTGCCGCGCTTAGCGGTGCGCTGCTGGTGGGCGCGCTGGTGTTTGGTGTGGCCTGGGGCAAACGTCTGTCGCCGGTGACGCTGATTCTGGCCGGGCTGGTGCTGAGCCTGTACAGCGGCGCGGTGAATCAAATCTTCGCTATCTTCAATCACGATCAGCTGCAGAACATGTTTCTGTGGAGCACCGGCGCGCTGAATCAGATGAGCTGGGAAAACGTACAGCAACTCTGGCCGCGTCTGCTGCTGGCGTTTGTGCTGACACTGGCGCTGCTGCGTCCGCTGACGCTGATGGGGCTGGATGATGGTGTCGCGAAAAACCTGGGTCTGGCGCTCTCTGTGGCGCGTATTGGTGGCCTTGGACTGGCGATTCTGCTCAGCGCACAGCTGGTGAATATCGCCGGTATCATCGGCTTTATCGGGCTGTTTGCGCCGCTGCTGGCAAAGCTGCTGGGTGGACGACGACTCCTCAGCAGGATGCTGCTGGCACCGTTTACCGGCGCGCTGCTGCTGTGGCTGGCGGACAGTTGCGTCTTATGGCTCAGCACGCACTGGCGCGATATTCCGACCGGCACAGCCACGGCCCTGCTTGGCGTACCGATTCTGCTGTGGCTGCTGCCGCGACTGCGCACCGGTTCGGTGCCGCCCGCGCTGAATCAGGGTGACCATGTGCCCGCCGAACGACAGAACCTGCTGCGCTGGGCGCTGATCGGTCTCGCTGTTCTGGCGCTGCTGGGGTGGGGAGCTCTCGCGTTTGGACGTGATGCGCAGGGTTGGATCTGGTCAGCGGGCGAGATGCTGCAATCACTGCTGCCGTGGCGCGCGCCGCGCGTGCTGGCGGCGCTGGTAACCGGTCTGATGCTGGGCGTGGCGGGGAGTCTGATTCAGCGGCTGACCGGCAATCCCATGGCCAGCCCGGAAGTGCTGGGCATCAGTTCCGGAGCTGCCTGCGGCATAGTGGTCATGATGTTCTTTATGCCAGGCGATGCGATGGCCTGGCTGCTGCCCGCCGGTGCTGTGGGTGCCGCACTGACGCTGCTGGTGATTATAACGGTAGCCAGCCGTGGCGGCTTCTCGCCGGAGCGGATGCTGCTGGCGGGTATGGCGCTTAACAGCGCCTTTGTCACCCTGCTGATGCTGCTGCTGGCCAGCGGCGATCCGCGTATGGGCGGGCTGCTGAGCTGGATCTCCGGCTCGACCTATAACATCAGCGGCAGTCAGGCGATTCTGAGTGCCCTCTGTGCGCTGGTGCTGGTCTCACTGGCCCCGCTGGCCAGTCGCTGGCTGACGCTGCTGCCGCTGGGAAGTGCGACTGCACGCTCGGCGGGCATGGCGTTGACGCCCGCGCGGCTGAGTCTGCTGCTGCTGGCCGCCGCGCTGACCGCCAGCGCGACGCTGACTATCGGTCCGCTGAGTTTTGTCGGACTGATGGCACCGCATATGGCGCGGATGCTGGGGTTCCGGCGGGCCTTGCCGCAACTGCTGCTGTCGGGATTGCTGGGCGGGGGATTGATGATACTGGCTGACTGGTGCGGGCGAATGCTGGCATTCCCGGATCAAATCCCAGCCGGGCTGATGGCGACCTTTTTAGGTGCGCCTTACTTTATCTGGCTGCTGCGGCGTTCAGGTTAAAAAAAGACCAGCGCAAACCGGTCTGAGATTACTAACAAAGTCTGGCCCGATTGGCTGTGAGACTGAGCCTGCGAAGGGAACACGGTCAGATCGTAAAGACGCAAAAGCCGTCATCCCTGACACGCTCGGCCCGCGCGATTACGCACCTCATCCCTGAGGTGCGCCCGTAAACCGGCCAACGCGTTGCGTTGTTCAAAAACGCCTGGCGTTTTTGTCCCAGGCGCGGGACGCTTTCCTCCTCTGCCCGTGTTCCCTGCGCGCTGAGTTTTATGTTGCTGTGAGATCCTGGACCGGGTGCTGCTGCCGGTCTTTGCCTCTAACGCTGCCGCAATTACAGCTTCGCGAAACAACGACGCGCGGCGTCGACAGTGCGCTGAATATCCTCTTCGCTGTGCGCCAGCGACATAAAGCCTGCCTCATAAGCTGATGGCGCAAAGTAAACACCTTCCTCCAGCATCAGATGGAAGAAGGTTTTAAAGCGCTCTACATCGCAGCGGGTCACATCGGCATAACAGGTCACGCTATCAGCCTCGGTGAAGAACAGGCCGAACATCCCGCCCACATGATTAATCACCAGCGGGATATTTTGCTGTTGGGCTGCTTCGCGCAGACCCTCAGCCAGCTGGCGGGTCAGGGCATCCAGTTTGTCGTGCGTGCCAGGCTGCGCGATCTGTGTCAGGCAGGCAAAACCGGCGGCCATGGCAATGGGGTTACCGGAAAGCGTACCCGCCTGATAAACCGGACCGGTCGGGGCCAGCGCAGCCATCACGTCGCGACGGCCACCAAATGCGCCAACCGGCATCCCGCCACCGATAATCTTTCCGAGACAGGTCAGGTCAGGACGCACATTGTAGTGAGCCTGCGCGCCGCCCAGCGCCACGCGGAAACCGGTCATCACTTCATCAATAATCAGCAGTGCGCCGAACTCATCGCAGAGCGCACGCAGGCCTGGCAGGAACGCCGGCTGCGGCGGAATGCAGTTCATGTTGCCGGCGACCGGCTCAACGATGATGGCCGCGATGGCGTCAGGATATTGCTCAAAGGCGCTGCGCACCGAGTCGAGGTCGTTAAAGGTGCAGGTCAGGGTGTGTTTAGCGAAATCAGCCGGTACGCCCGGCGAGTTTGGCTGACCCAGCGTTAAGGCACCGGAACCCGCTTTCACCAGCAGATGATCGGCGTGACCGTGATAGCAGCCTTCAAACTTGATAATTTTATCGCGGCCCGTAAAGCCACGCGCCAGACGAATCGCGCTCATGGTTGCTTCGGTGCCGGAGTTGACCATCCGCACCATCTCCATAGACGTCACCAGCTCACACACCAGTTGCGCCATGGTCACTTCCATTTCGGTCGGTGCGCCAAAGCTCAGGCCGCGCTGGGCCGCTTCGATCACGGCATTACGGATCGCCGCGTTGTTATGACCCAGCACCATCGGACCCCATGAGCCAACATAGTCGATATAGACTTTTCCATCGGCGTCATAGAGATACGCGCCATCAGCATGTTCAATAAACAGCGGAACGCCGCCCACGCCGGTAAATGCGCGTACTGGCGAGTTTACCCCGCCCGGGATCAGGCGTTGTGCCTCGGCAAACAGTTGTTCGGACTTACTCATTTTCGGCTCCAGCGGTTCATAAAAATATTGCACCATTCTACGGAAGAGGGGCAGCAGACGAAAGGCGGATTCACCCGCGGCGCCCTTAACAGAGGTGAAAGCGGCACAGAGTGCGAAGGGCAGAGCTTGATTGCGCTGAGGTGCTGGCTGATAATAGCGTTATTAAGGTCGTTTTCTGACCTGGGCGTTTACCGGAGTAAAACATGAGTGATGAAGTAGTAGCACTGCCGTTGCAGTTTACCGACGCCGCAGCCACCAAGGTGAAGAACCTGATTGCCGACGAAGAGAACCCGGCGCTGAAACTTCGCGTCTATATCACCGGTGGCGGTTGCAGTGGTTTCCAGTACGGCTTCACCTTTGATGATCAACTGAATGATGGCGACATGACGATCGAAAAGCAGGGCGTCTCGCTGGTGGTTGACCCGATGAGCCTGCAATATCTGGTGGGCGGTTCGGTGGATTACACCGAAGGTCTGGAAGGCTCACGCTTTATCGTGACCAATCCAAATGCCAAAACCACCTGTGGCTGTGGCTCTTCCTTTAGTATCTGATGATGAAGGCCGTCATCGCGACGGCCTCGTTTACCACTCGATTGTGACCAGCCGGTTACTCTGTTTCACACTTCCCTGCGACTGAATCTGACTATGGGTTACGCGTGGCTGCGCGCTTGCCTGTCTGCCGCAGTTGATCTGTGGCGCGGGCTGACCGTTAGCCGTGTTGATTTCACAGCGTGAATAGATGACAAGTCTGGCGCCAATAGAGCCATTTATCGATCCTGCAAAGGCAGAACCGGCGATCGACAGCCCTATGGCCAGCAGCAGTGCTCTGGTCATATAAGGTTCCTGGTGTTTTAAAAAAGCGCCGGGGCGCTAAAAGGACGGCGAGCATACGTGGCGCGTTCGTCTCTGGTATTGATCAACGGCAAAAATCGCAGTGACTTTAATTAATTCGCCGATTTATTCATCGGGATGCAGAGCCGCACAGAGTTGCTGCGCGGCCAGCAGCAGTCGCGGGCCTGGCCGGCTAAGCCAGTCCTCATTGATGGCAATCACCGGTACATCCAGCTGCGGTCGCCAGAACACACGGATGTTTTCCGCCTGCTGCGCACTGCCACCCGTCACAACGGCCTGAGGATGGCGCATCAGTACCTGCTCACGGCTGACCTGTGGCCAGCTGACACGACTGTCGGCAAAAATATTCCTGCCACCACATAATGTAATTATCTCATTCTGCAGCGTGGCTCTGGCGGCGGTAAAGAGTGGCTGCTGTCCAAACTGCAAAAAGAGCGGAACCGCAGTCAGGTGAGTATAGCGCTGACGCAATGCGGCTTCCTGCTGCCGTAACGCCTGGGCAGCTCTGCTTGCCTGTTCCGGGCTGGGGCTCCAGCGGCCCAGATCGGCCAGCGCTGTGAACATGTCATCCAGCGTCTGCGGATCAATCCATTTAACCGGTACGCCGAGCTGCTGCAACTGGTCAATCTGTCGCTGCGGATTACCGCCTCGCCAGGCTAAGACCAGATCCGGTTTGAGCTGCAGAATGCGTTCGGCCTTGATGCCCTGCCAGTTGGCAACCTGCTCAATCTGTTTCGCCTGCGGCGGATAGTCAGACCATGCACTGACCGCAATCGGCGTAATCCCGGCAGCAAAGGCGAGTTCGGTAAGGTGGGGAGCGAGGGTGATAACACGGGGCGGGGAGGCAAGCAGGCTGCCGCTCAACAGCAGCAGCCAGCAGAAAAGCAGCGTTTTAGCCACGCGCCAGATGCGCCAGCAGGTTCTCCACCAACAGCGAAGATTGCTTTGCCGCTACGCTTAAGAACTCATCAAAGCTGAGGTGAGATTCCTTATCGGCCACGTCGGAAATCGCACGGACCACCACAAACGGTACCTGGAACTGATGACAGACGTGACCGATAGCGGTTGCTTCCATCTCAACGGCAATCGCCTGCGGGAACAGGTTGCGAATGCGTGCCAGCGGTTCGGCACCATTGATAAAGGCATCACCGCTCACCACCAGACCGCGTACGGCATTCAGGTCCAGTTGCTTAATGCAGGCTTCCGCCGCAGCAATCAGCTTGCTGTCTGCCACAAATGCGGCCGGACAACCCGCCATCTGACCCGGCTCGTAACCAAATGCGGTGACATCCGCATCGTGATAACGCACTTCGTCTGACACCACGATATCGCCGACGCTGAGCGACGGCGATAAACCGCCCGCTGAACCGGTGTTGATCACCACATCGGGTTTGCAGAGCTGCAGCAGCAGCGTGGTGCCCAGCGCCGCAGAGGTTTTACCAATGCCCGATTTCAGCAGTGCCACCTCAACGCCCTGCAGGGTGCCGGTATAGATTTCACAACCCGCCAGCGACAGCGTTTGACGGTTTTCAATTTTGTCGCGCAGCAGTGTGACTTCCTGCTCCATCGCGCCAATAATGCCTGCTTTCATAGTGAGTTCCGCTAATGTAAAGAATCAAAATTTAGGGCATAGTCTACCATGGCATTCAGGGGATTAATTCACGAAAAAGTCAGGGGTAATTCATGTCGGCGATCAATTTCAGGAAGAAGATCAGCTTCTCGCGCCCTTATACCAGTCGAAAAGATCCGGAAGGCGAATATTATATTACCCGCCATTTTGAGAGTGACCGTGGACGGATTATCAACTCCGCCGCCATCCGGCGACTGCAACAGAAAACGCAGGTTTTTCCGCTGGAGCGCAATGCCGCTGTCCGTTCCCGACTGACACACTCGCTGGAGGTGCAGCAGACCGGACGCTACATCACCAAAGAGATCCTGCAAACCCTGAAGATGCAGGGCGGGCTGGCGCAGTATGGTCTGGATGAGCTTGAAGGCGCATTTGAAAGCCTGATCGAAATGGCGTGTCTGCTGCATGACGTGGGCAATCCGCCGTTTGGTCATTTTGGCGAGGCAGCTATTAACGACTGGTTTGAAGAGAACCTCGCTGCCGAGCTGGTCGATCCGCTGGTGGCGGGCGTTGAAGGGGATGCGCAGCGTAAAGCCTTTGATGAGCTGAACGCCATGATACGCCAGGATCTCTGCCATTTTGAGGGCAACGCGCAGGCTATCCGTATGGTGCATACGCTGCTGCAACTCAATCTCAGTTATTCTCAGGTCGCCTGTATCCTCAAATATACTGCTCCTGCCTGGTGGCAGGGTGAAAAGCCCGCCGAATTTAGCGTGTTAATGAAGAAACCCGGTTTTTATCTCTCTGAGCAGGATTATATTGCCGACCTGCGTGCTGCCACCAATATGGAAGAACACCACCGATTTCCGCTCACCTATATAATGGAAGCCGCAGATGATATCTCCTATTGTATTGCCGATTTGGACGACGCTGTAGAAAAAGATATTTTTAATGTTGAGAGTTTGTTTGAATTTCTCAGTAAAGCCTGGGGGCCGGTGAAAAATAATGACGCCTTTAGCCGGACTATTGGCGAAGCCTGGCGGGAAGCCTGCAGTAAAAAACGCCGCAGCCGCAGCGATCAATTTTTTATGTCATTACGCGTAAATGTTCAGAGCGTGCTGGTCAGTTACGCGGTGAAACGTTTTGTTGATAATCTGCCTGCAATATTCGAGGGAAGTTTTAACCATGCACTGCTGGAGGATGAGGGTGAAGAAGGGCGTTTACTGCAACTGTTTAAGACCGTTGCGCGCCAGCAGGTGTTTAATCACTCCGAAGTTGAGCAGCTGGAACTGCAGGGTTACCGCGTGATTAAAGGGCTGCTGGAGATCTATCAGCCGCTGATGCGCCTTAATTATGAAGCCTTTACCACGCTGATGAATGAAGACTTCCTGCGCCAGCACCCGATTGAAACGCGGCTTTTCCATAAGCTCTCCGGGAAACACCGTAAAGCCTATTTGCACAAGATGCGTAATCTGGTTGTGGAGCATAAATATCAGCGGCTGTTGTGGGAGCGTTATTATCGCTTCCGGCTTATTCAGGATTATATTAGCGGTATGACCGATCTCTATGCCTGGGATGAGTACCGGCGGCTGATGGCAGTAGAATAAGCCGCCGATTGTAAAGAGCGCGAATAAATTTTTACCTTTGGCTTAAACTTTTAAAGGAACTTCGCGCTAAAACATTTATCTCACCTTTCGACCACAGCAATGGTCTGAACAGTAATCTTATTGAGAAACGAAAAATGAAAAAAAAGACTTTAGTGTTAAGTGCGCTGGCATTGAGCCTGAGCATGGCGCTCGCCCCTGTTACTGTTTCTGCTGCGCAAACGGCCTCTTCCGAAAGCCAGCAACTGCCAAGCCTGGCTCCCATGCTGGAAAAAGTGATGCCGTCTGTGGTCAGTATCAGCGTTGAGGGCACTACCACAGTAAAAACGCCACGCATGCCACAGCAGTTTCAGCAATTTTTTGGCGACAATTCGCCGTTCTGTCAGGACGGTTCACCGTTCCAGGGTTCACCCCTGTGCCAGAACGGTGACGGTGCAGGCGGTAACGGTAGCGGACTTGCCCCTGATACCCAGCAGGAAAAATTCCGTGCGCTGGGATCGGGCGTGATCATCAATGCCGAAAAAGGCTATGTGGTGACCAATAACCACGTCGTAAATAATGCCACCAAAATTCAGGTGCAGCTCAGCGACGGCCGTCGCTATGATGCAAAAGTCATCGGTAAAGATCCCAGCTCTGACATTGCACTGGTTCAGCTACAGGAAGCCAAAAATCTGACCGCCGTGAAAATTGCTGACTCCGACAATCTGCGCGTCGGTGACTACACCGTGGCAATCGGTAACCCGTATGGACTGGGTGAAACCGTGACCTCCGGTATCGTTTCGGCACTGGGACGCAGCGGCCTGAATGTAGAAAATTACGAAAACTTTATCCAGACGGATGCGGCGATTAATCGGGGCAACTCCGGTGGTGCGCTGGTTAACCTCAACGGTGAACTGATTGGGATTAACACCGCTATTCTGGCACCGGATGGCGGCAATATCGGTATCGGCTTTGCAATTCCGAGCAACATGGTGAAAAACCTGACGGCGCAGATGGTTGAGTTTGGACAGGTGAAACGCGGCGAGCTGGGTGTGCAGGGCACGGAACTGAACTCCGAACTGGCAAAAGCGATGAAAGTCGACGCACAGCGTGGTGCGTTTGTCAGCCAGGTACTGCCAGACTCTGCAGCTGCGAAAGCGGGCATCAAAGCGGGTGACGTGATTGTCTCCATGAATGGCAAACCGCTGAGCAGCTTTGCTTCACTGCGTGCAGAAGTCGGTTCACTGCCGGTTGGCACCACCCTGAAACTGGGCCTGCTGCGTGACGGCAAACCGGTCGATGTTTCTGTTCAGTTGCAGCAGAGCAGCCAGGCGAAAGTGCAGTCTGCCACCATCTACAACGGCATTGAAGGGGCTGACCTCAGCAATGTTGAAACCGGCGATAAAGGCGTTCGCGTTGATAATGTGAAAGCCGGCAGTGCCGCAGCGCGTATCGGCCTGAAGAAGGGTGATGTGATTCAGGGCGTTAACCAGCAGCCGGTAACCAACCTCGGCGAGCTGCGCAAAGTTCTCGATACCAAACCAGCTGTTCTGGCACTGAATGTGAAGCGCGGCGACAGCAGTATCTACCTGCTGATGCAGTAACGGAACGACCACTGATGAAGAGGCGGACCAGGGTCCGCCTTTTTTATGCCCGGCATTTGCCCTGGCAGAGTGTGATGCTCACCGCAAATTCGGCAAATGACCGCCTGGCTCTGTGCAAATGCACAATGTTCTGCCTGCTTTCCATGCGTATTCTGTTTCTCCCCCTCTTTTTCAGGAGTAATGGATGGCTACCTATCACCTTGATGCCCGGCTGGCACAGGATATCGTGGCGCGCACCATGAAAATTATTGACAGCAATGTCAATGTGATGGATGCGCGGGGCCGCATTATCGGCAGCGGTGACCGGGAACGCATTGGGGAGTTGCACGAAGGTGCGCTACTGGTGCTTTCGCAGGGCCGCGTAGTCGACATCGATGAAGCCGTGGCTAAACACCTTCATGGCGTACGGCCCGGCATTAACCTGCCGCTGCGCATTGATGGTGACATTGTCGGGGTGATTGGCCTGACCGGCGAGCCGCTGGCATTGCGGCATTATGGCGAGCTGGTCTGCATGACCGCAGAGATGATGCTGGAGCAGGCACGGCTTCTGCATATGCTGGCACAGGACAGCCGTCTGCGTGAAGAGCTGGTGCTGAATCTCATCCGCAGCGATACCCTGTCGCCACAGCTGACCGAATGGGCTCAGCGGCTTGGCATCGATCTCAATCAACCGCGTGTGGTGGCCGTTCTGGAGGTGGATAGCGGTCAGCTTGGCGTCGACAGCGCGATGTCAGAGCTACAGCAGTTGCAAACGCTGCTGACCACACCGGAGCGCGATAATCTGATCGCTATTGTGTCACTGACCGAAATGGTGGTGCTGAAACCGGCCCTGAACGGGCATGGACGTTACGATCAGGATGATCATCGCCGCCGCGTCGAGCAGCTGCTGCAGCGGATGAAAGAGAGTGGCCATCTTCGGATGCGTATCGCGCTGGGTAACTTCTTTACCGGGCCGGGCAGCATTGCACGTTCTTATCGGACGGCGCGCACCACCATGATGGTGGGCAAGCAGCGTATGCCTGAAGTACGCAGCTATTTTTATCAGGATCTGGTGCTGCCGGTGCTGCTCGACAGCCTGCGCGGCGGCTGGCAGGCCAATGAGCTGGCCCGGCCGCTGGCGAAGCTCAAGAGCATGGATAACAACGGTTTGCTGCGCCGCACGTTAATCGCCTGGTTCACCCATAACGTCCAGCCGAGCGCTACCGCACGTGCGCTGTTCATTCATCGTAATACGCTGGAGTACCGCCTGAACCGGATTTCTGAGCTGACCGGACTGAATCTGGGTCATTTTGACGACAGGCTACTGCTCTATGTGGCTTTGCAACTGGATGAGCAGGGGTAGGGAGAAGATTTGCGGCATAAAAAAGGCCAGCAAAGCTGGCCTCTCTTGTCAGACAGGACATTAACGGCTGTTACGGGTTAATTTTTCGAGGTCCGATTCAATTTCTGAGATCTTGTGGGCGACCACGCTTTCCAGATGACGCAGGTCATCCAGAATTTTGCGTTTCAGATCCACTTCAACCTGATCGCGCTGGCAAATCTGGTCCAGTTCATCGATGACATAACGCAGATTCGGGCTGATTTCCTGAACTTCTTTGTAGCCCTGAGTCGCGTGATCGGCAACGACAGTTTTGCGCTGGCGCGGATATTTGAATTTAACGCTCTTCGCGAAAAACTCGCCTTTATCTTTACGGAAGTAGATCTTCAGAATGTCGTTATTGGCTTCCTGACGCAGGCTGTAGCGGTCAATGTCGTCCGGGTTACTGATACCTAAGCTTTTCAGATTGTCATACATAGCGTTGTTTCCATCAAAAGTGAGAAGCGCGCAGACTTGTTCATGACGTCCGTCAACTGTAGACATAAATAAGCGGGATGAACATTGCGCGACAGGATTTAACTGGCGCGGATTATGACCTGGATAAAAACTAAACGCACCAGTTAATTCGCGGCGCGAAGCATGTTATTGGGTAATGAGTGTAAAGAAAAGATGACGGGCTGGTTTCCAGCCCGTCAGTTCAATCAGTCGATGGTGCGCAGCAGTTCGTTGATACCGGTTTTTCCCAGCGTTTTCGCATCCACTTTCTTCACGATCACAGCACAGTAGAGGCTGTAGCTGCCATCTTTGGACGGCAGGTTACCTGAAACTACGACGGAACCAGCAGGCACACGACCATAATGTACTTTGCCTGTTTCGCGGTCATAAATTTTAGTACTCTGACCGATGTAAACGCCCATTGAGATCACTGAGCCTTCTTCAACAATCACGCCTTCAACGATTTCAGAGCGTGCGCCAATGAAGCAGTTGTCTTCGATAATGGTCGGGTTGGCCTGCAGCGGTTCCAGCACGCCACCGATACCCACGCCGCCAGAAAGGTGAACGTTTTTACCAATTTGTGCACAGGAGCCAACAGTCGCCCAGGTGTCTACCATGGTGCCTTCATCCACGAAGGCGCCAATGTTGACGTAAGAAGGCATCAGCACCGTGTTGCGGGCGATATAGGCACCCTGACGCACAGCCGCAGGCGGCACGACGCGGAAGCCTGCGGCTTTGAAACGCGTTTCATCCCAGCCGGCAAACTTCATCGGCACTTTGTCGTAAAAGCGGGTTTCTGCACCTTCCATTACCTGATTGTCAATGATGCGGAAAGAGAGCAGCACTGCTTTCTTCAGCCACTGATGCGTTACCCACTCGCCGTCGATCTTCTCAGCAACGCGCAGCTCACCGCTGTCCAGCAGAGAGATCACCTGGTTGATGGCATCACGGGTTTCGCTGTCAACGCTGGCAGGTGTGATGTCAGCGCGACGTTCGAAGGCGGATTCAATAACGCTCTGTAACTGTTGCATATTTTTTTCCTGATCTGTCATGTGCGATGCCGGGCAATAACCCGACACAAGTAAAGAGATTAATGTTTACAAATCGAGTCTGGTCACACTTTATCGTTTGGATTAAGGGCCTCTGTCAACCGTTGTTGCAACGCTTTACGCATTTCTTCATCCAGCGCCTGACGTTCACTGTTGGCCAGAATAAACAAATCTTCGACCCGCTCGCCGATGGTGCTGATGCGTGCGCCGTGCAGCGACACACCGAGATCGGCAAAGACTTCACCGACCCGCGCCAGCAGACCAGGCTGATCCAGCGCCACCAGCTCCAGGTAGCTGCGACGATCGGTATGCGTCGGCAGGAAATTGACCTCTGTATCCACGCTGAAATGCCGGAGTTTGGCTGACGGACGGCGGGTACGCGGCGGCACCCAGTCAGACTGGGTGATCGCCTGCTCCAGCGCCTGAATGATCATCGGATGGCGATCCGGCGACAGTGGGCTGCCATCCGGTTCCAGCACAATAAAGGTGTCCATGGCCATGCCGTCGCGGCTGGTAAAGATCTGCGCGTCGTGGACGCTGAGGTTGCGGCGGTCGAGTTCTCCAGCTACGGCGGCAAACAGGTGCGGACGATCGGGGCTCCAGATGAAAATTTCGGTTCCGCCGCGCGTGGCCTGCGGGCTGACCAGCACCAGCGGTTTCTTCAGATCGTGAACCAGTAAGTGGCGGGCATGCCATGCAATCTGATTAGGCGTGTGGCGCAGGAAATAATCTGCGCGGCAGCGATTCCAGATCTGGTGCAGGCGCTCTTCATCGATATTGTCCATCCGTAGCAGCGCCAGTGCCTGCAGACGATGGTGACGCACCCGCTCACGCAGGTCCGGACTGTTTTCCATGCCGCGTCGCAACTGCTTCTCGGTGGCGAAAAACAGCTCGCGCAGCAGGCTCTGCTTCCAGCTGTTCCACAGGCTTTCGTTGGTGGCGCAGATATCGGCGACGGTCAGGCAAACCAGATAGCGCAGCCGGTTCTCATTCTGCATCATCTCAGCGAACTGCTGGATCACCGTCGGGTCCTGAATATCGCGCCGTTGCGCCGTCACCGACATCAGCAGATGATGGCGAACCAGCCAGGCCACCAACTGCGTTTCACGCGAGTTCAGGCCATGCATTTCAGCGAAATCGAGCGCATCCTGTGCGCCGAGAATAGAGTGATCGCCGCCGCGCCCTTTGGCAATGTCGTGCAGCAGTGCTGCCATCAGCAACAGCTCCTGCTGCGGCAGACGCGGCCATAACTCTACGCACAGCGGATGCTGCGGACGCGTGGTTTCATTGGCAAAGCTTTCCAGCTTCTGCAGCACGCGGATAGTGTGCTCATCCACGGTGTAGGCGTGGAACAGATCGAACTGCATCTGCCCGACGATATGGCCCCACAGCGGCGTGTAAGCCCATAACACGCTGTGACGGTGCATCGGCACCAGCGCCCGGCTGACCGCGCCGGGATGGCGCAGAATCGACATAAAGGTGCGTCGCGCTTCCGGAATCTGACACAGCGGTTGTTTAAGATGACGACGCGCATGGCGCAGATGACGCAGGGTAGTGGAGTAGATCCCTTTGATGCTGTCGTTACGCACCATGACATAGAACATGCGCAGAATTGCCTGCGGTTCGCGGGTGAACAGCGTTTCGTCACGCAGGTCGATCAAATCGCCACGCAGCTGGAAATCGTCATCGACAGGCCTCGGTTTTTCGCTGGTAGAGAGCGCCAGAATCGCCTCATCAAACAGCTGCAGCAGCATCTGATTCAGTTCGCCGATGCGCCGCGTGACGCGATAGAAATCTTTCATCATCCGCTCGACCGGCTCATTGCCTTCACCCTGGTAATTCAGGCGCTGCGCCACGCTGAGCTGGCGATCAAACAGCAGGCGGTTATCATAGCGTGGCAGGGAGAGGTGCAGGGCAAAGCGGATGCGCCAGAGAAATTCCTGGCATTCGTTGAGTTCGCTGCGCTCCGCGTCGGTGAGGAAACCAAAGCCAACCATCTCATCCAGCGTTGTGGCACCAAAATGGCGTCGGGCGACCCACTGCAGCGTATGGATATCGCGCAGACCACCCGGACTACTCTTGATGTCCGGCTCTAGGTTATAGCTGGTACCGTGGTAACGCGTGTGGCGTTCCTGCTGTTCTTCAATTTTGGCGGCAAAGAAGGTGGATGAGGGCCAGAAGCCGTCACTGAAGATGTTTTTCTGCAGCTCCAGAAACAGCGCCACGTCTCCGGTCAGCATCCGCGACTCAATCAGGTTAGTGGCAACGGTAAGGTCTGACAGTCCTTCCAGCAGACACTCTTCCAGCGTGCGGACGCTATGGCCTACTTCCAGCCTGAGGTCCCACATCAGCGTCAGCAGATCGCTGGTGCGCTGTGCGGCCTGTTCGTCCAGCGGCTGTCGACTAAGGATTAGCACATCAATATCAGAGAGCGGATGCAGTTCGGCACGGCCATAGCCGCCCACGGCGACCAGCGCGATAGAGGGCATCGCATCAAAGCCAAAGAAGCGCCACAGGCGACGTAGTAGCCGGTCAATAAACAGGGTACGCGCATCAATCAGCGGCTCAACGGCTTCACCGGTATCAAATGCGGCAGCCAGATGCTGCTGAAACTGCTCCAGCCGCGGCTTCAGAATGTCGCGGGTCAGCTGGTCGTCACCCCATTCGGCCGGCGAATCGACCAGACCGTTTTTTACCTCTTCTGACAGACTCACACTCATGCAGCTCTTCTCTTTTTTAGCCAAAAAAAAGCCGGCTCATCGCCGGCTTGATCTGTGTGAGGAAAATTACCCTTCAGCAACGAGCACGGCAGGGATCGTGTCATCTTTACGCAGGGTTAAAATCTCACAGCCGTTTTCCGTCACCACAATAGTATGCTCATACTGTGCGGACAAGCTGCGATCTTTGGTTTTTACCGTCCAGCCATCTTTCATTGTGCGGATGCGGTAATCACCGGCATTGACCATCGGTTCTACCGTAAAGGTCATGCCCGCCTGCAGTACCACGCCGCTATCATCGGCATCGTAATGCAGCACCTGCGGCTCTTCGTGGAAGCCTTTGCCGATGCCATGACCGCAATATTCACGCACGACAGAGAAGTCGTTCGCTTCCACATACTTCTGGATAGCCCGGCCCAGCTCGCGCAGACGAATGCCAGGCTTAATCAGACGCAGGGAAAGATAGAGGCTCTCCTGCGTGACGCGGCACAGGCGTTCACCCTGAATGGTCGGCTTGCCGACGATAAACATCTTTGAGGTGTCGCCGTGGTACTCATCTTTAATCACGGTGACATCAATATTGACGATATCGCCATCTTTTAACGGGCGATCATCGCTGGGAATGCCGTGGCACACCACTTCGTTAACGGAGATGCAGACCGACTTTGGAAAGCCGTGATAGCCGAGGCAGGCAGAGATTGCCTGTTGCTTTTGGGTAATATGCTCGTGGCAGATGCGGTCCAGCTCACCGGTGGTCACACCCGGTTTCACGTAAGGTTCGATCATCTCCAGCACTTCAGCGGCCATTCGGCCCGCGACGCGCATTTTTTCGATTTCTTCAGGGGTTTTAATTGAAATTGCCATTAAATTAATCCGCAGTTGTCGAAGTTTTCGACAATAATAAGTTCTGTGCTGCCATGTTAGCAGCCAGCAAATGGGCTGCCAAATAGAGAACGCGCTGGCCTCTGTCAGCGATCATTTATTGGCGTCACTGGGCTGGTTGTGGTATAAAGCGCGCCGACGATTCTCTGTATGGCCGTTTCGGTCAGCAGGAAACGCATAACTCTCATTATGTGTACTAAAACACACATGTATCGACACATACGCCGGGGTGCCTTGAAAGAGGTCGGTCGTATGGGATACATGGAGGCCCAACCCCAATCAAACTTTAGAGGTTTTATCATGGCAACTGTTTCCATGCGCGACATGCTCCAGGCTGGTGTTCACTTCGGTCACCAGACCCGTTACTGGAACCCAAAAATGAAGCCATTCATCTTTGGTGCTCGTAACAAGGTTCACATCATCAACCTGGAAAAAACGGTTCCTATGTTCAACGAAGCTCTGGCTGAACTGAACAAGATCGCTTCCCGTAAAGGTAAGATCCTAATCGTAGGTACTAAGCGCGCTGCTGCTGAAGCGGTAAAAGAGTCTGCACTGAGCTGCGACCAGTTCTTCGTAAACCACCGCTGGTTAGGTGGCATGCTGACTAACTGGAAAACCGTGCGTCAGTCAATCAAACGTCTGAAAGATCTGGAGACTCAGTCTCAGGATGGTACTTTCGACAAACTGACCAAAAAAGAAGCGCTGATGCGTGCGCGTGAGCTGGCCAAGCTGGAAAACAGCCTGGGCGGTATCAAAGACATGGGCGGTCTGCCAGACGCGCTGTTTGTTGTTGATGCTGACCACGAACATATCGCAATCAAAGAAGCAAACAACCTGGGTATCCCGGTATTTGCTATCGTTGATACCAACTCAGATCCAGATGGCGTTGATTTCGTTATCCCAGGTAACGACGATGCGATCCGTGCTGTAAACCTGTACCTGACTGCCGTTGCGACCACCGTTCGCGAAGGCCGCTCTCAGGACCTGGCTGAGCAAGCTGAAGAAGCGTCTTTAGAAAACGCTTAATTAAGGTTTGCTCTGCATAAGAGCCCTTAGCATTCAGATGTGATCTGTAAGGGGCCTATAGTGGCCCCTTTATTTATCTCAGTCTGTTACGCCCCCAACCGGACGGCGGGACAGAGTAAATTTTCCGCAAATAAGTGTCTGCAGGTACCTATGTACACAGGCACGAACCGAGGATTCTGGAATGGCTGACATTACCGCTGCATTGGTAAAAGAACTGCGCGAGCGTACTGGCGCTGGCATGATGGATTGCAAAAAAGCGCTGACTGAAGCGAACGGCGACATTGAGCTGGCGATTGAGAACATGCGTAAGTCTGGCGCAATCAAAGCAGCGAAAAAAGCAGGCAACGTTGCTGCTGATGGCGTAATCAAAACCAAAATCGTTGGAGACTATGGCGTGATTCTGGAAGTGAACTGCCAGACTGACTTCGTAGCAAAAGATGGCGGTTTCCAGGCGTTCGCAGACAAAGTTCTGGATGCGGCTGCCGCTGATCGCGTCACTGACGTTGAAGTCCTGAAAGCGCAGTTCGAAGAAGAGCGCGTTGCACTGGTTGCGAAAATCGGTGAGAACATCAACATCCGTCGCGTTGCAATCCTGGAAGGCGCAGAACTGGGCAGCTACCTGCACGGCGCGCGTATCGGCGTTCTGGTTTCAGCGAAAGGCGCTAACGAAGATCTGATCAAACAGATCGCGATGCACGTTGCAGCGAGCAAGCCTGAATTCGTTAAGCCAGAAGACGTTTCTGCTGACGTGGTTGATAAAGAGTACCAGGTTCAGCTGGACATCGCGATGCAGTCTGGCAAGCCAAAAGAGATCGCAGAGAAGATGGTTGAAGGCCGTATGAAGAAATTCACCGGTGAAGTCTCTCTGACGGGTCAGGCTTTCGTTATCGACCCAAGCAAAACCGTTGGCCAGGCTCTGAAAGAGCAGGGCGCTGACGTCATCAACTTCATCCGCTTCGAAGTGGGCGAAGGCATCGAGAAAGTTGAGTCTGACTTCGCTGCAGAAGTTGCAGCAATGTCCAAACAGTCTTAATGCTCTGAAAGAACCGCCAGATGGCGGTTCTTTTTTGTCTGTGAATCGCAACAGACACGTTTTCAGTTTCATCCCAATAGCATTTTCTTTGCGGTAAGCGGATGATCGATCAGAATTTACTTCTCCTTTACACCCAATCTTCCAGGAAGAACTGACCATGGCGACCAACGCAAAACCTGTTTATCAACGTATCCTGCTTAAACTCAGCGGCGAAGCTCTGCAAGGCGCTGAAGGTTTTGGTATCGACGCGAGTGTGCTTGACCGCATGGCACAAGAGGTAAAAGAGCTGGTTGAGCTGGGCATCCAGGTTGGCGTGGTAATTGGCGGAGGGAACCTGTTCCGCGGCGCGAGCCTGCAGCAGGCAGGGATGAACCGTGTCGTAGGTGACCACATGGGTATGCTGGCGACCGTGATGAACGGCCTGGCGATGCGTGATGCACTGCACCGCGCCTATGTGAATGCACGCCTGATGTCAGCGATTCCACTGAATGGCGTCTGTGACAACTACAGCTGGGCAGAAGCGATCAGCCTGCTGCGTAACAACCGCGTAGTCATCTTCTCCGCCGGTACCGGCAACCCGTTCTTTACCACCGACTCTGCGGCGTGTCTGCGCGGCATTGAGATTGAAGCGGACGTGGTACTGAAGGCGACCAAAGTTGACGGCGTCTACTCTGCCGATCCGGTGAAAAGCCCGGATGCGACACTGTATGATCAACTGACCTATGCCGAAGTCCTGGATAAAGAGCTGAAAGTGATGGATCTGGCGGCCTTTACCCTGGCGCGTGACCACAAATTACCTATCCGTGTTTTCAACATGAATAAACCTGGCGCACTGCGTCGCGTAGTGATGGGTGAAAAAGAAGGTACCCTGATTACGCATTAATACCCGAGGCGAGATAAAATAAGGTATATTCTGTCAGCGCGATGAGAATGCATCGCGCACCAGTCAGGATTATCGATGATTATCGATCCCGCTTCCGGTTATGCCGGAACTGGCCAGGTCAAACCGAATCCAAGGGTTTCAACGTGATTAACGACATCAAAAAAGATGCTGACACGCGCATGGAAAAATGCGTTGAAGCATTCAAAACGACCATCAGCAAAGTGCGCACCGGTCGTGCGTCACCTACGCTGCTCGACGGCATCGTCGTCGAATATTACGGCACGCCGACGCCACTGCGTCAGCTGGCTTCTGTCACTGTGGAAGATTCACGCACGCTGAAAATCAACGTGTTCGATCGTTCACTGAGTCCGGCAGTCGAAAAAGCGATCATGAAGTCTGATCTCGGTCTGAACCCAAGTTCAGCCGGTACTGACATCCGTGTTCCGCTGCCAGCGCTGACAGAAGAGCGTCGTAAAGATCTGATTAAAATCGTGCGCGGCGAAGCCGAGCAGGGCCGTGTGTCGGTACGTAACGTCCGTCGCGATGCCAACGATAAAATCAAAGCGCTGCTGAAAGATAAAGAAATCAGTGAAGACGACGAACGTCGTGCGCAGGACGAAGTGCAAAAAATGACCGATGCGTATATCAAGAAAGTTGATGCTGCACTGTCAGAAAAAGAGACGGAGTTGATGGATTTCTGATTCCATCACTGCCGGACAAAACGCCGTACAGAGAGGTATTCATATGAATGCGACATCTGGCGGCGTTTTACATTGTGCCTGCGGGCACGCTGACTTCACACGGATAGCCTCATGAAGCGATTAACTCTGCTGGGATCCACCGGCTCGATCGGCACCAGTACGCTGGCGGTGGTTCGCGCCAACCCAGAGCTTTATCAGATTACGGCGCTGGTTGCCGGCCATAACGTGGCGCTGATGGCCGAACAGTGTGCGGCCTTTACGCCACGCTACGCCTGCATGGCAGACGAGGCTTCTGCCGCTGCGCTACGTGAGCGACTGAGAGCAATCAGGGTCAATACTGAAGTGCTCTCCGGCGTTCAGGCAGCCTGTGAGCTGGCTGCGCTGGATGAGGTGGATCAGGTGATGGCGGCCATTGTCGGTGCATCAGGTTTACTGCCAACGCTGGCCGCCATTCGCGCCGGTAAAACGGTGCTGCTGGCCAACAAAGAATCGCTTGTCACCTGCGGCCGTTTGTTTATGGAGGCGGTGCGTCATCATAACGCGCAGTTACTACCGGTCGACAGCGAGCATAACGCCATTTTTCAGAGTTTACCGGCTACCATCCAGCATCAGTTAGGTTACGCTGACCTGCGGGATAATGGCATTGAGTCAATTATCCTTACGGGATCGGGTGGTCCTTTTCGTGACACAGATTTAGCAGATCTCAGCGCCATGTCGCCAGATCAGGCCTGTGCACATCCGAACTGGTCGATGGGGAGAAAAATCTCCGTCGATTCGGCCACCATGATGAATAAAGGTCTTGAGTACATTGAAGCCCGTTGGTTGTTTAATGCCAGCGCAGCGCAGATGGAAGTAATCCTTCACCCACAGTCGGTGATTCACTCCATGGTGCGATACTGCGATGGCAGCGTGCTGGCTCAGTTAGGTTCTCCCGATATGCGTACGCCCATTGCCCATAGCATGGCGTGGCCTTCGCGCATCAAAGCAGGCGTGACGCCGCTGGATTTTACCCGCATGTCGGCGCTGAGCTTTGCAGAACCTGATTTTAGTCGCTATCCCTGCCTGAAGCTGGCCATTGATGCCTGTGAGGCAGGGCAGGCGGCGACCACCACGCTGAATGCAGCCAACGAGGTTGCCGTCGCGGCTTTCCTGAATCACCAGATCCGCTTCACCGACATCGCGGCGCTTAATAGCGCGGTGATGGCGGCACAAGTGTGTCCGGAGCCGGATTCGGTGGACGCTGTCCTTGAAATTGATCGCTCCTCGCGCGCGCTGGCGGCAGAAATGTTGCCGCGCTTCACGTCGTGAAGCCGATCGTTATGAGGCCATTTGTTCGCTTCAGGTGAAAATGGTATAGTCGCTGGCTCGCGTTTCACGGTCTGTCACCGAATTCGGTGTGGCCCGGCACCAAAAGCGTGTCGGGATTTGAACCGGGCGCAATGTATTCAGAAACCACAGCATTTCTGATGAAAGGAATTGGTTAAGCGTTATGTCGTCTAACAATCACAACAACACTGATGACCAGCAGGGAAACGGTCCGCGCCATGTCGCTATCATCATGGATGGCAACGGTCGCTGGGCCAAAAATCAGGGAAAATTGCGCATTTCAGGCCACAAAGCGGGCGTTAAATCGGTGCGCCGTGCCGTCAGCTTTGCGGTCAGCAACAATCTTGAAGCCCTGACGCTTTACGCCTTCAGCAGTGAAAACTGGAGCCGTCCGGCACAGGAAGTCACCGCGTTAATGGAACTGTTTGTCTGGGCGCTCGACAGCGAAGTTAAAAGCCTGCACAAACACAATGTTCGCTTACGCGTCATTGGCGATACCAGCCGTTTCAGCCCGCGTATTCAGGAACGTATTCGCCGTTCTGAGACGCTGACCGCAAATAATAGTGGCCTGACGCTCAACATTGCTGCCAACTATGGCGGCCGTTGGGATATTATCGAAGGCGTGAAAAAACTGGCTGAGCAGGTGCAGGAAGGATTACTGCGTCCTGACCAGATTACCGAAGAGAGCCTGACGTCGCAGCTCTGTATGCAGGAGCTGGCGCCAGTGGATTTAGTGATAAGGACCGGGGGAGAGCATCGGATTAGCAACTTCCTGCTGTGGCAGATTGCCTATGCTGAATTCTATTTTACCGATGTGCTCTGGCCGGATTTCGATGAACACGTTTTTGAAGGTGCACTGAATGCATTCTCTCTGCGGGAGCGTCGTTTTGGCGGCGCTGCACCAGGCGGCGCCTGAGCAATCTGGGGGTAACCTTTGCTGAAGTCTCGTCTGATTACCGCGTTGATATTAATTCCGCTGGTAATCGCTGCACTGTTCTGGTTACCACCTGTGGGCTTTGCTCTCACTACCATCGTTATCTGTATGCTGGCCGCCTGGGAATGGGGTCAGTTTGCAGGCATGGCATCACGGCAACAGCGCGTCTGGCTGGCTGTACTTTGTGGTCTGCTGCTGGCGCTGATGCAGTTTACGCTGCCACCTTATCAACATACGGTGCATCTGCCACAGATCGCGACATCGCTTTGGGCGTCGCTGGTGTGGTGGGGCGCTGCACTGCTGCTGGTGCTCTCCTATCCCGCTTCTGCGGCCTTCTGGCGCCATTCGCGTCCCCTTCGCTTACTGTTTGGCGTATTAACGCTGGTCCCGTTTTTCTGGGGCATGGTGGCGCTGCGCCAGTATCACTATGACACCGACCACTTCGCCGGTGCCTGGTGGCTGCTGTTTGTGTTGCTGCTGGTGTGGGGAGCGGATTCAGGTGCCTATATGTTTGGCAAGATGTTCGGCAAGCACAAGCTGGCGCCAAAGGTCTCACCAGGCAAAACCTGGGAAGGCTTCCTGGGCGGTCTGGTCACCTCGGCGCTGATTGCAGTGCTGTTTGCGACGCTGGCGCCACTGACGGTTTCCACCGGTACGCTGGTGATTTGCGCGATTATCGCGACGCTGGCTTCCGTGCTGGGCGACCTCACTGAGAGCATGTTTAAACGTGAAGCGGGCATCAAAGACAGTGGTAATCTGATTCCTGGTCACGGCGGCATTCTTGATCGTATTGATAGTCTGACTGCGGCGGTGCCGGTGTTTGCCTGTTTATTGCTGCTGGTGTTCCGCACCCTTTAAGGACAGGCAAAGATGTTGAGCATAATCTGGAGTTTCTTCGCCTTTATCGTTGCGCTGGGCGTGTTGATTACCGTTCATGAGTTTGGCCATTTCTGGGTCGCTCGTCGCTGTGGCGTCAAAGTTGAGCGCTTTTCCATTGGGTTTGGTAAGTCGCTCTGGCAGCGCCGTGATCGCCACGGCACGGAATTTGTCATCGCGCTGATTCCCCTTGGTGGCTACGTTAAAATGCTCGACGAACGTGTCGAAAGCGTACCAGCCGAGCTGCGTCATCAGGCTTTTAATAATAAAGCTGTCTGGCAACGCGCCTCCATCATCGCGGCAGGTCCTGTCGCTAACTTCCTCTTTGCCATCTTTGCTTACTGGGTTGTGTTTATTCACGGCGTGCCGGGTGTGCGCCCGGTGATCGGTGAAATTTTAAACGGTTCGGTGGCTGCGGAAGCGCAAATTGCGCCCGGCATGGAACTTAAGGCCGTTGACGGTATCGAAACGCCTGACTGGGATGCTGTGCGTATGGCGCTGGTGGGTAAAATCGGCGACAGCAGCACCACGTTAACGGTGGCACGATTTGGCGAGGATGCGACTCAGCAGAAGCAGCTGGATTTGCGTAACTGGCAGTTTGAGCCTGATAAGCAGGATCCGGTCGTCGCATTAGGCATTCAGCCTCGCGGTCCGCAAATTGAGACCACACTGGCAGAAGTACAGGCGAATTCGCCAGCCAGTGAAGCCGGTTTGCAAGCAGGCGACAGGATCGTTAAAGTCGATGGTCAGCCATTATCGCAGTGGCAGACATTTGTGACCCAGGTCCGGGACAATCCCGGCAAAAGCATGACGCTTGAGGTGGATCGCGGCGGTGAGTCAATTGCGCTGACGATGACGCCAGAAGCGAAAGCTGGCACGACAGCGGGCTTTGCGGGTGTGATTCCGCGCATTGTTCCGCTGCCCGAAGAGTACAAGACGGTAAGGCAGTATGGCGCGTTTGCGGCTATCGGTGAGGCCAGTGTAAAAACCTGGCAGCTGATGAAGCTCACCGTTTCCATGCTGGGCAAGTTAATAACCGGTGATGTGAAGCTGAACAATCTGAGCGGGCCAATCTCGATTGCGCAGGGTGCAGGGTTGTCAGCAGAATATGGGTTGATTTATTACCTGATGTTCCTGGCGTTGATTAGCGTCAACCTGGGCATTATCAACCTGTTCCCTTTGCCGGTTTTAGATGGTGGGCACCTGCTGTTCCTGGCGATCGAAAAGATCAAAGGTGGACCGGTGTCCGAGCGAGTTCAGGACTTTAGTTATCGCATCGGCTCAATTTTGCTGGTGCTGTTAATGGGGCTTGCACTTTTCAATGATTTCTCACGTTTGTAACCGCTGGAACGCGAACATTCGAGGGATGTGTTAGGAAAACGCATAACAACGATGGCGATGAAAAAGTTGCTCATAGCGTCGCTGCTGTTTAGCAGCGCCACCGTTTACGGTGCAGACGATTTCGTGGTGAAGGATATTCATTTCGAAGGGCTGCAGCGAGTCGCCGTCGGCGCGGCTCTGCTGAGCATGCCAGTACGGGTTGGCGATACGGTGAATGACGATGATGTCAGAAATACCATTCGCTCGCTGTTCGCTACTGGCAACTTTGAGGATGTTCAGGTCCTGCGAGACGGTACAACGCTGATTGTCCAGGTCAAAGAACGTCCTACCATTGCCAGCATTACCTTCACCGGTAACAAAGCGGTGAAAGAGGATCAGCTCAAACAAAATCTGGAAGCTTCAGGCGTCCGTGTCGGCGAAGCGCTGGACCGTACTACTATCTCTTCTATCGAGAAGGGACTTGAAGACTTCTATTACAGCGTCGGTAAATATACCGCTAACGTGAAAGCCGTGGTCACGCCACTGCCGCGTAACCGCGTTGATCTGAAGCTGGTCTTTACGGAAGGTGTCTCTGCGAAAATTCAGCAGATCAACATCGTCGGTAATAAAGCCTTCAGCTCAGATGAACTGATCTCCCGCTTCCAGCTGCGCGATGAAGTGCCATGGTGGAACGTGGTGGGCGATCGTAAATACCAGAAGCAGAAACTGGCGGGCGACCTCGAAACCCTGCGCAGCTTCTATCTGGATCGCGGTTATGCACGTTTCAACATCGATTCGACCCAGGTCAGCCTGACGCCAGATAAAAAAGGCATCTACATCACGGTGAATATCACCGAGGGCGATCAGTACAAAATCGCTGGTGTAATCGTCAATGGCAGCATGGCGGGCCATTCAGCAGAAATTGAACATCTGACCAAAATTCCGGCAGGCGAGCTTTATAACGGTGCCAAAGTCACGAAAATGGAAGATGACATCAAGAAACTGCTGGGCCGCTATGGCTATGCCTATCCGCGCGTAGCCACACAGCCTGAAATCAATGACACCGATAAAACCGTCAAACTGCATATCAATGTGGATGCGGGCAATCGTTACTACGTGCGTAACGTCCGTTTCGAAGGCAATGACACGTCAAAAGACTCGGTGTTACGTCGCGAAATGCGTCAGATGGAAGGTGCATGGCTGGGCAGCGATCTGGTTGAACAGGGTAAAGAGCGTTTGAACCGTACCGGTTACTTTGAAACCGTGGATGTGGATACGCAGCGTGTACCAGGTGCGCCGGACCAGGTTGATGTGGTCTACAAGGTTAAAGAGCGCAACACCGGCACCTTCAACTTCGGCGTCGGTTATGGCACTGAAAGTGGTGTGAGCTTCCAGGTCGGGGTAACGCAGGATAACTGGCTGGGCACCGGTAATACCGTGGGCATCAGCGGGACCAAAAATGATTATCAGACCTATGCTGAATTCTCGCTTACTGACCCTTACTTCACCGTTGATGGTGTGAGTCTGGGTGGTCGTCTGTTCTACAACGACTTCAAAGCGGACAATGCGGACCTTTCTGACTATACCAACAAAAGTTATGGTCTGGATGGCACGCTTGGCTTCCCGGTTAACGAAAACAACACCTTGCGTGTCGGTCTTGGCTATGTCCACAACGACCTGTCAAACATGCAGCCGCAGGTTGCGATGTGGCGTTATCTGGATTCAGTCGACAAGCCGCAACAGCTTAATGATAAAGGCGAATTCTCAGCCGATGACTTCACCTTTAACTACGGCTGGACTTACAACACGCTGGACCGCGGCTTCTTCCCGACATCCGGTAACCGTACCAACCTGAATGGTAAGGTAACGATTCCAGGCTCAGATAACAGCTTCTATAAGGCCACGCTGGACACTCAGCAGTATGTGCCGATTAACCAGGATCGTACCTGGGTGCTGCTGGGCCGTGGTCGTGTCGGTTATGGCGATGGACTCGACGGCAAAGAGATGCCGTTCTATGAGAACTTCTACGCCGGTGGTTCGAGCACCGTGCGTGGCTTCCAGTCCAACACCATTGGACCGAAAGCGGCTTACTACAATAACAACTCGTCGAACTGCCGAATTGCCGATCCGAATGGCGTCTGTAAGTCTGACGATGCGGTGGGCGGTAACGCCATGGCGATTGCCAGTCTTGAGCTGATTACGCCAACGCCGTTCCTGAGCGAAAAGTATGCTAACTCGGTGCGTACCTCGGTGTTTGTCGATGCCGGTACCGCGTGGGATACCCATTGGGAAAATACGGATCAAACGCGCGCAGCGGACATTCCCGACTACAGCGATCCTAACAATATCCGCGTATCAAGCGGTGTGGCGCTGCAGTGGATGTCACCGCTCGGTCCGCTGGTGTTCTCGTACGCCCAGCCGATTAAGAAAGTCGATGGAGACAAGTCAGAGCAGTTCCAGTTTAACATTGGTAAAACCTGGTAATGTTCTGAGCATGGATGCATAGCTGAAGTCTTGCTGCCGGGCAGCACCTGTTGCTGTTCCGGAGCAAACACTGTGTCGCTGACACAAACGTTGATGGTAAGGAGTTTATAGTGAAAAAGTTGTTGTGTGCCGCAGGTCTGGGTCTTGCTTTAGCGGTCTCCGCTGGTGTTCAGGCTGCCGACAAAATTGCAGTGGTAAACGTGTCCAGCATTTTCCAACAGTTACCGCAACGTGCGACTGTTGCTAAACAGCTGGAAAACGAGTTCAAAGGCCGTGCAACTGAGTTGCAGAGCCAGGAGCGCGATCTGCAGACCAAAATGCAGCGTCTGCAGCGTGACGGTTCTACCATGAAGGCCAGCGAACGCAGCCGTATGGAAAAAGATGTCATGTCTCAGCGTGAAGCCTTCTCTTCAAAAGCGCAGGCTTTTGAGCAGGATAATCGCCGTCGTCAGATGGAAGAGCGTAACAAGCTGCTGAGCCGTATTCAGGATGCCGTTAAGAAAGTCGCTGACAGCGATGGTTATGACGTCGTGATCGACGCTAACGCGGTGGCTTATGCATCAAACGCAAAAGACATCACTGCTGACGTGCTGAAACAGGTTAAATAATTCATGTCATCTATTCGACTGGCTGATTTAGCCCAGCAGTTGGATGCAGAATTGCACGGAGATGGCGATATCGTCATCTCCGGCATTGCTTCTATGCAATCCGCCACAACTGGCCAAATCACTTTTCTTGCAAACAGCCGTTACCGCGAGCAACTCGCCCTGATAAAGGCCTCAGCCGTGGTGCTGACGGAAGCGGATCTGGAGTGGTGCAAAACCGCAGCCCTGGTAGTCAAAAACCCCTACCTGACCTATGCGCGTATGGCACAGATACTCGATACCACCCCACAGCCAGCGCAGAATATCGCCCCAAGCGCGGTAATCGATCCCTCAGCCCGACTTGGCAATAACGTTGCCATTGGTGCCAATGCGGTGATCGAAGCGGACGTTGAGCTGGGTGATAACGTGGTCATTGGTGCGGGATGCTTTGTTGGCAAAAAAACCCGTATCGGCAGCGGAACCCGCCTCTGGGCCAACGTCTCGGTTTATCACGAGATCGAAATCGGCCAGGATTGTCTGATTCAGTCAGGTACCGTCATCGGTTCTGATGGTTTTGGCTACGCCAATGATCGCGGTAACTGGGTGAAAATCCCGCAGTTAGGCGCGGTAATTATCGGTGATCGCGTCGAAATAGGTGCCTGCACTACCATCGATCGCGGTGCGCTTGATAACACTCTGATCGGCAATGGTGTTATCATAGACAACCAGTGCCAGATCGCTCACAACGTAGTTATTGGCGACAATACTGCGGTTGCAGGCGGTGTGATCATGGCGGGTAGTCTGAAGATTGGACGTTACTGTATGATTGGCGGTGCCAGCGTCATTAACGGCCATATGGAAATCTGTGACAAAGTAACGGTGACCGGTATGGGTATGGTCATGCGTCCTATCACAGAGCCTGGTGTCTATTCGTCAGGCATTCCGCTGCAACCCAACAAAACCTGGCGCAAAACTGCAGCGCTGGTGATGAACATCGATGATATGAGCAAACGCTTAAAAGCCATCGAGCGCAAGGTCGGCAAAGACGACTAACCGCCATCCCAAAACTGACCGGCTTTCATAATAAAAATGTTAAGCAGGGAAGCCCGGCGCCACAGAACCTATTTGCGGCCTGCGGAAGATCATTTTGATCTGTGCAGGCCGTGTTATTGACGTCATCAGATTTTTAGGACAGGAAGAGTATTTTGACTACTGAAACTCATACTCTGAAAATTGAAGAGATTTTAGAGCTGCTGCCGCACCGCTATCCGTTTCTATTGGTAGACCGCGTGCTGGAATTTGAAGAGCACAAATACCTGCGTGCAGTGAAGAACGTTTCTGTTAATGAACCGTTTTTCCAGGGGCACTTCCCTGGTAAACCGATTTTTCCTGGCGTTCTGATACTGGAAGCGATGGCGCAGGCCACCGGTATTCTGGCGTTTAAAAGCGTAGGTAAACTGGAACCAGGTGAACTCTATTACTTTGCCGGTATCGACAGTGCCCGTTTCAAGCGCCCTGTGGTACCAGGCGATCAGATGATCATGGAAGTCACTTTCGAGAAAACCCGCCGTGGTCTGACCCGCTTTAAAGGCGTGGCGACTGTCGATGGTAAAATCGTTTGTGAAGCGACCATGATGTGTGCCCGTAGCCGGGAGGCATAATTCGTGATTGATCCAACCGCCACTATCCATCCCAGTTCAGTCATCGAAGAGGGCGCTGTTATTGGCGCCCGCGTTCACATTGGCCCTTTTTGCTTTATTGGCGCGAATGTGGAGATCGGTGAAGGAACGGTACTGAAGTCACACGTTGTGGTTAATGGCCACACGCGCATCGGTAAAGATAATCAGATCTATCAGTTCGCCTCGATTGGTGAAGTGAATCAGGATCTGAAATATGCCGGTGAGCCAACGCGGGTTGAGATCGGCGATCGCAACCGCATCCGTGAAAGCGTGACGATTCATCGCGGCACCACGCAGGGGGGCCATGTCACCACCGTGGGCAGCGATAATCTGCTGATGGTAAATGTCCATATTGCGCATGACTGCGTGATTGGCAACCGCTGTATCTTCGCTAACAACGCCACCCTGGGTGGTCACGTGACGGTCGATGATTTCGCCATTATTGGCGGCATGACAGCGGTACATCAGTGGTGCATCATCGGTGCTCACGTGATGGTAGGTGGCTGTTCCGGCGTGGCGCAGGATGTGCCGCCTTACGTTATTGCGCAGGGCAACCACGCGACGCCGTTCGGAATCAATATTGAAGGTCTTAAGCGCCGTGGCTTCAGCAAAGAGTCGTTGCACGCCATTCGCAACGCCTACAAGCTGCTCTACCGCAGCGGCAGAACGCTGGAAGAAGTGAAGCCGGAGATTGAAGCCATCGCGCAGCAGCACAGCGAAGTGCAGCCTTTCTACGACTTCTTCACCCGTTCAACCCGTGGATTAATTCGTTAATCCATGTCAGCGCGTCCTTTAACGATTGCCCTGGTCGCCGGAGAAACCTCCGGCGATATTCTTGGTGCGGGTCTCATTCGTGCCCTGAAAGCCCGTCATCCTGATGCACGCTTTGTCGGCGTGGCGGGCCCACTGATGCAGGCTGAAGGGTGCGAAGCCTGGTATGAGATGGAAGAGCTGGCGGTGATGGGCATTGTCGAGGTGCTGGGTCGCCTGCGACGTCTGCTGACAATCCGCCGCGATCTCACCCGGCGCTTTACCGGACTCAGACCCGATGTCTTTGTCGGCATTGATGCGCCCGATTTCAATATCACGCTGGAAGGCAATCTCAAACGCACGGGCATTCGCACGATCCACTATGTCAGCCCTTCGGTGTGGGCATGGCGGCAAAAGCGCGTGTTTAAGATTGGTCGTAATACCGATCTGGTACTGGCCTTCCTGCCGTTTGAAAAAGCTTTCTACGATCGCTATAACGTTCCCTGTCGCTTTATCGGCCACACCATGGCGGATGCCATGCCGCTGCAACCCGACAAACTGGCTGCGCGCCGTCATCTCGGTATTGCCGATGATGCACTGTGTCTGGCCCTGCTGCCCGGCAGCCGTGGTGCGGAAGTGGAAATGCTCAGCGCTGATTTCCTGAAAACAGCTCAACTGTTGCGTCGTCACTATCCGGCGCTGGAAATCGTGGTGCCGCTGGTTAATGCCCGTCGTCGCGAACAGTTTGAGAAAATCAAAGCCGACGTCGCTCCCGAACTGCCGATGCATCTGCTGGATGGTCAGGGACGTGAAGCGATGATTGCGAGTGATGCCGCACTCCTGGCGTCAGGTACTGCCGCACTGGAGTGCATGCTGGCAAAATGCCCTATGGTCGTCGGTTATCGAATGAAGCCGGCCACGTTCTGGCTGGCGAAACGGCTGGTAAAAACGCCTTACGTCTCGCTGCCAAATTTGCTGGCCGGGCGTGAGCTGGTCAAAGAGTTACTGCAGGATGAGTGTCAGCCAGAAGCCCTGGCCGCGGCATTAGATCCGCTGCTGCATGCCGGGCCTGAGCGCGAAACCCTGCTGCAGACGTTCCATGAATTACATCAACAGATCCGCTGGCACGCCGATGAGCAGGCAGCGGATGCGGTACTGGAGCTGGTGAATGCCTGATTTTATCTATCCTGTCGCCAGGCTGATTGCCGGTGTGGACGAAGTGGGGCGCGGTCCGCTGGTCGGCGCGGTCGTCACTGCTGCAGTCATCCTCGACCCGGCTAATCCGATTACCGGCCTGGCTGATTCCAAAAAACTGTCGGAAAAGCGCCGCCTGTCGTTGTATGACGAAATCAAAGAGAAGGCGCTGGCATGGAGTCTGGGACGTGCAGAACCTGAAGAGATCGACCAGCTCAACATCCTGCATGCCACCATGCTGGCGATGCAGCGCGCGGTCGCTGGCCTGAGTATCCAGCCCGACTATGTACTGATTGATGGTAATCGTTGCCCGGCGCTGCCCATGCCTTCACAGGCTGTCGTCAAAGGGGATAGCCTGGTGGCCGAAATCAGTGCAGCCTCCATCATCGCCAAAGTATCGCGCGATCGCGAGATGGCCGAGCTGGATCTGCTTTTCCCGCAGTATGGCTTTGCGCAGCACAAAGGTTATCCGACGGCGCTGCATATGGAAAAACTGACGCAGTATGGCGCCACGCCGCACCACCGTCGCAGTTTTGCGCCTGTACGCAACGCGCTGCTCGACGCTGAAGTACTGGCTGCCCGCCAGACCCTTACGCTTTAATAGCCTGACGCTGTTTTAACCGGAAACTGATATGGCTGAACCCCGTTTTATACATCTGCGTGTCCACAGTGACTATTCGATGGTTGATGGCCTGGCGAAAACCGGGCCATTGATCAAGAAGGCAGCTGCCCTTGGCATGCCTGCTATCGCAATTACCGACTTCACTAACCTTTGTGGTCTGGTGAAATTTTACGGTGGCGCACACAGCGCAGGGATAAAGCCGGTCATTGGTGCCGATTTCAACGTTGCCAGCGAGTTGATGGGGGATGAGCTGACCCAACTTACCGTGCTGGCTTCAAGTAATACCGGCTATCAGAATCTGACGCTGCTGATCTCCCGCGCCTATCAGCGTGGTTATGGCGTGGATGGACCGATCATCGATCGCGACTGGCTGATTGAGTTGCAGGAAGGGTTAATCCTGCTGTCGGGCGGACGGCGTGGCGATGTGGGCCGCAGCCTGCTGCGTGGCAATAACGCCCTGGTGTCGCAGTGTCTGTCGTTTTACCAGCAGCATTTCCCCGATCGCTACTATCTGGAGCTGATCCGCACCGGTCGTCAGGACGAAGAGAGCTATCTGCATGCCGCCGTTGAGCTGGCCATTGCCGAGGGCATCCCGGTCGTCGCCACCAATGAAGTCTGCTTTATCAACGCAGAAGATTTCGACGCGCACGAAATTCGCGTTGCGATTCACGACGGCTATACGCTGGATGATCCCAAGCGTCCGCGCAACTACAGTCCTCAGCAATATATGCGCAGCGAAGAAGAGATGTGCGAGCTGTTCTCGGACATCCCGGAAGCGCTGGAAAACAGCGTAGAGATTGCTAAGCGTTGTAACGTCACGGTCCGGCTCGGCGAGTACTTCCTGCCGCAGTTCCCGACCGGCGACATGACCACTGAAGATTATCTGGTGGTGAAATCCCGTGAGGGACTGGAAGAGCGTCTGGTGTTCCTGTTCCCGGACGAGGCTGAGCGCGCGGAAAAACGCCCGGAATATGATGAGCGTCTGGAAATTGAACTCAACGTTATCAACCAGATGGGATTCCCGGGCTACTTCCTGATCGTAATGGAGTTCATCCAGTGGTCCAAGGATAACGGTGTGCCGGTCGGACCGGGGCGTGGTTCGGGTGCGGGTTCGCTGGTGGCCTATGCGTTGAAAATCACCGATATCGATCCGCTGGAATTTGACCTGCTGTTCGAACGCTTCCTGAACCCTGAACGTGTCTCAATGCCCGACTTCGACGTCGACTTCTGCATGGAGAAGCGCGATCAGGTGATCGAACATGTCGCCGATATGTACGGACGTGAAGCGGTTTCACAGATCATTACCTTCGGCACCATGGCAGCGAAAGCGGTTATCCGCGATGTGGGCCGCGTGCTGGGTCATCCTTACGGCTTCGTTGACCGTATTTCAAAACTGATCCCGCCCGATCCCGGCATGACGCTGGAAAAAGCGTTTATTGCTGAACCACAACTTCCTGCGATGTATGACGCAGATGAAGAGGTGAAAGCGCTCATCGACATGGCGCGCAAGCTGGAAGGGGTGACGCGTAACGCCGGTAAGCATGCGGGTGGCGTGGTCATTGCGCCAACGAAGATCACCGATTTTGCGCCGCTCTATTGCGATGAGCACGGCCAGTTCCCGGTCACCCAGTTCGATAAAAATGATGTGGAATATGCCGGACTGGTGAAGTTCGACTTCCTGGGGCTGCGTACGCTGACCATCATCGACTGGGCGCTGAAGATGATCAATCCGCGCCGGGAAAAAGAGGGACTGGAGCCGATCGATATCGCCGCGATCCCACTGGATGATAAGAAAAGCTTCGATATGCTGCAGCGCTCGGAAACCACCGCAGTGTTCCAGCTTGAATCGCGCGGCATGAAAGATCTGATTAAGCGTCTTAAGCCCGACTGCTTCGAAGATATGATCGCACTGGTGGCGCTGTTCCGTCCTGGTCCTCTGCAGTCCGGCATGGTAGACAACTTCATTGACCGTAAGCATGGCCGGGAAGCGATCTCCTATCCCGACATCCAGTGGCAGCATGAAAGCCTGAAGCCAGTACTGGAGCCAACGTACGGCATCATCCTCTATCAGGAACAGGTGATGCAGATCGCCCAGGTCCTGTCCGGTTACACACTGGGCGGTGCAGATATGCTGCGTCGCGCCATGGGTAAAAAGAAACCTGAGGAGATGGCCAAACAGCGTTCAGTCTTCCGCGACGGTGCCGAAAGCATGGGCATCGACGGCGAACTGTCGATGAAGATCTTCGATCTGGTGGAAAAATTTGCAGGGTATGGCTTTAACAAGTCACACTCTGCGGCCTACGCACTGGTCTCCTATCAGACGCTGTGGCTGAAAGCGCACTATCCGGCTGAGTTTATGGCGGCGGTTATGACCGCCGATATGGATAACACCGAGAAAGTAGTCGGCCTGGTCGATGAGTGCTGGCGGATGGGGTTGAAAGTCCTGCCGCCCGATATTAACTCCGGTCTCTATCCGTTCCATGTTAACGAAGCGGGCGAGATCGTGTACGGCATAGGCGCGATCAAAGGCGTGGGCGAAGGTCCGATCGAAGCGATCATCGACGCCCGTAACGAAGGCGGCTATTTCCGCGAGCTGTTTGATCTCTGCGCCCGTACCGATACCAAAAAGATCAACCGTCGGGTGATGGAGAAACTGATTATGTCCGGGGCCTTTGATCGCCTCGGACCGCATCGCGCGGCGCTGATGAGTGCACTCAGCGACGCGCTGAAAGCGGCCGATCAACACGCGAAAGCGGAAGCGATTGGTCAGGCAGATATGTTTGGCGTACTGGCAGAAGAGCCGGAGCAGGTTGAGAAATCGTACGCCAGCGTCACACCCTGGCCTGAGCAGGTGCAGCTGGATGGTGAACGGGAAACGCTGGGCTTGTACCTGACCGGCCACCCGATTAATCAGTATCTGAAAGAAATTGAGCGTTACGTTGGCGGGGTGCGGCTGAAAGATATGCATCCTACCGATCGGGGTAAAATTACCGTGGCGGCCGGTCTGGTGATCGCCGCGCGGGTAATGGTGACCAAACGCGGCAACCGAATTGGTATCTGTACTCTGGACGATCGCTCCGGTCGTCTTGAGGTGATGTTATTTACCGATGCGTTAGATAAATACCAGCAGTTGCTGGAGAAAGACCGAATCCTGATCGTCAGCGGACAGGTCAGCTTTGATGACTTCAGTGGTGGGCTTAAAATGACCGCGCGTGAAGTCATGGACATCGACGAAGCTCGCGAAAAATACGCGCGCGGACTTGCTATCTCGCTGACGGACAGGCAAATTGATGACCAGCTATTAAACCGACTCCGTCAGTCCCTGGAACCCCATCGATCAGGGACTATTCCGGTGCATCTCTACTATCAGAGAGCCGACGCGCGAGCGAAGCTGCGCTTTGGTGCAGCGTGGCGAATTTCGCCCAGCGATCGTTTACTTAACGATCTGCGCTCGTTGATTGGATCGGAGCAGGTGGAACTGGAGTTTGACTAGAACAGGAACATTATGAGTCTTAATTACCTGGATTTTGAACAGCCAATTGCAGAACTGGAAGCGAAGATTGATTCGCTGACCTCGATTGGTCGTCAGGATGATAAACACGTTAATCTGGATGAAGAAGTTCAGCGTCTGCGTGAGAAAAGCGTTGAGCTGACCCGTAAAATCTTCGCCGATTTGGGCGCATGGCAAATTGCCCAACTGGCACGCCATCCTTTACGTCCTTACACCTTTGACTACGTTCGCAACGCCTTCGACGATTTCGATGAGCTGGCGGGCGACCGTGCTTATGCGGACGACAAAGCGATTGTCGGCGGGATTGCGCGTCTTGATGGACGTCCGGTGATGATCATCGGGCACCAGAAAGGCCGTGAAACCAAAGAGAAGATTCGCCGTAACTTCGGCATGCCCGCACCGGAAGGCTACCGCAAAGCGCTGCGCCTGATGGAGATGGCTGAACGTTTCAAAATGCCAATCATCACCTTCATCGACACACCGGGTGCTTATCCGGGCGTGGGCGCGGAAGAGCGTGGGCAGTCTGAAGCGATTGCCCGCAACCTGCGTGAAATGTCTGGTCTGAAAGTACCCGTGATCTGTACGGTCATCGGTGAAGGCGGTTCAGGTGGCGCGCTGGCAATTGGCGTGGGCGATAAAGTGAATATGCTGCAGTACAGCACTTATTCAGTGATCTCGCCGGAAGGCTGTGCTTCCATTCTGTGGAAAAGCGCTGACAAAGCACCGCTTGCCGCCGAAGCGATGGGCATTACTGCGCACCGTCTGAAAGAGCTGAGGCTGATTGACTCCGTCATCCCTGAACCGCTGGGTGGCGCGCATCGTCGTCCGGTGGATATGGCGCAGTCACTCAAGCAGCAGCTGCTGGCTGACCTGGCCGACCTCGATGGATTAACCACCGAGGAGCTGCTGGATCGTCGTTATCAGCGTCTGATGAGCTATGGCTACGCCTGATTTTAGCCCATCAATAAAAGCGGACTTCGGTCCGCTTTTTTTATGCCGCCAGTTCAGCCCCCGCACGCGGTCTGACGCCTTTCAGCCTCATCTGATCGTCCCCTTGCTACACCTTCCCAGAGTTAGCGGTTATGCTTGTCCGGTTCCACAACAATCAGGGAGAGGGGCATTGAATATTCTGGCGATCATGGGCGCGCACGGCGTGTTTTATAAAGATGAACCGTTACGCGAACTCGACGCGGCGTTAAATCTGCAAGGCTTCCAGCTGCTTTACCCGAAAAACAGTGATGATCTGCTGAAGCTGATTGAACACAATCCGCGTATCAGCGGCGTCATCTTCGACTGGGATGCACACAACAGTCCTGAACTGTGTGGTGAGATTAATCAGCTCAACGAATACCTGCCGCTGTACGCCTTTATTAATACCCACTCACAGATGGACATCAGCATCAATGAGATGCGCATGCCGCTGCACTTTTTTGAATATGCGCTGAATGCCGCCGACGATATCGCGCTGCATATCCGGCAGTATACCGATGACTATCTCGACCACATTACGCCGCCGCTGACCAAAGCATTGTTCACCTATGTGAAAGAGGGCAAGTACACCTTCTGCACACCGGGCCATATGGCGGGCACCGCATTTCAGAAGAGCCCGGTAGGCTGCCTGTTCTACGATTTCTTCGGGGCCAATACGCTGAAGTCGGACATCTCCATTTCAGTGACCGAGCTGGGTTCGCTGCTGGATCACACCGGCCCGCACCTTGAAGCGGAAGAGTACATCGCACGCACGTTTGGCGCCGAGCAGAGTTATATGGTGACCAATGGCACCTCAACGTCGAACAAAATTGTCGGCATGTATGCGGCCCCGGCGGGCAGCACCGTATTGATCGATCGCAACTGCCACAAGTCTCTGACTCATCTGCTGATGATGAGCGATCTGGTCCCGATCTGGCTGAAGCCGACCCGCAATGCGCTGGGGATTCTCGGCGGTATCCCGAAGCACGAGTTCACCCGTGAGAGCATTACGCAGAAGGTCGCGACCACCGATCGCGCTACCTGGCCGGTGCATGCGGTGATCACCAACTCCACTTACGATGGGCTGCTCTACAATACCCAGTTCATTAAAGAGACGCTGGATGTGCCGTCAATTCATTTCGATTCAGCCTGGGTGCCTTACACCAATTTCCATCCGATTTATGCCGGTAAAAGCGGCATGAGTGGCGATCGTATTCCGGGCAAGGTGATATACGAGACGCAATCGACCCACAAACTGCTGGCGGCGTTCTCGCAGGCCTCCATGATTCACATTAAAGGCGACTACGACGAACAGACGTTTAACGAAGCCTACATGATGCACACCACCACCTCGCCCAATTACGCTATTGTCTCCTCAATTGAAACTGCCGCCGCCATGCTGCGCGGTAACCCCGGTAAGCGGTTAATCAATCGCTCGGTGGAACGCGCGCTGCACTTCCGTCGGGAAATCCAGCGCCTGCGCGAAGAGTCTGACAGCTGGTTCTTCGATATCTGGCAGCCGGAACAGATTGATGAAGCGCAATGCTGGGCGATCCAGCCCGGCGACGAAGAGTGGCACGGATTTACGCAGGCCGATCGTGACCACATGTACCTCGATCCGATCAAGGTCACCATTCTGACGCCAGGTATGAGCGAGCTGGGTGAGATGGCGGAAGAGGGGATCCCGGCCGCGCTGGTAGCGAAGTTTCTCGATGAGCGCGGCATTGTAGTGGAGAAGACCGGCCCCTATAACCTGCTGTTCCTGTTCAGTATCGGCATCGACAAAACCAAAGCGATGAGCGTGCTGCGCGGTCTGACCGAGTTTAAACGCGCCTACGATCTCAATCTGCGGGTGAAAAATATGCTGCCGGATCTCTACGCTGAAGATCCCGACTTTTATCGAAATATGCGTATCCAGACGCTGGCGCAGGGGATCCATCAGCTGATCCGCCATCACGATCTGCCGCGTCTGATGCTGCAGGCATTTGATGTGCTGCCCGAAATGAAGATGACGCCGCATCAGGCGTTTCAGCAGCAGGTGAAGGGCAATATCGAAACGGTGGATCTCAGTGAACTGGTCGGGCGGGTGTCGGCCAACATGATTCTGCCTTATCCGCCAGGCGTTCCACTGGTGATGCCGGGCGAGATGATTACGGAGAAGAGCCGTGCTGTGCTCGACTTCCTGCTAATGCTGTGCAGCATTGGCCGGCATTATCCGGGCTTCGAAACCGATATTCACGGTACCAGCCTGACGGAAGAGGGCGAGTACCGCGTTCGCGTGCTAAAAAACGATCCCGCGTAAACCCTTAAACCACTCACAGCGGCAGGCGGTCTGCGGGCAGCCTGCCTGAATCAGGACATTCACTATGTTGCAGTTAACCGCTATTCACCACATCGCCATCATCGCGTCCGACTATCAGCGCAGCAAAGCGTTCTATTGTGACGTGCTGGGCTTTCGCCTGATGGGCGAAGTTTACCGCGAGGCGCGCGACTCCTGGAAAGGCGACCTGGCCTTACAGGATCGCTATACCATTGAGCTGTTCTCTTTCCCTGAGCCGCCGGCGCGGGTCAGTCATCCCGAAGCATGTGGCCTGCGCCACCTGGCCTTTACCGTGCCGGATGTGGTCGCTGCTGTCGCCACGCTGGCCGATAAAGGTGTTATCTGCGAGCCGATTCGCATTGATGAACTGACCGGTAAACAGTGTACGTTCTTTACGGATCCGGATGGTTTGCCGCTGGAGCTTTATCAGGCGTAAAATAGCGCGTTCAGCGGGCGACATTCAGTGGCCCGATTTTTCGGATGCCGCTATGTCTTTGCCCGCTTTTGACGCTCTGTTGCAACCTGATGCCGCGCTGGTAGTCGCATTCAGCGGCGGACTCGATTCAACGGTGCTGCTGCATCAGCTTCACGGCTGGCAGCAGCAGCATCCTCAGTCGCGCCTGCGGGCGTTGCATGTGCATCACGGTCTTAGCCCGAATGCCGATGCATGGGCCGCCCATTGCCAGACGATATGCGAACAGTTGCAGCTGACATGTGACGTGCTGCGCGTGACGGTGGATGACAGGGAAACCGGGATTGAAGCAGCCGCCCGCACCGCCCGTTATCAGGCGCTGAGCGCCGCGCTCAAGCCGGGCGAGATATTACTTACCGCGCAGCACCTCGACGATCAGTGTGAAACCTTTCTGCTGGCGCTGAAGCGCGGCAGTGGTCCCGCCGGGCTGGCTGCGATGCCATCATCGCGCATGCTGGGTTCCCATCAGCTGGTGCGTCCGCTGCTGAATCAGTCGCGAAAGTCGCTGGAAGCTTACGCCGACGTACATCAGCTGGTGTGGATAGATGATGAAAGCAATCAGGATCTTCGCTACGATCGTAACTTCTTACGCCAGCGGCTGCTGCCTGAGCTTTATCAGCGCTGGCCCCATTTTGCCGAGGCAACGGCCCGAAGTGCGGCATTGTGCAGTGAACAGGAGCAGTTGCTGGATGAACTGCTCGCCGGGCAACTGGCCGAGCTGATCCAGCCTGACGGCAGCCTCTACTTTCCACCTTTAATGAACATGAGCGCGCTGCGTGCTAACGCGTTATTGCGCCGCTGGATCGCCGGACAGGGTGGGGCGATGCCATCCCGTGATGCGCTGAAGCGTATTTGCGATGAAGTGATGGCAAGCCGGGAAGATGCACAGCCCCGGCTACGCTTCGGTCAGGCTGAATTGCGTCGGTACCGTCAGCAACTCTACTGGCTGCCGTTATTCCCGTCACTGCGAGACACTGAGCTGGCATGGCCCGATATTCGCCAGCCGCTGGATTTACCACAGAATCTCGGCACGCTGCGAGCCAGCCAGTCACAAAGCCTGTTACGCTATCCTCAGCCGGATGAGCAGATCAGCGTGCGGTTCCATGCGCAGGGTCACGTTCATGTGGTGGGTCGCAATGGCGGAAGAGAAATGAAAAAGCTTTGGCAGGAGTTACAGATACCGCCGTGGCAGCGAGAACGGCTGCCGTTAATTTTTTACAACCAGGCGCTGGTCTGTCTACCGAATCTCTTTGTCACCCATGCTGGCGCGGCCAGTGATCAGCAGGGCTGGCAGATAGTCTGGGACATGACACCTGCGCAGGAGAGCAATAACAATGAAGCAATGGCTTATCGCCTGTTTAGTGGCCGCCGTGTTACCGGCATGGGCGGCGGGTGATGCGCACCGCGGCGCAGAAAAAGCGGCCAGTTGCATGGCGTGTCATGGCGCAGCGGGCAAAGCGGCGGTGCCGCTCTACCCAAACCTGGCCGGACAACACGCCCCTTATCTGGAGCATGCGCTGCAGGCCTACAAAAAGGGTGAGCGCAGCGGGGGTCAGGCTGAGGTCATGAAGGCGTTTGTGGCGGGATTAAGCGATAGCGATATGGCGGATCTGGCGGCGTACTACAGTTCGTTACAGCCCTGATGTTTAAACGGGCGGGAAGGTCCCGCCCGGAATGCGTGGATTACTCTGCGCTGACCACGACCGTACCCAGTTCGGGATGGGTAAAGCTGGCGATATGATCGAGACGTAATTCGCGATGCTCACCGGAAAGATCGATAGCCAGATATTCCACATTCTTGCGTGAAAAGATCTCTTTAGCCTTTGCCTTGAGCTGCTCGCCATCTTTCATTTCCAGCGACAGCATCCAGTGGTTCTGGCAGGCGAGCTCCAGATTATCGTAATCATCGCAATTGATAGGTTGGTACGCTTCATTTATCAACATAGTCGCTCACCAATAAGTTAGCAGCGGCGTAAGCCGCCTGTTCCCTGACAGAAGAGTTTAGCTCAGTATTTGCGGCAATATCATTAAGTGCCTTTAATGCGCAGCCAATCGCATCCGGTATGTAACCTAAATCCCCGCTGCCGATTTCGGCATATTTCCGGCGAACTAACTCACAATAATTTTGCACGTGGCCCTCCTCAGCAGAGCGTAAATACTCTGGTTAACTGGCGACTATATCATAGCCATTTGGAGGAAATCAGCCTGTGTAAAGCAGGATCAGTGCGCGAATCACTGCTAAAGTGACAGATTCCGCTGTCTCAGGCGGACTGAATCAGAGCACAAAAGGTTAAATTGATGAACAGGTTATCGGAGGTCAACGTGATTAAGGTATGGGGAGAGCGCTAATGATTATGCTATCCCGTTCGGTTGAGATTCCGGAGAGTGAGATCGAGCTGACGGCGATTCGTGCCCAGGGTGCAGGCGGACAACATGTCAACAAAGCCAGCACCGCCATTCATCTGCGTTTCGATATTGCGGCCTCTTCACTGCCTGCGTTTTATAAAGAGCGACTGCTCACCGCCAGCCATCATCTGATTACCGGTGATGGCGTCGTGGTGATTAAGGCGCAGGAGTATCGTAGTCAGGAGATGAATCGTGAAGCGGCGCTGCAACGTCTGGTCAATCTGATCCAGGAGCTGAGCACCGTCGAAAAAGCCCGGCGCGCCACGCGCCCGACACGCGCCTCGAAAGAACGTCGTCTGGAAGGAAAAGCGCGACGCAGTTCGACTAAATCGATGCGCGGCAAGGTGCAATAAAAAACGCCCCGCAGGCGGGGCGTTTGAGTACTTATAACTTCAGGGGCGAGCCTTGAAGAGATTCCGAGCTTTCTCAGTGAACCGGGTCAGACCGGAAAGTCGCTAAAGCCATCCATGGCCGCTTTCCTCTTCTGACCCGGTTCCTTTCACGTTGAACTCATCAGTTGCGGCCAGATTCAGCCCGCTTTGACTAACGCTAAGAACTTACTTATTCAGAGCCTTCAGCAGGAAATCAACGATTTCATCCTGCTTAATCATTTGCTTCTCACCGGCACGACGTGATTTATATTCAATCTCCTGATTGTCGAGATTGCGGTCGCCGATGACGATGGTGTGCGGCACACCGATCAGTTCCATATCTGCGAACATCACGCCCGGACGCTCTTTACGGTCATCCAGAATAACCTCAACGCCCCTGGCTCGCAGGGTGGCATACAGCTCTTCCGCCAGCTCTTTAACGCGGAACGATTTCTGCATATTCATCGGCAGAATTGCCACTTCGAACGGTGCCAGTGCGGCTGGCCAGATGATGCCGCGATCGTCATGGTTCTGCTCAATGGCTGCGGCAACCACGCGAGTGATGCCGATGCCATAGCAGCCCATGCTCATCACCTGATTACGGCCATCTTCACCCTGAACGGAGGCTTTCAGCGCGTCAGAATACTTGGTGCCGAGCTGGAAGATGTGACCCACTTCGATGCCGCGTTTGATCTGCAGCGTACCTTTGCCATCCGGGCTTAAATCGCCTTCGACCACGTTACGGATATCTGCAACGCTGGCCAGCGGCAGATCGCGCTCCCAGTTAATGCCGAAGTAGTGTTTACCATCGACGTTGGCACCGGCGCTGAAGTCGCTCATCTTCGCCACGGTACGGTCAGCAATGATCGGCATCTGCAGACCAACCGGGCCGATTGAACCCGGTCCGGCACCCACTGCGGCGCGAATCTCTTCTTCGGTCGCGAACACCAGCGGTGACGCAACGATCTCTGACTTCTCCGCTTTGATCTCATTAAGCTGATGATCGCCGCGTACCAGCAGGGCAACCAGCGCGTGGCCGCTCTCTTCGGCACCTTTAACAATCAGCGTTTTCACTGTTTTTTCAACAGGCACACTGAATTGCTCAACCAGCTCCACGATGGTTTTTGCGTCTGGCGTCTCAACCAGCTGCATCTCCTGCGATGGCGCGGCACGTTCACCCGCGGGGGCAACGGCTTCGGCCAGCTCAATGTTGGCGGCGTAATCAGAATCGGTAGAGAAGATCACATCATCTTCACCGCTCTGCGCCAGTACCTGGAACTCATGTGATGCGCTGCCGCCGATAGAGCCAGTGTCGGCCTGCACGGCACGGAAATCCAGGCCCATACGGCTGAAAATCTGGCTATAAGCGCGGTACATCGCGTCATAGGTTTCCTGCAGCGATTCCTGCGACGTATGGAATGAGTAAGCATCTTTCATGATGAACTCGCGTGAACGCATCACGCCAAAGCGCGGACGGACTTCATCACGGAATTTGGTCTGAATCTGATAGAGGTTGAGTGGCAGTTGCTTATAAGAGCTCAGCTCATTGCGGATCAGGTCAGTGACCACCTCTTCATGCGTCGGACCCAGCACGAACGGACGTTCGTGGCGATCGGCAATACGTAACAGTTCCGGGCCATACTCCTCCCAGCGACCGCTCTCCTGCCACAGGTCGGCGGGCTGCACAACCGGCATTAAAATCTCAACCGCGCCCGCGTTGTTCATCTCTTCACGCACGATGTTTTCGACTTTCTTCAGCACGCGAACCCCGGTCGGTAACCAGGTGTACAAGCCAGAAGCCAGTTTGCGGATCATACCGGCGCGCAGCATCAGCTGGTGGCTGATCACTTCAGCGTCGGAAGGCGTCTCTTTCTGAGTAGAGAGCAGATATTGAGTAGTACGCATTGATTACGGTTCCAGTTGATCGGAAAGTCACAGACAGAATTTTGCTGGCGGCTAGTGTACCAGTGAGATCACCGGCTCAAAAGCGGGTTTTAACGCGGGTCGATCGCGATTACTTCAGTACCGGCATCATCAATGCGCCAGCGTACATTAAAATCCATCAGCCAGGCCGCATATTCCCGCGCCTGCGTTTCGCTCTGTCGGTAAGCGGGACGAGGATCCTGTGCCAGCACTTCGCTGATAAAACGTGCCAGATTGGGGTAGCGCGACTGCTGCTGAAGCTGCTGCTGGGCCAAAGCGGAGAAGCGAACCGGCATATCAGCGGCAGGTGCCGCCTGAGCAAAACCTGCCTGTGCATGAGGCAGCGCTTCGGCAAAGGGCAGATAAGGTTTGATATCGACCACCGGCGTGCCATCGACCAGATCCAGACTGCCAAGCTGCAGGATCACCTGCTGTTTTTCAATCCTGATACCTTTTAGCTCAACCAGCGACATGCCAATGGGATTGGGACGGAACGTTGAACGTGTCGCAAATACACCCATGCGCGCATTGCCGCCCAGTCGGGGAGGGCGAACCGTAGGACGCCAGCCGCCGGCCATCGTCTGATGGAAGACAAACAGCAACCAGAGATGGCTGAACGCTTCCAGCCCACGCACCGCTTCCGGCTGATTGTAAGGTGGCTGCAGGTGCAGTTCGCCGCCGCCATCCTGCACCAGCCCTGGCTGGCGCGGCACGGCAAACTTCTCCTTCCACGGTGAGCGGATTACCCCAATTTGCGCAAAGGCGAATTCACTCATTGATTGCTGACTTTCAGCGCTGAACCCTGGCAGACGGCCTGACGATAGCAGCCCGGCGTGCCGGTGACGATTTCACACTGATGCAGCAGCACCGCATTGGCTTTCATCTGTGATGCTTTAATCTGCAGACGTTTTCGTGCTGTGGCGATGTTGGCCGGGGAGTTCTGATTACTGATCTGGCAATCTTCAGCGGAGACTTCACCCAGATCGCGGAACGGTTTACTGACCAGATCGGCGGCATCGGTATAGAGCTTAACCGGCGCCGGTCGTACCACAGGTTTGCGGGTCGGTTGGCTGGATTGCTGCGGCCGGGACGGTGCGCTGCTTATCGGGTGATACTCATGAACACACCCTGTCAGCATCAATGCTAACAAGCAGAGCGGTAAAAAACGCATGGCAACATCCTCAGGTTTCAAAAAGTGGCGTTATTGAAACAAGGACAAGAATAAATAACAAGTCGGGCAGGGCACCCAATAACAGAAAGGGCGGCATAGCGCCGCCCTTAAAGAGATGAACAGCTGAATTACCAGCCTTTAACCGCGCCGCCATTAAAGACTTTGTTAGCTTCTGCGTAAACTTCGTCAGACTGGTAAGCCTTGACGAATTTCTTCACGTTTTCCGCATCTTTATTATCTTCGCGCGCGACAATCAGGTTCACGTAAGGTGAGTCTTTATCTTCGACGAAAATGCCATCTTTGGCTGGTGTCAGGCCAATCTGGCTGGCGTAAGTGGTGTTGATAACCGCGAGCGCGATCTGCTGATCGTCCAGTGAGCGTGGCAGCTGCGGCGCTTCCAGCTCAACAATTTTCAGATGCTTAGGATTCTCAGTGATATCCAGCGAGGTTGGCAGCAAGCCCACGCCATCTTTCAGTTTAATCAGCCCCACTTTCTGCAGCAGCAGCAGTGTACGGCCCAGGTTCGTCGGGTCATTCGGAATGGCAACCTGCGCGCCATCCTGCAGCTCATCCAGTGACTTGATCTTCTTCGAATAGCCTGCAATCGGGTAGACGAAGGAGTTACCTACGGAAACCAGCTTGTAACCACGATCTTTGATCTGCTGATCCAGATACGGTTTGTGCTGGAAAGCATTGACGTCGATATCGCCTTTGCTCAGCGCTTCATTCGGCAGCACGTAGTCGTTAAATGTGACCAGCTCAACATCCAGACCATACTTATCTTTAGCCACTTTCTGTGCGGCTTCAGCAACCTGCTGCTCAGCACCAACAATGACGCCCACTTTGATGTGGTTAGCGTCTTTCTCTTTTTGATCGCATCCTGCCAGCGCAATCGCGCCAATCAGTGCACCCACAGCGGCAATTTTTTTGAATCTGAAAGACATATCCTTTCCTTCTTAATAATGTGAGATTGCTGGCTTACTTATGGGACACTGCACGCACGATGCGGTCGCCACAGAATTGAATGAGATACACCAAAACCACTAACAACACCAATACCGTATTCATCACCGTGGCGTTGTATCCGATATAACCATACTGATAACCGATCTGACCCAGACCACCGGCACCCACTGCGCCACCCATGGCGGAGTAACCGACCAGCGTAATCAGGGTAATGGTTGCCGCATTCACCAGGCCTGGCATCGCTTCCGGCAACAGGACCTTACGGATGATCTGCATTGGCGTTGCACCCATGGCACGCGAGGCTTCGATCAGGCCGGTAGGCAGTTCCAGCAAGGCGTTTTCAACCATACGCGCAATAAACGGTGCAGCGCCGACGGTCAGCGGAACGATAGCTGCCTGCAGTCCAATGGAGGTGCCGACGATAACGCGGGTAAAAGGAATCATCCAGACCAGTAAGATAATGAAAGGTATGGAGCGGAAGATATTCACCAGCGCGGAGAGCACGCGGTACAGCCCCTGATTCTGCAGAATCTGGCCCGGACGGGTGACATAAAGTAAAACGCCGACCGGCAGGCCCAGTACAAAACCGAAAAAGCCAGAGACGAAGGTCATCATCAGCGTTTCCCATACGCCTCGTCCCAGCAACCACATCATCGCTTCAGACATAACCTAACACCTCTACTTTCACATGATTCTCTTTCAGCCAGGCTATCGCCTCGCGCGTATCGCTCTCTGCGCCATGCATTTCGGCCAGCATAATGCCGAACTTCACACCACCGGCGTAATCCATCTGGGCACTGATAATGTTGTTATTCACGTTGTAACGGCGGGCCGCTTCGGAAAGCAGTGGCGCATCAACCGATTTACCAGTGAATTCCAGCCGCAGCAGCGGCACGGTGCCTTCAGTGGCAGTGGCTGAAAGACGCTGCTGGTAATCATCCGGGATATCCAGATGCAGGGTAGACTGAATAAACTGCTGCGCCAGAGGCGTCTTAGGGTGTGAGAACACCTCACTGACGCTGTCTTTCTCGATTAACTCACCGTGACTGATGACCGCAACCTGATCGCAGATGCGTTTCACCACATCCATCTCATGAGTGATCAGGAGAATCGTCAGCCCAAGGCGGCGGTTGATATCTTTCAGCAACTCCAGAATAGAGCGGGTTGTAGCGGGATCCAGTGCGCTGGTGGCTTCATCACACAGCAGAACCTTGGGATTACTGGCCAGCGCACGGGCAATCGCGACACGCTGCTTCTGACCGCCTGAGAGATTTGCAGGCCAGGCATCATGCTTATCAGACAATCCCACCAGTTCCAGCAGCTCAGTGACACGAGCGTTGATCTGGGCGCGGGAGAGATTACCGAGTTCCAGTGGCAGAGAAACGTTGCCCGCAACGGTGCGTGAGTTCATCAGGTTAAAGTGCTGGAATATCATGCCAATCTGGCGGCGCGCCTGGGTTAACTGACGTTCATTAAGTGCAGTCAGATCGGCTCCGTCAACCAGTACGCGACCCGAAGTAGGCCGCTCCAGCAGATTCACGCAACGAATCAATGTACTTTTACCGGCACCGGAAGCGCCGATAACGCCATAAATCTGTCCGGCAGGCACGTGCAGACTGACATCCGTTAATGCCGGAATAGTCCGCGAGCCCTGCTGAAACACTTTAGTAATATTTTCTAGTTTAATCATTATGTTATTAATTATCGTGTTGCGTTGTCCGTGGTGTGGGAAGCCTCGTCACTTTTAGTCGCTATAAAAGCTGGATGGATGTTAAGGCATCCAGACGTCTAAATCAATGGAAGTGATTCAATCTGACATTCTCCCTTTTATAGCAATCATGCGATACTGATCGGCAATTTTTACAGCAGGAGTTTCTACGTGGCGAATAAAGTCCCCGCTATTTTTCTTGATCGTGATGGCACCCTTAATGTCGATAGTGGCTATGTCCATGAGATTGATGACTTCCAGTTTATTGACGGCACAATTGAAGCGCTGCAAAAACTGAAGGCAATGGGATATGCACTGGTGGTCGTGACCAATCAATCTGGCATAGCGCGCGGTATGTTTACCGAAGATACCTTTATGCGTCTGACAGAGTGGATGGACTGGTCGCTGGCCGATCGCGACGTCGATCTTGATGGCATTTATTTCTGTCCTCACCATCCTGAAGCAAAAGTAGAAGAATTCCGTCAGGAATGTGATTGCCGTAAGCCACAGCCAGGCATGCTGCTGACTGCACAGGAAGAGCTGCATATTGATATGGCTGCTTCTTATATGGTGGGTGACAAGCTGGAAGATATGCTGGCAGGAAAGGCTGCGGGCGTTGGCACCAAAGTGCTGGTGCGTAGTGGTAAACCCGTCACGGCCGAAGGCGAAGCTGCAGCAGACTGGGTGATTAATAGCCTGGCAGAGCTGCCAGCACGCATTAAACAGGGCTAAAACGGCGCTTTTGTGCAAATTTCAGACGAACAGCAAAAAAGTCTCAATTTGCACTTGCGCTATCTGAGCCGTTCCCTATAATACGCCTCCACTGACACGGCAAACCGGCAACGGGAAACGGGTTGAGAGGCACAGGAGACTGCGCCGCCGGAGAAAAACTTCTGAAATAGAGGTTGACTCTGCAGGAGGAAAGCGTAATATACGCCACCTCGCGACAGGACGCTAACGCACTGTTCGCACTGCTCTTTAACAATTTATCAGAC